>NZ_FOYV01000001.1:0-1447267 GCF_900115175.1 Marinobacter gudaonensis
GCGTTAAATTCAGGGAGGAATATGAAACATTTTCTTTTGGCTTCTACAGTTGTTTTGTCTGCTTGCTCTGAGCCACCACCAGGCTGTGATAGTGACTTTGCCCAAATGGTTGGCGAGGCAGTTTCATCAGGGGAAATTTCCAGCGTGCTCGACATGTATTACATGGAGGGAGTCGACGAGTTCACCCGTGATTCAATTAAACGAAGCTTTGAGCGGAACTTCGAAAAAACCGTTGTTGGCACTGAGATTGTCGACTTCCCGGAAGACGGTTTGACCGAGTATGAGATGAACGGCGTACGCTACAAAATAAACCTAAAGCCCGAGAAAGAGCTCATTATTCATTTTGCAGAAGAGACGGACGGTGAGGGTGGTATACATCAGAGTTCGATGAGCCTGCCACTTGGAGAGTACGAGGGCCATTGTTACATAGCGACGGCAGCGAAAGTCTCGGATTGAATTTAACCAAGTGGTCAACGGGACGCCTACTACGCTGCGCTCCGTAGCCGCCCATTACCACCGGCGTTATAGCCACAAACCAAAGGGAAAGTTGGTAGCTTGAAATCGAAACTCCTCACAAGCCTTATTGTCGGTTTGGCCTTGCCCTGGACCTTTTTTCTGTTTGTCACTGTCGGTCCGGTAAGGGAGTACAGCGAATCCGGAGAGGTAATCGGAGAATCTGGAGTCGCTGGCTTCATCCAGTTTCACGGTTTTGCCGATGCGTTGATGATCTACGCCCAAGCAATCGCTGTGTGTGGTGTGTTAGCTTTCGGTATATGTTGGTTAAAAGAGGCTGTGGATCATGCCCTCAAGCCCAAGCTATAACAAGGCGCATCAATACGCGGCCGGTGGCCGCCGGACGCCCTTTACATTGCGGCTGCGCCTCCATTTCAAGGGCGCCGTTGTGCGCTGGCGTTAAGTGTTTATGACCGAAACTTGTGCGATCGAAGTAATGATCCGAAAGGCCGCGCCGCGTTCCTATACGGTCACTGGCGGGCATTTTGACTATGGCAGCCTCTATCAGGCGAGCCTAGCCGGTGAGTCGTATGTCTTGCCCATCTCTCAGATTTCAGAAATTCAAGATCTCGGAAACGGGCGGCACATTGTTGTGTTGCCTAGGTGGTTGGCCCGCAAAAGTGGGCTTCTAAAGTATGAGCGTAAGCTATAGCCTCGGTGGCATTTTAGCCCATGCATTCAATTACTTAACAAATAGTTGTAGTACGTTCCGGGCCTGGCGGCCCTACACCGGACGCCCATTTCGCTGCGCTACATGGGCGCCGCTAAACAAGGGCGTTAAAGGTCATATGAGATCAGAGGATTTTGAGAAGACCCGCCAACCTATGAAGGTGTTAGTTGAGCTAACCCAAACGGACAGTGGCGGTCGTGTTAATCCGGTGGTTCCTGGCGAGAATTGGCGTCCCGACATGTATCTGTCTCAAAGTGACCGCCAGTTTTGGGGGCAAATCGATTTTGAGACTTTGGTTTACCCGGGTAGCACGCAAGAAGGGTGGTTAAATGCTAGCTATCCGAGAGACTTATCTGATCAGTTTGTATCAGGTACAAAAATAAGACTCATGAATGGGGCGCAAATTGTTGGTACCGCCACAATCCAGTAGCCCGCTTCAGACCTTTAACCAGGGGCTCAAGCCGACCGGTACTACGCTGCGCTCCGTACCGGCGGCTTAGCCCAGGCGTTACAAGTCGTTGTTTCTGGGGAATTTGCACTTAACTGAGGGAGTGGGCTTGAGAATCCCACAAATCAAGGCCCTACCAAGCGGCCTTCTGAACTGCTTAAACCGTAAAAGGAGCATGCCGTGAACATCTTAGGCTACATCATTCTTCTTGTTGCCATGGTTGTGATCTGTCTGGTTAAGAAGCAGAACATGGAGCGTATGCGCACAGTTATCGATCCAATGTTTGGGGTTGGCCTGATATTGGTCGGTGCGGGTAACTTCATGAGCGGTGAAATGATTGGCAGCCAAAGGGTGTACAACCTGCTTAACAGTTACACTGTTCGGGAAATGTGGACCATGGAAAGCGATCCGGTTCCGTTTGTCGCTGTGAATGTTTTCTTTTTGCTGGCAGGTGCTGGTTTGATTGGCTGGCGTTTTCTTAAAAAGGCAAGTTAATCGAGCGGGTTCACCAGGTGTGGGTGTGACTAGTTTCGCTGATTAATTCCTTCACAGATTCCCGCTATCTATCACCGATAGAAGACTCATGGCTTTCAGGTTCTGGCTATTGCACATAGCCGGCGAAGTTCGCAGTACTGGTTTGGAAGACTGTAACAATCGGCTGCACCGCGACCGATTTTCCGCCGCTTCGCGGCTCCAAACCGGCACGTGAGCAGGGCGTTAGCTGTAGATCATGATCCTATGAAATATCTGAATGAACTATTGGTTGCAGCCGGAATTGCTCTGTTGGCCTATGGCTTTAACCAGCCATGGTCTGCCTACGATGCAGCGGAAGTGAAAAAGATAGAATTCATGGCGGATACTGAGGAATTCTCTTATGTGTACTCAGAATTTGCTCGCCGGGTGAACGAACAGATTGCATTGCGTAGATCCTGCGTCGAACAAGGTGAGGACTGTGATGAGCAAGAAACGAAAGAAAAAATGAGAGCTTTAGATCCGGGGGCCACCGAGTGGGGAAATAGGGCAAACTTGCTTAAGGTCGAGAATCAAAAGGCAATGCGGCTCGCTATGCACTACCAGAAAATGAAAAACATCTGGCTTGCGGTTGGCGTGCTGAGCTGTTTATCGGGACTAGTCGTTCTTGGGGTTGGTCTAAGGGGGATCCTACGTGCACAGTCGCACAGCTAACCAGTAGTTCAAGTACGTTCCGGCCTGACGGCCTCCACCGGACCGGTTTTCCGTTGCACTCCAAACCGGCCGCTTAACATGGGCGTTATGTGTTTACCGCACGTGAAATCTATTGAGGTAGCGATGAAGATCACGGGAAAGGAAGCCGTTATCTATCTCGATTCAATCCCGGATCGGGTTGCTCTCCACCGAAAGGACAACACGGACAAGTTTTGGTCCTATAAGCTTAAATTGGGCAAAAAAACAGAGTTCGCTTTTGACCCAAAGACCACAACAGGGTTATTCGTGCGAGTGGACAGGGAGCCACCTCAGATTGCTGGACTTTCTGAAGTTCAGCGAATTTCGGGAAAAGATGTTTCTACCGCGTTGGAGAGAGTTTTCTCCGGTGGGCTGCACAAAGCGAACTACCAAGTAACCATTGAAAGCCAGGCAGCTCTCGATGCGTTTATCAGCCACTACGAGAGTCTCTGACTCACATAACCAGTAGTTGTAGTTCGTTACGGGCCTTCGGCCCTCCACCGGACGCCCCTGTCGGGGCGCCGCTAAACAAAAGCGTTACGAGTGAGGGAAAGCCATGGCGAAGATCGTAGATCTTGATCACAAATGGGCAACATTGGTTGGTCGCTTTCTGATTGCTTTTGCGGCTATGGAGAGTTTGACCCTACAGACCCTCAAAGAATGGCTCAAAGCCCCTGTGTACCGTCATGTTATGAATATGAGGTTTGGACAAAGAGTGGATTTAATTGTCGACCTCGCGCAAGAGCAAGATGCGCCGGCTGACAAAGTTGAAGCATTTACGAGGAATTTGGAAAAGGCTAAAAAGCTAGCAGAGAAGCGAAATGCTGTAGCTCACAATCCACTTGTACTTTGCCTTTTTGACGGAGAGCATAATCTCACCGAAGCAATTGCATCGGACAAGAAAGAGCATGAAATCATTGAATTCGAGGAGCTTGAGCAACTGGCGCTCCAGGCAGAAGCTCTCGAAGAGGAACTGTTAGAGAGTAAGGTCGCACTTCGTCTACATGACTTTGATCTGCGCGATCTGCGCTCGTAACTAGGTGGTCAACGGGACGCCAACTAAGCGTTGCTCCGTTGGCGCCCATTACCACGGCGTTAAGTGTATCTAATGGACGATCGAGCATTTACGAAGCTTACCGATTACCTCAAACAGATCCCTGCAATTGAAGGGTCAATCGGCCACGGTGCAGACGATGAAGGCAGGTGGTGGGTAAAGTTCACTATCAATATTGAACACCCGTTGGCTTGGCAAACGGTGCAAGAGCTAGGGCATGTACTCAACTACCTCTCAGTAAATGAAAGGTTGCCAACGTCCTTTCAGCCGGTATCGCCACCTCCATACATGAATGGTGGCCCAGATGAGTTTTTGTCTTGGGTTATCGAGAGTCATGATCCTGAATTCAGGCCCGGTACCTGCGCAAAGTGGCTAGAGGGGAGATTGCCAAACCCTGTTTCAGATCTTGAGCAGTGGGGGATGGAATGAACATACTTAACACATATGAGCCTTCTTCCGATCAATAGGCAATAGTCATTTTTTTGGCCGCGCCAGCGGCCAATTTAAATCCATGAACCAGAGCACCTATCTTCGCGAGTCTCGCTAGGCTGTCAGGTACTTACAGCAAACACATATAGGGGCTCACTTACGTGGCTTTCGGCCACTGCCTGATCAGTCGTTCCATCGGTGGATCAGGGGCACCAGACATTCATCGGTTAACCGGTCGCTGGCACTATTCAAGGGACGGGCTGCAAGGCTCCAGTTAGGTTCAGGCTCAGCACCGGTGCAAGTACGCTGGCTCATGGTATTAAAAGGCACGCCCACGGGGTGGCTAATCAAGGTGCTCTGGCTTCAACGTCGGTGATAGAAAACCGGCTGGGCATCGAGTGCCAGTCTGCGGACGCCCGGTTTTCGGTCATCTTCCTGCCTGATCCAGTTAGACATCATTCTCACCCCGTGGCGTGACTAACCCTTCAGGAACCGTTGTTCATCGAAGACCCTCTGATGCTTGAGCATGAAGTAGGCGGCCCGACCCAGCTTGTGGGCCAGCGCCGACAGGGCTTTGGCCTTGTTCATGCGCTTCTGGAGTTTCTGTAGATAGCGCTGGGCCTTTTCATTGCCGCGCAGATACAGCACGGCCGCTTCCGAGAAGGCCCACTTCAGATGCGCGTTGCCGATCTTGTTGCCCTGAGTGCCATAGACCTTTCCTGCCGATTCGGCTTTGCACTTGATCAGTCGCGCGTAAGACGCGAACTTCTGAACCGTCTCAAATCGATGAATGTCGCCGATCTCGTAAAGGATGGTCAGTGCCAGGATGCGACCGATGCCGGGAATGCTGCGAAGCACACTGAGGGATGTAGGATCGTGCTGTTTGGCCTGCTGCTCCAGATGCCATTCCAGCTGGCTCAGCTGCTGGTGATAACAATCGATCAGAGCCAGATCGAGATCGATGTTGCGCTGCACATCCTTGTCGGCAAAGGCGGCGTGAGCCTGCTTCCGATGGCCCCGGTTCTTCAGGTTCAGTTTAGTCGGTGGCAGGTTGTACTGACTGGTGGTGTTCACCACATGGGCCTTGAGCATCGCCCCGTGATGAACGATGCGGGAGCGTCGGCGCAGCAGGTCACGGGTCGCCCGCATCTCTTTGGGGTACACGTAGGCCAACGGGAAATTACCGCCCTTCATGAGCATGGCGATCTTGAACGAATCGATGCGGTCGTTCTTGGTTTTACCCCCGTGAATGGCCTTCATGTACAGGGCGTGCCCCAGAATAAAGTGGATGCCGTGTTCCTCGCACAGATCCGAGAGCCAGTACCAGCAATGCATGCACTCGACGCCAATGACCAAGTCATCGCGGAATGGGGCAAGCAAGTCCAGCAACGCCTGAGGCTGGGCTTTGATTTCCTTATGCAGTAGTACTTCGCCGGAGTGGTGAATGACGCACACATAAAGACTGCGGGCGTGGAGGTCGATTCCACAGAAGTGACGGTGAGTGCTATTGTAGAAATTCATGAGTCTTCTCCCTTTGTTGTGCTTGGTCGCCTTCCAGCTTAGCGGTCCGCCGCTAGGCTGGGGAGAAGGCTCAATCAGTATCAAGGTGGTCAACGGGACGCCAACTACGCTGCGCTCCGTTGGCGCCCATTACCACTGGCGTTACAAGGCCAACTGAAAGGGAGTTCAAGTGGTTACCTGTTACCTAAAGTACGTTATAGACCCCTACAAAGCCGCCGAGTTCGAGCGCTATTCTAAGATGTGGATACCTTTGGTTCAGAGGTTCGGCGGTCAGCACCATGGGTATTTCTTGCCTTCCGAGGGTGCCAACAATATCGCCATCGCACTATTCACGTTCGAATCTCTGGCAGCCTATGAAAAGTACCGTGAGGCCTCGTTCAAAGACTCGGATTGCCAAGCCGCCTTCAAATACGCTGAAGAAACTCGTTGTGTACTAAGCTGTGAACGCAGTTTTATGAGGCCGGTTTTTGAGTAAGCTTGTAACAAGTGCATTAAGTCTGTTCCGGCCCGACGGGCCTCCACCGGACGCCCTAGTCGGGCGCCGCTTATGCAAGCGTTAACGCGCAAGTAGTTCAGAAGCAAACGTTGAAGAGAAAAAAGGTATGCCTTCACCAGAGAATTACAACCAGATGCTTTCAAAGCTAGGGAAGCTGACGTTCCTGACAACGTTGATCTTTCTCGTGGCTCTGAGGTTTTTTGGCGTGATTCCTAAAATTGAAGTGGATGATGCGCTTATACCACCGGTAAAGGATTATGAAGAGCTGATCGAGTGGTGCCTTTCTTTTGGGGCGATTCCACTTGCTGGTGCCGGATTAGCTTGGCTTCTTAGCACATTGTTTGAAGTCCATAATAAATTATCCAAGTTTTTCCTTGTTAGGTTTATCTGGGATAAATACTTCATCGTAAAGCCAATGTTAGAGCGTGCCGAAGTTGATGATCATCTTACGCGAAGCCGCGTAAAACAAATTATGGCTGAATTGTATTATCCAGAGGTGAAAAATATAGATCAGCACTATGTGCATATCTTTTGGAGATATGCATTGCAATTTTGGGTATTGTTTGAACATCTTTTGGTTGTAACTGTGACCGTACTGGTGCTAGGGATCTCAAAATTCGAGCTGCCGAGCAAGGGTCTTCTCGTTTATCTATTTATGGTCTTAAGCGTTGCTTCTCTCCATTGGTTTTTTGTGGTTACCCAGAAGTCTAAGGACCAGGCGGATCAGATTTCAGAGCAAGCTATAAGATTATATATGAGAGGCTAGGCTAATAATTGTGCGTTATCTTGTTGATGGGGTTGAAATTCGGTCAGAGAATGCCGCAAAACCTGCGAGCCAAAAGTCGGCCGCAGTTGATTTTTATTTAGCGTCGTTGGAAGGCCGGCCAAAATTGCTAGATTTTGGTTGTGGTAAACTCAGATACTCCGACACCCTTGTGGAGGTTGCTTCAACTGTTACTTTTGTTGATTCTTTTGTTCAATTAAATCGTGAGCAGGTGGTAAGAGGGGGAAAAACAACTGTTCGCGCATTTGTCCGTTCTAATTATAGTAACTGTCAAACTATTTCGTCAGAGGAAATAGACAACCATTTCGAAAAATATGATGTGGTCACCTGTACCAATGTGCTTTCAGCGATACCCTGTCCGGCTACCCTAACACAAGTCGTGGGGTCTATAAGGCGGCTGCTAAAAGCAGGGGGGATGGCTGTTTTTGTAAACCAGCACAGAAGCTCCTACTTTAAACGATATGAGTTAGGAGAAAGGCTTTTGTATGGGTACTTGTATGAAGGAAAGCGGGGGTATTCATATTATGGGATCTTGGGTAAGAAAAATATAGAGAACCTCCTAAGAGAAAATGGCTTTTACATAAATCGGTCTTGGTGTGCAGGTGAAACAACCTTCACTGAAGCATCTCCATGCCGTTAACAAGTGGGTGAATCTGACCGGTACTACGCTGCGCTCCGCACCGGCTGATCTTGCACCTCTTTAGTGGACGGTCTTTTACCGAACACTAGAGGGGGCCCACCATGGGGCAGACCCACAAGAGAAACTACGATCGTTACACCCTGGCGTTCAAGCTGCGGGCCGTTAAACTGGCTAATCACCCTAACGTTAAAACCAAGGATATTGCGGAGGGGCTAGGGATACATCCAGTCATGCTGTACCGCTGGTGTATGGAGCATCGCAACGGGACGCTGGTTGAAAACAAACACATGAAAAAGCAGAAGCCCTCTCCGAAACGGGTGAACCCTCCACCGGATTCTGAAGCCGCCGCGGAAGACGAGCTGGCAAAGGCGAAGAAGCGCATCAAGGATCTGGAAAAACAGCTGAATGCCCGCCAGGAGGAAATAGACCTCCTAAAAAAGGCGCGTCGGTTCTTCGAGAAAAACCGTCGCTGATTTTTGAGTTTATCGAGAAGAACCGGGATCAGTTCAGTATCAAGCGCCTCTGCCTGTTTTTCGGTGTGTCTCGCAGCGGCTTTTATGCCTGGCTCACTCGCCCTATCAGCCTTCATCGACAGCAGGATGAGGTCCTCAAGGGCGCCATTATCGAATTGCACCAGGGCTATCGCCGGGCCTATGGCGCACCAAGAGTGCATCAGGCGTTGCGTCAGCAGGGCCTCCCTTGCAGTCGTCGACGGGTGAATCGGTTGATGAGGACTTTAGAGATTAAAGCCTCTACAACTGGACTGTATGTTTGGCGGCCCGGGCAGCACGCGTTTTACAGCTCCGCCGGCAATCAACTCAAAGGCAGTGAAGCACCGAGCGGCTGCGGTCAGCAGTGGGCTGGGGATTTCACTTATCTGAAAACCCGCACTGGCTGGCTGTACCACGCAGCCATCATTGATCTGTTCAGTCGCAAAGTGGTGGGCTGGTCGTTCAGCAGTCGCCGCAACAGTGAATTGACCAAGAGTGCGTTGCGCATGGCGTTGCTGAACGAAATGCCAGAACAGGGTTGCCTGTTCCATTCTGATCAAGGAATCGAATACGCCGCGCACGAATACCGGGAACTGCTGGAGAAGGCCGGGATGGTTCGCAGCATGAGCCGCAAAGGCAATCCATTGGACAACGCGGTCATGGAGTCCTACTTCCACACCCTGAAAGCTGAGTTGGTGCACAAGCGATTATTCGACACGAAAGTGCAAGCGGTCTCGGAAATTATTCACTACATGATGTTCTATAACAGCGAGCGGCTGCACTCGAGCCTGGGCTACCAATCCCCGGAAGAGTATGAAAAGCTCAGTGCCTAAAGTGTCCACCAAAGTGGTGCAAGATCACGGCGCGTGAGCCGGGCGTTATGAGCGGTGTGCAGGGCAATGAAGCGAGTTGAATTCGACGAAGTTTCTCACAGTGTTGACGAATTCCTGCGGATCTTTAATGAGTCGGGCGCACTAGCTTTTGAAATACCTGAGGCAGATTATTTTCATCTCACCAAGTTGACTAAGTGGTACCACAAGAATAGAGGCTCTGTCGGCGCTATGAGCGAAGGTCAGCTTGGGGAAGTTTTTGAAAAACTTGGTGTAGGAGATAATTCGAAGATCATTTTTATATTCGGGTTTCTTATGCTGGTTTGGAACAAAAACACAAAAATTCAGGCAGAGCGTAAAGCCGGTTTCATCGAGTTTATAGTCAGTAAGGTCGAGGCCCGCGGTGGCAGGCCAGGCTCATAACAAGGCAGTCAACCGGACGCCAAAAGCAAGTCGCTTTTGGTATCCTCCGCTGCGCTCCGGCGCCGGTTACTTTCAGCGTTATGCATTACGTTCGTCTTGACGTACGTACTTATAGGCGTACACTTGATTAAAAGTTAAACACGCAAGAGGTGCGTCATGACCGGAATCACAGCAACTGAGGCGCGCAGCAACCTATATCGGTTGATCGACGAGACCGCCGAGTCCCACCAACCAATCGTCATCATGGGTAAGCGGAACAAAGCCGTCCTGGTTTCCGAGGAAGACTGGTCTGCAATTCAGGAAACACTTTACCTGCTCTCCGTACCAGGTATGCGGGAGTCTATTCGTGAGGGGATGGATACCCCTGTGGATGAATGCGATGAGGAGCTGGACTGGTGACATGGAAGTTGGTTTACACCAAGCAAGCCCAGAAAGATGCAAAGAAGTTGGCCTCCAGCGGCCTCAAACCAAAAGCCCAGGAACTGTTAGCGCTGATAGCTGAAGATCCATACCGCAAGCCGCCTCCGTTTGAGAAGCTCATTGGTGATCTTGCGGGGGGCTATTCACGCCGCATCAATATTCAGCATCGTCTTGTCTACCAAGTGCTCGAGGACGAGCAAGTGGTGAAAGTCCTCAGGCTCTGGAGCCATTACGAATGATGCATAACCAGCCGCTGTTGCCGGACAATTTTTCCACCGCTTCGCGGTTCCAGAATTACCGCAAAGCTTCGCGTTACGCACCACATGGATGATGAGCCGTGAGCAAGATTTTGTATTCACTGTTGGTGAGTGTTTCGTTGGCTGGCTGTAGCGGCAAAGCTGTGTATGACAATATGCAGCGGAACGCCCGACAAGAATGTGTCGGTGTGCCGCCCGCTCAGTATGAAGAATGCATCGAACGTTCCACTAAGTCCTATGAGGAATACAAGAGGGATCGGGCGGAAGTGCTCAAGTCTGAACCATAGAACCTTGGGCCCTCGAAAATCGGGCTTAATAGCGGGCTTGATAGAAGGGAACCCTACGACCAAGCATGTCGGCTCTTGCCTGTGTGGCAAATTTGTTTTCGCAGTCAGCGACACTGAACTGGCTGCCAGAGTAGGCCAGTCACGCCAAACCCGGTGAGGCCGAATGATCGTCCAGCCGGGAATAGAGTGCCACTTGGTTCCGTCCGCCCGATTTTGCCGCATACAGCGCTTTATCCGCTTGCGCCAGCAGGCTGTCCAGGTCATCGCCGCCCTCTGGATACAGGCACGCAACGCCAGCGCTGACACTTATCGTCAGCTCTCCTCTTTCCAGGGGCAGGGGCTTGCCGTTGATGGTGCTTCTCAGGCGCTCGGCCACCTCGCCGGCGATACTCTCTTCAGTGCTCTCCAGCAATACCGCGAACTCCTCGCCGCCGAGGCGGGCCAGTATGTCGGTGTCGCGCAGGGCCTCCTGGGCCATAACGCTGAGGTGAATCAGCGCCTTGTCGCCCACGGCGTGGCCATAGGTGTCGTTGATTTTCTTGAACATGTCGGCGTCGAACATGATGGCGGAAACGGGTTTGCCGGCGCGTATGGCTTTTTTGAGGGCCGTCCGTCCCAGTTCGAAGAAGTAGCGGCGGTTGTTCAGGCCGGTCAGTGCGTCGGTGCGCACAGTTTCCTCCAGGAGCCGATTGGCGTCCTCAAGTGCCCGGGTGCGCTCGGATACCCGGTGTTCCAGGCTGGCATTCAAATCGTTCATCTGTTGGGTTTTCCGGGCCAGCCTATGAAGCAGGTCCCGCAACACGGATGAGAGTACCCGCACCTCCTCGTAGTCGTCTCGCAGCTGTATCAGCGAGGAGGGGTTGTTGAAGTCGATGCGGTCAGCCTCGCGTGCCATCTGCAACAGCGGGCGTGTGGTGCGCCGGGCGGTGAAAACGGCAAAGGTAATCAGCATCAGGGCCAACAGTGCGCCGCCATAAATCAGCGTGTTGCGCAGTGCCCGGGCGGGCTGGAAGGCTTCGATGGCTGGCTTTCGTACGAGTACAAGCCAGTTGAGGGTGGCGTACTCCTCACGATCGCGCAGACGGCTGTACCCCACGAGGTAGGGCTCGGTGCTGTCTTCGCCGGTCATGGCCATGGGCAGGGTGACGTATCCTGGAATGTCGGAGTTGGCTGCCTGCAGGAGTTGCTCATTCAGTTTTTGCCCGACGCTTCCCTCGGGGCCGATCATCACCACACCGTTCTTGTCGGCCAGTATCAGCTCTGCCTGCAGACGGTCCTGCAGGGGAGACAGCAGGGATTGCCCGATACTGGCCACCCAGTCCAGGTACAGATGGGCGCCCAGTACGCCGTTGAAGTTCCCGTCGGCATCCTGCAGCGGCACGGCCACATCCACAAAGCGCAGGGGCGCGCCGGTATCGTTGTTGAGTTTTTCCTCGAGCAACAGTGCCTCATGCACGTCACCCAGATAAGGGCCGTCACGGACTTCCTGGAACCAGGGGCGATGACTGACATCCATGCCTTTAAGGAGGTTGCCGGTACTGGCCAGAACTGTGCCGTCGGCAGAGGTCAGGCCTATCCAGGCGTAACTCGAGAAGTTTGCCGCCAGTGCATTGAGAAGAACGGTGATATCACCGGTTTGCTGTTTCAGGAGTTGCTGGCTGGAGAGCGCCGCGGCTACGGCAAGATCGCTGTAACGCTCATGAAGATCCAGATCGATTTTATCCCGGAGCTGAACCGAGACTTCCTGCAGGTTCTGCCCCGTGGATTTGCGCAAAGCGTTCACCGCCAGATCGCTGGTCAGCCAGGTGCCAACGGTCGTGGCAGCCAGGATCAGGAGGCCGAAAGACAGTACTAGTCGAACTTTGAGCGTGTTCAGGGTTCTGATAGCTGATGTCCCGTCCTTTGTTAATGGAACGATCCCTTGATACCTGAAAATGCCCGCTTTCCCTCGCCTTTGTTTTATCAGTGTAGCTGGCAAGCGCAAATTACTCCTGTGCCGGGCTTGTCATTTTGTTCCTTTGTGCACTTTTCTGGTGCGTTCGGGGAAAGGTCAGGTGAGCGAGGCTACTCCTCGGAATGCCGTTCATTGACGGATCCGCCATCACCATGGTTCTTCGGAGTTATAACCAAACGTTTTTAAGGCAGTCGTAAATTATCTAGTGCGGGCATTGTTCTTCCTACACTCCTACCTTATCTTTGCGTTCTAACCAAGCACGACTCTTATTCTCTCAGTGCATATCAAGATTCTTTGTCAACAGGGAGCTATGCCCAGTATGCCAAATTCAAGTTTTTCCGGTTCAAAGGCGCGCAAAGGGCTGTGGTTCAGTGCGCTGGCGTTGGCTTTCTCGCTCTCGGGCCAAGCAACTGCCCAGGAGCGTGAGCTTCTTAATTCTTCCTACGACATCGCCCGTGAACTGTTTGCGGAGTACAACGTTCTGTTCCAGGACTACTGGAAAGAGAAGACTGGCGAGTCGGTTAACATCCAGCAGTCCCACGCTGGCTCTTCCAAACAGGCGCGCGCCATTCTGCAGGGTCTTGATGCCGACGTGGTAACTTACAATCAGGTGACAGATGTCAACATCCTGGCCGAGCGTGGCAACCTGATTCCCGAAGACTGGGCATCTCGCCTGCCCAACAACAGCTCACCCTACTACTCCACCATGGCGTTCCTGGTGCGCGAGGGTAACCCCAAGAACATCCAGAACTGGGACGACCTGGTGCGCGAAGACGTTGAGCTCATCATGCCGAACCCGAAGACGTCTGGTAACGGCCGTTACACCTATCTGGCCGCTCTGGGCTATGCCCAGGACCGGTTTGGCGACGATCAGGAGAAAATTGATGCCTTCCTGAGCGATCTGCTCGGCCAGGTAAAGGTGTTCGACTCCGGCGGTCGTGGCGCCACCACCACCTTTGTTGAGCGTGGTCTGGGTGACGTGCTGCTGACCTTCGAGTCTGAAGTGAACAACATTCCGGAACTGAATCCGGACAAGAACTTTCAGGTGGTGGTACCGAAGGTAAGCTTCCTGGCCGAGTTCCCGGTTACCTGGATTGACAAGAACATCGAAAAGAAGGGCACTGAAGACGTTGCTCAGGCCTACCTCAAGCACCTGTACTCGGAAGAGGCGCAGCGCCTTCTGGCCAGCTTCAATTACCGGGTACATAACGAGACGGTGAAGAAGGAAGTGGCCGAGAAGTTCCCCGAGCTGAAGCTGATGCCGATCCAGGACATTGCCGGCAGTTGGGAGAACGCGATGGAAACCCACTTTGCCAGCGGTGGAAAACTGGACCAGTTGCAACGTCGCCGCTAAGGGATGCTCAACTGATCCATGGCTACCACTGAAACCGCAGAGCGCCCGGCCAAAAGGCTGAGCGCTTCTGCCACCAAGCGCGTGCTGCCGGGGTTCGGATTGAGCCTCGGCATTTCGCTTTTCTTTATCAGTCTGGTTCTGCTGCTACCCATCAGCGGTCTGTTCATCCGGGCCGCAGGCATGGGCTGGGAGCAGTTCTGGTTTGTAATCACCGATCCCCGGGTTGTCGCCTCCTACAAGGTTACGGCACTGGCGGCGCTGGCGGCATCGCTGTTCAACTGCGTGTTTGGTCTGCTTCTGGCCTGGGTGCTCGTGCGGTACGAGTTTCCCGGCAAGCGCCTGCTTGACGCCATTATGGACCTGCCTTTTGCATTGCCAACGGCAGTGGCAGGTATCACCCTGGCCACCCTGTTCGCGGAGAGCGGCTGGTACGGTCAGTACCTGGCGGAACTGGGTATAGAGGTGGCGTTCACGCCCCTGGGGATTGTTGTGGCCATGGCTTTCACCAGTGTTCCGTTCGTCGTGCGCACCGTTCAGCCCGTGCTTGAGGAACTGGCGCCGGAAGACGAAGAGGCGGCCATGAGCCTCGGTGCCTCGGATCTGACGGTGTTCCGGAAAATCCTGTTTCCCATGCTCTGGCCCGCGGTGGTGACGGGTGGCGCCCTGTCGTTTGCCCGCAGCTTGGGCGAGTACGGCGCGGTAATCTTTATTGCCGGCAATTCTCCGTACATCAGTGAAGTGATCAGCCTGATGATTTTTGTGCGCCTGGAGGAATACGATTTCCCGGCGGCCAGTGCCATTGCGGCGGTGGTGATGACGGTGTCGCTGCTGTTGCTGCTGGCGATCAATGTCTGGCAGGGGCGCTATCTCAAGCGCCTGCACGGAGGCTGATATGGCAACCCGCAAACATCGCCGTGTGGGCGATACACCGCTGGTGCGCCGCACCCTGATTGGCCTGGCAGTTGGCATGACAGTGCTGCTTCTGTTCATGCCACTGGTGCTGATTTTCGTGCAGGCCTTTGCAGACGGGTGGGGCGGTTACATCAGCAACATCCTGAACGAGTACACCCTGCACGCCATCGGCCTGACCCTCCTGGTCGCTCTTTTGACGGTGCCGCTGAACCTGGTGTTCGGCGTTTTCCTGGCCTGGCTGGTTACTCGCTTTACCTTTCCAGGGCGAAAGCTGCTGGCAACGCTGATTGATATCCCGTTTGCGGTATCGCCGGTAGTGGCCGGTCTGCTTTACCTGTTGCTGTATGGCAGCAATGGCTGGATCGGGCAGTGGCTGGGTGAGCACGATATCCAGCTGATGTTCTCCTGGCCGGGCATTGTGATGGTGACGGTGTTTGTCACCTGTCCGTTCGTGGCCCGGGAACTGATTCCGCTGATGCAGCAGCACGGTCGGGAAGAGGAAGAGGCCGGCGTGGTGCTTGGCGCTTCTGGCTGGCAGCTGTTCCGCCGGGTCACACTGCCCAACATTCGCTGGGCGCTGTTGTACGGCGTGATTCTCACCAATGCCCGGGCGGTGGGGGAGTTTGGCGCGGTATCGGTGGTGTCCGGTAATATCCGGGGCGAAACCAATACCCTGCCGCTGCAGGTGGAGCTGCTGTACCAGGATTACAACATTGTCGGGGCCTTTGCCGCGTCGTCCCTGCTGGCGGGCATTGCGCTGCTTACTCTTGTCGTGAAGGCCATCATTGAGTGGCGTCAGAGTCGTAATTAAGGGTTCTCCATGAGTATCGAGATACAGGGTATCAACAAGTTTTTCGACAAGTTCCAGGCCCTGCATGATATCAATCTGACCATCCCGGATGGTCAGCTGACGGCGCTGCTGGGGCCGTCCGGTTCCGGCAAGACCACGCTGCTGCGTATCATTGCCGGCCTGGAGACCCCGGAGCAGGGCAGCATCCGTTTCAGTGGCAAAGACGTGACCAACCTGCACGTGCGTGACCGTCGCGTCGGGTTTGTGTTCCAGCATTACGCTCTGTTCCGCCACATGACCGTGGCCCAGAACGTGGCCTTCGGCCTGGATGTGTTGCCTCGCAGCGAACGCCCGTCCAAACCCGAGATCCGCAAGCGGGTACAGGAACTGCTGGAGATGGTGCAGCTGGAGCACCTGGCCAACCGGTATCCGGCGCAGCTGTCTGGCGGCCAGAAACAGCGAATCGCGTTGGCTCGGGCCATGGCCATGAAGCCCGAGATACTGCTGCTGGATGAGCCGTTCGGCGCGCTGGACGCCAAGGTACGAAAGGACCTGCGCCGCTGGCTGCGCAGCCTGCACGATGAGCTTCACTTCACCAGCGTGTTTGTAACCCACGACCAGGAAGAGGCTCTGGAGCTCTCCGACCAGGTCGTGGTAATGAGCAACGGCAGGATTGAACAGGTGGATACGCCCCTGGAGCTCTACGGTCGGCCAGACAGCCGGTTTGTGTTTGAGTTTCTGGGCCAGGTGAACGTGCTTTCGGGCCGCATACAGGATGGCGTGATGCGTCAGGGTGAGGCCTGGATCCGCCTGCCCCGGAGTTGTGAGAACGACGATGGCCAACTCTACCTCCGACCCCACGAGGTACGCCTGGCCCAGCACGCCAGCGACAGCGCCCATCTGCCGTTCCGGATTGAGGCCATCAATCTGATTGGTGCCGAGGTGCGCATTGAACTCAAGCCCGATGGCTGGGAGAGCGAGGAGATCTGGGAGGTGGGCATCAGCCACACCGAATTCAACAGCCGCCAACCCCAGCGCGGCGATCGTTGCTTCGCGATTCCCGATGTGGGGCACCTGTTTTGCGAACACGCAACGGAACCGAAGACGCTCGAGTGGCGCTAGTGTCCCTGGGACACCAGGCTCGCCAGAACCTGCTAGGCTCTTGCCTCAGTAAACGCCACGTTTCCGGAGCACGAACCTGCCATGCTGGAGCATGTCTTACACATCGTTGGCCTTACCGTACTGGCCGGTGCCTGTATTCCCCTGGGCGGGTTGCTGGCCAGTTTCGAGCGGATCCGCCCCAACTGGCTGGATGAGGAGTTCCGCCACTTCCTGATTGCCCTCGGCGGCGGCATTCTGCTGGGCGCTGTGGCGGTGGTTTTGATTCCCGAGGGGCAGGCCAGTATGGGCGACTCGCTCTGGGCCATTCCTACCATCATTCTGGGCGGGTTCGTTTTCTTTTTGATTGAGCGGGCGTTGGGCCTGAAGCGCCGGGAATCGCCGCAGCTGATGGGCGTCATGCTCGATTTCATTCCAGAGGCCACTGCGTTGGGTGGCCTCGCGGTCGTGAGCCCGGAAACCGCTGCGTTGATGGCGTTGTTGATTGCACTGCAGAACTTTCCGGAAGGCTTTAACGCCTATCGGGAAATTGTCTGCCTGCCCGGCTACACTTCTCGAAAGACATTGATCTTCATGAGCTGCCTGGTGATTACGGGGCCTCTCGCCGGTTTGCTGGGCTATTTCTTCCTGACCGGCCGCCCCTTTGCCCTGGGCGCGATCATGCTGTTCGCTTCAGGGGGCATCCTGTACCTGATTTTCCAGGACATTGCGCCGCAGTCGCGGCTGGACAAGCACTGGGGGCCGCCCCTGGGCGCCGTGGTGGGTTTCTGCCTTGCCCTGTTCAGTCATGACCTGGTGGGCCAGGTCTGATCCGGCTGTTCAGGCAATCTTCCGCGCGTCCTCTTTTTGCAGAATGTCGCCGATCTGCTCGGCCGACAGGGTCTCGTGCTCCAGTACCGCACGGGCCAGGGCTTCGAGCTGGCGGCGGTGCTCCTTCAGGAAGTCCAGGGTTGCTTTCTCCTGGGCCAGGAGCTGCGACTGGATTTCGGTATCCACCAGCTCGGCCATCTTTTCGCTGAACTCCCGGGGCAGGCCCATTTCCCGGCCCAGGAACACGTGCTCCTCGCCAATGTTGAGGCCGAGGGGGCCGATTTTCTCGCTCATGCCCCACTGTCCGATCATCTTCCGCACCAGGGCGGTGGCTTCTTTCAGGTCGTTCTGGGCGCCGGTGCTGACCTCTCCGTAGATCAGCTTCTCCGCGCAGCGACCGCCAAGCATGACCTTGATGCGGTCCCGAAGGTAGCTCTCGGTGTAGGTGTAGTGGTCTTCCCGGGGCGTCTGCTCGGTGACGCCCATGGCCATGCCGTGAGGGATGATGGTCACCCGGGTGAGGGGATCGGCATTAGGCATGTAGTAGGCCATGATGGCATGGCCACATTCGTGGTAGGCCACTGACTCGCGCTCTTTCGGCGAAAGCTGCATGTCCCGTTCCTCACCAAGGATGATCCGGTCCCGGGCCAGCTCGAAGCAGTGGTTGTTCACCTCCTTGAGGCTTTCCCGGGCGGCGGTGAGCGCAGCTTCGTTCACCAGGTTTTTCAGGTCGGCCCCGGAGAAGCCAATGGTGCGTGCGGCGATCTGTTCCAGGTCCACGTCAGTGGCCAGTGGTACTTTGCGTACATGTACCTGGAGAATGGCAGACCGGGCGTTTTTGTGGGGGCGGTCGAGGGTGATCTTGCGGTCGAACCGGCCGGGGCGAAGTAGGGCGCTGTCCAGCACATCGGGACGGTTGGTGGCCGCCAGCACGAGAACGTTCTCATGGGCTTCAAAACCGTCCATTTCCGTCAGGATCTGGTTCAGGGTCTGTTCCCGCTCATCGTGCCCGCCACCCAGGCCGGCACCCCGGGAGCGGCCAACGGCATCCAGTTCGTCAATGAAAATCAGAGCCGGCGCGTCTTTGCGGGCTTCCTCGAACATGTCCCGTACCCGGGCCGCACCCACGCCCACAAACATTTCGATGAATTCCGAGGCGCTGATGCTGTAGAAGGGCACCTCGGCCTCGCCGGCGATGGCCCGGGCCAACAGGGTTTTACCAGTGCCGGGCGGGCCGACCAGCAGCACGCCTTTGGGCATGACAGCGCCGAGGGCGCGGTATTTCTCCGGGGCTTTCAGGAAGTCGATAATCTCACCGATTTCCCGTTTCGCCGACTCGATGCCGGCCACGTCATTCAGGGTGGTGGTGGAGGTTTCCCGGCGGGCCCGTCGCGCTTTGGAGCGTCCGAAGTTGAACGGGCCGCCGCCCTGGGTCATGCGTTTCTGTGCCGCGCCCCAGAACCAGAACGTCAGGGCCAGGAACAGGAGCCAGGGCAGGAAACTGCGGATCATTTCCTGCCACCAGGGCAGGCCGGACGGCGCCGCCCGAATGGTGATCTGGTGGTCTTCCAGAAGGCCGAGCAGGGCCGGATCTTCCATGGGAGGACGAATGGTTCGAAACCCGGGGCTGCTGGCAGTGGGCGGTCTGTCGGCGCTGAAGGTGGCGGCGCCACTGTCGGTGAACAGGCCGGTAATGGTTTCCTGCCTTAGGGTCACCTCGGCCACCTGGCCGTTGGTAACCGCTGTCTTGAACTCGGAGTAGGCCAGCTCGTGGAGCCGGGGCTGGTTGCCATCCTGCAGCCACAGCACCATCAGGAAAATGGCGGCACTGAGCCACAGGAACGAATACTGGTTCGGCACTACCGGTTGCCGGTTATCGTCCGGGCTTCGCCTGGAATTGCCCGGACCTTCGGGTGTTGTCATCTGGGTCTCCGATCGCCCTCCATGATCTTCGCCACAAAGACCGATTTGCCGTAGGTTTCAAAGGACCACTTCATGGTATCCGAGAGTACGGACATCACCTCGTCGTAGTCGCCGAAAATCTCCGTGCTCATTCGGCCCGGGTAAATCTCCAGACCGGTCTGCTCAAGCCTGGCAATCAGGTTACGAATGGGCTCTTTGTACTCTTCGTTGAGCGGATACCAGCTCAGTTGTACAGAAAGATACATGCTGCCTCCTTTCAGGGTTGTGACCCTGGTCAATTGCCGGTCTCAATCGTGTTTCAGTAACCCATGGCGGAGGAGGTGCTTCTCCTTGGATCTGCCCCGCCGTGGAGGGTCCCGTCCTCCTCCCTGAGGATGCTCTGGATGGCGCCCATGGCAGATCCGCCGACCACCGTGTGGCCCCGTTCTTCCAGAATGCGGACGGTGTCAGGGCTGATGCCCTGCTCAATACGGATTTCGTCCGGCAGCCACTGGTGATGAATGCGGGGCACGCTGACGGCGGTCTGTATGTTCATCCCATGATCAATCACATTGAGGATCACCTGCAAGGTTGTGGTAATGATTCTTGAGCCGCCTGGGCTGCCGGTCACCAGCCAGTTCTGGCCGTTTTTCCGGACAATGGTAGGCGACATGGAGCTGAGCATGCGTTTGCCCGGCTCCACTTTGTTGGCTTCACCGCCAATCAGGCCGTAGGCGTTGGGTACGCCCGGTTTGGCACTGAAGTCGTCCATCTCGTTATTGAGCAGAAAGCCGGCGCCTTGCACGGTAATGCCCGAGCCGTAGCTGAAGTTGATGGTGTAGGTGTTGGAGACCGCGTTGCCCCATTTGTCCACCACCGAGAAGTGGGTGGTTTCCGGGCTTTCCCAGGGCGTTGGGTCACCGGGGCCGATCTCGCTGGCCGGTGTCGCACGCTGCGGGTCGATACCTTTGCGAAGCGACTCGGCATACGCCTTGCTGGTCAGGCCTAGCAGCGGCACCTCCACATAATCGGTGTCGCCCAGATACTTGGAGCGATCGGCGTAGGCCAGTTTCATGGCCTCGGCCATGTGGTGGATGCCGTCAGCGGAGTTATGCCCGAACTCGGCCATGGGATAGCCTTCCAGGATGTTCAGGATCTGCACGATGTGGGTGCCGCCGGAGGAGGGCGGTGACATCGAGTAGATGTCGTAGCCCCGGTAGGTGCCGTGCACCGGCTGGCGCACTTCCGGCTCGTAGTTTTTCAGGTCTTCAAGGGTGATCAGGCCGCCGTGGCGTTCCATCTCCGCGGCAATGAGCCGTGCGGTTTCGCCCTCATAAAAACCTTTCACGCCCTGGTCGGAGATCCGCTGGAGGGTGGCGGCCAGCTCCGGTTGGCGGAAGCGCTCGCCGGGTTGCCAGGCGCTGCCATCCGGTTTGTAGAAGGTGCTGAGCGTGGCCGGCCAGCGCTCAAGGCGCCCCCGTGCTTCCTCCAGCCCCTCGGTGAAGCGTCTCGGCACGATAAAGCCTTCTCGCGCCAGCTTGATGGCCGGCGCCAGCGCCTGCTGTAGGGAAATGGTCCCATGGCGCTCCAGGGCCAGCGCCAACCCGGCGACGGTGCCGGGCACGCCCGCGGCCAGGTGGGTAAACCGGCTGCGGTTGGGTACCACGTTGCCGGCATCGTCCTGGAACATGGTTTCGGTGGCGGCCGCCGGTGCTTTTTCCCGATAGTCTATGGCCTCGGGAGCGGAGCCGTCTCCCGGGGAAACCAGCATGAAACCACCGCCGCCGATATTGCCCGAGCGGGGCTGGGTAACGGCCAGGGCAAAGCCGGCGGTAACTGCGGCGTCCACTGCATTGCCGCCTTTCTTCAACACCTCCAGCGCCACTTCGGTTGCCAGAGTATGGCTGGTCGCCACCATGCCCTGGCTGGCGGTGACCGGGTGGAAGCGTTCGCCCTCCAGAATGGCCTGGCCGGCGGCCTGGCCTGAACCGATCAGAAGCATCATCGCCGCGATCCTCGCGAGGCGGCCTGAGCGGACCCTGGCAGGGTTTCCGTTTGCGCGTTGGTAGAGGCCTCTGTCCATATCTCCATTCCTCGTTTCTGGCGTTCAGATAGGCTATGATAGCCGGTCATTTTCATAGGTGCGTACCGTTAACCTGCTGGCGCCGCTGGCGGTGATTCCCTGACACACCTGCTTTCCCGAATTTCAGTTAAGGAAAGGCTTCCATGGAGCATACCTATCGTCTTGTGATTTCCTGCCCGGATAGGGTCGGGATTGTCGCCAAGGTGAGTAATTTCCTGTCCACCTACAACGGCTGGATTACCGAGGCGAGCCACCACTCGGACACGCAGACCGGCTGGTTCTTCATGCGGCATGAGATCAAGGCTAATTCGATTCCGTTCGGCCTTGACCAGTTCCGGGCGGCTTTCGAGCCGATTGCCCGCGAGTTCAACATGAACTGGCACATTGCTGACTCCGCACGGCCGAAGAAAGTCATTCTCATGTGCAGCAAGGAATCCCACTGCGTGGCAGACTTGCTGCACCGCTGGCACAGCAAGGAAATCAACGCCGAGATCGTGGCGGTCATCTCCAACCACGATGACCTCCGCCGGATGGTGGAATGGCACGAGATTCCCTACCACCACGTGCCGGTGAGCAAGGAGAACAAGGCTGAGGCCTTTGCCCACATCGACGAGCTGTTCCAGAAATACGAAGCCGACGTGGTGGTGCTGGCCCGCTACATGCAGATTCTGCCCGGCGAGCTGTGCGAGAGATACGCTGGCAAGGTGATCAACATTCACCACAGCTTCCTGCCGTCGTTCGCCGGTGCGCGCCCTTACCATCAGGCCTACAGTCGCGGTGTGAAGCTGATTGGTGCCACCTGCCACTATGTTACCCAGGACCTCGACGAGGGCCCGATCATCGAGCAGGACGTGATCCGCATTACCCACAGCGACTCCATCGAGGACATGGTTCGCCTGGGCAAGGATGTGGAAAAGAACGTGCTGGCCCGGGGGCTGCGCTCGCACATTGAAGACCGGGTAATCACCTTCGAAAACAAGACAGTGGTGTTTGATTAAGGCTGCCTCACAGTTGCCCCTGACAGGGCGCGACTGTGGTAGACTTGGCGGCTTGTTGAAGAATAACTATGGGGCCGGAGCACGGCCCTGATACGACTTCCAGATAACGCAAAGGAACCTTTCTCGATGGGTGAGTTAGCCAAAGAGATCCTGCCGGTCAATATTGAAGACGAGTTGAAGCAGTCCTACCTCGATTACGCCATGAGCGTGATCGTCGGGCGGGCCCTCCCGGATGTACGGGACGGTCTCAAGCCGGTTCACCGTCGTGTGCTGTTCGCCATGTCCGAACTGAACAACGACTGGAACAAGCCCTACAAGAAGTCCGCCCGTGTGGTGGGTGACGTTATCGGTAAATACCACCCCCACGGCGACTCGGCAGTCTACGACACCATCGTGCGTATGGCTCAGCCTTTCTCCCTGCGTTATCCGCTGGTGGATGGCCAGGGCAACTTCGGTTCCATCGACGGCGACAACGCCGCCGCCATGCGTTACACCGAGATCCGCATGGAGAAGATCGCCCACTCCCTGCTGGCGGATCTGGACAAGGAAACCGTCGATTTCGTTGATAACTACGACGGCACCGAGCGGATTCCCGAGGTTCTGCCCACCCGGGTACCCAACCTGCTGGTGAACGGTTCCTCCGGTATCGCCGTGGGCATGGCCACCAATATTCCGCCCCACAACCTCAAGGAAGTGGTGAGCGGCTGTCTGGCGCTGATTGATAATCCGGATCTTACCGTCGATGAGCTGATGGAGTTCATCCCGGGCCCGGATTTCCCGACCCAGGGCATTATCAATGGCCGTGCCGGTATCGTTGAGGCTTACCGCACTGGCCGTGGCCGTATCTACATCCGTGCCCGTCATGAGATCGAGCACGATAACAAGACCAACCGCGACGCCATCATCATCACCGAGCTGCCGTACCAGCTGAACAAGGCCCGACTGATCGAGAAGATCGCCGAGCTGGTGAAGGAAAAGCGCGTTGAAGGTATTTCCGAGCTGCGGGACGAGTCCAACAAGGAAGGCATCCGGGTGGTGATCGAGCTGCGCCGCGGTGAGAACCCGGACGTAGTGGTCAACAACCTGTTTGCCCACACCCAGCTGGAGACTGTGTTCGGGATCAACATGGTTGGCCTGATCAACGGCGAACCCAAGACCCTGAACCTGAAAGAGTTGCTGGATGCCTTTATCCGCCACCGCCGGGAAGTGGTCACCCGCCGCACCATCTACGAATTGCGCAAGGCGCGTGAACGCGGCCACATTCTGGAAGGCCTGACGGTTGCCCTGGCCAATATCGATGAAGTGATCGAGCTGATCAAGGCGTCACCTTCGGCGGCCGAGGCGAAGGAAAAACTGGTCGACAAGGGCTGGGCACCTGGTGGTGTGCTGGCCATGCTTGAGCGTGCCGGCCAGGATGCCTGCCGCCCGGACGACCTGCCGGAAATCTACGGTCTGCGCGATGGTCTCTATCATCTGTCGCCGGAGCAGGCCCAGGCAATCCTGGATTTGCGTCTGCACCGCCTGACCGGTCTTGAAACCGAGAAGCTGCAGAACGAGTACAAGGAAATCCTTGAGAAGATCGCCGATCTGCTGGATATCCTGGGCGATCCGGAGCGCCTGCTCCAGGTCATCCGTGAAGAGCTGGAAGCCATTGTCTCCGAGTTTGGCGACGAGCGCCGTACCGAGATCACCAGCTCCCGTCGTGATCTGACCATTGCCGATCTGATTGATGAAGAAGACCTGGTGGTGACCATTTCCCACAGTGGTTACGCCAAGACCCAGGCAGTCGAGGATTACCAGGCCCAGCGCCGGGGCGGTCGCGGCAAGGCGGCTACCTCCATGAAGGATGAAGATTTCGTTGAGAAGCTGCTGGTGGCCAACTCCCATGACACCATCTTGTGCTTCTCCAACCGCGGCAAGGTGTACTGGCTGCGGGTGTTCGAGATTCCGCGTGCCAGCCGGGCCTCCCGTGGCCGGCCCATGGTCAACATCCTGCCGCTGGAAGAGGGTGAGCGTATCACCACCTTCCTGCCGGTTCGGGATTATCCGGAAGATCAGTTTGTACTCATGGCCACCTCCGCCGGTGTGGTCAAGAAGACCCCGCTGCCGAACTTCTCCCGTCCGCGCAGCAGCGGCCTGATTGCACTGTCCCTCGACGAGGGCGATACGCTGATCGGTGCCGCCATTACTCAGGGCGATGCCGAAGTGATGCTGTTCTCCAGTGCCGGTAAGGCGGTTCGTTTCAACGAGGAAGCGGTGCGCCCGATGAGCCGGACAGCGCGAGGCGTGCGCGGCATTCGCATGCCGCAGGGCCACCATGTGGTGTCGCTGATCATCCCGCAGGAAGGTGGTGTGATTCTGACCGCCTCCGAGAACGGTTACGGCAAGCGCACGGCCATTGATGAGTTCCCGACCTACAGCCGTGGCAGCCAGGGTGTCATTGCCATGCAGTGTTCCGAGCGTAACGGTAACCTGGTAACGGCCCTGCAGCTGTTCGAGGGTGATGAAATGATGCTCATCTCCGACAAGGGCACGCTGGTGCGTACCCGTACCGATGAAGTGTCCGTTCTCAGCCGCAACACCCAGGGTGTTCGCCTGATCAAGCTCAGCCAGGAAGACGAGCGCCTGGTGGGCGTTGAGCGGATTGCCGAAACCGACGATGAAGACATCGACGGCGAGAACGACGAAGCCAACGAGGAAGGCGCCGGCGAAGAGTAAGCCGGCGCAACCGAGAGAGTCAGCGAGACTGGAGAGATCAACGGAAAATGAGCAGGGCGTATAACTTTTGTGCAGGTCCGGCCACCTTGCCGGAGAGCGTGCTTCGTCAGGCGCGGGATGAAATGCTCGACTGGCGCGGCACCGGCATGTCGGTGATGGAAATGAGCCATCGCAGCGACGAGTTTGTCCAGATTGCCGAAACTGCAGAGAAGGATCTGCGTGAACTGGCCGGCGTGTCTGACGATTACGCCGTGCTGTTCATGCAGGGCGGGGCGTCCAGCCAGTTTTCCACCATTCCCCTGAATCTCCTGGGCGACAAGGGCAGTGCCGATTACGTGAACACCGGTATCTGGTCGAAGAAGGCCATTGCCGAGGCCAGCCGCTACGGCCAGGTGAACGTGGTAGCCAGCTCCGAGGACAGTGGTTTTACGACTATCCCGGACCAGGCCGCCTGGAAAACCAGCGCTGAGGCCGCGTACCTGCACTACACGCCCAACGAGACCATTGGTGGCCTGGAGTTCGACTTTGTGCCGGACAGCCCCAATGTGCCTCTGGTGGCCGACATGTCCTCCAACATGCTGTCCCGTCCGGTGGATGTCTCGAGGTTTGGGCTGATCTACGCCGGCGCCCAGAAAAACATCGGTCCCTCTGGTCTGGTGGTGGTGATTATCCGCAAGGACCTGCTGGGCAAGGCCCGGAAGGAAACTCCCACCATGATGAACTATCAGGTGATTGCGGATAACGACTCCATGTACAACACGCCGGCCACCTACAGCTGGTACCTGGCGGGCCTTGTGTTCAAATGGCTGAAAGAGCAGGGCGGCGTTCAGGCAATGGGTGAGATCAACTTGCGCAAAGCCCGCAAGCTCTACGATTTCATTGACAACAGCGACTTCTACGCCAACCCCATCGACCCGCGTTTCCGCTCCTGGATGAACGTGCCGTTTACCCTGGCGGACGACGCTCTTAACAGTGAGTTCCTCAGGGGCGCCAATGCTTGTGGCCTGCTGAACCTGGCCGGCCACCGTTCGGTGGGTGGCATGCGGGCAAGCATCTACAACGCCATGCCTGAGGCCGGTGTGGATGCGCTGATTGATTACATGACCGACTTTGCGAAGGAGCGTGGCTGATCATGAGCGATGAGCAGACCAGGCTCGCGGAGCTGAGGGACGAAATCGACCGGATTGACCAGAAGATCATGGAGCTGATCAGCGCCCGGGCAAACTGTGCCCAGGAAGTGGCCCACGTGAAAATGGCCGCCAATCCGGGGCAGGACGTGTTCTTCTACCGCCCAGAGCGTGAAGCCCAGGTGCTCCGGCGGATCAAGGAGCAGAATCCGGGTCCGTTGTCTGGTGAGGAAATGGCCCGGCTGTTCCGGGAAATCATGTCCGCCTGCCTGGCACTGGAAAAGCCCATGCACATCGCCTTCCTGGGGCCGATCGGTACCTTCACCCAGGCGGCGGCGCTCAAGCATTTTGGGCATTCGGTTATCAGCGTTCCGCTGCCCGCCATCGACGCCGTGTTCCGGGAAGTGGAATCGGGGGCGGCCCATTACGGCGTGGTGCCGGTGGAGAACTCCACCGAGGGTATGATCAACCACACCCTCGATATGTTCATGTCCTCACCCCTGAAAATCTGTGGTGAGGTCCAACTGCGGATTCACCACCATCTGCTGGTGTCGCCCAAGCATGCCGACCAGGAAATTACCCGTATCTACTCTCATCAGCAGTCGTTCGCCCAGTGCCGCCAGTGGCTGGATACCCATCGCTACGGCGTTGAGCGGGTGACCGTGTCCAGCAATGCGGAGGCGGCCCGCCGTGCTGCCGCCGAGCCCGGCACAGCAGCGATTGCCGGTGACATGGCGGCAGAGCTCTATGGGCTGGACATGGTGGCAAGCAGCATCGAGGATCGCCCGGACAACACTACCCGTTTTCTGATCATCGGCCGTGAAGCGGTACCGGCCAGTGGCCACGATAAATCCTCCATTCTGGTGTCTATGCGCAACAAGCCGGGGGCGCTTTACAAGCTGCTCGAGCCGTTCCACCGCCATGGCATCAGTCTGACGCGAATAGAAACCCGTCCGTCACCCAGCGGCACCTGGGCCTACGTGTTCTATATCGATTTTGAAGGGCATGTGGAAGACGAGCAGGTTCGCAAGGTGCTGGCGGAAGTGGACGAGGAAGCCGTTGAACTGAAACGCCTTGGGTCTTACCCGATTGGCGTGCTCTGAGCAAAGCAGGTCGAGGACGTATTATGGCCATTGATTACCAGAGCCTGGCTGTTCGCGGTGTGCGGGCGTTGTCGCCCTACCAGCCGGGCAAGCCGATTGAGGAGCTGGCCCGGGAATTGGGCCTGAATCCCGCCGAGATCATCAAACTCGCCAGCAACGAGAACCCGCTCGGGCCCAGCGAAAAAGCCCTGTCGGCGGCGCAAGCGGCGCTTGCCGAGCTTTGCCTGTATCCCGATGGCAACGGTTTCAACCTGAAGCAGGCCCTGTCAAAGCGGCTGGGTGTGGGTATGGACCAGATTACCCTGGGCAATGGGTCCAACGATGTGCTCGAGGTGATCACCCGTTGTTTTGCGGATGCCGACTCGGAAGTGGTGTTCTCCCAGTACGCCTTTGCCGTGTATCCCCTGGTGACCCAGGCTATCAGTGCCACGGGCATATCGGTGCCGGCGCGGGAGTGGGGGCATGATCTGGAGGCCATGGCTGCGGCAGTCACCGATCGCACGCGCCTGGTGTTTGTCGCCAATCCTAACAACCCGACCGGAACTGTACACAAGGCCGACGCCGTTGAGGCCTTCCTTAAAAAGATTCCCGAGGACGTTCTGGTAGTGCTGGACGAGGCCTACTGCGAGTACCTCACCGGCGATGACTATCCGGACGGCGTGGAGCTGTTGTCCCGGTTCCCGAACCTGATCGTCTGTCGCACTTTCTCCAAAGCCTGGGGGCTGGCCGCGCTTCGCGTCGGTTACAGTATCAGCTCACCGGCCATTGCGGATGTGCTCAACCGCGTGCGGCAGCCTTTCAACGTCGATACTGTGGCTCTGGCCGCCGCCACTGCGGTCCTGGACGATGACGCCTATCTGCAGCGATCACGGGAGGTGAATACAGCCGGGTTGCGCCAGCTCGAGCAGGCGTTCGACGCCATGGGATTGAGCTTCATACCCTCCGCTGGCAACTTCATTGCGGTGGAAGTGGGCGAGAACGCCATGGGCGTCTACCAGACCCTGCTGGCTCACGGGGTTATTGTGCGCCCGATAGCCGGCTATGGTATGCCTCGCCATTTGCGGGTGTCGGTCGGGCTGCCAGAAGAGAATGAGCGCTTCATTGAGGCCCTGGCGAAGGCCCTGACGGCGTCGGGCTTGAGTGATTAAGAGTGAACGACAAGGGTAAACGATTGATATGAGCGGGTCGGAACCACTCTTCCAGCGGGTTGCCGTGATTGGCCTCGGGCTGATTGGCGGCTCCCTGGCCAGTGCCATGTGCCGCAACCGGCTTGCGGTTACGGTGGTTGGTTCCGACCAGCGTGAAGAGGACCTGCGCCTGGGGCAGCAGCTTGGCGTTGTCGACGAAATCGCGCCAACGGTGGCCGATGCAGTGCGCGGCGCCGACCTGGTGATTCTGGCCGTGCCGGTGCGGGCGACCCGGTCGGTGCTTGAACAGGTGCGTCCCGCGCTGGACCCGGGGGCAGTGCTGACCGATGTTGGCAGCACCAAATCCAGTTTCGTGGCCGATGTGGAGGCAGTATTTGGCTCCCAGTCGCCGCTGGTGATTCCCGGCCATCCGATTGCCGGCTCCGAAAAAAGCGGCATCCGGGCCGCCAACCCCAATCTGTTCGCCAACCACAAGGTGATTCTCACGCCGCCGGACAACGTCAGCGAATCCCACCTGGCGCGTTTGCAGGCCCTCTGGGAAGGCTGCGGGGCCACTGTGTTGACCATGTCTGTGGCCTATCACGACGAAGTGCTGGCCGCCACCAGCCACCTGCCACATCTGATCGCTTTCTCGCTGGTGGATACCCTGGCCGGGGAAGACGAGAACATGGACATTTTCCGCTACGCTGCCGGCGGGTTCCGGGACTTTACCCGGATTGCTGCCAGTGATCCGGTGATGTGGCACGATATCTTTCTGTCGAACCGCGAGGCGGTTCTGCGGGTGATAGATCACTTTACCCACGACCTCGAGCAGTTGCGCACGGCCATCGCCAATCAGGACAGTGCCACGCTGCTGCGGGTTTTCAGTCGCGCCAAGGCGGCGCGTGAACATTTTTCCAAGATGCTCTCAGGACAGGCTTACGTGACAAACAACAGTGCTAAACAGGTCAGGTTCCGTCTTCAGCCCGGCGGCGCGATTACCGGTGATATCCGCGTTCCCGGCGACAAGTCCATGTCTCATCGGTCCATCATGCTTGGTGCGCTCGCCGATGGGGTAACCGAGGTCAAGGGATTTCTGGAGGGTGAGGACAGCCTCGCCACGCTTCAGGCGTTCCGGGACATGGGCGTGACCATCGAAGGCCCGGATAACGGCTTCGTGCGGATTCACGGCGTCGGCATGCACGGACTGCAGGCACCGCGGGGACCGCTGTATCTCGGCAACTCCGGCACCGCCATGCGCCTGTTTGCCGGCTTGCTGGCGGCGCAGCCGTTCGACTCGGAGCTGACCGGTGATGCCAGTCTGTCCGGTCGCCCCATGGGGCGGGTGGCTGAGCCACTTCGGGCCATGGGCGCGGTGATTGATACGGCAGACGGTGGCCGGCCGCCACTGAAAATCCACGGCGGCCAGAAACTGACCGGCATCCATTATGAAATGCCGGTGGCCAGTGCCCAGGTGAAATCCTGCCTGCTGCTGGCCGGCCTTTACGCCGAGGGCAGCACTTCGGTCACCGAGCCGGCACCGACCCGGGACCATACCGAACGTATGCTGGCCGGCTTTGGCTATCACGTACATAGGGATGGAGCGACGGCGAGCGTCAGTGGCGGCGGCAAGATGACCGCCACCAACATTGATGTCCCCGCCGACATTTCCTCAGCCGCGTTTTTCCTGGTTGCCGCCAGTATCGCGCCTGGTTCGGACCTGGTGCTGCGCCACGTCGGTATGAACCCGACCCGGGTAGGGGTGATCAATATCCTGCGCCTGATGGGCGCCAACATTGAGGTGCTGGACGAGCGCGAAATCGGCGGCGAGCCGGTGGCGGACCTGAGGGTGCGTTCCGCCGAGCTCAAGGGCATCGACATCCCCGAGGACCAGGTGCCCCTGGCCATTGATGAGTTCCCGGTGCTGTTTGTTGCGGCCGCCTGTGCTCGCGGTCGCACCGTGCTTCGCGGCGCCGAGGAGCTGAGAGTCAAGGAAAGTGATCGCATCCAGGTGATGGCCGATGGCCTTGCGGCCCTGGGTGTTGAAACCACCGTTACGCCGGATGGCATCGTGATCGATGGGGGTCAAACGATCGGTGGCGGCACTGTGAACAGCCATGGGGATCATCGGATTGCCATGTCGTTTGCGGTGGCCTCCCTGCGGGCTGCCGGCGATATCACGATCAACGATTGCGCCAATGTGGCAACCTCTTTTCCGGGCTTTGTGGAACTTGCCCGCGAAACCGGGATCAATATCAAAGCCGAGGGGAGTGAGTGATGGCCGATAGCCGCGCTCCGGTGATCACCGTCGATGGGCCCGGAGGATCCGGTAAAGGCACGATTACCCAGATGCTCGCCCGAAGGCTCGGGTGGCATCTGCTCGACAGTGGCGCCCTGTACCGGCTTACGGCGCTTGCGGCGGTGCGTCAGGGTGTTGCCCTGGATGACGAGCCCGGCCTGGTGCAGGTTGCGGCGGGTCTGGACGTAGAGTTCGAGCCCACGCCGGCAGGTGAACCCGTGAAGGTGATTCTGGCGGGGCAGGATGTGACCGCGGAAATCCGCACCGAGTCGGCCGGCGACAACGCGTCTAAAGTGGCGGTAATACAGCCGGTTCGCGATGCCCTGTTGCAGCGCCAGCGGGATTTCCGCAAGGCACCCGGGCTGGTGGCCGACGGGCGCGATATGGGCACGGTGGTTTTCCCCGATGCGCCGGTGAAGATCTTCCTCACTGCGAGCGCCGAGGAGAGGGCCAGACGGCGCTACAGTCAGTTGAAGGACGCGGGTGTCGATGTTAATATTGACGCCCTTTTAGAGGAGATACGGGTGCGCGACGAGCGGGATATGAACCGGTCCGCCGCCCCTCTCAAGCCCGCGGATGATGCGCAAGTCATTGATTCTACGGGGTTGAGTATAGAAGAGGTGTTGGACAGGTGTATGGCCGCAGCAGGCCAGGCCTGACTACACCTTTTTGTTGTTGAAAGGCCGGATGTAGCGCAACTGCCAGCCACAGGCTGCCTCCGGAATCGTTAACAGACCGTGTTGCTGGTGGCACGGAGCACACTTGCGTTGATCATATAGGACTCATAATGAGCGAGAGCTTTGCAGATCTTTTTGAAGAAAGCCTGAAAGAAATTGACATGCAACCGGGTTCCATTGTCCAGGGAACCGTAGTTGACGTCGACAACGACTGGGTCACCGTTAACGCCGGACTGAAGTCCGAGGGCGTTATCCCCGCCTCCCAGTTCCTGAACGAAAAAGGCGAGTTGGAAATTGCTATCGGCGATGTTGTCGATGTAGCTCTCGACGCTGTGGAAGACGGCTTCGGTGAGACCCGTCTGTCCCGCGAAAAAGCCAAGCGTGCAGAAGCCTGGAAGGTACTCGAGAAGTCCTTCGAAGCTGAGGAAGTGGTCAAGGGCGTTATCAATGGCAAGGTCAAGGGTGGCTTCACCGTCGATCTGGCTGGTATCCGCGCCTTCCTGCCTGGCTCGCTGGTAGATGTTCGTCCGGTTCGCGATACCGCGCACCTGGAGAACAAGGAACTCGAATTCAAGGTTATCAAGCTGGACCAGAAGCGTAACAACGTGGTTGTTTCCCGCCGCGCCGTTCTGGAAGCTGAAAACAGTGCCGAGCGTGAAGCTCTGCTCGAGACCCTGACCGAAGGTCTGGAAATCAAGGGTATCGTCAAGAACCTGACCGACTACGGCGCGTTCGTGGATCTGGGTGGTGTTGACGGCCTGCTGCACATCACTGACATGGCCTGGAAGCGCATCAAGCATCCGAGCGAAATCGTCAACGTGGGCGACGAGATCAACGTCAAGGTCCTGAAGTTCGACCGTGAGCGCAACCGCGTATCTCTCGGCCTGAAGCAGCTGGGCGAAGATCCCTGGGTCGACATCAAGGGTCGTTACCCGGAAGGTTCCAAGGTCAAGGCCCGCGTTACCAACCTGACTGACTACGGCTGCTTTGCCGAGCTGGAAGAAGGTGTTGAAGGCCTGGTTCACGTGTCCGAAATGGACTGGACCAACAAGAACATCCATCCGTCCAAGGTTGTCCAGGTTGGCGACGAAGTGGACGTGATGATTCTGGATATCGACGAAGAGCGTCGTCGTATCTCCCTGGGTATCAAGCAGTGTGTAGCCAACCCGTGGGAAGAGTTCTCCAGCAACTTCAACAAGGGCGACCGCATCTCCGGCAAGATCAAGTCTATTACTGACTTCGGTATCTTCATCGGTCTGGACGGCGGCATCGACGGACTGGTTCACCTGTCTGACATCAGCTGGAACGAGACTGGCGAAGAAGCCGTTCGCGAGTACAAGAAGGGTGACGAGGTTGAGACCGTTATCCTGTCTGTTGATCCTGAGCGTGAGCGTATCTCCCTGGGCATCAAGCAGCTGGAAAGTGATCCGTTCGCCGAGTTCGTTCAACTGAACGACAAGGGCTCCATCGTTAAGGGCACCGTTTCTTCCGTGGATGCCAAGGCAGCCACCATCGCCCTGAACGACGAAGTTGAAGCCGTTCTGAAGGCCTCTGAAATCAGCCGTGATCGTGTCGAAGACGCACGCAACGCGCTGAAAGAGGGTGAAGAAGTTGAAGCGAAGATCATCAGCATCGACCGCAAGAACCGCATTATCAACCTGTCTGTGAAGTCCAAAGACGTTGAGGACGACAAGCAGGCTCTGGAAAACGTGCGGAGCAAGGCGGCTGAAACCTCTTCTGGTGCGACCACTATCGGTGATCTCATCAAGGAGCAGATGCAGCAGCAAAACGCCAACAAGGAATAAAGTTCCGGTTGGTACGAAAAAAACGGGCTCTAAGAGCCCGTTTTTTTTGTGTTTTTTTCTGGTTTGGCTAAACTAGGTAGTCATGGGAACCCGGTAACCCACGGCCGAATAAAAATGATAGAGGGAAACGCCTCATGACGAAGTCCGAACTGGTCGAGCTGATTGCCTCCAAGCAAACCCAGCTCTCTGTGAAAGATGTGGAACTGGCTGTAAAGACCATTATCGAGCACATGTCCCAATCCCTTGCTGATGGGCAGAGAATTGAGATTCGCGGGTTTGGCAGTTTTTCTCTTCATCACCGGGCGGCCCGCACCGGCCGAAATCCCAAGACAGGCGAAGCCGTTCAGTTGCCCGCCAAGTATGTGCCTCACTTCAAGCCCGGCAAAGAGCTGAGAGAGCAGGTTAACGACAGCTTGAAGAAAGGGTTTTAATCGCCGACCGGGGAACAGGTACAATTCGGGTCGATTGGCCCTACTGGAGCGCTATTGCTATGGCAGGATTGCAGAAGATTATCCTTATTCTGTTGGTGTTATTCCTGATTCTGCTGGCGCTGGTGTTTTCGCTCAACAATCAAATGGCGGTTTCCCTTAATTTCCTACTGTTTGAAACCCAGCCCCACGGCGTTGCGGTCTGGATTATCATGGCATTCGTGATAGGCGCCCTCGTGGGCGTGCTGATCACCACCTTGGCGACCGTGCGCACATCAGTGTCGCGTCGTGCACTGCAGAAACGACTTGATCGCGCCGAGCAGGCATTGGAAAAATCCAGGGCCCAGAACGACCGGACTCTTTAATGGACATGGTACTTCAGTGGCTGCTGCTGACAGTTGCGGTGGCAGTGGGCTGGCTGGTGGGCCGGCTTGGCAGCAGCGATAACCGTTCGGGAAAAACGATTTCCGATGAAGAATCCGTCAGGGATCGACTGCAGTTCCTCTTTACCAATTACTCCGACCAGGCGGTCGAAAACTTTGTCCAATCCCTCGCTGTAAACAAGGATACCGTCAGTCTCCACCTGTCTATTGGTAGCCACTTCCGCAACAAGGGTGAGACCGACCGGGCCATCCTGATCCATCAGAACCTGTTAGCCCGGCCAGAGCTGCCGCCACGTTTTTCTCCGCAGGTTACGCTGGAACTGGCAAGGGATTACCTCAACGCCGGCCTGCTGGACCGTGCCGAAGCTTTGCTACACCAGTTGATGGGTGACCGGGACTATGGCCGCCATTCCGCACAGCAACTGATCGATCTATACCAGCAGGAGAAAGAGTGGGGCAAGGCCGCCGAAGTGGCCCGCACGCTGACCAAGGGTGACGCCGATCCGGCGATGTTCAAGGTACTTGCATACCTGACCTGCGAACTCGCGGAGGAAGCACTGAAGCACGACGATCGCTGGGCCGCCCAGAAATTGGCGAAAGAGGCCCTGGAATACGACCGGTCCTGTGTTCGTGCCACACTGATTCTTATGAAGTTGCTGGTCCGTCAGGGCAGCTACCGGGAGGCCGGCGGTCAATGTTTCAAAGTGTTTGACCAGAACCCCGAGTTTGGCCCGGAAGCCATTGACCGGCTGATGAAGCTCGAACGTGAGCACGGCGATATCGGCCGACTGGCCAGGAAGCTTCGCAAGCTGTATGAGAGCTACCCGAGCACCAGTCTGCTGCTGGCCCTGGTAGAATCGGTTGAGCGGGCCTCGGGCAGGCCGGCGGCCATCGACCTGCTCCGACAGGAACTGGAAACCCGACCCAGCGTGCGAGGCCTGTTGCGCCTCGTGGAAATGGCCGGCTACGAGAAAGGGATGACCACAGACGAAGGCCGGCTGGTGAGCCGAATCGGCCACCTGATCCTGGCCAACCGTCCTGTGTACCGCTGCGTGAGCTGTGGCTTCTCGGGGCGTCAGCTCCACTGGCTGTGCCCGAGCTGCAAGCAGTGGGAAACGGTTCGTCCAATTCAGGGCGTTGAAGCCGAATAAACCTTTACCAAATCTCCGCAGGAACAATACCGTGCAAACCGCAAACGATCCCAGGATCATCGTCGCTCTCGACTTTCCCTCGCAGAAGCCCGCCCTGGCGCTGGTCGACCAACTGGACCCGGCGAAGTGTCGCCTGAAAGTGGGCAAGGAGCTGTTCACGCGCTCCGGTCCGCAACTGGTGGAAGATCTTCAGAAGCGCGGTTTCGAGGTGTTCCTGGACCTGAAATTCCACGACATCCCCAACACTACCTCCGCGGCCGTCGCAGCTGCCGCTGATCTCGGAGTCTGGATGGTGAACGTTCACGCCTCTGGCGGCGAGAGAATGATGACCGCCTGCCGGGAAAAACTCGAAGCCTTCGGTGCCGACAGGCCAATGCTGATTGCCGTTACCGTGCTGACCAGCATGAACGCTGACGACCTGGCGGGTATCGGCATCACCGATTCCCCGGAAGCCCACGTTTCCCGCCTGGCAACCCTCACCAGAAACTGCGGCCTCGATGGCGTGGTCTGCTCAGCGCAGGAAGCCCCCAAGCTCAAGGCAGAGCAGGGCGCCGACTTCAAGCTGGTGACCCCGGGCATTCGCCCTCTGACCGCCGACAAGGGCGACCAACAGCGCATCATGACCCCCACGGATGCCCTCAAGGCCGGTTCCGACTACCTGGTAATTGGCCGCCCGATTACCCAGGCGCCGGATCCTCTGGCTGCCTTGGAGGCCATTCACTCTGAGGTGCTTGCCGTTTAATGTATGGCTGACTCTGGCCCTAGCCTTCGGGTTTGGGCGGCGGGGCGGCAGGCGGGTCTTTCCAAAACACGCTACAAGCACATCCATGTGCGCTTGAATCGGGCCATCCATGGCCCTCTACAGTTTTGGAAAGACCCGCCTGCCGCCCCGTTCGGACATCAAGGGTATGTCGAGCTACGCTAAAGCCGAGTCAAAGGTCGTTCTACGATATCTCAGAAGTTTGAGCGGTGGGGTGGGGGCGCCCTCCCAAAAATGTCTGTGGCCATGGATGGCCACAGCCAAGCGCACATGGATGTGCTCGTAGCGTTTTTTGGGAGGGCGCCCCCACGCCACAGCCCCCCAAGCAAGCAGGCTAGTGCAGAGACAGCTACCGCGACCAAAAGTCCAAGGTCAGTCTCGAGAGCAAAACCAAAAAGAAGCCAATAAAAAACCCGCTAACTCAAAGAATTAGCGGGCTTTCAGAATAGTGGCTCCCCGAGCTGGGCTCGAACCAGCGACAAACGGATTAACAGTCCGTTGCTCTACCAACTGAGCTATCGGGGAACGTCGTCGTGTGACGAGGCGCGTATATTAAGTTGGCTATACCGCCCCGTCAACCCCTGCCTCCGAACTTTTTAGCCCAGGGCTTTCTGCAGACGCTCGATGGCCTTTTCCAGGTTTTCCATGCTGGTCGCAAAGCTCAGACGCATGTGGCCAGGGCAGCCGAAGGCCGAGCCGGGTACCAGCGCCACGCCGGCGTCGGTGAGAAGCTTCTCGGCAAACTCCACGTCATTGCTCACGCTGGAGTCGGCATCGATGGCGCCCTGGAAGCTCGGGAACACGTAGAAGGTGCCGTCGCCGTTCAGGCACTCAACGCCCGGCAGTTTGTTCAGGGCGCCCACCAGCCAGTCGTGGCGCTCCTTGAAGGCCTTGACCATTTCGCCAACGCAGGCCTGGTCGCCGTCGAGCGCTGCCTGGGCAGCGGCCTGGGAGATGGAGGCCGGGTTGGAGGTGCTCTGGGACTGGATCTTCTTCATGGCCCCGATAACCTTCGCCGGGCCAGCCGCGTAACCGATGCGCCAGCCAGTCATGGAGTAGGCCTTGGATACGCCGTTGAGCACGAAGGTGCGATCGTACAGCTCCGGGGTTGCGTTCAGGATGTTGCAGAACGGCTTGCCTGTCCAGAGGATCGGCTCGTACATGTCGTCGGTGGCGATCATGATGTTGGGGTGCTTCTTGAGCACTTCGCCAATCGCCTTCAACTCTTCCAGGGTGTAAGCCATACCGCTGGGGTTGGACGGGCTGTTGATCACGAACAGACGGGTGCGCTCGGTGATCGCGTCTTCCAGCTGTTCCGGAGTGATCTTGAAGCGCGTGTCGGCGCCGGTCTCGATGATCACCGGCTTGCCTTCGGCCACAAGAACCATGTCCGGGTAAGAAACCCAGTAGGGGGCCGGAATGATGGCTTCGTCGCCCGGATTCAGGGTGGCGAGGGCGAGGTTGAAAAAGCTCTGTTTGCCACCACTGCTAACCAGTATCTGGTTGGCTTCGTATTCCAGTCCGTTGTCCCGCTTGAACTTCGCAATAATCGCTTTCTTCAGGGCCGGCGTACCATCAACGGCGGTGTACTTGGTCTGGCCGTTGTTGATGGCCTCAATGGCGGCCTTTTTGATGTGATCGGGGGTATCGAAGTCCGGCTCGCCGGCGCCCAGGCCAATGATATCCTGGCCAGCCGCACGCAATTCTGCGGCTTTGTTGGTGACTGCGAGGGTAGGGGAAGGCTTGATCGCCTGTACTCGGCTGGAAAGTTGAAGGTCCAAACTTGCGCTCCTTAAAGCTGCGTCTGATTAGGCTGCGACCGGCGGGCTTTGAAACGGAGCCAGATTGGCACTGGCTGGTTTTCGCCCAGCCGTCGATCGCAGTGATGGTATCATGAAGCCGGCATATCGCTAAATTTCTAGAAGGTATACGCCCGATTTACCGGGACGTGCCAGACATCCGGAGGTTATCCGCCAATTATGGCCAAGAAAGAGTCCACTGCTGCCAGAGAAGGCGTGTTCAGGGTTGATTCACCCTACCAGCCAGCCGGTGACCAGCCCAAAGCCATCGAAGGCCTGGTTGACGGTATCCACTCCGGTCTCGCGCACCAGACCCTTCTGGGGGTGACCGGCTCCGGCAAAACCTTCACCATTGCCAACGTGGTTGAGGAAGTCCAGCGGCCCACCATCATCATGGCCCACAACAAGACCCTGGCCGCACAGCTTTACGGCGAGTTCCGGGAGTTTTTCCCGGACAACGCGGTGGAGTACTTCGTCTCGTACTACGACTACTACCAGCCCGAGGCGTACGTGCCGTCTTCCGATACCTTCATCGAAAAAGACGCCTCCATCAACGAACATATCGAACAGATGCGCCTATCGGCCACCAAGGCGCTGCTGGAACGCCCGGACGCCATCATCGTGGCAACGGTCTCGTCAATCTACGGCTTGGGTGACCCCCAGTCCTACCTCAAGATGATGCTGCACCTGGATCGGGGCGATCAGATTGACCAGCGCTTTATCCTGCGCCGATTGGCCGAGCTGCAGTACACCCGTAACGACATCGAGTTTCATCGGGCCAACTACCGGGTTCGCGGTGACGTTATTGACGTGTTCCCGGCGGAATCGGAAAAAGAGGCCATCCGCATTGAACTGTTTGATGACGAAGTGGAAAACCTCAGCTACTTCGATCCGCTCACTGGTGAGGTGCTGCGCCGGGTGCCCCGGGTGACGATCTACCCGAAATCCCATTACGTGACCCCTCGCCAGACCGTGCTCGACGCCGTGGAACACATCAAGGTGGAACTGGACGAGCGCCTGCAGCAGCTGCGCGACAACAACCGCCTGGTGGAAGCCCAGCGCCTGGAAGAACGCACCCGTTACGACATCGAGATGATGCTGGAACTGGGCTACTGCAACGGCATCGAGAATTACTCCCGCTACCTCTCGGGACGGCGCCCCGGGGAAGCGCCGCCCACGCTGTTCGATTACTTGCCGCCCAACGCGTTGCTGGTGGTGGACGAGTCCCACGTGACTATTCCCCAGATTGGAGCCATGTACAAGGGCGACCGTTCGCGCAAGGAAACCCTGGTAGAGTATGGCTTCCGGCTGCCGTCGGCGCTGGACAACCGGCCCATGCGATTCGAAGAGTGGGAGCGCATCGCGCCCCAGATGATCTTCGTCTCGGCGACCCCGGGCAAATACGAAGCGGAGCACGCCGGACAGGTGGTGGAGCAGGTGGTTAGGCCCACCGGCCTGCTGGACCCGGAAATCGAAGTGCGCCCCGCCTCCACCCAGGTGGACGACCTGCTCTCGGAAATCCATGCCCGCGTGAAGGTGCAGGAACGGGTGCTGGTAACCACGCTGACCAAACGGATGGCGGAAGACCTGACCGACTTCCTGATGGAGCACGATATCAAGGTGCGTTACCTGCACTCCGACATCGACACGGTGGAGAGGGTTGAAATCATCCGCGACCTGCGCCGCGGTGAATTCGATGTGCTGGTCGGTATCAACCTGCTCCGGGAAGGCCTGGACATGCCCGAAGTCTCCCTGGTGGCCATCCTGGACGCCGACAAGGAAGGTTTCCTGCGCTCCGACCGCTCCCTCATCCAGACCATCGGCCGGGCCGCCCGTAACGTCCACGGCAAAGCCATTCTCTATGGCGACCAGATCACCGGCTCCATGCGGCGCGCCATCGACGAAACCGAACGCCGTCGCGCCAAGCAGCAGGCCCACAACGAAGAGCACGGCATCACGCCCCAGGGCCTGAACAAGAAAATCGCCGACATCATGGAAGGTGCAAGCGGTGGCGGGCGCGGCAAACGCAAGGCTGAGCGTCCGGGCCAGAAAGCGGCTGAGGAAGCCGAGCAATACCGTGCCAAGGCCGGCAACAAATCGCCGGAAGAAGTGCTCAAAGAGATCACCAGATTGGAAGACGACATGTACAAGGCCGCCTCGGATCTGGACTTCGAGACGGCTGCAAGGCTGAGGGATGAGATCGCAGAGCTCAAGGAAGCGGCGCTGCGAACGGGTTAAAGGCAGGTTTACTCCAAGACTGGATTCGCGACGGTCGGGTAGCTCCGGTCAGAAACGTGGAGCGCCATGGATGGCGCGACCGAGCCCTACAGGGACGTATTCACGGGCGTTTTCTGACCGGAGCTACCCGCCCGTTGCAGCCACCTAGGCCCAAGCATCGATGGAGAGGTTACCGTTTAGGCCCCACAATCACTGCAGCCTGCAAAGGCTGGTTCCGCCCGTATTTTGAAATCTGACTGAACACCCGTTTGTCCACCGGCAAATACTGCTTGTCGACCACCGTCTCCCCGGCTTCAACATCAATTTCCGGATCGTGCAGATACACAAACTGATCGTCCATGGCACACACCGTCACCCAGTGAGGCACCCGACTGCGGTTCAACTGCCAGGTACTGATCAGGATCACCGGTATCTGCCCCTCGTGCAGGGCCTGCTCCATGGCCTCCAGGGTCAGGGGATCGTGGTGCAGCTTGATGCCGGTCTGGCCGATATCATGCAGAAAGCCCTCGTGTACCAGTTCCAGCACGCGCTTCTTGTCGTCGTTGCGGACCGTATCCTTGAACAGGGCACCTTCCATGCTGATCCAGGCACTGGCCTCAAAGCCCCGATTCCAGGCCGCGAGCGCCAGCCCGTGAGGACCGCAGCCGCCGTGGCCGGCCAGCATGAAAATGGTGGTCGCCTCGCGCCAGATCTTCAGCTCCTCCAGGGTAGTCAGGGTCTGCTGCTCATCAAGAGAAGCCATTGCCATGATCAGCGCTGCCGGGCCGCAGGAAAACTCCGTGGTCTGGGGATAGTAGGGCACCGCCGGATAATCCCGGGACGGCTCGTAGAACAGAATGCGTCGTTCGAACCGCAGCGCGTTGCCATGGTCCTCGTAGTAATCCCGGTAAGTACCAAACTGCCGGTAACCGAGCCTCTTATAGAGGTTGATGGCACCGGTGTTGTCCTCCCGAACCTCAAGCCGCATGATAATCCGGTCTGCATCGGCCGCTTCCTTTTCAGCCTCGCGTACCAGGGTCTCGCCAACGCCCTGGCCTCGGGCAGAGGGCGAGACGGCAATCGAGTAGATCCGCGCCAGGCGCGTGGCTGCGCTCATAAGCACCAGGCAATACCCCACCAATTCGCCATCGGACTCGGCGACGATCAGGCGGTCCCTGGGCATCTCCAGGAAACGGCGGAAGCTGCGTCGGGAGAGCCGGTCTTCGGTAAAACACCGGTTCTCCAGCTTGACGAGGGCATCGAGATCTTTGCCGGTGGCTTGGCGAATGTGAAGTTCGGGCATCAGGTGGGGCCTTAAGAAGAAACGTGCGGGCATGCTGGTAGGCTTCCCTTACTGGGCTATTATGGGTGAGAGACAGCAATACTCAAATAGCGCAAGTATGCGTAAAAGCACGCATTATTCGCCGATTGTGAGAGACTGCCCGGCAGCGTATTGTTGCGGCAAATAATCACAGAAGAACCTCCAGGGAGGAACATCCTGCATGTCCCGATTGCTCATTGTAGTCGACCGAGCCAAAGACTGGGCACCGTACTATCCCAGTGAAGATGTGCTGACCTTCGATCAGTACCTGCAATTCTCTGCACCGCCCACCAGTCGGGTTCGGGTGATCAACCTGTGTCAGAGTGCCCGCTACCTCAGCCGGGGCTACTATTGCTCGTTGCTGGCGGAAGCCCGAGGCCATCATGTGGTGCCCTCGGTGATGACACTGAACGATCTGAGTCGGAAAGGGCTGTTTTCCCTGGAGCTGGAAGAGCTGGACGCCAGCGTGATCAACTGGCTGGATGCCGCCGGTTCGGCGATTGATCCGGCCAGCGACGATCGGGAAGCCACCCACGAGGTTAAGGTACGCACTTATTTTGGACAGGCCGAACACCCGGATCTCAAGCCGGTGGCCCGAGCCCTGTTCGAGCGCTTCCCATGCCCCATTCTCGAGGTGGTCTTCAAGCGGCGGAAGCAATGGCAGATCGAATCCATGAAACCGGCGGCGCCGGCCGACCTGGGTGAGAACGAGCAGGATGCCTTCGCGGCAGCACTCGACCGGTTCAGCAGCATGGTATGGCGCAAGCCGCGTACCCGTCGCCGCTATCGATACGATCTGGCGGTGCTGGTAAACCCGGAAGAGGAGATGCCGCCGAGCGACAAGGTGGCGCTCAAGCGTTTCGAGAAGGCCGGCCGAAAGCTGGGTATCAACGTGGAGCAGATTACCCGCCGGGATTACATGCGTCTGCCAGAATACGATGGCCTGTTTATCCGCGAAACCACCGCCATCGACCATCATACCTACCGCTTTGCCCGCAAGGCGGATGCCGAGGGTATGGTGGTGATCGACGATCCGGTCTCCATCCTCAAATGCACTAACAAGGTGTTCCTGGCTGACCTTCTGAAAAACAACAAGGTGCCCACGCCGAAAACCCTGATCCTGTCGAAGGATCAGAAGGACGCGGTGGAGCAGGTGATCAGTGAACTGGGCTTCCCGGTGGTGATCAAGATTCCCGATGGTGCTTTTTCACGGGGGGTGACCAAGGCTGAAGACGAAAAATCCCTGCGGGCCGGGCTACGGGATCTGTTCAAACAGTCCGCCCTGGTGCTGGCCCAGGAATATCTTTACACCGATTACGACTGGCGCATCGGCGTTCTGGGTGGCAGAGCCATCTATGCCTGCAAATACATGATGGTGAAGGGGCACTGGCAGATCTACCAGCACGGTGAGTCGAAAAGCGAGAGCGGCGGCTTTGAAACCATGCCTACCTACGAGGTGCCCAGAAACGTGATTCAAGCTGCTCTGAATGCCACCAAACTGATCGGCAACGGCCTCTATGGTGTTGATATCAAGCAGTCGGGCAATCGGGTGGCTGTCATCGAAGTGAACGACAATCCCAGCATCGATGCCGGTGTGGAAGACCGTTTCCTCGGCGGTGAACTCTATACCCTGATCATGCAGGAATTTCTTTCCAGGATGGAAGAAAACCGGCGCCGCTAGGGGCCGGTCTCACACTCACGGGCCAGCGACCCAGACCCGGACACTGCCGAACCACGGGTAGTCACCGAGGCGGGCCTTGATGTTGGCAGCGTTGAACGGGGTGTCCGCCTCGGGCTCTTCCAGGAAGAGTTCGAGATGAACCCGGTTTTTCAGATAATGCAAGCGAAGCCGGCTGTGGTGGGGGAGCGCTCCAAGCTGGGCCGCCAGGATCGATCGGATTTCCTCCCTGGAGGGCAAGCGTTCGGAGGTAACCGGCTGGTCCTCGTCGTTCTCGGCATCAATGTGAAAATTGATGCTGCGAATGTTGTCCAGGGCGTCTCGCATGCCTGCCACAACGCGCATACCGATCTGGTGCCCTTCAGAGACGCTGATTTCGGGGCGTACCACGAGGTGTATGTCGAGGAGAATATCGTGGCCCATGCGTCGGCTGCGCAGCTCATGGACATCACGGACCCCGTCGGTGTCCCGTGCAATGGTCTTCAGCATCTCCGTATCTTCCCGGGACAGGCCGGTATCCACCAGCTCCTTTACGCTGTCCCAGGTAAACTTCCAGCCGATGTGAATGATGATTGCTGCGATCACCACAGCGGCCAACACATCCAGCCACACCATGCCCAGCATGGCGCCTGCAGTTGATACCAGCACGACCACCGAGGAGAAAGCGTCGGTACGGCTGTGCCAGGCGTTGGCAATGATCAGGTCTGAGCGAATCCTCAGGCCGACATGGCGGGTGTAGCGGTAGATCCATTCCTTGCTGCCCACGGAAACGGCTGCGGCAACCAGAACCGGCCATCCGGGTACCGTATCAATGCCTCCTTCCAGCAGCCTCAGGGTGTTGTCCCAGGCAAGGGCGGCGCCAACCGCGATCAGTATGCTGCCAAGTACCAGAGTGCCGAAAGTCTCGATGCGCTGGTGACCATAGGGGTGGTCCTGGTCCGGTTCCTGGCGGGACACCTTCATGACCCCAAGCACCACCAGGTCCGAGGCCACGTCGCTGAACGAGTGGATTCCGTCCACGATCAATGCCTGGGAATTAAAAAGAGCGCCTGAAATGACTTTAATTACGCCAAGTACAGCATCGAGAATCATTCCTATAATGGTGACCCTGGACGCGGCTTTCATTTCCGAGGCCAGGTTCTCCCTATGCTGTTGGGCGGGTGAAATCGACTCTTCCATGGACCACTCCGGACACAACGAGGAGAAGCCAGTATAGCGTTATTCCAGAGACTTGTGGCGGGGTGGCCCAAAAGGCGGTGTATTGTGTGATTTATACACATCATTGCAGAACGGTGACCGAGTAACATTTTGTTTAGGAATTGTCGATACCCATCGAAAAAATTTATAACTACATGAATTTAAAGAAGAAAATAACTGGTCAAAAAATGATCAATCTGTAGATGGGCGCAGTTATCAAGGGTTGGAAACCGTTGCCCCTCGATTTTCAACAGGGTTATCCACAGATTCCGTGGAAAAGCTCTCGGGACACTGACAGTACAGTCATTTAGAGACGATTTTGGTCGATTCCGGGATGCTGTGGAAAACTTCCGGTATACTCCGCCCACCTGGATCAACGGAGTTTTTTTTCAGATGTACGGCGTTCTGCGTAACCTGCTGTTTCAACTGCCACCGGAGCAAGCTCACAATATTGCCTTGAACGGCCTTGATGTAGCCCATCGACTCGGAATCCTGAGCGCTTTCTCGCCAAAAATAGATTCATTTCCCGTGAATGTTATGGGGCTGGATTTTCCCAACCCGGTCGGATTGGCCGCAGGCCTGGACAAGAACGCCGATCACCTGGATGCCCTTGGCTCACTCGGGTTCGGCTTTATTGAAGTGGGAACGGTCACGCCGCTGGCTCAGCCGGGCAATCCGAAACCCCGCATGTTCCGGCTACCGGAGCACCAGGCCATCATCAACCGGATGGGCTTTAACAATGAGGGTCTTGAGCACCTGCTTGCCCGCGTTGACAAACGCAAGTACCGGGGCGTGCTCGGTATCAACGTGGGCAAGAACAAGGACACTCCGAATGATCAGTCGGAGTCCGACTACCGGAAGGGCATTTCGGCGGTTTACAGCCGTGCCGATTACATTACGGTCAATGTGTCATCTCCCAACACTCCGGGCCTGAGGGATCTCCAGTTCGGCGACTCCCTGAAGGGACTGCTTGGAGCCATCAAGGATGAGCAGCTTGCCTGCGAAAAGCAGCATGGTCGTTACGTACCGGTGGCGGTGAAGATTGCTCCGGACATGGACGATGAGGGCATCCGGTTTGTGGCCAACGCACTCCGCGATACCGGTATTGACGGTGTTATCGCCACCAATACCACGGTCAGTCGCGTCGCGGTGGCAGGGCACCGGCATGCGGAAGAAGCCGGTGGGCTTAGCGGGGCGCCGGTCAGGGAAGCATCTTTACGGGTGATTCGCGGGCTGTACGCCGAGCTGGGCGATTCGTTGCCCATTATTGGTGTGGGTGGCATTACCGATGGCGAGAGTGCGGCAGAAAAGATTCGGGCGGGTGCCAGATTGGTACAGATCTACACCGGTTTTATCTACCGGGGGCCGGCGCTGATTCGGGAATCTGTCGAGGCCATTCGTCGGCTGCCCTGAGTTTTGGGGGCGCCAGAACGAAGGTGGGCCCGCTTAGCGGGCCCGAGCGGGGAATGAACCCCGTGGCGCTTCATCGCATGGTACGGGGCGGGAGGCCCCGTTTGGGTTGCTCTTGGTACTGCGTCAAATTGTGTAGAAAAAGATCAGATTAAGATTCGGGGTTTGTGATGGCGTCACGCCGTCGTAACGTTGGCCAGTCTGTGAATGCCGGATACGCCGGTCATGCCCTCCCATTGATCTGTGCGGCCTTCTCGCCACCCGTTGAGCCATTCCTGGCGGATTTCCGCCTGTTCAATCGGGCAGCTGTCTTTGGATTTTCCGGACACGCCAGCGAGATAACCCCGCTTGAATGCACGAGCGTACATGTCTCTTTTCTGTCTTTTCATGCCGTTCCTCACTGATGGATTAACAGAACAAGCGTGTACACATCTGCAGTGGCTGCGACCTGTGGAATCCGATCCCGGATAACCCACTATTGTCAGCTCAAGCCAGAGCAGTCAGGATCCTGTTAACGGAGGGCTCAAACCCCTCAATATTGGGCTCAAAGCCGTCCAGAACGACGCGTCACTTACAAGGTAAGTCGAACTTTGCACCCATGTACACTATTTATTTCATCTATGTGACCCTTTTTTTATAGTTGCACGAAATAACAAACGGCACGGATTTTCGTAAAGGCCGCTATTCCGGAAACTTACTTCGAGCCGTCCAATCAACCAGGAGTTGAACTTGTCCAAACCTGTCTTTTTCGTAACCTGCCCCAAGGGAGTGGAGTATCTTCTGGCGGACGAACTTGCCACCTTCGGCCTTGCCACGGTGCGCAACGCGCCGGCGGGGGTGTGGGTCGAGGGGCCGCTGGAGGCCGGTTACCGGGCCTGTCTGTGGTCGCGCCTGGCCAATCGCGTCATCCTGCACCTGGATGAGGTAGACGCCACCAGTGGTGATCAGCTCTATGACGGCGTCGTGCATATGGACTGGCAACAGCACATTCCCGTACACGGCAGTTTCCGAGTGACCTTTCTGGGCCAGAACGAGGCCATCCGCAACACCCAGTTTGGTGCCCAGCGCGTCAAGGATGGCATTGTGGACCGCTTTCGGGCGGGTGGCGGGCCAAGGCCCTCGGTTGCGGCGAAGGACCCCGACATTGTTGTTTCCGCGCGGCTGAATCGTGGTCGTCTCGCTCTCGGCATTGATTTGAGCGGGCACAGTCTGCACATGCGGGGCTACCGTACCGATAAGGGCATTGCGCCCCTCAAGGAGAACCTTGCCGCCGCCTTGCTGATGCGGGCCGGCTGGCCCGAGATTGCTGCTAACGGTGGGGATTTCATCGATCCCATGTGCGGCTCCGGTACCCTGGTGATTGAGGCGGCCATGATGGCTCTGGACCTCGCTCCGGGGCGCAAGCAAGAGCGGTTCGGTTTCGAACAGTGGCCGGGCCACCAGCCAGAGCTCTGGCTGTCGCTTCGCCAGGAAGCGGAACGCCGGGCCCATGAGGCCAAGCAGCGCAGGATTCCCCGCTTTGCCGGGTTTGACCAGGACAGCCGGGTGGTTGCGACGGCGTGGAAGAACATTCAGCGCGCGGGCCTGGAGGGCATTGTGCATGTGGAGGCCCGCCCGGTAGCAGACCTGAAGCTGGACGGCGAATGGTCCGATCATGGCCTGGTGCTGACCAATCCACCCTATGGTGAACGCCTCAGTGAGCGCAAAGAACTTGGCGGGCTCTACCAGACCCTGGGTGAAGCCGTTAAACGGGCTACGCCCGGCTGGCGACTGGGTGTGTTCACCGGTGCCCCGGAGTTCGGTCGCTCTATAGGTCTGCGCAGCTTCAAGCAGTACCGGCTCTTCAACGGCAAACTGCCGGCCCAGCTGCTGCTGTTTGAAATTGACGAAACCAGCTCGATGACCCCGAGGCAACCTGCAGCACCGGGCGAAGTTGCGCCCCGCATTGCCAACGAAGAGCGTGCTGCCATGCTGCGCAACCGCCTGAAAAAGAACCTGAAAACCATTGGCCAGTGGGCCCGGAAGCAGGGCATCGGATGCTACCGGCTGTACGATGCCGACATGCCCGAGTTCGCACTGGCCATTGATGTCTACGAGGGGCGGATACACGTGCAGGAGTACGCGGCGCCCAAGTCGGTAGACGAGCGCGCGGCTCGTGAGCGTCTCGCCGAAGCCCTGGCGGTGATACCGGAAGTACTGGGCATTGATCCCGACGAGATGGTTTGCAAGCAGCGCCAGCGACAGACTGGCACCAGCCAGTATGAAAAACAGGGCGTCAGCGGCGAGTTCTTCAATGTGCACGAGCACGGAGGTGTGCTGAAAGTCAACCTGAAGGACTATCTGGACACCGGACTCTTCCTGGACCACCGGCCAGTGCGCCACTGGATCCAGCAGCATGCGGCCCACAAGCGGTTCCTGAACCTGTTCTGCTACACCGGCGCAGCGACTGTGCACGCGGTGGTGGGTGGTGCCAGCCGGTCACTGAGCCTGGATATGTCGAAGACGTATGTAGCCTGGGCACAGGACAATCTGGCGCTGAATGGGGCGGAGCCATCGAAACATCGTGTGGAGCAGGCGGACTGTCTCGCCTGGCTTGCCGACCGGAAAACCGCGGACCAGCGCTTCGACCTGATCTTTATGGATCCGCCCACCTTCTCCAACTCGGCGAGGATGGCCGGCGTACTGGATATCCAGAAGGACCACCCGGATATGGTCCGCCAGGCGATGGCCCGGCTCAGTTCCGATGGCCTGCTGATCTTCTCCAACAACTTCCGGCGTTTCCGGCTGGAGGAAGACCTGGAGAACGAATTCGAAGTGACTGAGGTCACCCGGGATACCCTGGATAAGGATTTCCAGCGCAACGCTCGGATCCACCGCTGCTGGCACATTCGCCACAAGGTGTGACGGTTACCGGTGGCAGGGTGGGTCAGAATTCGTAACGAAGGCCACCGGAAAACTGGAAGGTGTTGACGTCGGTGCCGGTGTCCTCGAACAGTTTTCCGCCCTCGAACACCAGGAAGGTGTTGTCCATCACCTCGAAATCCAGCCCCGCCAGCCAGCTGACGCTGAAGCCGCTGTCGGGGAACTCGCCGTCCAATTCCTCGAAGGGCCGGTTACGATTATTGTCCGGGTCGCTGATGTCGCCCTCGCCGTGGATGTAGGAAAAGCCGAACTGGCCGTATACGTTTGCGTACTCGGTGATCGGGTAATGCATTCCGATGTACCAGCTGGCGTAGTAGTCGATTGCCAGGCTAAGGTCGGAATCCGGTACCTCGGCGTCCTTGAAGCCGCCACCGGCGCGCAGTTCGGCGTGGAACCGGTCGGTAATATGGCCGCCAACAATCAGGGTGCCGCCGGTCCCCCAGGCGGACTCCTTGATGTTTTCACCGATGGTCCGATGGTTGTAGGTGGTGGCCAGCAGGCCAATGTAATGTTTGTCAGCCCTGGGCGTTTCCTGGGCCAGAACCGTCGGGGCAAAAACCAGCAGGGCGGATGCGGATGTAAAGATTACAGCGGTGACCAGGGAAGTTCGCACGGCCTTGTTCATTGTTATCGGGCTTCCAGACATGGGCGAATAGGGGCTGATTCTGCCTTGTGTAACGGTTTGTTACGTCGACCCGTGTCACACTTCCCCGTCTCGGGCGGGGCCGTTCAGAACTCCTCGTCGAACAGGCCTTCTTCCCGCGCCAGCAAGAGCAGGGCATATACGCCGTTCTCCGGCAACTGGGGCTCAAGGCTCTCCTCGAACAGAAGCTCGCGCCTGCGATCTTCCAGGGTGTCGCTGTCCAGCCCGGTAATCAGCTCGGTGACCGGCGCAATCTCAAACGGCGCTTCCTGGCCTACGGCGGTGAAGATGAGGTCCACCAGGACTTCGTCCGGATCCAGGCCATCCACGTAAACTGTCTGGTCAGGCAGATCCTGATGCAGTTCGCGGGCAAGCTCGATCAGGGGCACGCCCTGTTCCTCCAGGTAGAACAGGTCGACATCGCCGAGGTCGCCATCGTCCGGCAACCAGTCGTCGGAGGGCGCTATCACCACGGTTTTCATCCGCCCGTCCTCCAGGGACCAGGCCATGGCCGTGGGAAACAGCACATCGTCCGTCTGGCAGTATTCGATATCGAGAAATCTCGGTGCTGGCACGTTTGGCTCCCGGTTGTATTGGGTAAGGTGAGGGTGGCGTTAGCGGCCAATAGGTGATGTCCGTTGACGTGCTATAAGCCATTGCGGCTTCATGCCATACTGTTGCGGCCATTATCTTCAAATCAGGGGCATCATGGAACACGCTGAATTCAACAAAGATTTACTGAGGTTTCTGAACGCATCGCCAACCCCCTGGCACGCGGTAGATACCATGAAAAAGCGGCTTGATGCCGCCGGTTTCCAGGCGCTTGACGAGCGTGAAGACTGGTCCCTTGCGGCCAGGCAGGGCTATTACGTGATTCGCAATGGCTCGTCGATCATTGCCTTTCGAACCGGCAGCCGCGATGTAGCCACATCGGGCGTTCGCATGGTCGGCGCACACACCGACAGCCCCTGCCTGAAGGTCAAGCCCAATCCCGAGCTTCGCCGCAAGGGCTTTTTCCAGGTGGGCGTTGAGGTGTATGGCGGCGTCCTCCTCAACCCCTGGTTTGACCGTGACCTGTCCCTGGCCGGTCGGGTAACCGTGCTCGACGAAGATGGTCAGGTGCGGGACACACTTGTGGACTTCCGCAAACCGATTGCCTTTATTCCAAGCCTGGCCATTCATCTCGATCGTGAAGCGAACAGCAACCGCACTGTCAACGCCCAGACCGACTTGCCGCCAGTGGTCATGCAGGTATCGGAAAGCGACACCACCCGTTTCGTTGATCTGCTGTCAGCGCAGATCAAGGCTGAGTCGGGCCTCGCGGTCCGCAAGGTGCTGGGTTACGAATTGAGTTTCTACGATGCACGGGAGGCCTCGTTTGTGGGCCTGAGGGACGAATTCATCGCCTCCGCCCGCCTGGACAATCTGCTCAGTTGCTATATTGGCCTGCAGTCGCTGCTGCAAACCTCAGGTGATGAAGCGGCGCTGCTGGTGTGTAACGACCATGAGGAGGTTGGCAGCATGTCGGCCGAGGGTGCACAGGGGCCGTTCCTGACCTCCGTGCTGGACCGCTGGGCCGGCGCAGGCAAGGGCAAGGCCATCGCCCGTTCGATGATGGTGTCTGCTGACAACGCCCACGGCATCCACCCGAATTACATGGACAAGCACGACGAGAACCACGGACCCATCCTTAACCGGGGGCCGGTGATCAAGGTTAATCATAACCAGCGCTATGCCACCAACAGCCGTTCGGCAGCGGTTTACCGCCACATCAGCGATGAACTGGGGCTGCCCCACCAGACCTTCGTGGTGCGCAGTGACATGGGTTGCGGCAGCACGATTGGCCCGCTGACGGCGGGTAACCTCGGGGTAACCACGCTGGATATCGGCGTGCCCCAGTTTGGCATGCACTCCATCCGTGAACTGATCGGTACCGAAGACGGTTATACCCTGTTCCGGGTGCTGACCGAGTTCATGCAGCGTGAACAGGTTTTCTGAGGCCGGAAACGAAAAATGCCGCCGGGTCTTTCAACCGGGCGGCATTTCGGAATAAGTGGCTCCCCGAGCTGGGCTCGAACCAGCGACAAACGGATTAACAGTCCGTTGCTCTACCAACTGAGCTATCGGGGAACAGCATCAAGTGGCGCGCATCTTAAGCGCTTTAACTAGCGGGGTCAAGCCCCTGATCTGAAAGGCTAAAAATTGTACGAAAGCACGATCCTCCAGTATCGACCACCGCTCTGGTTGCGGAACGGCCACGTGCAATCAGTGTGGCCGACGCTGTTCCGCAAGGTTCCGATGGCCGAGCCTGAGTGTGAAGTTCTGGCGACGCCGGACGACGACGAACTGCATCTGGACTGGTACCGGCAGGGCAATGATCGTCTGGCCATTGTCTCTCACGGACTGGAGGGGCACAGTCAGCGACCCTACGTGCTGGGTCTCGCGCGGGCGTTGCTGAGAGAAGGCTGGGATGTACTTGCGTGGAATTTCCGTTCCTGCGGAGGCGTCATGAACCTGCAGCCCAGGTTCTATCACAGCGGCGCAACGGGAGACCTGGAGCTGGTTGTCAATCGCGCGCTGGCTGACCGCTATCAGGCCCTGTTTCTCTCCGGTTTCAGCATGGGAGGTAACCTGACGTTGCTGTACCTGGCCGAGCAGGGCGAGCGGGTAGACAGTCGGATCTGCGGCGCCGTGGGGTATTCCGTACCCTGCGATCTGGCGGGCAGTGCCGACATGTTGGCGCTACCCAGCCGGAAAATCTACATGCAGCGGTTCCTACGTGACCTGAAAGCGAAGATGGAGAAAAAGGCAGAGCGGTTTCCCGATCTCATCGACGTATCGGGCTTCGACGATATCCAACGTTTTCACGAGTTTGACGATCGCTACACGGCCCCATTGCACGGATTTGAAAGTGCCCGGGAATACTGGGCCCGGTGTTCCGCACTGGGCCGGCTCAGGGACATACGCGTGCCAGCACTTATGGTGAACGCCTCAGACGACCCGTTTCTCTCGCCTGCCTGCTTCCCGGAATCACGACGCCAGCTCGGACAGTATGTGCGACTGGAAGCGCCGCGCTGGGGAGGACACGTGGGTTTTGTGGAGCACGCACGTGACGGTTCTTATTGGTCGGAACGCCGTGCCCTGGCGTTCGTTCAGGGGGTTGCCGGCTAGCGCTCCGTAAGGATGGGTTTGAGAACCGGCCAGATATTGTCGAGCAGTTTGCCCTGGGCCTGTTCAGAGGGGTGAATGCCGTCGTCCTGCATCATGCCCTCCTGGTTGTAAATGCCATCCAGGAAAAAGGGAACCAGGGCCGTGTTGTAACGGTCTGAAAGCGTCGGGTAGATGTTGGCGAACATCTCGGTATAGCGCTGACCGTAGTTGGGCGGTATCTGCATGCCAACCAGCACCGCCCGGGCACCGGCATCCTGAACCTGCTCAATCATGGACGCGAGGTTGGATTGGATTACCTGGGGCGGGAAGCCGCGCAGGCCGTCATTGCCCCCGAGCTCGATGACCACCACCTCAGGGGCGTTTTCCTCGATCAGCTCGGGCAGGCGGCGGGCGCCGCCGTCGGTGGTTTCGCCGCTGATGCTGGCGTTTACCACGGTCCAGTTACCGAGGCCGTTCTTGTCGAGACGGTTCCGCAACAGCTGCACCCAGGCCGCCTCGGACGGTATGCCATAGGCGGCGCTAAGGCTGTCGCCCACAATAAGAAGAGTGTTCTGGCTGGCCAGGACGGGCACCGCGAACAGCGCTGCAGCGAGAAAAACAATTGATCTGACGAACACCAATGCCGTATGCATAGACAACTAATACACCTCTTTACGTGTGTCACAACCACTTACTGACCCAGGACGGGAGCTTCCGTGAACCAGATGACCAATGTTACCCCGGAGACTGACACCCAGGATGGCCAGGGGCCCATGTTGCGGGTCCGGGATCTGACGCATCGCGTGCGCCTTGAAACCGATACGCTGACGATATTGCAGGGGGTCAATCTTGAAATCAATCGCGGAGAATCCGTAGCCATCGTCGGCCGGTCGGGTTCGGGCAAAACCACCCTGCTGGGGCTGCTGGCCGGCCTGGACACCCCCAGTGATGGCACTGTGGAGCTGGACGGCGCAGTGATCAGTCAACTGAGTGAGGATGAGCGGGCACGGTTGCGTGCTCATCGGGTCGGCTTTGTGTTCCAGTCGTTCCAACTGCTACCCGCCCTTACGGCGTTGGAAAACGTCATGTTGCCGCTGGAGTTGGCGGGGCTGGAATCGCCGGAAGCAAGGGCGCGTGAGCTGCTTGAGCGCGTGGGCCTTGGCGAGCGTCTGTCGCACACACCCAGACAGCTCTCGGGTGGTGAGCAGCAGCGGGTTGCGATCGCCCGGGCGTTTGCCTCCGATCCGCTTATCCTGTTCGCCGATGAGCCAACTGGTAACCTGGACAACCGAACGGGCCAAGCGGTCTCTGATCTCTTGATGGCGCTTAACCGGGAGCAGGGCACCACCCTGGTCATGGTGACCCATGACGAACATCTGGCGGCTCGCTGTAACCGGCAATTGCAGATTGAGGCCGGCATTCTCAGTGAGCCCGAGACCGCCGGGGAGGTCGCGCACTGATGGCGGCAGCAAGAAAACTCATGTCCGTTCGCCGGGACTGGCGTGAGCGCGATGTCCGTGTTGTCCTGGCGGCGCTGATGATTGCCGTGGCTACGGTAGCAACCATAGCCCTGTTTGCCAGCCAGCTTCAGCGCACCCTGGTGTCCTCGGCCAGTACCTTCCTGGCCGCCGATCGGCAGCTGGAAGCGGAAAATGGCCGACCGATTCCGGACGCCTGGCTGGAGGAAGCGGCGGACCGCAATTTGCAAACCGGGCGAATGGTGGAGTTCTCCACCATGGTCTTTGGTGCCGACAACTTCCAGCTGGTGTCGGTCAAGGCTGTCAGTGACGCCTACCCACTGAAAGGCGAGATTGAGATCCAGCGCGACCCGGCTGCGCCCCGGGAGTTGGTTCAGCAGGGGCCCCGTCCGGGCGAAGTCTGGATCAACCCACGATTGCTGAGGCTGCTGGACCTGCAGATCGGGCAATCTCTTGACGTGGGTAATCTGAGTCTCACCGTGTCGGGTCTATTGCTTCGCGAACCCGATGGTGGCTTCCGGCTCTCCGCCCTGGCGCCCCGGGTGATGATGCACGTCGATGATGTGGCGGCCACGGGCGTCATTCAGGAAGGCAGCCGGGTAGAGTATGTCTACCTGTTTGCTGGCGAGGAGTCGGTTCTTGAATCCTACTATCAATGGCTGCAGCCGCGTCTGGAACCGAGCCATGAATGGGAAGGCGTGCGCGATGGCGAAACCTTTTCCCGTTCCCTGGAGCGGGCGGAGCGCTTCCTGCTGCTCGGAGGCAGCCTGGCGGTGCTGCTGGCTGCAGTGGCCGTGGCCGTGGCCAGCCGCCAGTACGTGCTCTCCCAGCGAGATACGGTGGCGCTCCTCAAGACCCTGGGCCTGAACAGCGCCGCCATTGGCGGTCTGTATCTGCGGCGGTTGGCGCTGTGGGGCCTCGCCGGCATGGCTGGCGGACTGGCGATTGCCCTGCCACTGTACTGGCTGCTTACGCGCATGCTGGGCGAGATGCTGGATCGGGCAGTCGACTTCCAGCTGGACCCGGCCGCCCTGATTCCCGCACTGTTGACCGCCCTCGTGTCGCTGTTCGCCTTTGCTTACCCGCCGGTTCGCCGGCTGCGGAATGTGCCGGCCATGCGGGTATTGCGAAGCCAGCCCGGGGAAACGGGCCGGGAGGCCTTGCCGGATCTGATCATCGCCATCGTGGCCGTCTTTGGCCTGGTGTGGATGTACGCCGGGGAGTTGGCCCTGGTGGTCTCCCTGCTGGGCGGTCTGGCGCTGTTGCTGGGCACCCTGGGCCTGGTGGGTTGGTTGCTGGTAGCCACGCTGCGCAAGGTTCGAGGCGGTGGCAACGCCTGGCGGCTGGCCCTGGTGGGGCTGTATCGGCACCGCAGAGCCAGCCTGTCGCAAATCGCCGTGTTCGCCATGACTCTGATGCTGGCTGCCACCCTGATCCTGGTACGCACCTCCCTGCTGGCGGACTGGCAGGCGCAACTGCCCAACGACGCCCCCAACCATTTCCTGATCAACATCGCGCCGGACACCGTGGAACAGGTGGACAATTTCTGGCAGGAGCGGGGCCAGCCACTGGACAAGCTGTACCCGATGGTTCGTGGCCGGCTGACCGAGCTGAACGGGCAACCGGTCAAGGAGGCCGTCAGTAAGGACGAAAACGTTGGTGCTCTCAACCGGGAATTGAACCTTACCTGGATGTCGGAGCTGCCCGAGGATAACCGGATTGTCGAGGGGCAGTGGTTTGATCCCGGCCAGGCCCGTGGCGTGTCGGTGGAAGCCGAACTGGCCGATCGGCTGGGACTGGTGCTGGGTGACGAGCTGACATTCACCATTGGCTCGGAGAAAGTGACCGAGAAGGTGACCAGCATTCGCACCGTGCAGTGGGACAGTATGAAGCCTAACTTCTACATGGCTTTTCCGCCGGAGGGTGGCCTGACAGACATGCCGGCCACCTGGATTACCAGTTTCTACCTGCCGCGGGAGCGCAAGGATGCTCTCAACGAGTTTTCCCGGCAGTTCCCCACGGTGTCGGTCCTGGAGATTGATCACATCATCGAGCGTATCCAGGAAATCGTCCGGCAGGTGACCCAGGCCATCGAAGCCATCCTGGCGCTGATCCTGGCCGCCGCGCTTGTGGTTATGGCGGCGGTCGTCAGCGCTACCCTGAGAGACCGACAGCGGGAAGGCGCATTGCTGAGAACCCTGGGCGGCCGCCAGAATCTGCTGGTGCGTAGCACCATGCTGGAGTTTGCCTTGCTGGGGGGCTTTGCCGGACTACTGGGGGTGACGGCCGCCGAGGCTGCGGTGTGGGCGCTCCAGTTCCGGATGTTCGAGGGTACGTTCCAGTGGCATTGGCATGTGGTGCTGCCGATTCCTCTGGTCAGTGCTCTGGTGCTGGCCATTTTCGGACGCTGGCAGCTCAGGCCGGTACTGAGCGTGTCGCCGATGCTCCTGCTCAGGCGCCTGGAATGACTCCAGGAGGCCTGAGCCCGGGCTTGCAGGTAGATTAACGGTAGTTGGCCAGAATGGCGTCCAGTTCTCCGTTCGCTTTCATGCGGGCGAGCTCGGCATTGAAATCGTTGGCGAAGGCCTGCCAATCCTTCCGCAGCATCAAACGGAAACCGTAATTGCTGATGCTTTCGCTGGTAATACTGAACTGCTTCTGAAGACCCTCGTTGCGAAGGATCCACTTGCCAACGAGTTTGTCGGCCACAGCGGCGTCAAAGCGTTCTCCATGCAGCACAAAGGTGAACATGTCCCGGTCTCTGGATACGTCGAAACGGCGAATTTTGCCGTCCTCGAAGTACGGCTCCAGTGGCGGATACCGGTAGCCCAGGTGAGTCACAATGGTTTTTGAAATCAGGTCTTCCGGGCTGGAGTAGGAAAACGGGGCGGAGCCAGGTACAAAGAAAACCTCTTCAATGTCTACTACCGGGTCTGTGAACAGGAAGCGCTCCGGATTCTCAACCCACTCCCTGGCCCTGGGCGTTCCGTCGATATAGCCTTCCAGAAGCATCTGGTCTACCCGCTTGCGGGGAATCTGCTCCGGCTTCACCCCGTAGCCAAGACGTTGGCAGATGGTGGCCACTACATCCCACATGATGCCCGAGGGCTCGTTTCCATCCACGATCAGATACGGCGGGTAGCCATTGGGAGAAATATTGAAGTGAAAGACGCGGAATTGATCTGTGTTTCCGTTTGCGCTCACGAAGGGCGACGCCAGAACGAGGAGGGCGCTGACGAACAGGGGCGCAAGTCGGGATGTTCGGTTCTTCATGCTGAAGGGGCTCTCTACGGATCAGAACTGTAGTTGGAAAACGAACCCGGCTAACATCCCTGCCAGAAAACGTGATTGTCCCCGCTTTACGGGCCAATTTCAATGATTTCAGTTCTATCTTAACGGCGCGGTCCCGGGTCAGAGGCCCTCGGCTTCAACTTCCCCGGGACGCCTTGGTATCCGTTACGCCCAGGCCCGTCGGAGGACCGAACGGGCATCCTCCAGAGTCACTTCTTTGGGATTGAACATGATGGAACCGTCGTCCAGCGCCATCTCCGCGATATGGTCGAGTTGCGACTCGGTTACTTTGCCGGCTTCTTTCAAGGTACGTGGCAACTGGCAGCGCTTGTAAAGGGCATCGCGAAGCTTGCGGATGGCCGAGATGCTCGCCTCCGCGCGACGGCTGGCGGGAGTGGCCGCGTACACTTCCGGGCCTTCCAGATAAAGCAAAAGTTCGCCGAGGGGCGCCCGAACCGATTCCAGGTTGTATTCCAGCACGTAGGGCAGGTAGAGGCTCATGCAGAGCCCGTGCGGCAGATGGCAGATGGCTCCGGTGGCGTGCCCCAGCGCATGCACCAGGCCGACCATGGAGTTGGAGAAGGCAATACCGGCCATGGTGGACGCCTGGGCCAGTTCCAGTCGGCCATCGCTGTCTTTCGGGTTATCCATCACGTGCAGCAGCGACTGACTGATCTTCTTGATGGCCGCCGTAGCGTAGGCGTCACTGAGTGGATTCTTGGCCATACACGTGAACGCCTCGGTGGCGTGGGTGAGGGCGTCCATGGCGGTGGCCGCGGTGATGTGCGGCGGCAGCGTGAGCGTCATGCGGGGATCAATGATCGCGGCATTGGGCAGCAGGAACGAGGATGTGAAGGGCAGCTTCACGCCCTTGGCTTCGTCGGTAATCACGGCCACAGAGGTAACCTCGGAGCCGGTGCCCGCCGTGGTGGGTACTACGAAAAACGGCTTCAGTGGGTGCTTCAGCACACCGGCGCCACTGTATTTTGCGATGTTATCGCCGCCTTCGGAAACCAGAATGTTGACCGCCTTGCCTGTGTCGATAGCGGAGCCACCACCCACGGCAATGATGGAATCGCATTTTTCCTGACGATAGATGCCGGCAATGTCACGCACCACGGTGGTTGAGGAATCCGGTGGCACATCATCGTAGATGGTGGCGATTTCCAGGCCGCTTTCCTCACAGGCGGCAATGACCGGTTCGAGCAGGCCGGCGGCACGAACACCCTTGTCCGTTACGATCATCGGGCGTTTTGCAGCGAGCCCGGCCAGCTCATAGGGAATGTGTTCCAGGGCAGCTTTGCCGGCGATCACTTTCACCGGGCAGAAGAATTCGTAGTATTGGTTGGTCATCACGCTCTCGCTGTCTCAACAAAATTGGTGGCAACTTTCAGGTAAATGCGGGCAGCACTGATCAGCTTTTCCGGCAGGTGCAGGTCTGCCGGGTATTCCTTGACCGCCCGCTTGGCGATCAGTTTGGGAAGAATGAACGACTCCAGACGGTTCAGCACCCGGGTCATGCGCACGGCGTAGCTGATGTCGCCATCCACCAGCATGCGATCGTTGGCAAACGCCACCGAGGTCTTTTCCTGGAATGACAGCACCAGGAAGGCGTGGGCAATGTGTTTGAACTGGATCGACAGATCCACCGGGCGTGGTGCGGAGTCGCCGTGGTAGCGGAACCGGCCCTGACCGGTGTGCTCCACAATCAGCCTGGAGCCGTCAGGCATTACCATCATTTCGAACAGGAAGCCGTCAGGGAGGGCTTTGGCTTCGTGCTGAACTTTCTCATCCACCTCGCTTACGGCCTGCAGGGCCCGCCCCATGACCTGGAACATCAGTTCCACATACAGGCGCCTGGCCTGAAACACCATGGGCTGGATACGTTTCGCTAGCATGTGCGTCGTCCAATCGTTGTTGATGTCATCTGATTTTTAGAGCTATTGCTCTAAAAGTCAATGCGGTCGATGACGGGAATGTGCTGTCACGCAGGCAAATGTCCCGTTAAAGAAGCAGGAAGGCCGGAAACCTTGCGGCTTCCGGCCTCTGCAAACGGGGTTTATGAGGTGCGGGGATTTATTGGGTAAGGGCGGCCAACTTGCGCTTGGCCTCTTCGGCTACGTCGCCACCGGCCTCGGCAGCCTTGCTGTAGTACGCAACCGCTTCGTTCCGCTTATTCTGTTTCACGGCAACATCCCCCAGGCGAAGGAAAGCGATAGACGTCGGCACCACCTCGTTCGCACGCACCAGGTTCTCCCGGGCCTTCTCCAGGTTATTCATTCGCAGCGCGTTAAGGCCGTTGTAAAGGCGGTACTTGAACATTTCGGGGTATAGGCTGACCGCCTTCTCAAAATCCTCGGCGGCCTTCTGTGGTTGTTTCTGCTCCTCCAGGATGCGACCGCGAAGCGCGTAGAACATGGCTTCCCGGGGCAGGATGCGAATGGCTTCGTTGATTTTTTCAAGGGCGGCGGCCATGTCACCCTTTGACGCCAGCTCCAGGGCCTTGTCGTGAGCTGCATAGGCGGGCTGCAGAGAGCGCAGTTCGGCGAGCTTACGTTGATAAACCTCTTCGCCCCGGTACCCACCGGTGCCAATTTTCTGTGCCAGCTCGCGGTTTTCCTGTACCCGCTTCGCTGAGGGCGGGTGAGTTGCAAACAGCCCCTCCACAAACCCCGGGTTGCGACCTTCCGAGAGTCTCAGGAAGATCTCCTGCAGTTCCACCGCAGCGGCGGGGTCGTAACCGGCTTCTTTCATGTACAGGATGCCGTAATGGTCGGATTCCAGTTCGTCGCCCTGGCTGTACTGGGCCAGAGCCAGTTGGGCGCCCAGGGCGGCACCACCCATGATCAGCCCGGCCCACTCGTTATCGGAAAGCGCAAAGCCAAGGCCAGCCACGCCGGCGCTGATCAGCATGCCCTGCTGCATGCGCTGTACACTGTGCCGCGCCGCCGCGTGGACAATCTCGTGCCCCAGCACCGAGGCCAGTTGGGCTTCGTTTTCAAGCTCGGTCAGCAGGCCCCGGTTGATGGCAATTTTACCTCCGGGCAGGGCCCAGGCGTTGGGAACACTGCTATTGAGAACCACGAACTCGTAGGGCAGGTCGGGGCGATCGCTCACCGCCGCCATCTTGCGACCAACTTCGCTGACGTAGAGGCCCAGTTCGGGGTCAACGTAGAACTGTCCGCCCTGGGTCTGTTGGGTAGGCACATACTGCTCGGCACCCATGGCCAGTTCCTGGCTTTCACCAATCAGTGACAGCTGTTTTTCGCCGGTAACCGGGTTTACCGAACAACCGGCCGCCACAACGGCCAGGACAACGACCAGAAAACTGGATCTGACAGCGGACAGATTCACGATGAACTCCCTTTTTGTAGTGCGACGGTGGGGCGCATTCAAGCGCCAGTACCTCTGAGGCAGGTTATAGCACACATGCGCAGCGCTTTGGATGAACGGTTGTCCACAGGCGGTGGTGGCAGGCAAGTGCATGACGTATCATAAGTGATTGTTCCCACGCTGTTTAGAACGCCCTGACCACTCTTGCATCTGGACAAGCCATGACCAACCTTCTCGAGCTGATTGCCCTTTCCTGGTTTCTGGTCTGCTGGCTCGGCTACACCGAGTATTCCAAGCGCCGAGCGGCGGATCGCCCTTGTCTTTCCAATACCCTGGACCTGTACCGTGAAGACTGGATGCGGGTAATGTTGCGGCGCGACAACCGCATTGCCGATGCGTCAGTGGTGGGGAATCTCGAGCGTAACGGTGCCTTTTTTGCCTCAAGTTGCCTGCTGATCCTGGCCGGTATCATTACCGCCCTGGGCTACACTCAGGAAGTCATGGAAGTGTTCAGCACCATGCCGTTTGGCACGCTGCCCAGCCGGGAAATCTGGGAGCTGCGCATGGTGATCCTGCTGGTGGTCTTTATCTACGCCTTCTTCAAGTTCACCTGGTCCATGCGCATGTACAATTTTGTGTCCGTGATGATTGGCAGTGCGCCACCGCCTGATGACACCAAAACCAGCCCCGCTGCCCGAGAAGCGTTTGCCCGCAGCGCCGGCAACGTGTGCAATCAGGCCGGTGATGCATTTAACCTGGGGCTGCGGTCCTACTACTATGCGCTGGCGGTGGTGGGCTGGTTCATTCACCCGATTGTGTTCATGGCCGCATCGACCCTGGTCGTGATAGTCCTCTACCGCCGGGAATTCTGCTCGGCTGCCCTGGATGCCCTCCGCAGTGGCAAGGTGTTTGAAGAACCGCTACCGGGCAAGCCCTCTGCCGCGCAGAACCAGAAAGCCGACTGACAGGTTGCAATTGAATGAACGACGAACTCCGAAAGCAACGGGTCTCCCGATTTATTGAAACCCTGAACCAGGCCAGAGCGCTGGGCCTCTCGGTGACCGAGGCCAGCGAGGGCGGGCTTACCCTCTGCCTGCCGTACAGCGACGGCATCATCGGCAACCCGGAAACCGGCGTCATCCACGGTGGCGCCATCACCACACTCATGGACACGGCCTCCGGCTCGGTCATCCTCTGCTCACTGGACGACTTCGAGCTTTGCCCGACTCTGGACCTGCGCGTCGACTACATGCGCCCGGCCCATCCCCACAAGCCGGTCTATGCCCGGGCCGAGACCTATCGGGTCACCAGTAACATCATCTTTACGCGCTGTGAGGCGTACCAGGAGGGTGGCGAAACCATCGCCAACTGCGTGGCCACCTTCATGCGCATCGGCAAAGAGGCAACGCCGAAGCACTACCGGGACCTGATCACGGGAGGCGAGCAATGACCGATCCTGAAATCCTCCGCTACACGCAGGAAACCGGCGATTTCGGCCGCATGCTGGAGAGTATTCCCTACGCGTCCTGGATTGGCCTGCAATGCGAGCGCTTCGGCGACGACTTGATCTTCCGTCTGCCTTGCAAGGAGTCCAACCTGGGTAACCCGATCCTGCCGGCCATCCACGGCGGTGTGATTGGCGGTTTCATGGAGATGTCGGCGAACATCTACCTGATGATGTCCCAGGACTCCCTGCGCATGCCCCGGATCGTCGACTTCTCCCTGGATTACCTGCGGGCTGGCCTGAACCGGGAAACCTTCGCCGAATGCCGGCTGACCCGCCAGGGCAATCGCGTGGCCAATGTGATGGTCACCGCCTGGCAGAAATCCCGCTCCCAGCCCATCGCCACGGCCCGCGCCCACTTCCTGCTGGAAGACTGATTTTGCTCGAAATACGGGGCTTGAAAAGCCCCGTGCTGGCCCCATCTCCCTTCCATAACTGACGCCTCGGAGCAGGCAAGCGTGTGGGAGTGGCTTTCCGAAACACGCGGTGAATACGTCCGTGTACGCTCGGCTCCGCCATCCATGGCTCCGCACGGTTTCGGAAAGCCACTCCCACACGCTCGCCCAGACTCGGGGGCAAACCTGATCAAACGAATATGTCTGCCTCACAGACAGCAACACAAGCAGGAGACACTCAAGCCATGACGGTTGAAGCGCAGAAAGAAACCCTGGGTTTTCAGACGGAAGTGAAGCAGTTGCTTCACCTGATGATCCATTCCCTGTATTCGAACAAGGAAATCTTCCTTCGTGAGCTGATCTCGAACGCCTCGGACGCCGAGGACAAGTTGCGGTTCGCCGCCTTGAAGGACGACAGCCTGTACGAAGGCGACCCCGATCTGAAGATTCGCCTGGACTTCGATGAAAAAGCCAACACGGTCACCCTGACCGATAACGGCATCGGCATGACCCGGGATGACGTGATCCAGAACCTGGGCACCATCGCCAAGTCCGGCACTGCCGAGTTTCTCAAGCAGCTGTCCGGCGACGAGAAAAAAGACAGCAAGCTGATTGGCCAGTTCGGTGTCGGTTTCTACTCGGCCTTTATCGTTGCCGACCGTGTGGAGGTGTTTACCCGGCGCGCCGGTACGCCGGCGGAAGAGGGCGTCCACTGGGAGTCCAAGGGCGATGGCGAGTTCACCATTGAGCAGACCAACCGGGAAAACCGTGGCACCCAGATTGTCCTGCACCTGAAGAAAGAGGCGAAGGAATTCGCCAACGGCTGGAAGCTGCGCAGTCTGGTGAAGAAGTACTCTGACCACATCTCCTTTCCGGTGGAGATGCGTAAAGAAGCCGATGGCGAGGATAAGGAAAAGTCAGACGAGTTCGAGACCGTCAACGATGCCACTGCGCTCTGGACCCTGCCGCGCACCGAGATCAAGGACGAGGAGTACAAGGAGTTCTACAAGCACATTGCCCACGATTTTGAGGACCCGCTCACCTGGTCTCACAACAAGGTGGAAGGCAAGCTGGACTACACCAGCCTGCTGTATATCCCCGCCCGTGCACCGTTCGACCTGTACAATCGTGAAGCGCCCCGTGGCCTGAAGCTGTACGTGCAGCGGGTGTTTATCATGGACGACGCCGAGCAGTTCCTGCCACTGTATCTTCGGTTTGCCAAGGGCGTGATCGATTCCAACGATCTGTCCCTGAACGTGTCCCGCGAGATTCTGCAGAACGACAGCACTGTGGAAAGCATTCGTACCGCGTTGACCAAGCGGGTTCTGGACGTGCTGTCCAAGCTGGCGAAGAAGGACCCGGAGCAGTACCAGAAGTTCTGGGGCGAGTTCGGCACCGTGCTGAAGGAGGGCCCGGCGGAAGATTTCGGCAACCGCGAGAAAATCGCCGGGCTGCTGCGGTTTGCCTCAACCCATACTGGCGAGCGCACCCAGAACGTGTCGCTGGACGACTACATTGGCCGCATGAAGGAAGGCCAGAAGAAGATCTACTACATCACCGGCGACAACTTCAGTGCCGCTAAGAGCAGTCCGCACCTCGAGGTGTTCCGGAAGAAGGGCATTGAAGTGCTCATCCTCTCTGACCGGATCGACGAGTGGATGATGGGCTACCTCAACGAGTACGACGGCAAGCAGTTCCAGGACGTTGCCCGGGGTGATCTGGACCTGGGTGAGGTGGAAACCGAGGAAGACAAGAAGCACAAGGAAGAAGCCGCCGAGGAGCACAAGGACCTGCTGGAGCGCATCAAGAAAGCGCTGGATGACCGAGTGCAGGAAGTGCGTGTGACCAATCGCCTGACTGATTCACCGGCGTGCCTTGTTGTGGGTGACTTCGACATGGGCGCCCAGATGAAGAAGATCATGGAAGCCGCTGGCCAGAAGGTGCCGGACAGCAAGCCAATCTTCGAGATCAATGTGGACCATCCGCTGGTGCAGAGGCTGGAAAGCGAAAAAGGCGAGGAGCGCTTCAACGAGCTCTCCGCCGTTCTGCTGGATCAGGCCACCCTGGCCAGTGGCGAGCAGCTGGATGATCCGGGCGCCTATGTGGCGCGTCTGAACCGTCTGCTGCTTGAATTGGCAAACTGAGGCCCGGAACCGCTCCTGCGTCGGATTACGCCGGTGGCTAATCCGACCTACAGTTAAAAGTAGGTCGGATCAGGCGCAGCCGTAATCCGACAAAAAGGACACAATCCATGCAGCAGATCATCGTGGACATCAGCATCAGCCCGGATGAGTGGATCAAGCTCTACCAGGGCATTGCCAGTGATGTTCACACCACGGCCCGGGACGGACGCTCCGTTCGTTTCCCGGCCCGTATTCTCTCCCGTTTCTACCTCCGCGACGGCATTCGTGGCAGCTTTCGCATTATTTTTGACGATGCCGGAAAATTCGCCTCCATTGAGCGCCTCTGACGTTTTACTTCTTCCGATTAATAAAATCTTTCACAAGCGTATTTTTAATTAATTGTATTGGTCTCTTGTTCCCGGGCTACAGTGAAGTTGTTCTCGTGAGGCAGGAGCTGATCCATGAAAGATCCGAATTCATTGAGTGTAGTACCGACCTGGCAGGACCTGCTGGGAATTCTGACGGATTACTCGAGCAATTTTGCCTGCTCGCAATAGGTTCGGTACGGGCCGCAAGCCTGCGGGAACGCTATAGGCAATCGCTATTCAGGGCATAAGAAAATCTCAGAGCAGTGCGTTTTTTCTGTCCTATAGTTATTTGAGCCTTTTCTTTGAAGCAGTGTCGTTTTGCCAAACCCAACGAGGAGAGAGAAATGACCCAGAACAACAGCTCAGGCGGCAAGTGCCCGGTAATGCACGGTAGCAGTACCGCCCACGGTCAGGACAACACCAACTGGTGGCCGGAGAATCTGAATCTGGACATCCTGCACCAGCATGACCGCAAGACCAATCCCATGGGTGAAGACTTCGACTACCGCGAAGAGGTCAAGAAACTCGATTACGAAGCCCTCGAGAAGGACATGCATGCCCTGATGACCGATAGCCAGGACTGGTGGCCGGCTGACTGGGGTCATTACGGCGGTCTGATGATTCGCATGGCGTGGCACGCCGCAGGTACCTACCGCTTGGCCGATGGCCGCGGGGGCGGCGGCACTGGCAACCAGCGCTTTGCACCCCTGAACTCCTGGCCCGATAACGGCAACCTCGACAAGGCGCGGCGTCTGCTGTGGCCGATCAAGAAGAAGTACGGCAACAAGGTAAGCTGGGCCGATCTGTTCATACTGGCCGGCAATATTGCCTATGAGTCCATGGGCTTTAAGACCTTTGGCTTCTCCTATGGTCGCCAGGACATCTGGCACCCGGAAAAAGACATTTACTGGGGTGCCGAGAAAGAGTGGCTGGCGCCGTCCGATAGCCGGTATGAAAACGTCGAAAAACCGGACACCATGGAGAATCCTCTCGCTGCCGTGCAGATGGGTCTCATCTATGTAAACCCCGAGGGTGTCAACGGCAACCCGGACCCGCTGAAGACTGCGGAGCAAGTTCGTGAAACCTTTGCCCGAATGGCAATGAACGACGAAGAAACCGCAGCGCTGACAGCGGGTGGTCACACCGTTGGTAAGGCGCACGGTAATGGTGATGCCGAGGCCCTTGGGCCGGAGCCTGAAGGCGCCGACGTCGAAACCCAGGGTTTCGGCTGGATGAACCCGAACATGCAGGGCAAGGCGACCAATGCGGTTACCTCCGGCATTGAGGGCGCCTGGACCACCAACCCCACCAAGTTCGACATGGGCTATTTTGACCTGCTGTTCGGCTACGAGTGGCAGCAGACCAAGAGCCCGGCCGGCGCCAACCAGTGGGAGCCGGTCGACATCAAGGAAGAGCACATGCCGGTTGACCCGACCGACATGAAAACCCGCGTCAAGCCCATGATGACCGACGCCGATATGGCCATGAAGATGGACCCGAAGTATCGTGCCATCTGCGAAAAGTTCATGGCCGATCCCGAATACTTCCAGGATTGCTTCGCCCGCGCCTGGTTCAAGCTGACGCACCGTGACATGGGGCCGAAGTCTCGTTACATCGGTCCGGACGTTCCGAAGGAAGACCTGATCTGGCAGGATCCGGTACCCCAGGGCGAGACCAACTACATCGAGGAAGTGGTCAAGGAAAAGATCGACGAAGCCGGTCTGAGCCTGAATGAGCTGATCTGTACCGCCTGGGACAGCGCGCGTACCTTCCGTGGTTCCGACATGCGTGGCGGTGCCAATGGTGCCCGTATCCGCCTGGCGCCGCAGAAGAGCTGGGAAGGCAACGAGCCAGACCGTCTGGCGAAGGTGCTCAAGGTGTACGAGAAGATTTCCGCCGACACCGGCGCCAGCATTGCTGACGTCATCGTGCTGGGCGGCAACCTGGGTATCGAGAAAGCGGCCAAGGCAGCCGGTCATGATGTGCACGTGCCGTTCCTGAAAGGCCGTGGCGACGCCACTGACGCGCAAACCGACGCTGCGTCCTTCGAGCCGCTGGAGCCGGTCGCCGATGGCTTCCGCAACTGGCAGAAGAAGGATTACGTGGTCAAGCCGGAGGAACTGTTGCTGGATCGTGCCCAGCTGATGGGCCTGACGGCACCGGAGATGACCGTTCTGCTGGGTGGTATGCGAGTCCTGGGCACCAACTACGGCGGCACCAAGCACGGCGTGTTCACTGATCGCGTTGGCCAGTTGACCAACGACTTCTTCGTGAACCTGACCGACATGGCCAACCGTTGGGAGCCCACTGGCAAGAACAGCTACAACATCGTGGATCGCAAGAGCGGCAATACCAAGTTCACCGCGACCCGTGTTGACCTGGTGTTTGGTTCCAACTCCATCCTGCGCGCCTATGCCGAGCTGTACGCCCAGGACGACAGCGAGGAGAAGTTCGTCAAGGACTTCGTAGCCGCCTGGACCAAGGTGATGAATGCGGATCGTTTCGACGTGAAGCACTGATCACCTGCCAGTTGAAAGGGCGCCTTCGGGCGCCCTTTTTGTTTCTGCCATTCATAGGTGTGTCCCCTGCTGTTGGTAGGGCCCCGAATCCCGTACAATCGCGCCCAGATTTCCGATCCCGCTTGTGACGGTGGCAGCGCCCGCCCGGAGTACCCATGCGTATCATTCTTGCCCCGATGGAAGGGCTTGTGGATGCACCCATTCGTGAAACCCTGACCCAGGTTGGCGGGATCGACCGCTGTGTGACCGAATTCGTGCGGGTAACCCACGGCATGCTGCCGCCGCGGGTGTTCTACAAGTACGCGCCAGAGCTTCATAACCAGTCGCTAACGCGCGTAGGAACACCGGTGGCGCTGCAACTGCTGGGGTCTGACCCGAATCAGATGGCGCGCCACGGCGTGCGTGCCGCCGAGCTCGGAGCCAGCCAGGTGGACATCAACTTTGGTTGCCCCGCCAAGACGGTGAACAAGCACAAAGGCGGCTGTGTGCTGATGCGTGAGCCGGAACTGATGCACCAGATTGTAGCGGCGGTTCGGGCGGCGGTGCCCGCCGAGATTCCGGTAACGGCCAAGATGCGTCTGGGCTACGACGACCGCTCAATGGGCGTTGCCTGCGCCCAGGCCCTGGAAGCCGCTGGCGCCGGCGAAATCGTGATTCATGCTCGCAGCAAGGTGGACGGTTACAAACCGCCGGCTTACTGGGAGGAAATCGCCCGGGCCCGGGAAGCAGTCCGCACGCCGATCATCGCCAACGGCGAGATCTGGACCGTGGCTGATTACTGGCGCTGTCGCGAGGTGTCCGGCTGTGAGGATGTCATGATCGGCAGGGGGCTGATTGCCCGGCCAGACCTGGCCAGGCAGATCAAAGCCAGCCAGCGGGGTGAAGCCATCGAGGACATGACCTGGCCGGAAGCGGTTGCCCTGGTGCGTGAGTACGCGACGGTTTTGCAGGGCTGGCTGGAAGATCGCTACGTGACTGGCCGAATCAAGCAGTGGCTGAACTTCCTGCGCCAGGGCTTTGCCGAGGCCGAAGCGCTTTGGCCTGAGGCCCGCAAGATCCGCCAGGTGGCGCCCATGCTGGCCTGCCTTGAGCAACCTTCCACCCGCGCGAGTTCCCGCGCCGCCTGAGGCCAGCCTGTCCCTCCCGTTTTTCGGTACTACACTGGTACCGAAAGTGATTTGGTTCGTACAAGAAACACACGAACAACAAAACCTGTGGGAGGACGACACGATGATTTCCGACACGTTTCGGAACCGTATAACAGGCGCTGCGCTGGCTGTCTGTGCCCTGTCACTTGCCTGGCAATCTGCGGTGGCCGATGACCATGTAGTCAAGGTCACGCCGCTGGGTAGCCACGACGGCGAGTTCTGCAGCCGCGACCGGGCCCTGGTGTTTGAAGACCCGAACGGCACCCGTATTCTCTACGACGCCGGGCGCACTGTGGCCGGCCCGGACGATCCCCGCCTTGGCAAGATCGATGTGGTGCTGGTCTCGCACATGCACGGCGACCACGTTGGCGACCAGCGAATCCGGGAGGCTAACCAGGGCACCTGCGCGTCGCCGGATACCGGCGTTTCCACCTTGCCGCAGTCGAACACCGTGGATATTGCACTCAAGCACAACGCCACGATCGTCACCGGCAGCGAAATGCCTGCGTTCTTCGCGGCCAAGCTGAGAGACGCCGGTGGCGACCCCGGAAAGTCGAAGCTGGTGCGCTTTGGTGGCGAAGTGACCGTGGGTGGCGTGGCCATTACCACCGTGCCTGCGGTGCACAGCAACGGGGTGTCGCCGTCGTTCCTCACCGGGCCGCTGGCGGAGTACCTGAAAGCGGCCGGCGTTGGTGCCAGTGTGGGACCACCCACAGGCTATGTGCTGAAGTTCTCGAATGGTCTGGTGGCGTATCTCTCGGGCGACACTGGCATCACCGCAGAGCAGAAACTGGTGGTGAACGATCATTACGGCGCCTTGCTGACCGTTATGAACATTGGTGACACCTTCACAACCGGACCCACCCAGGCGGCCTACGTGATCAACGAGCTGGTGCAGCCGTCGTCGGTGATTGCGTCTCACGCCAACGAGCCAGCCACCGAGGGTGGTGAGGTTAAGGCGGGCACCCGCACCGCGCTGTTCCGTGACCGGGTAACGGTACCGGTGCACGTTCCACTGAGCGGGCGCACCATGGCATTCGACCGCACCGCCAAATGCGTCAGCGGTTGCGGTTGATGGTGACAATACTGGCCGGGCCCGGTTAGTCCTCCATGTCCGGCCGGTAGCTGCCTGAACGCGCCGCGCCATTGAGCCGTGCGCGTTTGAGCATGGCGGCCTGGGCGTCCGGGCCGTTGTCCAGGTTGCCCGCCCAGGCCTTCTGGGCAGGTTCCTGAAGTGCCCGACCGTAGGAAAAGCTCAGAGCCCAGGGCTGCTGGCCCAGAGAGTTCATGGCGTTCAGGTTGGCGGTGGCCTCCTCAGGCGTCTGGCCACCGGACAGAAAGAAAATGCCGGGCACGGCCGCTGGCACCGAACGCCGGAACACACCCAGTGTGGCGCTGGCTACCTCTTCCGAGCTCGCCTTCGGATTTTCCTTGCCCGGTGTGACCATGCTCGGCTTGAGGATCATCTGTTCCAGCGCCACGCGGTGGCGGTACAGCGCGTGGAACACCTCCCGGATCACCGCTTCGCTGACCTCGGCGCACCGCTCAATGCTGTGATCGCCATCGATCAGAACTTCCGGCTCCACAATAGGCACGATGCCCACGGACTGGCAGATCGCGGCATAGCGAGCGAGGACTTCTGCATTGGCCTCCACCGCCTGGCGTGAGGGCAGGGTGTCGGATATGTGGTAGACGTTGCGCCATTTGGCAAACCGCGCACCCTGGTTTTTGTAAATCTCCAGCCGATCCTCAAGGCCGTCCAGCCCTACGGTGATCTCGTCGCCGGGCGCATTAACCAGGGGTTGCTTGCCTTTGTCGACCTTGATGCCGGGCACAATACCCTTACTGGCGAGCAACTTTGCCATGGGCACCCCGTCGAGGCTGGTCTGGCCCAGGGTTTCCTCGAACAGGATCACGCCACTGATAAACTCACCCAGGCCCGATGCGGAGAAAATCAGGCTTCGATACTCGCGGCGTTTTTCTTCACTGGATTCAACGCCCACCGCCTTGAACCGCTTGGCGATGGTCGGGTGACTTTCGTCTGCCGCGAGGATTCCTTTGCCGGCCTGCACCAGCTCCCGGACGGTAGCATCGAGTTCTTCCTGTAGGGTCATAGCACGCTCCTGTCTTAGGGTCCCACGTTCTCTGAGTGTAGTCGCTCACAGGCGTTTCGAAATTTGATCTGGGCTAAGGTGCGGACGGCTGATCTGGTTTAGGCTTGGTATAACTGCTGCCGCAGACAGGGAAGGCCGCACCATGAAAACCGTCTTCAGTGTAAGCCTGGGTTCCTCCGAGTACGATTACGATCTCGAAACCGAGTTTCTAGGCCAGTCTTTCCGGATTATTCGCGTGGGCACGGATGGCGATCTCTCGCGGGCCGAGGCCGTGCTGGATTCGGTGCACGAGCAGGCCGACGCCATTGGCCTGAGCATGGTGCACGATCATTACGAAGTGGGCCGGGAACGACTGGAACATCCCGATACCGCCCGCCTCGAGGCGGTGGTCCCCGACAAACCCGTAACCACGGGCGCCGGGCTCCGGGGTATCCTGCAGGAGTGGGCCGTGAGGCACACGCAGTCAGAACTGGGCCACTTCTTCGACAATGCCCGGGTACTATTCGTTAACGGCCAGGCCGGCTATCGCATTGCCAGGGCGCTGGCGGAGCATACCGACAATCTTTTCTTTGCTGACCCTTACATTGATTTTGGGGTGCCAAGGCTGCTGACTTCGCTGAACCAGCTGGAAACCTATACCGCCCTGACTGCGCCCCTGATGTTCCGGCCGGCCGCGGTGAGAACCGTGGAGGCGCTGCTGAGAACGCCGGTCTATCGTCTTGGTGAGCGCCTGGTGCGTGGTTCCCTGGAAAAGGCCGTTGCCGAGGCTCACGTCATTGTGGGCGCCCTGGGGGATCTTGAGCATTTCGGCCAGAAAGAGCTGGACGGCAAAACCGTGATCACCTCCCGGGTGACCGAGGCGTCACTGGATTGGCTGCGCTCCCGCCGGGTGGCCATGGTGGTTGATTACAGCCCCTGGCTGGCGGGCAGACCCGTCGGCGTCAACGTAATGGAGGCCATGATCAGTGCGGCACTGGCCCGCACGCCGGAGCAACTGGGCCCGGATGACTACCTGGATGTGATCCAGACTCTGGGGCTGGAGCCTCGTATCCTGTATCCCGAGGGTTACCGGCGAGTGAACCGGTTTGCCTTCGTAATCCACCCGCTGTCGCAACAATACCTGACCAGGACACCGCCCCTGGACTGGATCGCCAGTGTGTCGTCCCCAAAGGTGATGAACCTGGTGGAAAAGGCCGTCGCTTACACGCCCCCGTTCATCTACTCGAAGGTTTCGGGCATCCGCTCGCCCACGGGCGACGAGGCGGAAGGCTGGCTGATCACAGTCGGCGGCACGCCCCGGGAAATCATGGCCCACGGACCGGAATTTACCTACGCGCGGTTGCTGCAGGCAGCAAAACTGGCAAAGAAACTCGGCGCCCAGATCATGGGCCTGGGGGCCTTTACCAAGGTGGTGGGGGATGCCGGCATTACCGTGGCAAAGCGGGCGCCGCTGCCGATAACCACGGGCAACAGCTACAGCGCCTCCGGCGCCCTGTGGGCGGCCCATGAGGCCATGAAAAAGATCGGCCGGGTACACGTCGGTGCCAATGGAAAGGCTGCCGGCAAGGCCATGGTAGTCGGCGCCACCGGCGCCATCGGTTCGGTTTGCGCCAGATTGCTGGCCAAGGCCGTGGACGAAATCTACCTGGCGGCGCCGGAGCCGGCCAAACTCCTGGCCCTGAAGGAAAGCATCGAACAGGAAACCCCCGGAGCCATCGTTCATCTTGCGGGCTCGGCCGATCGCGACCTTGGCCAGATGGACATGATCGTCACCGCGACGTCTGGCGCTGGCAAGCGTGTTCTCGACATCAGCAGGGTTAAACCGGGCTGTGTGATCACCGATGTTGCCAGGCCGCTGGACATCCCCGCGGAGGACGTGGCCAAACGCCCGGACGTTCTGGTGATCGAATCCGGGGAAATTCAGCTACCGGGCGATGTGCGAATGAAAGACATCGGCCTGCCCAGGGGCATTGCCTATGCCTGCCTCGCGGAGACCATCGTGCTGGCACTGGAAGCCCGTTTCGAAAACTTCACCCTTGGCCGTAACATCGAATGGGAGAAGGTCCGTGAGATTTACAAACTGGGCCTGCGCCATGGCATGAAGCTGGCCGCCATATCCGGAGTCAACGGTGTGTTCACCGAAGAGGACTTCGAACGGGTGCGAACCCTGGCGGCCAGTAATGAGCATCAGGCAGAAGGGTCGAGTACACCGGCGTAGCGCACACCGCTCAACAGGGCCATCTCCCGATGCCAGGTGGACAGATCATCGATGTTGAATTTGCTCAGGCTGTCGTGCCCGCAGGCCCGGGCCATTACCTGCATCAACGACGTTGACGCCTCCAGGAAATTCTTGAGCTGCTTCGCCGACTGGTCGACATTCAGGCGCTGGCGCAAGTCCTTGTTCTGAGTAGCGATCCCTGCCGGGCAGTTGTTGGTGTTGCAGATGCGCGCTGCTACGCAGCCGATGGACTGCATGGCGCTGTTGGCTACCGCAACCCCATCGGCCCCCAGGGCAAGGGCCTTCACGAAGTCGATGGGCACCCGCAGCCCGCCGGTGACGATCAAAGTGACCCTACCGCTCGCGCCGCGATCATCCAGGTAACGGCGGGCCCGGGCCAGGGCTGGAATGGTGGGCACACTGATGTGGTCCCGGAAGATTTCCGGTGCAGCCCCGGTGCCGCCGCCACGACCATCCAGAATGATGTAGTCGGCGCCCGCATCCAGGGCAAACTGGATATCCCGTTCAATGTGGTTGGCGCTGAGCTTGAAGCCCACCGGAATGCCCCCGGTGATCTCGCGAACCTGGCCGGCAAAGCGCTGAAAGTCCTCCACCGAGCGCAGATCCTCGAAGGTGGGCGGCGAGTTGGCCGGCTGGCCCTCGGGGATGTTCCGCACTTCCGAAATCTTGCCGGTGTTCTTGTTACCGGGCAGATGGCCGCCGGTGCCGGTCTTCGCGCCCTGGCCGCCCTTGAAGTGGAAGGCCTGCACTTTCTCCAGCAATTCCTCCTTGTAGCCAAACTTGGCGCTGGCCAGCTCGTAGAAATACCGGGAATTCTCCTGCTGCTCCTCCGGTAGCATGCCTCCCTCGCCGGAACAGATGCCGGTGCCCGCCATTTCGGCACCCCGGGCCAGGGCGATTTTTGCCTCCTCGGACAGAGCCCCAAAACTCATGTCGGACACAAACAGCGGCATGCTGAGGGTCAGCGGCTTTCGCGCTTCCGGACCAATGACCAGCTCGGTGGCCACGTCGGCGTCGTCTGCCAGGGGCTTGCTGGCCATCTGCGCCACCATCAGTTGCAGATCGTCCCAGTGAGGCAGGGTATGGCGAGGCACGCCCATGGCCGTGGTCGGACCATGGTGGCCCATGTTGCTCAGGCCTTCCCGGGCCAGTTGGTGGATAAATTCAACGGTGGGTTCTTCTTTCGTGGACCTGGCTTTCGGGGCGTCACCGGATTGCTCGTCGCCGCTATCGTCGCCCTCGGGCGCTTCCTTGCCAACCTGGTCATCACTGAATTGCTGGTGGGTGCCATCGCAGTAGGGTGCGCTACCGGTCTGCTTGCACTGGCACAGCACCGCCTCCTCGTCTTTTTCCGCCTTGAAGACTTTCGGCTTGAAGCCTGTGTCTGCGTGGGAACCGTCACAGAAGGGCTGGTCGCTGGAGCGACCGCACACGCAGAACGCGTATTCTTTTCCTTTCTTCAGGCTGACTTTCTTCGGCTTGTTATCAGCGATCACCGGATTGCTCATCGCAAGGCTCCTGTTTTCGTTTGTGCCGGAAATGGTCGGACAACTCTAAAGGTGTACGGGCATTAAACGAAAATAGGCTACTTGTTATGTTGCGGGATGACTCGGGAGAGTCCGCGCTGCGCCAGCAGCACGGTTGTCCAAGTTGGTTGCCGCGGCGATCAGGCCAGGCCGGCGCGGGCCGCTCGGGCCGTATGGAGCTTCTTGTAGCTCTCGATCAGACGCTGGTGCTTGTCCAGTCCTTCCAGTTGCATGTTGGTGGGCTCGAGGCCATGGAAACGCACGGTGCCGTTCACCGAGCCGACCACCGCATCCATGGTTTGCTCGCCGAACATCCGGGTGAAGTTGGTGAGGTAATCTTCCAGTTCCATCTCTTCATCCAGGGCTACCTCAAGCACCGCCGCCATGGCGCGATAGAACAGACCTCGCTCCACGGTGTTGTCGTTGAACTGCAGGAACATGTCGACAAATTCCAGCGCTTCCTCGTGCCACTGTAGAGCAAGACAGATCAGGATCTTCAGCTCCAGGATGGTGAGCTGGCCCCAGACGGTGTTCTCGTCGAACTCCACGCCAATCAGGGTGATGATGGTCATGTAGTTGTCGAGCTGGCTTTCCTCCAGGCGCTCCACGAGATCGGCCAGTTGGTCGTCACTCAGGCGGTGCAGGTTGAGGATGTCTTCCCGGTAGTCGAGGGCCATGTTGGTGTTGTCCATGATCAGGTCTTCCACCGGGTACACCTCGGAATAGCCGGGGACCAGAATCCGGCACACCGGCGCGCCCAGTTCCTCGTACACGGCCACGTACACTTCCTTGCCCAGGTCCTGGAGGATACCGAACAGGCGGTCGGCCTCTTCGGCGGTGGTGCCGGAGAAATCCCATTCCACGAACTCGTAGTCGGACCGGGCACTGAAGAAGCGCCAGGAAACAACGCCGGTGGAATCGATAAAGTGCTCAACAAAGTTGTTCGGCTCGGTCACCGCCAGGCTGTTGAAGGTGGGCGGTGGCACGTCGTTCAGGCCCTCAAAGCTGCGGCCCTGAAGCAGCTCGGTCAGGCTTCGCTCCAGGGCCACCTCAAAGCTCGGATGGGCACCGAAGGAGGCAAACACGCCGCCGGTTCGCGGGTTCATAAGGGTGACGCACATCACCGGGAACTGACCGCCCAGGGAGGCGTCTTTCACCAGGGTTGGGAAGCCCTGGGCTTCCAGCGCCTGAATACCCTCGAGGATATCCGGATACTGTTCCAGCACCTCCCGCGGCACATCCGGCAGGGCGATTTCCTGCTCGATGATTTCTTTTTTCACCGCCCGCTCGAAAATTTCAGAGAGGCACTGCACCTCCGCCTCGGCCAGCGTGTTACCGGCACTCATGCCGTTGCTCAGGAAAAGGTTTTCGATCAGGTTAGAGGGAAAGTAGACCACCTCACCGTCTGATTTGCGCACAAAGGGGAGGGAAACGATGCCGCGGTCTGCCCGACCGGAGTTGGTATCGATCAGGTTGGAGCCCCGAAGGTCGCCGTCCGGGTTGTAGATGGCCAGGCAGTGATCGTCCAGGATACCTTCCGGCAGCTCGTCATCCGGGCCGGGTTTGAACCACTTTTCGTTCGGATAATGCACGAACTCGCTGTTGGCGATTTCTTCGCCGAAGAACTGATCGTTGTAGAAGAAGTTGCAGTTCAGCCGCTCGATGAATTCACCCAGGGCCGAGCACAGGGCACTCTCCTTGCTGGCGCCCTTGCCGTTGGTGAAACACATTGGGGAGGCGGCGTCGCGGATGTGCAGCGACCAGACGTGGGGCACGATATTGCGCCAGGAGGCAATTTCGATCTTCATGCCCAGCTCTTCGAGAATGCCGGTCATATTGGCGATGGTCTGCTCCAGCGGCAGGTCCTTGCCCTCGATAAAGGTCTGGCTGCCACCGTCGGGCTGCGTCATCAGCAGGGCCTGGGCGTCGGCGTCCAGATTCTCAACGGTTTCAATCTCGAAGGTGGGGCCGGTCTGTACCACTTTTTTCACGGTGCAGCGGTCGATGGAGCGCAGGATGCCCTGACGATCCTTCTCGGAGATGTCCTCGGGCAGTTCCACGGAGATCTTGAAGATCTGGTTGTAGCGATTCTCCGGGTCCACGATGTTGTTCTGGGACAGCCGGATGTTCTCGGTGGGGATGTCCCGCGCCAGACAGTAAACCCGCACAAAATAGGCCGCACAAAGCGCCGACGAGGCCAGGAAATAATCAAACGGGCTGGGGGCGGAGCCGTCGCCCTTGTAGCGGATGGGCTGGTCCGTCACCACCGTGAAATCGTCAAATTTGGCTTCCAGCCGAAGGTTCTCGAGAAAATTGACGTTGATTTCCATGACAAAACACCTGGATCGGAGAATTTGGCGTGCCGCAGCCCGGGAGCTTCCGACGAATGGCGGCCATTATCCAGTTTTTGCGGGTGTTCGTCTTGGTCGGTTTTTACGGATCTGCCAGTGCCCGGTCAACGGCCTGCATGGCGTGGATTGCCGTGGTGTCGTACAGCGGTACCTCGGTGTCCTTCTGATTGATCAGCAGGCCGATTTCGGTGCAGCCCAGAATCACCGCCTGCGCGCCACGGCCGGAGAGTGAAGTTACGATGTCCAGGTAAGCATCCCGCGAATTGGCCTGGATGTTACCCTGGCACAGCTCCTCGTAGATTACCTGATGCACCGTTTCCCGCTGCAACTCATCCGGAGTAAGAACCTCAATGCCGGCCTTCTCCAGCCGTTCCCGGTAAAATGCCTGTTCCATGGTGAAACGTGTTCCCAGCAGCCCAACGCGGTCTATGCCATCGTTTCTGAGCACCTGGGCCGTGGCATCGGCGATGTGCAACAGGGGAATCTGAACGGCCTGTTCAATCTCGGGTGCTACCTTGTGCATGGTGTTGGTGCCGATAAGGAGGAAGTCGGCCCCGGCCTTTTGAAGTGATGCGGCGGCGCGAGAAAGAATGTCTGCCGTGGCGGGCCAGTCTCCCTTGTGTTGCAGCGCTTCGATCTCGGCGAAGTCAACGCTGAAGAGCACCAGTTTTGCCGAATGGAGGCCACCCAGCCGGGCTTTGATACCTTCATTGATCAGCCGGTAATAGGTTTGCGTGGATTCCCAGCTCATGCCTCCCAACAGACCAATGGTTTGCATGGATAATCTCCGTAGTGTCCGCTTTTCAATACAGAAGGTCACGGGCGATTCCCGTGGGTCTCACTATAGCTGCTGGGGCGAACCCGGACCCAGTTTTCAGGCAGCAAATGAAAAAGCCGCCCGCATTGAGGGCGGGCGGCTTTCACGAGCGGGCAGATTGCAGAAAGCTCAGAACCGGTATTTGGCGTTGGCATTGACGGTACGGCGTTCTCCGTAGCCGCAGTCGCCGCCGTCGTACCGGCACCAGGTGATGTATTCTTCATCGGCCAGGTTCTTGGCATCAACGCTGAAGTCCCACTGGCCCCAGGTGTAGCCAACCATGGCGTCGTAGAGGGTCACTGAGGGCACCACCGGGCCACCGCCGGAACCTACGTTGTCGCCCACATAGCGTACACCGGCACCGAAACGCCAGTTACTACCCAGGAACAGCTGGTTCCACCAGGAGGCCTGGCGCTCGGCCACGTAGGGCAGTCGGTTGCCGGTGGCATCGTTGTCTGCGTTCAGATCGGTGTAGGCCAGCTGGGTCTCGAAGCGCTGCCAGCGCTTGTTCACCTGCAGCTCCCAGCCGTTGATGACCGCGCCAGTCTGCTCTACACCGCCGGGCGTTTGTCCATCGCTCACCCGGTTTTCCTGGGTAATGTCGAAGTAGGCCGCGGAAATGCCGAGGGAGCTGTCCGGCGATACGTATTTCACGCCCGCTTCCTGCTGCTCGCCGGTGGTCGGCTCCAGGGTGCCGGCAGAGGCGGTGCCATCGGTGCCAAGATTCATGCTGAAGGCTTCCGCGTAGCTGATGTACGGGGAGATACCGTTCTCGAAGCGGTACATCAAACCTGCGCGGCCGGTTGTGGCCTCCTCGTCACTGACGGTATCCGCCCCGGAAACGGCCAGCCGGCGGTTTTCAGCCCAGTCGTGGCGCAGGCCGGCAGACACAACCACAGGTCCTATTTCAATGTGGTCTGCGACGTACACACCGATCTGCTCGATCTCATTATCCGGTCGGTCAGAGGGGGTAATGACACCGGCGTTGAGGTTGCCGTACTGCGGATCGTAAACGTCAAAGGTGCCGCCGAGGCCGTAACCGTAGAAATAATTGGACTGCTCCCACCGGGCATCCTGACGGTCGGCGCCGATGATCAGACGGTGGCGGGTGTTGGCGAGTTTGATGTCACCTTCGAGCCGGGCATCGAGGTTGAAGATACGGGTTTCGGCATCGACGGTGTAGATGGTGCGTGGCACCTCGCCGTTGGCATCCGGAACGCTGGGAATGGTGATCCAGTGTTCCCGGGTTTCCGCGCTGGAGTCGGTATATCGAGCGGTGGTAGATACCGCCCAGTTGGCATTCAGGCGGTGGTCCAGGAACACGGTGGCTTCGGTCTTTTCCCGGTCGTACCGGTCCCATCCCGGTTCGCCCACGAACCGCTCCGAGCCAATGAAGCCCTGCGAGCCCGGGTCAAGCGTGCCGGCCTGGGGCAGGAACTGCGCTGACACCTGGCCCTTGTTTTCCTGCCGGTTCAGCAGCAGGGTCAGGCTGGTATCTTCCGAGGGGCGCCAGGTGAGGGAAGGAGAGAGCACATAGCCGTCGTCTTCAACGTAATCCACCTGGGTATCGCTGTCGCGACCCAGCGCGATAAGCCGATAGAGCAGCTCGCCGTCTTCGGTTGCGGGGCCGGTAACATCCACCGCCAACTGTTTACGATCGAAGGTGCCGTATTGGGCCCAGATCTCTCCGGCCTGTTCCTTTTCGGGCCGCTTGGAGACGGCGTTGATGATACCGCCGAGGTCACTCTGACCGTAGAGCATGGAGGAGGGCCCTTTCAGCACTTCGATGCTCTCCAGTGCATAAACGTTGCTGCGCACCGTGTTGTAGGAACCATAAATCTGGCGCAGGCCGTCCAGATAGCGGCCGGCATCCACACCACGTACCGTGGCTGAATCGATTCGGGTGTCAAAGCCGAAAGAGCCTGCGTAAACACCCGGGGTGTAAAGAAGCGCATCCTGAATGGTCTTGGCGCCGGAATCCTGGATGAACTGTTCATCGACAACGGACACCGAGTAAGGCTGCTCCTCAATGGCCACGTTCTGTTTGCCGACCTGGGGCCGCTTCTCAAGATCCATGTGTTCCGGCGCTGTGATCGCGTCTGACACCACGTCCAGTGGGGCAAGCTCCTCGGTTTCGCTGGCGTCGGACTGTGCCAGGGCGACCAGCGGAGTGCCCATCAGCGAGGCCAGGGCGATAAAGCCGCAGCGGCGGCGGAAAGGAAGGTTCATGGTTTTGGAATCTCCTGTTATGAAATGCAGAAGCGAATGATAATGATTATTACTAAAAACACAAGAATGGCGTAGCACTGATGGGAGGTGCTCTCGGGTGTGTTGGGAATCGGCTAACATAAACCGATACACAGGGAGGATGAGTCATGAGTAATTTGATGGGAGAGGCCGAGCAGTCCTGCGGTGAAACAGTGGCGCCATGCAGCGCCATAAAACTGATTTTGAGTCCCAGAGTTGCAGACCTCGGGGGATTTTCGGTTAGGCGGCTCCTGCCGACCGCAAAGCAGAGGATGGTGGGGCCCTGGATTTTCTTTGACGAAATGGGCCCGGCGGATTTTCCCCCGGGGGAGGGTGTCAACGTTCGGCCGCACCCACACATTGGTCTCGCCACAGTCACCTATTTGTTCGACGGGGAGATACTGCACCGGGATTCCGTTGGCAGTTTTCAGCCCATTCGACCTGGAGACATCAACCTGATGGTGGCGGGACGTGGCATTGCCCATTCGGAGCGGGAGCGGCCGGAAGTGACCGCACAGGCCCATCGGGTCCACGGGCTGCAACTCTGGTTGGCGTTGCCCGAACATGACGAGGAGGCAGACCCTGCTTTCTACCACTACCCGGCTTCGGAGATTCCTTCCGTGGAGGTGAATGGGGTCACTGTACGGATCATGATCGGAAGTGCCTATGGCCAGACATCACCGGTTATCCGGCACAGCGATACGCTGTACCTGGAAGCGTTTCTGAGGGCAGGGCAGAGCCTGGTGCTGCCAGAGTCAACCGAGCGGGGCCTCTATGTGGTGAGCGGCTCTCTCAAGGCCCATGGCTCAGAGATTGAGGCCCACAGCATGGCGGTCCTGAGCAATGAGCCCGGGGTTTCGGTTACCGCCCAGGACGATACAAGGATCGCCCTGATCGGTGGCGAACCGCTGGGGAAGCGGTTTATCGAATGGAATTTTGTCTCGTCCATCAAGGACCGGATTGAATCGGCGAAAGCCGACTGGCGGGCAGGGCGCTTTGCAAAAGTGGTCGATGATGAATCGGACTACATCCCTTACTGACAGGCGAGAGATTGCCGGGAAAGACACTCAGAGGTGTTGTGCGGGAGCGCTCAGCCCAGTGTCATGGAAAGTATGCGTGACAGGTGACTGTACGGCAGCCCGGTCTCTTCGTGCCAGCGATTGAAGGCCTGCTGTGCCTGCAGCAGTCCTTTCTTGCTGGTGGGGGACGCATCCAGCAGCTCTTCCCGCTGCAGGCCCGCGATCACATCGCGGGAGAGAATGAACCCATCCCAGCCAACCCGGCGCAGGAAATATTGAGCGCTGTTGCCGCCGAGTCGCGCGCCATTACGTTTCAGCCACAGTAGTAGACCCGCCTGATCGCTGTGGGGCCAGCTCGCGAGGAACTTCCCGAAGCTGCCGTGTTCCCGGGCCGTTTCCACGATCATGCGTGCGTTCTCGGGAACCGTCTGAATCTTCTGGGCGTTGCGAACGATTCTTTCATCGCCCGCCAGTTGCTCCAGCACCTCGGGCGGCACCTGCTGCCAGTACAGTGGCACGAAGCCCTCGAACGCCGCCTCGAACTGGGGCCATTTATTCTCGATGACCCGCCAGACAAACCCCGCCTTGAAAATGCAGCGGGTGATCTCGGAGAGATAACGATCATCGCCCAGCGCAGCAAGCTCCTCGGCCGTGGCCACTCTCGGGAGCCGGGCTTTCACCTCGGCTTCGCCGCCTTTCTGCAGTACGGCCTGTTCGTGGAGTCGGAAGAAGGACATGGAAACCGCCTGTCAGTTAAAAGGGATGCCTGGGACGGTACCCTGAACATTGCACTATGCCAAGCGTCGACTTTTGTAGGGTTCATGGAGAGCGTCTAAGCTTTCATATAGTCCAAGTCTTGCCTGGAGAGCCCTGCATGTCCGGAAAGCGATCGGGCAACCGAAGAGAGTACATCATCCGGGAAGCCCGGGAAGGTGACCTCCCCGAGCTTGTGGATTTTCTCGCCAAGCTAGCCTTGCACGTGTCCGGTGCGCCCCCGCACGAGCTTAAACAAAGTGAATACAAGCGACTGCTCCGAACCCTGCACACAGCGCTCGACGATCCGAACAAGCGGCTGGTGGTGGCGGAGCATCACACTGCCGGTCTCGTTGGTATGGGCTATGTTTATATCTGGCGAAGCCAGGGTATCTGGGAACAGTCCGAATCCGTGGAGTACAAATCAGGCATCATTGACGATATCTGGGTAGAACCGGAGTTCCGAAGAATGGGTATCTTCAAGGCCCTGTTGCGTGAACTTGTTACGTTTGCCGAGGCGCATCACGCGTCCGAACTGATTCTTGAATATTCGGCCTCCAACAAGGAAGCAAAGGAGGCCTGGACCCGGCTGGGCTTTAAACCGACTGGGGTACGGGCGGCAGCGTTTACGTCCAGTGTCAGCCAGGCGCTGGCGGGAAACCAACGATAAGAAAGGAAACCGTTCATGATCGGAGATCGAAGCGTCAACGTGTTCTATGACGAGATCATGCTGGGACACAATCCTGAGGTGGACCTGCCCTTCGTGCCCAGTCGGGTCGAGAAGCGGGTACGGTCTATCCTCCAGGGACTGGACTTCAAATGGAGCTATCCGGAACACCCGGGCAGGATAAGTGCCGTCAAAGAGTTCCTTGACGAAAACCCGATTGAGGGAGTGCATTGGCGCACTGGCGCCGCAGCCGCGACCTATGATCAACTGGCCAGGGTTCACACGACCTCCTATCTGGATCATGTTTTTTCCCTGGCTGGCAAGCGCGCCTGGCTGGACAAAGACACCACCGCAGTGTCACCGGATAGCATCCGGGCTGCCACCGCTGCTGCGGGTAATGCCATTGCGGCCGTTGAAAGCGTTATCAAGGGTGAATGCCAGAGTGCGTTTGCCCTGATTCGGCCGCCTGGGCACCATGCCGAACCCGTGCGTGCACGCGGCTTTTGTCTACTCAATAACGTTGCCATTGCGGCGGCGCACGCCCAGGCCAAGCTCGGCTGTGAGCGGATTCTGATCATCGACTGGGACGCTCACCACGGCAACGGTACTCAGGACATCTTCTGGGCGGATCCGGACGTGCTGTTCTTCGACACCCACTGCGCAGCGCCTTTTTACCCGGGGTCTGGCGATCTGGAGGAAGTGGGGGAAGGGCTGGGGGAAGGCTATACCATCAACGTGCCGCTGCCTGAAACGGCAGGGGATGTTGCCTTTGAACGGGCGTTTCGGGACATCCTGGTACCAGCGGCGGATTACTTCAAGCCGGATCTGGTGCTTGTGTCCGCAGGCTTCGACCCCCACCGCAATGATCTGGCCATGAACCTTACCTACAACGGCTTCAAGATGCTCACCAGCATCGTGCAGGAAGTGGCCGAGACTCATGCCGACGGACGGCTCGCGCTGGTTCTTGAGGGTGGCTACAGCCTCAGTTCACTGTCCCGGGGCGTGCATGCGGTGCTTGAGGTGCTGGCCGGAGGGGACGTGCCCGAGGTACGCGAAATCGGTGTTGCGGAAGTGGAGGAGGCGGCGGAATTTCACCGCTCGGCATTCAGTGACGATTATGAATGATCCAGGCCAGTTCCCGAGCGCCGAGCATGGGCCGGCCTCCGCAATCCGTTAACCGCCTCCGAACAACTGACAGGCAGCTTCAACGACAATGCCGTGGCGCTTGGCAAGCCTTGCCCTGTCGTCGTCGTAACCACCGCCGATAACCGTAGCCACTGGAATTGCTCGGTGTTTGAGTTCACCGAGCACCAGCCTGTCTCGCTGGAGAATGCCTGCCTCTGAAATGTTCAGGCGACCCAGGGGGTCGCCCCCGAAAACATCCACACCCGCGTCGTAGAGCACAATGTCCGGTCGGGATAACGCCAACGCTTGCTGCAAGGTGTCGGATACCACCTCCAGGTAGGCATCATCTTCCAGGCCGTCCGGCAAACTGATATCCAGGTCACTCTCACTTTTCACGAACGGGTAGTTACGCTCGCAGTGAATGGAGCAGGTAAACGCCCTCGGTTCGTTAGCCAGAAGAGCCGCGGTACCATCGCCTTGATGTACATCAACGTCGAAGATCAGCAGTCGCTCGATGCCGTCCTGCTGCAACAGCACGTTGGCAGCGACGGCCAGGTCGTTGAGGATGCAGAAGCCCGCAGCATGATCATAATGCGCGTGATGGGTGCCACCGGCCAGGTGGCAGGCAATGCCATGTTGCAGCGCCAGCTGCGCTGTCAGCACGGTACCGGACGGTGCCAGAAAGGTCCGCCGCACCAGGCCTGTGCTCCATGGCAGGTTCATTTGACGCTGCTCCCTTGCCGAGAGCGCGCCACCCGCAAACCGGGTGAGGTAGTCCGGGCAGTGGGTCTGCGTCAGCCAGGCTTGCCGGCAGGGGGCTGGCCGAAAACCGTTGGTTCGGGTCAACAGGCCTCTGGAGCGCGCGTAGTCAGCAAGCAGCCGGAACTTTTCCATGGGAAAGCGGTGCCTCTCCGGGAACGGGAAGCTGTAATCCGGGTGATGAACTATCGGAATGTTCATAGGCTCAATTTGCACCACTTGCGGAAAAGGCTCGTAGTTTAGTTCAGGCCTTACCGGAAACACACAGACAGAAGGAACGACCGTGTCCACCCGCGTACAAATGAACGACATTTTTCTGGAGTACCCGACCGAATCCGGCAAGGTCGCGGTGCTCAACAAGGCTTCGCTCACCGTACCGCCAGGGGACACGCTGGCGATTACCGGTCCCTCCGGCAGTGGTAAAACCTCGCTCCTGCTGTTGCTTTCGGGGCTGCAACGCCCAACCAGCGGTGAAATCGTGGTCGGCGATCAGCGCCTGGGTGACATGGACGCCAACGCATTGGCGGACTGGCGTAGCGAACATCTGGGCATTATCTTCCAGTCTTTCCATCTGCTGCCGGGCCTGACGGCCCTCGGCAATGTGAGCCTGCCGCTTGAGATAGCCGGCGCGGAGCGCCCACGCGAACAGGCGCTCGCCATGCTCGAAGCCGTGGGGCTGAGCCATCGGCTGCAGCATTACCCGAGCCAGCTGTCGGGCGGGGAGCAACAGCGTGTCGCCATCGCCAGAGCACTGGTACACAAGCCGAGCCTGCTGCTTGGTGACGAACCCACCGGGAATCTGGACCGGGAGACCGGCGAGAAAGTACTGTCACTGCTGTTTGATCTGCACAAGGACAGCCAATCCACGTTGGTGCTGGTGACCCACGATGAACGGGTAGCCGAGCGTTGCCAGCACCGGGTGCGCATGGACGGTGGGTGTCTACATGAAGCCTAGAACCTCCCGCAAACCGGCCTGGATGCTCCGATTTGCCATCGCTGATCTGCGCTCGCGTATCTCGGCGCTCAGGGTGTTTCTGGCCTGCCTGATTCTTGGCGTTACCCTGGTGGCGGCCACCGCCAGCCTCTACCGCGTGATTGAGCAGAGCCTGCTGGCGGATACACGGGCCCTGCTCGGCGGCGACGTGGAACTGGAAGCCAGCGAAGCGCTCCCTCCGGAGGTGGAGGACTGGATTGAGGCCACGGGCCGTCTCTCTCTGGTACGGGAATTCGACACAATTGTCTCCGGCAGCGACGGCAACGGCTTTTTCCGTGCGGAAATTCTGGTGCCAGACGATGCCTATCCGCTTTACGGTGAGCTGGCGCTGAGCCCGAACCAGTCGCGGCAACAGCTGACCGCGAAAAGCAACGGGCAGTGGGGCGCCTTGATCGACCCACTGCTGGCCGAGCGCCTGGGGCAGGGCGTTGGCGACGACATCCAGATTGGCGCTGCGAGCTTTCGCATCACGGGGCTGATTCAGGCACAACCCGACCGAAGCCTGAACGCCAACTGGCGGGGCCTGCCCGTCATCATTGCCAGCGAAGCGGTAGGCGCCACCGGCCTGATTCGTCCTGGCAGCCGGGTGGATTACGAGTACCGGGTACAGACCAACCGCAACCTCGAGGACTGGCTACAGGCCTTTGAGCAGGCCTTTCCTGATGCCCGCTGGGAGATAACCACTTTTGCCGAGCGTAGCGAGCGGATTTCGGAACGACTGGACCAGATTGCCACTGCGCTCATACTGATTGCCTTCACCACTCTCTTCATCGGCGGGCTGGGCGTGGCCAACAGCATTCATGCCTATCTCGACGAAAAACTGGGCACCATCGCCACTCTGCAGACTCTGGGCCTGCGCCGGAAGCCGTTGGTGTGTATTTACCTGTTGCAGATTGGCATTCTGGGCACGCTGGCCGGTCTGATTGGCGGCGGAATCGGGCTGGGGCTGTCGTCCGCGGCGCTCCACCTGGCTGGCGATGCGTTCACCGCAGGCGGTTCGGCGGGTGCGACAAACGTACTCTCGCTCTGGGTTATACCCTTGCTGTTAAGCTGGCTGTTCGCCGTGCTGACGGCCTACGTGTTTGCACTGCCGGCCCTGGCGCGAGCGCTGGCGGCGCCGCCGGCAGGTCTGTTCCGGGGCCAGGTGGAGGCGGCACCCAACGAGCCCCGTAGCTGGCGACGGGCGAGTTACGGCCTGCTGGCGCTTTACATCGCGGCCACACTGGTGTGGTTGCCTTCACCGCATCTGGGGTTTCTGTTTCTGTTGGCAGTGATGGTTCTCTGGGCTCTGCTGGAGGGCCTGATCAAGGCATTGCGAAAAGGGGCGAAGGCCCTCGAAACGGCAGGCTTTGCTGACCGGAAGTTTACCCGCAGGCTTGCCCTGGCGAACCTGCACCGGCCCGACTCGCCCCTGCGGGCCACGCTGCTGTCACTGGGCACAGCCCTGACTCTTGTTGTGGCCTGCACCCTGATGGTGACCACGCTGTTGCGCGCGCTGGAGACCACCATACCCGAGCAGGCGCCTGCACTGATTCTGTACGAGGTGTTCCCGGATCAGCGGCAACCGCTGCGGGCAGGCCTTACGCAACTGGATAGTACCAGCCAGACCGAGCTGTTACCGCTGGTGCGGTCGCGACTGTCGACCATCAACCAGCAACCCATTGCCCGGGTACTGGCCGATGACGCCGATGCCCGGCGCGAGGCCATGGGGGATGAATACAAGCTCAGTTACCTGTCGGGAAATCCGGAGGGCCTTGAGCTGGTGGAGGGCAGCTGGTGGACCGAACCCGCGCCACGCGGACAGCCGGCGTTCATGGCCATGGAAGACCGGGAGGCTTACCAGCTTGGCCTCGGGATTGGCGACCAAGTGACGTTTTCCGCCCAGGACAAGACCATTACCGCGGAAATTCGCGCCATTTACCGGCAAAAGGGGCTGCAGACGCGCTTCTGGTTTGAGGGCGTTCTGCAGAACGGCGCCCTGGACGGACTCATCAGCCTGTACGTGGGCGCGGTTTATCAGAGTGACGAGGCGGCGAAGCAATCCCAGCGCTGGCTTGCGCAAAACCTGCCGAATGTCATCACGCTCCGCACAGCCGACTGGTTGGCGACAGCCGGAAATCTCCTGAACAAGGCGGCAGCAGGACTGGCCGCAGTGGCGTCTGTGAGCCTGTTGGCCAGTCTGCTGGTACTTTCCAGTGTGGTGAGCGTGAGCCGGCGACGACAGCTATACGAGGCCAACCTTCTGCACTGCCTGGGTGTCCGGCACGAGGCCATCCGGACCTCCCTGCTGCTGGAGACCTGTTTGCTGACCCTTCTGGCCACGGTGTTCGCCACTGGCCTGGGCGCCCTGATTGCATTGCCGCTGGCGGATCAGCTGCTGAAACTGCCCGCCGCCGATCTGTGGTGGCTGGGCATGCTTGTTGCGGGTGCGGTCAGTGCTCTGGCCCTGCTGGGTGGGCTGTTGCCAACCCTCAAGGCCATGCGCCTCAATCCCGCCGTTTTACTTCGGGAAGGTTAGTTTTAGGGCCAGGATTGCGGCCTGCCACGCAGGTATTGGAAAACGCAGGGAAATCGGGAATTTATATGATTAATGCAATATTTTTTTGACCTTACTGACTGGAATTCGCCGTTTTGGTTCGTGAAATCGTTTTGTAATGGCAAAATTTAGGAAAATTCACTACGCATTTGCCTATTTCAAGACATTTTACTAAAACTTCTGGGGTAGCATTTATACGTATGCTTTTTGCACATAGCGCGTGATGTGTAGGCATATCGGTCAGAATCCTTTCGCCCACAAAAGAAAAAGAGAGAAACACTATGATTCGCAAACTTGCACCGCTGGTATTCGCTTGTGCTGCAGCCGCTCCAATCAACGCAACAGCCGACCAGCTGGATACCGTGATTCAGCGTGGCACGCTGAACTGTGGCGTGGTTCTTGATTTCCCACCCATGGGCTATTTTGACGAGAACAACAACCCCGCAGGGTTCGATGTGGATTACTGCAACGACCTGGGCGAGGCGCTTGGGGTGGACGTGAACGTACTTAACCTCACCTGGGGTGAGCGGATTCCCTCTCTGGTTTCCGGCAAGACTGACGTCGTAATCGGCTCCACCTCAGACACTCTCGAACGCGCCAAGACCGTTGGTTTCACCTATCCGTACTTCGTGTTCAAATTCCAGGTGATTGCTCACGAAGACAAGAACATCCAGTCTTTCGACGACCTGAAGAACCTGAAGGTAGGCGCCGCGCTCGGCACCACTTACGAAACCGAGTACCTGGCCTACGCAGAGCAGCAGGGCTGGGGTAAAGACAACTACACCTCCTTCAAGTCCGAGAATGATGCCTATCTCGGCCTGTACCAGGGCAAGGTAGATGCCATCATCTCCACCAACACCAACATTGCCACCAAACTGCGCAGTGAAGAATTCGATGACTTCGTGGCCGGCCCCTACGTGCCCAACTACGACGACGTTGTTGGCATCATCGCCAAGCGTGATGAGGTGGCCTGGATCAACTACCTGAACCTGTTCCTGGTGCGCCAGATTCGTGATGGCAACATGAACGAAGCCTACAACAAGCACTTTGGCACAGACGTACCTGCCGATCTGATCAAGACCCTGAGAGACAACAAGTAAGCAATGGGCGAAAGGGCGGCCGCCGATCGGGCGGTCGCCCCGAGATATTGATGCCAGTGCCGCCCTGGCGGCCTGGTGATCAACTTTCCTTCCATTCATAAAATGGCAAAGGTATGGACTACGAATTTCACTGGAACGTTGTGTTCCAGAACATGCCCCAGTTGCTGAACGGCGCCTTCGTTACCCTGCACGTTTCCGTTCTGGCCATGCTTCTGGGCATTGTCATCGCCATCCTCCTGGCGATTGCCAAAATGAATAACACCAAGTTCTTCAGCCAGGTCGCGACGGTGTGGGTTGAAATTGCCCGGAACACGCCGGCACTGTTTCAGATCTACATGGCCTATTTTGGTCTGGGGGCCTTTGGTATCCACCTGAGCCCCTATGCGGCGGTGCTCAGTGCGCTGGTCTTCATCAATGCTGGTTATCTCACGGAAACCTTCCGTGGCGGGTTCCAGTCGATTCCAAGCACCCAGTACAGCGCGTCCAAGTCGCTGGGCATGACCAGCTTTCAGGCCTACTGGCACATTATCCTTCCGCAGATGCTGCGGCGTATCTATCACCCCATGACCAACCAGTTCGTGTGGTCGATCCTGATGAGCTCGCTGGGCATCCTGGTGGGTATGAGCGAACTGTCTGGCACCACCCAGCGGTTGCAGTCATTGAGCTTCCGTACCCTTGAATTCTTCATTGTGGCGGCAGTTATGTACTTCATCATTACCAAGCTGGTGCTGTTCGGTTCATCGCTTCTGGCGCGCAGACTCTTCAAGGGGGAAATCTGATGGGATCTTTATTCACACCCCTGTCCTGGAGCGATAGCGGCCTGATCCTGACCGGTGTCTGGAACACGATCATCATCTCGGTGCTGGCCATCGTTGTGGGTACCGTGCTCGGCCTGATCGTGGGTTTTGCCCGGGCTGAGAGTAACCGCTGGGTCAACATGCTTTTTGGCGGCGTACTGGACGTGCTCCGGAGTGTGCCGCTGATCATCCAGCTCATTCTGTTTTCCACCTTCATGGGTGCCGCCGGCAGCCCACTGGCGCCGTTCGTGGCGGGGTCCATCGTGCTGTCGCTGTACACCATGGCCTTCATGAGCGAGGTATTCCGCGGCGGCTTCGAGAGCGTGAGCCCGTCCATGCAGATAGCGGCCCGCTCCCTGGGCATGACCAAATGGCAGACCATCTATCACATCCGGCTGCCCATCGGCCTGCGCGCGGTGTTCCCGTCCTGGCTGGGCGTCTCCCTGAGCGTGATCAAGGATTCGGCCCTGGTGTCAGTGATCGGCTACATGGAACTGCTGCGCACCTCGGAGCAACTGATTTCAAGAACCCAGCAGCCGCTCGAAATACTCATCGGCGTTGGTATCTTCTACTTCATTATTTCGTACCCGCTGTCCCACTACGGCCGGTATGTCGAGAGGAAAATGGCAATATGATCAGCGTCCAGAATGTCCACAAATCCTTTGGCGATCTTGAAGTCCTGAAAGGCGTCAGCCTGGATGTGCAGAAGGGCGAGGTGGTGAGCGTTATCGGGGGCTCGGGTAGCGGCAAATCCACCCTGCTGTACTGCATCAACGCCATTGAAACCATCAACAGCGGCAAGATCCTGGTTGACGACGTGGATGTCCACGCCAGGGACACCAACAAGGACAAGTTGCGCCAGAAGCTGGGTATGGTTTTCCAGCAGTGGAACTCTTTTCCACACATGACTGTGTTGGAAAATGCAGCGCTGGCGCCCCGGATCGTCAAGAAGATGAGCAAGGAAGAGGCGATGGAGATCGCCAAGAAGGAGCTTGAGCATGTTGGTCTTGGCGACAAGCTCGACGTGTACCCGACCAAGATGTCTGGTGGCCAGCAGCAGCGCCTGGCCATCGCCCGGGCCATGGCCATGAGGCCGGATTATATGCTTCTGGATGAGGTGACCTCGGCACTGGACCCGGAACTGGTGGGCGAGGTGCTCGACACCCTGCGCATGCTGGCCGAAGACGGCATGACCATGATCTGTGTGACCCACGAAATGGGTTTCGCACGAGACGTTTCCGACCGGGTGGCATACTTCCACCAGGGCGTGATTGCCGAGATCGGCGAAGCCAGGCAGGTGATCACTGATCCCCAGAACCCGCTGACACAGAAGTTCCTTTCCAAGGTGCGTTAACCGGTTCAAAGAAAGTCGCCACGGCCGTGGCGCTGGTTGGAGGAGTCGTTGGACCCGCTTCTCCAACCATTTTTTTCTTTCCTTGTTTGCGTTTTTTCCTAGCCCATCGATTGGCGTATCACGCCCTCGACGGCATCCCGAGCCAGCACCACCGGATTGGCCCTCATGGACGATGAGCTGGCCGCTGCGTCCGCCGCCGCAACCACCTGTTCTTCGGTCACGCCAAGGGTTGCCAGGCCGGCCAGGCCGTTTTTGACAATCCAGCTCTGGAACACGGTCAAGGCCTGCTCCGGCGAGGTCTCGAAAGCCTCGGCAATCCACCCGACCACCCGATCAATCCTGGCCCGCTGCTCGTCGGTTTCGGCGTGGTCGCGATTTACGGCAATGCCTGCCGGAAGGAGGGCGCCGCAGATGGCACCGTGGGGTGCCCCACTGAGCCCGCCTAAAGGCCCGGCAATACCGTGCACCACGCCCAGCCCCGAGTTGGCCAGGGCCAGGCCGCCAAACAGGCTGACATGGGCTATGGCATCCCGGGCGTCTTCGGATTCGCCCGCCATAAGCTGTTTGAGGGCCCGCAAACCCATGGGAATGGCCTCAACACATAACATGTCGGTGAAGGGTGTGGCCCTGGAAGAAAGGTAGGGTTCAATGACCTGGGTGACCGCATCCAGGCCCGAGTGCAAGGTCACCGACTTTGGGCAGCCGTCGGTCATCGCCGGGTCTACCAGGGCAAGATCCGGCAGCAGCCGGGCATCCCGGAGGCTGACCTTACGCTGCGCCTCGGGGATATCCACCACCGCGTTGCGGGTAACCTCGGCACCGGTGCCGGAGGTTGTGGGCACCAGGATCAGCGGCAGCCGGTCGGATTGCAACGGCAGGCCTTTGCCCACCACCTCCAGGTGGTCCATCAGCTCTGAAGGACTTGGCAGCATGGCTGCCAGCACCTTGGCCGAATCCATCACCGAACCGCCACCTATACCCAGAACCAGATCAACACCCAGGCTTTTGCCCGACGCGATGGCGGCAGACAGGGTATCCAGATCCGGCTCCTTGCCAATGGACAGGGTCTGGACCACGTCAACGTCGGTCAGCGACTGAAATACCGGGCTCAGCCGTTCGGGACTGCGACCATGAACCACGAGCGCGCGACGCCCCAGTCGGCTGGCACGTTCGTTCAGTTCGGCCATCTTGCCGCGACCGAAAACAATTTCTGCTGGCGTCAGGACATTGAATGGGGGCGTCATCTTGATTCCTCGAGCTGAATTTACAAGAAGCCTGTGCTCGGGGCCCGACTCTCAGTTGCGGGCCTCCAGCACCTGATAGATACGATAGGCGGCTGCTTCTCCGCCCAGTCTGTCCGGCATTAATTCATCGGGTTCGGCCTGCCTGAAGGATTCCAGTTGGTCAGCAGGCAAGTGGCTTTCAGACCAGTATTCCAGAAGCTCCAATACCCGCTTTTCGTCGTTGCTCCGAAAACCGGGCCAGTAGACGTAGGGCACCAGGTCGGGGTTACGAATGAAGAAAAGGGCTGTCTGTTCGGGCTCGTTGGTAACGTCGCCCCGCAGCCCGAAGGTGAAGCGGTGCCCGGCGCTGCCCTGGAAGGTCACGATCAGGCTGTTGTCCTGTTCGATAAAGCGCGCATCTTCCACCGCGATGGGTTCCACCAGTTCGGGCACCGAGGTGATGTAGTACTGAAAGCCAAGGAAAGCGAGCAGCACCGCAATCAGTGCTGCCAGAGCAAGGGATTTGAACATTGAGCAGAATCCGAACCGGTTACATGGCCCTGGCAAACAGGCCAAAGGGCAGGGATTTTATGACATAGCTTAGCGGCGTCCAGGGCCACCAGGGCACGAAGGCGCGGCGTTTTTCCGATTCGATGGCTTTCACCAGGGCTTTTACGCCGGTTTCCAGATCTACCCTGAAAGGCGCATTCTTGGTGTCCCGGTTGATGTCGGTGAGGATATAGCCGGGCAGGATGTTGCTCACGTTGATCGGCTTGCCTTTGGTGTCGAGCTGCAGGCCCTCGGCCAGGGAGGCTACGGCGGCTTTGGTCGCGGCGTAGACATTGAGCGGACCACGGAATCCGCGCACACCGCTCACCGAGGACATCAATACCAGGTGGCCGCTGTTCTGCTCCCGGAAAATCTCCATGGCCGCCTCACTCTGGGCGATGGCAGCAATGAAGTTGGTTTCGGCGGTTTTGCGGTTGGCGGCGAAATGGCCCCGGCCAATCGGCTGTGAGCTGCCAATACCGGCGTTCACAACGACCCGGTCGAGGCTGCCCAGCTCTTCGCGGAAGCCGCGAAATACTTCGAACACCTGCTCGTAATCGCACACATCCAGGCCCCGCACCAGCACCCGGATGCCCGGATGGGCCTGTTGCAGTTCCCGTTGCAGGGCTTCCAGTTTGTCTGCTCGACGGGCGCACAGGGCCAGGTTACAGCCCTTTGCCGCCCATTCGCGGGCCATGCCCTCACCAAGGCCGGTGCTGGCGCCGGTAATCAGAATGTTTTTCCGCATGTGGTACCTCTGGTCCATCAAGTCGATGGTGCCCAGACTACCACGATTGGCCGGGAATGGAATTGGCGAAAAAACAGCCCGTTACCGGCGTTTCTGCGTTACTCCACCGTCACGGTGATTTTTTTGGAGACGACCGCTGGTTCATGGGGCACGTGGGCGTGGTTGCCCAGTAACAGTTGCAGGGTGTGTTTCCCCGGGGCCAGCGTAACTTCGGTTTCAGTCTGGCCGCCGCCAAAGTGACGCACCTGATCGGTTGCCGGAAGCGACTGGCTCATATCAGAGGGTACATCGGTATCAATCAGCAGGTGGTGGTGGCCGGTACCGGCCTTGTCGATACCGGCGGGAGCAACACCCATATTGCGCAGGCCGAAGACCACCTTGAAGGTCTGGCCTACTGTGGCGCCGTCACTGGGTTGCACGAAATACACCTCGGCATTGGCCGGGGCTTCAGATTTCATGGCGTCTGCGATAGCGGCGACAGGCGCTACCATGAGTGCGGAACATAGAGCAATGGCAATCCGATTCATCTCAAATCCTCCTTGGGTTCTGCCAAAGCTGAGTATAGTTGAGGAACGAGAACGTGATGATTGCCGAGAAGTCAGGAAGCGCGCGGCGCGAACATGATTATTGCCATACCGAGCAATGCCACCCCGGAGCCAACCAGATCCCACATCGTGGGACGGATACCGTCTACCGCCCATAACCAGAGGATGGCCATAAAAATATAAACGCCGCCGTAGGCTGCATACACACGCCCTGCGGCGGTTGGATGCAGAGAAAGCAGCCAGGCGAAGGCGGCCAGGCTGAGGGCACCGGGCACCAACAGCCAGATGCTCTTTCCTTCACGAAGCCACAGGTAGGGCAGGTAGCAGCCCACGATTTCAGGAAGTGCTGTGACGAGAAATAGCCCAACGGTTTTCAATTCAGGCAAAACGGCTTCCTCCGGTCTCACTCTGGCGGCGCACAACAGTCGGTGCCTTGTTGAATGGGTGGGCAGGGCACGGTGCCATAGGAGCAGAAAACGCAACAGTCGCCCGGCTTGGGCTTCAGCAAGCGTCCGCAGGACTCGCACTCGTAAAAGTACTGGCAGCTATCCGTGGGCATGGTCTCCGTTTTCTGGTGACCACAATGTGGGCAGGTGAGGGTGGATTCCAAAGTGATGTTGGTCATTCCTTTGCTCTCCTGTTATTGCGCAGGTTGCTTTAGCGCCTCTTCCAGCATTTCAAGGCTCTCTGGCCCTGCTTCCAGCCGCAGGCACCGTTCCGCATCATGTTCCCATAATGCAGCCGACCCGAGGTGCAGGTGCACTGTGACCGACGCCTCGAACGACTCGTCGAGCAGACCGGCAGGCACCCAGATCAACTCCTTGTCTCTGAGCGGATTGGGTACCGGGCTGCCGCAGGCAGAGCAGAAGTCGCTGCGATAGCCGGTGGACTTCTGAAACGACGAAATCTTCTGCTCGCCGGAAAGCCAACGAAAGCGTGTGCTTGGCACAAAAGTGGCGGCATTGGCTGCTGACCCCGTTGCCTTTCTGCACAGGGAGCAGTGGCACTGGTAGAGGTTAGGGAGGTTGCCTTCGATCTCGAATGCAATTTCACCACACAGGCATTCGCCTTTCATGGAGTTGTCCTTGTTTCATTCATGGTTGGAACCAGACGGGACCTTAGTCTATCGCACAAAGATCCGACGGCGCCCGGTCAATCTTCTGAATAGTCGAGGTTTTACCGGCAATGGGGACGATGAGAAAGCCCGTGCCGGCGAAGGCTGTCGACTGACTGATGCGGCCCTGGCCAGACGAATCCAGCCCAAGTTCGGTGCTGCTTGTCGCGAGGCCAATAAACGGATTGCCGGGTTCCCGGGCGCCCGAGGCCAGGAAGTCACGATTCAGCTCAATGCGCCCGTCCCTGAAATGAAAGTGTTTGCCTTCCTCGAACCGCGATTCCTGTATAACGGTGTTGTCCAGAATGGCCGAAGCGATCAGGCTTGAGCCACTGCCGCTGCGAATGGCAACCGCCTCCGGCTGGGTTTCTGCCGAGAACTGTCCCGGCCAGAGGATGGAGGTCAGGCACACCGGCGACGAGCCGCCCGCGGGGCTGCTGCAGTTTTTATAGCAGCCGGCGAAGGCCTCAAGCTTCGCGACGGACGCGAAACCGGTGTCGTTTTCTGGCGCCTGAGTTGTAGAACAGCCGGACAACGCCAGCAAAAGTAAAAGAAACAAGGCTTGTTTCATGACATTCCACCAGGCCTCGAGCGGTTTCTGTAAGAATAGACCGCATCGGGTTTTCAGGGCAGCAAGCCTTGTCAGATCAATCATTTCACGATTTCACCCACCGATCGCCTTCCTTGTGGTATTCCTTCTTCACCGCCGCCCAGGCCACTTTGTGGGCAGTTTCCTCCCGGCTGGCGTTATCGCGTCGGTCTTCCGGGTCCTCGTATTCGTCCCAAGCGGAATTGAAGGCCTTACGGTAGATTTCCTGAGCCTTCTCCGGCAGGTTGTTACGAACACTGGAGGGTAATTCAGTGTTGCGATGATAGGGCATTGGTCTACCTCCTTCGTTGTTAGATCCAACGACGTACCCGCTGCATGTAGGCCGCGAATTCCTCTCCGAAGATTTCCCCGAGCGCTTGCTCCTCCGGAGCTATCTGGAACCGGTTCATATACGCGACAAAGAAAGGAACGCCGAGCAGCGCCCAGGCGGACGCAAGGAACACGGCCCAGGCCGCGAGCACCAGGGCAAAACCCACGTACATGGGGTTGCGCGAATAGCGGTACACCCCGGAGCTGACCAGTGCAGAACTTGCCTCGGGTTTGCGAGGATCCACGGTGGTTTTTGAAGCCCGGAAGGCCATTACTCCGGAGATAGCAAACACAATGCCCAGCAGGAACAGGATACCTGCGATTGCCAGCCGAAGTGTTTCATCCACATCAACGCGAGGGGCAGAGACCGCGACAAGCCACATAATCAATCCCACGATCAGCACCAGTGCGACCGGGGGCACGCGTTTTTCCAACAGGTTTGCTCTCACGATTAAACGGTTCTCAAAGAGGGTGGCACCAGCGAGTCAGCGAAGCTGGCTGTCCTTACTGCCACGACGGTTAATGCCGCTTGACCGGCCGTTTTGCTTCTCATGGGCTGACTGGCAGTCAATGCACAACCGGACACCCGGAATGGCCTTGCGCCGGGCCTCGGGAATCGTGGCGCCGCACTCGTCGCATTCCCTGGCGCTCTCGCCTTTGGCCAACTGGCTGCGAGCGCGCTGGATTTCATCCTCAACACTTGCATCAATCTGTTCCTGAACCGCACCATCACGGGACCATCCACCTGCCATGAGCCCTCCGGAGTCTGGATGACTGAAATCACTCAACGGTATCATTCGAACGTGGGCGCTCAAAGATAGCCGACAACCAACAAGGAAACACCATGTCGTATATCAGCCAATATACACCTGAAACGCTGAGCCGTGACGAGTTGGATCAGACCCAAGGCCCGATGGTGGTGGAATTCGGCACCAACTGGTGCGGTATCTGCCGGGGAGCACAGGCGGATATACAAGCCGCCATGGACGGCCACCCGAGTGTTGCGCACCTGAAGGTTGAGGATGGCAAAGGCCGCAGGTTGGGGCGGACCTTTGGTGTGAAGCTCTGGCCAACGCTGGTTTTCCTGCGGGACGGGCAGGAGATTGCCCGGGTGGTGCGGCCGCAGGGGCGACAGGCTATTGATGAGCAACTGGAGAAACTTCTGGGCTAGACCGCCGCGCGGTGGTTCCGGTTGATTCAGTCGTTTGTCATTTCTGATCCATGCAACGTACGGCGCCCGTGAGCTTCAGAACAGCCTCCTCAAGGGCCTTGACGCCTGCTGCAACGATGCCGATACGTTCCTTTTCCTCGTTCGAGCTCTCGCGGATGGAGCTCATCTGAGCGTAAATCGATTCAATCAGCCCCGAGTTCTGGTCCACAACGCCGGTAATCTCGTTCGTGGCTTCGGCCGTGCGAGAGGCCAGTTTGCGAACCTCGTCGGCCACCACGGCGAATCCCCGACCGGCTTCGCCGGCACGCGCCGCCTCAATCGCAGCGTTCAGGGCCAACAGGTTGGTTTGGGAGGCAATATCCGCGATGGTGGACACGATTTTTTTGATGCTTCGTGACTGATCGTTGAGCCGCTCGCTGACGCCGCCTGCCTGTTCAATTTTCTCGCCAATGGTATTGGACGAGTCAACCGCACTATCCAGAGCGTGTCGGGCACTGGCGGTAATCTCTGCGGTCTCATCGGAGGTTTCAGCGGCCAGGTGTGCCGTGGCATGAAACGACTCAAGGCGCGCGGTGATGTCAGTGGCAAACTTGATGACCTTGTAGACCTTACCCTCGTTATCGAAAATAGGGTTGTAGGTGGCTTCTACCCAGATTCTCTGGCCGGCGCTGTTGCGGCGCTCGAATTGACCGCTAAAGAATTCGCCAGCGGCAAGGTGGCGCCAGAAGTTGGGGTTTTCCTTGTAGAACTCCTCCTCACAGAACAGGCGGTGATGCTTACCCCTTATTTGTTCGAGGCTGTAGCCCATGGTTTTGAGGAAGTTTTCGTTGGCCGAGCGGATGGTGCCGTCCGGTTCGAATTCAATGACTGCCAATGAGCGATTCAGGGCAGAGATCTGGGCCTCCCGGTCCGCGAGGGCTTCTTTTTCTGCAGTGACATCCGAGGCGATCTTGATCACCTTCACCACCTGTCCTGAATCGTTCCTCACGGGGAAGTAGGATGCCTGCAACCAGCACCGGCGCCCCTCCCGATTTACCCGTTCAAAGGTGCCACGATGGGCCTCGCCCGCAGCGAGGGTTTCCCAGAATGACTGGTAACCGGCGCTGCGGACGTACTCCTTGGTGCAAAACATGCGGTGATGCTGGCCCACGATCTCCTCACGCCGGTAACCGACGATTGAGAGAAACAGATCATTGGCATCGAGGATTCGGCCTTCGGGAGTGAACTCAATGGAACCGATGTGGGTGCGGATGGCCTGCAGGTCTTGGGAGAGTCCATCTCGTTCCTGCTGAAGGCTGCTGATCTGGTTCTGCGCCGCATGGCGCTTTTGTGCTGCGAATAGCATTGTCATTCCCTCTGAAAGGCCATCCCAACTCCATTGAGTATTGCCGGTAATTCGGGGAAAACAAATTGAGATTGGTAACCATTTGTGTGGGAGCATTGCCTCCCGTCACGCCGTGTTGGCTTTGTGCGCTATTCCCGTCGCAGCCTGTCTACGAGCGTGAATGGCTCTGCAAAATGTGCTGAGGCCACCAAGCAGGGCTCCGGCGATAGCCGGGTCTTCAACAATGCTCTGTGTGCCAAGCCCACTGCCGAGCAGCGGTACAGACGTGTAGGCATCGTCAATCACGTCGCCAGACATGGTGGTAAGCACTTCTTTCAGTGCTGCTTGTGCGTGGGATGCTCTAGGAGAAGTATTCACCAGCATGATGGGCTTGTGAGGGAATTCCATGCCACCAACCAGCCAGTCAAGCGCATTCTTCATGGGGCCACTGATGCCGTGAGCGTATTCCGGGCTGGCAACGATCAACCCGTCGGCCTGTCTCAGCGAGGACTCCAGTGCCCGCAGAGCTGGAATAGACTCATCCTCTCTGTCGGGGTTGAACAGTGGCAAGCCACCAATCTCACCGATTTCAATGCGAACATGGCCAGGGGCCAGAGCTTGCAGGGCCTTGAGGGCAGCTGTGTTGTACGACACTTTCCGCAGACTGCCCGAGAGAGCCAGTAATCTGACAATATCCATTTGAACAAATATGTTCCTTTACCAAATTACCAAGGTGTTTCCAGCTAGACGTTACTTGCGATGGAGCGCCTTGTAGCGTTCCTCAAGCTCAGCTCGAATCGCACGGCGCTCCTTGCCGTTGGCAAAGCGCCGGATCTGATCGTCGGTGCGGGGCACCAGCTCTGGCACCTCCACCGCTTTGCCGTTGTCATCCACCGCCACCATGGTGAAAAAGCAACTGTTGCTGTGCCGCACTAGCTTGTCACGGATGTTCTCCGTGACGACCTTGATGCCGATCTCCATGGAGGTTCGGCCCGTGTAGTTCACGCTGGCAAGAAAGGTGACCAGCTCACCCACGTGGATGGGTTGCAGAAACATCACCTGATCCACCGACAGAGTCACCACATAGGTGCCTGCGTACCGGCTGGCGCAGGCGTAGGCCACCTCATCCAGGTACTTCAGCAGGGTGCCGCCGTGCACATTGCCGGAAAAATTGGCTTTGTCCGGCGTCATCAGTACGGTCATGCTCAGGCTTGTTGAGTTGGGTTCCATGGCGCTTCTCTGGTGGTTTGCTATCCAGTATAGGCGCCAGTCTGGCGGATGGTGGCAGTAATTATGCAGACAGCGGCACCGCTCAGCGTTGCGGGCGAAGTGCTGACTTCACGGGTTCGAAATTGCCATTTGAATAGGCTTGGAGCTCTGCGAAAACCTCATCAAATGAGAGGTTACGGACCCATTCCGAACGACATCCACCGGCCAGCTCCATGGCTTTCATAAACTGTTCCCGGGAAAACACGAACGAGCCGATCAGCGTTTTCTGCTCGCGGATCAGGAGCGAGAAATCCACACTGAGTGACTGCGATGCAAAGCCAAGAAAAACCACCTTTCCTCCCTTCCGGGTTCGATGAAGGCATTCCGTTCGGGATTGCTCGCTGCCGACCGTATCGAAAACAACGTCGAACCTGGTGTTGACCCCGGGCGAAACCTCGCTGGCACCCAGCGCCAAAGCCGCCTCGAGCCGCGTCGGCGATGGATCGGAAACAGCCACCGAAGTACAGCCCTGATGACGCGCTACGGCCGCCAACCCCAAACCCAGTGAACCCGCGCCGAGAACCAACACAGAATCCGTGGGTTTGGGTTGCGCGCGGTCCCAGGCATTGACGGAGTTGGCGAAAGGCTCGATGAACGAGGCCTGCTCCCAGCTCAGAGTTGAGGGTAGGGGAACCAGAGCAGACTCCGGAACCGCCACCTGTTCCGCGAACCCTCCGGGTGATTGAACGCCAATCAGGCGCCAGTCATCACAGAGTTGGGGTTGGTCCTGAAGACAGTAAAGGCAATTCCCACAACCGGATAATGGGAAAACCGCGACGCGGTTGCCGGATGGCGCTGTTCCACATAGGCCGTGCCCCATGATGTTCGGTAGAGGGCGGAGCCCCGGGTTCTGAAACGCGGCAATTTCACTGCCGCCGATGCTGGTGATTTCCACGTCCACCAAAACTTCTCCGGCGCCAGACTTTGGCGGCGCTAACTCCTCCAAACTAAGATTCTTTGGAGCCATGAGCTTCAAGGCGCGCATTGTGGGCTTACCTCTTCTGGTAGAGTGATTCGGCTAATACACTGACAACAACGAGCACCGGTTCAAGACTCGAGCGTTAGCCGCCCCCCGGACTTTTCCTCCAACACCTGGCCCAGAATCTTGAGCTTTTCTCTTTTGAAGCTTCCATAGCCATGAAAACCCAACATAAAGCGCAATCCGTCGTAAGTTCTCACCTCCAGCACATAATTCATCGCACGATTGCCCTCTGCCCCCGTCACGGTGACGATGGTCATCACCCCATCGGCAGCAAATTGGCCGTTTCGTTTTCCTAACCAGTGTTTACCTTTCAGCAAAAATTTCGATCCGTTCTCTTCCAGTGTTATGCGCTTGTCGGGGACCAGCAGGTACAAGAGGCCGAGTATCATAAGTGCCAGGGCTATACAGCCGAACCAGAGCCAGGCGTTCAGGGAAGGGTCGTCCCAGACGAAGTAGATCAAAACCACTGCAAGCGATGCGATCACGCCGAAAATGAGAGCATTGGGCAGGATGGGGCGGTCGAAGCAAATGCCTGCCTCGTCTGAGTTGAGGATTTTGTATATATCGGTTGAGAACACGTGCTGAGTGCCTTTTACTGGAGAAACGTTAAACGACTCTACCTTGCCAGATCGTCCCTGATTGGCAGGTCACATTCGGTGGATGCAAATTCCGCGAGTTCCTCTGCATCTGGCCGAAATTTCTTGTTCGGGAAAACGCCTAGCACCCAAGATCGCGTACCTGGATAAGCATTGGCCGAATCGCGATTCCAAAGCCTCCGGCGCTCCTTAAATACAAGGTTGGCTCCGACCGCCAACGGAATGCCTCCCATCAGCACCAATACAACGGAGATGGCGGGAGAGGGCATAGCAAGCAAAGTCGTCAATGGAAGGAGCGAAGCAACCATCAGTATCCAACCGAAAAGTCTGTAATCGTGGTAGACCAGGAGGATTCGGTTATCCCTATCGATCTCATTCTTTACCAAGTTAGATTTCATAACGGTTTTACTGCCCGTTGAAGAGATTGAGGCGATTTGGAGGGGTAGGGTCTGGAGTCATCCAGCCTCGGGCGTGTCGCTCTGTTTTTCCTGCTCGCGCCCACCCCGAAGCACCAGATAAAGCAACGGCCCTGCGGACACAAATACGGCGGTCACCACGAAAAACGGAAGCAGATAACCCCATCCTCTGCCACGGCGCTTCGCATCCTGATACATCCAGATGCAGGCCAATGCCGCGAGAATGTAGAGATCAATAACAACCTGCGCGGTATCGGGGCTGGACATCAGTTGGGCGCCGAAGGCCAGAAGCGATTGGTCTGCACCGGCCATGACCCAGAACGTGTAGCCCATGAACAGACAGAGAACGATGAGGGGGAGCGCTGATATTTTCATAATCTTCCTTGATTCAGTTTTGCAGGATTCAGAGGCCGCCGGTTTCCGGCCTCAGGGATTTTCCGTGTACTGGGGCAGGTCGTCGGTAATCTCGAACCACGGGGCCTTGTTGCCCACGTAAACGTGCCGCTGCGGCTTAACGCCCGGATCCGTGTCGAGGGTGCCCATGGGGAATCCAAGCACTTCCGGATGAGCATCAAATTTCGTGTAAAGGCTGGAGCCGCAGTTGGAGCAGAAGGCCTTGTGTTCGCCGGGGGACGACTCGTAGAAGGTGAGCAGTGCCTCACCTTGCACCGTGTGCCAGTCTGCTGACTTTACCTTTGCGCGGGTGCGGAAAGCTGATGCATGAAGTTTGCGGCACATGGTGCAATGGCAGTTCAGAACATCGGTCAGGGGACCATGAATCTCGTATTTGACGCCGCCACAGAGGCAACTGCCGGTTTGGGTCATTGAGTCATCTCCTGTTTTTTCCGTGCTTCAGATGTCAGCAGCGATCTGCTTAAGGGATTCGCCACTGAGAAAATCGGAATCAATCCGGAGTAGCTTTCCGTCTTTGCCAATCACAAAGAGAAAAGCCTTCTTCCCATGATCCGAGTAGGCAAGGGAATAGCTGTCCTGGCTCCAGGTGGCGACCTTTCGGCCAGTGACAAAGTTTTCCTGCATCGCTTTTAGCAACGCTTGATCGCACTGGTTTGAAGCTGTCGGAAAGAAGACAGCTCTGAAGAATGTGCCTGGTGTGCAGCCGTAATCCAACGTTTGATCGTGCGTCATATCGGCGAATGCCAGGAACCGCTTGCCAGGCTCATCACCATATCGGAAGGCCAGAAGTTTCAGGCTGTCACCAATATCACCAACAAGCGTAAAGCCAGCCGGGATGTTGAATTTTAAATCCGAGTAAACAAGTTCGATGCGACTATCTGCTTTGACGGCAAAGGAGAGAGCGAAAGCAGTGGCGATCAGAATAAGCCTGAACATATCAAATCCCCTTCAGGGCCATGTGGATCTCAGAGCGGAAGTTCTGGCTGACTTGAAGCTTGCAGATGCGATAAGTCTCTTCATTACCGGAGACAATATTCTTACCAATGCCTGCAACCTGCTTGACGATGTAGGAGATACCGGGCTTGCCACCACTAGGTCTGGGCACCAGGTCCATGGAGGCGGAGCAGGATTGCGATTCGGAGACTGCGATGTAGACGACCTCAGCGGATCGCTCATTGACAGATTCTGGTGAGGCGGTGCCATCGCCCCAGAAAAAGTTGATGGCAGCAGAGACGTACTCACGTTCACTGTGATCCATGATCCAATTCCTTTTGCTTGCTTGGAGACATTGTCCTCCTGGACGCTTCTTAAACTACCAAATGACGGTGGCCCGAACCAGTTGATCTTTCTGTTTATCAGCCAGTTGAGGGTTCCGTCACGGAGTCCTTTGGGTCAACGACTGATCCAGGTTGAGGGCGCATTCGATGTTGTCTTTGGCCAGCCTATCCATCGCCCTCAAAACTCACCAGATCCACATCCGCCGCTTCTTTACGCAACGGAACCAGTGCCTGATAGGCCGGGGAGTTGTGCCATCCCGCAACGGATTTCGCATCCGGGAAACGGATAACCACCGTATCGGTGTGCCGGTAGTCCCCGCTCAGTACCTTCGCCTGTTTACCCCGGAGTACCAGTTCCGCACCCCAGGGTACCAGCGTTGCAGGCACCTCGCTGCGGTATTCTGCCCATTTTTCGGGGTTCTTCACGGTGATGTTTCCGATTACATAAGCCGTCATTGTTGTTCTCCAGTCACTGAGTAAATCATCCGAGCTTGCTTACCGCGCGCTTGCTCGTCTTGAAACCACAGTATATGACCTCAGGGACGGTGGTAGGCATTCATACATTCGTTCGCGAGAAGGAGGCCTTGATGCAATCCAGCATCGACATCGTTGATCAGAACGTAAAGACCATAAACACCTGGCTCAAGGACATCTCGGCTGAGCTGGACGCCATCAGTGAAGAGGAGGCATGGGCGCGACTGAAAGCCGTGCTGCAAACCCTCAGAGACCGCATTACGGTCAACGAAGCTGCCGATTTTGCCGCCCAGTTACCGATCCTTGCGCGGGGACTGTTCTTCGAAGGCTGGAAGCCTGCGGAAACGCCGCACAAGTGGCGGGACAGGGAGCAATACCTGGAGGCCTTCGAGCAGACCATCGACGGTGATGTGGACGCCGAGCAAACCCTGAAAGCCGTTTTGAAGGTGCTCGATCGCCACCTCGACAGTAACGAGCTGGCCGAGGTCAAGAAAATGCATCCCAAGGAAGTCTGGGACCTGTGGCCCCAGTAATCAGGGTTTTTGAGAAAGCCGGTGTTTCTCGGCGGGAATAGGCTTTTCCTCCGCTGTTTCGCAAGGATTGCCTATTCCCGCCCTTGTCCGTCAGGCAATCGAATCAACGACACCACCGTCCACCCGCAGTGCAGCGCCGGTGGTGGCTGATGACAGGGGAGAGGCCACATAAACCACCAGGTTGGCGACTTCATCCACTTCCGCCGGTCGCTGGATGATGGAGCTGGGCCGCTCAGCTCTCACGAAGTCGATGGCGGTGTCCCGGAGGCTCTTGCCGGATTTCTCCGCGGCCTCCCTGAGCATGCCTTGCACGCCTTCAGACATGGTCGGCCCGGGCAGTACGGCATTGACGGTGACGCCGGTACCGGCCATGCGCTTGGCCAGGCCGCGCGACACCGAGAGGTTGGCGGTTTTGGTAAAGCCGTAGTGGATCATATCGGCCGGGATGTTCAGGCCGGATTCAGACGAGATGAAAATCACCCGGCCCCAGCCTTTCTTTTCCATGCCCGGCAGGTAAGCCCGCGACAGGCGCACGCCAGACATCACATTGACGTCGAAAAAGTGCTGCCAGTCGTCGTCCGGGGTATCGAAAAAGTCCTGCGGGCCGAACAGACCGACATTGTTTACCAGGATATCTGCGCTCGGCTCGGCATCCACCAGCGCCTGACAGCCCTCGGCCGTGCCCAGATCGGCAGCGACCCCGCGAACGGTTGCGTCGGGCGCACTCTCGCGAACTTCGGCTACAGCGGCATCCACGTTCGACTGCTTGCGGCCGTTGACCACAACCGTGGCCCCAGATCCGGCCAGCCCCTTGGCAATGGCCAGGCCAATACCCTGGGTGGAGCCGGTGACAATGGCCGTTTTACCGGTGAGTTCAATGTTCATCGTAGACCTCCTTCGTGCTTTCTCAGCCAGGCCTGAAAAGGCGCCGCCGAGTTCTCGATTTCAATGTGACACAACCCGAGCTGTTCCGGGTTTACGGGGTGAATTTGCCCGTACAGCTGTTCGGCAATGTTGCCATCGGCAAAGCCGGCCCGGTTGGCCGTTTCCTGGCGTGCGGCATACACGATGCGGGGAATCCGAGCCCAGTGGGGCGCCGCCAGGCACATGGGGCAGGGCTCGCAGCTGGCGTACAGGGTGGCTTCCGGCATGTGGGCGTTACCCAGCACCTGGCCCGCAATCCGTATGGCGGCAACCTCCGCGTGGGCGGTGGCGTCGCAATCCTGCTTCGCCCGATTACCCGCCCGGGCAATCACCCGGCCGTTGTGAACCACCACAGCGCCGAACGGGGCGCCGCCCTGGTCGACGGAGTCGAGGGCCAGTTGAACCGCATCCTGCAGAAAGGCCTGGTCGGTATCGTCACTGCGGGGATCGCTCACGTTTGGCCTCCGGTCGGGTTTGGCGATTGCCTGGATAACAGGGTAGATCCGTTCAGACCTAGTCGCGACATACGCTCGTGCGGAGACTAACAGATCTTTTCGGGTTTCCCGGATGGGTTTTTATTCGCTCTGACTCAGGCACCGAGCCATGGCGAACCTCTGGAGCTGAACGCCATCGCGCTCTACAGTCTGGGCTTCCACCACCGAGAAACCCCTGGATTCAAAAAAGGGACGGGCTTCGAGACTGGCATCTGTTGTCAGCGTTCGGACGCCTTTGGCGAGAAGGCGTTCTACGGCAGCCTCATAGAGCAACGATGCGACGCCTCGGCGGGAGAACGCCGGCGCAGTGAAAAGGAACTCTATGTGGCCGCCCGCGGTGAAAGAGATAAAGCCCGCCATGGTGCCATCGGATTCTGCGATTAAGGTTTCCACCCTTGTCAGCCGGGATCGCCATTGCTCTTCATCAGGAACTTCCGGCGCCCAGGCGGCGCGTTGCTCTGGCGTATAGCTGCGGGCTGCAAGCTGATGGACCGAATCGGTAAACAGGGAAACGATGGAGGGCAGGTCGGTTTCGGTGGCGGGCCGGAGGCTCAAGGTCCGGTTCATTAAACTCTCTCGTTGGAAATCGATCCATGACCGGCCGATTGTGAAACCCTGCGGCGCTGCAGGAAACAGCTTACTTTCTGCGCGGCAATCCGATTATACGCAGGTCAGAGTCCGATTTGGTTTTCAATATATGACTGAAGAACGCCCGCAGTCACATCACCAATCTTACTTCCAACCGAAAACAAGAATCCTTTTAGTCGGTGCTTCGCAGTTATTCGTTCTTCAGGCTTAGCACTTTTATCAGACAATTCATGCACAGAAGATGCAAGAACCGCTTTGTCTTTACCTGCATATCGGTCAATTATTTCTAACAACTGCTTTGCATCAGCCGCTAGATGCTGGTCACCTACTATATTTTGGGCAATCACACCATTTACCGTATCAATGATTTGCGGATTTATATTTACCGTTAGATCGTTGTTCGGTATGGGTTGAATTTTTCTATCAATGGCTAGCGCAGACGAAACGCCACTGACAGGTGGGACGCTTGCCTCTATTACCCTTCCAATTACTTCCCAATCATGATCAGTTCTCACATGTTCCGAAAGCTCGCTTTCTAAGCCGTGCCTAATGGCAAGAATTTTTCTTTCCCTTTCTTGCTTTATATCTACATGCAACCTTCTGGCTTCCTTGCTGTATTTTTCTACAAGATTGAATATCTCACTCTTATTTAAATGTGTTGAATCTAATAGTGCTTGAGCAGATTCTGGGTTCGAAACACAAGATTCCATAAAGCTGGAAAATTCATCAAATTTTTGTGGTAGTAGATTTGGATCTACTCCGTCTCCGCCAAAAAACTCGTAAACAACTCCTTGGTTAGTTGTATATTGATCCTGCCTAACACTCAAACCAGAAACTTTATGTAGATAATCTCTGAATAGCTTCAATAATTTTTCTGCTTCACTAGCCCACATTCTCTCTGAAGGAACGTAGATACGAAATATCAAATCACTTTCATTTTTATCTATGAAAGACGAGGCAATAAGACTAAGTTCTACATTTTTATTATAGGGAGTTATCGTAACTCCATGATCCGCGAACAGATCAATCACTTCGTCAACGATTTCCCTTTTTGGCGGCTCAAATATATTGTCGTATTCTGACCGCAAGTACTGATATTCTTCATCCAAATCGGGATCATAGTCATTTAACTTTGCCAGATAGTCAACGTAGTCATTGGCTTTCTCACCCGTCATAAGGGATTCATGAGCCAATATCAAATTAGGTTTGGAGGAAATAAGTCTGAGGATATTTTCTCTAAGCCCTTTGTATTCCTCTAAACAAAGAAGGCCAAAGGAAGTATTTGTTAATTTAACGACCACAGAGGTAACGTCATAGTCATTAAAGATGTCTATGATCTTAAGCCAGTTTTCAGGCTTTGATTCTAGCATTTTCCGTCTATAAAGGGTTCCAACAGCTTTTAACTTTTCGGTAACACCCTCACGATCGGCATTTCCGAGAAAAAGGACTATCTTTTGCTTTTTTGGCATATGTCTTCCATAGTATTTTCGTTCGGCTAAAGCGCATAACGCTCAGAACCAGCCAACCATTGTAGTGGCGTGAGGCTTGTGGGATTTACGCACAAACGAGGCTGCGGAAATGGGTCGGCTGAATGCAATTGTTAGGTTTGATTTTTAGCACTGTATTCACTCATTAGTTGTCGTTCTCTTTCAGCTACCCAGGGAGGATGAGGAATGTTAGCCTCTTGCAGTACATAGCTACCTCTTAACCAAGGGTGGCCCGACTCATGTAACTTATTTAAAGCATCTATTCCGTGGAGTATTGGTGAATACTCAACTTCATCTACACTTTTATTATGAAGCGTTTGTTCAAGCTCTTTTAGTACTCTAGCAGTAAATTCTTCTAAATCTTCAGCGTCATTTTCTGGTAAGTCGAGTTTTACGGCCCCTTCAGGAAGATACCGAAGAATTTGAGGCCAATGCTCTGTATCACCCCACCATACGGGAGGCATAGGTACTTGGTTATATTCTTTAGACATTGGATGAGCATGAAGAGCACTAATTGTTAGGTCTACCACCTCCCCATATTCTGTGATAGTCCAGGCATGATGGTCCTCACCCCAAAACCCATTCCAACTAGGAAGCCTAGTAGAGTCCTTGAATACTTGCGATACACAAACAGCTCCGACAAATTCTCTAGATTTAATTCCTAGATCATTCAATATCTTCGATATGACCACCGAAGATTGCAAGCACTTCATAGAGTAGTCATCACCGTAGTGTTCTATTAGTGACTTCTCCACTACGAAAAAGATCAACCTCCTGAGAAAATCAGAAGTTCTTCTTTCTCTTTTTGACTTTTCAATCTGTTTCTTTATAAACGAGTTCTTAATCATTTCTCTTACGAAAGCCTATCGCCAGCGCACAACGGCGCCCGCAGGCCGTGCTCATTTCCGGCATCGGTTTGCTCCCCCTGCGGAGTTATCGATGCGTGGCCACTGAAGTGGGGGAAGTCCACATCCGACAACAGCCACTTATTATGAAATCTTTGCAGAAAACTCTCCAAAGTAAGGTTTTATCGCTTGTTTAACTAAAGCCCTGCTATCACTGTTGGCCAACCGAACAACCAATTCAGCCAGTTCCCCGTGAGCAAGCCCCAAGTGCTTACTAACTTGACTTGCTAAGGATTTCCTATTATATAATCTCAGGGCTAACAAGTAGTCCTTTTCTTTGACCGCCCTTTGGAAAAGAGTTCGGCTCTCTTCATACAGTTCATCAACACTGATATTCGAGAGGAGCGCCTGAAGTGCGCTTTTGAGCGCATCTACTCCTGTTGCTTTTTCATCGAAACAGTTCAGCTGAAATTTAATCTCGGATGCTACACGCATAGATATTTGATTATCTAATTCAGACTCAATCTTTTTTATTACGAACGCTTTAACCGACTCTTTGTCCGTCTCTACATTTCGCATTAACTGTTGGCTTACAATAGATATCACTTCTGGGACACAGAACAAGTTCTCTACTTCGGCCACGTTTAGTGTATAAATTCCTTGCTGTGCCAACGCTTGAATTTCTTGATCGATTCTACGATCCCTATCTATCACTCCAAAAACATCCATGTGGTGAAATCGTCGATTGTTACGTAATGCCTTGACCATCTGGATGGCCTGAGTACAGGACCCGCTAGGAATCACTAAATAATCACTCAATACGGCTCTATACAATGATACGTCGTAGCTCCCATTTTCCCCTTCTACAAATACTGCCGGTTTTCTACTGCCGAGTATCTCGATAAGTAACGACTCTGGGAGCCCCTCTACTTCTGGCACAGCCTCCCAATCCCAAGAGGAACCATCGTAGCTTTTAAGCCATATCTTTTCCGATTCATGAAGTGCTACTGCAAAATCTACATCATGCGTCATATAGACAAAAAGGCAGTCCGATCTAATACTCTCAATCTCCCGCCACAGCGGAGCCTGAATAGATTTATGCAGGTGTATTTCTGGCTCATCAATTATTATGATTCCATTATTCGGCGCCGCTAGGCATTGGCCAATCAGGTAGAAAATGACCCGCTCACCGTCACTCATTTCAGAAGAATTATAAATTTTATTTTGCTGTCCTTTTACGCGTGTTTGTATTCTGAGCCCTCCAAGGATCAATTCGCGATGAGGAAGTATTTTCTCCCATACTTCCTTAACCCGCTCTAACTTAGTGATCGGAGGTTTTATTTTCCGGCTCGAAGCTTTCGACGCCGCGAGGTACTTTGCACTTTCCTCTGTATGTTCAGAGAACAAGAAGACCATTAGCTTTTCGTAGTCATTTAGCAAAGAAATCGCAGGCTTGTCTCCCCAGCGATGTCCGCTCTTGTACGCAGATGCGTTTTCCTCCTGAGCGTCCGCGTATCCATAAAGTAATGCCTTTTCAGCTCTTTCGATTGACATTGGCGTAGCGTTATCGGGCATAGATAAGGATTTCTGTGCAGAAATTCGATGGACGCGATCCTTTTGCGGCGATTCGAGCTCAATCCAAGTACCTAGCCTTGTCTTTCCCGATCCATTTGCACCAATCACTAGCAGACTTCGTTTCGTGGTTATGTTTTGAGTGCCACCGTCCGCTTTTGGAAGCTGAAGAGTAAATTCTTTATTCATATATCCTTATCCATGAAAGCTTGCTGGGCTGCATAACGCTTGTAGCATCTGCACAAATTGTGAAGTGCCGTTTGTGTATAATTGAGCGTAGTGAAAACAAAAAAAGGCGCGTAGCAATTTGTGTCAGGTGACTGCACTTGTTAGCTTTTTACTTTTCGCTTGGTGCAGCAATTAGGAGACCTTTTTCTTCTAGAATGTTAATAACCTTGACTTCTATACTCGCACCGATTTCACTTCCTGGCTGCGTTACATTTTGCTCAAAACTTTCTTCCAATTTTTCAAACAGTGGTTCAAACAAAGCGCCGCTGACTTTTTCAAGCTGCTCCTTTTCATAATCTTCCTTTATGGTTTTATAGTCATCAACTGGTAGAACCATTGGTAACCTGAGCACTTGCGATACAGGAAGAAATATTTTATGAACCGGATTTTCAATCGTAATACCTTCTTTGCCAATCTCAATAATCTTGTACAGTGTACCGCCTATATCGCCCGCCCCGGGGTAAACAATAGTGGCATTCTTTCCTGCCACATTTTCGAGCTTCTTGCGTAACTTAGAGTAAGCGCTTCTGTCGCTTAAAAACCCCTTTATATAAAACACAAAAATCACTGTAACAACAGAACTAATGACTGGCACTGCTATTTCAATAAATTCTATTGCCATTTAATTTCTCCGATATTTTTGAGAACTAACGCGAAAACGAAGCGGCACGTCTCAAGCGTCCGTCTATCGTGACTTGTTATCTAGTCCCGTTCTTCCGGCTCAGGACATACAATACCTTTCTCCCGCATTCTTCTTATGAAAGGAACACCATCGTCTATTAAATGACTGCCATCTTCTCGCTTTGGGCCATGCTCTCTGGCTGCAAGAATTGGTACACCGAATTGGTTTATGTGGAATAACAACGCTGCTTCGCCTAGCCCTTTGCCCCTGTACTTATTCAACGCGAGATCGTTGATATAAAAGTGCTCCGGCTCAATAGGCGGATCGCATCTACGCTCAAGAAGGATGTGCCCAAGATTTACACCCTGTAGAAACACCTCAATCCTTTCGCCTTTGTCGTCAATCTTGATTGTGTATGAATTGCCGTCTTTAGCCCTAAATTCCATTTCAGCCATGAATCAGTACCTCTAGATAACGCCAGCGCACAATGGCGCGCTCGGAATGGAGGGGCAACCGCAATGGAAAGGGCTTCCAGCGGCCGCAGGCCGCGAATTGATGCGCCTTGTTATGTGTTGGCCCGTTAAGCATGCAACCACCAATAGGACATCACCGCCAAGCACCCTGCAACGAACCCATTTTGCGGGCTCCAAGACCCACTCTTTAATGACCAAACTGAGCAAACCAGACTAAGCCATCTAACCGGAAAGAAAAGATTTACTCCGAGAATTAACCAAGCCTCGCAATCAAATTTATATGGTCGACCTTCGCAGATTCGCAACACCGCCCAAAATGCCACCAGTATTAAAATGCTGATAGCAGTAGCTCGATCCACGACAGGAATTTCAGCATTCAGACCCCAATGGACACATAAAAGTAATCGGATTGCAGCCAAATCCCACCCACAAATCTGACTACATTATTATTGCGTTTCATAATTCCAACAATCCCAGCATTACTCCCTCAAACTAGCGCCAAAAACAGTTAGTTGCAAAGTCCGTACTCTCAGCTGTGCGCTATGATTGTGTGATCATGAAACGGTCGCATCTCTGGCAATCACGAAGCGGTCAAATGATTACATCTCTCCAAACAAAAAGGCCCGAAGCTTTCACTCCAGGCCTTCTCGTCACTCATCGCAGTCAATCACCTCAACCGCACTTGCTGTCACCGCAGGACAGGCAGGTCGCGCACCCGTCCATCACGATCACCGCCTTGGTGCTGCACTTGCCGCACATGGTGGCGTTGGCGGGGTAGTCGCTGGCTTTTTCGTCGTTTGTGGCCGTGGTGTGGGTGGCTTCGAACTCGGCGCGCTTTTCGGCGAGGATGCGCTTGGTGGTTTCGCTCATTTCCTCGCTTTCCAGCAGGCCGATGGCCTTCAGGTGCTTCTCGATCACGGCGCCGATTTCAGCCACCAGGGAGGGCATGAACACGCCGCCTTTCTTGAAGTAGCCGCCATTGGGGTCGTACACGCTGCGCAGCTCTTCCACCAGGAAGGTTACGTCGCCACCCTTGCGGAATACCGCGGAGATAACGCGGGTGAGGGCGATGACCCACTGGAAGTGTTCCATGGACTTGCTGTTGATGAACACTTCGTACGGCTGCCGGCTTTCGTGGTCGGTGCCTTCGTTGAGCAGGATGTCGTTGATGGTGATGTACATCGCGTGCTCGGCCACCGGCGGCTTGATCTTGTAGGTGGTGCCCAGCAGAAAGTCCGGCCGTTCGATGTATTCGTTCATCTGAACGGGCTTGGTGTCTGCCTGTACCGGCGCCTGGTGTTCGGCGGCGGCTTCGGGGTCGGCTTTCTTTACGCGGTAGCCGACGATTTTGTTGCTGATTTTAACTGTCATGTTCGTTGTCCTGTGTCGGTTCCCGGATCAGTACTTGCCGTAGGTGCCTTCTTTAAGCGCGTCAAACAGGTTGGCGGCGTTGTGGATTTCGCCGTCGTACTCCACCTGTTCGTTGCCCTTGAGGGTCACCTTGCTGCCGTCGTCCAGGGTGAACTCATACAGCGTGTTTTCCAGATCCTTCTCTTTTACCAGTACGCCCTGGAAGGCTTCCGGGTTGAAGCGGAACGTGGTGCAACCCTTCAGGCCCTTGTCGTAGGCGTAGAGGTAGATGTCTTTGAAATCCTGATAGGCGAAGTCTGTCGGAACGTTCGCGGTCTTGGAAATCGAGGAATCTACCCACTTCTGGGCGGCGGCCTGGATGTCCACGTGCTGCGCCGGTGTTACGTCATCAGAGGTGGTGAAGTAAGCGGGCAGCTGCTTGTCTTCGTCCTCGGAGAACGGCATGGCGCCCGGGTTCACCAGGTGGCGGTAGGCCAGCAGCTCGAAGGAGAACACGTCCACTTTTTCTTTGGTCTTCCGGCCTTCGCGGATGATGTTGCGCGCGTAGTGGTGCGAGAAGCTCGGCTCGATGCCGTTACTGGCGTTGTTGGCCAGCGACAGGCTGATGGTGCCGGTGGGCGCGATGGAAGTGTGGTGGGTGAAGCGGCCACCTTTCTCGGCCAGCTCTTCAACCAGCTTCGGCTCCACGCTGGCAATCTGCTGCATGTAGCGGCTGTATTTGGCGTGCAGGATGCGGCCTTTCACCTTGTCGCCCAGTTTGTAGCCGTCTTTGCTCAGCTGCGGGCACTTGTTCAGCATCTTGGCGTCAATCTCGAACTCGTCGTCCATGATCGGCGCCACGCCTTTTTCCTCGGCCAGGGCCAGGGACTGACGCCAGCCTTCCACGGCCATCTCGCGCACCACTTCCTCGGTGAACTGTACGGATTCTTCAGAGCCGTACGGCATGCGCAGCATGGCCAGGGTGGAGCCCAGGCCCAGGATGCCCATGCCGTGGCGGCGCTTGTAGGTGATTTCGTGGCGCTGCTCGGCCAGCGGCAGGCCGTTGATCTCGACCACGTTGTCCAGCATGCGGGTGAAGATGCCCACTACCTTGCGGTATTTCTCATAGTTGAAGCTGGCCTTATCGGTGAACGGGTAGTCCACGAACTTGGTCAGGTTCACGGAGCCCAGCAGGCAGCTGCCATACGGGGGCAGGGGCTGCTCGCCGCAGGGGTTGGTGGCGCGGATGTCTTCACAGAACCAGTTGTTGTTCATCTGGTTGACCTTGTCGATCAGGATGAAGCCCGGCTCGGCGTAGTCGTAGGTGCTGGTCATGATGGTGTCCCAGATGAACTGGGCTTTCAGGGTGCGGTAGATGCGGCAGGCCACCTTGCCTTCATCGTTTACCACATAGCCTTTCTGCACAGGGAAATCGCGGTACACGAACTGGCTGGTGTCGCTCAGGTCCAGGCCTTCGTCTTCCACTTCTTTCTCAGTCACCGGGAAGGAGAGGTGCCAGTCGTCGCCGTTGCGCACGGCTTCGATGAAGTCCTCGGTGATCAGCAGGGAGAGGTTGAACTGGCGCAGGCGGCCGTCTTCGCGCTTGGCCTGGATGAAGTCGATCACGTCCGGGTGGTGCACGTCGAAGGTGGCCATCTGGGCACCGCGGCGGCCACCGGCGGAGGACACGGTGAAGCACATGCGGTCGAAGATATCCATGAACGACAGCGGGCCGGAAGTGGTGGCGCCGGCACCGGCCACGTAGGCGCCTTTCGGGCGCAGGGTGGAGAATTCATAACCGATGCCACAGCCTGCCTTGAGGGTAAGGCCGGCTTCGTGGTTCTTCTCCAGGATGTCGTTCATGGAATCCTGAACGGTACCGGAGACGGTGCAGTTGATGGTGGAGGTGGCCGGCTTGTGCGCTTCGGCACCGGCGTTGGAGGTAATCCGGCCGGCCGGGATGGCGCCGTTCTGCAGGGCCCAGATGAAGTTCTTCATGTGCTGGGTGCGTACGGATTTGTTCTCCACCTCGGCAAGGGCCTTGGCAACGCGCTCATAGGTTGCGTTGATGTCCTTGTCTACGGGATCGCCATTCTTGGTCTTCAGCTGGTATTTGCTGTGCCAGATGTCGATTGAGGCTTCCTGCATCGGAATTGTCGTTACCACTGCCTGTGCCTTAGCGTTCATTGCCACCCTCGGTATGTCCAGTATGTCTTCTTTTTGACAGCACTGCGGAGCAATGCTGCACCCCTTTTGATCAATGCCATGGGCGATTTGTTCCGCGGAGCCGTGTAAACCACTAGATATGGTGGTTGCCTGTGAAGGCGGTTTTGCTCCCGGATGCCCGGTTATGTCTGTAGATCGTTGTGTTGGCGCGGCTGGTGCCGCCTGCGGCCACTTGTGATGCTGTGACCGCCTGGAAGTTTTTGGCCCTATATGTGGGCTTATTTTTTGAGGAGTATAACAGGATATAGTGTTGTGTGAATAAGAACGCAACTATTGAACGGGAGCATGCTGCAAAGAAAATCAATCGTTGAGCGCTTGCATCGGCGAAAATTCCCGGAAAACCGCGCGTTGCGGTTTAAAATTCATAACTACTATATGTTGTGGTTAAAAATTCACCGGCAATGGCGCTGCAAAGCCCGACAGAATGTGACTTCTGCACGTACCCCGTCGATACGTGTCGTTAAAGTATGAGGGTGGTGTCGAACATTGCAGTGGCCCACAGGATGTGACCAATACCAAAACAAGGAAATAATAATGAAAGGCCTGAAACCAACCTTGCTAGCGCTCTGTGTCGCGGGTGTGCCTCCCGTGGCCATGGCCGAGATCCAGATGCTGGACGACTCGGCCATGGGCAATATCACCGGCCAGGCCGGTGTGACCATCGAGCTGGAAACCCGACTGAACATCGATCGCTTCATCTACACCGATGAAGGCTCTCTTGAGGTCAACGATATCTTTATCGGCGGTGCGAACCGCACCGACATGTTCTCGGAGATGAACCTGAACCTGAACGGGCAGGCGACTGATCGGCTGGACAACATCCGGATCAATATAGACATTGCCCAGGATGGCGATGCCATCATCAATCTGTTGCCTATCACGTTTAACGCGGTGGATTTCCGGATGAGCACCGGCGCCTGGAACCTGACAGGTACCGGCGGCAGCACCACGGTGCTGGATAACTTCAACATGGACATGTTGATCGGCTCCGGCACCATTCGGATCGATACTGCCACCGACAAGCTGAATCTGCTCACGGATATCGCAATTGACGATCTTGATTTCGATGTGCCGTTCCTGGCCCTCGGCATCCGCGACCTGCAACTGACCGGTGCGGATTACGACCTGTCGGCGCCGCAGCCCCTGAGGCTGTTCGCGAACGTAGATCTCGATATCTACAAGGGCAGCAACGCCGCTGGCGATGAAGCGCTTGCCGTGGATATGGAGCTCTTCGAGGCAGATATGCGGATTGGTGGCGTGCTCGTGGGCGGTGTTTCCATCGGCTCGGTAGCCATGGACAACCTGGCCATCTCGAATACGGCCATGCGCATTTACGGCCACTGAGCCGATCCTGCCGTTAAAAACAAACGGGGCCGCTAAGGCCCCGTTTTTTATTCCTGCCGTGGCTTCAGCCCAGCAGCAGGCTGTCGTCGTCCACTTCCAGTCCGCGTTGCTTCTCGAACAGGCCCAGCAGGTCTTTAACCTCCAGACCCTCCCGGTCCTCGCCGGCGATGTCGAACACCACCTGACCCTGATGCAACATCACCGTGCGGCTGCCAACGTCGAGCGCCTGTTTCATGCTGTGGGTCACCATCAGCGCCGTCAGCTTCTGCTCCTCAATGATCTTGGTGGTCAGCTCCAGCACGAAAGCGGCGGTTTTTGGGTCCAGGGCCGCGGTGTGCTCGTCCAGCAGCAGGATGCTGGAGGGCGTGAGGCTGGCCATGAGCAGGCTGACGGCCTGGCGCTGGCCGCCGGAGAGCAGGCCCATCTTGTCGCCCAGCCGCTTTTCCAGGCCCAGGTTCAGGGACGAGAGACTGTCCCGGAACTGCTCCATATACTGCCGTTTGACCGCCGAGGTAAGGCCACGGCGCTGACCGCGCTTGATGGCCAGGGCCAGGTTTTCCTCGATGGTAAGGCCTTCGCAGGTGCCCGCCAACGGGTCCTGGAATACCCGGGCCACGCGGCCGGCACGCTTGTGGGTGGGCAGTTTGGTGACATCGAGGTTGTCCACGATGATCTGGCCGCTGTCCACCAACACTTCGCCGGCGAGGGCATTGAGAAACGTGGACTTGCCTGCGCCGTTACTGCCGATCACGGTAACGAATTCGCCCTGGTTCACGGTGAGGCTCATGCCCCGGAGGGCGGGGTTTTCCAGCGGTGTGCCTTTGCCAAAGGTGAGCCGCAGATCGGTTGCACTGATCATGTTGTCTCCTCAGGCCTTTTTTCGTGACAGTTTGCCGGCGATGGACGTGCGCACGCCGGGCAGAACAATGGCGAGGGTTACCAGAACCGCCGTAATCAAGTTCAGGTCCTGGGCCTGGAGGCCCAGGAAATCGGCGTTCAGGGCAAAGGCGATGGCCAGACGGTAGATGATGGCCCCCACCACGCAGGCGATCAGTGCACGAAACACGGTGGAGGGCGTGACGACCGCCTCACCGCCGATCAGCGAAGCCAGGCCAATGACGATCACACCTACGCCCATGGTGACGTCTGCGGCCCCCTGGCTCTGGGCGAACAGGGCGCCCGCGAGGCCCACCAGGCCGTTGGAAAGGGCAACGCCGAGCACGATCATGGCGCCCGTGGCGATGCCCTGGGCCCGCGCCATGCGGGCGTTCGCACCGGTGGCGCGCATGGCCAGGCCGGTTTCGGATTTCATGAACCGCCAGAGCAGGATCAGGGCGATGAACACCACGATCACGAACAGCAACACCGGTACCTGGTGGAATTGCAGGCCCAGGTCGTACCAGGGCGTGAGCACGGTTTCTTCGGTGAGCAGTGCCACGTTGGGGCGCCCCATGATGCGCAGGTTTACCGAATACAGCGCAATCATGGTGAGGATGGACGCCAACAGGTTGAGAATGTTGAGCTTTACGTTCAGAAGTGCGGTAACGGCACCTGCGGCCATTCCGGCAAGAACTGCACAGCCAGTGGCCAGCCAGGGGTTCCAGCCGTCGATGATCAGTACGGCCGCTACGGCTGCGCCCAGGGGAAAGCTGCCATCCACGGTAAGGTCGGGAAAGTCCAGCACCCGGAAGGACAGGTAGATGCCGAAGGCTACCAGGCCGTAGATCAGGCCGGTTTCAATAGCGCCATAGAGGGCGATGTTACTCAGCATGGTCGGGTATCACCATTAAATAGAAACGGGCAGCCCCTTGTGAGGGCTGCCCGTTGGGTTTCGGGATTACTGGGCGCTGTCGATGACTTTTTCTGCCTCGGCGATCAGTTCGTCAGACAGGGTGATGCCCATGCGCTCGGCGGCGGCCGGGTTCACAAACAGGTCCAGCTTCTCCATGGTCTCCACGGCCATGTCGCCCGGCTTCTCGCCGTTCAGCACCCGGGCAACCATCACACCGGTCTGGCGACCGTGGTCGTAGTAGTCAAAGCCCAGGGCAGCCACAGCGCCACGTTCAACGGTAGCGGTATCGGCGGCAAACACCGGAATGCCGGCGCGCTCACCAACCGAGATTACCGCTTCGGCCGCGCTGATCACCGTGTTGTCGGTGGTCAGGTAAATAGCGTCTGCCTTGCCTACCAGGGAGCGGGCGGCGCCGAGTACCTCGGAGGTCTTGGTGGCTGCGCCTTTAACCAGTTCCAGGCCGCGGGCGGCAAGGCGCTCCTCCAACAGGTTTACCAGCGATACCGCGTTGGCCTCACCGGGGTTGTACACGGTACCGATGCGCTTGGCGTCGGGTACGATGCGCAGGAGCATGTCGAGGTGTTTGTCCAGTGGCAGCATGTCGCTCACGCCGCTGATGTTGGCGCCGGGGGCTTCCAAGTTGGTCACCAGCTTGGCACCCAGCGGGTCGGTTACGGCGGAGAAAATTACCGGCGTGTTGCGGGCCGCGGCTGCTACGGTCTGGGCCGAGGGTGTTGCGATAGCGACGATGACATCGGGGTTTTCACCCACGAACTTGCGGGCGATCTGGGCGGCGATGGCCGAGTTGCCCTGGGCACTTTCGTGCATCACCTGAAGGTTTTCACCTTCTTTGAAACCACGTTCAGCCAGCTCGTCCTTGATGCCCTGGTAAACGGCGTCCAGTGCCGGATGCTCTACAATCTGGGTGATCGCGACAGTGCGGGGTTCGTCTGCCTGCACGAGGGTTGCCATTGCCAGCAGGGTGGCACCCAACAGGGTGCGCAGGGTACGTTTGGCCATATGCCCATCTCCGGATTGGTTGACTGTGATGTTGAAATTCAGAAGGTGCGCAAGTTTACCACAGGCTCATGGCCTACGGGGTAGTGTCTGGCCGGTTGCCGCAGGCTTTTTGGGGCTTTCGGTGCGGGTGGGGTAATCTGTCGTGATTAAAATAGGTGCGATCAGAAATTATTTTGCGTCGGTCACGTTTTGACGGCCTATCATGTGTTGAAATACCCTACGAAAGTCTAATAATAAGTCACCCATAACTCGAATAACGAATTGCAAGGAAGGTCCATGGACACAACAAACAAACTCCCGCTGGATATGCTCTATCACTGGGAGAAAGAAAAAACGAACGCGCTGTACATGACCCAGCCCATCGGCGATGGCAAGGTGGTGGAATACACCTGGGGTCGCGCAGTTGATGAAGCCAGACGCATGGCTTCTTATCTGAAATCCCTCAATCTGCCGGAAAAAAGCAGAATTGGCCTGATTTCCAAAAACTGCGCCCACTGGATCATGACTGACTGGGCCATCTGGATGGCCGGCCACATCTCCGTTCCCCTTTATCCCACCCTGAACGCCGACACCGTGAATTACATCCTCAACCACGCCGAGTGCGAGGTGGTGTTTGTCGGCAAGCTCGACGACTGGGACATGATGAAGCCGGGCGTGCCGGAGTCCGTGCGCTGCATATCCTACCCGCTGAGCCCGCCAAATGATTTTGAAACCTGGGACGACATCATTGCCAAGTATCCTCCCCTTGAGGAGAACACTCACCGGGACGCCGACGAGCTGGCCACCATCGTGTACACCTCAGGCAGCACCGGCAAGCCCAAGGGCGTGATGCTCAGTTTCGGCAACATGGCGTTTGCCGCCGAAGGTGGGATGGAAGTCCTGAAGGTCGGTTCCGATGAGCGCATGCTGTCCTATCTGCCGCTGGCTCACGTATTCGAGCGCACCTTTGTTGAGCTGGCCTCGCTTTACGCGGGATTCCAGCTGTACTTCGCCGAGTCGCTGGACACCTTCGTGCAGGACCTGCAGCGGGCGCAGCCGACCCTGTTCCTCTCGGTACCGCGTCTGTGGGTGAAGTTCCAGCACGGCGTGCTGCAGAAACTGCCCAAGCAGAAGCTGGAGCGTCTGCTGAAGATTCCGGTGGTGAACAAGCTGATCAAGAAGAAGATTCTCAAGGGCCTGGGTCTGAACAAGGTGAAACTGGCGGGCAGTGGTTCCGCGCCGCTGGCCAGCGATGTTCTGGATTGGTACCGCAATCTTGGCCTTGAGCTGCTAGAAGGCTATGGCATGTCGGAAAACTTTGCCTACTCACACATGAACAAGCCGGGCCGCTCGCGCACCGGTTACGTGGGTGAGTCGCTGCCAGGAGTGGAAACACGCATCAGCGAAGAGGGCGAAGTGCAGATCAAGAGCCCGGCCACCATGATGGGTTACTACAAGGATGAGGAGAAAACCCGCGAGGCCTTCACCGAAGACGGTTTCCTGAAAACCGGCGACAAGGGTGAGATCGACGAGATGGGGCGCCTGAAGCTGACCGGCCGCATCAAGGAGATCTTCAAGACCAGCAAGGGCAAGTACATTGCCCCAGCGCCGATTGAAAACCGGCTCATGTCCCACGACGCCATTGAAATGGTGTGCGTGTCTGGCGCCAACCAGACCCAGCCTCATGCACTGGTCATGCTGGGTGAGGAAGTGCGGCCGAAGATGGCCGATGAGGCCTTCCGCAAGGAAATCGAGGAAAGCTTCAAGAAGCTGATTGCAGATGTGAATAAGACCGTGGACCCCCACGAGCAGCTGGCGTTCATTACCGTGGTCAGCGATGAGTGGTCCATCGAAAACAGCTTCCTGACCCCGACGCTGAAGCTCAAGCGCAATGTGGTCGAGGACGCCTACCAGGAGAAGGTGGACAGCTGGTACGCCAAGCGTCAGCCGGTGATCTGGCAGTAACGCCTGACTGTCTGCAGGCGAGAGAGAGCCCGGCATTGCCGGGCTCTTTTTTTGTAGGGGTAAAAACCGACGTTAGTCGCATAGGGAAAAGGCAGGCGCAGGCCTAAACTGGAACGATATCAGGAGGATGTTATGAGCCAGTTGTCCCTTTTCCAGAAACGTGTCCATGACGAGATACCCCTCTCCCGGGCCATGGGTATTCAACTGCATTCCTGGGATGGCCATTCGCTGCTTCTGAGCGCGCCCCTGGAACCGAACAGCAACCACCAGGGAACGGGCTTCGGTGGAAGCGTTTACGCGGCGGCGGTTACTACCGCCTGGGGCGTAACCGAACTGGCGTTGTGGGACCTGGGACTCAGGGCAACGGTGGTGGTTCAGAACGGCACCATTGATTACCTGGAGCCGGTGACCTCCGACTTTTACGTGGTTTGCCGGTTGCCCGGGGAAGAGGTTCCGGAACGGTTCCGCAAGAGTCTGGCGAAACACGGCAAGGGGCGCCTGGACCTGACCGCCGAGGTGTTCTGTGGTCAGCCCACGGCGGCACCCGAAGGCGATCCGGTGGCGGTGTTTCAGGGCCGCTTTGTAGTTCGGGACGTGAAATCCCGGGTGAGTCTTTAAGGTCTGCTAAAGTCTGCCAAAGCCTGCTGAAACCGGAGGCTCAGGCAATTGACCGGCTGTTCGAGATCGACCGGCTCATCAGAATGATGGGGACAATGCCGGCAAGCACAATGATCAGGGCTGGCAGTGCGCTGTGGAAAAGGCGCTCATCGGAGGCAAACTGGTACACGTAGGTGGCCAGGGTCTCGAAATTGAACGGCCTCAGAATCAGGGTGGCCGGCAACTCCTTCATACAGTCCACGAACACCACCAGGGCGGCCGTTATCAGAGTGCCCCGAAGCATGGGCAGGTGCACCCGCACCAGGGTCTTGCCGGGGGTGTGGCCAAGCGAGCGCGAAGCCATGTCCATGCTGGGAGTAATCTTCTGCAGGGCGCTTTCCACGCTGCCGGCAGACACCGCCAGGAACCGTACCGTGTAGGCAAACACCAGGGCGAAGGCAGTGCCGCTCAACAGCAGCCCGGTGCTGATGCCAAAAAACTCCCGCATCAGGCTGTCCAGCCAGTTATCAAACCCCGCCAGAGGCACGATTACACCAACCGCAAGCACGGCCCCGGGCATGGCGTAACCGAGGCTTGAGAGACGCATCAGGACCTGCATGCCCCGGGTGTTGTGCAGCCGGCGACTGTAGGCCAGGGTGATGCCAATCAGCAGGGTGGTCAGGGCGGCGGCGCTTGAGAGGAACAGGCTGTTGAACGTGTTGCGGACGAACTCAGGATTCCAGCTCTCGTCAAAATACTCCCAGGCATACAGGCCCAACGTCGCACCGGGAATGACAAAACCCAGCAGCACAGGAACCGCGCATACGGCGAGGCAGATCATCTGGCGGCCGAAAGACATCTTGAACCGGCGTATCGGCTCACGGTTATCACGGGCGGCGTACTGCTGCTGGCGCCGGCGGGAATAACGCTCCAGGGTCACCAGAATCACCACGAAAATAAGCATGGTGGTGGCAATCTGGGCCGCGCCGCCCAGGTTGCCCAGGTTCATCCAGGTATCGAACAGGCCAGCTGTGAGGGTCTGGACGGCGAAGAAATCAACGGTGCCGAAGTCGTTGAGGGTTTCCATCAACACCAGCGACAGCCCAACGGCAATGGCCGGGCGGGCGATGGGCAGAACCACCCGGAAGAAGGTGCTGATGGCAGAGTGGCCCAGGCTTCGACTGACGTCGAACAGTGACGGCGACTGCTCCAGAAAGGCGGCCCGGGCCAGCAGATAGACATAAGGGTATACCACCAGGCCGATCATCAACGTGGCGCCCTCCAGGCTCCGTATCTCAGGGAACCAGTAGTCTGCGGCGCTGGTCCAGCCGAACCAGTCCCGGAGTGCTCCCTGAACGGGGCCGGCGTAGTCCAGAAGGCTGGTGTATACATAGGCAATGACATAGGCCGGTACGGCGAAGGGGAGCAGCATGGCCCACTCGAAGAACTTGCGGCCGGGAAATTCACACATGGTGACCGCCCAGGCCGAAGACAGGCCAACCACCAGGGTAATCACGGCTACCCCGATCATCAATTGCACGGTGGTAGTCAGGTATCTCGGCAGTGTGGTGTTTATCAGGTGAGGCCAGATGTTCTCTTCCGGGAAGAAGGCCAGAAAAATGACAGACAGCACAGGCAGGGCGACGATGGCGGTCGTTATGAAAGCGCTGATCAGCCATCGGGCAGAGGTGCGTTTGGCCAGCAGGGGTTGGGATACCCCGGGATGTGTGCTGGTTGCGGCCTCTGTCATGATGTTCCTGTCTTTAAAAACGTGCGGTTACCCGAGCAAGGGGGCAGATTGTAGACAGCTCGCGTGGCGCCTGCAACGACTGACAGCAGGACACCGGCGGTTTGCCCGGAAGGCGAGGGCGGCGAACCCGCCCCCACCAACCGTGGGTCACTCGCCGTCGTAGTCGACGCGGTCAACCAGTTTCACCGCTGCATTGCGATGATCGGCAATTTCCTGAAGTGACAGGTTGTCCGGGTTGATCTCGCCCCACTCGGTGACCAGACCGGAGGGCTCCACTGCCGGGTTAGCCGGGTATTCGGTATTAGCTTCCGCGTAGATGCGCTGGGCTTCCGGCGAGGACAGGAATTCCATCAGTTTGATGGCATTTTCCCGGTTCGGGGCGCTGTTTGTCAGAGAGATGCCGCTGATGTTGACGTGGGTGCCACGGCCCTCGGCGTTCGGGAATACCAGGCGAACCTGTTCGGCGATCGGGCGCTGGCTCTCATCCTGCAGCATGTTGCCGTAGTAGTAGCTGTTACCGATGGCGACATCGCATACGCCCTCGGCAATGGCCTTGATCTGGTCACGATCGCCGCCCTGGGGTTTACGCGCCAGGTTGTCCTTCAGGCCCTCGAGCCATTGCTCGGTCTCCGCCTCGCCGTGGTGGGCGATCATTGAGGAGAACAGGGCAATGTTGTACGGGTGCTTGCCGCTGCGGGTGCAGATGCGACCTTCCCATTTGTCGTCAGCCAGTTGCTCGTAGGTGGTGATCGCGCCTTCTTCAACACGCTCCTTGGAGACGAAAATCAGACGTCCGCGGGTGGTCAGGGCGAACCATTTGCCTTCTGGGTGGCGCAGGTTTTCCGGAATGTTCTCTTCCAGCACGTCGTTGTCCACCGGCTGAACCAGGTCGCGCTCAACGAGCTCGTTCAGGCGGGAGATGTCCACAGTCATGACCACGTCTGCCGGGCTGTTGCGGCCTTCGCGCTCCAGGCGTTCAGCCAGACCCTGCTTGGCAAATACCACATTGGCCTTGATGCCGGTTTCCTGCTCGAATGCATTGAGCAGGGGCTCAAGCAGGTATGCCTGACGGTAGGAGTAGATGTTTACCTCTCCCTCGGCGGAGGCTGTCAGGGGAAGGGCGCTCAGGGCCATTGCGGCAGTAACTGCCAGTTTCATACGCATAGTTTTGTCCTTTTCAGGGCGTTACGGTGTCTTTGGCCTGTATTGAATTGCACAGGCTGTTAAAAACAGCAACTATTCTCATTTGTGTTACAGGTGTAGTCAATAACTCCTCTGGGATATTTTCAGCAAAATGGTGCTATGCTTCGGAAGATCATAAAAACTATGCAAAAAGTAGTGGGATCCATTGATGTCCGGGACTGAGCGAAGAGAGCACATTCGCACTGCCATGAGTGCGAAAGTGAAAGTGGTGCATGGGGAGTTGGGCGAGTTTGTCTTCTCGACCCGTGACATTTCCGACGGCGGCGTCTTTGTTGTCGTCGATTCCGAGCCCTTTGCCCCGGAAATCGGTGACAGGGTGACGGTTCAGGTGCAGGGACTGCCAGTGCCAGCTCCGACATTGCAGATGGTCGTTGTCCGCAAAACCAATGACGGCTACGGACTGCAATTTGATGAAAATGGTGACTGATAGGCGGATTGCCCCGGTTCTTCATGGATAATGACAAGCGTTTGTTACCGATGCCAGGGAATGCGCCCGTTCGATGACTGTCCTCAGACCAACCCGCCTTAAATCTGAAAAAACCGGGGCCAGACGACCGTCAGCTAGCTTCCTGGCCAGGCCGCTGGCTGCATGCCTGGTGCTGTTGTCAGTGTCCGGATGTGCCAGTTACTACTCCCATTTTGCTATGTTTCCGGCTGCCAACTCCTCTGGCGAACCCAGGCAGGTTCGCCTTTCCTGGCAGACCGCCGAGTATCCGGACTGGTGGTTCCTCGGGAACCGGGCAACCTCGGTCAAGCTGGAGACCCAGTGCAGTGACAGGGTGTGGCGCCTGAGGGACGGGGATGACGATCAGGCCGGGCAGTGTGCTACCGGCATCCGCGCTTGTGGAGAGAAGGGGCAGGACCTCGTAGCCGCCACCGGTCAACCGGCAACGCCCGGGTTCCGATGCATGGCCATCAATCCCCAGGATCCCGCCGCTCGCATTGCCGGGGTAGGCAGTAAGCTGGAACTTCTGGTGTCCTGTGAGCCTGCGGTGGTCGCTGAAGGGCAGGGTGATGACGCCCGCAATCTGGATTACCTCCGGGCCTCAGCAGTGCCCTATACCGTCTATGTGCGCAAGGCTCCGCGAGGGTCCCTGATTGCAAAGCCGCCCCGCTTTGACGACTCCGTATGTGACGCAGAGTGACACTTTCTGACGTTCCAGTGTGACGGTCATCACATTGCTACACTTTGTTGCCTCCTGAATATTAGCGTTACCTTTTGTGGCCTTTGGGTTACTCCTCGATACGAATTTGTAATTGTGTCTTCCGGGCGTTGAGTCAGAATGGTAGCCATCGAAACGTCTATATCGTGAGGTGGTCCCGTGGGTGTCCAACAAAAGAAAGTGGCGGTACATGATCTGGAAGTTGGCATGTTCGTGTCCGATCTGGACAGGCCTTGGCACCAGACGCCTTTCCCGATCCAGGGCTTTCACATCCGCTCCCAGGACGATATCCGTGCACTCGTATCCCACTGCAAGTGGGTGATGATCGACGTCGCCGAGATTCGCGAATCGCGGGCTGTGAAGGGCAACAGCAAACCGGTATTCGGTCGTGCGGCTGGCAGGCGCGGTGGGCGTGAGCAACTGCAGCTGCCGCCCCTTAGCATTCGGGAGCCGGTAACCTACGAGACGGTTACGACGCTCAAGAAGGAACTTAAGACGTCCAAACGCCTTCTGGATGACGTGGAAGACGCGTTGGGTCAGCTGTTCGACACCCTGCGATCCGAAGGCGTGCCCGACTTGCGGCCGATTGCCACGATTACCAGCAAGATGGTGAGCAGTGTCATCCGGCAACCGGACGCCTTGCTGTGGCTGAGCCGCACCCGGGCCCATGACAGCTATCTGTACCGGCACGCCCTCAATACTGCCGTTTGGGCGTTGGTGTGCGGGCGTCACCTTGGCCTGAACGAAGGGCTTTTGAATCATCTGGGCCTTGGCTGCCTGCTGTCTCAGGTGGGAAAAACCAGCCTGCCCGCGGACATGCTCGCCCGGGAAGGGCAGTTGAACGCCGAGGAGTACACAACCTACCGGGGTTACATCAACCGGGGTGTTGCCATGCTGCAGGACAGCGGGCTCTCACGCGCGGTACTGAGTGTGGTTCAGTGCCATCGGGAGCGCCATAACGGCTCGGGTTTCCCCGAGGGTATTCGGGGTGACCGGATTCCTCTGCTGGCCAAAGTGGCTGGTATTTCAGAGTTCTTCGAGTCGCTGATTGCCCCCCGCAAGCATTCCGAGCCGCTCACCCCTGCCAAGGCGGTGACTCTCCTGTACGAGATGCGCAATATAGAGTTTCAGGAAGATCTGGTGGAGAACTTCATCCAGGCGATTGGTATCTACCCAACGGGGAGTCTGGTCGAGCTGACGGACGGTCAGAGGGGAATCGTGGTTTCGCACTCTCCGGAGCGCCGGCTCTGGCCCCGGGTGATGGTGATGACAGACGCCGAGGCACGGCCCCTGAAAACCGCGAAGATCATCGATCTGGCGCGCTACAACGAGGACCGCGACGCAGCCGAAGCGGTCCAGATCCGTGAATGTCTGCCCCATGGCACCGAGGGAATGGACCCGGCCATGTACGATGTAACCGGCGTTGAATCGCGCTGGGGCCTGGGACGACTGATTAACGGATAAGCACCCGCAGCTGTTTGCGGACCCACCGATAGGTGTCCTCCGGGCGGAAGCTCAGCAGGAGTTCTGATTCTCCGCCCGCAGGACCCGCAACAAAGTACTCCACCTCGCCGCTTTGCCAGTTTGTCGCATGTATCTGAACATCCTGGGGGCGGGTGCTGATGGCCTCCAGCTCGGCAAGGGCCAGGTCACCACCGATCTTCCGGATGGCCACGGACTTAATGGCGGTATCACCCGCCGGAACACTGGCCACTTCCTCATCCAGATAGTAACGATTCGCCACTGCCGTAGTGATCGCTTTCAGTTCCCGCGAGAGGTAGGTTTTCACAGCTTCGTTGTCTATCTCTGTCACTGTACGCACGGACTCCAGGATGCGGGAACGGAGAGCAGCGAGATCCTCGCTGTAGACCACGTCCGGGTCGATGGCGTTTTCATCCAGCGGTCGTGACGGCGCGTTGTCAATTTCTTCGAGGGTAGGGGGCGGCTGACACAGCGGATCGTCTTCCGGGTAGAAGCAGATCTCGGCCAGCAGCTGATTGGCCGGGGACACGTTCGATCCCTCGGCGGTAAACTCCGCTTCACTGACGTTGAAGTCGATGGGCGAGCTCAGGCCCGGCAGGGCCGCGTTGAGCTGCCTGATCACCCGCTCGCGGATTTCGATACCCTCGCCCTCGCCGATGTTCTCGGTCCAGTTCAGGGCGATGAGCAATCGAGAGAGGTTATTCAGCGGGACGTTTTGCAGCAACTGCTGCTCCCTAAGCGTGTGGGTGCTCAATCCCTCGCTGTCGACCAGGGGTGCCTGCAGCGCTGTTCGCACCTCCGGAAAAAATTCGAGAAAGGTGACGTATTGGCCGGCGGGTATTCCCTGCGCCAACGACAGATCGCCTACGCGGAATTCAACGGTTTCGCCCGGGTAGTAGCGGAATTCGCCGCTGTCTGTGGTAGTGCCGGACTGGCTGGCAGTCTGGTAGCCCAGGCCACTGACGCCATTGAAATTCAGCCGGCCGGCGAGGGTGTCGTCGGCAGCGGAGCCGCCGCTGTCGTCAAAACAGCCAGCCAATACCAGGGTGCCTACCAGGGTCAAGGTCAGTTGGAAGCGGTGAACGGATCTCATGGTGTGTCGTACATTCCCTCGTTTCAGCACGCCTGAACCGGTTTGCGGCGTCTTTTGTAAGTTGTTGTAACCGCATTATAGGGACGGGTATTGCCTCATATCGGGATTCCTGTCGCAGTTTCCATGATTGATCCGCAAGCGGGGCGAGCCCGAAGCTCTCGGCTCCAGCCCCTTGAAATTGCGGGGACAGTCACAATAAATAGCATTCTAAATTCCGGCAGAGCGCCAGGCCGACTGGCCCCTGCCCACCGCAGGATCGGAATCGTCTATGACCAATGCACTGGAAATTGAGGGCCTGACCAAGGCCTATGGCGATGGCTTCCAGGCCCTGAAGGGGATTGATCTGAACGTCGCCGAGGGCGACTTTTTTGCGTTGCTTGGCCCCAATGGCGCGGGTAAATCCACCACCCTGGGTATTGTCTGTTCACTGGTGAACAAAACCGGGGGCAAGGTCCGGGTGTTCGGCAAGGACATTGATACCCATCTTTCCGATGCCAAGCTGAACCTCGGTGTGGTGCCGCAGGAGTTCAACTTCAACCAGTTCGAGAAGGTGTTCGACATTGTGACTACCCAGGCGGGTTACTATGGTATACCGCTCAAGCAGGCATCGGTGTCGGCGGAGAAATACCTGAAGAAGCTGGGCTTGTGGGAGAAGCGGAATACGCCGGCGCGCATGTTGTCCGGTGGCATGAAGCGGCGCCTGATGATTGCCCGCGCCCTGGTGCACGAACCCAGGCTGCTGATCCTGGACGAACCCACCGCCGGTGTTGATATCGAGCTGCGCCGGTCGATGTGGACCTTCCTGGAAGAGATCAACCGCCAGGGCACCACCATTATCCTGACCACGCACTACCTTGAGGAGGCGGAAGCGCTTTGCCGCAACATCGCCATCATCGACCACGGACGTATCCTCAAGCACACCAGCAAACGGGCGCTGCTGCAGCAGCTTAGCCTGGAGACCTTTGTGCTCGATACCGAAGAGCCGCTGGATACCGCTCCGGAATTGTCCGGATTTGCCACCCGCCTGGACGACGAGGGCGCGCTGGAAGTAGACGTGGAGAAAGGGCAGGGCTTGAACCAGGTATTCGTGCAGCTTGAGCAACTGGGCATCAAGGTGGTGAGCATGCGCACCAAGGCCAACCGGCTGGAGGAGCTCTTCATCCGCATGGTGGAGGAGAACGCGGCGGAGAGTCGCAAGGCCATGGAGGGCGCCGCATGAGCCCACAGGCCATATTGACTGCCTTCAGTACGATCGTGGTTCGTGAAATTCGCCGGTTTACCCGCATCTGGGCCCAGACCCTGTTGCCGCCGGCGGTGACCATGACGCTCTACTTTATCATCTTCGGCAACCTGATCGGTTCGCGCATCGGTGAGATGGGCGGGTTCGACTATATGGCGTTTATCGTCCCGGGGCTGATCATGATGGCGGTGATCACCAATTCCTACTCGAACGTGGTGTCTTCGTTCTTTTCGATGAAGTTTCAGCGCAGTATCGAGGAGCTGTTGGTGTCGCCGGTGCCTAACTGGGTGATCCTGGCTGGCTATGTGACTGGCGGCATGGCGCGCGGGCTCGGTATTGGCCTGATCGTGACCCTGCTGTCCCTGGCATTCACGCGGTTATCCATTCACAGCGTTCCAATGATGGTGTTGACGGTATTCCTTACCTCGGCGCTGTTTTCTCTGGGCGGTTTCATCAACGCGATGCTGGCCACCAAGTTCGATGATATCTCCATCGTGCCGACCTTTGTGCTTACGCCGCTGACCTATCTCGGTGGCGTGTTCTACAGCATCGATATGCTGCCGGCGTTCTGGCAGGGGGTTTCCATGGCGAATCCGATCCTGTACATGGTCAACGGGTTCCGTTATGGCATCCTTGGTGTCTCGGACGTCAATCCCTTCGTTTCTCTTGGTATGATTCTGGTGTTCATTGCCATCCTGGCCTTCATTTCCCTGAAGATGCTGGCGCGTGGCAAGGGTATTCGCCACTGACCTCAGGACCTTCTATGGCACTTAATGATGCGCCGCTTGGCAAGACAAGCGATTATCCGGACAGGTATGACCCGGGCCTGCTGTTTCCCGTTGCCAGGGAAGAAAACCGTCGGCGGCTCGGTCTTGAGGATGGTCGCTGGCCCTGGTTTGGCGAGGATCTCTGGCAGGCCTGGGAAGTGTCCTGGCTTCGCCCCGGCGGCGTACCCGAGGTAGCCTGGGCAGAGCTGGTGTTCCCGGCCGCATCGCCGGCCATTATCGAATCCAAATCCCTGAAGCTGTACCTGAACTCCCTCAACCAGGCGGTTTATTCCAGCCGGGAGCAGGTGGCCGAGGTGATTGCGCAGGATCTTTCCAGTGCCTGTGGCGGGTCGGTGCAGGTGCGCCTGCACAGCGTTGATGAGTCCGGGGAGGCCATCGGCCGCCCGGCGGGGTTCGAGCTGGTTGATGACGAGCCGGTGACCGAGCCGGTCTACGAGTACTCGCCTGATTCGCTGTCTGCTGGCGGTACCGTCGTTACCGAGCAACTGTGCTCGCATTTATTGAAAAGCAACTGCCCGGTGACCGGCCAACCGGACTGGGCCACGTTGCTGGTCAGCTATACCGGGCCGCGGATCGACCGGGCGGGCCTGCTGCGTTATGTGGTCAGTTTCCGTCAGAAGCAGGATTTCCACGAACACTGCGTGGAGACCGTGTTCACGGACATCATGGCCCGGTGCCGGCCGGAATCTCTGACGGTGTGCGCCCGTTATACCCGGCGCGGGGGGCTGGACATCAATCCATGGCGCAGTACCGAAACGGGGCAGGATGCCGGACCACGACTGATCCGGCAGTAAGGGTCAGGAAAGGTCTTCCTCGCGCCGCAGGCGATCTGCGGCGTCTTCCAGTGCCGAGAGGATGCACTGGCGTTCTTTCTCGGTCACCTTGTCGGAATCCAGGTACATGGCAAAGCCACTGTGCTCGTGCTCCAGGAAGCTCCGGTGGGGACCCATGTCGCGCCGGAAGTCGACCACCTCATAGATAGGTACCGGCTTGCCGAAGCCCTTCACGGTGATTTCGCCCTTGTCCCGGCACATGATCTTGTCCTTGATCAGGGAGAAGGTTTCGTAGGAAACGAGGATTTCGCCCGGCTGGGCCAGTGACTCCAGGCGGCTGGCCAGGTTCACTTCCTTGCCGATAATGGTGTAGTCCATGCGGTTTTCGGCGCCGAAATTGCCCACGGTGGTATAGCCGGTGCTGATGCCCATGCGAATTTCCAGGGGCGTCTTGATGCCCTGGCTGCGCCACTTCTGGCGCATGATCTTCATGTGCTTGCGCATTTCAATGGCCATGGATACACACGCAAAGGCGTCTTCCCGCTGCCCACGGCTGGTAGGGTCACCGAAGAACACCATGATGGAATCGCCGACGAACTTGTCGATGGTGCCGCCGTATTTGAGGGCCACTTCCGACATTTCGTTGAAGTAGTGGTTCAGCAGCTCGGTGAGCGCCTCTGGCTCCATCTCTTCCGAGAGCTCGGTAAAGCCCTTGATGTCCGAGAAGAACACGGCGAGCTTCTTGCGCTGGGTTTCCAGGCGCACATCGCGCTCACCGGTGAAGATGGACTGCCAGACCTGGGGCGACAGGTATTTGGAAAGCTTGTGGGAGAGGGCGATGGACTGTTCCCGCTGGTTCTGGATCTGGGTTTTGGCCAGCATCAGGGCCCGTGCCTGCTGATGCGAATAGTAGGCGGTAACGCAGATGTACAGGCCGGTGGACAGGATCGAGACGATGCTGGTCAGCAGCGGCGAGTGGGGACCCGGGGCCGGGCCAAGAATCGCCACGGATACTGCAATGGCGGCGATCATGAACATGGTGCCCAGGAACCATTGCCGCATGCCGCCCACGATCAGGCAACTGAACATGAGCATCAATGCAACGGCCAGGGAGGGTATGACAATCAGGCCGATGCACCCGATAAAACCGCCACCGATCACGCAATCGACTATCAGCATTTTCTGCCGGATGCGTGGTGAGTTGCGCAGAAACGTCCGTCGTGTCAGGGCGTGGGCAATGTGTGGCCAGGTGAGGGCACCGGCAACCAGCCAGAGCAGCCAGAAATCGAAGGCATTCTGCAGTACCCCCGTGACGATGATCGCCGCCGTGGACGTGTATGCGAGAATCCGGCCGTTGTAATCGGGCATGGGCGGAATGGCCACCGGGTTCCCGGCGCCTTCAATGGCCATCGCCCGGCCAGCGGAGCTGCTGGCGTTGCGCAAATCAGGCGGCGCGCTCATCATTTCAGAAACGAATCCTGCCGATCAGCATGTCACGGAACATGACCCAGTCGCCCATGAGGCTGTACAGTGGGTATTTGAAAGTCGCGGGGCGGTTCTTCTCGAATTTGAAATGGCCTACCCAGGCAAATCCGTATCCGATGACTGGCAACGCCAAAAGCCAGACGAACTTGCCCGAGGTCAGTGCCCAGGCACCCACGATCAACACAAGCAGACTGCCGGCAAAGTGCAGACGACGACAGATGGCATCGCTGTGTTCTTCAAGGTAGTACGGGTAGAATTCGGAAAAGCTGTTGAAGGTTTGTTCATTGCTCATTGCGTTGCCACTCTTCGTTGTAAGACAGTCGCTGCGAGTCAGCTTTTTTGTTTGTTATTGGCGAGTGTTTGGCGTTCTCGACTACGACTAAAGATTAACAGCATTACGTACGGGCCACAATTCACCGGCATGGGATGGCTGCGTGCGTTCTTTCATTCACCTGACAGTGAGCCGTTATGACATCCGTTACTGATTTCCTGCTGAACCGTTCCTCGCAGCCCAGGCTGGAGGCGCCCGCTCCGGATGCCGCTACCCTGGAGAAGGCCTTCGCCTGTGCCGCCAGGGCTCCAGACCACGCTCTGTTACGCCCCTGGCGGTATCTGGTGGTACAGGGTGAGGGCCTGGAGAAACTGGGCCAGCTGTTTGCTGCCACCTGTGCCAACAACAGTGACGAAAAAGAGATCGAAAAGCTGCGTCGGGCGCCGCTCAGGGCCCCGATGATCATTGTCGGTATTGCCTCCCCGGTGGTTCACCCGAAGGTGCCGGAAATCGAGCAGGTGATGTCTGCCGCGGTGGGCATGAGTTTTGTCCAGCTGGCGCTCCAGGAAGCGGGTTTTGGCGTCATGTGGCGTACCGGTGCCGTTGCCTACAACGCTGCCGTCCGGGAGGGGCTGGGCCTTGAGGAGCATGAGCAGATCGTCGGTTTTCTCTACACCGGTCGGGTGGCCCAGGCAAAGCCCGCCATTCCGCGCCCGGAGGTGGCCGAGTTCGTCCGCCAGTGGCCGTAGCCTGATCGCCGGAATTTCCCCCTTCTTCGGGGGAAGTTCCTTGCCGCTTTTTCGCGTCCTTCGTTCTGCCCGATGTTGCCCAGCGGCCGGAAACCCGCCCGCAAATACCGCTCTCCCCGCTATTTTCAGCCACTTTCCGAATTCTGGCATTCGCCTTGCTTTGATCCTGTCATGAAACGCAGGCGGCAATGTTGAGTCGCTCTGCTGACGAAGTATCTGGAGGCAACATGGCAATTTCCTTCGACAACGCTCTGGGCATTCATCAGCACGCAGTGGAGGCCCGTGTGAAGCGCGCTGAAGTGCTGGCAAACAACCTGGCAAACGCCGACACCCCGGGCTTCAAGGCCAGGGATGTTGATTTCCAGGCGATGATGCAGAAGGCCCAGGAGTCCATGAGCGGATTCAATATGAGCAAAACCCATGATGCGCATATGGATACATCCACCGCGGGTGCTGACGGCGAACTGCTTTACCGGGTGCCGCACCAGCCCTCTGTGGACGGTAATACGGTGGATGCACAGCAGGAGCAGACCCGATTCATGCGTAATGCGATGGATTTCCAGGCCAGTTTTCAGTTCTTGAACAGCAAGTTCAGCGGCCTGACCAAGGCCCTGAAGGGCGAGTAAGCCACAGGATTAGCGAAGGAGATTTCTCATGTCACTGGGCAGCATTTTTGATATCGCCGGTTCCGGCATGACCGCGCAATCACTGCGGCTGAACACCACCGCATCCAACATTGCCAACGCAGAGACCGCCAGCTCGAGCACCGATACCACCTATCGGGCCCGCAAGCCGGTATTTGCCGCCATCCAGCAGTCGATGATGAACCCGGGCCAGGGCAACTTCCCGATGGCGGCCGATCAGGGCCCCGGAGCGGGCGTGCGTGTGGACGGTATTGTCGAGAGCCAGGAAGAGCTGCAGATGCGCTACGAGCCCCACCATCCGGCCGCGAACGAGGACGGTTACGTGTTCTACCCGAACGTGAACGTGGTGGAGGAAATGGCGGACATGATGTCGTCGTCCCGGAGCTTCCAGATGAACGTGGATGTCATGAATACCGCCAAGTCCATGATGCAACGCATTCTGACGCTTGGTCAGCAGTAATTCGGTGAGGAGCAAATCATGACTGCAGTAAATGCAACAGACGCGTCGGATGTTCTGAGCCAGTACCGGGCGCAGCAGAAGCAGACAGGCAGCGGTACCAGTGAACTGGGCCGTAACGAGTTCATGGAGCTCATGCTGGCGCAGTTGAAGAATCAGAATCCCCTGGAGCCCCAGGACAACGGCGAGTTCATCTCCCAGCTGGCCCAGTTCAGCTCTCTGGAGGAGATGCAGAATCTGTCCGGTACGGTGGAGGATGTGGTGGGCCAGTTCCGCTCCACCCAGGCGCTACAGGCCTCTGCCATGGTGGGCAAGTCGGTTCTGGCACCCTCCCAGTTCGGCATCCTGGGCGCAGAAGGTGAAATCACCGGCACCATCGAGGTACCGGCGTCCACCGGAGGTCTTCGCCTGTCGATTGAAGGCAAGAACGGCGAGCGGGTGCGGCAGATCGATATGGGCAGCAGCCAGGCGGGCGTGGTGTCGTTCCGCTGGGATGGCCAGGACGGTAACGGCAATCCTTTGCCGCCAGGTCCCTATCGGATTGTTGCCGAGGCTTCCTACCCCGATGGTCCCCAGCAGCTGGGCACCATGGTGAGCGCGAACGTTGACAGCGTGTCCCTGGGGCAGGGCGGTTCCATAACTCTGAATCTTGCAGGCATGGGCTCGATTGCCCTGTCTGATGTGAAACAAATTAACTGAGTCCGGTGATACACCAGGGGGTTAACCATGGCATTTAATACAGGTTTGAGTGGCCTTCGCGCGGCATCGGTGGATCTGGACGTCACCGGCAACAACATTGCCAACGCCAGCACCGTGGGCTTTAAGGGCAGCAAGGCCCAGTTTGGCGATCTCTACGCCAGTGGCTTTCTCAGCGCCGGGACCAACCCGATTGGTGATGGCGTGCGGGTTCAGGCTGTCAAGCAGTCGTTCGGTCAGGGCAACATCAGCTTCACCGACAATGGCCTTGATATGGCCATCAGCGGCGACGGTTTCTTCATCCTCAATAATGGCGGTGAAATTCGCTACTCCCGCGCCGGCCAGTTCTCGATCGACAAGGAAGGCTTTGTCATCAATAACCAGAACATGCGGGTGCAGGGCTATACCGCAGATGAAGACGGCAACCTCTCAGGCATTCGCGGCGACCTGCAGATCGAGACCGATAACCTGGCGCCGAGGCGGACCACCAACCTGGATTCCGATCTGAACCTGGATTCGCGCCAGAGCGTGCTCGAAACCCGCGTTCGGGACATCGGGCCACTGGCTTTCAGTGCAATTTCCGGTGAGACCTTTGATGTTCAATATACGGACGGCACTCCGAACTTTCCGGTTGATCTGACCGCAACCTCGACGGCGAGGGAAGCGGCGGCCGAGATCAACAACGCGCCGGGGATGAGCGCGTCGGCAACGACGACTGTCACCTTCGACGGCGCCCAGGATCTGAACGACGCCTTCATCAGCGGTGCCAGCAATTTTACCTTCAGTCTGGATATCAACGGTTCGCCCCTGACTCTCGATACCTCCAATATCAACTCGCTGCAGGACCTGGTGGATTCGATCAACAACTCCAGCGAGACCGCGATCTCCGCCTCCATTGTGGCCGGTTCCGGCGGTACCAATGTTCTGCGGGTGATTCATAACCAGGGCGAAACCCTCAGCTACAGCTTTGCGGACGGTAACGGCAACAGCGATTCCGATACCGTGAACGGTGATGTGAACGTCACGGCCGACCGGTCGGTTGCCGGTGTTACATCCACCACCGCCGACAACGATTTCGAGCTTGCCTTCAACGCATCGCCAATCCGGGTGACCAATGAGTTCAACCCTCTGGATCAGCGCACCTATAACCACGCCACATCGACGACTGTCTATGACAGCCTTGGCAACTCCCACGAGCTGACCCAGTTCTTCGTAAAAAATCCGTCGCCCGGTAACGGCGTTGGTGTGAGCGAGTGGTCCGTGTACGCGCAGATTGACGGTGAGTTCGTCGGCGGCACGGATGTGACACCGTTTACCGCCCGTTTTGATCAAGACGGCGCGCTGCAGTCCATCAACGGCGATCCGAGCGGTGAGATTCTGATCGACGACTGGATTCCGAAGGACGACAGCGGCCAGCCCAATGGGGCAGATGGTCCTCCTGCGCCGGGCGAGACCGTGGTAACTCCGATTCCCGAGCCGCCCACCACCTCGGCCTTTGTGATCAACCTCAGCGGCACCACCCAGTACGGCGCGGCGTTTGGCGTGAACGACCAGCAGCAGAATGGCTACACCACCGGCCGGCTGTCGGGCCTGGATGTATCCGACCAGGGCGTTCTGTTTGCCCGGTACACCAACGGGCAGTCCCAGGCATTGGGACAGGTGGCGCTGGCGGCCTTCAATAACACCGACGGTCTGAATCCCGTGGGCGACACCACCTGGGTGGAAACCTTCGAATCCGGGCAGCCGATTATTGGCGCGCCCGACACCGGAACGCTCGGCTCTATCAAGGCGAGCTCGGTGGAGGAGTCCAACGTGGACCTGTCGTCTGAGCTCGTAAACCTGATCATTGCCCAGCGCAATTACCAGGCCAACGCCAAGACCATTGAAACCTCCGATGCGGTCACCCAGACCATCATCAACCTCCGCTAATCTCGCAGCCGTAAAACCAGCGTCATAGCGAACATGGCATGACTCCTGCAGGAAGACTGGAAACAGTCAAAATTCCGGCAGGAGTTTTCCCATGGACAAAGCCCTCTACATCGGTATGTCTGGCGCCAAGCAGAATATGCTGGCCCAGCAGGCCCACGCCAACAACCTGGCGAACGTCAGTACCACCGGCTTCAAGAAAGACTTTGCTCAGGCCCGAAGCATGCCTGTGTTCGGGGAGCATTACCCGACCCGCGCCTATGCCATGACGGAAAGGCCCGGCACGGATCTGTCCGCGGGTGCGCTGATGGAAACCGGCCGAAAACTGGACGTTGCGGTTGAGGGCGAGGGTTGGCTGGCCATCCAGAACGACCAGGGCGAAGAGGTGTTCACCCGCAGCGGCAGCCTGCAGATCGACGTGAACGGTCTGGTTCGGCTGGCCAACGGCGAACTGGTCCTGGGTAATGGCGGACCGGTGGCGCTTCCTCCCTTTGACAATGTCGAGATCGGTGCCGATGGCACGGTGTCGATTGTGCCGGTGGGCGGCCCGCCTGACCAGCTGGTGGAGGTTGATCGCCTGAAACTGGTCAGTCCGCCTCCGGAGGCTCTGGAGAAAGGCCTGGATGGCCACATGCGTCGCAAGCCTGACCAGGCACTGGATGGCCCGGAGCCGCCGGACGCCAATCTGCGAGTCGCTTCCGGCTTCCTTGAAAGCTCCAACGTGAATGCGGTGGAAGAGATGATCTCCAACCTGCAGTTGTCTCGCCAATACGAGATGCAGGTGAAGGTAATGACCACTGCCAACGAGAATTCCGAAGCAACGGCACGGCTGTTGCAGAACCTTTAAGTAACGACTGAAGACATTGGCCTGGCGGGCCTGAAGCGGCAAATTCTGGCCGCCTGACGACCACCGGCAAGGAGTAGACAGCATGCATCCAGCACTTTGGGTCAGCAAAACCGGGTTGAGCGCTCAGGACACCAACATGTCCACCATTTCCAACAACCTGGCGAACGTAAATACCACCGGCTTCAAGCGGGACCGGGCGGTTTTTCAGGACCTTCTGTACCAGATCAACCGGCAGCCGGGTGGTCTGACAACGCAGAACACCGAACTGCCCTCCGGGCTGCAGCTGGGTACCGGTGTGCGGGTTGTTGGCACCGCCAAGCAGTTCACCCAGGGCAACCTGCAGATCACGGAGCAGCCGCTGGATATGGCCATCAATGGTCGTGGTTTCCTTCAGGTGCAGCTGCCGGACGGACAGATTGCCTACACCCGTGACGGTCAGTTCCAGCTGAACGCCGACGGTGACGTGGTCAATCCGGACGGCTATCCGCTGGAGCCGGCGATCAATGTGCCGGAAAACGCTACCAACATCACCATCGGCAAGGACGGCACCGTCACTGCGGTAACGGACGATCAGGCCGCGCCGGTGAACCTTGGTCAGATCACGTTGGTGGACTTCATCAACCCGCAGGGACTGCAGGCCATCGGCAACAACCTGTTCAAAGCCACCAACGCCAGCGGTGATCCTGCCGAAGGCGAGGCGGGCCTGGCCGGCCTCGGCAGCATTGAGCAGGGCACGGTAGAGGCATCGAACGTGGAAGTCGTTGAGGAACTGGTGAACATGATCACCACCCAGCGCGCCTACGAGATGAACTCGAAGGTGGTCTCGACCACCGACCAGATGCTCCAGTTCATTACCAACAACATAGGCTGATGACGCCTGAGGTGATGTCATGAACCCAATGACCTCCAACCCGACCCTCGGCCAGGGCCTGCGCCTGGCGGTGATTGCCCTGCTGGTTGTGGTGCAGGGCTGTACCGCCATGAGCCGCCCCCGTGCGGTTCCCGACGACCCGCAGTTTGCCCCGGTTCGGCCCCAGGCCATGATGCAGCGGGACCCGGATTCCGGCTCCATCTACCAGGTATCCCGTAACTACAACTTCTACGGCGATACCGTGGCACTGAATGTTGGCGACGTGCTGACGGTGCAGCTTCAGGAGTCCACCCGGGCCAGCAAGAATGCCGAGACCAGCATTACCAAGGACAACGAAATCACGCTGCCTGAGCCCACGATTCTCGGGAAGAGCAATTTCGGCATCAACACGTCCCTGAACCACGAGCGGGATTTCGAGGGTTCGGCGGAAGCGGACCAGAGCAACAGCCTGGCCGGTAGCATTACCGTGACGGTGACCGAAGTGCTGCCCAACGGCGTGCTGCGTATCCGCGGTGAAAAATGGCTGTCCCTGACCAATGGCGACGAGTACATCCGCCTGACCGGTCTGGTTCGGCCCCAGGATATCCAGCCGGACAATTCGGTGGCCTCCAACCGCATTGCCGATGCCCGCATTGCCTATGGCGGCACCGGTGACTTTGACCAGGCCAACCAGATGGGCTGGCTGGCGCGCTTCTTCAACAGTGAGTGGTGGCCGCTATGAGTGCTCGCAGACTGTTTGCCTGGGTCCTGGTTCTGACCATGGTGGCGGCACCGGTCATGGCCGATCGTCTTAAAGACCTGGCCAGGATCAAGGGTGTACGCAACAACCAGCTGGTTGGCTACGGCCTGGTGGTTGGCCTGGACGGCACCGGCGACAAGGCACCATTCACCAACCAGACGTTTCGCAACATGATGAACCAGTTCGGGGTCACTTTGCCCGAAGGAGTGAACCCGAACCTGGCCAATGTGGCGGCGGTGACCGTGAGCGCCACGCTTCCGCCGTTCGCCAAGGCGGGCCAGGAAATAGACATTACCGTGTCCTCCATCGGGAACGCTGACAGCCTTCGTGGGGGCACCCTGCTGATGACCTCGCTCAAGGGCGCCGACGGCCAGGTGTATGCCATGGCCCAGGGCAGCCTGGTGGTGGGCGGCTTTGGCGCCCAGGGACAGGATGGCTCCCGGATTACCGTGAACATTCCGAGCGTGGGCCGCATTCCCAACGGTGCCACAGTTGAGCGTGAAGTCTCCTCTCCATTCACCCGGGGCGACACCATCACCTTCAACCTTCTGCGCCCGGATTTCACAACCGCCCGGCGGGTGGTTGAAGCGGTCAACGGCCAGCTGGGCCCGGATATGGCCTACGCCCACGACGCTACGTCTGTTTCGGTCAGGGCACCCCGTGATCCGTCACAGCGCGTCAGCTTCCTGTCGATTCTGGAGAATATCGAAGTGGATCCGGCTGAGGCGGCCGCGAAAGTCGTCATTAACAGCCGCACCGGCACCATCGTGGTGGGCCAGAATGTGGAAGTCAGCCCCGCGGCGGTGACCCACGGCAACCTGACCGTCACTATCCAGGAAAACCCGGAAGTGGTGCAGCCCAACCCGTTCGCCGAGGGTGAAACCGCGTTGGAGCAGGATACCCAGATTGCCATTACCGAGGAGCCGGCTCGCATGTTCAAGTTTGGCCCGGCGGTCACGCTCAATGAGATTGTGCAGGCGGTTAACCAGGTGGGTGCCGCCCCCGGCGATGTCATGGCCGTTCTCGAGGCGCTCAAGCAGGCCGGTGCATTGCGCGCCGAGCTGATCGTGATCTAGGTGGCATGATGCAGGATTACAAGGTTCAACAGGCGCAGGTCTATACCGATTTCAACGGCCTGAACGCGCTCAAAGCCCAGGCCCGGACTGACAAGCAGGCGGCGCTTCGGGAAGTGGCGCGCCAGTTCGAGAGCCTGTTCCTGTCCGAAATGCTCAAGTCTATGCGCAAGGCTGGTGATGTGTTCGCCGAAGGCAACTACCTCAACAGCAACCAGTCCGAGCTTTACCGGGACATGTTCGACAACCAGATGAGCCTGACCATGGCCGGTGGCAAGGGCAGTGGTCTGGCCGAAGCGCTTGTACGGCAGCTCAGTCGCCAGATTCCCGGCATGGACGGGGAGGGTGATCGTCTGGCAGGGCACAAGGCCACGCTGGCGGATTACGATCGCAGCCTTCCTGCGCTGTCCATCCGTCTGCCCGAGCAGGTTCGGGAAGTGACCGCTATGGCGGACCAGGTGTCAACTGCGGCCACTGAAGAGGCAGCGGTATTCCCCGAACGCTTCGAGTCGCCGGAACACTTCGTTCGTGAGTTGCTGCCCGTGGCCCAGAGGATAAGCCGCGACTCCGGCATTGATCCGAAGTTGATGGTTGCCCAGGCCGCGCTCGAAACCGGCTGGGGACGCCACATGATCAGGGGTGAACAGGGCGAGCCCAGCTTCAACCTGTTCGGCATCAAGGCCGATCGTCGCTGGCAGGGCGATGCGGTATCCATCACCACAACCGAATATCGGGAAGGTCTGCCCATGAAAGAGCAGGCCAGTTTCCGGGCCTATCCGGACTATGAGGCCAGCTTCCGTGATTACGTGTCGTTCCTGGAATCCAACCCTCGGTACCGGGAGGTGCTGGCGGTAGCAGACCAGCCTGAGGTGTTTGCCGAAAGGCTGCAGCAGGCCGGCTATGCAACCGACCCCGAATACGGCAGCAAGATTCGACAGATCATGGGCCGTGATTCACTGATGACGCTGTCCCTGGGCAGTGAAGGAATGAAGGAGTAAGCGATATGGCGGGGCTGATAGGTATTGGTCTGACCGGCATTCTGAGTCATCAGACGGCACTGAACACCACCGGTAACAACATTACCAACGCCAACACCCCTGGCTATAGCCGCCAGGAGGTGCTGTTCGAGACCCAGGAAGGCCAGCGCACGGGCGCCGGTTCCATCGGCAGCGGTGTCAACGTGTCCGACATTCGCCGGCTGGCCAACGAGTTCCTGGTGCAACAGGTGCGCGAGGACAGCACTCTGTATGGGGAGCAGGAGGCGCTGAACTCGGAGTTGTCCCGGCTCGACAACCTGTTGGGTGGCGAAACCACCGGGCTGAGCAATGCCCTGAACAATTTCTTCGCCAGTTTGCAGAACGCCGCCGAGGATCCCACGTCTTTACCCCAGCGCCAGCTTGTGCTGAGCGAAGCCCAGCAGGTGATCAATCGATTCCAGGCGCTCAATCAGGAATTCATCCAGCAGCGCGAGTCCATCAAGACACAGATGCAGCAGGGCGTTAAAGATGCCAATACCCTGATCAAGAGCATTGCCGAGTTGAACCTGGCGATATCCGAATCACCGGGCATTGCCCAGGGCCGGATGCCCAACGAGCTGCTGGATAAGCGGGATGAGAAACTTCGTCAATTGTCCGAGCTGGTCAGTATCAAGGTAACGCCCACCGAAGGCAGCCAGGTGAACGTGTCACTGTCAAACGGTCTGGCCCTGGTGGTTGGCAGCGACCCATCGACCCTGGGCACCCGGGAGAGTGCCGAAGACCCAACCCGCCTGGAATTCACCCTGACTAATGGCGGCCGCACGCTCAATATTGATGAACAGATTACCGGCGGCAAGCTCGGTGGCCTGATGCGTTTTGACAATGAGGGGCTGAAGCCGGCATTCGACGAACTCGGGCGGATTGCCCTGGCCATCTCTGACGCCATCAACCAGCAGCATGAGATCGGAATGGATCTGGAAGGCGACCTCGGTGGCCCCTTCTTCAATGACATCAATTCCCTGGAGGCCCAGCGCAGCCGTGTTGTGCCCAATGGCAACAATGCCATTACCACCACGGGCCAGCTTGCCGTGGAAATAACAGACAGTTCGGCTTTGCCCGCCGGTCGTTGGACGCTTCAGTTCAGCGGCGATGGCCGCAACTTCGAGCTGATTGACCAGGCCAGCGGTAGAACCGTGAACCAGGGTCGTCTGCCGGATCCGCCGCAGTCTGAGATCAGCATGCCGGGCTTTAACATCCGGGTGGAGGGCGGCACCTTCAATGCCGGCGACAAGTTCCTGATCCAGCCCAGCCGCAATGCCGCAGAGGCCATCGGTCTTGTGGTCAGTCGGGAAGAGGACCTGGCGTTTGCCAGCCCGATACGGGCCACCGCCAGTGACGCCAACATTGGCACCGGCAAAATCGACCAGGGCACCATGCTGGATGTTCGTAACCCGTTTACCAACTCCTTGCTGCCGGGCTTCCAGACCGCCGGAGAGCTTGCCAACGGACCCCTGACGGTGTCCTTCACGGCGGGTGGTCCCACGGGCCTGCAGTATCAGGTAACCGAGGCACCGCCATCCGGCGCGGTGGTAGCCAGCGGCAATTACGATCCGAACCAGATCAACACCCTGTTTGAGGAGGACCCTGCGGTTGCAGGCGCGCTCTACCAGGGCTACCAGTTCCGCATGACGGGCGAGCCCGCGGTGGGAGATACCTTCACCATCGAGTACAACACCAACGGTGTGTCCGACAACCGCAACGCCGAGCTGCTGGCGGCCCTGGGCACCGCGAACACTCTGAACGGCGGCAGCCAGAGTTTTGCGGAAGGGTACGCGGGCCTGGTTGAGGATATCGGGGTGAAAACCCGTCAAAGCCAGTTGGATGTGGACGCGGGCAAAACCCTTCTTGAGCAGTCGACTAATCAGCGGGAATCGGTGTCGGGTGTCAACCTGGATGAAGAAGCGGGCAGGCTGATCCAGTACCAGGCGGCCTACAACGCCTCGGCCCAGGTGATGTCCGTCGCTCAGGACCTGTTTAACACGCTGTTGCAGAGCTTCCGGTAATTGGTGAGGTGATTTGACATGATCAGGATTTCATCGCAACAGATTTTTTCGGGCGGCATCAATCGGCTGCAGGAACTGAACAGCAGCCTGAATAACACCCAGCAACAGATCTCCACTGGCAAGCGTGTCAACAAGCCCTCGGACGATCCGGTAGCCGCGGCCCGTATCCTGAAACTGAATCAGGAGCTGTCGCGGGTGGAGACCTACCAGCGCAATGTGGATCTGGCCGAAAATCGACTGAAACAGGAAGAGAATGCGCTTTCCAGCTCCATCGATGTGATTCAGCGCATTCGGGAGCTCACCGTTCAGGCTGGCAATGGATCGCTCTCTCCCAATGACCGGCGCTCCATCTCCTCCGAACTGCAGGAGCGCCTTGGGCAACTGGCCAACATTGCAAACACCCGGGATGCCTCAGGCGAATATATCTTCAGCGGATTCCAGGGCTCGGTGAAGGCATTTGAGCAGGATGCGACCGGAAGCTGGCGCTACCAGGGTGACGAGGGCCAGCGTGTACTGGAGATAGACGATGGTGTGACCGTGCCCATCAGCGATAACGGCAAGGATATCTTCGTCCGGGTACCGGCTGCGATTACCGGTGAACACACCAACGTGGCTACTGCGGGCGCATCAATCTCCGGGGTCAGCCTGGTGAACGAGGCCGCGCTTGCAGCCGAGTATCCGAATTCGTTCCCCGACGACATTACTCTGGAAGTTGACGCCGGTGGCAACGTCATTGCCACTGACAGCCAGGGCGATGTGTTGACCGTGACCCCGCCCACCTACCAGAGCGGTGAGCCATTTAACGTCGCCGGGATGGAAGTGACTCTCGCTGACGTCGTGCCCGGGGCAGGTGATGTCTTTACCTTGAAGATCAACGAGAAGCAGTCGGTGTTCGGTACTATCGAAAACCTGATTGCCGGCCTGAACAGCATTGACAAGACCACGCCCCAGGGCCAGGCCCAGTACGACGATCTGATCGCCAATTCCCTGATCAATCTGGATAACGCCCAGGAGAGCATCATCCTGAAGCAGACCGAGCTGGGCGGACGCATGAACGCCGTTGAATCCACCAAGACGTTTCTTGAGGATTCCTCGGTCTACAGCAACGAGATACGCTCCCAGTTACAGGATGTGGACTACGCCGAAGCCATCAGCAACCTGAGTTTCCAGAGCTTTGTCCTGCAGGCTGCGCAGCAGTCGTTTGCCCAGGTGTCCCAGCTTTCTCTGTTCGATCGGCTGTAAAGGGCTGAGCCGGCGGGCCATTGTGCTCGCTGGCTTATTGCTTTCGCGAATGAGCTCAGTATAATCGCCCACACTCTCCGATGGCGGCGTGGTGAAATTGGTAGACACGACGGATTCAAAATCCGTTGGGGTAAAACCCGTGGCGGTTCGAGTCCGCCCGCCGCTACCATCTTCTTTCCTTCGGCGTCGTTATTAGTCCAGCTCATGAATGTCTCCGATTTTCATTTCGACCTGCCGGACGAGCTGATCGCCCGCTATCCGCTCAAAGAGCGCAGTGCGTCCCGACTTCTTTGCCTCGATGGTCCCACTGGCGAACTTACCCACCGGGTGTTCAGTGATCTGCCGTCCATGCTCCGGCCGGGAGACCTTCTGGTATTCAACGACACCCGTGTCATTCCGGCCCGACTGTTTGGCCGGAAAGAAACCGGTGGTCAGGTTGAGGTGCTCGTGGAGCGGGTAACGGGTGAGCATGAGATGCTGGCCCACGTGCGCGCATCCAAAGCTCTCAAACCAGGACAGAGGGTGTTCCTGGAAGACGGCTCCGCGCTTCGGATGACTGGCCGTAACGACGCACTGTTCCAATTGGAGACCGAATCGGCAGAGCCACTGCTGGCGGTGCTCGAGCGCATCGGCCACATGCCGTTGCCGCCTTACGTGGATCGACCCGACGAGAGTACCGACCGGGAGCGCTACCAGACCGTATACGCGCGCGAGGCAGGGGCCGTCGCTGCACCTACTGCCGGTCTGCACTTCGACGAGCCGCTGTTGGAAACCCTGGCGGCAGCGGGCGTTGAAAGCACATTTGTAACGCTGCACGTTGGCGCCGGGACCTTCCAGCCAGTCCGGGTAGACCGGATTGAGGACCACACCATGCACAGCGAGATCGTCAAGGTCAGCCAGCAGACGGTGGACGCGGTTGAGCGCACCCGCGCCCGCGGTGGTCGCGTGGTGGCGGTTGGTACCACGTCTGTGCGCTCGCTGGAGTCAGCCAGTGCAGACGGACGGCTGTCGGCCTTTCAGGGCGAAACCGACATCTTCATTTACCCGGGTTACCGGTTCCAGACCGTCGACGCCCTGATCACCAATTTCCATCTGCCGGAGTCCACCCTGATCATGCTGGTCAGTGCGTTTGCCGGCTACGACAACGTCATGGCCGCCTACCGGGAAGCCGTCTCGGAACGCTACCGGTTTTTCAGCTACGGTGACGCCATGTTTATTACCGGACAACAGCCCAGTCGCGGCGCGGAGGCCATGTGAGCCAGACCTGTTTCATGTCGTTTGAAAAACTGGGTGAGGACGGTCGTGCCCGTCGCGGGCGTCTGACCTTTCCCCGGGGCACAGTTGAAACCCCGGCGTTCATGCCCGTAGGCACCTACGGCACGGTGAAGGGCATGCTGCCCAGGGACATCCAGGAAATCGGCGCAGAAATTATTCTGGGCAACACCTTTCACCTGATGCTGAGGCCAGGTACGGAGGTGGTGAAGGCCCACGGCGATCTGCACGATTTTACCCAGTGGCACGGTCCCATCCTTACCGACTCCGGCGGATTCCAGGTGTTCAGCCTGGGTGAGATGCGCAAGATAACCGAGGAGGGCGTGACCTTCCGCTCACCGGTGGACGGCTCACCCGTGGAGCTTAACCCGGAAATTGCCATTCAGGTTCAGCGGGATCTGGGCTCGGATATTGTTATGATCTTTGATGAGTGTACTCCCTATCCGGCGACCGAGCGCCAGGCGAAGGAATCCATGGAATTGTCCCTGCGTTGGGCCCAGCGCAGCAAGGATGCCCACGAGGGCAACCCGGCGGCGCTGTTCGGCATTGTTCAGGGGGGGATGTACGAAGGGCTGCGGGATGTGTCCCTGGAAGGCCTGACCGACATCGGCTTTGATGGTTATGCGATTGGCGGGCTGTCTGTGGGGGAGCCCAAGGAAGACATGATCCGCATCCTCGACCATCTACCGCCGAAAATGCCCGAGGATAAGCCCCGTTATCTCATGGGAGTAGGGCGGCCAGAGGACATCGTGGAGGCAGTGCGTCGTGGCGTGGATATGTTCGACTGCGTGATGCCCACGCGCAATGCCCGGAATGGTTATCTGTTCACCTCCACCGGTATCGTCAAGATCCGCAACGCGCGACACCGTCACGATACCGCGCCGCTGGACGAACGCTGTGACTGCTACACCTGCCAGAATTTTTCGAGAAGTTATCTGCATCATCTGGATAAGTGTGGAGAAATGCTTGGCTCCCAGTTGAATACAATCCATAACCTGCGGTTCTACCAGAACCTCATGGCCGGATTGCGTGGGGCCATTGAAGCAGGTACATTGTCGGACTTTGTAACCAACTTCTACGCCCTGCGCGGGGAGGCTGTGCCGCCCCTGCACAAGGTTTAAACGATTTGCTCAACCAACGGAGATACTCGATGAAATCAATCAAAATGCTCGTTGCCGCACTGATGGCGCTGATGCCCACTCTGGCCTTGGCTCAGGATCCTGGTGCGCAGGGGATGGGCGTTATGGGCCAGGTGATCTTCTTTGCCGGCTTTATCCTGATTTTCTATTTCCTGATCTGGCGGCCGCAGTCCAAGCGCGCGAAAGAGCACAAGGCGCTGATGTCCGGCCTGAACAAGGGTGACGAAGTGGTTACCTCTGGCGGTGTGGCTGGCAAGATTACCAAGGTGACCGACGATTTCATCGTTGTAGAGGTCGCTGACAATGTCGAGATCAAGGTGCAGAAAGTTGCCGTTGCCGCGGCCTTGCCCAAAGGTACGCTCAAGGACATCTGAGCGGGACCATTGAGCCGGCCATCCCCGGTGGCCGGTTGGAATCTTCCTGGCAGAAACACCAAGGCCGGCCGCTAGGCCGGCTACAAGGGATCCCATGCTGAACAAGTATCCGCTCTGGAAAAACCTGGTTATCCTGGTCGCGCTCGTGATCGGGTTTATTTACGCCTTGCCCAACCTCTTCCCCGACGACTACGCCATTCAGATCACCGGCGCCCGCAGCAGTACCGAAGTCAATGCCGGTGTGCTCGACAGGGCGGTGGATGTGCTTGAAAAGCAGGGAATTGAAGTCAAAAGCAGTTCCCTGCAGGAGCGGGATGCCCTGATCCGCCTCACCACCTCCGACGATCAGTTGCGGGCCCGCCCCCTGGTTCAGGCCGCCCTGGGTAACGAATATCTGGTGGCGCTGAACATGGCTGCCTCCACGCCGGATTGGCTGCGGAGCCTTGGCGCCGGCCCCATGAAGCTGGGTCTTGATCTTCGCGGTGGGGTTCACTTCCTGCTGGAAGTGGATATGGAAACGGCGGTAGCCCAGCGTCTTGAAGCGATGTCCGGGCAGATCAAACGTGAATTGAGGGAAGAGCGGATCCGGTATCGCGGCGGCGATGTCCAGGATAACCGAGAAATCGTTCTCAGCTTCCGGGACGAAGCCTCCCGGGCAGAAGCCTTTGATCTGGTGCGTAACCAGTACAACGAATTCCTGCTGGATGAGCAGACCCAGGGCGACGAGTACCTTCTTGTGCTTACTCTGTCGGAAGCCGAGATTTCCGCCATTCAGGACTACGCCCTGGAGCAGAACCTGACCACCATCCGTAACCGTGTAAACGAGCTGGGTGTTGCCGAGCCACTGGTGCAGCAGCAGGGTGCGGACAGGATTATCGTCGAACTGCCCGGCGTGCAGGATACGGCGCAGGCCAAGCGTGTTCTTGGTGCCACGGCCAACCTCGAGTTCCGTATGGAGGCACGTCAGGACGCGCCGAGCAGTGAGACGGAAGAGTTCAGTTTCCGCGACCAGCCACAGCGTACCGCCCGGCTCGAGCAGGAAGTCATCGCCACTGGTAACAACGTGGCCAACGCCCAGCAGGCGTTTGACGAAAACGGCCAGCCCCAGGTGAATATCACCATGGATTCGGTGGGTGGCGACCTGATGAATAGAGCTACCCGTAACGCCATCGGTCGTCGTATGGCGGTTCTGTTCATTGAATACCGGACCGAGACCGAGACGCGAATGGTGGATGGCGAACCCCGGGAATTTGAGAACCGGGTCGTCGAGAAGGGCATCATTAGTCTTGCCACGGTTCAGTCAGCGCTGGGCAGCAGCTTCCGGATAACGGGTCTGGACTCCATCCCCGAGGCCGCAGAACTTGCTCTGCTGCTGAGGGCAGGCGCCCTGGCGGCACCGATGTACTTTGTCCAGGAGCGCACCATTGGTCCTAGCCTGGGTCAGAAGAACATTGATGCAGGAATGATGTCGGTTGCCCTCGGCTTTGGTCTGGTGTTGCTCTACATGCTGGTCTACTACCGTGGGTTTGGCCTGATTGCCAACATCGCACTTACCCTCAACCTGATGTTGCTGGTGGCGTGCATGTCGATTCTTTCCGCCACACTCACGCTGCCGGGTATTGCGGGGATCGTGCTCACCGTGGGTATGGCCGTGGACGCCAACGTGCTGATTTTCGAGCGCATAAAAGAAGAGTTGAAGGCCGGGGTTCCGCCCCAGACAGCCATCAGCGCCGGTTACTCCCGCGCATTCGTCTCCATCTTTGATGCCAACATCACCACGCTGCTGGTGGCAGTAATCCTGTTTGCCATGGGCTCTGGCCCCGTGAAAGGCTTCGCGGTGACCCTGTGTATCGGTATCCTCACCTCGATGTTCTCCGGCCTGATGGTCAGCCGCAGCATCGTCAACCTTGTATACGGCGGCCGCAGGGTCGAGAAACTGTCGATCGGAGGAAAGCTCGCCAATGTCTGAAGATCAGAAGCAACCGTTTGATTTTATGGGGCTCCGGAAGATTGCTTCCGGCCTTTCCATAACCCTGATCGTTATTTCCATAGCCCTGCTGGCCACCCGTGGTCTGAACCTGGGCATGGACTTTACCGGGGGTACCTCGGTGGAATTCGAATACGCCGAGGCGCCCGAGCTGGACGACATCCGTAACAGGCTGGACAGTGCAGGCTACGAGCAGTTCTCCGTTCAGAATTTCGGCGCCGACACAACAGTATTGGTCCGGATGGCCGAGGCCGACAACGACAAGCTGGCACCGGAGGTGACGCGAATCCTCAAGGAGGGTGGCGTAGACCTTGAACTGGTGAGCTCCGAGTTTGTCGGCTCTCAGGTCGGTGAGCAGCTGAAGGAAGACAGCGGCCTGGGCCTGCTGATTGCCCTTGCCGTGGTACTGATTTACGTGGGCATGCGGTTCCAGTTCAAGTTCGGTATCGCGTCGGTAGTGCCGCTGGCTCACGACGTCATCATCGTGCTGGGTGTGTTTGCCCTGTTCCAGTGGACGTTTGACCTGACGGTACTCGCCGCCCTGCTTGCGGTTATCGGCTACTCCCTGAACGATACCATCGTGGTCGCGGACCGCATTCGGGAGAATTTCCGGAAGATGCGGGTGGGCGAGCCCTGGGACATCATTAACGAATCCATCCACCAGACCATTGCCCGGACCATCAACACATCCGGTACAACGTTGGTGGTTCTGCTGGCCCTGTATCTGCTCGGTGGAGAGGCCATCAACAACTTCGCGTTGGCGCTGATCATCGGTGTTGTGGTGGGTACCTATTCCTCCATTTACGTGTCTGCCAACCTGTTGATGGTGATGGGTGTGACCCGCGAAGACCTGATTGTCCCGCCCAAGGAGGGCGTAGGCGATCCGGACCAGGAAGAGCAGCCCCCGGAATGGCTTAACCGGATGTAAATGTCCGGCCCATAAAAAAACCGCCCTTAGTGGGCGGTTTTTTTGTGTCCGCGTTCGGCTGCTGGATCAGCGCGGCAGGCGGCCCCGGAACGGGTGCAGAACCTTAAGGACTTCCCGGAACAGTTTCGGGTTGGCGACAACCAGTTGGCGGGCACCGGCGGTAGACGGATTGCCGGAGAAATCACCGGTAAGGGCGCCAGATTCCATCGCCAGGGTAACGCCCAGATCCAGCTCAGCGGGCTCCGGCCGGAAAATAATGGCTGCATCCATCAGGCCTGCAGACACGCGGGCAACGTCCAGAACCACGCAGCCTGAGGTGCGGAACATACCGGAATCCCGCGCCAGGGTGGCTGCCATCTCGCCCCAGAGCAACGGATCATCACTCCTGCGAGCCTGATCCAGAACGTTAGTGGCAATGGCGGCTTTCTCGGTCAGTTTGATCTCAGAGGTGCGAACACGCCGGCTGTTCAGGGCGGCCCCGTGGCCACGGCTGGCAGAGTATTCCTCGCCTGTAACCGGATTGACGATCAACAGGTTCTCGGTCCGATTGTTGCGCTTCTGGCACAGGGCCAGGGCAAACTCGGGAATGCCCCGGAGAAAGTTCTCGCGTCCCAGTACCGGAAAAACGTGCCAGCTTTTTTCACTGTCGCCCGCATTGGCTTCGTTCAGAGGTGCAATGCTGTGGTCCTTGTAGGCCTTCTCCAGCTGTTCGACGAAGTTGTCGTAGATGGACTGCTCAACCCGTTCCAGCTGGCGGCGACGGTCTGCGTCGTCCTTGCCGGTGGGTTCCTGGCGCTCGAAATGGGCTTTCAGGTAGTCAGACCCCTGACGCGCAACGCGCAGGGCCATTTTAATCGCTGGTTGCATCTGAGTGATCATTATCCGGGTGTGTGAAGGCCGCGTATGATAGCAAAAGATCACAGGCCTTGTATGTTTTTTGACTCAGCAATAGCACGGATGAGTCACGGGGTGCGGCTTCTTCGGAGGCGCGGAGCGGGGTTGGTTTCTGGTATCATTCGCGGCCCGACTATCAACCTTGGAACGTCTCAGAATGCATAAAAGCGCACTGCCACAGGAAGGAACCGAAACCTTCCAGGACCAGATCCGCATTGTTCTGGTTGAAACGTCCCATTCCGGCAACATAGGCGCAGTGGCCCGCGCCATGAAAAACATGGGGCTGGGCAATCTCTGGCTGGTTCGCCCTGCATCCTTTCCCGATGAGGCCTCCTATGCCCGGGCAGCCGGCGCTGCAGACGTGCTGGATCACGCCAGGGTGGTGTCGTCGCTGGAAGAGGCGTTAGCAGACTGCGTACTGGTTATGGGCACCAGCGCCCGGGGCAGGAAGGTGCCCTGGCCCGTGTGTGCACCGCCGGAAGCCGCGGTGGCCGCGGCAGACCATGCCGGCAGCGGCCCGGTGGCGCTGGTTTTCGGGCGGGAGAATAGTGGCCTCACCAATGACGAGCTTCAGCGGTGTCATTACCACATTCATATACCATCTAACCCGGACTACAGTTCCCTGAACCTGGCCATGGCTGTCCAGGTCATGTGCTACGAATTGCGCATGCATTATCTGAGGAGCCTTGAAGATGGTCAGGCCAGCCCATACTTAAAGCCGATGGCGCGCCCCGGAGACGAAGGCTGGGATGTGCCGCCTGCGAGGGTTGACGAAGTGGAAGGTTTCTTTGGCCATCTGGAGCAGGTGCTGATCGATGTGGATTTCCACCGCCGGGAAAACCCCAGGCAGCTTATGACCCGCTTGCGGAGGCTGTTTCAGAGAGCCAGACTGGATCAGATGGAAATCAATATACTCCGCGGCATCCTGACCGCCGTTCAGAAAGCGGCTGGTGCGCGGGGCAACAGTAAATCAACCGAGGCCGGAAGCACGGTTGCGGGACAGGACAATGGCGATGTTTGAGCGTTTGCGGGAAGACGTTAACAGTGTGTTTCACCGCGATCCGGCGGCCCGGAACACGTTCGAGGTGCTGACCAACTACCCGGGTCTGCACGCGTTGCTTTTCCACCGGTTTTCTCACTGGCTCTGGCGGCTGGGACTGAAATGGCTGGCGCGTACGATTTCGACCATTGCGCGGTGGCTGACGGGGATAGAAATTCATCCCGGCGCGACCATCGGGCGAAGATTCTTTATCGACCACGGAATGGGGGTCGTAATCGGCGAGACCACGGTCATTGGTGACGACGTCACCCTGTATCAGGGTGTGACGCTTGGCGGCACCAGTTGGAACAAGGGTAAGCGGCATCCCACTATTGGTAATAACGTGGTGGTGGGGGCCGGTGCCAAGATTCTGGGGCCATTTGAGGTTGGCGAGGGTGCCAAGATCGGATCCAATTCGGTGGTTACCAAGGCGGTACCTGCTGGAGCCACGGTGGTTGGTATCCCGGGACGCGTGGTGGTGAAGCGCAAGGGCGAGGACGATGTCCGGCGCAAGGAAATGGAAGAGCGGATGGGTTTCGATGCCTACGGCGTAACCGAGGAGATGCCGGACCCGGTGGCTCGGGCGATGCGTTCGCTGCTTGACCATATGCATGTGGTGGATGATCGCATCGAGAATATGTGCAAGGCCCTGAGGAAAGTGAACAGCGAGTACCAGAATGGCAAGCTTCCGCCCCTGCAGGAAGAGGATTTCGACTGCGTGAGGGACGACGATGAGGTGCGTCGGTGAATACTTGACTGAAATGGTTGGTCAATTCATACTCGACAGGCGTTTTGAGATTCATTCCCGTCAGGGGCTGACCCTATGAAGTTGACCACCAAAGGCCGCTATGCCGTCACGGCTATGCTTGACCTGGCTCTGCACGGAGATCAGGGGCCGGTGAGTCTGGCTGACATCTCGGCCCGGCAGGAAATTTCTCTGTCCTATCTGGAACAACTCTTCTCCCGCCTGCGCAGGCAGAAGCTGGTCACCAGCATTCGGGGGCCGGGCGGAGGTTATCGCCTCAGCCGACCGGCAACCGACGTCTACATAGCGGAAGTGGTCGATGCGGTTAGCGAATCCCTCGATACCACCCGCTGCGGTAACAAGGGTGACTGCCAGAATGGCGAGAAGTGCCTCACCCACCACCTCTGGTCCGATCTGAGCGATCAGATTCATCAGTTTCTCAGCGAAATCAGCCTGGGAGACTTGATGAAGAAACATGAAATTCGCGAAGTTGCGGACCGGCAGAATCGCCGCCAGTCTGACGACGGTTGCGAAACAATCAACACCGAACGCCTGTCCGATCAGGCGCCGGCCTGACAGATACACAAAGCCTGAAACCCATGAAAAAGCCCGTCTATCTGGATTACGCGGCTACGACGCCCGTTGATCCCGCCGTTGCAGATGAAATGGTCAAATACCTCACCCTGGAAGGTGTTTTCGGCAACCCAGCGTCTCGCTCCCACGCGTACGGGTGGCAGGCTGAGGCAGCCGTCGAGTCAGCCCGGAAGCAGGTCGCGAGCCTGATCCATGCTGACCCGAGAGAGATTGTCTGGACCTCGGGGGCGACGGAATCCGACAACCTGGCCATCAAGGGTGCGGTTGCCAACGCAGTGAATCCCCACATCGTGACGTCGAAGATCGAACATAAGGCCGTGCTGGATACCTGCAAATGGTTGGAGCAGAACGGCGTGGAGGTAACGTGGCTGGATCCGCAGCCAGACGGCACCATCCAGCCACAGCAGGTGTTCGAGGCAGTCCGGGACAACACCACGCTGGTTACACTGATGCTCGTCAACAACGAATTGGGGACGGTGACGGATGTTGCCACCATTGGTGAAGAGCTACGTCGGCGTGGCGTGCTTTTTCACGTCGATGCCGCGCAGGCTGCGGGCAAGCTGCCGGTTGATGTGACCACCATGCCGGTGGATCTGATGTCGCTGTCGGGCCACAAGGTGTATGGCCCGAAAGGGGTGGGCGCCCTTTACGTGCGCCGATCGCCGGATGTACGCATCGAGGCCCAGATTCACGGCGGCGGGCACGAAAGGGGGATGCGCTCGGGCACCCTGCCCACGCACCAGATCGTGGGCATGGGCGCGGCCTTCGCGTTGGCCCAGGCACAGCTGGACGAAGAAATTTCCAGGCTGGAGGCGCTTCGGGTGGCGTTTCTTGCCGGGCTGGAACACCTTGAGGGTGTTAGCTTGAATGGCAGCCGGGAACATCGAGTGCCGGGTCTGGTCAATCTTTCCTTTGAGGGCGTTGAGGCGGAATCCTTGATGCTGGGCCTTCGGGACCTCGCGGTCTCTTCCGGCTCCGCCTGCGCCTCCGCTACGGTTGAGCCTTCCTATGTGCTTCGGGGCATTGGTCTTGACGATGAGCAGGCCCACCGAGCCCTGCGTTTTTCCCTGGGTCGATTCACTACGCCGGAAGAGGTGGCGTTCGCCACCTCGCAAATTGTTGATGTTGTTAGCCGGCTTCGCGCTGTGCGGTAGGAAGTTTGCCCCGGACTGCGTATAATCGCAGGCCTGAATTTTTACCATCCACAAACTGGAGAAAGACCATGGCAACTGAGCGCACGCTCTCTATTATCAAGCCCGATGCTGTAGCCAAAAACGTAATCGGCGAAATCTACAGCCGCTTCGAGAAAGCTGGCCTGAACATCGTTGCGGCCAAGATGATGCACCTGACCCAGGAGCAGGCGGAGGGCTTCTACGCGGAGCACAAGGAACGGCCTTTCTTCAACGACCTGGTTGCCTTCATGACCTCTGGTCCCGTGGTGGTTCAGGTTCTGGAAGGCGAGGGCGCCATTCTGAAAAATCGTGACCTGATGGGTGCAACCAACCCGAAGGAAGCTGAAGCCGGCACCATCCGTGCGGATTTTGCCTCCTCCATTGACGCCAACGCGGTTCACGGTTCCGACTCCGCTGCGTCTGCCGAGCGCGAGATCGCCTACTTTTTCAACGACGACGAGATCTGTCCGCGGGGCTGATTGCGTCGATGGGAGACGGCCGTCCGGCCGTCTCCGCATTGGTTATCTGATCGAGGTTATTGAATGACAGCGGCCGCTGAAAAAACCAACCTTCTGGGAATGCCGAAAGCAAAGCTCGAGGCTTTCTTCGAGTCCCTGGGGGAGAAGCGTTTCCGTGCCACCCAGATCCTGCAATGGATCCACCAGCGCGGTGTCGATGACTTCGATCAAATGACCAATGTCAGTAAGGCGCTGCGTGAGAAGCTCAAGCAGGTGGCTGAAATTCGGGGGCCCGAGGTGGTCTACGACGAAACGTCGAAGGACGGTACCCGCAAGTGGGTGATGCGCATGGACAACGGCAACAGCGTTGAGACCGTGCTCATTCCCGATGGGGAGCGAGGCACCCTGTGTGTATCGTCGCAGATTGGCTGCAGCCTTGATTGTACTTTCTGTTCTACCGGCAAGCGTGGCTTCAATCGCAACCTGACGGCGGCCGAGGTGATCGGCCAGGTGTGGGTGGCACGCAAGGCGTTCATGCCTTTCGAGCCGGGTCCGGACCGGCCGATCACGAACGTTGTCATGATGGGGATGGGCGAGCCGCTGCTCAATTTCGAGAACGTGGTGGATGCCATGAACCTGATGATGGAGGACCTGGCCTACGGTATCTCCAAGCGCCGGGTAACCCTGAGCACCTCCGGCGTGGTACCGGCCCTGGATCGACTCTCTGAAGTTACCGATGTTTCACTGGCCATCTCGCTTCATGCCCCGAATGATGAGCTGCGTAACAAGCTGGTGCCGCTGAACAAGAAATACCCGATTTCAGAGCTGTTGGCGGCGACCAAGCGCTATTTTGCAAGGCTGCCTGACAAGCGGAAGGCAACCATTGAATACACCGTGATTGAGGGGGTGAATGATCAGCCCGAGCATGCGCGCGAACTCGCGGTGCTTCTGCGAGATCTTCCCTGCAAGATCAACCTGATCCCCTTCAATCCGTTCCCGGAAAGCGATTTCAGGCGGCCCAGCATGAACGCGACACGGCGGTTCCAGGCGGTTCTTAACGAGGCGGGCTACATCACCACCATCCGGACGACCCGGGGCGATGACATCGATGCTGCTTGCGGTCAGCTTGTTGGCAGGGTGGAAGACCGCACCCGAAGAAGCCAGAGGTATATCCAGGTTCAGCAGGTCAATCCCTGAACCGGAACGTGATCGAGCCCAGCTAAGGAAGGGGAGACCAGTGACAAGAGCGCCAGCAAACCGACGTGTTTTGACGATCGCAGCCATGCTGCTGACCCTCGTTGTCACAGGCTGCGTTACTACTACAGACAGTCGGTTTGCCCGGGAGGCTGATCGAGAGGAAGCACTGGAGAATTACGTCACCCTGGCTACAGCGTATATCGGCCAGGGTAACCTCGACCGGGCCCGTCACCATCTGGACCGGGCCCTGAAACTGGACTCCGATTACCCTGGCGCCAGGGCGGCCATGGGGCTGGTGTACAATTCCGAGGGTGAACCGGAGCTGGCTGAGAAAAATTTCCGACAGGCCATCGCGGAAGACCCAGGTTACACCCGGGCCCGGGTCTACTACGGAGCTTTCCTGTTCGGGCAGGGGCGTATGTCAGATGCAAGGGAGCAGTTTCTTGCTGCGGCACGGGATACATCCTACCAGGACCGTGGGTCGGTGTTTTTCAATCTGGGTATGACCCAGGAGCGCCTCGGTGAACTGGACGAAGCCGCTACATCCTATCGCCGGGCGGTGGAGCTCACCCGTGGGGACGCCCGGCCTCTGCTGGCGCTCTCGCGGGTCTCGGTAGAGCTGGGAAACTTCGATGATGCCGCCCGCTATTATTCGCGCCTGCTATCGATGATGCAGCGCAACCCGCGGCTGGTGCACTCGCCGGAGAGCCTGCTCACTGGTATCCGTATCGCTCGCCACTTCAGCGATCGTGACCAGGAGGCGAGTCTGGTGCTCCAGCTCAGGAACAACTATCCGGAGTCAGTTGAATACCAACAATACAAGGTGCTGATTTCTAATGGCAACTGAAGAAAATGAACAGCCGGTCGCCAGGGAGCCGGTAGGTCAGCAATTACAGAAGGCTCGCGAACAGGCGGGCCTCAGTGTGAGCGACATCGCCCGCGCCCAGCACCTGCGGCCGTCGGTGATCCAGGCCATCGAAGCGGGCGATCACAGCAAAATTGACAGTGAACTCTTTCTCAAAGGGTATGTCAGGGCCTACGCGAAGCAGGTTGGTCTCGACGCCGACGCGGTGATTGCCAATCTGGACCAAGAACTGGAGCCATTGCGTGTCCAGAAGGAGCAGGAACAGGAAGCCAACCCGCTGGTGGATATTGAACGTCGCAGACGTCGAAAGCGCCAGCTTGCCAAGGTGCTGTTTTTATTAGTGGTTCTTGGGGTTGCGAGCTATCTGGTGTTTTCCTTTGTGTTGCCTCAGGACGGCTCTGATGTGACGTCACCGGAAGCGATGTCCGAGCCGCAGTCTTCTGTGGTCGACCCGGGCGAGGGTGAGGCCGCGGGTAGCGGTAGTGCTGAGTCGGCTTCAGAGCCGGTCGCGGATTCGCCATCGGCCCAGTCGGACTTGATGGCGTCGGAGTCTGCGTCCGAGTTCCCGGCACAGGAAACCGCAGTAAGCGAGGAGCCTGAGGCTTCTGCCAGTACAGCGGTTGAAGTGAGCGCGGTGGATTCGACGATCGATATCCAGTCCACTGCCGAAGAAGAAGCGCCGGCCGAAGAAATGCAGGCGGAGGAAGCACCGGTGTCTGAGCCGATTCCTCAGGTCGTGCAGAGTCCCGAGCCGGTGCTGGAAGACCCGAACGGGTTTGGTGAAGCCTCGGATTCCGGTCGGCTTCAGATCGTGTTTAATGGCGATTGCTGGGTTCAGGTCAGTGACTCGACCGGCAATCGACTGGTGAATTCCCTTCAGCGGGACGGTGACCGGATTGATGTAACCGGCGCGGCGCCGCTGAGGGTTGTCATTGGCGCGGTTGATGCGGTTGAATCCATTCGTTTTGAGGGTGAACCGGTGGATATCGACGGGTTCCGGGTTGTTAATAACCGGACAGAATTTACCCTGACGCTCTGAATGACATTCTGAATTTGGCTCAATTTTCGATCTCGGTCAGCACGACATGAAACAGGATTCCCCGATAGTCAGACGCAAATCCCGCCAGATCATGGTGGGTAATGTTCCCGTTGGAGGCGACGCGCCGATATCGGTGCAGAGCATGACCAACACCAACACCTGCGATGTGGACGCAACGGTAGGCCAGATCCGCGCATTGCAGGACGCCGGCGCCGATATTGTGCGTGTGTCGGTCCCGTCCATGGACGCCGCAGAGGCCTTTGGCCGGATCCGCAAGCAGGTGTCGCTTCCGCTGGTGGCGGATATCCACTTTGACTACAAGATTGCATTGAGAGTGGCGGAACTCGGTGTCGACTGCCTCCGTATCAACCCCGGCAATATCGGCCGAGATGATCGGGTCAGTGCGGTAATCAGCGCCGCCCGTGATCGCAACATCCCCATCCGGATTGGCGTTAACGCCGGCTCGCTGGAAAAAGCGCTTCAGCGGAAGTACGGAGAGCCCACGCCGGAAGCTCTGGTCGAGTCGGCCATGCGCCACATCGATATTCTTGATCGCCATGATTTCCAGGACTTCAAGGTGAGCCTCAAGGCGTCGGAAGTGTTCATGACGGTTGCTGCCTATCGCAAGATCGCCGCGCAGATCGAGCAGCCCCTGCACCTAGGCATCACTGAGGCCGGCGGTTTTCGCTCAGGCACCGTCAAGTCGTCCATTGGTCTTGGCATGCTGCTCATGGATGGCATCGGCGATACCATTCGCGTATCTCTGGCAGCTGACCCGGTCCAGGAGATCAAGGTCGGGTACGACATCCTCAAGAGTCTTCGCCTGAGAAGCCGGGGCATCAACTTTATTGCCTGTCCTAGCTGTTCACGCCAGAACTTCGATGTGATCCAGACCATGAACGATCTGGAAGCCCGTCTGGAAGACGTCAATACATCCATGGATGTCGCCATTATCGGCTGCATTGTGAATGGCCCCGGTGAAGCCAAGGTTGCGGATATGGGGTTGACCGGGGGTAGCCCGAAAAACCTGTTCTACATGGCGGGCAAGCCCAACCAGAAGCTGGACAACGCGACCCTGACCGATGACCTTGAGCGGCTGATCCGCGAGGAAGTAGCGCGTCGAAAAGAGCAGGAAGACGCGATCATTGCCCGTTCGGAGAGCTGATCCGCTGCGAGATCCAGGCACACCATCCAGAAAGATTTAAGGGTTTACATTGGCAAAGATTCAGGCAATTCGCGGGATGAACGATATCCTGCCGGAGCAGACGCCCGTGTGGCAATTTGTGGAGTCCACGGTGCGCCGGGTGTTGGCCCAGTACGGGTACCAGGAAATCCGAATGCCCATCGTGGAACAGACAGACCTGTTCAAGCGGTCGATCGGCGAGGTGACCGACATTGTCGAGAAAGAAATGTACACCTTCGAGGACCGCAACGGCGATAGCCTGACCCTCCGTCCTGAGGGCACCGCCGGCTGCGTGCGCGCTGCTGAGGAGCATGGCCTGCTGTTCAACCAGACCCGGCGTTTGTGGTACACGGGGCCGATGTTCCGCCACGAGCGTCCGCAGAAGGGCCGGTATCGGCAGTTTCACCAGATTGGCGTGGAATGTTTTGGCATCCCGGGACCGGACATAGATGCCGAGCTGCTGATCCTGACGGCCCGCCTCTGGCGGGAACTCGGGCTCGCCGAACACACCCGCCTGGAAATCAATTCCATCGGTACCTCCGAGGCCAGGAAGGTCTATCGTTCAGCGCTCGTGGACTACCTGAGCCAGTTCAAATCCGAGCTGGACGCCGACAGCCAGCGCCGGCTGGAAAGCAATCCCTTGCGTATCCTCGACAGTAAGGATCCGGGAACCCGGAAGATCCTGGAGCAGGCTCCGAGCCTGGATGATTATCTCGACGAGGAATCCCGGGAACATTTCGAGCGGCTGAAAGCGTTGCTCGACGCTGCCGGCGTTCGCTACTCGGTGAATCCGGCGCTGGTTCGAGGACTTGATTACTACGGCAAGACCGTTTTTGAGTGGATCACCGACAGCCTCGGCGCCCAGGGCACAGTATGTGCCGGCGGTCGCTACGACGGACTGGTCGAGCAGCTCGGCGGCAAGCCTACCGTTGCCGTTGGCTTTGCCATGGGCCTCGAGCGCCTGATCCTGCTGCTCGAGACGCTGGGACTGATTCCGGATGAGGTGAACAGCAACGCGGATGTCTATGTGACAGCCATGGGTGAGGGTGCTCTGGCGCCGGCCCTGGTGCTCTCGGAACAGCTGCGGGCTGCACTGCCCGGTCGCGTGATTGTCTGCCATTGTGGCGGTGGCAGTTTCAAGAGCCAGATGAAGAAAGCCGACCGCAGCGGCGCCCGCTACGCCGTCATTCTCGGCGAGAACGAAGTGGCCAGCCAGACCGTTGGGCTGAAACCCCTGCGAGCGGATGAGCCCCAGAGCGAAGTGGCGCAGGCCGAACTCGCCGGCGTGCTGGCCGACGTGCTAGGCGGCTGAACCAGAACCGATTGACCGATACAAAAGCAAAAATTCGACGACAGGAGTTTTCATGGCAGAGTTGCGCACCGAAGAGGAACAGATCCAGGCCATCAAGGACTGGTGGAAGAAAAACGGCAGCTCCCTGCTCATTGGTATTGGCGCCGCGCTGGCCATCGTATTTGGCTGGCAGGCGTGGCAGAACTACGAGGCTCAGCAGCGCACCGAGGCGGCGAACCAGTTTGCCAACCTGCTCAATGCGTTCAGCGACCAGAGTGACGAGCAAAGTGGCGAGACCGTGGCTTTTGTGGCCGAGACCCTGCGGAATGACTATACCGACAGCGCCTACGCCATCTACGGCAACCTGATTCTTGCCCGTCAGCAGATGATGCAGCAGGAGAACCCCGAGGCGGCCATCGACTCGCTGAAATGGGCCCTGGAAAAGTCCGGTGAGCACCAGGCCCTGGCGCTGGTGGTTCGTAATCGCCTGGCACGGGCCCAGTTCTCTGCCGGGCAATACGACGACGCCCTGGCTACCATCGATGCCGCCGGCAGCGCCGACGCTTTTGATGCCATCTTCTCCGAACTTCGCGGCGACATCCTGCTTGCCCAGGGCGATCGCGACGGTGCCCGTGAAGCCTACCTGGCCGCCCGTGAGCAAAGCCAGCAGGGCCGTAGCGGGGTGCTGGAGCTGAAACTGGCAGACCTGGGTGTCGGGGAGGGGGCTTGATGCCTTCTTTGTACAACAGGCTACGGGGACGCGCCATACTGCTGGTGCTGTTACTGGCCGGAATGGCCGGGTGCAGTACGACCGACACCTTTGAGCAACCAGCACCTCTGCCAGAGATTGAAGCCACGGCCGAGTTCAAGCGAGTCTGGAGCATGTCGGTGGGCGATGGCCACGATGGCGATTTCCTGTACCTGGCGCCGCTCAACGCCGGAGATCTCATCTATGCGGCATCGGCTGATGGCGAGCTGTACGCCGTGGAGTCCGAGGCGGGCAAGGTGGTCTGGCAACGTGAGACCAACGACCGAATCTTTTCGGGTCTCGGCGGCGATAACGACCGGCTCTACCTGACCACAGAGGACGCCGAACTGGTGGCGCTGTCCCGGGCCGATGGCACCGAACTCTGGCGTCAGTCTCTGCCTACGGAAGTGCTCTCGGCCCCCCAGTCCAACGGTAATCTGGTGGTGACGCACACCATCGATGGCAAAGTACTGGGCTTCAATGCCGCCAGTGGCGAGAAGCTCTGGCAGTACGACGGCACGGTACCGGTACTTTCCATTCGCGGGGCAGCCGCGCCCCTGGTGGGCGGCGACATAGTGATAGCGTCTTTTGCCAGTGGTCGGATGATCGCGCTCACCGCCGACGCGGGCCAGCCGGTATGGCAGTACGAAGTGGGCCAGCCCCAGGGCCGTACAGAGCTTGAGCGCCTGGTTGATATAACCGGCCAGCCACTGGTGCTGGATTCTGCCATCCTGGCGGTTGGCTACCAGGGCAAGCTTGCCCTGGTGGATATCCGTACCGGGCAGGAAATCTGGAGCCGCAAGGCCTCCAGTCTGTACTCACCGATGGTCGGTGGTGGTGATATCTACCTTGCCTCAGCCAACGGCGATCTGGTGGCCCTGCGCGGTTCCGATCGCCGGGAAATATGGACTCAGGACCGCTTGGCGTGGAGGCAGCTCACTCAGCCCATGTTGTACAACGATTACCTGGTAGTGGGTGATTTTGAAGGGTATCTGCACGCACTCAACCGTGAGGACGGCGCCCTGGTGGGGCAGCTCGAGTTTGACGATGAGGGTATCCGCGTACCGGCACAGCGGCTGGCCAATGGTAACCTGCTCGTTTTTGGAAACAGCGGCGAAATGGCTGTTTTCAAGGTTCAGCCTCAGGATTGATTCCCTATTATGACGCCAGTAATCGCCCTTGTCGGACGTCCCAACGTTGGCAAATCCACGCTATTCAACCAGATGACCCGTTCGCGGGATGCCCTGGTTGCCGATTTTCCCGGACTGACCCGGGACCGTAAGTACGGCGAGGGCTATTATGAGGGCCAGCGCTTTATCGTAATCGATACCGGCGGCCTGACTGGCGATGAGCAAGGTCTGGATCTCGAGATGGCCCGGCAGTCCATGCAGGCGGTTGAAGAAGCAGACATCGTGCTGTTCCTGGTGGACGGCCGTGCTGGCCTGACTGCCGGCGATGAGCTGATTGCCGATAATCTGCGCCGGTCCGGCAAAACAGCCCATCTGGTGGTCAACAAAACCGATGGCCAGGATCCCGATATTGCCGCCTCTGACTTTTACAGCCTGGGCTTTGAGTCCACGTTCCTGATTGCGGCTTCTCACAACCGGGGCATCCGGTCCATGCTGGACCTGCTTCTGCCTTCGGACGAAGAGCAGCAGGAGCAGGATCGGGCTGACCGGTACCCTGGCATTCGCATTGGAGTGGTCGGCCGACCCAACGTGGGCAAGTCCACCCTGGTTAACCGAATGCTGGGCGAAGATCGCGTGGTGGTCTACGACATGCCCGGTACCACCCGAGACAGCGTCTATATTCCTTACGAACGCCTGGGGCATCAGTACACCCTGATTGATACCGCGGGTGTGCGCCGTCGCAAGAACGTTCGCGAGGTGGTGGAAAAGTTTTCCATTATCAAGACGCTGCAGGCCATTGATGATGCCCACGTGGTAATCCTTGTGATCGACGCGCGGGAAGGACTCGTGGACCAGGACCTGCACCTGATCGGTTTTGTGCTGGACGCCGGGCGTTCCCTGGTGATTGCCGTTAACAAGTGGGATGGCATGGACCCCGAGGACAGGGCCCGTGTGAAGGAGCAGGTGCAGCGGCGACTGGACTTCCTCGATTACGCTGACAAACACTACATTTCGGCGCTTCATGGCTCTGGGGTCGGAGTGATGTACGAATCCGTGCAAGCCTGTTATGAGTCTGCGATGGCGAAATGGCCGACCAACCGGCTGACTGCCATCCTCCAGGACGCGGTTGCCCAGCATCAGCCGCCCATGGTCCATGGGCGTCGAATCAAGCTCCGGTATGCCCACCAGGGTGGTTCCAACCCGCCAGTAATCGTAGTCCACGGCAACCAGGTGGATGCGTTGCCTGGTGCCTACAAACGGTACCTGGAGAACACCTTCCGGAAGGTGTTGAATGTAACCGGGTCGCCCATCCGGTTCGAGTTCAAGGCTGGTGAAAACCCGTTCGCTGGCAAGGTTGACCGACTCACACCACGGCAAAAGGTCAAAAAGGACAACGACCTCAAGCAGGGTCGCCGTCCCAAAAAGCAGCGCCAGAAAAGCGTCAAGCGCTGACCCTCAGCCCCTGGTGGCGTTTTCCACCTGCCTCGCCTGTACGGCGGTCAAGGCAATCGTAAACACGATATCCTCCACCAGGGCTCCTCTCGAAAGATCGTTCACCGGCTTTCTGAGGCCCTGAAGCATGGGCCCGATACTCACCACATTGGCGCTGCGCTGTACCGCCTTGTAGGTGGTATTGCCGGTGTTAAGGTCCGGGAATACGAAGACGGTCGCCTTGCCGGCCACCTTGCTGTCCGGTGCCTTGCTCTTTCCGACGCTCTCGATGGCGGCCGCATCGTATTGCAGCGGGCCGTCGAGCAGCAGGTCGGGGCGACGTTCGCGGGCAAGCCGGGTGGCTTCCCGCACTTTGTCGACATCCTGGCCGCTGCCGGACTCGCCAGTGCTGTAACTGATCATCGCCACCCGCGGCTCAATGCCAAACGCTTCAGCAGACTCGGCGCTCTGGATCGCGATGTCCGCGAGCTCTTCCGCGGTGGGGTCCGGGTTGATGGCACAGTCGCCGTAAACCACCACCTGTTGCGGCAACAGCATGAAGAACACCGACGACACCACCTTGGCGTGGTCGTGGGTCTTGATCAACTGAAGGGCTGGCCGAACGGTGTTGGCGGTGGTGTGGACAGCACCGGACACCAGGCCGTCGGCCTCGTCAAGGGCTACCATCATGGTTCCCAGAACCACATTGTCCTCCAGCATCGCCTCGGCCATATCAGAGGTCAGGCCCTTGTGCTTGCGCAGTTCCACCATGGGTGCGATATAACGTTCTCTTACTTCGGCGGGGTCAATGATCTCGATATCCTCCGGCAGCTCCAGGTCCTGGGAGCCGGCCACCCGGCGGATTTCATCTGGCTTGCCAATCAGGGCGCAGCGGGCCAGCTTGCGCTGGTGGCAGATGATGGCGGCCTGTACCGTACGCGGTTCGTTGCCCTCGGGCAGCACAATCCGCTTGGCAGCCGCCCGGGCACGCTCCGAAAGCTGGTAGCGAAAGGCAGGTGGAGAGAGCCGGCTCTGGCGTTCCACCCGAAGATGCTGCTGCAGCCAGTCGGTGTCTATACGGGTTGCAACGGCTTCCATGGCTTTTTCGATCCGTGCCGGATCATCCACAGGAATGGCGTTGGACAGGTTCGCCAACATATGGGCAGATTCGTAGGTATTGGCATCGGAACCCAGCACTGGCAGACCGGTTTGCAGTGCGCTGTGGCAGAGATCGATCACGCGCTGATCCGGCAACAGTCCGCCGGTCAGCATCAGGCCGGCCAGGGGAACCCCGTTCAGGGCGGCGAGGGCGGTCGTTACAATGATGTCTTCGCGGTCGCCCGGTGTGACCATCAGCGTGCCGGGTCGCAGCGTCTCGGTCATATTGCGGATGCTTCGGGCGCACACGGATACCCGCTGAACCCGTCGGGCATTCATTTGCCCCTCACTGAGGACCGGAAGCTTGAGTTCGCGGACGATGTCGGAGATTCGGGGTGCCAGCAGTTCGGGCTGCCAGGGTATCTCCGCGATCAGCCGAAAGCGCTCCTCCCGGAAAACCCGGCATTCGGTGCGGTACTTTACGGAAACCGGGCCCTGATCATCTGACGACCGTGGTTCCAGGCCGGATTTCTCCGGTTCGCCCACCTTGTTCAGGATAATGCCGATCACGTCCGGATCGCTCGGGTCGGCGAACAGGCGGGCGGAGAAGTCCAGCTCTTCATCGAGCTGTTGAGCGGTCTGGTGGCCGGGCGTGCTCACCAGGATGACCTCGGAGCCGAGGTTGCGGGCAACTTCCACATTCAGGCGGGCAATGTAGGCCTCGGTCCGGTCAGGCACCAGCCCCTCGATAATGACCACATCGAATTCCCGGGCGACTTTCTGATATTCACCGACCACGGTTTCCATCAGTTCGTCAGACTTGCCCCGGTTTAGTTGCTGCTGGGCCTGCTTCAGGGGCAGCGGGTCGGGGGGATTCATGTGGCTGCTGGCACGAACGAAGGCCACGGAGGAATCCTGACCTTCATTATGCACAGCCTCAGCCTGGTGAACGGTCTGGCGGAAGGGCTTATAGAAGCCGACGCTGACGCCGACCCGCTCCAGGGCCCGTAACAGACCCAGGCAGACAGACGTGAGGCCGGAATCCATGGAGGTCGGGGCAATGAAAAGGCTTTTGGCCATGGGGCGGTTCCTTTGCGTTATCGGTCACGCGTTGGGGGTATTTTCAGCAAGCTGCAGCGCCTCGCGAGCGATCATCAGCTCTTCATTGGTCGGAATGACCAGCACCGGATACCGGGATTCGGCGCTTTCTATCCGGCCATCGCTGTATTCTCCGTGATGGTTATTGAGGTCGGTACTCAGCTTGTATCCGAAGATTTCCAGGTTGTCGATGGTCTGCTGTCGGATCCGGGCACTGTTTTCGCCGATGCCACCGGTGAACACCAGGCCATCAAGTTCCTTCACTGACGCCATCATCGCACCAATGTACCGGGCTAACCGGAAACAGAACACATCGATGGCATTCCTGGATGGCTCGTGGCCGTGGTCGGCCAGCTCGCACAGGGTGCGCATGTCATTGGTCTGGCCCGAGAGCCCCAACAGGCCACCCCGTTGATTCAGGCTTCGGTGCACCTCATCGGCCGCCATGCCCTTGCTGGCCAGGAAGTCGAAGAGCCCCGGGTCGACATCGCCGCTTCGTGTTCCCATGACCAGGCCCTCGAGCGGGGTGAGCCCCATGCTGGTATCCACACTGATGCCGTCTCGAATGGCGGTAACGCTGCAGCCGTTACCGAGATGGGCGGAGATGATGGACGTTGTCGCCGGTGTTTTGTCCAACAGGCGGGCAGCTTCAAGGACTATGTAGGCATGGCTGGTACCGTGGAAACCGTAGCGTCTAACGCCCCAGTCCTGATACCAGGCCTCAGGAACGGCATACAGATAGGCCCGTTTGGGCAGGGTCTGGTGAAAGGCGGTATCAAAGACTGCGGTCTGCGGTACGTCTGGAAACTGTGACAGGGTGGCCCGGATTCCTGAGAGGTTGACCGGATTGTGCAGAGGCGCCAGCGCGGCACAGTTTTCGATAGCGTTGATGACGCTATCATCAATCAGGGCGGCCTCGCGGAATGTTTCGCCCCCGTGAACCACCCGGTGGCCAACTGCGACGGGGGCAGAACTCATCAACCCGCGCTCACGAAAGACTTCCACCAGTGATTCCAGGGCCTGACTGTGACTGGCTCCCGGTGGCAGCGTGAGCGGGGTGTCCTCGTGCCCAAGGCGGGCGAACGCATCGTCCTGGCCAAGACGTTCGGCGAGGGCCGATGCCTGTTTCTGCAGGCGGTTATCGAAAAGAGCGAGCTTGAGCGATGAGCTGCCGCAGTTGACGACAAGTACGGTATCTTCCATGGCAAAAAACGTCCGGCGATTAAGGGATGTGAGGGTCTACACCCGGTGATTTGTGGACAGCCAGGCTTCGAAGTCCGGGGCCGGTAATGGCCGGCTGTAGAAATAGCCCTGGGAAAAGTCGCAGCCTTCCTTCTTGAGGAAATGGGTCTGCGACTCCTCTTCCACGCCTTCGGCAATCACTCGTAAACCCAGGCTGTGAGCCATGTTGATAATGGCGCGTACCAGCGAGGCATCCTCGGGCTCCTTCATCACATCCTGAACAAAGGATTTATCGATTTTCAACGTATCAAAGGGATAGCTCTTGAGATAGCTGAGTGCCGAGTAGCCAGTGCCGAAATCATCCACCGAAAGCCGAATCCCGGCCTTGTCGAGCTGGCGCAGAATCTCGGCTGTCTCAATGGAGTTGTCGAGAATCAGACGCTCGGTGATTTCCAGTTCGAGCTGGTCCGGGGCAAGACCGCTGGCAGACAGTGCCCGCATCACGGCATCGGTGAAGCCCGGGTCCCGGAACTGGCGGGGAGACACATTCACCGAGATGCCGATGTCCCGGCCCGTGGCCCGTTTCCAGGCAACGGCGGCCCGACAGGACTCCTCCAGCACCCATTCCCCGATGGGCGTGATCAATCCGGTTTCCTCGGCAAGAGGAATGAAGCGGTCGGGCATAACCATGCCCATGGAGGGATTGTTCCAGCGCAGCAGGGCTTCGGCCGAGACCAGGGTGCCAGAATCCGTGTTAACGATGGGCTGGAAGTAGAGCTCGAACTCCTTGAGCTCCAGGGCCCGGCGCATGCTCGATTCCATCTTCAGGCGTTCGTGGGACACCTCGGTCATTTCCGGAGCAAAATGGGCGAAGGAGCTCTTGCCCATGTGCTTGGCCTGGTACATGGCGGCATCGGCATGCTGGAGCAGGGTGCCGCTGTTGTCGGAATCGGTCGGGAAGATGGCAATGCCGATGCTCGTGGTGACGAAAACTTCCTGGCCGTTCAGGATATAGGGCGGTGTGAAGGTTTTCAGGATCCGCTCCGCCACCTGGGAGGAGGCTTCCGGGCCGGTCAGTCCCGGGAGGATCACGAGAAATTCATCGCCGCCCAGGCGTGCGACTGTGCTGGTGCCCCGCAGACAGCTTGAAATCCGCCTTGCCGCTTCGATCAGCAGGTTGTCGCCGGCATCGTGTCCCAGGGTGTCATTGATATGCTTGAAATTATCAAGGTCGAGGAACATCACGCCCACCAGCGAGTTTTCACGCCGTGCCTGGGCCAAAGCGAGCTTCAGTCGGTCCAGCGCCAGCATCCGGTTAGGCAGGCCGGTCAGGATGTCGTAATTCGCCTGACGCAACAGCTGTTGTTCATAACGCTTACGGATGCTGATGTCCTCACCGAGGATAAGATAGCCCGTGGTTGAGCCGCTCTCATCTTTGATGGGGGTTACGATGAGCTGTTCCCAGAAGCGTTCTCCGTTGCGTCGGACGCTGTTCACTTCCCCCTGCCAGACGCCCACTCGCTGGACCTGCAACCGGATGGACTGCCATAGGTGCCGGTTCTCGCGGTTTTCGATGTCGTTGTCGCCCAGCGCACCCGGGTGTTTGCCAATAATGCTGCTGGCCTCGTATCCAGTCAGCTGCGTGAATTTCTGGTTGGCAAACTCGACCCGCCACTGCCGATCGCAGATCAATACCGACGAGGGGCTTTGCTCAATCGCCTTGGAGAATTTCCGGATTTCGGCGGCATCTCTCTGTTGGCGCTCCATGTCGGCATTGAGGCGTTCGCGCATCTGATTGATGGCCTCGGTAACCCGCCCCAGTTCGTCATTGCGGTTGCCAGGGGTGTTTGGCCGATCCAGAACCAGTGGTTGGGATCCGGACTCGAGCGAGAAATCCCGGGCGTAATTGGCCATGGTCGTGAGATGCCGGGCAACAAAATGCTGAAATATCCAGATGATCAGGATGGAGACAAAGAACGTCTTGAGAAACTGTGTGAGCAGAATTACGCCGACCTTGCGTTTGAGGTCGTCGTACACCCGCTCGAGATTGGCGGTTACGGTCAGTTCGCCCAGCTTGAACATTTCATCGCCCTGGTGCACCAGGCTGAAGCTGTGGGACGTGGTCGCCGCATCTCTCGGGATGTCCCCCATGACAAGCTCGGAATCCGGCTCGATACGAAGCCTGAGGTGTACCACGTCCGGGAGGCTGAGAATGCCCTCCATTTGCGTTTGCAGCAGTTTCTGGTCGAGAGCCCAGAGGCTTCGGGCCAGGCTTGACGAATAACCGGCTTCCACCACTTCCATGCGGTTGTTGATCTGGGAGAGGTCTTTGCGGTAGTCGGAATAGATCTGGATTGCGGAGGCAACAAGGGTGAACGCAGAGCTGAACAGGAGGATCCAGGCCAGAAGCCGGAATGACAGGGGAGACCCTGTGCGAAAACGTTGCAGACGCGTCGACAGTTTTTGCATGTCGTTAAATTCAGCCACCTGGACGGGTTCGGAGATCGGACGGATTCCGTTTTCCCGACTATAGCAGCAGTTTCTTTCAAATGCCTCGCAAATGCAGGAAAAATCGAGAGAAATGTGGCGCTGTTCAGTATTTGTGCGTATCGGGAGCAGAGGGCCGTGTTTGATCTGGATCAATACCCCGAGAGAGGGCCCGGCGTAATCTGAGTTTAGTCAAGTTCACTCAGGAAAGGAGACGCGCCATGTATATGGATGCTGTGGTTATTTCAGGTATCGCGACAGTGCTTCTGATTGTCGGATTTTTCGTAGGGGTTGGCATCTTCGTGATGAAGGATCAGAAGGAGCATGGACCTCAGCGAGCAGCCAGAAAAGATGGGCAGGGCAAAAAGCCAGCTTAGTATTCGGGAATTTTGTTTCAGGAAGGATGGGTGGGAAAAATTGGCGTCCCCTAGGGGGTTCGAACCCCTGTTGCCGCCGTGAAAGGGCGGAGTCCTAGGCCACTAGACGAAGGGGACGCAACGTTTTCAACACCTTGCCTCGTCGAGGTGGCGCGTATATTAAGAAAGGCCCCCGGCGGTGTCAACGACTTTTGTGAAAAAAGCTGCGCCCAAGCGCCCTGTCACCGACCTTTGCCCGGGGCGGTAGCATTCTCCAACGCCTGCGATAGATCCGGATAGCGAAACGGATAACCGCCATCCATCAGTCGCGCCGGCATGGCTTTCTGTCCGGTCAACAGCAACCTTGCCATCTCGCCCAGGGCGACCTTGAGCACAGGCGCGGGCACAGGAAAGATGGTCGGGCGACCAAGAACCTTCCCGAGTGTCCGAGTGAATTCCGTATTCGTTACCGGGTTGGGGCTGACCACGTTGTAGGCGCCGGCGGCTTCCGGCGTTTCAAGCATCCACACCAGAGCCCCTACAACGTCTTCCCGATGAACCCAGGGCATGTACTGTTGGCCATTACCAAGGCGACCGCCCAGACCGAGCCGAAACGGCGGCAGCATCCGCTCGAGGAATCCGCCGCCGGGGCCGGCAACCACGCCGGTGCGTGAAAAGCATACCCGTACGCCATCCTGTTCCAGTGGCCCGGCCGCTGCTTCCCAATCCCGGCACAGTCGGTGGGTAAACTCATCGTGAGGCGGTGTGTCCTCGGTTACTGTTTCAGCACCCTGATCACCGTAGAAGCCAACGGCGGAGCCGGACACCAGCACTTCCGGCCGCTTATCCCAGCTTCTAATCACCTCGACGAGGGTCTTGGTGACGCCTATGCGGCTGTCTCTGAGGGCCTCCTTGCGTGAGCTGGACCATCGTTTGTCGGCGATGCCCTCACCGGCAAGGTTGATGACGGCATCGAATCCTCCGTGGCCCCGAAGATGTTCCAGGCTGCGCACCGCGTCGACACGCCCGCAACACGCCTTGACGGACTCCGGAGGCTGTCGGCTGAAAATCGTCAGTTCGTGTTTCCGTTCGTGAAGCTGCCGGCACAGGGCCTGGCCTATAAAGCCAGTGCCGCCGGTGACAAGTATCCGTTTTGCCATGGTTGATCCTCCGTCTGCCTGTTCAGCAACCGACGCTTGGCGACGACGCTCTCTCAGGCCGGCGCCTGTTCCAATTGAAGCATAACAACGTCCCGGATTGCTTCGCCGAGGAGCGGGTTTTCCCCGATAGGCGGTGCCAGTCGAATCCGGGCTCCGTGGGTTTTCTCCAGATCGGCAATCATGGCCGGTACGTCTTTGCGCAGATGACGGCCGGCCGCCAGGAACAGTGGTACGATGATCACGTCTCTGGTGCCTCGGCTGACGGCCTCTCCAATGACGGTATCCATGGAAGGCTCGGCCAGCTCCATGTAGGCGATGCGGGCATCGTCGATTGACTTCAGCGTCGGTTCCGCCAGTTTCTCGAAGGTCTCACACCAACGCTTGTCACTGCTTCCATGGGCCAACAGAATGATGCAGGGGCTGTTCATTACCTCTCCCGGGGTTCAAGTGTGGTAGTCAGTTTGGTGGGGGCGGTCGTAAATTCCGCTCCAGACCAAGTTACGGAGTGATGTTCCTAAATTAGCAGGGTGACGCAGAATGTTCGATTGGAAAGAGATTCTGGATTTCTGGTTCGGTGAATTGGATGAGAACGGCTTGCCGGATGCGGAGCATCGAAACCGGTGGTTTCGCTCGGATCGCCGGTTTGACCAGGAAATCCGGCGCCGCTTCCTTTCCATGGTGCTGTTCGCATCGGAACAGGGTCTTGATCATTGGCGTAAAGAGGCCGGTGGCGTGCTGGCGGAAATCATTCTGCTTGATCAGTTCTCACGCAATATTTTCCGGGGTGCTGCCATGGCGTTCGAGCAGGATCGCCAGGCGCGCAAGCTCTGCCGCCAGGCCATGCAGAAGGGCCAGGACATGATGCTGCCCCCGGTCCATCGAGCCTTTCTGTATATGCCTTTGCAGCATTCCGAACGTCTGGAAGACCAGGACGATTCGGTGGAGTGCTACGAGCAGCTCGCCCGATCCACCCAGGGCCTCGTTTCCGACTTCATGGGCAGTTTTCTGCAATCCGCCCGGGATCATCGGGACATTATTGCGCGATATGGCCGCTTTCCCCACAGGAACCGTGCGCTGTCCCGGTTCTCGACTTCGCAAGAGCTGGACTATCTCAAGGGTGGTCGGAGTTTTGGCCAGTAAAGGCGATGGCATGCCGCATTACCGGGCTCCAAGTACGGCTTTTTCGTTAAATTTTTGTATAAAAATCGTACATTCGGAAGGCGTTGGCAAATTTGGCTGATAAAATGCGCGACACTGAATTCCGGAAAGGCGGCAGTCTTCCACACCGCCCATGAGCATCTTATCGAGGACAGTTGATGAAAAACACACGGCGTTCCGTGCTGGCAACGGTGGCCCTGGTCCTGGGATTCATCTGGTCAGCGTCGGCATTTTCGGCTTCTCTCGACGATCAGTTACTGGCCCGGCTGGGGCAATCCGCACCGAAAATCGATAAGCAGGTCCTGAAAACGGCCTTCAGTGCTTCCCGTTGCGCGATTTCCAACGGTGTGGACATGCCAGACCGGCTGGCGGTGATTGATTTCTCGCTGCCCTCAACGGAGGAGCGGCTGTGGATTTTTGACCTGAACACCGGAAAACTGTTGCTCCGGGACCTCGTGGCCCATGGCAGGAATTCTGGCAACCTGGAGTCAACCGAGTTTTCCAACGTAGAAGGCAGTCATCAATCAAGCATCGGGTTGTTCCGTGCCAGCGAGAGCTACTATGGAAAGCACGGTTACTCGTTGCGTCTGGATGGCCTCGAGCCCGGTATCAACGATCTGGCCCGGCAGCGTGCCATTGTCATTCACGGTGCAGACTATGTGAATGAGGACTGGATCCACAAGTATGGTCGCATTGGTCGTAGTCATGGCTGTCCGGCCGTGGACAACCAGGTCGTCCGCAAGGTGGTCGACAACCTGAAAGGAGGGCAGTTGGTGTTCAAGTACTTCCCCGACCAGCAGTGGCTCCACAGTTCCGGTTTCCTTAAATGTGACAACCGGACACTGGCAGGAAAAAACCTGAAAAAAAGTGGTTGACGGCTTCAACTGGATCCGTAGAATACGCCTCCGTTGTCGGTAACAGCCGATCAGCATTGCGGGAATAGCTCAGTTGGTAGAGCACAACCTTGCCAAGGTTGGGGTCGCGAGTTCGAATCTCGTTTCCCGCTCCAGAATTCCAGAACCCGGTCCTGAAAAGGCCCGGGTTTTTTCGTTTCCGGACCCCTCGAACTCGGTTACCGAAGCCTCGGTCGGGTATACTCTCCGGCCGGAGTATCCCGTTTCATTCGCCCGGTGGAGGTTCGCCTGCCATGAAGGTTCACTCGCTCTTCGTTTACCCGGTCAAAGCCCTCTCGGGCATCGAAGTCCCTGCGTTTGCAATGGATGATTTCGGCCCCGAGCATGACAGGCGCTGGATGATCATCGATGAGGATCGACGGTTTGTCACCCAGCGTGAGCACCCGGAGCTCGCCCTGATAACAACGTCGCTTGAGAACGGGCAGGTGAGGGTAGAGATTCCTGGAGAGGGCAACTACCCCCTGGTGCAGACGACGGAAGAGTTGCGCGTACTGGTCTGGCAGGACTGGGTCAAAGCCATCGGTGCCGAGCCGCGGGCCAATGAGGCCCTGAGCCGTTTTTGCGGCAAGCCGGTACGCTTTGTGTTCATGCCGGACACCAGTTTCCGGCGGGTAGATGCCGGTCGTGTTGAAGCATACCGCCGTGTGGGCTTCGCCGATGGTTTTCCGTTTCTGATCACCAGCACATCCTCTCTGGAGGAGCTGAACGGCCGGCTGGATACACCGGTGGAAATGCGCCGGTTCCGTCCCAATATTGTGATCGATGGGACACAGCCGTGGGACGAGGACGGTTGGCAGGAGTTGACCATTGCTGAGCAGGTTTTCAGTATTGTGAAGCCCTGTTCCCGTTGCGTGGTCACCACGGTGGACCCGGAGTCGGGGACCAAAGATCCTGAAGTTCAGCCTCTTCGCACACTCTCTCGCTATCGCCGAACTCCCGATGGAGTGATTTTCGGGCAGAATGCCATCCACGAATCGACGGGGAGGATTCGCGTGGGCGATCCCGTCACTGTAAAACGATCGGAGTAGAATCAAACGTGCCACTCTTAACTCTGGATGCCGTGTCGCTGGCCTATGGTATGCACCCGCTGCTGGACGACGCTTCGCTGGTAATCGATGCCGGCGAGCGGGTCTGTTTGCTCGGACGTAACGGTGAGGGCAAATCCACCCTGCTGAAGATTGTCAGCGGAGACGTGGTACCCGATGGCGGAGTCGTGCGGCTGGAGGACGGTGCCGTGCTGGCGGTTCTGCCACAGAATCTGCCGGTCAACGATTCCAGGACCGCCTACGAAGTTGTCTCCGGTGCGTTTCCGGAGACCGGCGAGCTACTGGCAGAGTTTCACCAGCTGTCACAGCAGGCAGACGAAGCCGGACTCGATCGACTGATGAAGGTGCAGGAGCGCCTGGAAGCCCTGGATGGCTGGCGCCTGGATCAGAAAGTGACCACCATCCTGGGACAATACGGTGTAGACGCTGACCGACGGCTGAACACTCTGTCTGGCGGCTGGCAGCGACGGGTCCTGCTGGCCCGGGCGCTGGTTGCCGATCCCGACATCCTGTTACTGGATGAGCCCACCAACCACCTGGATGTGCCTGCCATCGCGTGGCTCGAGGAAGCCCTCGGGCAGTTTCGCGGCGCCATGCTGTTTGTCAGCCACGACCGCGCCTTTATACGCAGCATGGCCACGCGCATTGTGGAGCTGGACCGGGGTAAACTGGTGAGTTTCGCTGCCACTTACGATCGCTATCTTGAGCTCAAAGAGAAGGCCCTGGAGGAAGAGGAGCGTCAGAATGCGCTGTTCGACAAGCGCCTGAAGCAGGAAGAGGCCTGGATTCGACAGGGTATCAAGGCCCGGCGGACTCGCAACATGGGTCGCGTGCGAGCACTCAAGGCCATGCGCGAGGAACATCGGCAGCGCCGCAACCGGGGCGGTACCGCCAGTTTCGCAGTAGAAGAGGCAGCCCGTTCCGGAAAGCTGGTGGTGGAGACCCGGGACGCCGGCTTCCATTATCCGGACGGAACTCCGGTGATTCGCGACATGAATCTCACCATCCTGCGTGGCGACAAGATTGGCCTGGTCGGAGAAAACGGCACCGGCAAAACCACCCTGGTTCGGCTCCTGCTGGGAGGGCTGAAACCCACTGAGGGCGCGGTGCGCCTGGGTACCAATCTGCAGGTGGCCTATTTCGACCAGCTCCGGGGAGAGCTGGATCTGGAGCGGAACGCCCTTGATAACCTCTCAGAAGGCAGGGAATACATCGATATCAATGGCCAGAGCAAACATGTGCTGGGCTATCTCCAGGAGTTCCTGTTCACGCCCGAGCGGGCGCGCTCGCCGGTTCGGGTGTTCTCGGGCGGGGAGCGGGCAAGACTTCTGCTTGCCAAACTGTTCAGTAAGCCTGCCAATATTCTGGTGCTTGATGAGCCGACCAACGATCTCGACGTAGAAACTCTGGAGTTGCTTGAAGAGCAATTGGCGGAATTTTCCGGAACCGTGATCGTGATCAGCCACGACCGGGAATTTCTTGATAATGTAGTCACCGAAACGATCTTTCTTGACGGCTCCGGTCGGGTCCGGGAGTTTGTTGGCGGATACACCGACTGGCGCCGGCAAGGCGGCAGGTTTCCCTCAGAAGCGGGTGGAAATCGACCTGACAAGCAGGACAAGGCGCCCAGGGAGGAGAAAGCGCCTGCCGAACACCACGGTGGGGCTTCCGAAAAGGCCGTCGGTGGTTCCGTTAAGGAAAGCAAGGCTCGGCCAGCCAAGCTCAGTTACAAACTCAAGCTGGAACTGGAGCAGCTGCCGGGGCAGATTGAGGCATTGGAGCAGGAAGTCGCCAGCCTGCAGCAGATAATATCGTCACCAGATTTTTATTCAGGCCCGCCGAATGAAGTCTCGGCCACTCTGGAGCAGTTGACGGAAACGGAGAGCCGTCTGGAGAAGGTCATCGAGCGGTGGATGGAGCTGGAAGAACAGGCAAATCAATGAATGTGAATTACAGTTTCAGTTTTAAAGACGGCCGCGCGGTCGAATTCAAGGTCACGGATCAGCCTACCACCCGGACCGGCAGCCTGCCCGCGTGGACCCGGCTCGAGCATTGCCAGTGCAGCAACTGTCCGCTCAAGGCATCGGAGTCACCGCATTGTCCCGCGGCCACAGAAATTCTTCCGGTGGTGGAGGCTTTCCAGGCCGAGGACGCTTATCAGAAGGTGGCCGTGAAAGTCACCGATGACCGGCGCAGCTATGCCAAGGAAACGTCCCTCGAGGAGGCACTGCGTTCGCTTCTCGGTCTCAAGATGGCCACCAGTGGATGCCCTGTGCTGTCGGAGCTCAAGCCCATGGCCGTCCACCACCTGCCGTTTGCCAGCAGCGATGAGTTCATCATGCGCAGCGTTTCCCACTATCTGCTTCAGCAGTACTTCGCCAAACGCAACCACCAGACGCCCGACTGGGAACTGAAGGGGCTGGTGGAGCGCAACCAGAGGCTACAGCTGGTAAATCAGGCGCTCTGGCAGCGAATTCATTCGGTCTGCAAAGGGGACAGCAATCTCAAGGCCCTGCTGAACTTCTTTTCTATGGCTTCGAGCGTCAGTTTTTCCCTGGAGAGCCAGCTGCGCAAGCTGGAAGCCAAAATGAAAGGGGAAGGTGGCTGAGACAGCTCAGCCGGATGGCAGCCCGGGATAAGCGATTCCCGGGCTGGTGTTAGAGGCTGGCCAGGCTGTCAGTGAATGCGCACCGCAAGCACATCGCATTCGGTGCCATGCAGAACTCCGTTGGCTGTTGACCCGAGCAGCAACTGGAAGCCTTTTCTCCCGTGGCTGCCGACAATCACCAGATCAACCTCCTGCTCTTTGGCCAACCGATGGATTTCCGATTCGGGGCGTCCCACAGTCACCACCTGATTTTCCTTCGCAACGCCGTATTGATCGCCGTAGGCGCTCAGTTGCTCCCGCGCGGCTTTGTCGAGCTGGTCCTGCAGCTCGGTCAGGTCCATCGGGATATCGCCGCCGTAGGCGTAGCCAACGGGCTCAACCACGTGTACCAGCATCAAGTCAGCGCCATGGGCCTCACAGACGGCCTTGGCCTTGTCGAGGACCTGTGGGGCTTCTTCCGTAAGATCAATGGCAACAAGCATTTTCTTGTAGGCAGACATCGTATCGCTCCTTCGTACACGGCTTTTGTATTGAGGATAGTACCTTAACTCTAATCGGAAAAGGCGGGTGCCGATCTGACAGGCATCAAGAATTCAATAATAGGGCAGTTACGATGGGGAGGTTGGCCCGCCGTTGGAGAGACGGGCCGGATCACTGATCAGAAATGGTCAGGCGTTGCCCTTAAGCAGCCGAATCGTGGTGGCCAGCCCGTCAAGGATACCTTTCGAGTACCTGTCAATCACGAAGCCAACGTTGTTCTCGTTGTAGTTGATGTAAGAACCGCGGATGAACTGCCACTTGGAGATGATGTCGTCGAGGGTGGCTTTAAGTTCCGGGGAGTTATCGCCCTGGGCAACGGATGCCAGGAGTTTGTCGAGCTGCCGGGCCTGTTCATCCAGTGGTACTTCCAGATCGGAGCCCTGGAACGTCTGCGCCACCGAAGAATTCGTCCGCACCGAGTACTTTGCCATCATCTGGGCCATTTTGACTGCAGCGGAGCGCGCTGCCTCAACCCGTGGGCTGGTCTCGGTCTGGGAGCTTTCCTGGGCGATACGGTAGAGCTCAGTGGCCTTTTCGTTCATGGTCAGGGCCTGGTTGGCCATGTCGGATACCAGGCGGAGATCGGGGTAGCCCCGGTTGCGAACATCGTTGATGTTGTCGCGCATGAGATTCTTGAACTTGTCGAACTCCTGGTTCAGGGAATTCAGTTCCTCTTCAGACAACGCGGTGGAGTCGCTGCCCGTAAGATTGTTCATGGCATCGTTGGCCGCATTTATGCCCTGGACGATCTCATTAAGGGTGTCGGTGTCGCCGGTGCCGCTGAAGCGATAGTAGGCGTCCAGCGCCATGTAGTTACTGACGCGGAAACTGTGCAGGTTGGAGAGGAATCCGTCGGCACCTTCCTGGGCCTGGGCGCTCATGGATGTCACTACCAGCAAAACAAGTGCGGTGATCAGCGATCGGACCCGCAGGTAAGCGTCTTTCATCGGATGGGGCTCCGTAATACGGTTTTATTATTGTGGACCAAAGTCGTAGGTCGAAGGTAAAGTAACTCCGACAGCCAATCAAGCAGTTTTGGCGCCGCCGGCTCAGGCAAATGTAAAGAACTATTAAATTTGCGTGATGAAGTTCCGGTTTTCTCTCAGCACTGGCCTGCAGTGCTCTGAAATATAACAACTCCGCATCAGATTCTTCGGCCGCCCCCGGTTTTTCGGGGACTTTTGCAGCCCTTCCGAAAGAAACAAATTGACAAACGCGCTGTTTTTTTTCATCGTGTGCCCTCACGATTCAAACGACTGTATGAATTTTGGATCGAATGATCGGGCAGTGACCGAAATCTCGCTGCACAAGCAGCCGGCTCGAACGCATTGGCGCCGGTTGTCAGCAGTTCCAAACACAGACTGGAGATCAGTTGATGATTTACGAAGGTAAAGCCATCACGGTTAAAGAGATCGAAGGCGGGATCGCGCAGTTGAACTTCGACTTGCAGGGCGAGTCAGTCAACAAGTTCAACCGTCTCACCATCGAAGAGCTGGGCGCAGCGGCTGAAGCGCTCAAAGCCCAGAAGAATCTGAAGGGTCTGGTCGTTACCAGCTCCAAGGACAGCTTCATTGTCGGTGCCGATATCACCGAGTTCACCGAGCTGTTTGCCGGTTCTGAGGAAGACCTCGTTGCCAACAACCTGCGCGCCAACGAAGTCTTCAATGCCATTGAAGACCTGCCGTTCCCGACCGTAACCGCGATCAACGGCATTGCCCTGGGCGGCGGTTTCGAGATGTGCCTGGCCACGGACTACCGTGTTATGGCGCCCAAGGCCAAGGTTGGTCTGCCGGAAGTGAAACTGGGTATCTTCCCGGGCTTCGGTGGCACCGTGCGCCTGTCGCGCCTGGTGGGTGTGGACAACGCGGTTGAGTGGATTTCCGGCGGTGCTGAAAACCGTGCCGATGCGGCCCTCAAGACCGGCGCCGTGGATGCGGTGGTTGAGAATGCCAAACTGGTTGAGTCTGCTGTTGCCATCATCAATCAGTGCAACGACGGCAAGCTGGACTACCAGGCGCGTCGCGAAGAGAAGAAAGGCAAGATCAAGCTCAACGCCATGGAAAGCATGATGGCGTTCGAGATTTCCAAGGCGTTCGTGGCCGGCAAGGCTGGCAAGAACTACCCGGCGCCGGTGGAAGCCATCAAGACCATGCAGAAGCATGCCGGCATGACCCGTGACAAGGCCCTGGAAGTAGAGGCCAAGGGCTTCGCCAAGATGGCGAAGACCAACGTGGCTGCCTGTCTGGTTGGCCTGTTCCTGAACGACCAGGCCCTCAAGAAGAAAGCCAGTGCCTGGGGTAAGGAAGCGTCTGATGTCAACCTGGCGGCCGTTCTCGGCGCGGGCATCATGGGCGGTGGTGTGGCCTTCCAGTCTGCACTGAAAGGCACCCCGATCATCATGAAGGACATCAACCAGGACGGCATCAAGCTGGGCCTGAATGAAGCCAAGAAGCTGCTGTCCAAGCGTGTTGCCAAAGGCAAGATGGACGCTGGCCAGATGGGTGACGTGCTCAACAACATCACGCCAACCCTCAACTACGGCGACTTCAAGAACGTTGATCTGGTGGTTGAGGCGGTTGTTGAAAACCCGAAGGTGAAAGACGCGGTTCTGCGCGAAACCGAAGATGCGGTTCGTGAGGACACCATCCTGACCTCCAACACCTCCACCATCTCCATCAACCTTCTGGCCAAGAACCTGAAGCGTCCGGAGAACTTCTGCGGCATGCACTTCTTTAACCCGGTGCACATGATGCCCCTGGTTGAGGTTATCCGCGGCGAGAAGACCAGCGATCGCGCCATTGCTACCACCGTGGCCTACGCCAAGGCCATGGGCAAGACTCCGATCGTCGTCAACGACTGCCCGGGCTTCCTGGTGAACCGTGTTCTGTTCCCGTACTTCGGCGGTTTTGCCGCGCTGGTGCGCGACGGTGCCGATTTCCAGAAGATCGACAAGGTCATGGAGAAGTTTGGCTGGCCCATGGGTCCTGCCTACCTGCTGGACGTGGTTGGCATGGACACCGCCAAGCACGCCAACGAGGTGATGGCTGACGGCTTCCCCGAGCGCATGAAGGCCGACTTCAAGTCTGCCATTGACGTGATGTTCGAGAACAAGCGTTACGGTCAGAAGAACGACAAAGGCTTCTACAAGTACGAAGAAGACAAGAAGGGCAAGCCCAAGAAGGTTGTCGACGAAGAAACCTACAAGCTCATCGAGCCTGTGGTGAACGGCAAGAAGGACTTCGAGGAAGACGAGATCATCGCCCGCATGATGATCCCGCTGTGCCTGGAAACCGTTCGCTGCCTCGAAGACAACATTGTTGAAGATCCGGCCGATGCAGACATGGGCCTGATCTACGGTATCGGTTTCCCTCCGTTCCGTGGTGGTGCTCTGCGCTACATCGACGACATGGGCGTCGACAAGTTCGTCGAACTGGCAGACAAGTATGCAGATCTTGGTCCTCTGTACGCACCGACCGAGAAGCTGCGTGAAATGGCCAAGACTGGCAAGAAGTTCTTTGGCTAACCCTTACGAGATTTCCGAACGGAGAAAGATCTATGAGCCTTAATCCGAGAGACGTTGTCGTCGTCGATTGCGTGCGGACTCCGATGGGTCGTGCCAAAAACGGCTGTTTCCGCAACGTACGCGCCGAGACCCTGTCGGCCGCGCTGATTGAAGCACTGTTTGAGCGCAACCCGAAGCTCGACCCGAAAGAAGTGGAAGATGTGATCTGGGGCTGTGTGAACCAGACCAAGGAGCAGGGCTTTAACGTAGCCCGGCAGATCTCCCTGCTGACCCGCATTCCTCACGAGTCTGCGGCCCAGACCGTCAACCGTCTGTGCGGTTCCGCAATGAGCGCGATCCACACCGCGGCCCAGGCCATCATGACCGGCAATGGCGACGTGTTCTTCGTGGGTGGTGTCGAGCACATGGGTCACGTACCCATGACCGAAGGCTTCGACCACAATCCGGCCGCATCCAAATACTCCGCCAAGGCCTCCAACATGATGGGCCTGACCGCGGAAATGCTGGCCAAGATGCACGGTATTACCCGTGAGCAGCAGGACGAGTTCGGTGCCCGGTCCCACCGCCTGGCACATGAAGCCACCGTTGAAGGTCGCTTCAAGAACGAAATCGTGCCGATCGAAGGTCACGACGAGAACGGTTTTGTGAAGCTGATCGAAGAGGACGAGACCATTCGCCCGGAAACCACCGCTGAGTCACTGTCTCAGTTGCGTCCGGCGTTTGATCCGAAAAACGGTACCGTGACTGCCGGTACGTCCTCACAGCTGACCGACGGCGCTGCAGCCATGGTGCTGATGTCCGCCGAGCGTGCCGAAGCCCTGGGCCTGAAGCCGATTGCAAAGATCCGCAGCATGGCGGTTGCCGGCTGTGATCCCGCGATCATGGGCTACGGTCCGGTTCCAGCCACCAAGAAGGCGCTCAAGCGTGCAGGCCTTAAAGTCGAAGACATCGACTTCTGGGAACTGAACGAAGCCTTCGCAGGCCAGTCGCTGCCGGTTCTGAAGGACCTGAAGCTGCTGGGCGTGATGGAAGAGAAGGTGAACCTGAACGGCGGCGCGATTGCCCTTGGCCATCCGCTGGGCTGTTCCGGTGCCCGGATCTCCACAACCCTGCTGAACGTGATGCAGGCCAAAGGCGGTAAGCTTGGTGTCTCCACCATGTGTATCGGCCTCGGCCAGGGCATTGCCACCGTGTGGGAGCGCCTCTGATCGGCCCCGCTGATCAGTAAGCGAATGCAAGGCCCGGCGTATGCCGGGCCTTGTTGTTTAGGGCATGGGAAAATGCGATCGCGCGCAGAAAAAGGCAGGCCTTTAACAAAGAATGGGTTGTCTTGCCTATCTTGACCCTGTAAAACAGTGAGCCTATACAGAATGGCAGCCTCTGTGGTTTCCAGTTGCCTGATTTTTATGCGAGTTTACGGTTCTGGTCAGAAAACAACCGAATGATCGCCAAGGATACAGATCTCCGATATGGGTAAAAGTCTCGTTATTGTCGAGTCGCCAGCGAAAGCGAAGACCATCAACAAATACCTGGGCTCCGATTACATCGTTAAGTCCAGTGTTGGCCACATCCGTGACCTGCCGGTGAGCGGGAGCGGCAGCCAGTCTGATCCCAAGGAGCGGGCAAAGCAGGCAGCCGCCACCCGTAAGATGAGTCCTGAAGAAAAGGCCGCGCATAAGAAGCGCAAGGCGCGGGAGCAACTGGTTGCCCGTATGGGGGTGGATCCGGACAGGGACTGGAGTGCCCGATACGAAATCCTGCCTGGCAAGGAAAAGGTGGTCAGCGAACTCAAGCGGCTGGCCAAGTCGGCAGACCACATTTATCTGGCGACGGATTTGGACCGGGAAGGGGAGGCCATTGCCTGGCACCTCCAGCAAACCATTGGTGGCGAGCCGGACAAATACCGGCGGGTGGTGTTCAACGAGATCACCAAGCGTGCCATTCAGGAAGCCTTCAAGGACCCGGGTAATCTTGACAACAACCGGGTAAACGCCCAGCAGGCCCGCCGATTCCTGGATCGCGTTGTGGGCTATATGGTGTCGCCGCTGCTGTGGGCCAAGATTGCCCGCGGGCTCTCCGCAGGCCGGGTGCAGTCCGTCGCCGTGCGACTGATCGTCGAGCGTGAGCGTGAAATCCGCAAATTTGTGCCGGAAGAGTTCTGGCAGTTGCACGCTGATTTGCTGTCTGGCAAAGCCGACCAGCCAGTTCGCTTCGAGGTAACCCGCCACGGAGACAAAGCTTACCGCCCGATCAATGAACAGCAAAGCACCGAACATGTTAATCGCCTCAAGGCCGGCACCTTCAAGGTGGCCAAGCGTGAGGACAAGCCAACCCGCTCGCGGCCGTCCGCGCCGTTCATTACCTCGACCCTGCAACAGGCGGCGAGCAACCGCATGGGCTTCAGCGTCAAGAAGACCATGATGCTGGCCCAGCGCCTCTACGAGGCGGGTTTCATCACCTACATGCGTACCGATTCCACCAACCTGAGCCAGGACGCGGTGGCCAGTTGTCGAAGCTTTATCCAGAAACAGTTTGGCGATCGGTACATGCCCGAGAAGCCTCGTGTCTATGGCAGCAAGGAAGGCGCCCAGGAGGCCCACGAGGCCATCAGGCCGACCGAGGTGAGTCGTCGGCCCTCCGATATCACCGGCCTGGAAAAAGACGCAGAGAAGCTCTACGACCTGATCTGGCGCCAGTTCATTGCCTGCCAGATGTCCGATGCGGAATTCCTGAGCACCTCGATTGTGGTGGCCAATGGCGACTACGAACTCCGCACCCGTGGCCGCATCATCAAATTCGATGGTTTCCTGAAGGCAGCACCGCAGGCCGCCAAGAAAGACGAGGACATCGCGCTGCCGGATATACAGGTAGACGAGGTGCTCGATCTCAAGAAACTCGATCCCAGCCAGCACTTCACCAAGCCGGCGCCACGTTACACGGAAGCCAGTCTGGTCAAGGAACTGGAGAAGCAGGGCATTGGTCGGCCCTCCACCTACGCCTCAATCATCTCCACCATCCAGGACCGGGGCTATGTGCGCCTGCAGAACCGGCGCTTCTACGCCGAGAAGATGGGCGAAATCGTCACCGAACGCCTGTCGGAATCCTTCCCGAACCTGATGGATTTTGACTTCACGGCGAGGATGGAAGACGAGCTCGACGAGATCGCCGAGGGTGACGTTGACTGGAAAAAGGTGCTGAACGACTTTTACGGTCGTTTCCGGCAGCAGCTGGAGAAGGCCGAAAGCCCCGAAGAGGGCGGTATGCGCGCCAATACCCCCACGGAGACCGACATACCGTGTCCCACCTGTGGCCGCAACATGCAGATCCGGGTGGCCAGCACGGGTGTGTTCCTGGGCTGTTCCGGGTATTCACTGCCGCCGAAAGAACGCTGCAAGACCACCATCAACCTGGTGTCCGGCGACGAAGTGGTCAGTGCCGACGACGACGTGGAAGGCGAGGGCGAAACAAGACTGCTGCGCAAAAAGCGTCGCTGCCCCAAGTGCGGCACCGCGATGGACAGCTACCTGGTGGACGAAACCCGGAAGCTCCACGTGTGTGGTAACAACCCGGACTGCTCCGGCTACGAGGTGGAGAAGGGCACCTTCCGGATCAAGGGCTACGATGGGCCGACCCTGGAGTGTGATAAGTGCGGTTCCGAGATGCAGCTGAAAACCGGCCGTTTCGGCAAGTACTTCGGCTGCACCAACGCCGAGTGCAAGAACACCCGCAAGCTGCTGAAAAACGGTGAGCCTGCGCCGCCCAAGATGGATCCGGTGCCCATGCCGGAGCTGCAGTGCCAGAAAGTGGACGATACCTACGTGCTCCGGGATGGCGCCTCAGGGCTGTTCCTGGCGGCCAGCAAGTTTCCCAAGAACCGTGAGACCCGTCCGCCCCTGGTGATGGAGATCAAGCCCCATCGCAAGGAAGTTGACCCCAAATACGATTACCTGATGGATGCCCCGGAGCGGGATCCGGAAGGTAATCCCACGGTGATCCGTTACAGTCGCAAGACCAAGGAACAGTACGTGATGTCGGAGAAGGATGGCAAAGCGACAGGCTGGTCGGCGTGGTATGTGAACGGGAAGTGGCAGCCCAAAGAGAAGTAGCGCGACTCCTCAATTCCCCTCTCCCGCCAGGGGAGAGGGGGCGTTACCACCATTCTCTCCTAGCGAAACTTCCGCAGCCTCTGGATCAGCGACGACGTATCCCAACGATTCCCGCCCATGGACTGCACGTCTGCGTAGAACTGGTCCACCAGCGCGGTTACCGGCAGTGAGGCGTTGATCTTGCGGGCCTCGTCGAGGCAGAACCCCAGATCCTTGCGCATCCAGTCCACCGCAAAGCCGTGGTTGAATTCGCCGGCAATCATGGTTCCGGAGCGGTTTTCCATCTGCCAGGATTGGGCGGCACCCTTGGAAATCACATCCACCACCTTTTCCACATCCATGCCTGCCTGTTCGGCGAAGTGCAGGGCCTCTGACAGCCCCTGAACCAGGCCGGCAATGGCAATCTGGTTCACCATCTTGGTTTTCTGTCCGCTACCCACGGGGCCCATCAGGGTGACGGCCCGACCGTAGTTGTCCATCACCGGCTTTGCCTTGGTAAAAGCCGTCTCGGGTCCGCCGCACATAACGGTGAGCTTGCCGTTCTCTGCGCCTTGCTGGCCACCCGACACCGGGGCGTCGATAAAGGCCTGGTTTCGTTCTGCGGCCGCCGCAGACAAGCACTCGGCGATACCAGCGGAGGCCGTCGTGTGGTCAATCAGGATAGCGCCCTCCGGAGCCTTGGCAATGATGCCGTCGTCGCCCTGGAAGACTTCGACCAGATCCTTGTCTGCGCCCACGCAGGTCATGACAAATTCCGAACCCTGCACGGCCTCCGCGATGGTTTTGCACGCCGTACCCTGGTATTCGCCGGCCCATTGCTCGGCTTTTGAGGAGGTACGGTTCCATACGCGCACCTGGTAGCCGGCCTTTGCCAGGTGGCCCGCCATCGGGTAGCCCATCACGCCCAGGCCAATGAAGGATACTGTCGTTGTCATAGTGATCTCCGCCTGCTGTAAGTTGCTGATTATGATTGGTTGTGAACAGGATCGTATAACAGGAAACAGGCAAGAGCATACCGCAGATCCGGCGCTCGTGCTTTTTCGTTTGATAATCTGGCGCGGAAAAAAGAAAAGGCCGCTGATCTCAGCGGCCTTTTCTGTTCAACCCGGTGTGCCCTGAAGGCAATCAGCTCTGGGGATAGTCCCGCTTGTCTGAACCGGTGTAGAGCTGGCGCGGACGGCCGATGCGGTAGTTGCCGCTGACCATTTCGTTCCAGTGAGAGAACCAGCCGATGGTGCGGGCCATCGCGAAGATCACTGTGAACATGGAGGTCGGGATGCCAATCGCCTTCAAAATGATGCCGGAGTAGAAGTCGACGTTCGGGTACAGCTTGCGCTCCACGAAATACTCGTCTTCCAGCGCGATCTTCTCCAGGCGCTGGGCGATCTTGAGCAGCGGATCGTTTTCCAGGCCCAGTTCCTGCAGCACTTCGTGGGCAGTCTCGCGCATCACCTTGGCACGCGGATCGAAGTTCTTGTAAACGCGGTGACCAAAGCCCATCAGGCGGAACGGGTCGTCCTTGTCCTTGGCCTTGGCAATGAACTTCTCGATGTTGGCTTCGTCGCCGATTTCCGCGAGCATGTCCAGAACCGCTTCGTTGGCACCGCCGTGTGCCGGGCCCCACAGGGCGGCAATGCCGGAGGCGATACACGCGTACGGGTTGGCGCCGGTTGAGCCCGCCAGGCGTACGGTGGAGGTGGACGCATTCTGTTCGTGGTCTGCGTGCAGGATGAAAATCTTGTCCATGGCCTTGGCCAGGATCGGGTTCGGCTTGTACTCCTCACAGGGCACGCCGAACATCATCTGCAGGAAGTTCTCGGAGTAGGACAGATCATTGCGCGGGTACATGAACGGCTGACCCAGGCTGTACTTGTAACACCAGGCCGCGATGGTCGGCATCTTGGCAATCAGGCGGTGGGCCGTGATCTGGCGCTGGGTTTCGTCGGTCACGTCCATCTGGTCGTGGTAGAACGCAGACAGGGCGCCCACCACGCCGCACATGATGGCCATCGGGTGCGCATCACGGCGGAAGCCGTTGAAGAAATTGCGCATCTGGTCGTGCAGCATGGTGTGGTTTTTGATGGTCTCGTGGAACTTGCGGTTTTCCTCGGCGCTCGGCAGTTCGCCGTTCAGCAGCAGATAGCAGACTTCGAGATAGTCGGAGTGATCGGCGAGCTGGTCAATAGGGTAGCCGCGATGAAGGAGAACGCCGTTTGCGCCGTCGATGTAGGTGATGGCTGATTCGCAGGCGGCCGTGGAAACGAATCCCGGATCGTAGGTGAATACGCCTTCCTGGACCAGGCCTCGTACGTCAATAACGTCAGGGCCGACGGTGCCGGAGTAGATCGGTAGCTCAATGGACTTGTCCCCCACCGAGAGCGTGGCTTTCCTGTCGGTCATGGTGCTCTCCTATTTATCAGCTTTGACAGCTTTATCTACATGGTTATAGATGCGCATAAAGTCTGGGCCGTTCCCGCTGCACAGACTCATGGAAGGCGCGTATTATCGCAAAACTGGCGGCAAAATATAGGGCGTTGGCTTTTTTTGTCAATGGAAGGGGCGGGAAAAGTCAGAATTTGACATAGGTTGTAAATGAGGGATATCACCCATAATGCACGCTGTGGGTACCAAAAGGAGTTGTCAATCATCCTTATAGCTGGCTTAACCCTCTGAAATACCCGGCCCCGTGCGGCCTTGCAGGTTTGTAATTGCTTAGCCTACTCCTTATAATCCGTAGCCCGGAAATGGGGGAACGTCCGGGCTCAACCTGTCTATAGCGGGTTTCCGGTAAGCCTTGCACCCTTCCGAGCCAATCATGCGTCGGCGCTGTGTTGACGTACTGATCCTTACATACCAACCATCCGCACCCGGTTTTCCGGTCCCGCGGAACCAAGAGAGAGTGTGAGAGCGCTGTGAATAGCAAACGACCAGTAAATCTCGATCTCGGCAAGTTTCATTTTCCGCTGCCAGCCATTACGTCCATATTGCACCGTATCAGCGGCATCATCATTTTTGTTGGTGTTGCGTTCATGCTTTACGGGCTTCAGCTTTCCCTGTCCGGGGAAGAGGGCTTCAGCCGCGTAAGTGAACTGCTGGACAGCTTCCTTGCCAAGCTGATTATCTGGGGCATCTTGTCTGCTCTGCTGTACCACCTGGTGGCAGGTATCAAGCACCTGTTGATGGATATGGGCATTGGTGAAGAGCTTGAGAGCGGCCGCCTCGCCTCGAAGATCACGATTGTGGTTTCCGTCATTCTCATCGTTCTGGCAGGAGTCTGGGTATGGTAAACAGCGTCACGAACCTGGGTCGCAGCGGTGTCTACGACTGGCTGATCCAGCGGGTAACGGCCTACGTACTTGCTTTGTATACAATTTTTCTTCTTGGTTTTCTGTTGACCTCGGACGTCAACTACGACACCTGGAATGCGTTGTTCAACCAGACCTGGTTCCGCATCTTCACTCTCATGGCACTGCTTTCCATTGGCGCGCACGCCTGGGTGGGGCTCTGGACGGTAACCACTGACTACATCAAGGCCATGGGTCCGAGGTTCGTCGTGCAGGCGGCGTGTGGGCTGACCATGTTCGTTTATGTGGTCTGGGGCATTCAGATTCTTTGGGGGCTTTAATCGATGGCAAATATCAAGACCATGTCCTTTGACGCGATCGTGATCGGCGGCGGCGGTGCCGGTATGCGTGCTGCCCTCCAGCTGACCGAGTCAGGCGTCGACACCGCGTGTATCACCAAGGTTTTCCCGACCCGCTCTCACACCGTTTCCGCCCAGGGCGGTATCACCTGCGCGATTGCCAGTGCCGACCCGAACGATGACTGGCGTTGGCATATGTATGATACCGTCAAGGGGTCAGATTACATTGGTGACCAGGACGCCATCGAGTACATGTGTTCTGTTGGTCCCCAGGCGGTCTTCGAACTGGAGCACATGGGTCTGCCGTTCTCCCGTACCGAGCAGGGCCGTATCTACCAGCGTCCGTTCGGCGGTCAGTCCAAGGATTACGGTAAGGGTGGTCAGGCCGCCCGTACCTGTGCCGCCGCCGACCGTACCGGTCATGCGCTGCTGCACACTCTCTACCAGGCCAACCTCAAGGGCGGCACCACCTTCCTGAACGAATGGTACGCGGTGGATCTGGTCAAAAACGGTAAAGACGAAGTGGTCGGCGTTGTGGCGATCGAGATCGAAACCGGCGAAGTGGCTTACGTCAAGTCCAAGGCCACGGTGCTGGCCACCGGTGGTGCTGGCCGTATCTACGCCTCCACCACTAACGCTCTGATCAACACCGGCGACGGTATCGGCATGGCGCTGCGCGCCGGCTTCCCGGTGCAGGACATGGAAATGTGGCAGTTCCACCCGACCGGTATTCACGGCGCGGGCACCCTGGTGACCGAAGGTTGTCGGGGTGAGGGCGGTTACCTGATCAACTCCGAAGGCGAGCGGTTCATGGAGCGCTATGCTCCGAACGCCAAGGATCTCGCTGGCCGTGACGTAGTGGCCCGCTCCATGGTGATCGAGATACTGGAAGGCCGCGGCTGCGGTCCCGACAAGGATCACGTGCTGCTGAAGCTGGACCACCTGGGTGAAGAGACCCTGAACCTGCGTCTGCCGGGTATCTGTGAGCTGTCGCGCACCTTTGCGCATGTGGATCCGGTGAAAGAGCCGATCCCGGTTGTGCCGACCTGCCACTATATGATGGGCGGTATCCCGACCAATGTGGGTGGCCAGGCCCTGACCCAGGATGAAAACGGCAACGACAAGCCGATCCCCGGCCTGTTCGCCTGTGGCGAAGCCGCCTGCGTATCGGTCCACGGCGCCAACCGTCTGGGCGGCAACTCGCTGCTCGACCTGGTGGTCTTCGGCCGCGCGGCCGGTCTGCACATCGAGGAGCAGCTGCGTGGTGGCTTCGAGGTGGACGGCGCCAGCGAAGACGATATCAAGCGTGCCATGGCGCGTCTCGACCGTCTCAACAGTGCCTCTGAGGGTGAAAGCGTTGCAGAGGTCCGCAAGGATCTCCAGAACTGCATGCAGCTGTACTTCGGCGTGTTCCGTGACGGCAAGAGCATGGAGGAAGGTCTCAAGAAGCTGGAAGCCATCGGTGAGCGGGTTCGCAAGACCAAGCTGGCCGACACCAGCAGCGCCTTCAACACGGCGCGGATTGAAGCGCTGGAGCTTGATAACCTGTACGAAGTGGCCCTGGCCACTGCCGTGTCCGCCTTCGAGCGTAAGGAAAGTCGTGGTGCTCACGCCCGTAACGACTTCACCGAGCGTGACGATGAAAACTGGCTGAAGCACTCCATGTACTTCCCGCTGGACAAGCGTGTTGGCAAGCGAGATGTAAACTTCGCGCCGAAGACCGTGGACAAGTTTGAGCCGAAGATCCGGACTTACTAAGGGGGACGCCGAAAATGTTAGTAAGCCTTTATCGTTACAACCCGGAAACCGACAACGCGCCCTATATGCAGGACGTGGACCTGGAGCTTCCGGAAGGCAAGGATCTGATGGTTCTGGATGTCCTGAACCTGATCAAGGAGCGCGATCCTTCCATGGCCTACCGTCGCTCCTGCCGTGAAGGCGTGTGCGGATCCGACGGCATGAACATGAACGGCAAGAACGGCCTGGCGTGCATCACGCCGGTGTCGCAGGTTGTTAAGAACAACAAGCTGGTTCTGCGTCCGCTGCCGGGCCTGCCGGTCATCCGTGACCTGGTGGTCGACATGAGCCTCTTCTACAAGCAGTACGAGAAGGTCATGCCGTACCTCGTCAACGACAAGCCGGCACCGGCCATCGAGCGGCTGCAGTCGCCTGAGGACCGGGAGAAGCTTGATGGCCTGTACGAGTGTATCCTGTGCGCCTGTTGCTCTACCTCCTGCCCGTCGTTCTGGTGGAATCCGGACAAGTTTGTGGGGCCTGCCGGTCTGCTGCAGGCGTACCGGTTCCTCGCGGACAGCCGGGATACCGCCCAGGAAGAGCGTCTGGCCAACCTGGACGACCCGTTCAGCGTGTTCCGCTGCCGGGGTATCATGAACTGTGTCAGTGTCTGCCCGAAAGGCCTGAACCCCACAAGGGCTATCGGCCACATTCGGAATCTTCTGCTGCAACGGGCTACTTAAGCGGCAGGATTGACGACAGACGCTATACTGTTCTGACCAGAGTTGTACCCGGAAGGCCCCGCAAATTGCGGGGTCTTCAACGAAAGGCTTATAGTCAAAAGTCTTACCCGGGTGCACACTACGCAAGCCGTGGCGGGAACTTATAAAGTTTTCACCCAGTTTGCTGAGCACAAAAACCACCGGGGAAAGGAAAACATCCAATGTCGGGTGTGGTGGCCAAAGTCGATCCCGTAAAAACCCGTATTGACTGAGATATACCCCTGGCCGACCATATCGGGCTCCCCGCACCAGCCCAAGGTGAGCTATTCAAGATGCATGAAAGCATAATGGAGCAGTTATGGCAGACTTCCCACCTGCAGGGTGGAAATCTGGCCTATGTTGAACAGCTTTTCGAAACCTACCTGACCGACCCGAACGCCGTACCTGAAGAGTGGCGCAGCTATTTCGACAAACTCCCCAGTGTCGATGGCTACCACGGCCGCGATATTGTCCACTCTTCCATCCGCGAACAATTCGAACACATTTCCCGCAACCAACGTTTCCTCGCCAGCGGCGTCCCTGCCAGCGTCACCTCCGACGCCGATAGAAAGCAGATTCGCGTTCTCCAGCTGATTAACGCGTTCCGTTTCCGCGGGCATCAGGAAGCAAAGCTGGATCCGCTGGGTGTCTGGCAGCGTCCACAGGTTGAAGATCTGGATCCGTCGTTCCACGAGCTTTCGTCATCCGATTACGACCTCGAATTCCAGACCGGGTCACTGAATTTCGGCTCCGAGACCATGAAGCTCGGCGACATTGTTTCGGGCCTGCGTCAGACCTATTGCGAGAGCATCGGCGCCGAATACATGCACGTGGTGGATACCCGCATCAAGCGCTGGTTCCAGCAGCGCATGGAGCCCGTACGTTCGCGCCCCGAGTACGAGCCTGCCACCCGCAAGCACATCCTTGAGCGACTGACTGCCGCTGAAGGTCTCGAGAAATACCTCGGCTCCCGGTACCCGGGTGTCAAGCGGTTTGGTCTGGAAGGCGGCGAGAGCCTGATTCCTTGCCTGGACGAGTTGATCCAGCGGGCGGGTTCCTACGGCGCGAAAGAAATCGTTCTGGGCATGGCGCACCGTGGCCGACTGAACGTGCTGGTTAACACCCTTGGCAAGAATCCCCGGGAACTCTTTGACGAGTTTGAGGGCAAGAAGCTGGCGGATTCCGGCTCCGGTGACGTGAAATACCACCAGGGCTTCTCGTCCAACGTGATGACCCCGGGTGGAGAAGTGCATCTGGCCATGGCGTTCAACCCGTCGCACCTGGAGATCGTATCGCCGGTTGTCGAGGGTTCGGTTCGCGCCCGTCAGACCCGCCGTAATGACGAAGACGGCAGCAAGGTAGTGCCGATCATCATGCACGGCGACGCGGCCTTTGCCGGTCAGGGCGTGGTGATGGAAACCTTCCAGATGTCCCAGACCCGGGGCTTCGGCGTGGGCGGTACCATCCACATTGTGATCAACAACCAGGTCGGCTTTACCACCAGCAAGCAGGAAGATGCCCGGTCTACCGAGTACTGCACCGACGTGGCAAAGATGGTTCAGGCGCCGATCCTGCACGTTAACGCCGACGATCCGGAAGCGGTGATGTTCGTGACCCAGATGGCCATGGATTACCGCAACGAGTTCAAGAACGACGTGGTGATCGATCTGGTCTGCTACCGTCGTCGTGGTCACAACGAGGCGGACGAGCCGGCGGCAACCCAGCCGGTCATGTACGACAAGATCCGCAAGCTCAAGACCACCCGCAATCTGTACGTGGATCAGTTGGTTGAAGCCGGTGTGATCACCGAGGAAGAAGCCAAGCAGATGGAGAACGACTACCGCGATGCGCTCGACAACGGCGATCACGTGGTCAAGTCCTTGGTCAAGGAGCCCAACAAGGAACTCTACGTTGACTGGACTCCCTACCTCGGTCACGAATGGACGGCCAAGTGCAAGTCCAGCGTGGCATTGAAGACTATCCAGAAGCTCGGTAAAAAGCTGACCTCGGTGCCCGAAGGGTTCAGTATCCAGCGCCAGGTTGCGAAGATCGTCTCTGACCGCGAGAAGATGACCGCCGGCGCGCTGCCGATCAACTGGGGTTACGGTGAGGTGATGGCCTACGCCACCCTGCTCAACGAGGGGCACCCGATCCGGATTACCGGCCAGGACGTGGGCCGTGGCACCTTCTCGCACCGCCACGCGGTACTGCACAACCAGAAGGACGGTTCCACCCACATCGCCCTGGAACAGATTGCCGACGATCAGCCGAAATTCGAGATCTACGACTCGCTGCTCTCGGAAGAGGCGGTCATGGCGTTCGAATACGGCTATGCCACCACGTCTCCGAGCGGCCTGGTGGTCTGGGAAGCCCAGTTTGGCGATTTCGCTAACGGTGCGCAGGTGGTTATCGACCAGTTCCTCACCAGTGGTGAACATAAGTGGGGCCGCCTGTGCGGTCTGACGCTGCTGCTGCCGCACGGCTACGAAGGGCAGGGCCCGGAACACAGTTCCGCGCGTCTCGAGCGGTTCCTGCAACTGTGTGCCGAACACAACATTCAGGTCTGCGTGCCCACCACGCCGTCCCAGGTGTTCCACATGCTCCGTCGACAGGTCAAGCGCCCGCTGCGCAAGCCGCTGGTGGCAATCACGCCCAAGAGCCTGTTGCGGCATAAGGAAGCCACGTCGGATCTGGACGATCTGACCACCGGCACCTTCAAGACCGTTCTGCCAGAGAAAGAGCCGTCGGATCCCAAGAAGGTCACTCGCCTGATCCTGTGCTCTGGCAAGGTGTACTTTGATCTGCTGGAAAAGAAAAAGTCCGATGAACGCGACGACGTTGCGATTGTCCGGATCGAGCAACTGTACCCGTTCCCGGCCGACGATCTGGATGAGCTTCTGAGCCACTACTCCAAGCTCAAGCACGTGGTCTGGTGCCAGGAAGAGCCGATGAACCAGGGTGCCTGGTACTGCAGCCAGCATCACATGCGCAACGCACTGCATCGCCTGAACCCCAAGCTGTACCTTCAGTACGCCGGTCGTGACGCTTCTGCTGCTCCCGCCTGTGGCCATATGTCGGTCCACATTGAAGAGCAGAAGAAACTGGTTAACGACGCGTTTGAAATTTGACGAGCTACCGAACTAAGGATCTGTAATGTCAACTGAGATTAAAGCCCCCGTTTTCCCGGAGTCGGTCGCAGAGGGTACTGTTGCGACCTGGCACAAGCAGCCCGGTGAAGCCTGTTCACGCGATGAACTGATTGTCGATATCGAAACCGACAAGGTGGTTCTTGAGGTGGTTGCGCCGGCGGATGGCGTGATTGAGGAAATCATCAAGAACGAAGGCGATACCGTCGAAAGCGGTGAGGTAGTCGGCAAGTTCAAGGAAGGCGCTGCGGGTGAGTCCAAGCCTGCCGAAGGCAATAAAGAAGAAAGCAAGGCCGAAGCGCCCAAGGAAGAGGCCAAGAGCGAGGCTTCCTCCGGTGAGGCGATCCTGAGCCCGGCCGCGCGCAAGCTGGCCGAAGAGAACAACGTCGATCCCAACGCCATCAAGGGCACCGGCAAAGACGGCCGTGTGACCAAGGAAGACGTGCAGAACCACGTGGACAGCGCCAAGTCCTCCGGTGGTGCCTCTGCGCCCAAGTCGACGGCCGGCATGCCGGAAGTGAACGTTGCCCAGGGTGAGCGCCCCGAGAAGCGGGTACCCATGACCCGTCTGCGCGCCAGCATTGCCAAGCGCCTGGTGGACGCCCAGCAGACCGCGGCCATGCTGACCACCTTCAACGAAGTGAACATGGCGCCGATCATGGAGCTGCGCAAGCAGTACCAGGACAGCTTTGTGAAGCGTCACGGCATCAAGCTGGGCTTCATGTCTTTCTTCACCAAGGCCGCCACTGAAGCCCTGAAGCGCTTCCCGGCGGTGAATGCCTCCATTGATGGCAACGACATGGTGTACCACGGCTATCAGGACATCGGCGTGGCGGTATCCACCGATCGCGGCCTGGTGGTTCCGGTTCTGCGTGATTCGGACGCCATGGGCCTGGCCGACATCGAGAAGAAGATCGTCGAGTACGGCACCAAGGCGAAAGAAGGCAAGCTGGCCATCGAAGACATGACCGGCGGTACCTTTACCATTACCAACGGTGGCATTTTCGGGTCGCTGATCTCCACGCCGATCCTGAACCCGCCGCAGACAGCCATCCTGGGCATGCACAAGATCCAGGAGCGTCCGATGGCCGTCAACGGCAAGGTGGAAATCCTGCCGATGATGTACCTGGCACTGTCTTACGACCACCGGATGATCGATGGCAAGGAAGCGGTGCAGTTCCTCGTTGCCATCAAGGAAATGCTTGAGGACCCGGCACGTATTCTGCTGGACGTCTGAGCCGACCTTTAACGAATCGGAAAACGGGATTAATTATGTCTGATAAGTACGACGTCATTGTCATTGGTGCGGGCCCGGGGGGCTATGTTGCGGCCATCAAGGCGGCCCAGCTTGGTCTCAAGACCGCGTGTGTTGAATCCTGGACTTCCAAAGACGGCAAGTCCCAGGTTCTCGGCGGCACCTGTCTGAACGTGGGCTGTATTCCGTCCAAGGCGCTGCTGGAGATTTCCCACAAGTTTGAGGAAACCACCCACGACTACGAGATGCAGGGCATCATCGCCAAGGATGTCAAGATGGACATCGGCAAGATGATGGAGCGCAAGGGCGGCATCGTTAAGCAGCTGACCGGCGGCATTGCCGGTCTGTTCAAGTCCAACGGCGTGACCTCCATCCACGGCCACGGCAAGCTGCTCGCCGGCCGCAAGGTGGAAGTGACCGACAAGGACGGCAAAACCAAGACTTACGAGGCCGAGAACGTGATTCTGGCCACCGGCTCCAAGCCGATCCAGATTCCGCCCGCGCCGTTTGACGGCGAATACATCGTCGATTCCGAAGGCGCCCTGGAGTTCACCGAAGTGCCCAAGCGCCTCGGTGTAATCGGTGCCGGCGTTATCGGTCTTGAACTGGGCAGCGTATGGGCTCGCCTGGGCTCCGAGGTAACGGTTCTGGAAGCCGTGGACACCTTCTTGCCCGCGGTCGACCAGCAGGTTGCCAAGGATGCTCTCAAGCAGTTCCAGAAGCAGGGCCTGAACATTGTCATGGGCGCCCGTATGACCGGCGCTGAAGTCAAGCGCAAACTGGTCAACGTGACCTATGAAGATTCCAAGGGCAAGCAAGAAGCCAAGTTTGACAAGCTGATTGTTGCCGTTGGCCGTCGTCCGTACACCGATAACCTGCTGTCCGAGGATTCCGGTGTTCAGATGGACGAGCGCGGTTTCATCTTCGTGGATGACAACTGCAAGACCGAGGCCCCGGGTGTCTGGGCCATCGGTGACGTGGTGCGTGGCCCGATGCTGGCCCACAAGGCGTCTGAAGAAGGCATCATGGTTGCCGAGCGTATTGCCGGGCACAAGCCCCAGGTCAATTACGACTGCATCCCGAACGTGATCTACACCTCTCCGGAAGTGGCCTGGGTCGGCAAGACCGAAGAGCAGCTCAAGGCCGAGGGTGAGGAATACAATGTAGGTACGTTCCCGTTTGCCGCCAATGGTCGTGCCATGGCCGCAAACTCGGCGGCTGGCCTGGTCAAGATCATCGCGGACGCGAAGACTGACCGCATCGTCGGTTTTCATGTAGTTGGTCCCCAGGCCTCTGAAATCGTTGCCCAGGGCGTGATCGCCATGGAATTCGGTTCCAGCGCCGAAGATCTGGCCCTGACCTGCTTTGCACACCCGACTCTGTCAGAGTCCGTGCACGAAGCAGCGCTGGCCGTCGGTGGTGGCGCGATTCACATCGCCAACCGCCGCAAGAAGAAGTAACGCAAACCAGGAATTCTTTAATTCGGGACATTAACTATGAATTTGCACGAATATCAGGGCAAACAGCTTTTTGCTGAATATGGCCTGCCGGTATCCAAGGGCGTTGCCTGTGACACGCCAAAGGAAGCGGTTGCGGCCGCCGACGAAATCGGCGGTGACGGCTGGGTGGTCAAGGCCCAGGTTCACGCAGGTGGCCGTGGCAAGGCTGGCGGTGTAAAGCTGGTCAAGAGCAAAGACGAGATCCGTGAGTTTGCCGAGAAGTGGCTGGGCAAGAACCTGGTGACCTACCAGACCGACGAGAAAGGCCAGCCGGTCAGCAAGATTCTGGTTGAATCCCTCACCGACATCCAGGAAGAACTGTACCTGGGCGCGGTTGTTGACCGCGGTACCCGCCGCATCGTGTTCATGGCGTCTACCGAAGGCGGCGTGGAGATCGAGAAGGTTGCTGAAGAGACTCCGGAAAAGATCCTGAAGGCCGAGATCGATCCGCTGGTTGGCGCACAGCCGTACCAGGGTCGCGAGCTGGCATTCAAGCTGGGCCTGGAAGGCAAGCAGATCGGTCAGTTCACCAAGATTTTCCTGGGCCTGGCCAAGCTGTTTGAAGAGTGCGACCTGGCTCTGGTAGAGATCAACCCGCTGGTTATCACCCCGGCCGGCGACCTGCACTGCCTGGACGCCAAGGTAGGTGTTGACGGTAACGCACTGTACCGCCAGAAGAAGATCCACGAGATGCACGATCCCTCCCAGGAAGATTCCCGGGAAGCGGAAGCGGCCAAGTGGGAACTCAACTACGTGGCGCTTGAAGGCAACATCGGCTGTATGGTCAATGGTGCCGGCCTGGCCATGGGTACCATGGACATCATCAAACTGTCCGGTGGCCAGCCGGCCAACTTCCTGGACGTTGGCGGCGGTGCCACCAAAGAGCGTGTATCCGAAGCGTTCAAGATCATCCTGTCTGACTCCAACGTCAAGGCGGTTCTGGTCAACATCTTCGGTGGTATCGTTCGTTGCGACATGATCGCGGAGGGCATCATCGGTGCCGTGAAGGAAGTGGGTGTGAAAGTACCTGTTGTGGTTCGTCTTGAAGGCAACAACGCTGAGAAGGGTACCCAGGTACTCGCCGACAGCGGTCTGAACATCATTGCCGCCACCAGTCTGTCGAATGCGGCAGAGCAAGTCGTTAAAGCCGCAGGGGGTAAATAATGAGCATCCTGATTAACAAAGACACCAAGGTTATCTGTCAGGGCTTTACCGGCGCGCAGGGCACCTTCCACTCCGAGCAAGCCATTGCCTACGGAACCAAGATGGTCGGCGGCGTAAGCCCGGGCAAGGGCGGTACCGAGCACCTGGGTCTGCCGGTGTTCAACACCGTGCGCGACGCGGTTGAAGCAACCGGTGCGGAAGCTACCGTGATCTACGTACCGGCGCCGTTCTGTAAGGACGCCATCATCGAAGCGGCCGATGCAGGCATTCAGCTGATCGTCTGCATCACCGAAGGCATCCCCACCATCGACATGCTCTACGCGAAGGAATACGTGGATCGCAAGGGCGTGCGGATGATTGGTCCGAACTGTCCGGGCGTGATCACTCCGGACGAGTGCAAGATCGGCATCATGCCGGGTCACATCCACAAGAAGGGCAAGGTGGGCATCGTGTCCCGCTCCGGTACCCTGACCTACGAAGCGGTCAAGCAGACCACGGACTTCGGCTACGGCCAGTCTACCTGCGTGGGCATTGGTGGTGACCCGATTCCGGGCTCCAACTTCATCGACATCCTGAAGCTGCTGCAGGAAGACCCTGAAACCGAAGCGATCGTGATGATTGGTGAGATTGGCGGTACCGCTGAAGAAGAAGCGGCTGCCTTCATCAAGGAAAACGTCACCAAGCCGGTGGTTTCCTACATTGCCGGCGTAACAGCGCCTCCTGGCAAGCGTATGGGCCACGCCGGTGCAATCATCTCCGGCGGTAAGGGCACCGCAGACGAGAAGTTTGCGGCTCTTAACGACGCCGGTGTTAAAACCGTGCGCAGCCTGGCCGAGATCGGCAAGGCACTGAAGGAAGTCACTGGCTGGTAAGCTGCCTTTCTTTCAGGAAAAACCCCCGTTTCTGCCCTGCAGAGCGGGGGTTTTTTATTTATAATGCCGGGTCGCCTGGACTATGATGGCGGTTCCGATACCAAATAAGGAGTTCGTGCTTTGAGTTCTGTAGATTCCCAGCAACGGGTTTTGTCCGGCATGCGTCCGACCGGCAAGCTTCACCTAGGTCACTACCACGGTGTCCTGAAAAACTGGGTGAAACTCCAGCATGAATTCGAATGCTTTTTCTTTGTGGCCGACTGGCACGCGTTGACCACCAATTACGACGATCCCTCCGGTATTGAACAGAGTGTCTGGGACATGGTCATCGACTGGCTGGCCGCGGGTGTCAATCCCGGCTCCTCCACCATGTTCATCCAGTCACAGGTACCGGAGCATGCGGAGCTGCACCTGCTGTTGTCCATGATCACCCCTCTGGGCTGGCTGGAGCGAGTTCCTACGTTCAAGGACCAGCAGGAAAAGCTGCGGGAAAAAGACCTGGCCACCTACGGTTTCCTGGGTTATCCGCTGTTGCAGAGCGCGGATATCCTGATCTACCGGGCCGGCAAGGTGCCGGTGGGTGCCGATCAGGTGTCCCACGTGGAGATTACCCGGGAGATTGCCCGCCGTTTCAACCACATCTACGGCAGGGAACCGGGCTTTGAAGAGCAGGCCGAGGGCGCCATCGTCAAGATGGGCAAGAAGAACGCCAAGCTGTACCGCAACCTCAAGAAGCGGTACCAGGAAGAGGGCGATATGGAAGCCCTGGAGACGGCCCGCGCGCTGCTGAAAGAGCAACAGAATATCTCCCTGGGCGATCGTGAGCGCCTGTACGGCTACATCGAGGGCGGCGGCAAGGTCATCCTGCCGGAACCCCAGCCACTGCTGACCCCCGAATCCAAGTTGCCGGGTCTGGACGGTCAGAAGATGTCCAAGTCCTACAACAACTACATTGGCCTGCGTGAAGAGCCGGACAGCGTAGCCCAGAAGATCCGGACCATGCAGACCGATCCCCAGCGGGTACGCCGGACCGACCCGGGCGAGCCCGAGAAGTGCCCGGTCTGGGGAATGCACAAGATCTACTCGGATGCTGAAACCCAGGAATGGGTACAGACCGGATGCCGCAGCGCCGGCATTGGTTGCCTGGACTGCAAGAAACCCCTGATTGACGCGATTATCGAGGAGCAGCGCCCCTTGCATGAGCGGGCGATGGAATACGAGGGTAATCCTGACCTGGTCCATTCGATCCTTCAGGAAGGCCGGGAGCAGGCGCGCGACGCGGCCCGCGATACGCTTGAAGAAGTACGGGCTGCCATGGGGCTGCACTACCGCTGAAGGCCTGATCCACGCTGCAATCGGGGCGCGAGGCGTTCTGGCATGATGCCGTCATGCAGGGAGAAGAGATGACCGACGAATCCACAGAGCAGGTCCGCCCGGAAGCCGGCGAGCCGGCGTCGGATCAGCCGCCGCTGGCCCGGGTGTCCGGCAAGCCGGTGGTGGATCTGCCCAAGGATCTCTACATACCCCCGGATGCGCTGGCGGTGTTCCTCGAGGCCTTCGAAGGCCCCCTGGACCTGTTGCTGTACCTGATCCGTCGCCAGAACATGAATATCCTGGACATCGACGTCAGCGAGATCACGCGGCAGTACATGGATTACATCGGCGCCGTCGAGGCCATGCGCTTCGAACTGGCGGCGGAGTATCTGGTGATGGCCGCCACCCTGGCGGAAATCAAGTCCCGGATGCTTCTGCCCCGTCAGGAAAGTGACGATGAGGAAGAGATCGATCCCCGGGCGGAGCTGATCCGGAGACTGCAACAGTACGAGCGGTTCAAACAGGCGGCCGAGGACATTGACGAGCTGCCACGCATGGAGCGGGACACCTTCGCCGGTTCGGCGGCGCTTCCGAAAATGCCCTCCAGCCAGCCACACCCGGATGTCGATTTGCGGGAGCTGCTGTTGGCGTTGCAGGGCGTTTTGAAGCGTGCCGACCTGTTTACCAGCCACCATGTTGAACGAGAAAAATTGTCGACCCGGGAACGCATGTCCGCGATTCTCTCGGCGCTGCAGGATGACCGGTTTGTGAGCTTCGAAAGCCTGTTTACACCTGAAGAAGGGCGCCTGGGTGTTGTGGTGACCTTTCTGGCCACCCTGGAACTGGTCAAAGAGCAGCTGATAGAGGTGGTGCAGGCAGAAGTGCTCGGGCCGATTCACGTGCGGGCCCGGGCCGCCAGTTGAGACAGCCCCATTCGATGTAAGCCGCGAACCACGGATTGACGACCATGAACGAAGAACATCTTCTCAGAATCCAGGCCATTACCGAGGCAGCCCTGCTGGCGGCAGGCAAGCCGCTGTCGCTGGACCAACTGCGGGACCTGTTCAACGAGGATGAGCGGCCGGCCCGGCAGGTTATGGAGCACGTCATGGTTCTGCTTGAAGCGGCCTGTGAGGGGCGGGGCTTCGAGCTTCGCAAAGTGGCCAGTGGTTATCGCCTGCAGGTCCGCGAAGAGTTCGCGCCCTGGGTAGGCCGACTGTTCGAGGACAAGCCCCAACGGTATTCCCGGGCGCTTCTTGAGACCCTCGCCCTGATTGCCTATCGCCAGCCCATTACCCGAGGCGAGATCGAGGACATTCGGGGCGTTACGGTAAGCAGCAATATCATTCGCACCCTGCTTGAGCGAGAGTGGGTGCGCGTGGTAGGGCACCGGGACGTGCCTGGTCGGCCTGCCATGTACGCAACCACCAAGCAGTTCCTGGATTATTTCAACCTGACAGGGCTGGATCAGATGCCGCCCCTGTCGGAAATCCGGGACCTGGAGGAGATCGGCCGGGAGATTGAAAAGAACATGCAGGCCGAGATCGAATTTGATTCGCCCGGGGCTAAGAACGCTGCCCAGGACGACGGCGATGACGAATCGCCCGGTGAGACACTTCACTGATACCAGACGGGTATCGGACAGAGACTAAGGATTGATTCATGGCGGCAGATCGCCCCGAAAAACCGGCGCGAGCCGGTCAGGATACACTCAGCCATACGGGCCCAGAGCGCGTTCAGAAGCTGCTGGCCCGGGCCGGCGTCGGTTCCCGTCGCGAGGTCGAGGGCTGGATGGAGGCTGGTCGCCTTACCGTAAATGGCCAGCCCGTGAGCCCCGGCCAGAAAGCAACGGTGGCTGACCGGTTCGAACTTGATGGCAAACGCCTCGACGTGGGCGGCGCTGCCGACGTTATGCGTCGTGTGCTCATCTACAACAAGCCCGAGGGCGAGGTGACCACCCGCAAGGACCCCGAGGGGCGGCCGACGGTTTTCGATCGCCTGCCAAGGCTCCGGGAGCATCGCTGGATCTCCATTGGTCGCCTCGATATCAACACCACCGGGCTGGTGCTGTTCACTACCGATGGCGAGCTGGCCAACCGGCTGATGCACCCGTCCAGCCAGATCGACCGGGAATACGCCGTTCGGGTTTTCGGCGAGGTCGACGACGCCATGATTGAACGGCTCCTCGAAGGCGTGTTGCTCGAGGACGGCATGGCGAAATTCTCAGACATTACGCCAGCCGGCGGCAGTGGCATGAATCGTTGGTTCCATGTCACCCTGCTGGAAGGGCGGAATCGGGAAGTGAGGCGCCTCTGGGAGTCACAGGGCGTTCGTGTCAGCCGCCTCAAGCGCGTGCGCTATGGGCCCATTTTCCTGCCTAGTCGATTGACTCTGGGCAAGTGGGAAGAACTGGATCAGAAAGCGGTTGATACCCTCAGCCGGACCGTAGGTCTGGCCCCGGTGGAGATTCCCCAGAAAACGCCGAATGAGCAGGCTGCCCATGACCGGCAGCGCCGAAAGAGCCCCGGGCGGGCTGGCAAGAAGGCTCCGGGCAACAAATGGGCGGTCAGTGATGCACCCCCGGCGAAGCGATCGGGCCGGGCATCCGCAAGGCCGCGGCGACCGTCACCGAAAGGCTGACGGTCAGGAAATACTGGCAAACAGGCGGGTGCAGTTCCGGCCGTGTCTTTTGGCCTGGTACAGGGCGGCATCCGCCCGTGCCACCCAGGCTTGGGTAGACTCTCCGGACAGGCAGGTTGCCACGCCGCAACTGGTGGTAACCTGGAGTTCTTTCTCGCCGGTATCTACCCGAATCGTGGCGATGGCTTCCCGTATTCTCTCCGCCACTTCCCGTGCCGCCAGATCATCGGTGTGTGGCAACAGGATGGCAAATTCCTCACCTCCAAAACGGTAAACGCTGTCAGACGTTCGCACCGAGCGCTCGAGTTCTGTGGCAGCCACCTGCAGCAGATGGTCGCCCACCACGTGGCCGTGGGTGTCGTTGACCGACTTGAAATGGTCCAGATCGCACAAAATCAGTGAGTAGGGCTGGCCGTGGCGCTCTGACAACTGCCCGGCCTGCCTGAGCGCGTCATCCAGGGCCCTCTTGTTAGGAACACCGGTCAGGGAGTCGGTCAGCGATGCCTGTTCGATTGCCGCATACTTGCAGGCATTTCGAATCGGGCAAATGGCGGCGCCCAGAAGAATCTCAATGCCCTCGAGTTCCTGCTCGGTGAACCGGTGGCGCCTCTGCAGAACCAGAGTGCCGTAGCTTACTCCTTCAAGCGCCAGGCGGTACTCGCAACGATGGGGCCCGCCCATGCCGGTTGCGTAAACAAAGTCCTGGTAACCGATACGGTGCCGGTAATTCATCGTGCCAAAGGGCACGATCTCATTGAGTTCCTCGGCAAGTATGGCCAGCTGTTCCTCCAGGGACAGGGTGGTAGCCAACCTGCGGGTGAGCCGAGTGAGCACATCCGATGTGGTGTTCCAGTCCTGATGTGCCTGACGCAGTGCGGCCAGTTTCAGGGGCTGGGAGCTGCGCTCTTGGATTGATGGAATGTGTTTCAAAGTGCTCCCTCTGTCGAGGCTGTAACAAGGCGTTGAACTCTGGAAAAGCAGAAACTGTGCCGATAATTTAAATTACATTAAAACCAATGTGATAGGGTTAGAACCTGATGTGAGTTCTGGATTTAGTCGCGGTTAGGGGAGCGAAGCGTCAAAAACACGGCATGGGATTGCCGCGGTTTGATAAACCGCTGGCAAAATGTCCTGCAAGGGGATGGGGCTGCCGGAACCCTGTGGTAAACTCCTGCGTTTGCAATTGTGCCGTCTGCAGAAGCGAGCGATCCATTCTATGAGGTTTCAGGCCCCGGAAAGTCTGTCCGAACAGATTGCCCAGCATCTTGGGCAGCGAATCATTACGCGGGATCTCAAGCCCGGTGAGCGTATTCAGGAACTCAAGGTAGCCGGCGAACTGAACGTTAGCCGAGGCTCCGTGCGCGAAGCCCTGCTGATTCTGGAGCGCCGGCACCTGATCGAGATATTCCCCCGGCGCGGCGCAGTGGTCTCCAGCCTGACGGTGGACAGCGTCAACAGCCTCTATGACATCTACATCGAGTTGCTGTGCATGCTCGGCAGAAAAGTTCTGGAGCGTCGTTCCGGGAGTGAACTGGGCGGCGTCATGGGACAGGTTCGGGAGGTGCAGGCGGTGATTGATGCCCTGAATGCTCCGGGTGCCGATGCCGCCGAACAGGTGATTGATGCCGGCTTCGGCGTGATGCGCTACGCCTACGGACTGGTGGAAAACCCTTTCCTGGAAGAGACCCTGGAGAACTTTCGCCCCGCCATCAGCCGCACGTACTTTGTGGCCCTGGAGAACTTCCGCGACGAGATCGGCGAAACCGCCACCTTTTTCCGGCAGCTTGCAGAGGCCGCCGTCAGCGATGACATTGGCCGGCTTGAGGCCGTGATCCGGGCATTCGGCGAGCACCAGCGCCAGCAGGTACTGACCATTCTCCATCAGGAAGAGGGCGCCTGAGATGCGGCTCAAGTCCATCAAGCTGTCGGGGTTCAAATCCTTCGTTGATCCCACCACGGTGCCTTTTCCCTCCAACATGACAGCTGTTGTGGGCCCCAACGGCTGTGGCAAGTCCAATATCATCGACGCCGTGCGCTGGGTCATGGGCGAGAGTTCCGCCAAGTACCTGCGGGGCGAGTCCATGACCGACGTCATTTTCAACGGCTCCAGTGCCCGCAAGCCAGTTGGGCAGGCGTCGATTGAACTGGTGTTCGATAACAGCGATGGCTCGGCCCCGGGTGAGTTTGTCCGGTTCAATGAAATTTCCGTGCGTCGGCGGGTCTCCCGTGAGGGGCAGTCCGAGTATTTCCTGAACGGTTCCAAGTGCCGTCGCCGGGACATCACCGACTTGTTCCTGGGCACCGGTCTGGGGCCGCGTAGCTACGCCATTATCGAACAGGGCATGATTTCCCGGTTGATTGAGGCCAAGCCGGAGGAACTGCGCATTTACATCGAGGAAGCGGCCGGCATTTCAAAATACAAGGAACGTCGTCGGGAAACCGAGAACCGCATCCGCCGGACCCAGGAAAACCTGGAACGCCTGACCGATCTGCGAGAAGAATTGCATCGGCAGCTTCAGCACCTTGAGCGTCAGGCTGCGGCAGCGGAAAAATACAAGGCCTACAAGCAGGACGAGCGCCAGAAAAAAGCCGAACTCACCGTCCTGCGGTGGCAATCCCTGGACAACGACCTCCAGGCCTGGCGGGGCAAGATCCGCGACACCGAGCTGGAACTGGAAAAGTTGCTTACCGAGCGGGTGAGCCTGGAGACCTCCCTGGAGTCCCTCAGGGAAAGTCACCAGGACCGCACCGAGCATTTCAACCGTGCCCAGGCCCGTTACTACGAGGCCGGTGCCGACATTGCCCGTATTGAACAGAGCCTGGAACACCAGCGTGAGCGCAGCCGACAGATGGCGGCCGAGCTCGACCAGGCCCTGGCCAACCAGAGAGAGCTGTCCCGGGAGCTGGAACAGGACGAAGAGAAGCTGGCCGGCATCCAGGAAGAGCTCGACATGATGGAGCCTGAACAGGAAGCGCTAGCCATCCGCTCCGAGGAGTCCGGAGAGAAGCTTCAGCACGCCGAAGATGCCATGAGTGACTGGCAGCACCGGTGGGAGGAGTTCAGTGCCCGCTCCTCGGATGCGAGACGTCAGGCGGAACTGGCCCAGTCACGCATTCGTTCGCTGGAGGATGCAATAGAACAGCTGTTGGCTCGCCAGCGCAAGCTCCGGGATGAGCAGGAGCTACTGGAAGGCCAGATGGATCGTGCCGAGCTGGAGGGCCTGCTGGAGCAGCAGGAGACCCTGGAGTTGCAGCGGGAGGAAGCGGCCGAGCGTATTGCAACCATCCAGGATGAGCTTTACGAGGCCCGGCAGAACCAGAAGGAAGCCGAGCAGGCAGTCGCCGAGGAACGCCAGCGGGTGCAGAGCCTGAGGGCCTCCCTGGAGTCCCAACAGGCGTTGCTGGACGAACAGATGGGTGCCGGTGACGATGTGTTGCAAGGTTGGCTGTCCCGACACGCCCTGAGCGACAGCCCCCGAGTGGCCAGTGAGCTCGACATTGAGGACGGCTGGGAATTTGCCGTGGAGCAGGTCATTGGGCGTTTTACCCAGGGGCTTTGCCTGCCGGACCTGAATTCGCTTGCCTCCTCGCTTGAGGAAGCGCCCCGGGGCCTGGCGTTGGTTGGCGGTGGGTCGTCTTCTGGTCGTGGTTCTGGAGGCCTGGCGGAAAAGGTCTCTGGTGTGCCGGCGCTGGCGGGTCTGCTCTCCGGTATCCGCGCCGTGGAAACCCTGTCAGAGGCACTTGGTATCCGATCGACGTTCCAGCCCGGCGAGAGTGTCATCACGCCTGACGGTGTCTGGATGTCCGCCGACTGGGTGTTGATGCCGGATTCCGATGCCGGCCAGGTGGGCGTGATCGAGCGCCAGAAAAAAGTCGCCGGGCTGTCCGAGCAGCTGAGCCAGGCGGAAGAAGCCCTGGAGTCGGCAACCGGGCGCCTGGAAGACCTTCAGGAGCGCGCAGAACGCTCCGAAGCGGCCCGTGACGACGCTCAGGCCCGCCTCGGTGAGTGCGATCGGGAGCTGAGCACCCTGACGTCCCGGGTCAGTGGCCTGAAGGCGAGGGCGGAACAAATTGACGCCCGGCTGCAGCGCATCCGGGAAGATCTGTCGGATGTGGACGACAGCGTTTCTGGCCAGAAGGAGAGCCTGCAGGACGCCCGTGAGGAATGGCAGCAGGCGCTGGCGGCGAGTGAAGACAGCGATGAGGAAAAGGAGCGGTTGCTGGAGCAGCGTGATGGTCTTCGGGAAAACCTGGACCGCTTGCGCCAGGAGGCCCGCCACGATCGAGACCATGCCCATCAGTTGCAACTGCAACTGCAGTCCCTGAACAGCCAGCGTGATGGCCTGAGACAGACCATCGACCGCATGCAGCTCCAGAAAGAACGGATCGATGAGCGCCTGGAGATTTTGCGGGAGTCCCGCGAGAGCGCCGAGGAGCCTATCGAAGACCTGCAGATGCAGCTGGAGGGGTTGCTGGACCGTCGCCTTGCCGAAGAAGAAAAACTGTCCGCCGCCCGGGACGCCCTGGAGGACACTGACCGGGAAGTCCGGGAGAAAGAGCAGGGTCGGAGCCGTACCGACCATCAGATCCAGGACGTCCGTTCGCGCCTGGAAAAACTGAAGATGGAATCCCAGGCCCTGGAAATCCGTTCCGGCAACCACATCGATCAGCTCAAGGAGCTGGATGTCAGACTGCAGGATGTGCTGGAGCAGTTGCCCGAGGGCGCCAACGAGAAAGACTGGGCCGAGGAGCTGGAGCGCATTGGTAGCCGGATCCAGCGTCTCGGCGCCATCAACCTGGCCGCCATCGAAGAGTACCAGGTGCAGAGCGAGCGCAAGACCTACCTCGATGAGCAGCACGAAGATCTGATGGAGGCGCTGGAAACCCTCGATAACGCCATTCGCAAGATCGATCGCGAGACTCGACAGCGCTTCAAGGAAACCTTTGACCAGGTGAATGGCGGCCTACAGGCGCTGTTTCCAAAAGTGTTCGGTGGTGGCAATGCCTACCTGGAATTGACCGGCGAGGATCTTCTGGAAACCGGGGTTGCCATCATGGCGCGTCCCCCGGGCAAGAAGAACAGCACCATCCACCTGCTATCGGGCGGCGAGAAAGCTCTGACCGCCATCGCCCTGGTATTCTCGATCTTCCAGCTGAACCCCGCGCCTTTCTGTATGCTGGACGAGGTGGATGCGCCGCTGGACGACGCCAACGTTGGCCGTTACGCCAATATGGTCAAGGAGATGTCCAAACAGGTGCAGTTCATCTACATTACCCACAACAAGATTGCCATGGAGATGGCCGACCAGCTGATGGGCGTCACCATGCATGAGCCCGGGTGTTCCAGGCTGGTCTCGGTGGATGTGGACGAGGCGGCAGCGCTGGCGGAAGCATAAGGCTGGTCACTGGCGCGCCAACCATGACAATAACGCCATCAAGGCCCGGTGTGCGTTGTATTCATTACGGGCTTTTCTTAGAGTAGCAACGTTACGGGATCTGCAAACAGGACAGCAGCACTATGTCACTTAGGGAATGGTTAATTGCCATCGGTACCCTGCTTATCATCGGCATTGTTTTGGACGGACTGCGCCGCATGCGTCGTGCCCGTAAGGAATCCATGGCGATTTCGTCGGGCATGGGCGCCGACGACCTGGAAGATTCGCCACTGGATGATGAATACAACCCTGAACTTCCAAACGGCGGTGCCCGCACGATTTCCCGGGATACACTCGAAGAGCGGGGTTATGTGAAACGGGAAAAATCCAGCCGGTTTGGTGCTCCCAAGCCCAAACCCACGCGTCCTGTCACTGCGCCGGCGGGGAAACCCCAAGAATCCGGGCTGTCGTCCGAACCAGGCGATCAGAGCGATGATGTACCGGACTATCCGCTGACGAGCCGGGAGCCCGACGACACCGAGCCAGAATCCGGTTGGGGGGCGGTGGAGAGTTCTGTTGACGATGCTGCTGAGACTGCTCGCAGGAGCGATACGGGGGACGACGTCGAGGGCGATGAAGGTATCGTCGGTGAGCCCAGGGTTGTGGGGTCCGGTGGCGGAACTGCCGCGCCCCAAGCCCGCAAAGCGGCACCTGAGCCCGAAGCGGAGGCGGTACCACCAACGGTAACCACGGAAGTAGAAGAAGATACCGCAAGGCGAGCGCCCTCGCGCCGTGAAAGGGGGCAGCCGCTGGCGGGGGCCAATCGTCCCGAGGCCAGGGAAGTGGTCGTGATCAACGTCCTCGCCCGTAAAGGGGAAGAATTCAAGGGTCTGGCCCTGAAAAAGCTGTTCGAGGCTTGCGGTCTGGAGCACGGGGACATGGACATCTACCATCGGCACGAACAGGCGGATACCACCAGCCCGGTGCAGTTCAGCGTTGCCAATGCAGTGGAGCCGGGCACCTTCAAGCCCGAGGATATGCCTGCCATGGCAACGCCTGGCATCAGTTTCTTCATGAGCCTGCCAGGGCCGTCGAACGCGATGCAGGCGTTTGATTTTATGCTCGAGACGGCCCAGTGCGTGGTTCGCAACCTTGGTGGTGAGCTAAAGGACGAGCGCCGCAGTGTGATGACACCCCAGACCATAGAGCACTGTCGCCAGAGGATCCGGGAATTCGAACGCAAGCAGCGCTCCAAGAAGGCGTGAGCCCGGGCAAACCCTGATGAACACCAGAAACGTATAGATGCCCGGTCCGCACCGGGCATTTTTCTGAGAAGCGAGAACGCCAGCCAATGAGCAAAGCCACGCCAGACGTCATCCAGCGTGTTGAGGAACTCCGGTCTGCCATCGACGACCACAACTACCGTTACTACGTGTTGGATGATCCGCGCATACCCGATGCAGAGTACGACCGCCTGTTTCGTGAGTTGCAGAACCTTGAGCGGGACCACCCTGAGTTGGCGTCGGACAATTCGCCCACCCGGCGTGTCGGCAGTTCTGCGGAAACCAGCTTCGAGGAAGTGGTGCATCGCCTGCCGATGCTGTCTCTGGACAACGCGTTCAGTGAGGACGAGTTGAGAGACTTCGATCGACGGGTCCGGGAGCGGCTCGGCGTAACGGAAGACATCGAATACGTCTGCGAGCCCAAGCTCGACGGGCTGGCGGTAAGCCTGCATTACGAAAAAGGTCAGCTCACCCGAGCCGCCACCCGCGGCGACGGGTACAGCGGTGAGGACATTACCGCGAACATTCGCACCATTCCCTCGGTACCCCTGACCCTTCGCGGCGACAAGGTGCCCGATTTGGTGGAAGTCCGGGGCGAGGTCTACATGCCCCGAAGCGGTTTCGAGCAGCTCAATCGAACGCTCGCGGAGCGCGGAGAGAAAACCTTTGTGAACCCGCGTAATGCCGCTGCGGGCAGCTTGCGCCAGAAAAAATCCACGGTCACCGCCAGGCGGCCGTTGGAAATGTGCGCCTACAGTATGGCAGTCACCGATGAAAGCCTGCTGCCGGATACCCAATGGGATGGTCTGCAAAGAGTGAAGGGCTGGGGCTTTCGAATCAATCCGGAAATGCGTCGGGCCCGGGGCGTTGAGGAGTGCCTCGAGGCTTATAACGAGCTGATGGCCAAGCGCGATGAATTGCCTTACGAAATCGACGGCATCGTTTTCAAGGTGAACCGGCTTGATCAACAGCAGGCCCTCGGCTTTGTTTCCCGGGCGCCGCGCTGGGCCATCGCCCAGAAATTTCCGGCCCAGGAAGAGCTGACCGTTATCGAGGATGTGGAGTTCCAGGTTGGCCGCACCGGGGCGGTGACGCCGGTGGCGCGGCTCAAGCCGGTGTTTGTGGGCGGTGTCACTGTAAGCAACGCCACCCTGCACAACATGGACGAGATTCGAAGACTCGATGTGCACATCGGCGATACCGTGTTTATCCGGCGCGCCGGGGATGTTATCCCTCAGGTGGTCAAGGTAGTGCCGGAAAAACGTCCTGCCAATGCGCGCACGGTTGAACTGCCGGCCCAATGCCCAGTGTGTGAATCCGATGTGGTCCAGATTGAAGGCGAAGCCGTTGCGCGCTGTTCCGGCGGCCTGTTCTGTCCGGCCCAGCGCAAGGAGGCCATTCGCCATTATGCTTCCCGCAAAGCCCTGGACATCGAGGGTCTGGGGGACAAGTGGATCGACATCATGGTGGATCAGGGCATGGTCAAGACGGTGGCCGACCTGTACCACCTGACCATCGATGACCTGGTGAAGCTGGACCGCATGGGCGAGAAATCCGCCGCCAACCTGGTCAATGCCATCGATCAGTCACGGCGGCCTGTGCTCTGGCGTTTTTTGTACGCCCTTGGCATACGTGAGGTCGGCGAGGCCACCGCAAAAGGGCTGGCGGCCCATTTCGGCACCCTGGAGGCCATCGCCGAAGCCGACGAAGAGACCCTGCAGACCGTGCCGGACGTTGGCCCCATTGTGGCGGGCCATATCCGCAGCTTTTTCGAGCAGCCACATAACCGGGAAACCCTGGATGCCCTGCGCGATGCCGGGGTGGCGTGGCAGGAAGAGGAGATCCGCCAGGGCGAACGCCCCTTGACCGGTCAAACCTGGGTGCTGACTGGTACGCTCTCGGCGATGACCAGGGACCAGGCGAAGGAGAAGCTTGAGGCTCTGGGCGCGAAAGTGTCGGGCAGTGTCTCGAAGAAGACCGCCTGCGTGGTGGCCGGTGAGGCGGCCGGATCCAAGCTCACCAAGGCGGAACAGCTGGAGGTTCCGGTCCTGGATGAGGCCGGGCTGCTGGAACTGCTGGAGAAATACGGTTCCGGGGCAAGCTGACCGAATCTGAGAACTCGCGCAGATCCACTGCGGAGCAAATTGGCTACCATGGCGTTGTTCTGTAACGGTGTGTAAACCGCCCGGTTTCCGTGGGGCGGTCGCCGCCATAACAACAACGTAAACGGATTTCTTCATGGGCGCCGATCTCTCCCCTCGCATGTCTCCTGTTCACCGTATTGCCGTTGCTTTCCTCATCGTGGTGGGGCTTGCCGGATGTAAAACAGAGAAAGATCCCGACCAGCCCACCATCCTGGGCGTGCCGCCCACATCTGCTTACCTTGGCGTTGAGTACTACTACAATTTCGGCGCCTACGGGGGCGAAGGCATTCTCGATTATTCGCTCACCAACGCCCCGTCCTGGCTGGCCCTGGAAGACACCAGTAACAAGGCCCGTCAGGGCATTATCATGCGAGGAGTTCCCGGGCTCACCGGGGGCAGCCGAGGAGAGGCGGATCTCGGCAAGACCACCGGGATCAACCTGGTAACCACCGATGGCTCCAGCTTCGGCACCCAGCCGTTCGATATCGATGTCAAACAGAACCTGGTGTCGCTTGAAGTGGAGGCGTTCAAGGAAGGCGAGAGTGGATCTTCCAGCGCCAGCAGCCAGAACCACTGCACGCTCCCCGACCTGTCAACGAAAGGCGAGCACACCTTTACCATCAATCTCTACAACGATGACGGCTCGGTATCGGGCACTCAGGATGTTACCGCCACCACACGGCGAGTGTATGCCAAGGTGCTGCTGGACAAGCCCTCGGTTACCCGGGTGGCCATCGCCTTTGAGCTTCGCTCGGAATACGACGCCACCAACTGCGAACAGGGCTTCAACCCGCCGCACCAGAACTGTGACCACAGCGCGGCCAACCTGGGTGATGCCATTCCGGGTAAGGATATTGTCGGGTTGGGCAGCGGCAGCCTGCCGCCCCGGGCGGAATCCGAGCAGCGGGAAATCGATTATGTAACTTATGAGCAGGATGAAAACGGCTTTTACACGCGGGGAGTGATAACGCTCGAGCCGGGTATTACTGAATGCTACATCCCGCTTGAGGTGATTGATGATAGTTTTCCGGAACAGGCAGAGTCCCTCGAACTGGCCCTGACCGAGGTGCGCTCCGGGCTGGCCGGTCTGGGCAGCTCCAACGAGGGTATCGATATCAATCTCTCGATTGAGGATAACGAGCCATCGCTGGCCCTGGAAACGGTCAACGGTGGGGTACGGGATGCCCTGAACGTGGGTGGTGTCCGTGAATACGTGGCCAGACTGAGTGGTGAACGGGACCGGACCATTTACGCCAAACTGACCGACACGGAAGATTCCTCCGCCCGCCTGAGCTCGGAATTCGTTATCGAGCGGCGGGAAGGCAGTAACTGGGTGGAAAACGATGAACTGGTGTTTCCGGAGGGGACCAACGAGGTGCCGTTCCGGATTCGCGTGCCTGAGGGCAGTTACTCGAACCCCGACTTTGTTGACCGGTTTATCCTGTTGGGCATCAACAGCGATTACCAGGCCGGGCGGGAGGATTACGCCCGGGCCCAGTCCGAGAACCTGATTCGCATAAGCCTGAATCAGCTGACGTCGCCACTGGTGCTGAACAATGGCGACGGCTTTGTGGCCACGGATTTCGCCATGGGGCATAACGGCCGAAGTTTCGTGGCAGGGTACGATAGCCAGGACAACGACCGGGTGCAGGTACGGATCTACGATCAGCGCGGCAGCCAGCTTCAGCAGGTTGCTGTGTCATCTGCCGGCGACAGCCTGGTTGAGCCGGCTGCGGTTATCAGTACGGTGCGGCGGAAGGTCTCGGAGGGCGATACCAAAGTCGACCGGTTCGAATTCATTGTGTCCTACAGCACCGACCAACCGGTTGCCGGCACCAGCCAACAGGGAGCAGTGGATGCGGTAACCTCGCTCTACTGGTACGACAGCGCTAGTAACGGCGGCGAATACGTCGAAACCTGGACAACACGGACCGGCACGTCGGGAAATGACCATGTGCGATGGGCGGGTATCGACGAGGAGGGCGGTTATGTGGTGCTGGCGGGCGAAACCGATGGCACCTTTGAAGGCCAGACCGCAGCCGGCGGTGTAGACAGTTTCCTTCAACGAATTGATACAGAACTGGATGGCAATTCCCAGGTGCCGGTGGTGGCCTGGACCCGTCAGGCCGGCTCAGGTAACAACGACCAGGTGGCGGGTGGCAGCACTGAGACGGTGACCCCCTTGCTGTTCGGCTCCGCGTCCGGCTCCGTGGGCGGCGCTCCGGTAATTGGTGGCATTGATGCTTTCTTCTACAACACCCAGAGTGGCAGCGGCAATCTGAACGTGTATCAGGTGGGGTCAGACGCCGATGAACCAGTCTCTGATGGCCTGCTGTTCGGCAATCTGCTCTGGCTGACCGGCAGCAGCACCGGCCTCTATGGGGTCTCGAACCCTGACGAGGGCGACCCGGAACTGACCCGTGAACAGGCCAGCAGCGATGCCGGATTCCTGCTGGGTTACTCCACCATCGGGCAGGTGCGACAGGCGTTCTCGCTGAACGATGACAATGACACGGCAACGGAGCAACTGCGGGCATTGGCCGGATTCGATGGCGATCTGGTGGTTGCCGGGAACTCGGACGGCGATTTCGCCAGCCAGGCAGCCACTTCCGGCCAGAAACAGGCGATCATTGCCCGCCTGCCGGTGGCCACGAATACCAATACTGGCAGCGCTGCTTTCCGAAACTGGCGTTATCAGCTGGCAGCAGACAATTCCGGATTCCTGGCCGTGCAAACCTATCGGGATGATGAAATCGTAACGCTGGCCCGGCTGGGTAGTGATTGGCGCTTGCTGGTGTTCAGCCCGGAGGGGCAGTTGCTGACGCCCTTGCCCTAAACAGTGCCCTCGTGGCGGCCGGCGTTGGCATACAGACGCAGGTAATCTGTGCTGGTTACGATACCAGAGGCGACACCCCGTTCATCAACAACCAGGGCGGCGTTCAACTGATGTGCCAGCATCAGCCTGGCCAATTGATGGGCGTCGGTTTCCGGGGAGGCGGTGAGAAAGGCCGGCAGCTCGATATGAACAAAGGTCTGGCTCATGGCATCGCCCTGGTTTTCGTGCAGCCACGCCAGGAGCCAACGCAGGTCGATCAGGCCCGCCACATTCTCGTCAGCGGTAATGACAAGATGGTGAACCTGATGTTCATCCATGACTGACAGGGCCTCGGAAATGGTTGCCGTTGCTGGCAGGCGGTAGAGAGCGGGTGAGGCAATCTCCGAGACTGGCAGATACGGGCGCTGTTCCCGGCGCTCTCCGGCGGCTGCGGCGCCATACTCCTGCAGGGCTCGGTAGCGGCCCGCATTGGCTGCTGCCTGGAACTCGGCATCGGTGGCTTCGCTGCGGCCAGGGTTGATGGCATGGGATTCCGTCAGCTCTGTCACGTCACCGACGCGCCTGGCCCGAAAGGCTTCCGGAAGCCGGGTTCCGACCGGTCGGCCCGGTTCGCTGACGAATATGGACATGGACTGTCTCCGTAAACAGGTTTCTATAGCCGTTTATCGGCCATCGCAGCACATTCTCCAGTGAAAGTTTATTACGAGTTTGCCATATCAGACTGGTAAAGGCGTCCGGTTTCCAGCCGACGCACCAGATTGGCTGGCAAACAGCCAGGTTGTCCGGTCAGTTGGTCCGCGAGATACTCGGCGAGGAGTGGGGCGTAGGTCAGGCCTTTGCTGCCGAGGCCGGTAAACAGGTGCAGCTCATCCCGCACGTGACCGGCAACCGGCTGGTAATCATGCGTCGTGCATCGGAAGGCCACCCGGTCGTCCGCAAGGTTGTCGCCCTGGCTCTGTTTGGCCTGCTTTTCCTGCCCGGCATCAGCGCCAGAAAAAGCGCCGGGAAGCATGGCCTTCAACTCCTGGATATTTTCAGCGCGGCTTTCGAGGGTAGGGGCCGGGTTGTCGTCATGGAGGTCAAACGTCGCTCCGGTCAACACTTTATTGTCCAGTGTCGGATTCAGGTAGCGACTGCCGCATATGACCGCCCTGGGCGGGTTCAGTTCGGAGTCCGGCAGGCGTGTGACCTGACCACGGATGGATTTGAGTCGAACGGTGCCCGCCAGAGGTAACAGGCCGCCACTGGCCGGCCCCCCGCAAACCACTACGCGTCGGGCCCAAACCGGCTGGGCATTGTTTATCTCAATACGCCAGCCGCCTGCTTCAGGGAGCAGCTTTTCCACTGGCGAGTGCCAGACGCCGGTTACGCCTCTCACTCGGGCCAGTGCATGACACAACCGCGCCGGCTCCAACCAGCCACTGGCCGGGAACCATAACCCACCAGTATTCACGGGAACCGCCGTCAGCTCCGAGGCCTGTTCCCGGCTTACCCCGCTGAGCACGTCGCCGGGATAGCCATTGCGCTCCAGAAAACGGCGCTGACGATCCGCCTCCTGGTCGTTGTGGGCCAGCTGGAGGAGACCGGTCGGGTACCAGCCCTCGTTACTGAACGGGCGGTAAAAGCGTTGGGAAAAGGTGAGGGCAGTCAGCGCCAGCTCGGTCTGGTCATTGTAATCCACGCCCAGTTTCACATAGAGCGCGCCCTGGGCGTTGCCGGAGGCGCCCGCGCCGGGGCCCTCCTCATCAATGAGAGTGACCGGTATTCCCCTCGCCGCAAGGTTCGCAGCCAGTGTGCAACCGGCAATGCCTGCGCCAATGATCGCCACCGGGCTAAGGTCGGGAGCTTGCACCCGGTCGACGGGCGGCAGAACCCCTTTGAGCATCTCCCGCTTACGCCCAAAGCCGGGAACTTTCTGCATTTCAAACCCGCTCTCTGCCAGCGCGCGTCGAACCCGTCCCACCGAGGTAAAGGTGGCCAGGGAGGTGCCGGGTTTACTGTGCGCGCGGATGTCGGCAACGGTGCTTTCGAGCCACATGTCGGGATTTCGAGCCGGGGCGAAGCCGTCGAGGAACCAGGCGTCGGCCCGGAAATCCAGTGCCCGCCAGGCGTCACCGATGTCGCCGAAAAACAGCGTCAGTCGTACCCGACCACCGTCCAGGACCAGCCGATGGGTACCACGAACCAGGGGGGGGTAGCTGGCCAACAGGGCGCCAGCCAGGGGCGCCAGTTCCGACCAGAGCGCCAGTGCCTTTGCGAGGTCTGTTCGGGTCAGCGGAAATCGTTCCACCGAAACAAAGTGCAGCGTTGACTCGTGGTCAGGCCGATACCTTTGCCAGGCCTGCCACGTTGCCAGAAAGTTGAGACCGGTGCCGAAGCCGCTTTCGGCAACCACAAAGCTGCCGCCGGCAGGCACCTTGGCGAAGCGCTCGGGCAGATCATTGTGGCGGAGAAACACGTGGCGTGTCTCTTCCAGGCCGTTATCCCGGCTGAAATAGACATCACCGAAGCGTACCGATTCCGGCACGCCTTCGCGCCAGACCAGATCGGCCGGCTCAATCGCCGGAGGTTTGAGCGCTGATTCCACGGCGTTACTCTGCGGGTTCGATCACCGTGGCTTTCTCGATCCGTACCGGCTCAACCGGTACGTCGGCCATGCCCTGTTTACGGGTTGTCGGTTTGCGGGCGATGGCGTCGACAACGCCCATGCCCTCGGTCACCTTGCCAAATACAGCGTAGCCGGCCCCACGAACACCTGCGTTCAGAAAGCCGTTGTCGGCCACGTTGATAAAGAATTGCGATGTGGCGGAATCCGGGGCGTTGGTACGAGCCATGGCAATGGTTCCGCGAAGGTTGGGTAGCGTTGGGCTGGCTTCGTTGCGAACGGGGTCGCGGGTTGGCTTTCTGGACAGGGTCTCGGTAAAGCCGCCACCCTGGATCATGAATCCGGGAATCACCCGGTGGAATACCGTACCGTCGTAGAAACCCTCCCGTACGTACTGCAGGAAGTTGGCCACGGTGTCGGGCGCAACATCCGGCCGCAATTGCAGTTCGATGGCCCCTTCGCTGGTGACCATCCGGACCTTTGGCAGCGATGCGCCACTGGTTGAGCTCTCTTGTGCCAGGGCCGGCAAGGCCGCGAATGTGGTAAACAGCACGAACAGTGAAATCATGCTTTTCAGGAATTTGACCGGATGTGTCATTGTCAGCTGCTCTCTCGTCAGGTGGCAGTTGGTTCAGGCCCGCAGTCGGGCAGTAAAGTGTGCTCTCTGGCGCCAGAGTTTATCAGAAGCCGGTGGAAAAACGGCGACTGGATCAACGCAGATTGCCTGACAATCGACTAATCTTCTTGACGAGTCAGGACACTGATTGCCGAGCCGGGCGGTGCGGCTTTCGACATAAGGAGAAGGTGGGTGAATATCCGTCAGGGATTTGAGGAAAAATCGCGTCTTGGGCGGTTGCTCGTCAACCGTGGTTATCTGTCAGAGAGCCAGCTCGACCGCGGCCTGATTCTCCAGCGAGAAACCGGGCAGCGTCTGGGCGAGGTGCTGATTCAGGCTGGCTGGATCAGCGAGAAGGAGCTGCATCGGGTTCTCAAACATCAGTCCAGGTACCGAAACGCCGCGGCGCTGGTGACCATGGTGGCCCTGCCGTTCCAGCCTCTGGTCAGCTTTGCCGCTAGCAACACCGCGTCGTCCCAGGCAAGTGCCGAGGCAGGTCAGCTCTATGAAAAGGGTGGCCTCTCACCGCTTTCCGAGGCAGAGCTCGCGTCATTTGCGGGTCAGGGCGACCCGGCGCTGTTTGAGCGAATTGCAACGGTGTCGGCCATGGCCGCCCAGCCGGAAGACCCGGAGAGCAGACCGGACGCTATCGAGGGGTTGAAGCTTGCCGCCAACGTGTTTGTGCCAGTTCTGAATTTTCTGGAGTCGGACCTGAGGGTGTCCGGTGTGCATTATCGGGACGGCGAACCACGCTTTCGGGTCCGGGACGATGGTGCCGTTATCCTCGCGCTGCCAGAGCGAATCGAGCAGATACGCATGGACAATATCCGGGTCGCCGGCGGTCACGGTGCTTCCATGGGGAACGTGAGCATCCAGAATATCCGGTTTCACCCGGATTCGCGAATGACCCTGTACACGCGCTAGCGCCCGGCCAGCGCCGGGGTCAGGCGCTGGCGAGCACGGTGGAGCTTGAAACCGAGGTCTGTTCGCCCCTGGCACCGTAAAGTTTCTGCTGGCCCGTGGCGCCGCGGAAAATGTCCGTCAGGCGTGAAAGCCGCTTTTGCAGGTGGCTGATAACCCGACCATTGGTCTGATTCAGCGCCTGGCAGGTTTTCAGCTTGCTGTCGGCCTGTTGCCAGAGCTCCGTCACGTCAATCAGCCCTGCACTGCGAATGAACCGGGAAGGCTCACCGTTTTCAGGCCGATAGCCCATCTGGACCAGAGTGCGGATTTTCTGTTTCGCTCGTTCGCGGATAGCACCCAGCAAGCGATTCTTTTCCTGCGTCAGGGCTTCGAGTTGGCGGAGATCGGAATTACCAAGGAGGGTCTTTTCCCTGCCCAGAACATCGGCCAGTTCGTCGAGCTGGCTGATATCCTGGGCGAGGAGGGTTTTCAGGTCATCAATTGCGGCCATGATTTACTCATCCGAAAATGCTTTCATCCATCTCAAGCATTTTCTGGGCCAGCTTCTCTGCATCGACCTTGTAGGTGCCGTTTTCCAGGGCGGTGCGGATCTGTTCGATGCGATCGTCGTCCATTTCCGGGTAATCGCCCAGCTTCTGTTCCAGCTGTTTCAGATTCTTGGCCTGGTTGCTCAGGCTGACGCTGTCGCCCCGGGCGCCCTGCGCCTGGGATTTCGCCTGTTCCGGCGCTGCGGGCTGGGTGTTCTGGTTGCCCGTGCTCTTGTCGGCCGTGGTTCTCTGGGTGTTGACCTGGCCGGGGCCAATTCCATTAAAGTCAACTGACATAATCGTACCTGCTTGCCTGATGAGCCCTTGTTTACAGGGCATTAACTCGAGTTTGTATCTGCATATCGGCTGCGGTGCCGAATTCTTTAACCTTTTTTTGACAGATTTTACAGGGCAGAGCCTTGCCGCCTCGGCAAGCGCTTGCCGGTGGCCGACTACATGGGAATCTCGACCTGACCCGGGCCTACCACATTCGCCTTGATAGTGCGGGAGGACCGCAGGTTTTCAACCAGGACCTGCTCACCGATGCTGGCACTGGCCAGTGCCTTGCCTCGGGAGCGCACGGAGAAGTTGCCGCTTCGGGCGGTGATAATAACATGGTCACCCCGGGCAACGGCATCCGGAGCCGAGAGAATGTCCGGGGTAATCAGCGAGCCGGCATTGACCGAGCGCCGGACCTCCATGCCGACCGCCTGGCGAGGGTCGGTGATGACACCACGCCGGGAGGCATTTACCTCCACTGAATGGCTCATCAGAAGCGCCTCGGTGATGCGCTCGCCACGGGTCAGGGGGCGAGCGGCCACCAGGGCGGGGCCCTTGATGGAGAGTGATGCGGTAACGAACATCCGCCAGGGACGCTCGCCTTCACAGGCAACCAGCAGGGAGGGGCTGGTTGTTTTCCAGGGATCACCACTGAATTGTACCTCCAGCGGCGCGGCGCACTCGGCCAGCGCCAGGCGGCTGTCAATGGCGCCGGGCTCGAAGGTCACGGTGTAACCCTGGCCCGCCTGTTCCGTCGCAAAGGCCTGGAGAAATGCCACCGCCGCCTTCCGGATCTGTCCGGCCGTGGTTTCGGCCATCAGCGGTCCACTCGCGATGGACATTACCAGGATCAGAGCCAAATTGGTGATGCGCATACGTATCAGTTTGTCCTATGCTGTTGGTATCAGTGTGGATCTGCCGAATGCATTAATGATTCGGCACGGTCGGCCGTTAACCGGGCTGATCGGCAGTGGGGCGACAAATTCCCGTCTTTCCACGTTTACACGAGTAACCAGCAAGATATATGCCGTCGGCAATCGGCAAGCCAGGAGAAACCAAATGGCAGGGGTATTGGACAGTGTTAACCAGCGTACGCAACTGGTAGGGCAGAACCGTCTTGAGCTGCTTCTTTTCCGGCTTCGGGGGCGCCAGATTTATGGCATCAATGTCTTCAAGGTGAAGGAAGTGCTTCAGTGCCCCCGGCTGTCCTCCATCCCCAACAGCCGTCAGGTGGTTCGGGGAGTCGCTCACATCCGCGGCGAGACTATCCCGATTATCGATCTGAGCATGGCCATCCGGCTGCCGGGCATTCCGCAGGAAGAGCTTGCCAGCAGCTTCGTGATCATTACCGAATACAACCGCAAGACCCAGGGCTTCCTGGTGACCGGCGTCGATCGCATCATGAACATGAACTGGGAGGAGATTCTCCCGCCACCGAAGGGTGCCGGTAAGGATGTTTACCTTACCGCTGTCACCCGGATTGATGATAAGCTGGTCGAAATCATAGATGTAGAGAAGATTCTTGCAGAAGTTTCTCCGCTCGGTGAGGACGTTACGGAAGCGGTCCTGAGCAAGAGTGCCGATCGGGTGCCCGGGCACCTGCCGGTGCTTGTGGTTGACGATTCCGCTGTCGCCCGTCGGCAGATCGAGCGCTGCCTCACGGCCATCGGCATGGAGGTGGTCACCAAGAACGACGGCAAGCAGGCCTACGAGTACCTCAAGGAGGTAACGGCCGACGGTTCCCGGGCACGAGATCACTTCTCATTGATCATCTCTGACGTCGAAATGCCGGAGATGGACGGTTACACGCTGGTCACCAAGGTAAAAGGTGACCCCGCGATGGAGGACATATTCGTGATGCTCCACACTTCGCTCAGCGGCGTGTTCAATCAGGCCATGGTCAAGAAGGTCGGGGCAGACGACTTCATGGCGAAGTTCAGTCCCGACGAACTCGCCGAGCGGGTGATGGACATCATCGACCAGGGTTGATGGGAAGCCGATCGATTCACTCAGAACAGAGACCCAATGAAAGCGGATATAACCCCACAGGAATATGAAGCCTTCAAGTCGTTCCTGCAGGATGCCTGTGGCATTTTGCTGGGTGACAATAAACAGTATCTGGTGAAAAGTCGGCTGCGCCGGATCCTGGAGGAGAACACTCTCAATTCTCTGGGTGAGCTTCTCGATCGGTTGCGTCGGCCCGGGCGGGGCAGTCTGCGCGAGGTGGTCATCGACGCCATGACCACCAATGAAACCCTTTGGTTCCGGGACAGTCATCCGTTCCGTATCCTGCAGGAGAAACTGCTTCCCGAGTTTGCGGAAAGCAAGGGCAGCCAGCCGCTACGGATATGGTCGGCCGCCTGTTCCACGGGGCAGGAGCCTTATTCCATCGCGATGATCGTGGAAGAATTCCGCCGCCTACGGCCAGGAAAACTGCGGGACGTGAAAATCACCGCGACGGATATTTCCAAGAGCGTCCTCGAGGTTGCCCGCAAGGGCGAATACGAGATGATCGCCATTGGCCGCGGTCTCTCTCCAGATCGCCAGAAGCAGTTCTTCACGCCCTCTCTCAATGGCGGCTGGCAGATCAAGCCCCAGATCAAGACCATGGTGGAATTCAAGGAGCTGAATCTGCTGGAACGCTACATGCTGGGCAAGTTCGACATCGTGATGTGTCGCAACGTGCTGATCTACTTTTCGGCGGACCTCAAAAAAGACATCCTTACCCGGATTCACGCCACCCTGAACCCCGGCGGTTATCTGGTGCTGGGGGCATCCGAGTCACTGAACGGGCTGCCGCATCTCTACGAAATGGTGCAGTGTCACCCGGGCATCATCTACAGGAAAAAATAACCCATGCCCCTGAATGTCTGGGTTCTGGTTGCTGCACAGGCGCTGGCCATGTGTACGGCGCCTTTCATTGTGTTCATCGGCAGTATCCAGGGGCGCCTGCTCGCTCCGGCGCCCGAGTGGGCCACGCTTCCGGTGGGTCTTGTGGTGGTGGGCACCGTGTTGGCTATCAAACCCGCAACCTGGCTGATGGAGCGGGTGGGGCGCAAGCGGGTCATGCTGCTCGGCGCCATAATGGGCATAGTGGCTGGCCTCGTTGGCGCCACGGCGTCCTGGGCGGGCTCTTTCCTGTTGCTGTGCCTGGCGTCGGTGATTGGCGGTACGGGCCTGGCTGTGGTTCACCAGTACCGGTTTGCCGCCATGGAGTCCGTTCCGTCGGAGCTGGCGGGCTCCGCAGCCGCACGGGTGCTCCTGGGTGGGCTGGTGGCGGCGTGGCTTGGGCCCGAGGTTGCGGGAATTGGCAGTGGGGCGGGCGAGGCCCATCCTTTCCTTTCCAGTTGGGCGGCTCTGGCGGTTGTTCAGGCCCTGGCCCTGGTGACGCTTGGCGCCGGTTACCGGGCAAAAGGGGAACTGGTTCGCGAGTCTCTTCCTGGCGGAGGCCGACCGTTGCGGCAGATTGTTGCCAACCCGCTGGTGTTGGCGGCCATCAGCGCCGCGGCGATTGGTTACGCGGTCATGAGCTTTGTGATGACCGCCACGCCACTGAGCATGACCGAGATTGCCGGGCATGATCTCGACGATGCCAAGCGGGTTATCCAGCTCCACATCATGGCCATGTACCTGCCGTCACTGATCAGTGGCTGGCTGACACGGGTGCTGGGCATTCCTCTGATGATGGCCCTGGGCCTGCTGGCCTATCTCGGTTGCGTTGGTCTGGCGGCCAGCGGCATCAGCTTTCACCATTACCTGTCGGCGTTGCTGTTACTGGGCATCGGCTGGAATTTCCTGTTTGTTGGTGGCACCACGTTGCTGCCCCGCGGGTACCAGGACGCCGAGCGCTTCCGGGTGCAGGGCCTGAACGACATCATGGTGTTCGGTTCCCAGGCCACGGCCGCATTGTCCGCCGGGGCCATCCTGAGTTGGCTGGGGTGGGGTGGTCTGGTGATGGTTGCCGTGCCGTTCCTCGTTCTTCACGGGCTGCTGATGACGCTCTGGCTTTTGCGAGAGCGGTCAGCGGCGGCCGCAACAGACTGAAGGTATGACTGATGCTGATCGATTTTGACGGACTGGATCCGACAGAGGCTTATCACATTCTCACCCAGACGGTTATCCCGAGACCGGTCGCCTGGGTCCTGAGCGAGAATCCCGACGGCGATTTCAATCTGGCGCCGTTTTCCTTTTTTACGCCCATCACCAGTAACCCGCCCCTTCTGATGATTTCGGTGGGCCGAAAGCCTGCCGAGGGCGTGGCGAAGGATACGCGGGTCAATATCGAGGCCAGAAAGCATTTCGTGGTCCACATCGCGCACCGTGCCCTGGCGCCGGCCGTCACAGAATCCTCCCGCCCCTTGCCCCATGGAGAATCCGAACTGGATCATCTGGGCCTGGACCTGGCACCCTTCGAGGGCTCGCCTCTGCCCCGTGTGAAGGATTGCCACGTGGCACTGGCGTGCGAGCTCTACGACATCAAGGAAATCGGCGCGGCGCCGCAATCCCTGATTTTCGGCAGGGTAACGGCAGCCTGGGTGGCGGACAGTGTTGCCCGATACGACGAAAAAAATCGTCTGAGCTTTGACGGCGCGGCCATAGATCCCATTGGTCGCCTTGGCGGCAGCGAGTACGTCACGTTTGGTGAGGTATTCAAGATTCCGCGTCCCACCTGAGCCGGACACAGGAAACCGCTATGGAACAGCTGAACCTCCGCCATCTTTATTACTTCTGGGTGATCAGCCGTGAGGGCTCAATTGCCCGCGCCAGCGAGGTACTTGAACTGGCGCCCCAGACTCTGAGCGGTCAACTGGCCACGTTCGAGGCGTCGGTGGGTGGGCGACTGTTCATTCGGGAGCGTCGTAAGCTGATTCTGACCGATCTGGGCCGGATGATACTCACCTATGCGGACGAAATTTTCGAGCTGACCGGCGAGCTTGCCGAAACGCTCCGTCTCGATCCTTCCGAGCGGCCCCTGACGCTGCGGGCAGGCGTGTCCGCCTCCATTCATAAACTCATTGCCTATTACCTGCTGCAGCCCGCCATGGCCGGCGACCGCCAGATACAGCTGGAATGCCAGACCGGGCGGACCGAAGACATGATCCTGAGCTTGAAGCGTAAAGAACTGGATGTGGTCCTGACCGACCGGATGCCGCGCCTCCAGGAAGAGGGCAATCTCACCGTTCACCCGCTGGCGGGCTCAACCATGAGTCTTTTTGCTGCACCGGAACTGGCCCGCGGGCTGCGAAAGGGCTTTCCAGCGTCCCTCAATGGTCAGCCCTTGCTGGCCAATGCCACGGATGCCCCGTATTTCGAGCGCCTGATGAACTGGTTCTCGCTGAAAGGCGTTCGCATGCGGCTGGTGGCCCGTGTGGACGACAGTGCGCTGATCAAGGTGTTTGGCAGCCAGGGGTACGGCGTGTTTGCCGCGCCGACGGCCATTCGCGACGAGGTGTGCCGACAGTACGAGGTTGAGCAGATTGCCTCGGTTAACGAGGTGGTGGACGAGCTGTTCGCGATCACCCGGGGCCGGAACATTGCCCACGAGGGTGTACGGGCCATTTGCGAGGCCCACGGCGTTCCCCAGGATACGCATTGACCTCGAAAAAAACGAACTAATAAGATCAGAAAAGCTTATTTTATCGATCCCTGTACCTGTTCATGATGGAGTTGTGAGAGGCAGCAATCCGAAGAGGAGCAGGAGCCATGAAGACCATCCATAAATTCCGCCTGGAACCGGGCAAAGAGCCGACAACGCTCACGCTCAAAGAGGGCTATCGGGTGGTACGTAGCGAATACATCGTGCCGCACAAGGCCGTTTACCTCTGGGTGGAGCAGCCGCTGAACGTAACCACTCCAACGCTGGAACGGCAGTTCCGTGTCGCGCACTCCGGAGAGCCGGTGCCCGACAGTTATGAGTATCTGGACACGGCGCTGGATCCGTTCGATCCGGAAGCCTATCACGTGTTTGCCGTGCCGGTTGGAGAAGAATCCTTGTTCAATCCCGCGGGTGAGGGGGCCAGCAACGATACTCTCAGCCGCCACAACTGGCAGCACACAGCGATTTCATAAACCAGTTTCCTGACGAGACTTGGGCCCTGCGGGGCCCTTTTTTGTGGGCGTCTGGTGTGCGCGAGTGAACACTACTGCGCCTGGGTGAGCGGCAGGTGTCCAGTTTTAACCCAGATAACTGTTTCGGTGTCGACAAACGGGTGATGCTGGCTCATATGGGGGCTGCGAATCCAGGTGCCGGCCGGATAGCGGCCGTGTTCATCACAGAACTCCCCGCTAAGCACGAAGATCTCCTCGCCACCAAAGTGCCGGTGGGGCTGGAACACTTCCCGGGCTGGCCACTTCACAAGGGCAACGTGCTCATGTTCGAACTCGTGCAGCGGCATCACCTCAAGGCCCCCGATGCCCGGTAGCCAGGGCTGGCTGTTGGTGTCGATGCGCACGGTGGCGGTATCGCGCTCATGGAACTGATGCAACTTTACCAGCAGGGTGCAGCCATCCTTGCTGAATGGTGCGTGGCCACTGCCTGGTGGATTGCGCAGATAGGTACCGGCCGGGTAGTCCCCTGTCTCGTCTGAAAACACCCCCTCGAGAACCAGTATTTCCTCGCCAAGCGGGTGCTCATGGCGCTTGAACGTCGCGCCCGGCTCGTAGCGCACCACGCTGGTGGCATGGCCGCGTTCGGCCTCCTCGCGGGCAAGCGGCTTTCTCATTACGCCTCCGGCGGGGCTCGGTACCCAGTCCTGTTCCTGGCTGCGAACCACCACCCGGCGGGAAAAATCCATATTGATCACAAAGCACCTCGGAAATCGGGTAACGGACCGGGCATGAATCTACGTTCGACACCCTGCCGCAGATGTGTCTACTTGATCAGTGCCTGAATATTCCGGAACTGCGGATGGCGGCTATGACGCATCCACTCGAAGGCCACCATCTCCACAGTGACAATCCGAGCACCGCTCTCACTCAGGCGGTCCAGCGCGACATCCCGATCAAATTCATTCCGGGAGCCGGTGGCATCGGCCACCACCCATACCTTGTAGCCGGCGTCGAGCAGGCTCAGTGCGGTTTGCAGCATGCACACATGGGTTTCACAGCCGCCCACGACAATCTGCTGCCTGCCCTCGGGTAGCAGGTCCACCAACCCGTCCGGACAGGCATCAAAGTGGTGCTTGGCAAGCACCTGATCACTCAACTCGCGAACACCTTCAACATTGGTGCCTAGCTTGTCTGGCATCTGTTCCGTGGCCAGTACCGGCACCTCCATCAACCCGGCAATGGTGGCGAGGGTGACGCACCGGTCGATCACTTCCTCGCCGTGGGCAATGGCGGGCATGAGCTTTTCCTGAACATCGATAAGCAGCAGCGTCGATTGTTCGGCTTTCATCAGCATTGTGGGTGTCTCCGTTTTCCTGAATGGCCTCTGTTTACGATAGCCTCGAATCCTGCCTGGCGGTAACCAGAAAACCCACAGGCGCAGACTTTTTTCGATGATTTTACCCGGGGGAGTTGCCAACCGCCCCCAAAACCATTAAAGTTTGCGCCCTCAAATGAGCGACGACATCGCTGATTTGAAACAGTTTATTGGACTGGCCCTGGCTGGTCTATTGGAGAGGTGGCCGAGTGGCTGAAGGCGCACGCCTGGAAAGTGTGTATACGTTAATAGCGTATCGAGGGTTCGAATCCCTCCCTCTCCGCCAATACAAAACCCCAGCAGAAATGCTGGGGTTTTTTATTGGCCGAACGGGAGGGTAGAAGAACCCTCGCAGACCAGACCAAGCCTCAGGCCTTACGCCAAACCAACAACCGATTATTCGCCGGCATCCCAAAATCCTCTTGCAAACTGAGCCCATTGGTTTCCCCCAACTGTTTCAAGTTCTCCATATCCCGAATCCCCATATGCCCCGCCTGCATCCTGAGCGACCGATCAAACCGCTCATTACTCTCACTGGTGTGCTGCCCGTTATAGCGAAACGGCCCGTACAGGCAGAAGAGTCCGTCGGTCGGCAGAATCCGCGCAACCCCGTGGAACATGGCCTTCACTTCCTCCCACGCCATGATATGGGCGGTATTGGCGGAAAAAACGCCGTGAATAGGGGGCAGGTTCGACCAATCGCCTTTGATCACATCCAGCGCAAGCGGCGGGTTGATGTTGGCCAGGGCGGCCTCTTCGATCCAGGGCAGGCACAGCCTCGCATTCTGGGGGTGATCGCTGGGTTGCCAGGTCAGGTGGGGCAAATGCAGGGCAAAGTGCACCGCGTGCTGGCCGGTGCCCGTGCCGATTTCGAGGGTCGTACCTGACTGGTTGAAAAGATCGGCGAGTTTTTCGAGAATCGGCCCTTTATTGTTTTCACAGGCTTGGGAAAACGGTTTGTCCTTGTGCATGTTCCAACCTTTGAACAGGGGGTAATGAATGGCGGTAACCATGGTCCGGCTTGCAGGTGACCAGATTAACCCATACCTGGACGACCTGGCACGGCTGAGAATCGAGGTGTTCCGAAGCTTCCCCTATCTCTACGACGGCGACATGGCCTACGAGCGGAACTACCTGGACACCTACGCCCGCTCGCCGGACAGCCTGTTCGTGCTGGCGCTGGACGGCGAAACCGTGGTGGGCGCTGCTACCGGCATACCGATGGATCATGAGACAGACGACTTCAAGGGGCCGTTCATCGAGCAGGGCTTTGAGCCCGAAAAGATCTTCTATTTCGGGGAGTCGGTGCTGCTTCCGGAGTACCGTGGCCAGGGCATTGGTGTGGCCTTTTTCGACCACCGGGAAGGTCATGCCCGGGAGCAGGGGCGGTTTAGCCATTGCTGCTTCTGCGCAGTTGAGCGACCAGCGGATCATCCGCTTCGGCCTGCCGGCTATGAGCCTCTGGATGCGTTCTGGCACAATCGCGGTTATCGAAAGGTGCCTGAGCTTTCCACAACCTACCGCTGGAAAGACATTGACCAGCCCGATGAAACCGACAAGCCCATGACCTTCTGGCTGAAGCGTATCGACTAACGCACGCTGAAACCGGAGAACTCCCCGGTGGGGGGCTGGGTGGTTACGTCGATATCATCCACGCGGGCCTCCGGCGGGCCGTCGCTGCACCAGGATTTGAGTTCACTCAGGCGGTCCTCCGGGCCCTCCGCCACCACTTCCACGCGGCCATCCGAAAGGTTGCGGGCGTAACCGGTCAGGCCCAGGTCAGATGCTTTCTGTTCTGTCGATGCCCGGTAGTAGACGCCCTGAACCCTGCCGGATATCAGAAGCTGCCAGCGTTGTGTGTCCATGTTTGCCTCCGTTGGTTCCGTCGTGTCAGGCTTCTTTCAATCTACCGGTTCCGGCGGCAGCTCTTCAACAACCGCACCCGGAACCTCGCCCTTGTGATTGGCGGATAGCTGAAGCGGAGCATAGATCGGGATGGCACAGACCCACATCAAACGAAATACTTCAGGTTACCCGGATGCCCTGATGTGTGAGGCGGAAGGCCTGGTCGCGCTTGCCGACGGGTTGAAGAGCGCCGGTGTTTCGGCCGTGCAGGTTCCGCAGGTCTACCGCGTGGATGAAACCGCGCTGGAAATGACAGCGATCCGAGGCTCCCGTGGCTCTGATCAGGCCTGGGAGGCTCTGGGGGAAGGGCTGGCCGGACTCCACAGGCAGGTGCAGAAGGCCTTTGGCTGGAACCGCGATAACTACATCGGCCTCGCCCCCCAGCCCAATCGCTGGTGCGACAACTGGGGCGAATTCTTCGTGAAGGATCGTCTCGGATATCAGGTGTCGCGGGTGAGGGATGCAGGCCAGCGTTCCCGGTTCAAACAGCTGTTAACCCGCCATGGAGATGCCCTGATGGATTGGTTGAACAGCGTGTGTGATCACCCCAGCCAGCTACACGGCGACCTCTGGAACGGCAACGTGCTGTTCGATGACCGGGGGCCCTGGCTGATTGATCCTGCGGTTTACTGCGGTGATCGGGAGGCGGACATTGCCATGACCGAGATGTTCGGCGGCTTCGATGCCGTATTCTATCGGGCCTACGATCGGCAGTATCCTCGAACAACGCAGTACGCGATAAAGCGGGACGTCTACAACCTCTATCACTACCTGAATCATTACAACCTGTTCGGAGGAGGCTACCTGTCCGGCTGCCAGAACGGTTTCGCCACGATTGAGGCGATCGCCACCGGCCGGTGTTAGATCAGGCTGGCGCTGCGCAGCACGAACACCCCAAGAGTGACGGTAAGGCTGGCAAGCAGGGTGGTCAGGGCAATGATGTTGGCGGCCAGCCGGTCGTTGCCGCCGAGGGCCTTAACCATGACAAAGCTCGCGGCCGCCGTCGGGCTGGCGAAGAACAGGAACATCAGGCCAAGCTCCGGGCCCCGAAAGCCGGCGAGCCAGGCGCCGGCGGTACACAGAGCGGGCAGGAAAACCATCTTGAACAGACTGGATCCCAGCGCCGTGCGGCTGTCGCTCCGAATCGCACTCAGCGACACCGTGGCGCCGATGCACAGCAACGCCAGGGGTAGGGTGAGCGAGGCGAAATAATCGCCGCTGGTCATCACCCAGCCCGGCAGGGTGATATCCAGGGCCGCGACCGGAATGGCAACAAACACAGCAAGGATCAGCGGGTTGCGCACGATGTCGTGAAAGATCCGGCGCCAGTTCGTGCTTTGGCCAGGCTGGTACGCCACTAGCACAATTACAGAGAGCATGTTGTAGGAAATGATCACCAGCCCGAGCAGGATTCCGCCGGCCGACAGACCAAAATCCCCGTACAGGTTTGCGGCCAGTGCCAGGCCGACAATGCCGCAGTTGCCCCGGAAGGCGCCCTGCACGTAGACCCCGCGATCTTCCCTCGTAATCCTGAAGTGCGCCCAGAGCCAGGTCAGGCCGAAGCTCGCCAGGGTGGCGGCCAGGTAGTACACCAGCAGGCCCGGGTTGAAGGCGGTCTGCAGATCGGCCCGGATAATGCTGAGAAAAACCAGTGTTGGCAGGGTGGCCTTGAACACCAGTGCCGAGGCGGTATTCACAAAGGCGTTGTCGATCCACCCGATCCGGCGCAGGCCCAACCCTATAAAGACCATGGCAAACACCGGCAAGGTGGTTTCCAGGGTTTGCAGGAACAATTCAATCAGCGTCATGAGGGCCGGCCACAGGGTAAACAGGCGAAAAAAGAAGAAGCCAAAGTATACGCGGTGGGAAAGCTAGGATGCTATGGGAATGCCACCAAGGTCGTGGTCGAGGCGGGGTAAAAGGGGTCAAGACCCCTGGCGGGGCCCTGACCTCGAGAGGGCTTCAGGCTTTCAACTGGTCGCCGACGGGCAGCCGGCGGATGCGTTTGCCCGTGGCCGCGTAGATCGCGTTACAAAGGGCCGGCGCGACTGGCGGCAGGCCTGGTTCACCCACCCCGCCCATGGCATCGTCCGGGTTGTCGATCAGGTGCACCCGAACGGTCTTTGGCGCATCCGGCATTCGCGGTATCAGGTAATTGTTGAAGTTATCCTGCTGGGCCACGCCGTCCTTGAACGTAACCTCGGATTGCAGGGCTATGCCAATACCCATCACGCAGGCGCCTTCGAGCTGGGAGCGAATCCGTTCCGGGTTGGCCTGGGGGCCGCAATCAAAGGCGATGTCTGCCCGGTGAATGGTCAGGTTGCCCTTGTCGTCCACTTCCACGTCAAAGACGATGGCGGTGTAGGACACGAAGCTGTGGTGGAAGGCAAGACCAAGCCCGCGGCCTTTCCCGGTTTGCTTGCCCCAGCCCGCCTCACTGGTGGCCCGCTCGATCACGCGGCGCATACGGCCAATATCGATCGGGTAGAGGTCCGGGTTCTCGCCGTAGTTCCACCCGTCTCCGACGGACAGGTTCTGGATCTCGCGATCCGGGCCCAGCAATTCGAGCACGTAGTCCCGGTGGTCCCGACCCGCCGCAATGGCCATTTCGTGGGCGAAGCTCTGTATCGCCCAGGCATGGGGCAGGTTGTACACCGAGCGGAACCAGCCGATTCGAACGTGGGCGGGGGCTGGCGGGTTCTCCAGGCGTATGGCCGGCACATCGAACGGCATGGTATTGAAGCCCATGCCCTGCTCGAACTCCTGAATGTGCTTCGGGTCTGGCGCAAACAGGGAGGCGATACTGGGTGACAGCGTGCGATGTCGCCAGCTGGTGGCCTTGCCATCGGCATCGAGACCGGCATCCAGATGATCAACCGATACGGCGTGGAAATAGGCATGGTGGACGTCATCCTCCCGGGACCACTGCAAACGCACCGGCTGACCCTTGAAGGCGTTGGCGATGATCGCGGCTTCCGTCACGAAATCGGGCTTGGATTTGCGGCCAAAGCCGCCGCCGAGCAGGGTCACGTGCACCGTTACCTGTTCCTTGTCCAGACCCAGCCTTCCGGCGACGCCTTCCCGCGTTGCGCGGGGGTTCTGCACCGGGGCCCAGACCTCCGCCTTGCCATCGGCCACACGGACCGTGGCCACGGGCGGCTCCATGGGGGCCTGTGCCATGTGGGGCATGTAATAGGTGGCAGAGACGGTCTTGTCGGCCGCTTTCAGGGCCGCATCCACGTCACCGCCGTTCTGGCGGACCACTTTGCCCGGTGACTGCGCTGCTTCCTCCAGAGACTTCCGATAGGCCTCCGAGGTGTAGCTGGCATTGTCGCCGGCGGGCCCATTGTCCCACTCGATCTTGAGCGCCTTGCGGCCTTCCATGGCGGCCCAGGTATTGGTGGCCACCACGGCAACACCGCCAAGGGGGCTGAACGCTGCTGGCTGGCTGGCGCCATCAATGCGCATGACTTTCTTTACGCCCGCAACCTTCAGGGCACCGCTGTCGTCCAGGCTCTTGATCCTGGCACCATAGACGGGTGGCCGGGCAATCACCGCACAGAGCGTGTTTTCCAGCTCCACATCCGCGCCATAGATGGCCTTGCCGGTGACTATATCCTCACCGTCAATGGCCTTGGGGTAGGCAGACTTGAGGTCGCCATTGATCAGCCCGGATTCCTTGCCAATAAAGCGGAGTTCGTTGTCCGCCTTCAGCACCAGGGCATTGCGGTCGGGCACTTCCAGTTCCCTCGCTGCCTTGGCCAGATCGCCAAAGCCTAGCTCCCGCCCGGATGGCTCGTGCACTACCTTGTGTACCGTTGTTTTTACTTCATGAACCGGAACGCCCCACTCATTGGCGGCCGCCTGTTCCAGCATTTGGCGAGCGGCGGCCCCGGCACGACGCATGGGGTCGTACCAGTGGCGCATGCTGCGGGAGCCGTCGGTGTTCTGGTTGCCGTACTTCTCCTGGTTGGCATCCGCCTGTTGAACCCGCACGTGTTCCCAGTCGGCGCCCAGCTCATCAGCGCCGACCATGATCAGGCTGGTACGAATACCCTGGCCCATTTCAGACCGGTTATTAACAATCGTGACGATGCCGTCGGGCGCGATGTGGATGAACACATTGGGGTTATCCACCCAGCCGCCGGGCATGGCGCCGGCCCCGAACTGGGCCTTTTCGCTGGCGCCGGCAAGATCCCAGCGCGCGGCCACAACCAGTGCGGAGGCAGCGGCAAGCCCCTTGAGCACCCCACGTCGACTGACGTTCGCCAGCATTAGCGTGCTGTTTGATTGGCTCATGACTTCACCTCCGCATCCGATGCCCGCTCAATGGCCGCAAGAATGCGGTTGTAGGTACCACAACGGCAAAGGTTGCCGGCCATGGCGTCAATGATCTCCTGAGCCTCCGGTTTGGGTGTGCGCTTGAGCAGTGCCGTGGCATTCATGATCTGTCCGCCCTGGCAGTAGCCGCACTGTGCAACCCCGAGATCCAGCCAGGCCTGCTGTACCTTGCTGCCCACTGCGTCCTCGGCCATGGCCTCAATGGTGGTGATCTCACCGCTGACCGACGAGACCGGAGTGACGCAGGAGCGGATGGCGGTACCGTTCATGTGCACCGTGCAGGCACCGCACTGGGCGATACCACAGCCGAATTTGGTGCCCTTGAGACCCACGACATCGCGGATCACCCAGAGCAGTGGCATGTTGTCTGGCACATCGAGCTCATACTGCTCGCCGTTGATGGTGAGGGTAGCCATGTTGTCCCCTTCTGTTTGCGCATTTATGACCTTTCACTGTAGCTGTACGGTCAAAGAACGCAAAAAGTGCTCTCTGAAGTAAAGGTAATGAAAACCCTTGTTCTCCGGCCTCCGCGGTAGGCTATAGTAGGCCCCGTAGCCACTTGACAGCGAGGACAGGATGGAAGCCGTTAATCCCACTCAGGAGCAGCTCCGGAAGGTGCTGGCGGAAACACCGAAGGATCAGCCTGTGGTTATGCTCAACCTGCTGCGATTCCGCGACCGTGCCAACTATCAGGAAGAGGCCCCGGAGCGGACCGGGCGCGAAGCCTATTCACTCTACATGGCCGAGGCGGCAGCCTGCGTGAAAGCAGTGGGGGCCGAAGTGATCTGGTCTGGCAAGAGTGTCGGCTCACTGATTGCGCCGCCCGATGAATCCTGGGACCAAGTTCTGCTGGTACGTTACCCCTCAATCGATGCCTTCATGGCCATGATTGAGAGCCGCGAGTACAAGGGTGTGGTGAAGCATCGCACCGCGGCGCTGAAGGATTCGAGACTGGTGGCGAACATCGAGGGTAGCGCGGGCTGAATCAGAAACCCGCCTGTTTGATCAGCATATAGCTGGCGGTGCCCGCGGCAATGGAGAGCAGGGCATGGCGGCGCCAAAGGTGCACCACCACAACCAGGGCGCCGGGAATCAGGGCGTCGAACCCATACCAGGCGCCGGACCAGTTGGCGGATCGTTGCAGGAACACGGTGGCCAGCAGTGCCATGACTGCCGCCGGCAGATAGCGCCCAAGGTGGCGAACCAGGGGGTGGTCGGTGTGCCGTTCGAAAAACAGGAAAGGAATCACCCGTGTGGCGAACGTCGCCGCTGCCGCCACCGCAATAAACAGCCCCAGGTAAAGGGAATCACCCATGGTTGGACTCCTGTCGGGCTGCCTGTCCCCGGGTTCGTCGGTACTCTATGAGCAGAGCTCCCGTTACCAGGGTAATGGCGCCAATCAACTGGTGCGTTGGTGCAAGTAACAGCATGGCCAAGCCCGCTGCCGCCGCTCCCAGCCAAACCGGAAAGCCATCCCCCAGGGCCTTGTACTGCTCCAGCGTCAACACGATGAACAGGGCCACCAGCGCGAACTCAATCCCTGTGCTATCGAACGCCACGTTGTCTCCCAGCAGGGCCCCCAGGGCACACCCGACAACCCAGTAGCCCTGATTGAAGGCCGTAATCCGGAAATCCACCTCCTGTTCATGGGCCCGGTCTGCGCCTCTCGGCCGACTGGTAAGAAGCGAATAGGTCTCGTCGGTAAGCCCGAAGATAAGATAGAGCTTCCTCCAACCCGCGCCTCGGAACTGGCCCAGCAGTGACAGCCCGTAGAAAAGGTGGCGGGCATTGAGCACAAACATGGCCACGAACACTTCCAGCAGCCCGGCGTTCACCGCCAGCAGGCTCACCGCCAGAATCTGGCCGGCGCCGGCGTAGATCACCAGCCCCATCAGCGGTGCTGCCCACCAGGCGTAATCCAGCTGCGTGGTAAACAACACGCCGAACGCCATACCCAGGGGCAGGTATCCGAAGAGGATTGGCAGTGTCAGGCGAAAGACGGACTGGTTCATTAGCATCCAAACGGTGTGAAAGGCGCGATCATAGTGAATCGCCGGTCGGATTTGAAGCGGTGGTCAATGCCTCCAGGTAAGGAGTGGAGGGGTTTGACGCGTATTCAGCAATAAAAGTGTCACAAAACCGGCATACCATCAGCGCATTCACCCGTCGCTGGAGTTGTCATGTTCGGTACCGTCAGAACCCGAATCCTGGTGTTTGCCTTCCTCTCACTCTTTGCGGTTGCCGGGCTGGCGACGCTTTCCTGGAGCATCATTCTGAAAGCCGAAGAGGCATCAAAAACCCTGATTCAGTCAAGCCTTAACGAATCCTGGCTGCTGGCGGACCTGGAGCAGGATCACCGGCAGCTCCAGGATCTGGCCTACAAGATCAAGGCGCAGCTGTTGCTCTGGGACGAGATTGAGACGGCGTTCGGTGAACTGGATTCATCGTTGCCGGAACACTGGCGCCGGGTGGCCGGGGATAGCGGCCTTGCAGGCTGGGCCGGAGAACACCAGGCGGACTTCGATCGGGTTCGTGCGTTGATGGAGCGCATGCAGGCCGGCATCGCGGAAAAGAGTTACTACCGGGTTGGCCAGGTTGTCGATTTCGATCTCTTCCCGGCCATGGAGCCCATGCTGGCGGCCATTGCCGAGCGCCAAAGGCAAAGCCGTCAGGCGGTGTCCACAGGCGCCGAAGACCTGCTCACGTTCCTTTCCGGGCAGCAGGTGTTCCTGATTGGCGGCTCGCTAGTCTTTACATTGCTGGTCATCGCGATGACGCTTTGGCTACGCCGCTCGGTCATACAGCGATTGAGGAGCATGGAACTCGATCTGGTGGCCATGGAGAGCAATTCGGACCTGACACGGGTACCCGTGCTCAAGGGGCACGACGAAGTTGCCGGTGTGGCTCGCGCCCTGGGTGGGCTGGTGCAGAAGTTTGAGCATTTCATCGGTGATATTCGCGCAGCGGCCGGCGCCCTGGACCAACGCTCCGGCTCCCTCGATGGCGGAGCCGAACGGCTTCAGGAGGCCTCCGAGCAAACCCGCCGGCAGGTATCCGATGTGAGTCAGTCCATGTCAGCCATATCGGAGCAGGCCTCGGCCATCGAACGTGCAACCCAGGCCTCTGCCGATACCGTAAGCAGTGCCGTGGCCGCCAACGAGGAGGTCCAGCATCGCCTCGGTACCAGCGAAGCTGCCGCGGAACACACAGTGGACGTTATCGGCAGGGTGTCTGCCTCGATCCAGGCGCTTAACGAATCCACCGGCAAGATCGAACAGGTCATTGGTGTGATTGCCGACATTGCCGAGCAAACCAATCTGCTTGCTCTCAATGCCGCCATTGAGGCAGCCAGGGCAGGCGAGCATGGCCGCGGGTTCGCCGTGGTTGCGGACGAAGTGCGGACCCTGTCGCGGCGTACCTCGGAATCCACCCGGGATATCGGCCAATGGGTTCAGGGGCTGGTCACGGGGGTTGCTACCGTCGATTCGCTCCTTGAGGACGTACGCGCCGCCGGAAACAGTAACCAGGAGCATCTGGTTGCGCTCAAGGCTCACCTGGAGAGCCTCAAGGGCCAGTTTGTGAACCTCGAACACCTGAGCACCGAGATCAGCTCAGCCGTTGTCCTCCAGCGAGAAGAAATCGGACGGGTAGGTCGCCGTTCGGACGCCCTGGAAGAAAGCTCTGACTTTCTGATCCAGAGTGTTGAGCAAACTCGCAGCATCAGTGAGGCGTTACGCCAGGAATCGGTGTCCATGCGCCAACTGATCGCCCGCTTTCGTACCGCAGCCTGAGCACCGCGTCTGGTCACGGAACGAGCCACTCTCAGTCTCGGGGCTTCTACCTCGCCCGCAAAGCCCTTACCATGGGCGGGTACACGAGGAGGCCCTATGACCAGCAGTACCGAGCACCAGCCCGAGCAGGATCCCCGCCAGGAAAAATTCGTTGTTGATACCGAATTGCTGACCGAAGACCAGCTCCTGGGCCTGGTGGAGGAGTACTGCACCCGTTACCACGGACTGAACGACACCGAAAGCCCCATGGCCGAGGTAGACCGGGTGATGGCGGCGGTACGCCGTGGCGAGCTGGTGGTATGGTTTGATCCGGTGGAGAACACTGCGGGCCTGGGTGTGCCAGCTTAGGCGGCATATCGCCACAGTATTTGATCTGGCACCTACCCGCAGCCGGAACGACACGTTACAATCTCGCTGTTTCCCCGAAAGCCGTGCACGAGGTGAATTTTGATCAGGGTACTGGTTGTAGACGACCATGAGCTGGTGCGCTCCGGTATTACCCGGATGCTGGCTGACAACCCCGACATCGACGTTATCGGGCAGGCGTCATCTGGTGAGGATGCCATCGATTTCGTGCGCCAGAAGCGTCCGGACATCGTGCTTATGGACATCCGGATGCCGGGTATCGGCGGCCTCGAGGCGACCCGCCGCATCCTGCGTACCGACGATTCCATCCGGGTGATCGTGGTAACCGCCTGTGCCGACGACCCGTACCCGACCCGCGTGATGCAGAGCGGCGCCTCGGCCTATATCACCAAGGGCGCCGACATCAAGGAAATGGTGCGGGCCATCCGTATGGCCCACTCCGGCCAGCGCTACATCAGCCCTGAAATCGCCCAGAAGATGGCCCTCAAGCAACTGGGCGGCGACCGGGACGAAGACGGCGAGCTGTCGCTGTTCGAGCGGTTGTCCGAGCGGGAAATGCAGATTGCCATGATGGTGGTGGACTGCCAGAAGGTGCAGGACATCTCCGACAAGCTGTGCCTCAGCCCCAAGACGGTGAACAGCTACCGCTACCGGATTTTCGAGAAGCTGGAGATCTCCAGCGATGTGGAACTCGCCCTGATGGCAGTGCGGCTCGGGTTGCTTGATGCCGACAAGGTCTGACCCGGAGCACAAGACCAGCGGGGAGTTTGACAGCCAGAGCTTCCTGAAGCAGTTGACCGAGCGGCCCGGTGTGTACCGAATGTACGACGAAGGCGGCTCGGTACTCTACGTGGGCAAGGCCCGCAACCTGAAAAAGCGGGTGGGCAGCTACTTCCGCAAGACCGGCCTGGCCCCCAAGACCGAAGCCCTGGTTGGCAAGATTGCGTCCATTGAGGTCACCATCACCGGCAGCGAAACCGAAGCGCTGCTGCTCGAACAGAACCTGATCAAATCCCTGCGCCCGCCTTACAACATCCTGCTGCGGGACGATAAATCCTATCCCTACATCTACCTGTCCTCCCACAGTGATTATCCGTCGCTGACATTCCGCAGGGGCCGCACCAAGAAGGGCGGAGGCACCTGGTTCGGGCCATTTCCAAGCTCCGGTGCAGTCAAGGAAAGTCTTAATGTTCTGCAGAAGATATTCCGCATAAGAAACTGTACTGAAAGCTTTTTCAGGAACCGAACCCGGCCCTGCCTGCAGTACCAGATCAATCGGTGCACGGCCCCGTGCGTGGGCTATGTCACGCCCGAGGAATACCAGGAGGACATCCGCCACGCCACCATGTTCCTTGAGGGCAAGAACCCGGCCATCCTCCACGACCTGATGAACGCCATGGAAACGGCCTCGAAAAACCTCGAGTTTGAAAAGGCCGCCGCCTATCGGGACCAGATCAACCACCTGCGGCACGTGCAGGAACAGCAATCCATCGAAGGCGAGGGCGGCGATGCGGACGTGATCGCCATCGCCCAGGACGCGGGTGTGGTGTGCATCGTGGTGATCATTGTGCGCGGCGGTCGGGTACTGGGCACCAAGGATTATTTTCCGAGGTACTCCATCGAGCAGACCGAGGGCGAGCTGCTGAGCGCGTTTCTGGGCCAGTATTATTTCGGTGGCAACACCCGCCGTGAGATTCCCCGGGATATCCTGGTGCCGGTGGCGGTTGAAGGGCAGGAGCTGCTGGCCCAGGCGCTCAGCGAGTCCGCCAACCGGGAAACCCGCATTCGCGGCAACGTACGGGGCGAGCGCCGCCGCTGGCTGGAGCTGGCCATGACCAATGCCCGCCAGACGCTGCTCACGCACCTCGCTAGCAAGGAAACCGTGTATCGCCGCCTGCTGGCCCTCCGGGACCTGCTGGAACTGGCGGAAACGCCGTCGCGCATGGAGTGCTTCGACATCAGCCACAGCCACGGCGAGAATACGGTCGCATCCTGCGTGGTTTTCGACGAGAATGGCCCCCTGAAAAGCGACTACCGCCTGTACAATATCGAAGGCGTGACCGCCGGGGACGACTACGGTGCCATGCGCCAGGTGCTGACCCGCCGCTACAAACGCATGGTGGCGGGCGAGGGCAAGCGACCAGACCTGGTGTTTATCGATGGTGGTAAGGGGCAATTGAACATTGCCCGGGAAGTCTTTGATGAGCTAGAGATTTCTGATATTCCCCTGATCGGTGTGGCCAAGGGTGTGACCCGCCGGGCGGGCATGGAGCAGCTCATCGACGCCATGACCGGCGACGTGTTCCGGGTGCCCGCCGATTCGCCGGCCTTGCACCTGATCCAACACATACGGGACGAATCCCATCGGTTCGCGATCACCGGGCACCGGGCCCGGCGGGACAAAAAGCGCCGGCAGTCTACACTGGAAGGCATTGAAGGCGTCGGACCCAAGAAGCGCAGGGATCTGATCCGTTATTTCGGCGGCATTCAGGAAATTCGCAAGGCCGGGGTGGACGAGATGGCCAAGGTTCCGGGCATCAGCAAATCACTGGCGGAGAGCATTTACGCCGCGTTGCACGACGAGTAAGGACAGCATGAATCTACCAAACATCCTCACCCTTTCCCGCATCATCATGATCCCGGTGTTCGTGGTGATCTTTTACCTGCCGGTGGGATGGAGTTACCTCGTGAGCGCATCCATCTTTGGCCTCGCGGCGGCTACGGACTGGCTCGACGGCTATCTGGCCCGCAAGCTGGACCAGAGCACCCCGTTCGGGGCCTTCCTGGACCCGGTGGCCGACAAGCTCATGGTGGCGGTTGCCCTGGCGGTGCTGATCGAGGAACACGCAGCGATTCTGCTGACCATTCCCGCCACAGTGATTATCGGGCGGGAAATCGTGATCTCTGCTCTGCGGGAATGGATGGCGGAAATCGGCAGCCGGGCCAGCGTGGCCGTGTCCTATATCGGCAAGATCAAGACCACCGCGCAAATGGCAGCCATTGTGGGCCTGTTGGCGTTTCCGCCGGGCAATCTCTGGGCAGATGTGGCGCTGGTGCTGCTCTACATTGCTGCGATTCTCACCCTCTGGTCCATGGGGTTGTACATCAGGGCTGCCTGGCCCGAACTGTTTCCGGCGCAGGCGGATAGCCGCAACCGCTGAGCCAATCGATCATCCGGGCGGTCAGTGACTGCCCGGCATCACCAAAGGCCTGAACCACCTGTTCAATCGCCGGCCCCTCGGCGTCCTGCTCGACGGTGAACGTTTGCCGACAAAGGCTCTGCCGTGAGCCTGCGTCGATCACCTGCGCGTGTAACCGCAAGTTCACCCTCGGGTATCCGCCGGGTTCCTCGGCGTGAAACGCCGACAGCTCGCTGACCAATGTGAGGTTCGCTTCCGCCGGGCTGGTTTCTGCAATGACATCCGCAAAGCCGGCATGGCGGCGCAGTGACACAATCATGGCGTCCCGGAGCATCATCGGGACGGTGTCCCGCCAGCGTACATCCGGATAGGACTGAAACTCCCAGTCGCTGGGCTTGGCCAGTATCCGTGTGCTGTTGAAGGGCTCCGACGCGTAAGGTGTGTCTACCCTCAGAACGAAAGGGATGCCGCTGGCCGGGGCGCGTTCCGTGTTGGACCACGCCAGATCCATCACCCGGGGCGGTTCCGGATTGGGGAATACCGTGCAGCCGGCAGCCGTCGCTATCCCCAGGGTAATGACAATGGCGCCGAAAAACCTTGTTGTCACTGCGGCAGCTCCTTGATGGTGTCGTTGCCGAACAGGGTGCCGGTGGGGTCCTGCTCAAGCTTTCGGGTGAAATGGTTCAGCGTGCGCAGGGTGGCCCGCAGCTCCCGGAGGGCTGGCGCCAGTTCGCCCATACCCTGAAGCCCGGACGCCATGGCTCCCGCGTTGTCTTTGGTCAGCTCGTCCACCCGTGCCAGGGTGCTGTGCAGAACCACCAGGGTGCGATCCATGGACTGCAGAACCTGTTTGCCGTCGGTGGTCAGCAGCTCGTAGGCGTTGTCGGAAACGCGGGATACCTTGATGGCCGCTTCCTCGGCCCGAACCGCAGCGGCATCGAACTGCTCGAGCAGTGCGGATAACTGGTCCCGGCGGGCGAGCAGCGCGTCGGTGGCCACCCGGGTATTCTCAAGGATGGCCGCGGTATTACGGATGTTGTCTTCGGAAAGCAGCTCCGTGGCCCTGGTGAGGAGCTCATCGGCTTTCACCACCAGTTGCTCGCCGTTGGCCAGCAGGTTATGGAAGGCAGAGGGCTCTGCCACGATCGTCGGCGGATTATCCCGGGCGCCCCGCAGTGCCGGTTGGTCTGGGCTGCCGCCGCTGAACTGCACGTTCATGCTGCCGGTAATGTTGGCCAGCACCAGGCCGGCCCGGGTGTTCTTGCGGATGGGCACAGATTCGTCCACGCGCACCAGTACCCGTACATGGCCCGGGTTGTCCGAATCCAGCCGCATTTCCACAACATCGCCAATCTGCACGCCGCTGTAGAGCACCGGGTTACCCTCGGAAAGCCCGCTCACCGGCTGGCTGAAGACAATTTCGTAGTAGGCCCACTCCCGGTCGGCGGAGGATTTCGCCAGCCAGAGAGAAAAACCAAGCGCTGCTGCGAAGGCAACGAGCGTAAACAGCCCGATGATAAAATGGTGAGCCCTCGGTTCCACAGTTACTGCTCCCGGTTCCGGTGAGTGGGATGAGTGTTATGGGCACTGAACGCCTGGCTGGCCGCCCGCCCCCTGGGCCCATTGAAGTAATCCTGAACCCAGTCGTCATCGGTGGCGGCGACCACATCCAGTCTATCAGCCACCAACACCCGGCGCTGTGACAGAACCGCAACCCGGTCACAGGCCGCGTACAGGGTATCCAGATCGTGGGTAACCAGGAACACGGTGAGACCCAGGGCGTCCCGAAGGGTAACAATCAACCGGTCAAAGGCGGCGGCGCCAATCGGGTCGAGGCCCGCCGTGGGCTCGTCCAGGAACAGGATTTCGGGATCCAGGGCGAGGGCCCGAGCCAGGCTGGCCCGTTTGACCATGCCGCCGGACAGCTCAGAGGGGTATTTGGTCGCGGCCTCTGGCGGAAGGCCTGTCAGCCCCAGCTTCATCCGGGCCAGCTGTTCCGCTTCGGGCCGCTTCAGGCCCGCGTGCTCAATGAGGGGAACGGCAATGTTTTCCTGCAGGTTGAGTGAGGTGAACAGGGCGCCGCCCTGGAACAACACGCCAAAACGCTGCTCAATGTCCGACCGCTTGGCAGATGGCAACTCAGTGAGATCCTCCCCGAACACGCGAATGTGCCCGGCGGAGGGCGTATGCAGGCCAACAATGCTCCTCAGCAGCACCGTCTTACCGGTACCGGAGCCGCCCACAACTCCGAGGATTTCACCACGCAGCAGATCCAGATCGAGATCCTCATGCACCACATGGTCGCCAAACCGGTTGCTGAGTTGGCGAACCTCAATCACGGGTTCTGCGGGTTTATGGCCATTCATTGCCGATCCGTCGCCTGCCATGGTTACCAGCCCATTTCCATAAAGAATAGCGCAGCAATGGAGTCCAGCAGGATCACCATGAAGATCGACTGCACCACGCTTGAAGTCGTGTGCTCGCCCACCGACTGGGCGCTGCCCGCCACCTTGAAGCCCTCCAGGCAGCCAATCACGGCAATCAGAAAGGCAAAGACGGGTGCCTTCACCAGCCCCACCAGGAAATGGCGCAGGGCAATGTCCCGCTCCACAATCGCCATGAACTGGGTGGGCGAGATATCCAGCACCAGGGCACACACCATGGCACCGCCCACCATGCCGGCAATCATGCCCACGAAGGTGAGAATCGGCAGGCTTACCACCATGGCCAGTACCCGTGGCAGCACCAGCAGTTCGATGGGGTTCAGTCCCAGGGTGCGAATGGCGTCGAGCTCCTCGTTCACCTTCATGGCGCCGATATGGGCGGTGAACGAACTGGCGGTTCGGCCGGCGAGCAGGATGGCGGCCAGCAATACGCCAAATTCCCGCAGGAACGAGAAAGCCACCAGGTTGACCGTGTAAATGGTGGCGCCAAAATCCTCCAGCACGGTAGCGCCAAGAAACGCCACCACCGCGCCCACCAGAAAGGTCAGCAGCGCCACGATGGGCAGCGCATTCAGGCCAGTGTCGTGTACCGACGCCACGAACGGGGTGATCCGCCACCGCTGGGGGCGAACGAGAGTCCAGCCCAGGGTGGCAAGGGTCTGCCCGATAAACCCGGTAAGAGTCCAGATCAGCTGGGCAATGCTTTCCACCTTCTGGCCGGTTCCGACCACCACGCTCATCACCAGGGAAGGCTCAGCCAGCCGGGCTTCCGGCTGGTCTTTCAGCGCCTCGCACACGGCCGTGATAAGGGCGGACTTCTCTCTTGGCAGCGTGTGATTGCCGGATGCCTCGGCCAGGAGCCGGTCCGGGCCGATCAGGTTGGCCAGTTGTGTTGCCCCGGCGGTGTCGATCCGCCGAAGCCCGGAGAGATCAATGTGCACGTTCTTGAAATCCGAGGAAGCCAGGTTCGTCGCCTGCCGGGAGAGGGCGCGGTAATGGGTCAGCAACCAGTCACCAGCAACGGCAAGCTGGCCTGCATCCAGAGTGATGGAGCCGGGTGATGAGGCACTGGTTTGAGACTGCTCGGATGGCGAGGCGCTGGGCACGTGCTGTCGTTCCATGAGTAAATTTGCTCGGCATTGAACAGCTTAGAGACTGCGAGCCGCCATGGCCAGTTTCTGGCCACAAAGTCCGGTAAAACAAAAACTTGTTAAAAACGGTTGACGACCGAACGGTAATCCGTAGAATACGCAGCCGTTGACGAGGCAATGCCCCGGCAGCGTAGAGCGGGAATAGCTCAGTTGGTAGAGCACAACCTTGCCAAGGTTGGGGTCGCGAGTTCGAATCTCGTTTCCCGCTCCAATTTCAAGTCTCTCAATGCCCACCTGAGAGCACAAAGATCCGATTCCTTCGATCTTTCCCGGCGCGGTGGCAGAGTGGTTATGCAGCGGACTGCAACTCCGTGTACGCCGGTTCGATTCCGACCCGCGCCTCCAATTTTCTCCTTTAAGACGTCCCTATCGCCAGGCTCAATGGTTCTCACAACCGTTGTCTCTTCGATCATTGGCGAATAGCGCCGCCCTGTCGGCAACACGGCCTGATGTGCTTCAATAGGTTGTGGAGTATCGCGCCAGCCAAACTGGCGGACTCGGCAGCATGGAGCCTGGCCAATAACAATGACAACCAACGCAAAAACCGGCAACGCCCGGCGGGGATCACCGCGGGGCCGGCAACTGGAGCCGGCCATACTTTCCGAACTGCGGGACCTAATCGGCGACGAACGTCTCGACGCAAGCCTGCGCCGTCGCGATCTTCTGATCGAGCATTTGCACCAGTTGCAGGACGCGAAGGGCCACCTCTCCATGGCCTGGCTCCGGGCCCTGGCGGCCTACATGAACCTGCCCATGGCGGCCATCTATGAAACCGCCACCTTCTACGCCCATTTCGACGTGGTTCACGATGAGCAAACCCCGCCGCCCGAAATCACGGTAAGAGTCTGCGATTCACTCTCGTGCCAGTTGGCCGGTGCCGAAGCTTTGCACCAGGCGCTCAGCCAGGGCGCCAATCCAGCTCAGGTAAGGGTGGTCAGCGCACCCTGCATGGGCCGCTGCGACACCGCGCCTGTGGTGGCGGTGGGGCATCACCACGTGGGCAACGCCACGCCCGAAAACGTGAATGAAGCCATCCACCAGGGCAACACCCGGCCGGCTCCAATCCAATGGCAGCGCCTGGCGGATTACCAGGCCTGCGGTGGCTACCAGCTGCTGACCGATTGCCGGGAAGGGCGGGTTAGTGTTGAGCAGCTTCTGGAAGAGCTCGAACACTCCGGTCTGCGGGGGCTTGGTGGCGCCGGCTTCCCCACCTTCCGCAAATGGCAGGCGGTGCGGGCCGAGCCCGGCCCCCGGTATGCGGTGATCAACGCCGACGAAGGCGAGCCGGGTACCTTCAAGGACCGCTACTACCTTGAACGCGAGCCCCACGGCTTTCTGGAAGGCGCCCTGGTGAGCGCCTGGGCGGTGGAGGCCGACGCACTGTACATCTACCTGCGCGATGAGTACCCAGGCCTGCTGACTGTATTGAGAGAGGCCATCGGCGAACTGGAAGCCGTCGGCCTCGTGGCTCCCGGGTACGTGGTTCTGCGCCGGGGCGCCGGTGCCTACATCTGCGGCGAGGAGTCTGCCCTCATCGAATCCCTTGAGGGCAAACCCGGCAAACCCAGGCATCGGCCACCGTTCGTGGCGCAAAAAGGTTTGTTCGACCGGCCCACGCTGGTGAACAACGTGGAGACGGTGTACTGGATTCCGCGCATTCATACCGAGGGCGCCGACTGGTTCGCCGGCCAGGGGCGCCATGGTCGGAAGGGGCTGAGGAGTTTCTCGGTATCCGGGCGGGTGGCGAAACCGGGCGTTCACGTGGCGCCGGCGGGCATTACCCTCAGCGAGCTGGTCGAGGAATACTGCGGCGGCATGGCCCAGGGGCACCGACTGCTGGCGTATCTGCCCGGGGGCGCTTCGGGCGGCATACTGCCGGCCAGCAAGGCGGATATTCCGCTGGATTTCGACACGCTTCAGGAACACGGTTGTTTTATCGGCTCTGCCGCCATCATCGTGCTCTCTGACCAGGACAACCTGGCAGCTGCCGCGTCCAATCTGCTGGCGTTCTTTGCCGATGAATCCTGCGGCCAGTGCACCCCGTGCCGGGTGGGCACCGAGAAGATGCTCACCCTGCTGGAGCGGGACACCTGGGATGAGGCAACCCTTCGCCAGCTGGCCGGCGTGATGGCCGATGCCTCCATCTGCGGCCTGGGCCAGGCCGCGCCGAACCCGGTTCTGAGCCTGCTGCGGGATTTCCGCGGCGAGCTGGCCGGGCACAACCTGATCGCCAAAGGGTAGGGAGGCGGCATGAGTAACAAGGACAACGGCTTCACCCTGACCCTCGACGGCATTGAGGTCCGCGCTTTCCCGGGCGAAACCCTCTGGCAGGTGGCCAAACGGGCCGGCGAGACCATCCCGCACCTGTGCTTCAAGGATGCGCCCGGCTACCGCGCCGATGGCAACTGCCGCGCGTGCATGGTGGAAGTGGAAGGCGAGCGGGTGCTGGTGGCCAGCTGCATTCGCGAGGCGACGCCGGGCATGGTGGTGCGAAGCGCCGGGTCCGACCGGGTTCAGGCCGCCCGCAAAGGGGTACTGGAACTGCTGCTGGCGGACCAGCCGGCCCGGGACAACAGCCCCGATCGTTCAAGCCACCTGTGGGTCACGGCAGAAGAGCTGGCCATCGATGCCGCCGAGGTTCGCTGCAGCATTCCGCCTCGTTCCGAGAGAACCGAACCCACCGTCCATCATGTGCAGCCACGCCCCGACTCGCTGCCCCACGCCCACGGCCAGGACGCCACCCATTCGGCCATGAACGTCAATCTGGATGCCTGCATCACCTGCGGGCTGTGCGAGCGTGCCTGCCGGGAAGTGCAGGGGAACGACGTGATCGGCCTGGCCCATCGCGGGGCTGCGGCGAAAGTGGTGTTCGACTTCGATGACCCCATGGGCGAGAGCACCTGCGTGGCCTGCGGCGAGTGTGTTCAGGCCTGCCCGACCGGGGCGCTGATGCCGGCTACCCTGATCGACCAACAGGGCCGGGGCGATTCCGCCGTGGCGGACCGCACCGTGGATTCCGTATGCCCGTATTGCGGCGTCGGCTGCCAGCTCACCTATCACGTGAAAGACGAGCTTGGCGAGGCAGGAGCGCATAACAGCCGCATTCTCTTCGTGGAAGGCCGTAACGGACCTTCCAACCAGGGACGGCTCTGCGTGAAAGGCCGCTTCGGCTTCGATTATCCGTCGCACCCGGCGCGGCTGACACGGCCCCTGATCCGGCGCGAGGGCGTGCCCAAGGGCCTCGACCCGGCCTTCGATCCCGCCCATCCGCTCACCCATTTCCGGGAAGCCAGCTGGGAAGAGGCCCTGGAGCTGGCAGCCAAAGGCCTGACCCAACTCAAAGACCGCCACGGCCCAAGCGCGCTCGCCGGTTTCGGCAGCGCCAAATGCTCCAACGAAGAGGCCTGGCTGTTCCAGAAACTGATTCGCACCGGCTTTGGCTCCAACCACGTGGACCATTGCACCCGGCTGTGCCACGCCAGTTCCGTGGCCGCCCTGATGGAATGCCTGGGCTCGGGCGCTGTCACCGCCTCCTTCATGCAGGCGCTGCAGGCGGATGTGGTGATCCTCACCGGCTGTAACCCGGCGGTAAACCACCCGGTAGCGGCCACCTACTTCAAACAGGCGGCGAGGAACGGCACCAAGCTGATTATCATCGACCCCCGGGGCCAGTCCCTGGACGCCTACGCCTGGCGCAGCGTGCGGTTCTCACCCGGCGGCGACGTGGCCCTCTTCAACGCCATGCTGAACGTGATCATCCGCGAAGGCCTCTACAACCAGGGCTACATCGACGCCCACACCGAGGGCTTCGAGAAGCTGAAGGCCAGCGTGGAGGGCATGACCCCGGAGGTGATGAGCCCCGTCTGCGGCGTGGCGCCCGATACCATCCGCGAAGTGGCCCGCGCCTACTCCCAGGCAGACCGTGCCATGATCTTCTGGGGCATGGGCATTTCCCAACACGTGCACGGCACCGACAACGCCCGTTGCCTGATCTCCCTGGCCCTGGCCTGCGGCCACACCGGCCGGCCTGGCACCGGCCTGCATCCGTTAAGGGGACAGAACAACGTACAGGGCGCCTCCGATGCCGGCCTGATCCCCATGGTGCTGCCGGACTACCAGCCCGTTGGCGATCGCCAGCTGCGGGCCGCCTTCGAAGAACTCTGGAACACCAAACTCGACCCGGAACCAGGGCTCACCGTGGTGGAAATCATGGACGCCATCCGCGCCGGCACCATCAAAGGCATGTACATCCTCGGCGAAAACCCCGCCATGTCCGACCCGGACCTGACCCATGCCCGGGCAGCGCTCGCAGCCCTGGAACACCTGGTGGTGCAGGACCTCTTTGTGACCGAGACCGCCCAGTTTGCCGATGTGATCCTGCCGGCCGCCGCCTGGTCCGAGAAAACCGGCACCGTTACCAATACCAACCGCCAGGTACAAATGGGACGCGCCGCCCTGGCGCCGCCGGGCGAGGCAAAGCCGGACTGGTGGATCATCCAGGAAATCGCCCGGCGGTTCGGCCTGGAATGGGATTACACAGGCCCCGAACAGGTCTTCGCGGAAATGAAACAGGGCATGCACTCCCTGAATCACATCACCTGGGCGCGCCTGGAGCGCGAGGGCTCGGTCACCTATCCCTGTTCCGCCGATAATGCGCCAGGCCACGACGTGGTCTTCGCCGATGCCTTCCCAAGAGCCGGCGGCCGCGCCCACTTCTCGCCAGCCAGCCCCCTGCCGCCGGACGAGCCAGTGGACCGGGCCTATCCCACCGTACTCACCACCGGCCGCCTGCTGGAACACTGGCACACCGGCTCCATGACCCGCCGAAGCCGCGTACTCGACGAGCGCGAACCTGACGCCGCCGCCTACCTTGCGCCAGCCGAGCTAGAGCGCCTGGGAATAGCGCCGGGTGAGGGCGTCCGGATTGAAACCCGACGGGGCGCCATCACCCTGGTCGCCCGTGCGGACCAGACCATGCCAGAGGGGATGGTGTTTGTGCCGTTTGCGTTCGTGGAGGCCGCAGCCAATGTGCTGACCAATCCGGCGCTGGATCCGTTTGGGAAGATTCCGGAGTTTAAGTATGCGGCTTGTCGGATCAGACCAGATTTGCCTCTAAACTGATATTATCCCTGCAAAACGACTTCGCCAGGCGCGTTGCGCGGTGAAAGATGGGTGTTGCAAAGCAATTTGATGGCTAGCGCGGTAATGATAAGTCGACTACATAAGTTCCGGTTCAGCCAGAAAAGGCCGCTCAAGCCTTTTGGGGATTTTAGTTATCGGGGCTATGTGATCGCAAACTAATGCTCGTAAGGAAAGCGGATGATCAAACTGGAAGACATAAAAAAAGACGCCCAGATCCGAGGCATTCAGGGTGACGACGTTGTCCGCATTGTACAAACCGAATCAGTAGGTGATCATGCCCTGACGGTCTACTACAAAGACAGCCAAGGCCGCCTGAACGAACAGATGCTGTTCCGCTCCGACGAAACGCGGTTGGAGCTGGCTGAGGCTGGTCGCCCCTGGGCGTTTGATGCCCCCGGGGCCGACTTCAAGCTGGGCCTGGAGGCCTATCGTATTACTCAGGCGGCGCTGTTCGACCCGATGATGGCAGTTCATACCTCCAATGTAGAGCCGCTTCCCCACCAAATCTCGGCTGTGTATGAGTCTATGTTGCCTCGCCAGCCGTTGCGCTTCGTTTTGGCGGACGACCCCGGTGCCGGCAAGACCATCATGGCTGGCTTGTTGATTCGTGAACTCCTAATGCGGGCGGATGCTAAGCGCATTCTCATCGTGTCTCCCGGCGGGCTCACCGAGCAGTGGCAAGACGAGTTGCTGGAGAAATTCGGCGTCCAGTTCGACATCTTTAGCCGCGACAGACAAGAGCAGAGTGCCTCTGGCAACTACTTTGACGAATCCAACCTGCTGATCTGTCGGTTGGACCAGCTCTCACGCAATGAAGATTTCCAAGAAAAACTAAAAAATACCGAGTGGGATCTCATCATCGTGGACGAGGCCCACAAGCTCTCCGCCAATTATTTCGGCAACAAGGTCAACAAAACCAAACGCTTCCAGCTGGGTGAGTTGTTAGGCTCGATTACCCGGCATTTTTTGCTGATGACAGCCACACCGCACAACGGCAAGGAAGAGGATTTTCAGATCTGGCTCTCGTTGCTTGATGGCGATCGCTTCTACGGAAAGTTCCGGGAAGGCGCCCACAAAGTCGATGTGTCCGACATGATGCGTCGGATGGTGAAAGAAGAGCTTCTGAAGTTCGATGGCACACCTCTGTTCCCAGAGCGCAGAGCCTACACAGCCAACTACGAGTTGTCTGATGCTGAAGCCGAGCTTTATGCGGAAGTGACAAACTATGTCCGCAACGAGATGAACCGGGCGGACAATTTGGAGGGCAAGCGTAAGGGCACCGTTGGTTTCGCATTGACCCAACTGCAGCGCCGTCTCGCTTCCAGTCCAGAAGCCATTTACCAGTCCCTCAAGCGTCGACGGAAACGTCTTGAGTCGCGCCTTGAAGAAATGAAACTGGTTGCGCGTGGTGAGGCCGTAAAGCAGGCGAATAAAAATGGTATCGCGGAAACCCTCGGCGAATACAAAGTCACCAAGAAGCTCGACATTCCCGACAACATCGACGAACTGGATGACGACGAACTCAGTGCCGAGGAGTACGAGCTGTTCTCGGAACAAGTCGTGGACCAGGCCACAGCTGCTGAAACCATTCCGGAGCTCGAGGCCGAGATCGTGAGCTTGCAGGGCTTGGAATTTCAAGCCATGACCGTCGTGCAGTCAGGTAATGATAAAAAATGGGAGGAGCTCTCCCACCTCTTGCAAGATCGGCCTGAGATGTACACCGAGGGTGGCAGCCGTCGTAAGTTGATCATCTTTACCGAGCACAAAGACACGCTTAATTACTTGGTTCAGCGCATTTCCGGAATGCTAGGCAATCCGGAGGCCGTTCTGACGATTCATGGCGGCACTAATCGGGATGAACGTCGCAAAGCCCAGGAAGAATTCCGAAATAACCCTGAAGTTCTGGTGCTGGTGGCGACCGATGCGGCAGGTGAGGGCGTCAACCTGCAGAATGCCAACCTGATGGTGAATTACGATTTGCCTTGGAACCCAAACCGACTGGAACAGCGTTTTGGTCGCATCCACCGGATTGGCCAGACAGAGGTTTGCCATTTGTGGAATCTGGTGGCCAACGAAACCCGGGAAGGCGAGGTGTTCCAGAAGCTGTTCGACAAGCTTGAAGTTGAGAAAAAAGCCTTGGGCGGCAAAGTTTTCGACATTCTTGGTGAAGCTTTCGAGAACCAATCTCTTAAAGACCTGCTGGTTGAAGCCATCCGGTACGGAGAGTCGCCTGAAATCAAAGCTAAGCTCAATCAGGTTATTGACGGCGCACTGGATACGGAACACCTACGCGATATCCTTAAACGCAACGCTCTGGTTGAACAGCACATGTCGCTGGAGGACTTGTACGCCGTTAAGGAAGAGATGGAAAAGGCCGAAGCCCGCAAGCTTCAGCCGTACTTCATTCGGGCGTTTTTCACCGAAGCGTTTCAAACCCTAAGTGGAGAAATGCGTGCTCGAGAATCGGGGCGCTACGAAGTCCGGCATGTGCCCGCGGCGATTCGAGAACGGGATCGGATCATCGGTGAGAGTCGCACACCGGTGCTGAAGAAATATGAGCGAATTTGCTTCGAGAAACAGATGGTTCGTGTTCCCGGCAAACCCATGGCGGATTTGATTCACCCCAATCATCCTCTGATGGCCGCGACCACCGATCTGGTACTTTCGGCTCACCGAAGCAAGCTCAAGCAAGGCGCTGTTCTGGTAGACCCAAACGATGACGGCATCGAGCCGAAAATCTTATTTATGGTCGATCACACGATTCGCGAGGGTGAAAGCGCCAGCGCTGATGGTAAACCAGGCATCGCCTCCCGACGGCTGCAATTCGTTGAGATCGACCAGCAAGGCAACAGCTCCCATGCGGGCTGGGCACCTCATTTGGACTTGCAGCCGATTGCTGCTGACGACCACCAATTGGTTCAAGACGTGCTGAACGCCCCGTGGATCACTGGTAACCTTGAATCCCTGGCGCTCAACCATGCCACTCAGCACTTGGTACCCGAACACTACCAAGAGGTAAAAACTCGCCGGGAGCGCACTGCTGATAAAATCCACGCCGCCGTCCATGAGCGACTGGTCAAAGAGATCAATTATTTGTCCGGTCAGGCGATCAAGCTGGACGAACAGGTTGCCGCAGGAAAGCAGCCGCGCATACAACCGGAAAACTTTCGGAGAAGGGCAGAAGAGTTAACTGCCAGGCTCGAGCAACGCAAGCGCGAGCTGCAAGCCATGAAAAATGTGGTCTCCAGCACCCCGGTGGTGATCGGCGGTGCCCTGGTGATACCTCAGGGGTTACTGGCTATACGCAAGGGCGAGACGACGTTCACTGCCGATGCTCAAGCCAGAGCGCATATTGAGCAGGTGGCCATGCAGGCAGTTATCGATCGAGAGCAGGCTTTGGGCCATACCGTGAAGGATGTCTGTGCCGACAAGTGTGGTTGGGATATTACTTCTCGCCCTCAGGCTAATCCGGATGGTTCTTTGCCACAAGACAGACATATCGAAGTGAAGGGTAGAGCCAAAGGGCAAGATGTTATTACGGTCAGTCGCAATGAAATCCTCTACGCTTTGAACCAGGCTGAAAAATTCTGGCTGGCGATCGTTTTGGTAGATGGAGAAGAATACGATGGCCCTTACTACGTTAAGAATCCGTTCAGCACCGAACCAGATTTCGGAGTACCTTCGGTGAACTACGAATTGAAGCACCTTTTGTCAAAGGCAGAGCTCCAGGAGCCAGGTTTATGAAGCTTGAAACGCTGAAACTGAGAAACTTCCGGCGATTTAAAAGCCTGGATATAAGCTTTCATCCTGAACTGACAGTATTGGCTGCAAGAAATGGTCAAGGTAAAACCTCGGTGTTAGATGCCGCTACGATTGCACTGGGCACTTTCGTCGGTGCCTTTGATCTCGGGAAAGCGAAACATATTGCGCAAACCGACGCACGTTACCAAAGGCTTTCCGGCCACTCTGACAATGAACAGGCTTTCCCTGTAAGCCTTGAAGCGACGCTATCTAATATGATTGCCCCAGTTGTCAGAGAGCTTCATGGAGCTAAGGGCAGAACTACGATCAAACACGCTGGAGAACTAACGAAACTCGGTAGGCAACTGATGAAACGGGTTCAGGCTCTGGAGCCTGTGCCCCTTCCTCTGATGGCGTATTACGGTTCAGGTCGCCTTTGGAATGCGCATAAGAATATGAGCCGCAAGGCAGTATTAAGTGAAAGTCGGACGTTGGGATATGAGGACTGCTTCAGCTCCGCCTCCAGCTTTACCCAAGTTCAGCAGTGGATGACAAAAGCTACCTTCGCAGTTCTCCAACATAAAAGTATGGAAGCTTACGAAGGTTATACGCTAGCTCATCAAATTGAGGGTATCCAAAACACTGTCGACAAAGTCCTCAGCAATGAAGGTTGGAGCGACTTCCATTACAGCGTTCAACATGAAGAGTTGGCTATGACTCACTCAGAAATGGGCGTATTGCCCGTTTCGCTTCTCAGCGATGGCGTGCGTGCCATGGTATCTCTAGTAGCTGATATGGCGTGGCGTTGTGCCAAGCTAAACCCACAAATGGGTGAGAAGGCTCAGGAGCAAACAACTGGAATTGCATTCATTGACGAAGTAGATATGCATCTGCATCCGGAGTGGCAACAAACAGTTATCCAAACACTTCGTGATGCTTTTCCTCTCATTCAGTTTGTTGTCACAACCCATAGCCCACAGGTAATGAGTACGATTCGGCGGGAAAATATTCGAGTTATCCAAAGTAATAAGGCAGGTGAAGCGAGAGCAGAGGAGCCGTTGGCCAGAACTTACGGCGAGCCGAGCAACACAGTACTGCAGGGTGTCATGTTTGTTGACCCACAACCTCCCGTGAAAGAGAAACAGGATTTAAAGCGCTTGACAGAGTTGGTTGACCAAGGGCTATACGAAGATTCATTAGCATTGCAGCTAATGGAACAACTACAAAGCACATTGGGGGAGCATCACCCTCAACTACAGCGCCTTCAACGCAGCATTAAACGTCAAAAGGCTCTCAAAGGATGAGGCATGTCACCAAGCAGGGAAATGGTAGCTATCAGCTGAACCAAGCAAACCGAACCCCGCCACAAACTAGTGAAGAAGCCACTCGCCGTTGGAGCAACTTTAATCATAAACGGCAGGTTATGAGTTACTTACTAGACGAACAGTATCAACTTTGCTGTTACAGCGAGCTGCGTGCGGATGAACATGGGCTGGGGTATCACATCGAGCATGTCGAGAATAAAAGTCAAAGCCCCAGGCGCACTTTCGACTACACCAATCTGGCAGCCAGTGCGCTGGATGCCGACCGAATTAGAGCGTTCAAAGATGAGCAGAATGAGGCTGGTCTGGCTAGTGAATTGTTTGGTGGTCATGCTCCTGGCAAGCAGCGCTCGGTCAATATGCAACTCTTTGTTTCACCCCAACAAAACGATTGCGCCCGGTTTTTTTCATACCTTTCAGATGGTCGCATTATCCCTGCACAATACCTGAACGAACGAGACAGCGCGCGTGCACGTTACACCATTGACCTGCTCAACTTGAACAGCCCGTTTTTACTGGCAGAGCGCAGTAAATGGTGGGAGGAGTTAGACACATTGTTCGATGAGCACCTCAGCAATGAGATGGACCTACATAGCCTGGCTGCGATAGATCTCGTGCCCATTGCTCAGCGACTCAGTCCGTTCTTCAGCATGACGCGACAGTTTTTCGGACGTATTGCCGAGGATGTTCTCCAACAAGATGCACCGGAATTAGTATGACAACACAGATTAAGACGCCCAAAAAACTCATTGAGGTGGCGCTGCCATTGGATGACATCAACATGGCAGCTGCCCGGGAAAAATCCATCCGCCACGGCCACCCCAGCACTTTGCATCTGTGGTGGGCGCGTCGACCCTTGGCCGCTGCAAGGGCAGTGCTGTTTGCCCAACTGGTGAACGATCCCGGCTACCAGCGCGAGCTGGGTTATGGGGTAAACAAGAAAGAAGCGGAGATTAAGCGGGAGAAGCTATTCCAGATCATCCGCGACCTGGTGAAATGGGAAAATACCAACAACGAAGAAGTGCTGAACCGCGCTCGTGAAGCCATTTGGGAGAGCTGGCGCGAAACCTGCCACCTCAATCGTAATTATCCACAGGCGTCGGAGCTGTTCAATCCGGAGAAACTTCCAGCCTTTCACGATCCCTTTGCCGGGGGCGGAGCCATTCCGCTAGAAGCCCAGCGGTTGGGACTGGAAAGCTACGCCAGCGACTTGAACCCCGTTGCAGTAATGATCAACAAGGCGATGATCGAAATTCCGCCCAAGTTTGCCGGGCAAACACCCGTTGGCCCGCTGCCAGAAGGTGAGAAGCAGCAAAGCATGATGGAAGACTGGGCCAGTGCCAAAGGCCTGGCTGAAGACGTGCGGCGTTATGGCAAGTGGGTGCGCGAGGAAGCCTTTAAGCGGATTGGCCACCTTTATCCAAAGTACAAGATTACCCAAGAAATGGTCGTCGAGCGCCCAGACTTGAAAGCCTACGAAGGGGAAGAGCTGACAGTGATTGCCTGGCTTTGGGCCAGAACCGTGAAAAGCCCCAACCCGGCTTTTAGCCATGTAGAGGTGCCTCTCGCCTCCAGCTTTGTGATATCCAGCAAAAAGGGTAAAGAGGCTTATGTTGTGCCTGTCGTTGAGGGTGACAAGTATCAATTTGAAATTAAAGTCGGCAATCCACCGCAAGAGGCGAAGGATGGCACCAAAGCCGGCGGGCGGGGTGCTAATTTCAACTGTCTAGTATCTGGTTCGCCAATTGATGGGAAGTACATTAAGGCTGAGGGTCAAGCCGGTCGCATGAAGCAACGCCTGATGGCTGTCGTTGCAGAAGGAAAGCGTGGCCGTGTCTATCTTTCTCCAACCAGTGAAATGGAGTCTGTCGCGAATCAGGCCGAACCATATTGGGCGCCTTCGGGAGATGTACCCGCGAGGCTGACGGGCGGCACTTGTGTTCCATATGGGCTGAGAGAGTGGGGCAACCTCTTCACCCCCCGCCAACTAGTAGCCTTAGCCACCTTCTCCGATCTGGTGGAGGAGGCCCGTGAAAAAGCCGTTGCCGACGCCAAAGCCGCCGGCCTGCCGGATGATGGTCAAGGCCTAGCCCGAGGCGGTTCTGGGGCGACGGCCTATGGGGAGGCTGTAGCAGTTTATTTGGGCTTCGCAGTGGATAAGGTTGCTGATTCGGGATCAACAATTGCTAGCTGGACATCACAGCGGGATACGATTCGAAGTACCTTCGCACGACAGGCCATTCCAATGGTCTGGGATTTTGCAGAAGTAAATCCCTTGTCTGACTCAACGGGCAACTTCATTGGTAGTATTAACTGGGTATTTAAGGTAGTGGACCTTTTACCAGCCACAGCCTCTGGCGGCGCTCAGCAAAGTGATGCTGCCACGCAGTCAATCAGCCTCAACAAGGTCATTTCATCTGACCCACCCTATTACGACAATATTGGTTATGCTGATTTGTCCGACTTTTTCTATGTCTGGATGCGCAGAGCATTGCGAAAAATTTACCCAACATTGTTCGCGACCATGGCGGTTCCCAAAGCGGAAGAGCTGGTCGCCACCCCTTACCGTCATGGCAGCAAGGAAAAAGCTGAAACCTTCTTTATGGATGGCATGACGCGCGCTATTCACAATATGGCAGAGAAATCTCATCCAGCGTTTCCGGTTTCTATTTATTACGCATTCAAGCAGTCGGAAACCAAAGAAGGCAGCACTACCAGTACCGGCTGGGTAACTTTTCTTGAAGCCGTCATTCAGGCTGGTTTTTCCATTGATGGTACATGGCCAGTACGAACTGAACGCGAAGGTCGCAGCATCGGTATTGGCAGTAACGCACTAGCCTCCTCCATCGTCCTGGTCTGCCGCAAACGTGAAACCAACGCGGAGTCTATTTCTCGCCGCGATTTCCAGCGTCAACTGCGCGAAGAAATGCCGGAAGCGCTGGAAACCATGATCGGCGGCCAGACTGGTCAAACCCCCATAGCCCCGGTGGATCTGGCCCAGGCTGCCATAGGTCCCGGCATGGCCATCTACTCCAAGTACCAAGCAGTCCTGAACCAAGACGGCAGCCGCATGAGCGTTCACGATGCTCTGGTGCTGATTAACCGTGCGATTACCGAGTATCTCAGCCCGGACTCCGGCAGCTTCGATGCCGATACACAGTTCTGCTCCAGCTGGTTTGAGCAATACGGCTGGAGTGCCGGCCAGTTTGGCGAGGCCGATACGCTGGCTCGCGCCAAGGGAACGAGTGTGGATGGCGTGAAAGCTGCCGGCGTGGCCGAATCCGGTAGCGGAAAAGTAAGGCTGCTGAAATGGTCTGAATACGAATCCGACTGGGATCCGAGCAAAGACGACCGCACACCGATCTGGGAAGCCTGCCACCAGATGATCCGTCGCCTCAACAACAGCGGTGAGTCGGCTGCCGGTGAACTGCTGGCCAAAATGCCGGAAAAAGGCGAAGCCATCCGCCAACTGGCCTACCACCTCTATACCCTATGCGAGCGCAAGAAGTGGGCCGAAGAGGCCCGCGCCTACAACGAGTTGATCGGTTCTTGGCACGCAATTGTGGCGGCGTCTCACGATGTGGGTCACAAAGGCGAGCAACAAGGATTTGACCTTTAAAGGTGATGCCACGACATGATTGAGCAGACGTTGCAGTTGCTGACCCGTGATGATGTGGTGAAAACCATTCATGAAATGGGCAAGGAGATCGCGGAGGGTGAGCGCTACTCGTGTCTCTATCAAGGAAGGCGCTTTGACCCCAAGGCGCTGATGGCGAAAGCGCTGGAATACACGAAAGCGCAATCGCTTCCGGCACAGAAAGTCGAGGAGCAGCTGTATAAACCCTTTATCGAGGCCCTTGAGGCTCTGGACTTTGTTGTCGCCAAGAAGCCCCGCAACCTGGGCGACACAGATCTGCCGGTGATGATCTATGAGGTCAAAAAGCCTGAGACGGTCCAGGGCAATTACCGGCGGTTATTTTCTGCCAATCAGAACCGGTTTTATTGGAACCGCGACAAATTTTCGAAACTGAAATCCGGCGATCCTGTTTTCATTGTGAACAGTGCGGCTTCACAGGTCCTGTTTGGGTTTGTGCAGGATACGCGTATCCAGGCTACCTATGATGAAGCAAAGGATATCAGCAGCTTCTCTCACCAAGGTGAACAGTTTGAGGTAAGCCAACACTACGAGGCGTTCGTGTGCATTGATGTGCGTAAGATTCAACACACACCGCCGGGTTGGAGTTGGAAGACTCTTGGTAGCGGTGAGCACACCTATATAGCCGGGCCGGATGTCAGCCCTCAGTCTGCACGCAATAATTTGGAGCGGATTAATTTGCTGCTTGAATTGTTTGCGGCTGATGAAGAGATCGCCTTGCAACTGCAAACCTGCTACGAGGCTGTGTCCCAGCACTTACCACAAGAGGAAGAACAGGGTAACGAGCCGGAGCCTCGGCTCTGGTATGTCATGCAGGGGAAAACGTTTAGCCCGAAACGCGCTCTGAAATATTTGTGGGCGCCACTGTCTGGGAAGGGTGGTCGTGAGTTTGCGCATTGGTCCGCTGTTAAAGATATTCGGCCGGGCGACATCATCATCCATCACGCGGACAGCGCCATCCAGGCAATTTCTCGTGCAATTTCGTCTCCCAAAGTGGTGCCACAGCCGGAGGAATTTTCGGATGAGTGGCGAGGCGATGGGCATTTAGTGGATGTGGAGCCCCTCATCGTTTTTAAGCCAGCGATTGACTCAACTGCCATCAAAAAATGTTGGCAGCGACTGCAGCGGGCGTTGAGTGATGTCCGAGGGCCATTTAACCGCGATGGTTTTGGCAACCAGGGCTATTTATTTGAGTTTACTTGGGAAGCGCTTGCGATCGTCTTAATGGATCAATCGGTGAAATTGCCAGAAGAGATTCAACGTTGGTTACCAAAGGTGGAACCCGACGATGATTTACCTGGTAATGGCGGTGAGGGAGAGCCTTTACCCGTCCATAGTACCGAGATCCCTGCAGTTGATTGGCTGCCGCGTGTGCAAGCGTTTATGGCCAGCCAGGGCTTTCACTACAGCTTGCCTGAAGTCGCCAACTTCTATCTATGTTTGCGCACCAAGCCTTTGGCGCTTCTGGCGGGTATTTCGGGCACAGGGAAAACTCAATTGGTTAGGCAGTTCGCCAAGGCCCTGGGTTATGGTGATCCCGACCACTGTGAATTGATTGCCGTGCGTCCGGATTGGGCTGATAGCTCGGATCTGCTGGGCTATACCAATATCCAGGGTGATTATGAGAGCCAGCCGTTGCTCAAAGTAATCGAGCGAGCGATGGCACATCCAGACGACCTCTACTTCGTGATTCTGGATGAGATGAACCTGGCGAGGGTTGAGCACTATTTCGCCGAGGTGCTGAGCTTTATGGAGACCCGCATGCGGGATAGCCAGGGGCAAATAGTGACCGAACCCCTGGTTAATCGAGCGGATGTGAATGGGGGCCGCCCCGTGTACCTGCCTCAAAACCTGATGCTGGTGGGTACTGTGAACATGGATGAGACCACGCATCCGTTCAGTCGAAAGGTACTCGATCGGGCCAATGCCATTGAGATGAATGACATCGATTTGGAGTGGGCACCGGAGCCTGCTGAAGCGCAGCCCGTTAGTGGTGTTTATGCGGATGCATTGCTGGCACCTTTTCTAAATTCGGTCGATCTCACGGTTGAGCAAAAAGCGGAACTTTCTGACTCGCTAGATTTGCTGAAAGAGGTGAACCGGATCCTGGAGCCGGCGGGCCTTCACTTCGGTTATCGAGTCCGTGATGAGATAGCGTTCTACTTAACACTGCATAAACAGGAACAGTTGGGCCAACTGAAGGGGTTTGCTCGCGAGGCAGCGTTGGACTTTCAGCTGATGCAAAAAGTGCTGCCTAGAATTCAAGGTAGCTCTACCGCGATGCTCAAGGCATTGATCGGTTTGATCAGTCTCTTTTCGGGACATACCATTCCAGAAACCGCAGAGCTGGCAGAAGTTGAAAGTCTGGTTGATTCAGAGGCAACGCCTTATCCAAGAAGCGTTAAGAAGCTTCTCTTTATGTTGCAACGTTTCAATGACGATGGCTTCACATCGTACTGGTTGTAACTCGCGTTATGCCGCTGCTTTGCTTTGATCACACGGATGGCAGCGTTTGCCAGCTCACGCTCAGTGAGGTGGCTTTGCCGCGTGCCATTCAGGCGCAACTTAAAACGCCTGTCGTGGCTTGGTTTGACGCTCAGCATTTGCGGTTGAACCCTTCAGAGTCTGAGTTGCCTGGGCCTGTCGATAGCCCCCTGTTTTTTGAGTGGCAACGGCTGGAGTGGTTGTTTGAGCCGGGTGACGATTGCCATTTTGAGGCGCCTTTGGCTTTGTGGGTGAACCGTGTTCCTCAAACTCAAGTTAGGTATCGCTCATTAGCGGGAAAGCCGAGGCTGATGGGTTCGTTCAGTTTAGAAAACGCCGTTGGCCGCACTCGCTTTGAAGTGGTCGATGCGCGGGGGAAAGTGTTGTTCAGTCTTGGGGTGGAAGTGTTTCCTCAGAAATTGGACTACAAGGATGACTTCCCTGCCATGCTGGATGAGATCACCGAGGTGCTTTATTCCTTGGCGTTTGATGCGTTTACCAAAACCTTTGCCTCAACTAGCCCTCGGGTAACTTATCGGCAAATGGTGTCCGAGTGGTTGAGTCTGTTTCGGGTGTTGTTTGATAGCTTGGAAGTTAGTTTGGCGACGCTTTTGAGAACGCCAAAATCCGAGTTGCGTCGAGAGCATCGGGTTAAGCCTATCCATCGAATAAAGAAGGCCACCCCACGCGGAATTCGAGCTGCTACCCGGCGACCGGACCGGTACAGTCGGGGTGGTGGTTTAAGGGTGGCCCCCGGGGTTCAACTCTCTCATCTTCCGGAAGAGCACAAGCAAATCAGTTACGACACCGTTGAGAACCGATTTGTGGCCTGGGCGCTGGCAGAGATTATTCGTCAGATTGAGCGCACCATGCGCTATCTGAGGCAGCAATCGAAGGTTTCGCCCAAACGAGTCCAAGTGGAACTGGCGGAGCTTGAGACTCGCAAAGCGCGGCTGCGGAGGAGATTGCAGGGTTCGGTGTTGGGGGCGGTGGGACCATTTCAGCATCAGAGCTTTTTCTCCACCACCTTGACGATGGCTCCAGGTTACAAGGAGTTCTATCACCGATTCCTGCTTCTTAGGAAGGGGTTGGCTCTGGCTGAGAATGATGTCTTTCAGATGGATTACAAAGACATCGCCACCTTGTACGAATATTGGTGCTTCCTGAAAACCGTTAAGTTGCTCAGGGACAACCCAAAATATGATCTGGTGAGTAATGATATCGTCAAGCTAGAGCATCACCGGCTGCGTGTGAATTTGAAAAAGGGCAAGAAGTCGGCTGTGCACTTTGTGCAAAAAAGTACCGGTGATGATATTTCCATGTACTTCAACCGAACGTTTGGGCGGCAAAAGTACACCCACACGTTTGATCAGAAACCGGATCAATTTATCGAGTTCTCACGTCTGGGTTTCGATACCAAGGGCGATAGGAAGTTTTTCAAAGTAGTGCTGGATGCCAAGTATCGATTTGATCGAGAGTCTGAGCAGTATCCGGATTCTCCGGTTGCTTGCGGTCCACCGCTAGACACGATTGCTCAGCTGCATCGTTATCGAGACGCCATTTTATGGCAAGAAGGTTTTGATGATTCGGTTCGGGTGGCGAATAAAAGCATCGGTGGCGTGATTTTATTCCCATATCCAGGTGATGAGCAGGATTTCAAGCAGCACCCCTTTTACCAGAGTATCGCGAACGTCAACATTGGTGCGGTTCCGTTGCAGCCTGGTCGGCATCGGGAAAACCAGTTATTTTGTGATTATCTGGAAAGCCTGTTCGAACAACCGGGTGAGGTGATTACTCAGTCTCGCGTGCATTACGACAATCGGATTTACCGTCGCAAAAAAGAGGCTAGTAGGCAGTGGGTATTGGTTGGCATGGTGCCGAAGAACAATCGGCAGGCGCGGTTGGATTACCACTTTGAGCAACGCTGTTTTTATATCCCGAGACCGTCTGAATCGAAATGGCCCTTGGAACAAATCAGTGTTGTTGCGCTGTATGATCAAGCCCAGAGGCATATCGTTGGCTGGGCGGAAGTTGAGCGCGTTGAGGTTCGGTTGGGAAAGGAATTAGCCGAGACCGGAACGACATGGCCGCCGAGAAAACCCGAGTTACCGCACTATGTGTATCGCTTAGGCCCAGTGCACTCGGTCAACCTGAATGCGGGTGCCCAAATGAGCGGACACCGCCAGAGTCGATATTTGATTACCCGGCTTGGCTTTGAGTTGGCGCTGCAGGAACAAGAGCCCGAGCTGCAGTTTATTGGCAGTTGGGATCATTACATTGAATGGAAACGGTTGAAAACCCGTTATCCAAAGGTGCAGATCAGGCGCACAAAAACCATGGTGAATGCCGCTGGCGAGGATGTCAGTGAGCTGGAATTTATACCCATAGATACAGATTTGGAGTCGTAGATATGTCGCTCAAGCCCTGGACAGAAATTGCCCGGCCCCACAAGGACGTGCTGCATGGCACTTTCAAACAGTCCGAGTTTGCCGCTGATATTAGTCAGGTGGCAAAGGGCACCGCGCCGGAGGAGTATCAGAACGCGGAGAAGTTCTTCTCTCGGACCTACATTACCGAAGGTATGCGGTTGTTGCTTGTATCAGTAGCTCAGCGGCTAGCAGGTAACGGTGGCGACCCGGTCGTGCAACTCCAAACTGCGTTTGGTGGTGGTAAAACGCATACCATGTTGGCGGTTTACCACCTTGCCAGTCGTCAGGTTCCGGCCAGCGATTTGCAGGGCATTCCTGACTTGCTGGACGAAGCCGGCGTTCAATCACTGCCCACAGCCAAAATTGCGGTCATCGATGGTATTGCGTTAGCTCCCAGTCAGGAGAGTGTTAAAAAAGATGGTCAGAAGGTAACGACGCTCTGGGCCGAGATTGCCTGGCAGCTATTGGGCGATGAAGGGCTGGAAATGGTTCGCGCCTCAGACGAGCAGGGCACCTCTCCTGGGAAAGATCTTTTAGTGGATCTGCTGACTCGAGCGGCACCCTGTGTCGTGCTTATTGATGAGCTTGTTGCCTTCTTGCGTCAATTTGAGCTTGGAAAAAGCTACCGAGCAGGCACTTTTGATTCAAATCTGACCTTCTTCCAGGCGTTAACTGAGGCAATGAAGGCAGTGCCTAACGCCATTTTGCTGGCGTCGTTGCCTGAGTCAGAGCTGGAGGCCGGCGGTCATATGGGGCAGCTGGCACTGAACTCTCTGGAAAAATACTTCGCGCGAGTCGAGTCGGTTTGGAAGCCGGTGGGTTCGAGTGAGGCGTTTGAAATTGTTCGCCGCCGATTGTTTGAAGACGCAGGTGCACGTGCCGAAGTTGAGGGTATCGCTCGGCAATTTTCGGACTTCTATCGGCAGCATGCTGATAAATTCCCCGTTGAGACACAATCTAACGAATACTTCGAGCGACTGTGCTCTTCCTATCCAATTCACCCCGAAATATTTGATCGTTTGTACGAGGATTGGTCGACGTTGGACAAGTTCCAGCGTACTCGGGGTGTTCTGCAGTATATGGCGATCGTCATTCACCGGTTGTGGGAAAGTGGGAACCGTGACGCGTTGATCATGCCGGGTTCCTTACCGCTGGCGGACGCAAATGTTCGCAATAAGAGTATTCATTATCTGCCTCAGGGTTGGGAGCCTGTCATTGAAAAGGAGGTGGATGGGCCTCGTTCTGTTCCTGCTGACATTGACAGCCATACTTTGTTTGGCAGTGTGCAAGCAGCCCGACGCGCCGCTCGCACGATTTTTTTAGGGAGCGCGCCTTCGACCCAAGACCAAATGATTCGCGGTATTCAGACTGAGCGAATTTTGTTGGGCTGCGTTCAGCCTGGGCAGACTATTGGCGTGTTCGAAGATGTGCTCAAGCGCCTGCGGGATAGGTTGCACTACTTGTACGCTGATCAAGACAGGTTGTGGTTGGACACCAAGCCTAATTTGCGTCGGGAGATGGAGACTCGTAAGCAAAACATCAGCACTCGGGATGAGCTGATGCCATTGCTGAAAGAACGGGTGAACCGAGCGTTTGGGAAAAATCACCATTTCGCTGGCATTCACGTGTTTACCGAGCACGGTGATATTCCTGACGACTACGGTTCTGGTCCGCGCCTGGTTGTGCTTCGTCCCGGTGCAGGTTTTAGCCGCTCGGAATCGAACCAAGCCTATGGTGAAGCGGAAAAAATTCTGCGTAACCGGGGAGATCAGCCTCGGCAGAAACAGAACCGTCTCATTTTTCTGGCGCCGGATTTTGATGTGGTCAATCGCTTGAAGGAGCAGGGACGGATCTATCTAGCTTGGCGTTCTATCGTCTCGGATATTGAAGACGGTAACCTGAACCAGGACTTATCCCACCTCAAACAAGCAAAACGCAATAGGGATGGCGCCGAACAGTCTCTCGCTCAACTAATTCGGGAAACCTGGAAGTGGTTGATTGCTCCAGTAGAAGACTTTGTGAAAGGGCGCCCAGAGCTGAACTGGGAGGTGGTCTCGGTTCCACCTACCGCCCCCAACCTGATTCAGAGCATCGAAGAAAAACTCCGGGAGGAAGAATGGCTGGTCTACGAGTGGTCACCCATTCATCTTCGTAAGGTATTGAACGATTGGTACCTGAAAAATGGTGTGACTGAGGTCAGTGCCCCCAAGGTTTGGCGCGATACCTGCCATTACCTGTATTTACCCCGGTTGGTAAATGACCAGGTTTTTAAGAATGCCATCAGTCAGGGGACTGAGACCGAAGACTACTTCGGCTTTGCGGCTGGTAAAGAGGGGGATCGTTACCTTGGTTTCAGCTTTGGTAAAGGCTCGATCGTTGCTTTGGATGAATCTTCAGTGTTGATCGAGCGTGAAGCTGCCGCGTCCTATGCTGAAAAGCTTCGTCAAGAGCAAGATCAACACTCCTTAGGGGCTCATGAATCGGGCGGAAGCGGGTATACGGTGGATCTGCCCACACAAAAAACTGAGCCGGTGAGGGTGCCGCCAGGTGGTGATACGTCAGCGGGGCAATCCACGGTTGCTGGAATTGCGAAAACTCATTTCTACGGCACTGCGGAGCTCGATCCAGTCAAAGCGAAGATGGACTTCGCAACCATAATGGATGAGGTGGTTCAGCAGTTCACGGCTCAGCTTGGCGTGGACGTCACGATCTCCGTGGAGATCGAGGCAAAGAAAAGGGATGGCTTTGACGAGTCTTTGCAGCGGACGATTAAAGAGAACTGCAATGTGTTGAAATTCACTACCTCAGAGTTTGATGAAGACTGAGTGTGCTCTAGTTTGTTATTTACATTTGGGGGGGCGACATCGATGTTAGAAGGGAACCGAGTCTGCCCCATTCTTTGGATGTCCACTCGTGACGAACGTATACAGCCAGAAAGCGAAGTCCTTCTATGATCAGTACCAGTCGCTTACGTTCGAACAGGTTCATCGAGACTGGCTCTTCTTTCTTGGCGAGAAATCAGGCCTTGCTCTCGATGTCGGCGCAGGCAGCGGTCGCGATGCCAGCGCCCTTGCAGAGCGCAGCTGGGACGTTGTCGCGGTAGAGCCCGCAGTTGGCTTACGAGATATGGCTCGGGATGCTACTCGCAGTCAGAGCATTCACTGGGTAGACGATCAATTACCCGATCTAGGCAAGATCCGAAAGCTGAGCTACCGCTTCGATCTCATTCTTGTTTCCGCCGTCTGGATGCATATCTCCCCATCCGATCGTGAACGTGCTTTTCGAATCCTGACTGAGCTTTTGGCGCCCGGTGGAATGCTGGTGATTACGCTCCGGCATGGGCCCGGTGATGGCGAACGGCTTTTTTACGATGTCAGTAGGGAAGAGCTAGAGAGTTTTGCCAAACGCCGAGTACTGATCCCGCTTCCGTTACCAGTCGAGCGCAAGAAGGATGAGCTCCAGAGGGACGAGGTTTCCTGGGAGACTCTGGCTTTTCGATTGGCGGACGATGGCACAGGCGCGTTGCCGACAGTCCGTCACATCATCGTTAATGATAATAAGTCCTCGACCTACAAGTTGGGTTTGCTGCGAACCCTTGTCCGGATTGCTGACGGTGCGCCCGGCTTGGCGATCAAGCGAACCGATGATTGGGTTGATCTTCCGCTCGGAGCGGTCGGTCTGTTCTGGATTATGCTGTACCACCCATTAGTTCTCCGCCATCAACTGAGGCAAGCGCCGGGAAGCAAAGGCTACGGCTTTGCCACTGAGGATTTCTTCAAGCTTCAGAGTTTCACACCACTCGACTCAGGGTGGGAATGTCGCTGTCGGCCGAAATTGCGCCGGTGGTCCTTCGCGCTATTCGCGCCGCCTGTCGTAACATTCTCGATAACCCCGCGCACTTCACAACCTGGCCGGGTGGTAACCGCCCGATCTTTGAAGGCGAATCCGCAAGGATGACGATCAGGAAGGAATCTGTGCGCCTGGACAAAGCAACGCTTTCCCGGTTCGGTACCTTCCGCGTTCCTTCATTTCTCTGGGATGCATTCAGTCGTTACGCGTGTTGGATTGAGCCTGCGATTGTTAATGAATGGATTGATTTGATGGGTAGCTGGGATCTGCGTTATCGCATTGATGACTATCATCGTGGTTTGCAGTGGGTTGAAGGTCGTCGAGATACGTCAGCTGTCCGTCAGATGATCAGTCAGCAGCTTGAAACAGGCAGTGTAGAGTGCGTCTGGACGGCCAAAAATCTCAGAGCGACGGGGTTTGATGTTGACCACTGTTTTCCATGGTCTCGCTGGAACAACAACGACCTTTGGAACCTGATGCCAGCGACTCATCGGGCGAATGCTTCCAAGTCGGAAAAACTGCCCGGTGATTTGCTTCTCAAAGAGGCGCATCCGCGGGTGGTAAGTTGGTGGGAACAGGCCATTCTGGGTACATCTCGCGAAGAACAATTCTTCTCCGAGGCCGAAGCCTCACTTCCATTACTCGGGCAGAAACGCACCGTGGAAGGAGTTTTTGAAGGGATGCTTCAGCAGCGATTAAGGTTGAAGACCAACCTCCGATTGGCGGAATGGTTGGGCGTATAGATCGCCTCCCGCCTCAACCAAACCCAACCTCATGCGCATCCGAAATCCGAGCCCAATGCGTAATCCTCCGCTTCTGCCCATCCCAGAAATACCTCAAATGCCCACCCTGAACCGGCGCATGAAGGGCCACCGGCCGAAACGCGGCAATGCACTCGTGTCCGGGTCTTCGCACCGAGTGGTAGAGCAGGCCGTCGGATCCTTTGGAGCGGTATTTGGCGCCGAAGGCCTGGCTGGCGGAGTAGTCGTTTGGGTCGTGCAGGTCGGCGAAGTCGCTGGCGCGGATGTCGTGCATGGGTCTGGCGATGTCGCCCACGTAGCAGCGCATGGTGAGTTCGATGGATTCTTCGTTGGCGGCGGCCATTTCCAGTTCTTTGTGGTAGACGGTCTCGGCGATGGCTGTTTCCAGTGAATCGGCGGCGTAGTACACGCCGAAATCGCCGTTGGTGAACCGGCTGCCAAAGCCCAGGTGGGTGAAGGCGGCCATCACCGGGCTGGCGCCGGGGCCGATGAGGCGGTCTTCGGTGGGCACGAGCTGCAGGTTGCCGGCCTGGTCGAGCAGGCGGTCGTTGGTCATGGCCTCGATTTCAAAGGCGATGTCCAGTTCTTCGGCGGTGTCGTAGATGCGCTCGAACAGGTCGATGGGCGGGTAGTGGCTGGGAATGATTCGGTGGGCTTTCCACTCGGGCAGCACCAGCGGCGGGGTGGGTCTCACGCCCAGCCCCGCTTGGCATCGAAGTAGCGCCGGGCCAGCATCAGGTGCTTCATGGAGCCGCGGGTCATGAATTCCAGGGCGGAGGCGCCGGAGAAGGGCACCTCGGTGGTGGCCAGGCGGATCCGGCGGTTGGCGCGCTCGGCGGTCGGGTACATCACCCGCAGGGACTTGTAGATGCCGAGGATGTAGCTGATGCGCTCCAGGGTGTCCCGGGAAAGCCGCACGTAAGGCAGCTTCTGGTACTTGGAGAGCGTGCTCCGGGAGATGCCGCCGAGCATCTGCATCATCTCCTCCTGGGTGCAGCCCCATTCCCGGCAGATGTTGAAAAAGCCTTTCAGGGCAACGTGGCCGCGAAGGGCGTCGTTGTCGACGGTTTCAGGCAGTTTTCTCAGTGGCTCTGCCATGGTTAGGTCTCCCGGCATGTGTACATATGCTAATTATACGCGTTTGTGTATAAATATGCACACTAAGATTCGGTTGACGGCCGGGCAGCGTGGTCGGGGCGTCAGGCGGATTCTTTCTCCAGTACCTTTTCCAGGCCGCGAATGCATCGATCAAATGCCCGGCTGATGCGGGTCTGGTCTTTGATCATCGCCAGTCTTGGCCAGGTGGCCTGTTCGCCGAGCTGGATGAACATGTCCAGGTCCTCGGTGCTCGGGTTGGCCAGCACTTTGCGGTAAAGCGAAGGCCGTAGCGGGAAGTGGATGTTGATGTCGCCCAGGTACTGCTGGCTGGCCATGGCGTGGGCCTGTTCGATCAGCGGGCGGATGAGCCCGGGTGTCGGACTCTGGCGGGTGAGTTTCAGGGCCGTGGCCAGTTGGCCGTGGGCCAGGGAAACGGCAGCCTGTTTGGCCCAGGCTTTGAGCCCGCTTTCATCGTGGTGGGTGATGAACGGCACTACGTGGGGGTTGGCCTGGCTTACGATGGTTTTGTTCACGTTGTGCAGGCGGGCCATGCGCATCAGCGGCAGGTCGCCGTGTACGCTGCCATCAATCCACCGTTCGGTGGGCATGTAAGGCACGCTGCTGTTCGGGCCACCGCTGGCATCCCGGGCCTGAAGGGTTACCGGCGGGAAGATGCCCGGCACCGCGCAGGAGGCCATCACGGCGGAATCCACCAGTACCTCCGGTGAGGAGAGCCAGTTGAGCAGTCTCGGCTTCTGCTGGGTGCGGGTCGGCGAGACCGAGATATTCAGGGTGCGGCCGCTGTGGTCGTGGGCTTCCTTGAAGCTGACGCTGCCCAGGTTCGCGAGCAGGTGTTCCTGCAGCTGGCGCGGATCCATGGCATGGCCTTCGCGTAGCCCGTCGCGGATGCCCAGCCAGCGGAACGCCTGCAGGTGGATGTGTTCGGGGTGCTCGAAGAACTCGGTGACTTCCTGGTTGTTCCGGGTGCAGATGGCGGCCGCAACCACGGCGCCCATGCTGGAGCCGGCGATGACGTCTGGCAGCAGGTTCTGGCGCCAGAGCGCCCGGGCAACGCCGAGGTGATAAATGCCGAAAGCGGCGCCGCCACTGAGCATCAGGGCAGGGCGGCCGTAGACCCGTTCGGCATCGCGGAACATCTCCAGTTTTCTGGCGGTGCTCACCTCCGGGATGGGGTGGCTGCAGATGAACTCCATGGAGGTTTCCACCTCGCTGAGGAACTCCTGCACCAGGCGGTTGGTGCCGCTGCGGGCGACACTGTAGAGCTCGGGGTTGGAGAGCTCGCCAAGGTGGCGGTAGAGGCTCTCCTGCAACACCCGGATCAGCCGGCGGGTGTCGGTGTTCGCCCGGCACTGTTGCATGCTGGCCATGTGCTGGCGCATCAGGCTCTCGTGCAGCATGCCGGTCTCTGCCTGCTCGCGCCAGGCCAGCTTGCCGTCCAGATCGTCCAGGGCGGTGGCGGCGGCCAGCCACTGCTCGTAGTCCTGGGCCTGCTCCAGCTCTTTCTGGAGTTGCTTGCGGGTGCGGGCGTTGTGCTTTGAGGTTGGTTCCGTTTTTTGATTCATAGCCTCACCATAGCCGATCCACGCCGGGCTTTGCATTGAGACAGTTTCATGAATGGCTGTTATTTGCTAAATTTGCGCCTGTTGATTGCATTTTGTGCAGATCACACATGTCTGCGGGAGAGATCGGTCCACTTTCCATGGGTTCAAAATCCATGAGCGATGGTACCGGCGCCGAAGGAGCAACTGCCCCGGAAACTCTCAGGCAAAAGGACCGCTGACATGACTACTTTCCGAAGAGCTGCCGACAGTTTGCGTCCGTCGGCACACCGAAGGAGCAAGCGGCTGTCGCTCAACGAATTGAGCCCGCCGTGAATCTCTCAGGTCCCGTGACGGAAGGGGTGCTTGCTGCCATGAGGGCAGTGAGGTAACCCTTGGCGCCCCACGGAGTCTGTTATGAAGCGAATCGCTGTTATTGGCGGTGGCATTACCGGTATTACCACGGCGTACACCCTGGCCAAGCGTGGCCTGGACGTTACCGTCTATGAAAAACACCGCTATGCGGCCATGGAAACCTCCTTCGCCAACGGCGGCCAGCTGTCGGCCTCCAACGCGGAGGTGTGGAACAACTGGCAAACGGTGATGAAGGGCATCAAGTGGATGTCGCGCCGGGACGCGCCGCTGCTGGTGAACCCCAAGCCTTCCTGGCACAAGCTGAGCTGGTTTGCCGAGTTTATTGCCGCCATTCCCCAGTACGAGAAGAACACCACCGAAACCGCCCGCCTGGCCATTGCGGCCCGCGACCACCTGTTTGCCTGGGCGGAAGAGGAAGGTATTGATTTCGACCTGAAGAAGCAGGGCATCCTGCACATCTACCGGGACAAAGCCGGCTTTGACCATGCCGCCCACGTGTCCAAGCTGCTGGCCGCCGGTGGCCTTGAGCGTCGCCCCGTTACGCCGGAGGAAATGAAATCCATCGAGCCGACTCTGGCGGGCACCTACTACGGGGGCTTCTACACCGAGAGCGACTCCACCGGCGACATCCACAAGTTCACCAACGGCCTGGCCGATGCCATCGTGCGCCTTGGCGTGAAGACCTGTTACGGCCACACCGTGACCGAACTGAGCGCCGACGCCCGTAACGCCTGGGTGACCTCCCACGATGGCACGGAACAGACCCGCGATACCTTTGATGGCGTGGTGATCTGTGCCGGCGTTGGCAGCCGTTCCCTGGCCAGCAAGCTGGGCGACCGGGTGAATATCTACCCGGTGAAAGGCTATTCCATCACCGTGCAGCTGGACGACGAGGCCTCCCAGAAGGCGGCGCCCACCGTGAGTCTGCTGGACGACGCCACCAAGATCGTGACCAGCCGCCTGGGCGACGGCCGGTTCCGGGTGGCCGGTACCGCAGAGTTCAGCGGCTACAACCGGGATATCCGGGACGATCGTATCCAGCCGCTGATTCGCTGGGTGGAGCAGTGTTTCCCGGGCGTGTGCACCCGTCGCGTGGTGCCCTGGGCCGGCCTGCGCCCGATGCTGCCGAACATGATGCCCCGCGTGGGCCGCGGCAAGCTGCCGACGGTGTTCTACAACACCGGTCATGGTCACCTGGGCTGGACACTCTCTGCCATCACCGCGCAGATGCTGGCCGAGACGGTGGTTGGCAAGGACTGAGCCTGCCTCCGATTGCTCTCTCCCTGAAGCTTCGCCGGGTGTCTGCGCTTTAGCGCGGATACCCGGTGATCTCCCGAATGGTCTGGTACAGCGGCTGCAACTGCGGGTACATCTTCAGATACACCTCCGAATAAAGTCGCTGATACAGCGCGCTGGTCTCACGGTTGGGCTCGAACACGTCGCCGACCCGGGTCATGGCCTTTACCGCCGTATCAAAATCCGGATGCAAACCCAGGCCTACGGCGGCGTCGATGGCCGCGCCCAGGCCGGAGGTCTCGTAGGTGTGAGGGCGCTCGGCCGTTAGCCCGAACACGTCGGCGGTCAGCTGCATGGCGGCATCGCTCTGGGAACCGCCGCCTGCCACCCGCAGTTTGGTGATCTTCACGCCGCTGCGTTTCTCGATTCTTTCCTTGCCCTCGCGCAGGGCGTAGGCCAGCCCCTCCAGAATGGCCCGATAGATGTGCGAGCGGGTGTGCACGTCGCCGAAGCCGATGATCGAACCTTTCGCCTCCGGCCCCGGCTGGCGCACGCCCGGTGACCAGTAGGGTTGCAGCATCAGGCCCATGGAACCCGGCGGCACCGCCTGCACCAGTTCATCGAACAGCGCCTCTGGCTCGATGCCCCGTTCTTCCGCAATCTTCTGTTCCCGCAGCCCGAACTCGCGCTTGAACCAGCTCACCATCCAGAAGCCCCGGTAAATCATCACCTCGGTGGCATACCGACCGGGCACGGCCGAAGGATAGGGCGGCATCAGCCGGATGGGCTCCACGTAACGCTGGCTGGTGGTGTTGATGGTGGCGGTGGTGCCGTAGCTCATGCAGCCGATGTGCGGAGACAGGCCGCCGGAACCGAGGATCTCGCAGGCTTTGTCGGAAGCGGCGGCGATCACCGGCACGCCTGACGGGAGGCCCAGATGCTCGGCCGCCTCTGGGGTCAGGTGCCCCAGGGTGCCCCCGGGTGGCACCAGCTCCGGGAGCATGTCTCGTTTCACCGGCATGGTCTGCCATTTGAAGTCGCGGCGCCCGGCCCAGCGGTGTTTCTTGTAATCGAACGGGATGTAGCCCACCTGGCTGCCGGTGGAATCCCGGAATTCGCCCGTCAGGCGGTAATTTAGGTAGCCGGAGAGCAGCAGGAAGTGCCGGGTCTTTGCCCAGATCTCAGGCTCGTTCTGGGCGATCCAGTTGGCCTGGGTGTTTTCCCGGAAGCGGTGGATGGTGTCCTCCAGCCTTGCCAGCTTGAACAGCCAGCCCCAGGGACCTTTCACGGGGCCGTCCACCCGGGCGTGGCGCTGGTCCAGCCAGATGATGGCCGGGCGCAGGGGCTCACCGTTGGCATCGAGGTTGATCACAGTGCCGCGCTGGGTGGTGACGGTGACACCGGCGACCTGGTCGGGGCGGGCGTCGGTGGAATCCCAGAGTAGCCGGCAGGCCTGCCCGAGCTGGTCCCAGAAATACGTCGGGTGCTGCTCCGCCCAGCCCGGTTGCCGGGAAAAGTAGGGCTCGATGTCCTGCTTGCCCTTGCCCACCAGGTTGCCCTGGCGGTCGAAGAGCAGGGCGCGCACGCTCTGGGTGCCGTTATCGATGGCGAGGATCAGCGGTTCAGTCGCCACGGGGTGCCTCCCGGCCGGGCAGGGAGTAGGCGCTGCGGTAGATGGCCAGATAGCGGGCTTGTTCCTGTTGCCAGGTTTCGTCGGTCCAGCCCAGGAGACTCTGGCAGTGTTGCCGGATGGCGGGCAGGAGTGCGGTGCCACCGTCAGGCAGGATGAGGCCCAGGCGGGTGCGGCGCAGCATCAGGTCGTCCAGGTGCTGAATATCCTCTGCCTGGCAGGCCCAGCAGAGTTCCGCCCAGAGCAGATCGCTGGGTCCGCTCGGTGTGACCGGCGCCAAGGGGCCGGCTTCGAGTACGGAGGCGAGGTCCTGGCCGTAGACGCCCTGGAGTCGTTGCCAGGTCTGATGGCCGAGTCCTTCCGGGCGTGCCAGGGCCGGCGGCACGTGGAACACCGGTTCGGCGTCGGGGCGTATGCGCTCCCCGGTATCGTCACCCAGGCCCAGTTTCAGGGCCTCCCGGGCGATTATCCGGAAGGTGGTGAGTTTGCCGCCGGCGATGCTCACCAGGCCCCGGTCGCTCTGGATCGCGTGTTCCCGATTTTCCTTGGAAGGATCCTTGCCGGTGCCGTCGGTGACCACCGGCCGAACGCCGGCCCAGGTGGAGAGGATATCCGCCTCGTTAACGGCGCTGCCCGGGAACAGGCGCCCGGCAATTTCGAGCAGGTAGCGCACTTCGTCTGGTGAAATCACCGGCTCCTGGTTCAGGTCGCCTTCGTGGTCCAGGTCGGTGGTGCCGAGCACCGTGGTGCCCTGCCAGGGGAAGGCGAACACCGGCCGCTTGTCACGGGGGTGGAACAGCGACACCGAGCAGGACACCGGCAGGCAACGCCAGGGCAGCACCAGATGGCTGCCCCGCAGGGGGCGGATGGTCATGGCTTTTTCCGCCGGGTCCTTTGACTGGAGCTGATCGGCCCAGGCGCCGGTGGCGTTGATGACAAGGGGCGCGGAGACGTCGATGGGTTCATCGGTTCCGGCTGGTAGCAAGGTTACCCCGGTTACCTGGCCCTGATCCCGCGTGATGGACAAAGCCCGGGTGTAGTTCAGGCACAGGGCTCCGTCCCGTCGGGCCTCGCCAATCAGGCGCAGCACCAGCCGCGAATCGTCCGTGACGGCATCGGTAAAGCCGCTGGCCCCGGCCAGTTGATGATCGGTGAGGCCGGGCACCCAGAACAGGGTCTCGGCGGGCTTGAGCAAGTGCCGGCTGCGGTTGCGGGCAATGGCGTCGTACACCCGCAGCAGGCCCTGGAACAGGCGTGGGCCGGGGAACTGGCCCCGGAAATGGGGCATGATGAACCGCAGCGGTTCGATCAGCCCGGGCGCTTCGGCCATCAGTCGCTCGCGCTCGCGCACGGCGTCCCGGGTCAGGCCCAGGTGCCCGCTGCCGAGGTAGCGCAGGCCACCGTGTACCATCTTGGAGGAGCGGCTGGAGGTGCCCCAGGAGAAATCCTTCTGCTCCACCAACAGGGTACGCAGGCCGCTGCCCGCGGCTTCCCGGGCTACTCCGGCGCCGGTAATGCCGCCGCCGATCACCACCAGGTCGAATGTCTGCTTGTCGCCCCTGAGCTTGGCCAGGGTCGCTTCGCGTGTACTGGTACCGGTCACTTTGTCCGCCCCCGGGTTCCGGTTTCCGTGTCGATGAGCGTACCCGGGTTCAACAGCGCGCCCGGGTCGAACGCATTGCACAGGGAGCGAATGGCCAGCATGCCCAGCTCGCCTTTCTCCACGGGCAAGTAGGGCGCGTGGTCCTTGCCCACGCCGTGCTGATGGCTGATGGTGCCGCCGTTGTGGGCGATCACGCGGGAGGTGCTTTCCTTCAGCGTGCGCCAGCGGTCCAGGGTCTCCTCGTAGCTCTCCGCTACCCGGAACACGTAGGTGGTGTAGACGCTGCAGCCCTGGCCGTAGAAATGGGACAGGTGCGTGAACACGTGGGTGCGTTCCTGCCGCTCGGCCAGGCCGTCGAGGAGGTTGGCTTCAATGCGGCCCAGCAGGTTGTCCACGTTGTCCCAGTCGGTGGCGGTTTCCAGGGTATCCACGGCGTAGCCCATCTGCCACAGGGCTTCGCGCAGGTAAGGCATGGTAAAGCGCTTGGCGGCCCACTTGTCGCCCAGGCGGGTGCCGGTGTACACGCCCCTGTGCGACTTGCACACGGCGCGGGCCTCCTGCAGGGCGTGGCGACACTGGCGGGAACTGCCGGTCACCCCAAAGGTCATCATGCATTTGCCGTCGCCGGCTCCGCGGGCCGAGAGGAACCGCTCCAGCAGGCCGATCAGGGTGGGGTGGCCGGCGAGGGCCAGCTGAGTCTCGGTTTCTACCGCGTTGCTCAGGCGCAGCATCGAAAGCGGAATGCGGTTTTGTACGAGCTTGCGGCTGGCCGTGCGGGCGCTGTCCCAGTCGGGGAAGAACACCACGTGGAAGCGCTCCTTCTCCGGCAGCGGTGTTACCCGCACTTTCACTTCCGTGATCACGCCGATCCGGCCCTCGGAGCCCAGGATCATCTCCCGAACGTCGGGCCCCGCGCTTGAGGCCGGGAATGTCGGGATCTCCAGGGTGCCCTGAAGTGTTTCAATGCGCCCGCCCGCGAACAGCTGCTCGATGCGTCCATAGCGCAGGGACTGCTGGCCACTGGAGCGGGAGGCCACCCAGCCGCCCACGGTGGAGAGTTCAAAGGATTGCGGAAAGTGCCCGAGGGTGAAGCCGTGGGCTCGCAGTTGCGATTCCACCAGCGGGCCCGGGGTGCCCGCGCCGAAGGTGGCGATCTGGCTCTCCGGGTCCAGGTCCAGCAGGCGGTTCATCTGGCCGAGGGCGATGGTGAGTATGGGACGGCCCCGGTCCTCCGGGTTGATGTGCCCGGCCACGCTGGTGCCGCCGCCGTAGGGGATCACATGGATCTTCTCGGCGGCCGCCCAGGTCAGCAGGCTCTGCACGTCGTCGCTGTTCTGGGGCTGCGCCACACCGTCGGGAAACACGCCGAAATCGCCGCTGCGCATGGCCAGCCAATCCGCCAGGCTCTGGCCCCGGGCATGGCGTACCCGGGTTTCGGCTGCAGTGTCGATAAGGGGCGCGAGTTCCGCCGGAACCGACAGGCGGCTGGCCGGTACCTGGGCGCAAACGCTTTCGAGCGTAGCGTCTTGCAATGGGTGGCCGGCACCCACCCGTCCTGCCAGAAATGCCTGGCCCTGGTCGGGCATCTCCAGATTAAAGCTGTCATCGCCCCAGCCGTTCCAGCGTCGCATGTGGTTCTCCCTGAGTGAAAAGCAATGCCCGGCAGTCTAATCGGTTCGGTGATGAATCGGGTGTCGGTTCGCGACAGGGGCAGTGTCATTTGCCGACAGCGCCGCCGCAAACGAGTGCCTTGTCGCTATTCTATCCGTTACTGGCGAAGGGATTCCGTCAGTCGACTGTTCAGATCCTGCCAGCGGGACAGCTTGGCCGCCTCACCGATGCGAGTACGATCTCCACCCGATTTGTTGAGCCATAGCCCCTCACCGTTAAAGCTGTAAACAGGTTCAAGATCAGTGCGTTGAGAAGCAGGTTTGATGTCGTTTATAAGGTTGTCGAGGATCAGCGGATCGGCGTCCGGCTCGGGATACCATGCCAGAACCATGTGTGCCTGGTTCAGCTCGAGGGCTTTGACATAGACGATGCGCATTTGATCATCCGGCACACCCATGGATTTGAGGGTCAGGTATTTGGCGATGGAAAAATCCTCGCAGTCGCCGCCGTTGGTGGTCAGCAGTTCCACCGGCGTGGCCCAGTAGTCTTCTTCGCCCCAATGGCGGATATCGCTGACAAAGTTCACCCGGTTGAAGAAGGAGTTGACCAGCCGGAGCTGCCGGTCGATCGGCGCGTTGGCTGCCAGATTGTGCAGCCGCTGCCAGTTTTGCAGTCGCTGGTGGGCTTCTGCCCCGAATTCTTCCTGAACATACGCCATGAGGCGCGAGCTGAGTTCGAAGGCGCCAACAACCGAAACGGCAAGTACAAGGGCAGGCAAGAGGCTGGAGCGGCGGCGAATATGGCAGGCTGCCGTCTCCATGGGTGGCCTCAGTTATTGGTCCGGAGGCGTTCCCGGAGCTGTTCCAGGCGCCGGCGGATTTCCTCCCGACGCTGCTCGTCGCTGGCGGCGTTGGCCGGGCTTCGGGCTGTGTTCTGAGCCTCTGTCGGCTCGGCCGTTGTGGCAGGCTCGTCATCCGGCTCCGCGGCAAAGGACATGCCGCTGCGGTCTTCGACTTCCGGGAAATAGAGGTTTTCGAGTTTTCCGGAGCGGGCAATGATGACCCGGTTGGGGTGCACGGAGCGCAGGGTGGCATTGCCGGGTAGTTCGTCACCCACCAGGTAGGCCTCGGTATTGCCTTTGTCGTCTTCAATCAGGGCGCTCCCTGGGAAGTCACCCTGGGCCGCCAGAACACCCCGTAAAGACAGACGCAGATTGGTCTCCGGGAGGTTTTCCGTGTCGATTTCCTGAGGTGTGCCCCCGGTGTTGGCGGAACCGAAGAGGCTGAGGGTAGCGAGTTCTACCTTGGGTGGTTCCTGTACTCGGGAGGCACCGGCAACCAGCGGTTCCACCGTGCCATATTGGCTCTGCTGACTCACCGTTTGCCAGAACTGGTAGCCCTGCCAGCCGGTCAGCGCCACCATGGCGGCCCCCGCCACCAATGCCAGAACCAGGGGAAGCCGTTGATTGTCTAGGAGCATTGATCTTCCTGAATGCAAGTTGGTGAGCCGTGAAAAAGCCCACAGGTTATCAGACTGCCATGGTTTAGTGGCAGTATAGTGTATAGAGTTATTCAGCGGGTCCATATCCTGTGGTAGCCTTCCTGAATTGATTGAATCGAAAAGGGTTTCACCCACGAGGACGACCTTGAACACAGACACCGAATTTCAGGCGCAGGATGCTCCTCTGGGCCGTCTTCCGTTCACCTTTGCCAAACGCAACGGCGTGATCCTGACCCGCTCAGACAATGGCGATCCGGTGATTCTGGTGCGCCCTGGCGCGTCCCACTCGGCGCTGGCGGAGGCCAATCGCATCAGCGGTGGCCGTGCCCGCTTCGCCACCATTGATCCTGACCGTTTCGATCAAGCCCTGAATTCCGCCTACCAGAATGATTCCGCCGAGGCCATGCAGATGGTGGAGGGCATCGGCGATGACATGGACCTGGCCTCCCTGGCGGACTCGGTGCCGGAAACCGAGGATCTGCTGGAGCAGGAGGACGATGCGCCGATCATTCGTTTGATCAACGCCATCCTTACGGAGGCCGTGAAAACCAGCGCCTCGGACGTTCATATCGAAACCTATGAAAAGCGCCTGGTGGTGCGGTTCCGGGTCGATGGCGTGCTGCGGGAGGTGGTGGAGCCCAAGCGGGCGTTGGCGCCGTTGCTGGTGTCCCGGATCAAGGTAATGGCAAAGCTCGACATTGCCGAGAAGCGGGTACCCCAGGATGGCCGCATTGCGCTGCGGGTGGCCGGCCGGGAAGTGGATATCCGGGTGTCGACCATGCCGTCTTCCAGCGGTGAGCGGGTGGTTTTGCGTCTGCTGGACAAGCAGGCGGGCGCCATTCGTCTGGAATCCCTGGGTATGGCTGGGCCGGATCTGAAAGTCTTGCGGCGGCTGATCCATCGACCCTACGGCATTCTACTGGTAACCGGCCCCACCGGTTCGGGTAAATCCACCACCCTGTACGCCTCACTGCAGGAGATCAATGACCGTAGCCGGAACATCCTCACGGTCGAAGATCCGATCGAATACAACCTGCCAGGCATTGGCCAGACCCAGGTCAACACCAAGGTGGACATGACCTTCGCCCGCGGTTTGCGCGCCATCTTGCGTCAGGACCCGGACGTGGTGATGATCGGTGAGATTCGGGATCTGGAAACCGCGGAAATCGCCGTGCAGGCCAGTCTGACCGGCCACCTGGTGCTCTCCACGCTGCACACCAATACCGCTGTCGGCGCCATAACCCGGCTGATGGACATGGGCATCGAGCCGTTCCTGATCAGCTCGAGTCTGGTGGGCATTGTCGCCCAGCGCCTGGTGCGGGTGCTGTGCAAGGACTGCCGGGAGCCCTACACACCCTCCGAAGAGCACTGCGAATTCCTGCAGCTGGATCCTGCCAACCCGCCTACCATCTACCGAGCCAAGGGCTGCTCCCACTGCAACCAGCTGGGCTACCGTGGGCGTATCGGTATCTACGAGGTGGTTGAGGTGTCGGAGGAGATCAGTTCGTTGATCCACAAGCGCGCGGGCGAGCTGGATCTTGAGCATGTGGCCCGAACCCGCGGCCCGAGTATCCACGCGGATGGCGTGCAGAAGATACTGGACGGCGTTACCACCGTGGAGGAAGTGCTCCGCGTGACGCACCGGGGCCAGTAAACCATGCCGGCATACGAATACAAGGCGCTGGATGCCCGGGGCAAGCAGAAACACGGTGTGCTGGAGGCGGACGCCCCCCGCGCCGTTCGCCAGCAGCTACGGGATCGGGGCCTGACGCCGCTGGCAGTGGAGCCCGCCGCGGAAAAGCAGCGCCGTAGCAGCCCCCTGAGCGGGCGTGGCTCTCTCAACGCCGCCGACCTGGCCCTGGTTACCCGCCAGCTGGCCACTCTGATCCAGTCCGGTATTCCCATTGAGCAGGCGCTCTCGGCCGCCTCCCAGCAGTCCACCAGTCCACGCATACGCAGCATGCTGATCGCCATTCGCGCCAAGGTTATGGAAGGCTACACCCTGGCGGACAGCCTGGGTGAATTTCCCCGGGCGTTTCCGCGTCTGTACCGCTCTACCGTGGCGGCGGGTGAACATGCCGGCCATCTGGACCTGGTTCTCAATCGGCTGGCGGATTACACCGAGAGCCGTCAGGAAGCGCGCCAGAAAATCCAGCTGGCCGCGATTTACCCCATTATTCTCAGCGTGGTGGCCATTGCTATCGTGGTGTTCCTGCTGACCTATGTGGTGCCGGATATCATTGAGGTGTTTCTCAAGCAGGGGCAGGATTTGCCAACATTGACTGTTGCCATGCTGGCGGTATCGGATTTTCTGGCCGATTACGGTGTCTACCTCTTTATCCTGCTGGTGTTGGGGCTGATGGTGTTCCGGTATTTCCTGACCAAACCCGGTTTCCGGCTGCGGTTCCACAAGCGGTTGCTGCACCTGCCACTGTTTTCCGGGATGGTGCGGGGCGTGAACACCGCCCGCTACGCCAGTACCCTGAGCATCCTCACCACCAGCGGCGTGCCCCTGGTGGAGGCCATGCGCATTGCCGGCGAGGTGCTGTCCAATGACTATCTGCGCCAGGAGTTGCGGGATGCGGCGCGCAAGGTGAGTGAGGGCGGATCGCTGCACCGGTCCCTGGACCAGACCGGGTATTTCCCGCCCATGATGTTGCACATGATTGCCAGCGGTGAGGCCAGTGGCGAACTGGACAGCATGCTGGAACGCACCGCCCGGATGCAGGAAAACACCCTGCAGTCCAAGATTGCAGCGATCGTGGGCCTGTTCGAGCCTATGATGCTGCTGGTCATGGGTGTTGTGGTATTGATTATTGTGCTGGCGATCATGCTGCCAATACTGAATATGAGTAACCTCGTAGGCTGACCGGTTTTGCTTCAGGGCAGGCGTGTCAGACGAGGTCTCCAGAACGAATGGAATCCATGCCAATGACGAGTGAAACAATGACGATGAAGAACCCCAATCCAGGCAGCCGTAGCGGCGGCTTTACCCTCATCGAGATCATGGTAGTCATGGTCATCCTGGGCTTGCTGGTGGCCATCGTGGCCCCGAACATCATGGGCCGCAGCGACCAGGCCAAGGTAACCGTGGCCGAAACCCAGCTGAGCAACATTGCCAACGCCCTTGATCTCTACCGCCTGGACAACAGCCATTACCCGTCCACCCAGCAGGGCCTGGAGGCTCTGGTATCCAGACCCAGTGGCAGCCCGGAGCCGAAGAACTGGAACCCGGACGGCTACCTCAAGAGCGTACCGGAGGATCCCTGGGGCAATGAATACCAGTACGTGAGCCCGGGCACTGAGGGCCCCTATGACCTGTATTCCTACGGCTCGGACGGACAGGAAGGCGGCGAGGGCGATGCCGCTGATATCAGCGTCTGGAACACCAAGGGCTAGGTGAGGGTGCTGGCCCGAGCCCGCCAAACCGGCTTCACCCTGATTGAAATCCTGGTGGTGCTGGTCGTGATCGGCCTGCTGGCGGCGCTTGCGGTGTTCACCATGGCCGGAAGTTCCCAGCAGCGGGAACTCGAAAATGAGGTCCGCGAGCTGTTCCTGCTGATGCAGACCGCTTCCGAGCAGGCGGTGTTGAACAACCAGGAGCTGGGCCTCAGGCTGGAAGAAGGCGAGTATCAGTTTGTGGCGTTCGAGGATCAGACTGGCGACTGGAAAGCCTCCGGCGAGCGCATGTTCCGGGCCCGGGACCTTCCGGAATGGGTGACGGTGACTGAATTCATCGAAAACGACGCACCCAGGCTGGCCTCGGCCGAAGACCGGCTGCGTCCTGACGTGGTGTTTTTTTCCAGCGGCGAAACCACGCCCTTCGAACTGGAGTTCACCCTGGGCTCGAGCGCTGAGACCACCCATGTGCTGGCCTCGGATGGTGTGTCGCCCATGGAGTGGCGCAAACCCGGAGACGACGGGGGCGACGCGTGAATCGGCAAGCGGGATTCACCCTTATCGAGGTGCTGGTGGCGCTGCTGGTGTTCGGCCTGATTGCCACCGCAGCGGCGCAGGTGGGCAGCCAGTACATTGCCAGTTACGAACGGGTGCGGGATAAAACCCTGGCGGGGTGGCTGGCCGATAACCGGATCAACGAGTTGCGGCTGCAGGAAACGCTGCCGGGTATCTCGGAAAATTCCCGGGATACGGAGTTTGGTCCCTACCGTTGGCAGGTCACCACGGCGATACTGGCCACCGCCGATGCCAAGATGCGCAGGATTGAGGTGAGCGTCGCCAAATACCGGGAAGAGTCCCAGGAGCCCGTGCCGCTGCATACGCTTTCCGCGTTTGTGGGTGTGCCGTGATGCGCCAGGTTGATGCCTCGTTTCCGTATAACTCCCGGGGCTTTACCCTTCTGGAAGTGTTGATTGCGGTGACCATTACCGCGGTGATTGGCCTTGGTGTGTGGCAGGTGATCACCGGCGTGGTCACTTCCCGCGACCGGGTGGACGCCCTGGCCGAGCAGTTCTCGGGCCTTCAGAGGGCCATGCTGTTGCTGGAGCGGGATATTATCCAGGTGGTGAATCGCCCGGCTCGAGACCTCTACGGGGACTTTCAGCCGGCGTTTTCAAGCCGCCAGGAGGAATACGTTCTGTTGTTGACTCGCCAGGGCTGGCGTAATCCGCTGGGTATTCGTCGAAGTGGTCTACAGCGGGTGGGCTGGGAGTATACCGGCAGCGAACTGCGTCGCCATTACTGGTCCCAGGTGGATCAGGCCCAGGAGCCGGAGGGCCGGGATGTGCTGCTCCTGGACAAGGTGAATCGGGTCGATATCCGCTTTCTGGACAGCGATCGCAACTGGCAGGATCAGTGGCCCACCGACGAGGTGATGGCGTCCATGACACCGGGGAGTCGGCCGGACGCGCCTTTGCCTCTGGGTATTGAACTGACCCTGGAGCATGAGCGGTTCGGCACCCTGGTACGAACGTTCGCCTTGCCCGATTTCGATCCGACCGTGGCCCAGGGCGCGGTGAACCAGGCCAATCAGGCGGCCAGTGAGGCCGAGCAGACCGAGGAACCGAACACCGCGGAGCAGGGCGGCGAGCCCACCGAAGCTCCGGCGCAGGGAGGCCAGTAGCCTATGGCGGATTTCGGACGTCAGCGGGGCGTTGCCCTGATCATGGTGCTGCTGGCCATGGCCCTGGTGGTGATGCTGGCCTCGGGCATGACCCAGCAGCAGAGCTTGCGGGTATTCAAGGCTGGCCATTACCTGGCACAGCAACAAGGCCTGAGCATTGCCTTGGGGGCGGAAGCGTTTGCTCGGCAGCTCCTCACCCGCGACTTCGAGGAAGACAAGGAAAACAACGCCATGGTGGACAGCCTGGACGAGTTCTGGGCGGCCAACGCGGCGGTACTGCCGCTGGATGACAATGGTGTGGCGGAAGTCCAGATTGACGATCTTGGTGGGCGCCTGAACCTGAACGACCTGGTGGGCCCGAACGGACAGGTGGATCCGGTGGCGCGCCAGCGGTTCGTGCAGTTGTTCGGGGCGCTGGGCATCACGGCGGTGTCGGTGGATGCGTTGATTGACTGGATCGACCCCGACGACCAGACGGTCACGGCCTACGGTGCGGAAGATGGCCAGTACCTGCTGGCGGATCCGGGCTACCGGGCGGCTAACCAGCCTTTTACCAGTGTTTCGGAGCTGCGTCTGATTGAGGGCATGACCGAGGAGATCTACCAGGCCTTACAGCCCCATGTGGCGGCCCTGCCGGTGAGTGGTGCCGGTATCAACGTGAACACCGCCACCGCCATGGTGATCCGGTCCCTGCACGAGGAGCTGACGGATGCGCAGGCCGCGGCTATCCTTGAGAGGCGTGAGGAAGAGCGGTTTGAAAACCTGCAGGACTTTCTGGCGCTTCCCGAGTTTGCCGGGCTCGGGCTGAAGTCGGTTGGCCTTGGGCTGCAGACACGGTTTTTTGAAGTTGTCTCGCGGATTACCTACGATAACCGCGTTGTGAATATGGTCAGCACCGTATTCCGGACCCCGGAAGGTGAAGTGCGGACAGTGCATCGGGACACCGGGCAGAAGAACAGGATCACCAAAGAGCCCTATACAGTTTCAGAAGGATAACCATGTCTTACCGCCTTTATGTTCGCCCGATTCCACCGTTCGCGGACGTTGATCAGGATCCGGATGCCCAGCTGTTCAACTGGGTATTGCACGATGCCAGTGGTGACTCCCAGGCCCGGGGCAGCGGTGACAGCCGCGATCGAATCGAGCAGACGCTGGCGCAGAACGCGCTCGACAATGTGCTGCTGATTGGCCTGATTCCGGGTGAGGAAGCTCTTTATTGCCTGGCCGACATTCCGGCCAGGCAGAGCCGGTTTATCCGGCAGGCGCTGCCCTATGCGGTGGAGGAGCAGATTGCCCAGGACATCGATTCCGTTCATCTGGCGCTCGGGAAACACACAGACGCCGGTTATCGGGTGGCGGCGATTGATCGGGAGCAGATGGCGCAGTGGGTGCAGCTGTTCAGCGACTGGGACCACGTGCGCCTCGACGCCATTTTCCCGGATGCGGCATTGTTGCCCAGAACCGAGGGCGGCTGGTCCATCTGCCTGGATGGCGAGGCGGCGATGATGATCAGCGACCGGGGCGAATGGCTCAGCATGCAGTCGGCCAATCTGGGCATGTTTGCCCACACCCTGGCAGCACCGTCGGCCGAGGAGGTGGTCGCCGAGATTCCCGTTACCCTGTACGGCACCGAAGAGGAGCTGGAGGTTCAGCAGTCGGCCATTTCCGAATTGGGCGCCTCCGGCCGCCTCGCTCTTCGTACCGAAACCCTCGAACTCATGCCGCTGGAGTTGCTGGCTCATGCCTACCATCATCACCTGTGCGAGCCGATTAATCTGTGCCAGGGGGTGTTTGCCGCCAATTCTGATCGGGCAAGTCCGCTTCGCCCCTGGAAACCCCTGATCGCCGTTGCTGCCGTGTGGTTCGGGGTTCAGGTCGCTCTCAATGTGGGTATGGGGATCTACTACCAGAACCAGGCGGACCAGCTACGGGCGGAAGCCATGGCCATATACCGGGATGCCTTTCCGAACGATCGTCGCACCCATGCCGGGAACGTGCAGCGGGTGATTGAAGGTCAGCTTCGGGTGGCTGGCACCAGCGGGCCCGACATGGGCTTTATCACCCTCATGAAATACACCGGCCAGCAATACGCCCAACTGCCCGGTACCCGGTCTGTGAACTTCAATTCGGTCAACTACAGCCGGTCCCGGGGCGAGTTGATTGTTGATGTTCGGGCCGACAGCTATGATCGGCTGAGTGCCCTGCGCAACGGCCTGGCAAGCCAGGGGCTGGAAGCGCAGATTGGCTCGGTGGTAAACGAAGCCAGCGGTGCCCGCGGCCGTTTGACGGTTTCTGGAGGTTGAACCCATGTTTTCTCGACTCAAGGATCAGCCCGCCGTTGGCAAACTGATTGCCCAGTATGACCAGTTGCCGAGACGCGACCAGCAGGCGCTCGGGGCGCTCGCGGTGGCAGTGTTTCTGGCCATTCTCTATTTTGCGGTATGGCAGCCGGCGGCCGAGTTTCAGGAACAAGCGGTCAGCGCCCGGGAGAACGCCGGGGAACTGCTGGCCTGGATGCAAGCCAACGAGCAGACCATCCGGCGCCTGGGTGGCGCTGGCAGTGATACGCAGGCGGCATCCGTAGACAAGCCGGCGGATGGCCGGGCCCTGATGGCGCTGGTTACGCGCTCGGCGGGCGAAGCGGGGCTTTCCCTGCAACGGTTTGAGCCCAGTGGCGAAGACGCCATTCGGGTCTGGCTGGAAAACGCGCCGTTTGCCGAGGTGGCCGCGTGGCTGGAAAGGCTGAGCGCGGATCATGGCGTGGTTATAGACCAGGCTGCCATGGACCGGGCCAATGAACCGGGGCGGGTATCTGTTCGTTTAACGCTGACGATCTGATCCAGTGCGCGGATTTAACAAGAATAACTCCGGGCCGGTTTCCGGAACTGCAACAGGAGTAGGACGCCATGACCAACGGTAGCGACAACAGGAATCAGCCTGAGCCTGTCATTGTTCGGCTGGATGAAACCGCGGCTAACGAGGCCCGGTCCATTCTCTATCATGCCTACCGGAATGAACCGACGTTCCAGTACCTGTTTGACCATCGCCGGCCGGGCTATGAGCAGCGGGTCAGGGCCACGATCCGGGAACTGATCGACCTGTACTACGAGTTGCGGCAGGACGCGGTGGGAGTGATGGTGAACGACACCCTGGTTGCGGTCGCCTTCATTGGTGATCCGGAACTGCGGATGAACCTGGCTGACCAGTTCAGCTGGCGCATCCGGATGGTGCTGACCACGGGGTTTGCCGCCACCCGCCGCTACCTGGATTATCACCAGAAGATTCGCGATCTGTTGCCGCAACCCCTGGCTCACCAGTTGCCCCTGATGGGCGTGAATCCGGCGTATCAGAATCGCGGCTATGGCCGGCTGTTGCTGAAAACCGTCGAACGCCTTTGTTCGGAGAATCCCCGGGGCAGTGGTCTTGTGCTGGACACCGGCAACAGCCGCTACCTGCCGTTTTACGAATCCGAGGGTTTCCGAAGCCTGGGCAAGATCCAGCTTGGGGATTTTGAAGATCATGTGCTGTTCCGTGAAGTTCAACCGGAAAGCAAATCGGCCGCGCCCGGCCAGAACTGACGTTTCATTTGGTAATGGGAGTTGCTGTGTCTGACCAGCAGGAATTTGATCTGATCGTCATTGGAGCCGGCTCCGGCGGGGTTCGGCTTGCCCGCATGTCTGCCCAGCGTGGCGCCAAAGTGGCCGTGGTGGAATCCCGGTATCTCGGCGGTACCTGTGTCAATGTCGGATGCGTACCCAAAAAGCTGTTCGTCTACGGCGCCCACGTGCATGAAGACCTGGAGGACGCCGCCGGTTATGGCTGGCAGGTTCCCCTGGGCGATGTCCGCTTTGACTGGCCCAAACTGGTCGCCAACAAGAACGCCGAGATCGAACGGCTCAATGGCATCTACGGCCGCCTTCTGGAGAACGCCGGCGTGACCATCATCCAGGGTACCGCGACCCTGAGGGATGCCAACACCGTGGTGGTCGGTGACCATACCTACAAGGCGAAGCACATCACCGTGGCGACCGGCAGCTGGCCGGTGGTGCCGGACGTTCCCGGGAAGGAATGCATCCTGACCTCCAACGAGATGTTCTATCTGCCGCAACTGCCCAAGCATGCCGTGGTGTGGGGTGGCGGTTATATCGCCGTGGAGTTTGCCGGTATCCTGGCCGGGCTGGGTGTTGAAACCACACTGCTGTATCGGGGCGATCTGTTCCTCAGAGGTTTTGACGGCGATATCCGTCGCTTTACCGAGCAGGAAATGCGCAAGAAAGGCATTAACCTGAGATTTGGCGTGACGATTGAGTCCGTGGAAGCGGAAAACGCCCATTACCGGGTACATCTCAATAACGGCGAAACCCTTGAAACGGGGCTGGTGATGGCGGCCACCGGGCGTCGGGCGCTGGTGGATGGCCTCGGGCTTACCGATCTCGGTGTTCAGCTCAGCGGCTCGGGGCATGTGGTGGTGGACAAACACTTCCAGACCGCCGTTCCCTCCATTACCGCTCTGGGTGATGTGATTGGTACGCCGCAACTGACTCCGGTGGCACTGGCCCAGGCCATGGTGCTTTCCCGCCGGCTGTTTGGTGACGGCCAGGGTGAGATGGATTACTCGGCCATACCAACGGCGGTCTTCTGCCAGCCCAATATCGGCACCGTTGGCCTCACCGAGGAAGAGGCGAGGGAGGCGGGCCACAGACTACGGATCTACCGTTCGGAATTCAGGCCCATGAAGCACACGCTGAGTGGCCGGGATGAGCGATGCCTGATGAAGCTGGTGGTGGATGACCAGACCGACCGCGTTCTGGGCGCCCATATGGTGGGGCCGGATGCCGGAGAGATTACCCAGGGGCTGGCCGTGGCCATCAAGGCCGGGGCCACCAAGGCCCAGTTCGACGCCACCCTGGGCATTCACCCCACCTCCGCCGAAGAGTTCGTTACCATGCGGGAACCGGTAGCGAGTTAGGGCCCGGGCTCCGGCGTCCGTCCCTCTGGGCGCCGGCTTCTGCTACAGCTGGATCCAGCGGCTCAGGGTTTCCCGCAGATTCTCTTTGCGCACCGGTTTGGCGATGTAGTCATTCATGCCGCACTCGAGACAGGTTCTCTCCGTTCCGGGAAGGACGTCGGCGGTCAGGGCGATGATGGGTGTTCCTGTCTGGCCGTTGCTCTTCTCCCACTCACGGATGTAGCGGGTGGCCTCGTACCCGTCCATCACCGGCATCTGACAGTCCATCAGGATAATGTCGTAACCGGTGTGATTGTTGGTCACTTTCTCCAGTGCTTCCTTGCCGTTATTGGCAGAGTCCGTCTGGAATCCCAGCCGCGTGAGCATGGCCGTCGCCACCCGCTGGTTGACCGGGTTGTCTTCCACCACCAAAGCGTGGCTGACCTTGTCGGCCGGTTCCCGTGCGACCGGTGAAGCGGGAGCGGAACGGACGCCCGGGTTGGCAAGCTCGAACGGCAGCTCAAAGCGGAAGGAGGAGCCTTTGCCCAGATCCGTTTCCACCTGAATGTGGCCGCCCATCAGTTCCACCAGACGCTGCACCAGCGACAGGCCGAGGCCGGTGCCGCCGTACAGTCGGCTGTTGCCGCCATCCAGTTGCTCGAAGGAGTTGAAGATGTCCGGCAGGCGCTCCGAGGGTATGCCTGAGCCGGAGTCGCTCACCGTGCAGTTGAGGATTACGCAGTTTTCCTCAAGGGGGAAGGAGCCTGCCTGGATGTTAATGAACCCATCCCCGGTAAACTTGATGGCATTGTCGATCAGGCAGGCCAGCACCTGCCTGAGGCGCGCCGGGTCCCCGATCACCCTTGGGTTGTCCGGCCAGTCTCCGTAAAACGTGAGATTGAGTGCCAGGCCCTGCTGTTCGGACATGTAGCGGAACGTGGCGGTGCAGTTGGAGATCAACTGTTTCAGGTCGAATTCCTGATTCTCGAGCTGCAGGGTGCCGCTGTCGACCCGGGAATAGTCCAGGATGTCACCGATTACGGTGAGCAGGTCTTCCGTGGACTGTCTGGCGGTATTCAGATAGTCGCGCTGGCGATGGGTGAGGGGCTCTTCCTGGATCAGGTCGACCATCCCGAGTACGCCGTTGAGCGGGGTCCGTAATTCGTGGCTCATGGTGGCCAGAAACTCGGACTTTGCCTGGTTGGCCGCCTCGGCCTTTTCGCGCGCGTGTTCAGAGGCCGCCACGGTTTGATCCCTGGCTGTTTTCAGGTCGACGAGGTGGCTGGCCAACTGGTTAAGCTGCTTCTCGATCTCGACCACTTCCCGGGAGGTCTGGTGGGTATTCAAGGGGCGTTCCCGGTAATCACCGCTGGTAAGTTTGCCTATGCGGCCGGCGAGATCCCGGATGGGTGCCAGGATCGTTCCCAGGTAATGATTGATGATCAGTATGGTGAAGATCAGCAGGGAGATCCCGACCGCAATGGAGGTCCACAGAATGTCATGGCGCCGGTTGGTCAGCACATCGACGTCAACGCCCACCTCCACGGTGCCGACCCTCAATGAGCCACCACCAAAGCCATAATCCGGCTCAAACCATTCCGCAGTGCGGCCCGAGCCCATCTCCAGCGGCTGCTGCAGGATTTCGGACTCGTACACATAATAATCCTGGTGTTTGGCCTCCAGGTTTACCGGGCCATTGGAAACAAAACCGAGCTGCTCACCCATCACATCGGTTACACGAATCCAGTCTGTTTTGCTGCGTCGCAACGACTGGGACAGGATCTGTTCCAGGGCTTCGGTGTTCCCGGACACGACCGCGTATTCCAGGGCCGGGGCCAGGCTGTCAGCCAGGAGCTGACCGCTTTCCGCCAGGTCCTTGCGAGCGTCGGCCAATCGGGCCGAGGTGAAGAACACCATCAACACGATGAACATAACCACCGCCGGCAGGGCGCCAAGCAGCAGGAGCTTACGGGAAAGCGGGCGTTGCTGAGCCGACCTTCTAGTCATCCGCCGTCTCCCCCTCATTCGCCAACTGGGCGTTTACCCGCTCGGCGATCTCGCCCCGGCCCGGCAAGGGAATGTTCATGGACCTGGCCACCTGCTCGTTGATCTCTACCCGGTACTGCTCCGGATAAGTGGGTTCCGGAAAGGCGCCGGACTCAAAGAACTCGGCCAGGTAGTCGCCGGTCAGGCGAGCCATTTCAGGAAATGGTGCATAGCTTGACGCCAACGCGCCGGCCTTGACATAAGCCTGCGACGGTCCGATGACAATCTGATTGCGGCGATAGGCTGTCAGCAGGATATGTTTGATGGTGCGCGGGTTGTAAATGGCACTGTCAGGCGCTGCCAGTAGAAAGTCACCATACCCCAGGGCCCTTACCAGTGTGGGGATAAGGCGATCAGGACGCTCTACCAGAAATACCCGGGCCTCCAGCCCGAAGCGAGGGAGTTCATCGATCAGTGGTTCGTACAGTTCCACGGAATCGGCGGTGGCCAAGAGGGCAATCTTGGTCGCCTGGGGCAGTATGGCCTTGCCGGTCAGAGCCTGGCGAATCAGCGGAATATCATAATAAACCGCTGAGATCTGGCCCGGAGCGCGCTCGGCAAACGAGCTGATGAATTCCCTGTCTACCAGGGTCGCCAGTATGGGAGCCGAACGGCTGGCCTGGCGCACGCGTGTGAAGGCCGCGGGCCCGACGGTCACAATGGGCCGGGAGGTGATGGCCGGCAGGTGGTCGTCAGACACTTTTTCTAGCGTGGTATCAGCAGGAAGCTCCTGTTCCAGCAATTGGACCAGGTGCTGGTCAAGGGCGGCGTTGCCCGAGCCTGCGAAGTAGACCGTCTGTACGGACGGTTCCTGGGCCGCTGCCATCGGTACCAGCAGCGCCAGAAAAAGAAACGCTAGTGCACGGTGCGCCACCGGAAGGAGGCGTAACGAGCGCTGATCAGTTTGTCGCACTTCCATGCTATAACTACGTTCCATACCGTCCGGGGTTCACGTTGTCCCTGTTAGACTCAGAAACGGATTCCAGCCTCAACGAAGAACTGGTTGTGATCCTCAATCCGGTTGTCCGGGCTGATCCATGGCTTGGGATTGAGGTAATGCTGCATGACAAAAGCCAGAACATAACTATAGTCGGTTCTGTCTACTCGACGGGCGAGCCGGAAATCGGCGCGCTCAAATCGGGTATTACGAACTTCGTTGGTCCAATAAAAAGCGGTCGAGCCCATGAACCCGGCGGGCAGATCCTGTATCCAGGCAAAACTGCCCGAATCTCTGGCAGAGAGTCGACCCAGAAGATCGACAGCGCGCCGCTGTGCTCTTTCTGGCAGAGCGTTCGGGTCACCCGTGTACCGACCGTCCTGTTCGAGGTAAGCATACGTGGCCCTCAGACGGGTGCCGGAAAAGTCCAGGGACGCTTCCAGCTCCGCGCCTTCCTGCTCCAAAGCCACGTTGTTGGCGATGTACCATTCCTCTTCGTTGATTACGCCGCTTATCATGTCCCGAAAGTAGTCGTTGAAGTACCTAATCTCCACCGACAGCAGTGCACGATCAAGGTGGAACTGTCCGAAGTAGCTAATTTCCCTCGATGTAATCCACTCCTCCTCCAGTTCCTGGCCGTAGGTGGAGGTGGTTGGATCCAGCAGGTCTTCCACCAGTATGCGTTGGCCTTCAAGGGCTTCGAACGGCGGGCGAACGTTGCTCGGGCGGTAGGACCAGTCCGGTTCCTGCTCGAAGGCGTCGGGTGTTCTCACCGCTCTTGAGAAGACGAAACGTAGCGCATGGTTGTTGTTGAAGATGAAGTTGGCAGCGGCCCGTGGAGAGAAATAGTCCTCGTTGGTGGTCGTGGTCTGCTCCCAGTTGCCGCCCAGGTTAAACGTGAGCCATCGGTACGGCGAATACTCGGTATTGGCGAAAATCCGGGACTGGTAGTTGTTACCTTCACCATTGAAAAAAGTTTCAGAATCGAAGGTGTCTTTTCGATAACCCACGCCGGAAACGAGTTTCAGCTGGTCGCTGAAAATCAGGGTGTCCTGGATCTCGATTTCCTGACGGGTCTCTTCGATGTCTTCATTCAGATCCGCTATGAAAGGACCCTGGTTCTCTGGGAACGGTGGGAACTCCGGTGGCAGCAGCGCATTTATATTGGCCGCGGGAATCGATACCGACCAACGCTGTCTCTGGCGCTGGTTCTGGTAGCTGGCCTGGACATGGTAGAAATGGCGCTCGGAGGTTGCTCCGTTGAAGCGGACGTGCAAATAGTAGTCGTCCATCAGGATGTCGGGGTTGGTGGTCGCCCCGAGCTTGCCGGATTTTTCCAGATCCTCCTCGTTCACGCCTTCAAGTGCGCCGGCGCGAAACTCGACGGAATGCTGTCGGTCTACCCGTACCACGCTGTCGAAATTGAAGTTGTTAATATCGTGGCCGTCGTGGAACGGAATCTCTTCGCCACCGTCTACCTGATTGTCAAAACCGTTGGATTTGCGCTTCTCGTAAGAAAGTCGCCAGCTTTTATCGTTGTCTGCGTCGCCAACGGAGGTAAAGGTTCGCAGATAGCCCCGGGACCCGGCGGATGCAAACGCTTCGACCCCCGCGGTATCCTGGGGCGAGCGGGTGATGATGTTGATGCTGCCGAGGAAGGCGTTGATCCCGTAGGCCGCTGAATTGGGGCCACGGCTTACCTCGATGCGCTCGATGTTTTCGATAGCTACCGGCATCGAGAGCCAGTCAACATCCGCAAGGCTGATCCGGTACGCGGTGCGACCGTCAATCTGGACCTGAAGCCGACGCTGTTCGTATTGGGAGGTGCCGTGGTACGTTGCCACCGGGTTGGTGCTACCCCAGTGGCCCACGACCATGCCGGGCACCAGCCGGAGGGCTTCCTGAAGGTTCCGGATTCCGAGTTCGCGGATCATGTCCCCGGTGATGATGGTGGTGGTACCGGGGACCCGAAGCTTGGACTGGCGCAGACGTGTGGTTGTGAGCACTTCGGGAATTTCGGTCTGCTCTCCGTGTAATGCCAGCAAACCAGCGGTCAGGTCGGGTGAGTCAGGCTGTCCATGCCCAGCGAGTGGAAAAAGGGTGAGAGCGAGCGCGGCGCCGAAAACGGTCATGTTCGAACCGTGGCTACGCACCGACAATATTTTTTTAGAATGATGCATGGTGGACGTTTTATACTTTGCCAAGTTCAGTTGTCTGGGGACCCGTAGCCGGGTGAAAGTCTTATCGAGTGTTTTGTCTTTTCGGGACTATCGTAAGGGACTACAGGCGTTTTGTCTCTCCAAAATGTAATGAATGTCAGGCTTGGAGTTCAGGTTGTATGAATTGTTGGGAGATCCTCGGAATTGACCCTACCGGCGACCGCCGGAAAATCCAGGATGCGTACGAGCAGCAGCTCAAATTCGCCTCCGACGAGGAGGCCCGGCGACTGGACCAGGCGTTCCGCGAGGCGGTTGGCGAAGCCCCCGAGCCCGCGCCGGAAACCCGAAGCGAGGCAACTCCGGAGCTGCCGGAAACCGGCACGCCAGTGTCTTCTGCCGCGCCAGAGCCGGCTGCAGAGTCCTCAAACCGTCCGCTCGATGCCAATGAAGGGCAGGTGGTGCGAGAGGTCGTCATACAGATCAAAGCGCTACTTAATGATGCAACCCGCAGCAAGGACGCCGGCATCTGGAAGGCCATTCTGTGCGAGCCACCGGCGGACGAGCCTGCACTGCGCGCGGAAATCGGTCGGCAGCTTGAGCCACAGCTCAGGCCCATGGCTGAAAACGGGTCCTTCCCATCGCCCGTTGCTCACTTCCTTGGGGAGTGGTTTGGCTGGTTCAGCCCGGAGCAGGCACCGCACCCGCTGGACGGGCGCCTTGGTGGGGAGGGCGCCGAGGGTGAGGAGTCCGAAGAGTTGCCGGAACAGCCGCCCCAGATGGTGAACTTCTGGCCGGCCGTGATCGGCTGGATTGTCGGCCTGGTCATTCTGGCCTCGCTGTTTGGCGGTATGGGAGGCGGCTGAGGCCTCCCTTCCTTCAGCTCGCCAGCTCGTCAACCCGCACGCCGGTCAACCGGTCTTTTCCGCGTTGGCCCGCTCGATCTTTTCCCGGTATTTCTGCGCGAGAATCGCCCCCACAATCACCTGAATCTGGTTGTAGCACATGATCGGAAGCACGATCATGCCGAAGCCCGGGTGGCCGGAGAACAGCACCTTGGCCATCGGCAGGCCTGAAGCCAGGCTTTTCTTGGAGCCGCAGAATACCACCGCCGCCTCATCCTCCAGGCTGAAGCCGAAGCGTCGTACCAGAAACCGCGCCAGCACCATGAACAGAAGCAGCAGGCCAAGGCAAAGCAGGATCGCCAGAACAATGGCCTGCACGGGCAGGTTCTGCCAGAGTCCGCTCTCCACCGAGTGGGAAAACGCCGAGTAAACAATCAGCCAGATAACGCACTGATCGTAGCGGGCCATGAGGTGTTCGTTGCGGGACAGGAATCCGCCGAGCCAGGGACGCATGGCATGCCCGACCGCAAAGGGGAGCAGCAGCTGCATCACAATGTCCTTCAGTGCCTCTGCGATGGAAAAGTCCCCGCCGCCGGAAGTGCTGACCAGGAGCAGGAGCAGAAACGGGGTCAGCATCATGCCGAACACGTTGGACGCAGCCGCGCTGCAGATGGCGGCCGGCACGTTGCCTCGCGCCATGGCGGTATAGGCAATGGAGGAAGACACCGCCGACGGCAGCACACCGAGGTACAAAAAGCCGAGCCCGAGATCCTTTGGCATCCACGCCGGCGCGATGTTGCTCAGCTCGTTGATGGGCAGGGCGACAAGGGGAAAGAAGACGAACGTCAGTGCGGTAATGAGGATGTGCAAGCGCCAGTGGGTCGCACCGGCGATGATCTGATCCCGGGAAAGTGCCGCGCCATGAAAGAAGAAGAGCAGGGCAACGGCTACGGTACCCGCTTTGGCCAGCAAATCACCCGCCTGTCCGGTGGCAGGCAGGAACGTCGCCAGAACAATGGCACCGAGCAAAAGCAGGGTAAAGGTGTCGATACGGAACTTCATGGATTACGTTTCCAGACGCTGAAGGGCCCTGAGGCTGGGAGCGAGCAACTGCCGGGCAAGCTGTTCGGCCTTGCCCGTATCGCGGCGTCGAACGGCGGCCAGCAACAGCTCGTGGTCCTCTTGCGAGGGTTCTGGCAGGTCCGAGTCGGTTTCTGTTTGCTCGATGGTGAGGCTTACCGCATGCGAGAAGTAGTCGTACAGCTCCACCAGTGCGGAATTATGAGACGCCGCCACCAGAGCGTGGTGGAAGGCTTCGTCATGTCGGATACGCAAGGGCAGTACAGCGCCGGCCTTGGCGCGGGCATCGAGCGCATTGGTCATCCTGCGCAGATCCTCGTCGGTGCGGCGCGAGGCCGCCAGCTTTGCCGCTTCGGTTTCAAGCATGATGCGTACCTCCAACTGGTCGGCCAGCTGGGTGCGGGCGATACGCCGCAAGGTTTCGCCGGCATCCCGCGTTGCGCGCACGTACGTGCCATCACCCTGGCGGGTCTCCAGCATGCCCACGTGCACCAACACCCGGACCGCCTCGCGAACGGTGTTGCGGCTCACTCCCAACGATTCCGAGAGCTCCGATTCAACTGGCAGGCGGTCGCCGACTGACCAGACTCGGTCTTCAATGGCGCCTCTCAGGCTCTCTATGGCGGTCTCCACCAGAGATCCCTTACGAATTCTTTGCAACATTGGCCTATCATCCCTCTATCGGATTAACCAATCATCCTATGAATTGCAAGAAACCGCAATAGCTCTGGCCGTGTCCGGCTCAGTGGTTGTTGTGCAATGGATTGATGAACTGATAGTCGGCGGTATCCACTCGCCGGGTTGAAAGGCGGTATGTGAAGGTAAAACCGGGCCAGTTGATGCTGTTGTGGCCGTTTTCGTCCAGGTACCAGGAGGTGCAACCGGAGCTCCAGACCGAGTGCTGCAGGCCTTGCTGGATTACCCGGGTGAATCGGTCCTGACGATCCTGGCGGACATCCATGGCGGCGCCGGGGTACTTCTGCAATGCGTTGATGCACGTGCGGATGTAGCGAAACTGGGATTCCAGCATGTAGACGATGGAGTTGTGGGCCAGGTTGGTGTTCGGGCCATAGAGCATGAACAGGTTGGGAAAGCCGCTGACGGTCATGCCTTTGAAGGCCGACGCTCCGGCTTGCCAGGCCTCGTTGAGGGTTTTGCCGCCCCGACCGATGACCTCAATGGGTGAGAGAAACTCTGAGGCCCGGAACCCGGTGCCACAGATAATGGCATCCACCGGGTAGTGCCTGCCGCTGCGGGTCAGCACACCTTGCTCGTCAATCGCTTTGATTGGGTCCGTCACCAGATCCACATTGGGCCGGTTGATGGCCGGGTACCAGTCATTGGATATCAAAATGCGCTTACAGCCGATCTGGTAGTCGGGAATGATGTGCGCCAGCTTCTCCGGGTCGGTCACGTGTTTTCGGACTTCCCGCCTGGCCTGATTGGCAAACACTTCCAGCAACCCGTTGAACCGCGTGAACGCCAGGGCCCGACTCTCGTTCTTCCAGTAGATCAGGTAGCGATATAGTCGGTCCCAGGCTGGCACTTTCCGAAACAGCGTCTGTTCCCATGCTTTGAACGGCCGGTCGGGCTTGGGTAGCACCCAGGCCGCCGAACGCTGGAACAGGTTGAGCTGCTTTACCTCAGGTGCAATTTCCGGCACGAACTGGATGGCACTGGCCCCGGTGCCAATTACCGCTACCCGTTTGTTCGTCAGGTCGTAATCGTGGTCCCAGCGAGCGGAATGAAACATCCGGCCCTGAAAGCGTTCCAGTCCTTCCAGCTTCGGCCATGCCGGCTGGTTGAGCTGGCCCGTTGCGGTGATCACCACGTCGGCGAGAAGTTGCTCCCCGCTCGCCAGGGTAAGGGTCCAGAGATTGCTCTGATCGTCGAAGCGTGCGGAGGCGACCTCGGCATTGAACCGAAGGTGATCGCCCAACTGGTACCTCTCCACGCAGCGGTGCATGTACCCGAGGATTTCCTGCTGCAGCCCGAACTTGCGGGACCAGTCGTGCTTGGGCTCAAAGGAGAAGGAATAGAAATGCGACTGCACATCGCAGGCCGCGCCCGGATAGGTGTTATCGCGCCAGGTACCGCCCACGTCTTCAGCCTTCTCAAGGATCGTCAGGTTGTTGTAGCCGGCCTGTTTGAGCGTGATGGCCATGCCCAGGCCACCGAAACCGGTACCGATAATGACGATGGCGGGCTGGGAAGGGTTGTGTTGGCTCATCCTGGAGTATCCGGTTTTGTTGTTGTCATGGATTGGGCCCAGTATACGGAGCCGGGAGACACTGATGGATGACTTTTTCTGACAGCGCCGTTAGTAAGAAAGATCAACCGAGTCCTGATTCAGGAAGTTCTCGGCGGGCTGGGCCAGAAGCTCCCGCAGTGCGGCTGTCTGGAACTGCCGGCGTATGCTGATGGCGTAGAACTCCTCGAACACGCCGGGCAGGGCGCCATAGTCCTCAAGGGCACCGCTTCTCAGCTCGTCCCGAACGACCACGGGGGGCATGATGGCGAAGTGTCCGGTGTCCCGGGTCAGAAGTCGCATCATGGCCATGTCGTCCACCTCCGCCGCGATATTTGGCCGCAGCCGGTGATACTCGCAGAGCTGGTCGAAGGCCTGGCGTATGTTGTTGTCCGGGCCAGGCACAATGAGGCTTCTGCCGCGCACAACGTCGGCGAACTCGCCTTCAACCTGTATGCCCGAGGGCCCGATGATGCTGACCGGCTGCTTGGCAATAAGCCGGGAACGCCATGGGTTCTGTTCGCTACCCTGGACGGCCTGATTGGAGAGGATCAGGTCCAGACGATGTGCGGACAGTCGACGGAGCAGCTCGTCAATGTGGCTGCTCTGAAGGCTGAGTTCCAGATCTTCCCGGTCCAGCAAGGGTTGCAGAAAGCCTTCCTGGAAATTTCGTGACAGCGTGGCCACCGCGCCGATCCTGAGCACCTCGCGATTTGGTCGCACCCCGGAATCAAACAGGGCGGACAGCTCTTCGCCCTGTCGGAAGATCTCTTCGGCGTAGGAAAACGCAAGACGTCCGGCCTCCGAGAGCTTCAGGCGTCGTCCCTCACGGATAAACAGGTCATGCCCGAGGCTTTCCTCAAGCTTTCTGATCTGGCCCGACAGCGCCGATTGGGAGATATGGAGCGCATCGGCCGCGCGGGTGAGGTGCCCGGTTCGCGCGACACTCCAGAAGTAGTAGAGGTGATGGTAGTTCAGCTTCATGGCTAACCGTTCTAAAAAATAGAATGAAGTGATAATTATAAACCATTTTTTATATATGAAGAACGCAGGCAAAGTAGCGGTTCAGGAGGTTTACCATCATGAACCCGATCGCCGAACTGTCATCTCTGGTAGCGCTCGCCCTCTGGCTGCTTTTTCCTGTGAGCCTGTTCGTGCTGGCGGCACTGACCGGTTGGCTGCAGAACCCTCTACAGCTTGACCGCTATTGGCGGCTGGCCGGCTGGCTGATGCTGGCGTCTATGGCGTCGACGCTGGCGGTTGCGGCAATGCTCATGTTGGACTCGTGGCTGTTTGGCAGTGCCGAGCTGGGCGCGCTGGCTGCACGGTTCGGTGTTTACCCGGACGGCGTGGCCGTGTGGATGGCTCTCATGGTGGCCTTCGTTGGTTGGGTCATCTTGCGCTACGCGGATAACTACCTCCGCCAGGATCCCGGACGGGAGCGTTTTCTGCCCTGGTTCCTGGTTACGGTCGGTTCGGTGTTGGTGCTGGTGCTCACCAATCATCTACTGATCCTTGCCGGTGCCTGGATTGGCGTCAGCCTGGCGCTGCATCACCTGTTGACCCTGTATCCGGATCGCCCGGAAGCGCGCGTGGCTGCGGTACAAAAGTTCATTGTCAGTCGGGTGGGGGACGCGCTGGTGATCACCGGCGTTATTGCCCTCTACCTGCAGTACGACACCTTCCTTCTGCCGGATATGGTGCAGAATATGGTGCAGAGCGAAGCGGCCCGGGCCGGTGGCTCCACGGCGTTGACGGTGGCCTCTGTTGCGCTGGCCCTGGCGGCGGCCCTCAAATGTGCGCAGATTCCCTTTCACGGCTGGCTGATCCGGGTGATGGAAGCGCCCACCCCGGTGTCGGCGTTGCTCCACGCGGGCGTGATCAACCTGGGGGGCTTCCTGTGGCTGCGTCTGTTCCCGGTATTCGACGGTTTTACCGCCGGCCACATGATTCTGCTTGTGGTGGGCGGTTTCACTGCCGTGGTGGCGGTGCTGACGATGATGACCCAGTTTTCTGTCAAACACGCGCTGGCGTGGTCTACCTGCGCGCAGATGGGATTTATGTTGTTTGAGATCGGCATGGGTGCCTACACGCTGGCGCTACTGCACCTGCTCGCGCATTCCCTGTACAAGGCCCACTCCTTCCTGGCGTCCGGGCGCACCGTGGTGGTTTCCTCTGCGAGGAAATTGCCCGAGTTGCCAGCCGGGCACCGCGTTTCTTTTGGCGTGGGCACCGGTTTGGTGGCCGCCGTTATCCTCTGGTGGGCACCCTGGATTGTTGAGTACAACCTGGTTTTTGGTCTGCTGCTGGTGTTGGCAGTTGCCGCTTCAGCCATGGGCATACCGGCCGGCGCTACGAACGGCGTGAAATTCACGGGGGCTGCCATGGCTCTGGCCCTGGTGCCGCTCTACGCAATGCTGCATCTGTTGCTGGGACCGGCGGTGCCGGAACAGAGCGGCTTCTCGATTCCTCTGGCGGGCTATGTGACAGGCGCTGTCATGGTGCTGCTGTTGGCGCTGTGCGCTCTGTGTATTGCGTTTGGCGGGCAACTCCGGGTCACTCAGGCGCTGTCGGTACATTTTCGCCACGGGCTCTATCTGGCGCTGCCTTTCGACCGTTTCACGCATCTGCTCGCTGCCGAGGCGCTCCGGGTGCCGCAGGTGTTCAAGCGGGTGCCGCATCATCCGTTCCGGCTTGAGGAAGAGTCATGAGCGCCATGAGCGGTGTTGCGGACTCGATACCGGAGCATTCGAACTGCGACCAGTCCTGGCAACGCCCGTTCCGTGAAGCCTGCGAGCTGATTGCACCGGTGTGGCCGCTGGACCAGTGGATCGCTGTAAACCCCTTCTGGGGAATGCGAGACCTGCCAGCGGAACAGGCGGACGATAGTTTTCAGGAGCGCGGCGGTTTCAGTCTTCTCATGCCGGTGGCGTTCTATCGGGAGGCCTGGCAGCAGGGCAGGATTCAGCCGGAGGACCTGGCCGCCAGTGTTGCCGAAAGCGGTGAGCGTCGGGATCCCTCATGGTACCTCGAGTGGCTGGACCGCGCCTCAGCCCGAGAGTCCCACAAGCATGAGAATGCCCAGGCAAGTGTCACGGTCAGCATTCTGGATACGTTCGCGGGTGACGGCACCGCAGAACCGCTCGTGCAGATTGTCAGTGATCAGGTGGCCCGCGTGTGCGGGGCCTTCTTCGATCAACGTCAGGCCCGGTGGTCGGCCGAGGAGCACGTCTCTGGCGAGTCCGCCGGGCTGTTCGGGTTCTGGCTTGATTCCGTCCGGCAGGACCTTGCCTTGGATTTCACCACGGGGCTGGCCGGTGTGAGAGCGTTTTTCAGGGCGGTTCCGGATAACCGGGATCGAGCGGTTAGCCAGGCGACCGCAGCCCTCGGGCTGTCTGACGACGAGCTTCTGGCTTTGTGCCACAGCCTGTTACTCCGGGTAAACGGCTGGGCCTCCTGGTGCCGGGGACTGGATTGGCGGGGCGCCCTTGAAGGGCGTCACTCCGACCGACTGGGTGAGCTGCTGGCGGTGATGCTGGTGTGGGAGGCCGCCGCTCTTCGGTTTGCATCGGTCGTCCAGAAAAACCAGCTGGAGCGGTCGCGAAGCCGCCATGGCATGCACCGGCAGGACAGGCGCCCGCGGTGGGTTTGGCAGCGGGCACTGGAGTTTGGGTATCAGAAGGCGCTGTTCAGTACGCTGAAGAACGGCCCCAACAATAGCTGGGCACCGGCGCCTCCGCCGGCTATTCCCGATGCGCAGGCCGTGTTCTGTATCGATGTGCGTTCGGAAGTGATGCGCCGACACCTTGAAGCGGTGATGCCGCGAGTACAGACCCTCGGGTTTGCCGGCTTTTTTGGCATGCCGGTTGCGCACCAGAGGCATGGGCCTTTTGAGCCGGTTCGTCGGCTCCCCGGGCTTTTACCGGCTCCTTATCGCCTGATTGACACCCGGGGAAATCTGCGTGCGGATCTTGCGGAGAACCGTGCCAGAGACCAGCGTGAGATTACCCGGGAAACCGTGCGCAAGGCCAAATACAGCAGTCTCTCGACGTTCACGCTGGTGGAGACGACCGGGCTCGCCTGGGCGTGGAAGCTGATCAAGGACACGCTCAAACGGGGCCGTACCAGACCGAAGACGGATGACCAGGAAACACTGCTGGTTCATGAACTTGGCGGGGACCCGTTAATGGACCCGGAAAAAACGGCGCTGGTCGCCAATATGCTACGCGGCATGTCACTGACGGATGGGTTTGCACCCTTGCTGGTTTTCGTGGGCCACGGAAGTCATACCGACAACAACCCCCACCAGGCAGGACTTGAATGCGGCGCCTGTGGAGGCCAGAGTGGCGGCGTCAGTGCGCGGTTGGCGGCGAAGCTGTTCAATGATCCGATGGTCCGGGCTGGCCTGTCGGAGCAGGGCATACGCATTCCGGATCACACCTGGGCGGTGGCTGCGGAGCACTGTACCGTGACCGACCGGGTGACCTTCGCTGATCGAGACCAGGTGCCTCATACCCACCTTCAAAAACTGGCGGACCTTGAGGACGGCTTCAGGCAGGCCGGTGCGCGGGCTCGCAATGAGCGCGCGGAATCCCTCAGGCTGGGCGAAGGCCAGGAAAACGGGGAATCGGACAGTCTGACCGAAGCCATGGAAACGCGAACGCGGGACTGGTCGGAGGTTCGACCGGAATGGGGCCTGGCAGGCAATGCTGCCATAATCTTTGCGAAGCGCAGTCGCACGCGCGGTTGTGACCTGGCGGGGAGGGTGTTCCTGCATGACTACGATCCCCTCTCAGACGAAGACGGCCAGAGCCTCGAGAGCCTTCTGGCGGCCCCCCTTCTGGTCGCCAACTGGATCAACCTGCAATATTTCGGGTCGGTAACGGTACCGGACGTCTACGGTGCCGGGAACAAGCTCCTGCACTCCGTTGTTGGCGGCCATGTGGGCGTGGTTGAAGGTAATGGTTCGGATCTCAGGATAGGGTTGCCGCTGCAATCCGTTCATGACGGCACTTGCTGGCGCCACGAGCCCCTGCGCCTGACCGTGGTTATTGATGCGCCCGCCGATCGCATTGAAGCTGCCGTAGGTCGGCAGCCAGACGTTGCAGCGCTGGTTGAGAACGCCTGGGTATTCGTCCATCGCATGGCGGAGCATGGCATCGAGCGTTACCAAAATGGCGCATGGCATCGTGTGGCCTGACGGTGCGCCATCCTCTCGCCCCCTTTCTGCTTGCCAGGGCCAGTTACAAACGCTGACATCCCGGTGTGTTGCGTGAACGTATACGAAGTAAGGAAGGATCAGCGTGGTGTCCGGCACCCGTGGTCGCCCGAATCCTTAGTCAGCGGAAGCAGGGTGTGTCTTGTGTAAGTTGCAGTTTATGAAACAAAGGGCGTTGTTGTATGCGATCGCCGCACTGATTGTTGGCGTTACACTCAGCCTCGGATTGGGGCGCTTGCTGTACAAAGAAGAAACCAGGGCCATCGAACTGGAATTCAAGGCCGAAATTGATCAGCTTTCCGCCAGCCTTGAGCGAGAAGCTCTGCTGAATCTTGAAATTCTCTTTGCCCTCAAGTCGGCGGTGGCCGTGATGCCAGAGATGACGGCCGAGAGATTCAATCGTCTGACCCGTGAAATCCTGGAGCGTTCGCCAGCTATCCAGGCCTTTGCCTGGGCACCTTTCGTCAAACGCAGTGAACTGGATGAATTTGTCCGCCGACAGGAAGAAGCCTTCGCCGAATTCGCGATGACAGAGGCGAGCCCTGACGGCTTGGTTGGCCTGACGGACAGGGCCTGGTATGTGCCGGTGCAGTACATAGAGCCACTGGGGCAGAATCGCGCCGCGCTCGGATTTGACCTGGCCAGTGAAGCCTCTCGCAGGGAGGCGCTGATGGAAGCCCGGGAATCTGGTGAAATGGTTGCAACGGCGGGAATCCGGCTGGTTCAGGAACCGGAGAACCAGAGAGGCTTCCTGGTATTCGCTCCGCTTTATTCACTTTCCGCAGACCAGGGTGCCGGGGTTGATACCCGTCGGCATTATGGGTTTATCAACGGTGTCTTCCGGGTAGGTGAGCTAGTGGGGCAGGCCGTGGGGCTGGAGCTCACCGAAGACCTGCTGTTTGAAGTGCTGGACATCACCGGCAGTCAGAAACTAATGCTGTACCGCTCCCGTAATCCGGAGCACCTGTCCTGGCAGCCCGATCTCCGCTACACCGTAGAGTCCATCTCGATTGCGGGTCGCCGGTGGTCGGTTGAAGCTGTCCCCTCCCGGTCCTATATCGAGGCCCGTCGCGGCCTACTGCCGGTGTTTGTAAGCGCGTCGGGTACGGTGCTGGTCGTGGTGCTCGTGGGTTACTTCCTGTCCGGTGCCAGAAAGAACGCTCAACTGCGCGTTGCCAAGGCTGAACTGGAGCGCATCTCGCTCACCGATGCCCTGACTGGATTGGCCAATCGCAGGCAGTTTGATGCGGTGCTTCACAAGGAATATCGACGGGCGCTGCGGGAAAAGACAACCCTGTCGCTGGTGATGGTCGACATCGATTTCTTCAAAGAGTACAACGACGAATATGGGCACCCAGCTGGCGACGCCTGCTTGCGCGATGTCGGAGGAATTCTGCGGGAGGTGGTCAAGCGTCCCGCCGACCTGGTTACACGATATGGTGGTGAGGAGTTCGCAATTATCCTGCCCGATACGCCCCAGCCGGAGACGATCGCCGAGGCCTGTCGTCAAGCGGTTGAGGCGCGTGGGATTCCCCATCGGCTCTCCTCGGTTGCTGAATCGGTCACCATCAGCGTTGGGGTGGCGATGCTGGCGCCTGGCGGGTTCTCCGCAAGCCAGCTGTCTCCTGAACAGCGGTCGCTGAAGCCAGAGGCTTCGGGAGAGCAAGGGGATCAACCGAGCACTGGCCCAGCGTTGCTGGTTGATGAGGCTGATGACGCTCTCTATCGGGCCAAGGAGTCCGGGCGAAACCAGGTGTGCGGCCCGTTCACGGGTGTCTACGCCAAGCGTTAGTAGCGCAGCAGTGCGGAACCCCAGGTGAAGCCGCCGCCGAAGGCTTCCAGCAATACCACTTCGTTGCGTTTGATGCGTCCGTCCCGTACCGCAGCGTCCAGTGCCAGGGGGATGGACGCAGCAGAGGTATTGCCATGCTCGTTCACCGTAACCACTACCTGGTCCATGGACATGTTCAGCTTGCGTGCGGTCGCTGAAATAATTCGCAGGTTGGCCTGGTGCGGCACCAGCCAGTCGATATCGGATTTCTTCATCTGGTTGGCGGCGAGGGTTTCGTCGACGATCTTGCCGAGCGTATTGACGGCTACCTTGAACACCTCGTTGCCCTTCATCTCGACAAACGCCCGACCGGCCTTGACCTGTTCGTAACCGTCGGCAATGCCACAGGGAACGTGCAGAAGCTCCTCGTATTGGCCATCGGCGTGAATATGGGTAGAAAGAATGCCGGTTTCCTCATCGGCCTCCAGAATCACCGCGCCGGCACCGTCGCCGAACAGGACACAGGTACCCCGGTCTTCCCAGTTGATAATGCGGGAAAACACCTCGGCGCCAATCACCAGCGCCTTTTTGCTGCTTCCGGTTTTGATGAACTTCTCTGCGGTGGCCAGGGCGTAGACAAAGCCGCTGCATACCGCCTGGATATCGAACGCCGGACAGCCGTGAATCCCCAGGCGAGCCTGGAGAATGCAGGCGGAGCTCGGGAAAATCTTGTCCGGTGTGGACGTGGCAAACACGATCAGGTCGATGTCGGTGGGATCGATTCCAGCCGCCTCAATGGCGTTTCTGGACGCCTGCTCGGCCAGATCAACGGTGGTCTGGCCCTCAACGGCGATGTGCCTGCGTTCAATACCGGTACGCTCGCGAATCCACTGATCCGTGGTGTCGACCATCTTCTCGAGGTCTTTATTGGTCACAACGTTGTCTGGCAGATAGGAGCCGGTGCCGGTAATTCGTGCAAAGGTCATTCGCGAGTGTCCCGAGAGGTAACTGGATGAACGTAAGACCATGCTATACCCATGAAACGTCGTGCGTAATTAGCGATTTGTCAAAGAAGCCCAGAAACTGGCAGGCTCGACTATGCTGAAAGTGATCGGAATGATCATGTTTGCGCACACACTCCGGACAAAAAGGAGACACGGAAAATGGGCATTTCCAGCCACGAGCTTCACCTAGAATTTCCCCAGTACAAAGGCCTCATCGAAGAACTCAAGACCACCGACCTCAGGTTCAACGAGAAGCTCCGGGAATACACAGACCTGGACCACGAAATAGAGGGGCTGGAGAAGCGGGATGCGCCCATTGGCGACGACAAGCTGCACCGCTTGAAACAGAAACGCGCCCAACTCAAGGACGACCTGTATCAGACTCTGATTTCAAACGGCAAGTCTTCATGAACGGGTAACAAACCCGTCATCAAAATTTCACTGAAATGCGCTGGAAGCCCCTGTTCATAGGGGTTTCCAAGTATTCAGAACACTCCTGGGCAAGTATAAAATAGGACGCTAATTAAACAGGGTCCCGTTTTTGAGACCGAACGTCTTACACTGATCAGGAGTATTCACATGAAAAGAGCCGCTTCTCTTTACAAAGGTTGGCGGATGAAGCGTAGCTTCGTCCACCTGGTAGCGACCATGGATCCGCGTCTGTTGAATGATGTGGGTTTTTCGCCCGAGATTGTTGAGCGGAAGCTGAGCACCCCGTTCTGGAAGTTCTGAGTCGGAAAGGTTTACACCAGCCAACCGAAGAAGAAATCGAACAGGGCAGTGAAAAAGCCGCCTCCGGAGCTTGCCCGGCGGGGCTCAGCAGGGGCCTGCTTTTCTGAAGGTTCTGCCACAGCCACCTTTTCCTCCGGTTTGGCCGGGTCGGGTTGCGAATGCTCGACGCCTCGGGCGGGCTCGACAGCCGCCTGGGGCTGCTCTACCGGTGCAGCCGTGGTCGTTTCGCTGGACGCCACGGTTGCCGGTGTTACCTCATTTGATTGTTCTGCAACTGGCTTCCGAACTTCCTCTTCAGATTGAGTCGAGGTTTCGGCTTTAGCTATCTGTTTTTCCGAAACTTTGGCAGAGAGATTTTCGGCTGCCTGAACCGAATTCGTGCTTTCACTGATCTTTTCTTTTTCCACGTCGGCGACCGTCGCTTTCTCCACAACCGTCTCCTCAACGACCGCCTCTTCAACAACGGTCGTTTCGACGACCGGCTTCCGGGCGACCGTTTTTTCTACAACCGTCTTTCGCGCTTCAGGCCGAGCGACCGGCATTGTCGCCGGCGATGGCAACTCAAGCGCTTTGAGGGACTGGGCTCGGCTGCTCAAGGCGTTGCCTGAGACGGTTTGCACGGAGGTAGCTTTGATACCAAGGGCGGAGAGAGTGGCGTTGTCGAGCTTACCGCTGACCGTCAGCGCGTTGGCCTTCTGATAGGCACGCACGGCGCCGCGCAGGTCATTGTCGAACCAGCCGTCGGCACGCCCGATGTCATACCCGGCGCCATAGAGTGCGTTTTCTGCAGAGAAGATTACCTGCTCGGTCTGGCCGGCCTGAGCGACACTGAACGGGGCCTGGCAGAAGAGCAGGGTGGTGGCCAGAATTGCAGCTGTGCAGCGGCCTGAGTGGGTGTGTGAGATTTTGCGGGTGTGGGTCATGGTGGGTCCCTCCAACGTGTCCAAGGCTGTCCTGGATGGTTACATTCTGTAACCGACAGCCCAACGTATCAGTATTTCGGGAACCCGCCCATGACGTGGTTAACATCTGCAACGATTACTGCCCACGTTACTCCTTCACGCGGAAACGCTTCACTAATGTGTTGAGGTCGTCAGCCATCTCTGCCAGGGAGCGGCTGGACTGGTTGACCTGGCCAATGTCTCCAGCCAGCTCTTCAATGGCGTTGCTGCTGACCTCGACGTTCTGGGTCATTTCAGCGGCGGTGGCTCGCTGCTGTTCGGTGGCACTGGCAATCTGGGTGGTCATTTCAACAATGTTGTTAACGGCCGACAGTATATCTGCCAGGGCCTTGCCCGACTTGCCCGCTTCCTCGCTGGCCTCACTCGCCATCTGCTTGGCGCGGCTCATATCCACCACGGCACCCGCGGCCCCGCTCTGCAGTTGGGATACGATGCGTTCGATGTCAACAGTGGACTCCTGCACCCGTCTGGCCAGTCCACGCACTTCGTCCGCCACCACGGCAAACCCGCGCCCGGCTTCTCCCGCCCGGGCCGCTTCGATGGCAGCGTTAAGGGCCAGCAGGTTGGTCTGCTCAGCAATGCCCTGAATAACGGCCAGCACCTTGCCAATTTCGGCGGACTCATTCTCCAGTTGTTGAATACGTTTGGAGCCTTCCTCCACCTGTTGTGCCAGATTGGTGACGGAGCGAATGGCGGTGCTGACGGTTTCCTGGCCGGTGTCCGCGAGCGAGGCCGCCCGGCGAGCGGATTCGTCCGTGTCACTGGTATTCGAGGCGATTTCCTCGGAGGTGGATACCATCTCCTGCATGGCCGCCGACACCTGGGTGATCTGGTCCCGCTGCTGCTCGGAGTTGGCCGTTGTGCGCTCGGTAATCCCGGAAAGTGACTCCGATTCGGAGGTCAAACGGCGTGATGCGCTGACAATCCGGGATATCGTCTGTTCCAGGGTCTCCAGGAAGGCATTGACCGCGCCAATGAAATCGCCGATCTCATCCGGCCGGCCGGGGGTCAGGCGGGTGGAGAGGTCACCATTGTTCTTGGCGATGTCATCCAGGTAGCCAAGAATTTCAGTTTTCGCCCGCTTCACGCTGGCTCCCATCATCCGGCTCATCAGGACTGCCACCACCAGCCCAAGCACCAGGGAAACACCAAACGCAATCAGTGTGAACCTCAGGGCCAGGTCTGTTTCCTCGCCTGCGGCGTCGGCTTCAACTTCAAGGGCGGCGAAGATGCTGCCTTCCAGCTCCCGGGCCATACTCGCAATTTCAGGGCCCAGCACATCCAGTTTGTCCCGCTTCACGGTTACCACGATGTTCTGCTGCTCGAGCATCCTTTGCACTGCAGCCTGGTAGTTGGCCAGCTCTTCAACCACGGTATCCAGATAGACCTGGACAAATTCGGGGCCGTTCTCGGTATCCAGCAGTTCCAGGGCGTCTGCGAGATCCTCGATCGCCCAGCCCAGTGCATCCTGGGCGTCCTTTTCGCCGCTCGCCAGGTACCGCTGGGCGGTTAAACGCATCACCAAAGCGTCGTTGAGGAGTTGCTCGAGGCCAGCACGGAGGTCGCTTTCCGGCTCGCGGTTGGCCACGCCGTTAAGCGCCATGCGCAGCGCCTGAGTGGCATTAGGACCATGCTGGTTGAGCTCGTCGCGAACAATCGCCAGCACCTGACGCTTGGCCGGAACCAGCTCGTTCCGAAACGCATTGATGTATTCCCGTGTGGTCGATTCGATGCGATCGACGAGCTCGGCAGCCGCCGGATCGGCGATCTGCTCCTGGGCCCGGGTCATCACGCCATTAAATTCCTGCTCCAGTTCGTCAAAGTGGGTGAGGGCCTCCTCGTGGCCTGACGAGTAGTAATCGAACACCCGCAGACGCATCCGGTAGACGCTGATAACGGACTCCGTGCCGATGGCGGTATCGGGCGCCAGATCCCGGGCGACGGTATTCATTCGCCGGTCCAGTTCCTGGAACTCATAGACACTGAAAAACGTGACCGCGGCAAACAGCAGCAGGATGAAAACGGGGGCAATCAGCAGCTTTCCGGGAACACCCAGTTTGCGCTCAATGGATGCGAAGGCAGAGGAGGCCAAAGTGTGATCCTTTCTGAAGTTGTTTTCACGGATATCGGCAGCGCCAACAAAACCTGAAGCTTTACGTTCGAGTTCTTATTCCGGCGCATCGGCTGTTTTGAGTATTGCACTGTTTCCACAGAAAGTGTCTTTCTCCCAGGTGTTCAGGAGGGCGCCACGTCGGCTCTGGGGTTGCGCGGATAGTACCTATCGGGCAGGCGCTCGATGTGGGGGAAGAAACGGGTGTCCTTGTAGGGCATCTTCATATACCCGGACACCCCCAGACCGGTGATCTGCTCCACGGCGGACAGGATCTCATCCAGCAGCTGGCTGAATTCCGCCTCCCGATCCGGGTCCAGCAGCCGGTAGTGGCTGTGGATCTTCAGGTGCCGGGGCAGCGCCTCGAAGATGATCATGCCGGTGTGATGGATATCGTTCAGGGCCTCCAGGGCCTGGATGATGGTATCTGGCAGTACCAGGAACTCCTCCGGGTCCGGGCCGTCCTCGAAGTAGGAGTGCACGCGGGATTCATCTTCCACCTCGGGAGCGGCGCTCACTTCGTAGTGCAGCTTGAGATCCGGCTCTATGCGGAAGGGCTGGCTGGGGTCGTCCCGGTCAACGTGCAGGGTGTTGCGGGCATTGAACAGGCAGCTCTTGAAAATGCCCTTGCGGTAAATCGCCTGGGCCAGATACACCATGTTATTGACCGCCTGAACAAAGGCGGATTTCAGGGCCGGGTCGTGCAGGTTCAGGGAGGTGTCTATGTAGATGCCGTCGGTTTCCCAGCGTACCGCGAGCCCGCCTTCTACCGGGTAGCGGCCGAGGCGACTGACGGCGGCCAGAAAGGCCTTTTCGGTTTCGCCCATGCCCTGCATGAAGTTCTTGTAGTAACGATCGAGCTGCACGTCGTTCACATCGCTCAGGGTTTCCGGGGCGCCTTCCTCCCGCAGGAAGGATTTGCGGGAGCTGTAGACCACGGTGTCGATCTCCTGGTCAGACGCGCGGACCCACACCGGCACCTGGGGCGGCACTGGCGGTTCCCGCAGATCGATCATGACCGTGCGAGCCATGCGCGGCATTTCCCGCAGGTAGTAGTCTCCGGCCCTGCGACGGGTTTCGGGATCCGGCGAGAGCATGCCATCGAGCATGCGCGCGAACTCCATGGGCAAGCCCAGGGAGGTGGCGGGAATCGCCCGGTGGCCAAAGCGGCATGACTGGGCCGAGGCCAGGGCATAGAGGGTGCCGGCGGCGCCCTGTTCGTCGAATCGTGGAGACGACAGGCCGCCGTTGAGTTGCTCCTCGCCGATGAAATACACATCCCCGAGCCGGGCATTGGTCTGCTGCAGGTTGTCGGACATCAGCTCCATCACGTTCGCGGTGATGAACTGCTGGTTAGCGTCGAGTTGGGCGAACACCGAGGAGCCCCAGTCGATCAGGGCAACGTTTTCGGTGCGGTCATCAAATACGAGGTTGGAGGGTTTGATATCGCCATGCACGATCGGGCGCCCGGCCGGGCCGTTCTCGCGCCGCAGGCAGCGCAGGATATCGGCAATCTGGTCGGCAATACGAATGATCAGCCGAGGTTTGAGACGTCCTTCCTGCAGGGATACTTCTTCCAGATTCAGACCTGCAGCCCGCTCCATCACCAGGATGGGCTGGTTATTGGCACGCTGGTAGGAGATTAACCGGGGAACCCGGGGGTGTCGGACCTGCTCAAGAATGTAGGCTTCGTCTTCCAGGCGGTCCTGGAGGTGTTGGGGCAGGTTGATCCGGGTGAACTTGAACACATGCTCCGGGCCCTGGGAGCTGGGTGTAGGCAGGCGACCCGCGAATACGAATCCGTAGGCACCCTTGCCAATCAGTTCGATATCGCGGTAGCCGAGCTGGCGGAGCTGGGCGGCGCAGAGCGCCACCCAGTCCTTGAGCTTTTTGGCATCGTCATGGCTGAGCAGGTAGATCGACTGCTCTTCCGGTATGTAGAACTGCTGAAGAGGTTTCTGCTGCACCATGACCAACCGTTAGCCCATATGCAGCAGCATCGTCTGCGGCGCTTCCAGGTAGCCCTTCCAGCGGTTGCAGAAGCGGGCAATGGTGCCGCCATCGATGATGCGGTGGTCCCCGGCCCAGCTGACCGTCATGATCGCCCGTTCCACCACCTGGCCATTGGCATCGAACCGCGGCAGCTTCTGGGTTCGGCCCAGGGCTACAATCGCCACCTCCGGTGCGTTAATGATGGGGGCCGCGTAGGTGCCGCCCAGCGCGCCGATGTTGGAGATCGTGATGGTGCCGCCCTTCAGGTCCTCCTGGCTGACCCGACCGGACCGTGCCGCCTCGGTGAGCCGGGAGACTTCGTCGGCGATACCCAGCAGGGTCCGCTGTTCCACGTTCTTCACGTTCGGCACCACCAGGCCTGCCTTGCCGTCCACGGCCATGCCGATGTTGCAGTGGGGCAGGTAGTGGATCTCCGAGACATCCGCGTTGATGCGGCTGTTGAGCACGGGGAATTCCTGGATGGCCAGCGCCATGGCCTTCATCACAAAGGGCATCAGTGTGAGCCTTGAACCCCGGGCTTCGGCGTCGGGTTTGAGCTTTTCCCGCAGGGCCAGCAGGTCGGTTACGTCGATGTCCTCACTGTAGATAAAGTGGGGAATGGTGCTGGCCGATTGGGTCATGCTCCGTACCATGGCCGCCTGCATGCCCTTGATGGGCTCGACGCGCACCTCTGCTTCGCCTTGCGGGCGAAGCGACCCGGTAGCCGCCGGTTGCGCCTTGTCGGCAGTGGCTTTCCCTGAGTCTTTCGACTTGGGTTGCTCCAGGTGGGCCAGCACATCCGCCTTCAGTACCCGGCCGTCTTTACCGGACCCGGCAATGTCTGCCAGGTTCAGCTCATGCTCACGCACCAGGCGCCGAACCGCCGGACTGGCCGGAATCCGCTGGCGATGGGTGCCATTGACTGCTCTGGACGGTGGCGTTGCAGTATCCGGTTGCGGCTGCGATTCGGCCTTCCGGGGCGCTGACGCCTCGCCTGACTCCTCGCGCTCGCGGGGAATGAAGGCAAACAGAGGGGAGTGAACCCGGGCCATGGCCTGCTGCTCGTGGTAGAGCTTGGTGATGCGGCCGGCCTTGGGGGCAGTAATCTCTACCATAGCCTTGTCGGTCATAACGTCGACCACGGGCTGGTCTTCTTCAATGTCGTCACCTTCGGCGACGCGCCATTCCACCACTTCGCACTCCACAATGCCCTCGCCAATATCGGGCAAAATGAAGTCTTCGGTGGCGTCATCGCTGGAATTGCCCGAGCTTGCGGGTTTGGGAGCCGGTTCGGCCCTCTCAACGTCTGTCGGTTGCTCTGTGCTCGCCGCTTCGTTGGATTCAGCAGGCTCGCCTTCCTCTACCAACTCGAACAGCGGCGCGTGCACTTTCGCGATGTCGCCTTCCTTGTGGTAGAGGCGGGTGACACGGCCCTTGTAGGGAGCGGGGATTTCCACCAGGGCCTTATCGGTCATTACCTCTGCCACAGGCTGGTCTTCCTCGATGATGTCGCCCTCGCTGACCAGCCATTTGACCAGTTCACATTCCACGATACCTTCGCCGATATCGGGCAGTATAAAATCACTCATTGCAGCTCTCCTGTCCTGATATCAGCCTAGAATTCCACGCTCGCCCTGATGGCCTCGTAGACCTTCAGGTGATTGGGCAGGTGCTCCTTTTCCAGCACCAGCGGGAAGGGGGTGTCCATCCCGGTTACCCGCGCGATGGGGGATTCCAGATACAGGAAACAGCGCTCCTGGATAGTGGCGGCGATTTCGCCGGCAAATCCGCCGGTCAGGGGTGCCTCGTGGGTCACCACCAGGCGCCCGGTCTTGAACACAGAATTGGCCACGGTTTCCACGTCCCAGGGCAGAATGGTCCGCAGGTCGATCACCTCGCAGGAAATGCCTTCTTTCTCCGCCCGCTCCACGGCCTGGTCGATCACTTCCATCTGGGCACCCCAGCCAAGCACCGTCACATCGGTGCCTTCCTTGGTAATTTCCGCTTCGCTCAGGGGCAGGCGGTAGTCTTCATCAGGCACTTCGCCGACCGAGGCACGGTAGAGACGCTTGGGCTCGAAGAACAGCACCGGGTTGGGGTCGTGGATGGCCGCTAGCAGCAGGCCCTTGGCCTGGTGCGGATTGCGTGGCACCACAATTTTCAGGCCCGGGGTGTGGGCAAAATAGGCTTCCGGTGACTGCGAGTGGTACAGACCGCCGGCAATGCCGCCGCCGTAAGGAGCCCGGATGGTCAGGCCGCCCACGTTGAACAGGTTGCCAGAGCGGTACCGGTACTTCGCCGATTCGTTCACGATCTGGTCGAAGGCCGGGAAGATGTAGTCGGCGAACTGAATCTCCGCCACCGGCACCGACCCCTGGGCCGCGAGGCCGTTGGCAAAGCCGATGATGCCCTGTTCCACCAGGGGCGTGTTGAAGCAGCGGGCCTTGCCGTACTTCTGCTGGAGGTTGCTGGTGGCCCGGAACACGCCGCCGAATACGCCGACGTCCTCACCAAAACACAGCACCCGCTCGTCGGCCGCCATGGCCGTATCCAGGGCGTTGTTGATGGCCTGGAGCATGTTCATCTTGCTCATATCATGCTCCTCCCTTGGCGTGTTCGGCACTCTTCGGGTATTCGTCCGGATAACGACGAATGTGGGCCTTGAGCTTGTCGAACTGTTCGGCGAGTGAGGCTGGCACCTCGTCGTAGACATCGGTCACCAGCGATTCGAGTGGGGGAGGCGGTCGCTTCTGGGCTCGCTTCATGGTTTCCAGTACCTCCCGGCGCATGGATTCCTGGAGCTGCTTTTCTTCATCCTCGCTCCACCATTTCTTGCTTTCCAGCCACAGGCGCATGCGCAGGATCGGGTCTTTCTCACGCCACACGGCCTCCTCGTCCTTGCTGCGATAGCCGGACGGGTCGTCGGACGAGGAGTGGGCGGCCAGTCGATAACTCATGGCCTCGATCAGGACCGGGCGGTTGTGCTCGACCGCCATGGCGCGGGCGGCACGGGTGGCTTCGTACATGGCCAGCACGTCGTTGCCGTCTACCCGGATTACGTCCATCTTGTAGCCGTAGGCCCGGGGTGCCACGCCGTCGGCGGCAAACTGCTCGGCGGCAGGGGTGGAAATGGCGTATCCGTTGTTCCGGCACAGGAAAATCACCGGTACGCGATGCACCGCCGCCATGTTCAGAGCCGCGTGGAAATCGCCCTCGGAAGCCGCGCCTTCACCAAAATAGGTGATGGTGCAATGGCCGTCGCCGGCCATTTTCTGGCCATAGGCGTAGCCGGTGGCCTGGGGAATCTGGGTGGCCAGTGGCGAGGAAATGGTCATGTAGTTGAGCTTTTTCGAACCGTAGTGCACCGGCATCTGCCGGCCCTTGCCGTAATCCTGCTCGTTGCCGAACAGCTGGTTCATGAACTCGTCGATGGTGAAGCCCCGATAGGCGAGGGCGCCCTGTTCACGGTACTGGGCCATGATCATGTCGCCATCATCCAGTGCTGCGGCGCTGCCGATCACGGCGGCTTCCTCGCCGGTGCACTGCATGTAGAAGCTCAAGCGGCCCTGGCGCTGGGCGGCCAGCATGCGCTCATCAAGGATCCGGGTGGTGAGCATGGCCCGGTAGATTCGAAGGGCCTTGTCTTTGTCCAGATCAGGAGCCTTGGCCCCCTTATAGAGCTTGCCGTCTTGCTTGAGCAGTTTGAACGTGGGAATACGGAATTCCGCACCGTCGGTAAATACCGGGGAGTACGCAACTTTTGACTTTGTTGTTGTCATAATCCTCTTCCTGGGGTAATGGCCTGAGGAACAAAACACGCCTTGTGGGCATGTCGTTAAATGTCAGTGTAGACAGTCCTGAAGAATCTGGTGTGATGCTTCGGAACAGGGTTACCTTAACGTAAACTGCGCTTTTAGGGTAGGCCGCCGCGCAGATTCGTTAATGGCGAGATCGGGGTATACCGAAACCGCAGTATGGATTTTGATACAGAATTGCCTTGCGACCGTAACCGCCTACAGATCCCGTTAATTTCCGCCAGATGTCGGAAGCGTGATAAATTCAGCATCCGCAACGGGATTGGAACACATTGGAACGGGTGAGACTTTCTGTATGAACGTAACGATCATTGGCGCAGGGATTATGGGCACCACTTTTGCCGTACTGGCGAAGGAACTGGCGCCCGAGCTGGATGTGACCATCCTTGAACGGCTGGATGGCCCAGGGGCGGGCAACTCGTGGGTATTCAATAACGCGGGCACTGGCCATGAGGCCAACTGCGAACTGAATTACACCCCGGTGGATGAAGAGGTTATCTCGGTTGAGAAGGCTCTCAAGATCCACGCCCAGTTCAACGTGGCCAAACAGTTCTGGGCCTATCTGGTGGAGAAGGGCGCGATCAAGGAACCAAAAACCTTCATCAATCGCACCAAGCACTGCACTATCGTGTCTGAGCCCTCAATTCCGGAGCTCAAACTGCGTTACAAGGAGATGTCGGCCCACCACTTTTTCGAGCAGATGCGCTTCTCTGAGGATTTCGACGAGATCAAGAGCTGGATCCCGTTCACCATGGAAGAGCGTCCGCGTTCGGACAAAATGGCCGCCACGGTGATTGAAACCGGCACGGACGTGAACTTCGGCGCACTGACCGAACAGATGGCGGAATACGCCGTGAAAACGCTGGGCGTGAAGATCGAATACGGCACGCACGTGAAGCGAGTGCACCGGAGCCCGTCGGGTAGCTGGCTGATCGAGACCGAGCGTCGCGGTTCACCGGTCCGGCACAAAGCCGACGTTCTTTTCGTTGGGGCAGGTGGTGGTGCGTTCCCCATCTTGAAGAAAAGCCACCTGCCGTTTGCGCGGCGTTTTACCGGCTTCCCGGTGGGCGGCCGTTTCCTGCAGGCGCCGATCACCGCCGAGCAGGCAGAGCAGTACCGGGCGAAAACCTACGGCAAAGCCAAAGTGGGGGCCCCGCCCATGTCTGTGCCCCATCTGGACCTGCGGGTGGCCGATGGCCAGTATTACCTGCTGTTTGGGCCGTTCGCTTCCTTCAAGCCCGTTCTGGAGCGTGGAAGAGGTTTTCTGGACTACCTGAAGTCCATGCGCCTGCACGACATCCCCAGCCTGTTGAACGTCGCCATCGAGCACTTCCCGCTCGTGAAATACCTGGTGTCGGAGACCTTCAAGGGCGAGAAAAGCATGTTCGAGGAGCTGGAAAGCTTTGCGCCCGGCATGAGCAAGAAGTTCGACTGGAAGCCGGTCGAGGCAGGCCAGCGGGTACAGATTATCCGCGACGGCGACCTGCAGATGGGCACCGAGATTCTGGTCAGCAGAGACAAGACCTACGGTACTTTGCTGGGGGCCTCTCCGGGGGCTTCGGTGTCGCCGGAGGTAATGCTGCGCTGCCTGGAACAGTTGATGCCGGATCTGTTCGGCAAGCCGGAAGCGCAGGAAAAGAAAAAGGAAATGTTCCCAGAGGACAACCTGCAGACCCTCAGCCACGACGCCGACCGCTACCGCGAAATCCGCGATCTGGTGAATGCAAGGCTTGGAATTACGCCTGAATAAAATGCGCTGAGAGGAAACCGCTAAACAGAATCCGCGGTTTCCCTCTCGCCGCGCAGTAGCGAAACGTCTGCTTTCGGCGGCGCGCCAAACATCCGGCTGTATTCGCGGCTGAAGTGTGACGGGCTCTCGTAACCGACGCGATAACTGGCAGTAGCGGCTTCGAGCCCTTCGGTCAGCATAAGCCGGCGGGCCTCGTGCAGGCGCAGCTTCTTCTGGAATTGCAGCGGCGACATTCGCGTGACCTGCTTGAAGCTGTGGTACAGGGTGGACTCGCTCATGTTGGCGGCCTCCGCCAGTTGGCTGATTCGGAGCGGCTCCGCGTAGTGATCCTTGAGCGCCGTAATCACCGTGGATATCCGGTGTGCCTGGGTGTCGGTAGCGGCGAATTTGCGCATCCTGGAGCCCATATCGCCCACCAGTGCCCGATAGATGATTTCCCGCCGGGCCAGTGGCGCGAGGATGGGAATGTCGTCGGGTGAGTCCAGAAGTTGCAGAAGCCGGTAGAGTGCCCCCTGCATCCGCTCGTCCATCGACGAAACACAAAGACCACACTGAACTTCCGGGCAGGATTCGTTGGAATTCAGGGGAGGGGCCTTGTCTCCCAGCTCGATAATCAGCTCCGCCACCTCCTGTCTGTCGACCTTGAGCTTGGCCGCCAGGTAAGGGTGCTCAGTCGAGGCATCCACAATTCTGCCCAGCACCGGCAAGTGCACCGAGCTGGCCAGGTAGGTGAGAGGTTGGTAGGTAATCTCGCGGTCGCCAAGCTCGATGGTCTTGGTGCCCTGAATAACAAAGCACAGGGATGGTTCGTAGACACTGGAACCGCAGCTGGACGGATGATCGCACCGAATCAGCTCCAGCCCCTCAACGGCGGATCCCTGAACCCCCTGTTCTGGTGTCCATTTGCTGGCTACCCGGGCCAGCTGTTGCTGCAGGTTGAGTGTGAGATTTCCGGAAATCTCTGGAATCACGGCGGTCATCAAAGCTTCTCCTTTTGCGGCAGTATATCCCTGCGAATCCTCACCGGCTGCCTGAACCAGGCCTTTCTGCAGGATCAGGCAATGACCTCGCAGAATTCGGCAAGCGAAACCTGAGAGACCCAAAGGGCTCCGCAGAATCAGGCAAGCTTTCCGCAGTAACCCGATACCGTCTTTGATCTCAGATTCTCTATCGTTTCTGGTCTGTTGGGAATACTCCCTGTCGAATCCGGAGGCCCCCAACCGACTAGACAAGCAATCCCACCGATTACTTGGAACGGGTAATGCCCACAAGGCGATCCCGAATACTGGAGCGAGGAACCATGGAAAGTCCGATTGCAAGAAAATACCCAATCAAGGGTCCCTTGGCAGGCCTGGCCGTTATCCTGGCGTTACTGTTGAGTGGCTGCGAGGTAAAAAGCGACGTGGCATCGGCCATGCCTCCACCGCCGGAGGTTGATGTAGCGGAGGTAGTGCAAGAAGGAGTTACTCTTTGGGAGTCCTTTACTGGCCGGGTGGCGTCGCCGGAAACGGTCGAGTTGCGGCCCCGGGTGAGCGGCTATATCACCGAGGTGGCTTTTGAAGAGGGCGAGATGGTAAAGGCCGGTGATCTGCTGTTCCAGATTGATCAGCGACCCTACCAGGCACGACTGGAGGCCGCTCGCGCCGACCTCGCCCTGGCGGAAAGTCAGCTTGAATTGGCCCGCAGCGAGGCCGGTCGGGCAGAGTCGTTGTTGGCGAGCCGTGCCATTTCCCGGGAAGAATACGACCAGCGTAATGCCGCCCTGATGAGCGCCCGGGCACGTGTTCAGGCCGCCCGTGCGGCACTGGATACCGCCGAGCTGGACCTGCAATACACCCGGGTGACGGCGCCGGTCAGCGGACGGGCGGGACGTGCCCTGATTACCCGTGGCAACCTTGCCAACGCCGACCAGAGCCTTCTTACCACAGTGGTGTCTGTCGACCCGCTGCACGTCTACTTTGACGCTGACGAGAAGGCGGGCATCAACAGCCAGGAACTTCTGGCCGATGGTGGCCGGCCCAACGTGCGCATCGCCCTGGATAACGAAACCGATCACCCTTACCTGGGCACGCTGGATTTCATCGACAACCAGGTGAATCCGGGCACCGGTACCTTGCAGCACCGGGCTGTGCTTGCCAATCCGGACGGGCTGATCCGGCCGGGCCAGTTTGCCCGTGTTGAAATGCCGGTGCTCCGGATCGACAAGGCACTGCTGGTTCAGCGCAAAGCGGTGTTGGCTGATCAGGACCGTCGTTATGTGTATGTGGTGGATGCCAACAATCGGGCGACGCCAAAGCACGTGGACACTGGCCGCCAGGTCGGCGACCTGTTGGTAATTCACGACGGGCTGTCCGCCGGTGAACGGGTCATTATCAATGGCGTGCAGAAGGTTTTCGGTGCGGGTATGGAAGTGCGGCCCCAGCTGATCGCCATGAAGGAACCGGCACCCACTGAGAACGCCGTAGCGTCGGCTCAGGAGCTGGCAGAATGAATTTCTCCCGTTTCTTTGTTGACCGGCCCATATTCGCGGCGGTCCTCTCGATCATCATTTTTGCCATTGGCCTGATCTCCATTCCCAACCTCCCGGTGAGTGAGTATCCGGAAGTGGTCCCGCCTTCGGTGGTTGTGCGCACCGTGTATCCCGGTGCAAACCCGAAAGAAATCGCGGAAACGGTAGCAACGCCGCTGGAGGAAGCCATCAGCGGTGTTGAGGACATGATGTACTTCAAATCGGTAGCGGGTTCGGACGGCGTACTGCAGATGACCGTAACCTTCCGACCGGGCACCAATGCCGAAGACGCCACCGTACGAGTGCAGAACCGCGTGAGCCAGGCGCTGGCCCGGTTGCCGGAGGAGGTGAGGCGGCAGGGTGTGACTACCCAGAAGCAGTCGCCGACCTTCCTGATGGTGGTTCACCTGACCTCACCGGGCGGCACCTATGACACGCTGTATTTGCGCAACTATGCGCGCCTGCATGTACGTGATCGTCTGGCCCGGATTCAGGGAGTAGGGGATGCGCAGATCTTCGGCGGTGGCGACTACGCCATGCGCGCCTGGCTTGATCCGGAGCGAATCGCGGCCAGGGGGCTGACTGCCGGCGACGTGGTACGTGCGATGCGGGAGCAGAACGTGCAGGTGTCGGCCGGCCAGATTGGCGCGGAACCCGTGCCGGACAGTGATTTCCTGACCCTGATCAACGCCCGCGGCCGGCTGGAGACCGTGGAGGAGTTTGGCAACATCGTGCTCAAGCGGGGCGACAACGGCGAGCTCCTGCGCCTCAATGACGTTGCCCGCCTTGAGATGGGTGCGGGTAATTACACCCTGCGCTCCCAGCTGGATGGCAAGGATGCCGTTGCCATTGGTATATTCCAGGCCCCGGAAGCGAACGCGCTTGAGATCCGGGATGAAGTGATCGCCACCATGGATGAACTGGCCACCCGGTTCCCGAATGACGTCAAGTACGAAGCCGTCTACGACACCACCATTTTCGTCAGTGATTCCATCAAGTCGGTGGTCGCCACGCTGTTGGAAGCAGTGTTGCTGGTTGTTCTGGTAGTCACGTTGTTCCTGCAAACCTGGCGGGCCTCGATCATTCCGCTTCTGGCGGTGCCGGTATCGGTGATTGGCACGTTCGGTGCGCTGTACCTGCTGGGCTACTCCATCAACACCCTCACGCTGTTCGGCCTGGTGCTGGCCATCGGCATCGTAGTGGATGATGCCATCGTGGTGGTGGAGAACGTGGAGCGCAACATTGAAGAGGGCAGAACGCCCCTGGCGGCCGCCCATCAGGCCATGAAGGAAGTTTCAGGCCCCATCATCGCCATTGGCCTGGTGTTGTGTGCCGTGTTCATCCCGATGGCGTTTCTGTCTGGTGTGACGGGCCAGTTTTACCGCCAGTTTGCGGTTACCATCGCCATATCCACGGTAATCTCCACCATCAACTCCCTGACCCTGTCTCCGGCACTGGCGGCCATGTTGCTCAAACACCACGAAGCACCCAAGGACCGGCTGCAACGGGTGATTGATGCTCTGTTTGGCTGGGTATTCCACCCGTTCAACCGGTTCTTCAATGCCAGCGCCGAGAAATACCAGGGTGGCGTATCCCGCTCCCTGCGCCGCCGGGGCTCGGTATTCGTGGTGTATGCGCTGTTGCTGGCCGGCACCGGGATGATGTTCAAGGTTGTACCGCCGGGTTTCATCCCGATCCAGGACAAGCTGTACCTGATCGCCGGCGTGAAGCTGCCCGAAGGCGCCTCCCTTGAGCGCACCGATCAGTTGCTGCAGCAGGTGACCGATATCGCCATGGAGACCGAAGGCGTCGCCAACGCGGTCGCCTTTCCGGGGCTGAACGCGCTGCAGTTCACCAACACCTCGAATACCGGTGTGGTGTTCTTCCCCCTGAAGCCCTTTGAAGAGCGCAGCCTCAGTGCCGGGGAGATCAACGCCCAGATCAACCAGAAGATCAGCGGGCTGAAGGACGGCTTTGCCTTCTCGTTCATGCCTCCCCCCATCCTCGGCCTGGGCAATGGCTCGGGCTACCAGTTGTTCATAGAGGATCGGGCAAACCTGGGCTATGGCGCTTTGCAGGATGCCGTTAACCAGTTCCAGGGCGCCATCGCCCAGACACCGGGCATGGGTTACCCAATCAGCAGCTACCAGGCCAACGTGCCGCAGCTGGATGCCGAAGTCGACAGGCTCAAGGCCAAGGCCCAGGGTGTTCCCCTCACAGAGCTGTTCGATACTCTGCAAACCTACCTTGGCTCCACGTACGTGAACGACTTCAACCGCTTCGGCCGTACCTGGCAGGTCATTGCCCAGGCGGATGCCCCGTACCGCGACAGCGTGGAGGATATTGCCCGGTTGAAGACCCGCAATGCCGAGGGCGAAATGGTGCCCATTGGCTCCATGGTAGAGATTCGCCAGAGCTTCGGCCCGGACCCTGTGCTGAGATACAACGGCTACCCGGCGGCGGACATCGCCGGCGAGGCAGACCCGCGGGTATTGTCGTCCGCCCAGGCCATGGACACGCTGGGGGCGCTCGCAGGCCAGGTTCTGCCAGCGGGCATGGATTTCGAGTGGACCGACCTCAGTTACCAGCAGGCGAACCAGAGCAATGCCGCTCTGGTGGTATTTCCGCTCGCAATACTGCTCGTGTTCCTGGTACTGGCCGCGCTGTATGAGAGCTGGACCTTGCCCCTGGCTGTCATCCTCATCGTGCCCATGTGTATGTTGTCGGCCCTCATTGGCGTGTGGTTTGGCGGTGGCGACAACAACATCTTTGTTCAGGTAGGGCTTGTGGTGCTGATTGGCCTGGCCTGTAAGAACGCCATATTGATTGTCGAGTTCGCCCGGGAGCTGGAGCTGCAAGGCCGTGGTGTGGTGGAGGCTGCGCTGGAGGCCTGCCGGTTACGCCTGCGGCCGATCATCATGACCTCCATTACCTTCACAGCCGCGGTGGTGCCGTTGGTACTGGCCACCGGTGCCGGCGCCGAGGTTCGCCAGGCCCTGGGCACAGCGGTATTTGCCGGCATGGTAGGCGTAACATTGTTCGGGCTGTTCCTGACGCCGGTGTTCTATGTGGCCCTGCGCAAGCTCTCCGGCAGTTACCGCCTGAAGAGTCACCACAGCTCAACACTGATCTGCGACGATGAGCCCGACGACGCATCTCTGCCAGGAGGTAGCCATGCCTAACATACTTGCCATAGCCGTTACCCTGCTGGTGTTGACCGGCTGTGCCGTAGGTCCGGATTACCAGGCCCCTGCCACACCGGAGCCAAAAGCCTACTCCGAAGGCCAGGCGATGGTTGCCGGAGAGCATGACCAGCAGCTTTTCTGGCAAGGGTTCGAAGACCCTATACTGGAACGGCTGATTGACCAGACCCTGGCCGCGAACCACACGCTGGAGGCCGCAGCGGCCCGATATCAGCGTTCGGCGGCGCTGTTGTACGGTGCGGAATGGGAGCAATGGCCGGAGCTCTCAGTGAATGCCGAGGCCTCCGAGCAGTATCTTGCGGATATCGAACAGACGCCTCCGGGTGGTGGCCCTGAGCGAGTCCAGCGTTTCCAGGCCGGTATTGCCGCCACCTGGGAGCTGGACCTGTTCGGGCGCCTGAGGCGGGCCACGGAAGCCCAGCGTGCTGAATTACAGGCCTCGGGCGAAGACCTCGCGGCGGCTCAGGTAGCGTTGGTCGGACAGCTCGCCAGCAATTACTTTGAACTTCGGGGACTTCAGCAGCAGTATCAGGTTGCTTTGCAGAGCGTGGCGTTGCAGCGAGAATCCCTCGACATTGTAACTGCCAGGGTGAGCGCGGGGCGGGGCACCGAGTTTGATCAGGTCCGGGCCAGTGCCCAGTTGGAGCAGACCCGCGCTGAACTGGCTACCTTACAGGCCGGCATAGGGGCCGCCATGCACCGAGTGGCGGTACTCACCGGCCAGCCGCCCACCGCGCTCGTGGATCTGTTGTCGGGGCCGGGGCGGTTGCCGGAAGCTCTGCCAGTAATACCCGTGGACAGCCCCGGCGAGGTCCTGCGACGGCGCCCAGATGTTGCCGCTGCGGAACGCCGCCTGGCCGCAGCCACCGCCCGCATTGGTGTCGCTACCGCCGATCTGTTCCCCAGGTTTACCCTGAGTGGCCTGCTTGGCTCGGTGGCTGCCGATGCCAGCGACCTGTTTACAGGCCCTGCGGAAACCCGACGGGTGGCGCTGGGCATCGACTGGACCTTCCTGAACCAGGGCAGGGTGCGTGCCCGCATCGAGGCAGCGGGTGCCGGAAGCCGGGAGGCGTTGGCCAACTACCAGCAAACCGTACTCGAAGCGCTGGAAGAAACCGAGACACGGCTGGTGCGGTATCAACGAGCCCAGCAAAGGGAAGAGCGGTTGGCCCTGGCGATGGACCACGCTGAGCGGGCCGTTGAGCTTGCCAGGGAGCGTTACCGGGAAGGCCTGGTGGGTTTCTTCGAAGTGCTCGATGCCGAGCAGTCGTTTACCGCCGTTCGTGATGAAGTGGTACGCAGCCGCACCGCGGTAGTTCTGTCCATGGTGGATGTTTATCGCTCACTGGCTGGCCAGCCGGGGTAGTCGCCGCCGACAGGCTGCCCTCCGGGGCAGCCTCCTGTTAAACCGAATTCGCATTCAATAACGTATTTCTCCTTATAAAGGCTGAACATGCTACCTTTTAAGGGAAGCCAAGCCATGGGGCCAGAGGGCAGTAAACATGATGCGAACCGAATTCCTCCAGAATCTGATCCGTCAGCTTTCACCGAAGCTGGACCCGGTGTCTTATGTGTACTGCACCGTACCGAAAGCGCGGTACGGCGAACTGGAACATCTCAGGCCTATAGTAAGCATTGCCGAACTGGAGGGACTCACACTGGTGATTCCGCTTGAACAGGCGAAGGATGAGGGTTTGGATTATTACCGGGTTTTTCGCCGAATCACCCTGGAAGGACACTCCAGCCTTGAGGCACTCGGGCTCACCTCCGTAGTCACCAGCCTGCTGGCCGAGCGGGGCATTACAACCAATGTGATCGCCGGTTTTTACCACGACCATATGTTCGTGCCGAATGACCGCACAGATGAGGCCCTGCGGGCGCTCAAGGAACTGGCTGAAAACCCGGAAGGTTAAGTCGTCTGGCCAGGCTGCACGCCAGGTATCGCAGAGGTGCAGGCGACCGCAGAAACGAGTGAGAGGAGGGCGTAATGTGTCCGTCCTCAGCGGCTCGCTTCGGCTGGTGCAAAACCGAAGATCATGATTCTGGCAGCTTCCAGACCTTCTGTTACGGCCTCTATGTTTCCGGTACTGAGGTAGTCAGCCAGTAAAGGGGTTGCCAGGTGATCGAAAGCAGGGGACGTATCCCGGTCAAAGTATTGAGCAAGTCCCGCCGCTCCGTTTATCAATTCGGCACCCTCCCTTACAAACCGGTCCTTGCCGACAGTACTTTCCTTGTTTGGTGGAAGGTAACCCAGATCTTTATTAAGCATTGTTGGAACATCCGCACGTGCGATGAATCGTAGAAAGGCTTTTGCTTCGTCTACTTTCGTTGTGCTTTTGGGGATCATAAACACATCGGTTGGTGCATCTTCGTAGATGGGGATGTTCTTATTGATGCTGGGAAAGGGCATAAAACCGATGTCTTGAAAGAGTGGGTCTTTGATTGGCCATCTGCTGGCCACAAAGTTGCCCAGCAACATAAAGCCAATCTTTTTACGATAAAAAAACGGAAGCACGCCGTCCCAGTCATAATTTTCATGGCCTTCATTGAAAAAATCGTTATCGATTAACCTTTTCCACTCAATCAAGACCTTCTGTACTCGTCCATCGTGAAAGGAAACGTTGCCACTGAGCAGCTCCAGATGAAAATCCAGGCCATTCATACGAAGATTGATGTAATCAAACCAGGCTGCGGCAGGCCAATTCTGGCGGGTTCCGATCCCAATCGGAGTAATGCCAGCTTCCTTCATTCTGCTTAGTATCGCAATAAAGGACTCCCAATCCTCAGGCGCACCGCCGAACTCTTCAATCATGGATTTCCTGAAGAAAAGGCCCCAGTGATAGTAGGCAAATGGAATCGCGTAGACTTGTCCATTAAATGTGACGCCCGGCTTAAAGTGTAAGAACTGTTCGTCGTAATTTTCCGTGTTCCAAAGCTCGGTGATGGGCAGAATCAAACCTTTCTCTGCATATAGATACAGGCGTTGCGACGCACTCCAGAACATGACATCCGGTGTATTTTTCCCTTCGATTAACCAGACGGGCACTTTTCGTTTGTAACCAAGATCTGTTTCGACAACAGACAGGACCTTGATCCCAGTTTCGAACTGAAATTGCTGGAAGATTTCTTCGAATTTATCGCGCTGGTTTGGCTGGAGTTGGAGACTGACACGAATTTCCTGAGCAGAGAGAAGGCTCGCGGCGCCGAAAAACAAACAGACGAAAAGTAGTGCATCCCTGAAATTCATGTGTAGTGCCCATTCGTGGACGTAATCGGGTGCAGCTGAGGCTTCCAGCCATGATTAGAGAATAGGAGGTAGCGTGAGGATCAGCCAATTTTATGTGGACGACCACACATAGTACTAAATTTCCGCCACGGTATATCAGTGGCTTACCTGCCAACATCCACACAAAATGCTAAACAACCTTAATGTAGATTCGAGAATAGGGCGCTCATTTCGGTTTCCACACAAAGTGCTAAATTTGGCGTCCGACTCGGAGTTTGGAATAGTTTCCTTGGAATGGATAGATTGGAGGTAAGCAGCAAGCCTTCTCAGCAGGGACGCAACTAAACAAAAGCGAACTTTTTACTGCCCCACGATGGGAAGTCCACAGCCATTTTAAAGCCGTCCTTGGGAACGCCTAATGACCTCTCCGTTGGTAACGAACCGGATGCTCGTTCAGTGAACCTGAAAAGCTCAGAATCTTTTTGCAGTTAGTGTGATCATTCTAATTCTTGAGCATATGGTGCATATATCGATTGAAACAGCGGCCACAAAAAGTGAGCCGAACGATGCAGATTTCAATTTCGAAAACATGCATTAAAACCTTAAAGGAAAGATCATGGGTAAGCTTAAGACATATCAAGAACAGCTTCAGGAAATCGTAGAGAAGGGTATCAACGCAGCTGAAGAGCAGCAGAAAAAGCTGGCTTCCAAGCCGTTCGAATACGCTGAAAAATTTGAAAATGATGTTCGTGAGTACAGCGTTACAACTCTTCGCACCCGTTACTACGACTACAGCGAGAGCCTGTTCGAGCAACTGCGCGCTCTGAACACCCGTTTCGGTAGCTTCGCTGCTGATCTGGTTGCCAAGCTTGAGAAAGAAGTTGTTGAAGGCGCTGACGAAGTTGCTGAAGCTGCCGACGCCGTTAAAGAGTCTTTGGAAGAGCAAAAGCCTGCTGCCAAAGAGACTACAACTGCCTCTGCCTGAGCAGGCCGGGTTCAGTTGTTGAGAGGCCGCCTTAAGGCGGCCTTTTTTATGCGTGTTTTATGGCTTTAACGAATATCGGATAGCAGTTCCTTTAAACACTAGCCATTTCCTTTGCGCTGCGACACCTTTGCTTTTCTTAAGCGCGTTAGCGAACCGACCGACCACATCCCTTCGAGTAAGTTAGACCCTGATACTGAATTTGATATGCCGTTGTATCTCAGTTTCCTTCCCTGAGAAGGACTACTTGATAAGGCTGCTGGCAAGGGTATCCCATCTGACACGCACATGTGATTCCAGGAGAATCCTATGAAAAAGTTACACTCACTCGCATTTTATGCACTGATCACGCCGGCCATAACTCTGGGTTCAGGTGCTTTACTCGCCACGCAGGGCAATAGCGAGGTTCAAGATCTTGGAGAGCAGAGCATGGGGTACGACGCTGCCCCCGAAAAGCAGGGGATTGGGCAAGACAGGACCGTCACCAAGTCCAAATACAACAATGGTGGGGCTGCCGGGCTAACTCATCAAAAGTCGGGCGACCAGCCTGGAATGGAAAACCGAGGCTATGTGACTTCCGTCCCGCCTTATGGAACACGCGCGAGCAAACTGATTGGTACTGAAGTAAAAACCGCCCGTGATGAGAACGTGGGGTCGGTAAACGACCTACTTATTGGCCAGGACGGTCAAATCGTCGCTGTCGTTGTCGGCGTCGGGGGTTTTCTAGGCATGGGTGAAAAGAATGTCGCCATCAGCTGGGACAATGTCACCAGGTCAGGCGCTGCTGATGAGCAGCAACTGCGTATTGACCAGACCCGAGAGGAACTGAAGTCTGCGCCTGATTACAAAGAGCAGAAGTAACATCCCGCACCCGATAAGGGCGCTGGCAAAGGTGACGTGATTGCCGAAACTTCATCGAAAAAGGAAAAGTACTATGAACCTTTACAAAACCATGTTGGCCGCCTTGTTTGTGAGCGGTCTCACAATCACCCTGTCCGCTTGCGAAGAGCAGGGGCCTTTAGAAGAAGCTGGCGAAGAAATTGATGATTCGATCGAAGACGCGGGCGATGCCATCGAAGATAAAACAGATGGCTAGTGGTGATATTTTGTCGAATAGGAGCATTTAAACTGGAGACGGGTCCGCAACCGAAAGACGACACTCCGTCGAAGACCGCTCTGATTGAGGCCGTCAATATCCGTAGTATGGCGCTGGTCATCCTGACCAGTATCGCCACTATATTCTTTATCGATTGGGCACAGTCCGTTCTGCTACCGCTCGTTATTGCGGTGCTCATCAGCTACTCCCTGGACCCGGTGGTATCGCTGTTCGATCGCATCCGAATTCCCAGACCCCTGAGCGCTGCCCTGATACTCATGGCATTCGTCAGCGCGCTCGCCGCCGCAAGCTTTCCTCTGAAGCAAGAAACCATGGCCATGCTGGACAAAATCCCGGTTGCCATCAAGGAATTCCAGCGCAAAGAGGCGCGTGCTCCCAGGGAAGAGGGCATCATGGAAAAAGCGCAGACCGCCGCAAAGGAAATTGAAGCTTCCGCCAAGCCGGATGGGCAAAAGCCAATGTCCGCGGATGACGGGGTGACACCGGTGCGCGTGATTGAAAAGCCGATGGACATCCAGGAGTACGTGGTCAAAAGCTCACCTGCCGCTCTGGTGCTGATCACCCAGTGCTTTTCTGTGTTGCTCATGGTGTACTTTCTGCTGTCCGTGGGTTCGCTTTACAGGCGCAAGGTGGTAAAAATCTCCGGGCCGTCTTTTGCGCGTATGCGTAAAGCCGCCAGAATTCTGGACGACCTTCACCATCAGATTCGCCGCTTCCTGTTCGTCATGGTGATCAGCGCTGTCTTTGTTGGGGTAGTAACCTGGTTGGCGTTTCTGGCGCTGGGGGTGGAGCAGGCGGCACTGTGGGGTGTGGTCGCCGGAGTGGCGAGCGCTATTCCCTACGTGGGTCCGATTTTGGTGTTTTTGGTTAGCGGCGGCGCTGCTTTCCTCCAGTTCGGCGAACTGCAAATGGCTATTATCGTGGCCAGCACTTCACTAATCATCACCAGCGTACAGGGCAATATGCTGACGCCCTGGCTCACCAGCTATATGTCCAGTCTCAATGCGGTCGCGATTTTTATCAGCCTTCTGTTCTGGGGTTGGATTTGGGGCCCGGCGGGATTAATTATCGCCACACCTCTACTGATGATCATCAAGTCATTGTGTGATCATGTTGTGAACCTGCGGGCGATGGGCGAACTGTTGGGCAAATAACCGAGTGAGCACCGTTCAGGCTTGAGCAGCGCCGCCCGGTGGTTTCCGATCCGATGATGTGCGTTCCTCGTTAGATCCCGTTCGCTTCATCAATTCCATGCCACCTTGCAGAAGCAGTTCTCTGAGGCGGGGGTCACTTTGCTGAGCGATCCCGACGGCAAATGCCGTAAAAGCCGATTCCAGCGGATTTTCCCGAATCAGTTCACGAAGCTCATCAAGCGTCGAGGCCGCACCAGCACCTTTACCTTCGCGTCGTTTTGGAGAAGACCCCGTATTCATCATTCGCCAGAAGAAGATGGCCAAGAGCAGCACACATGCGAATCCGACCACGGCCATGGACGCGGCCTCTCCAATGATTGGTGCAAGCCCCATAATGGCAGCCTGGACCAACAGGTAGAGGCCTGTAATCAACAGGGCAATGAGCAAGACCATCGCAAGCATAAAAGCCGTCATAGCAGCGACAGCCTTGCGAACCGCGCCCCTGACCTGAGCCGACTCAAACATGATCAGCGGTCAAGTAGCTTGCCCACCAGAACACCCACCAGAAACATGATAACGACGCTGAGAAACGGACGTTCCTCAATCTTGTGCTCGACATCATGCACCGCTTTGTCGCCGGCGTCCTTCGCGCGATTCAGCGCGTCATTGCCTTTCTGCCTGACCTGATCAAACGCTTCACGACTTTCCTTACGGATCTCATCCCGCAGATTGCTGATATTGCTCTTCTGGCCCTCAGAAAAAGTTCGCGTCAGATTCGCCATATCCTCACGAAGCTGCTTCAAGTCCTCTCTGACCTGTTTGTATTCATCCTGAGTGGATTTAGCTTCCATTATGCCGCTCTCCTTAACCATTAGATCTACCACAAACTGGGCACTTCTAAAGACCAGGATGTCCATGTACCGAATATAAAACGTATCGTCAGCCCATCGGTAGAGCTGTATTGAGCGTAGCAGAACCTCGCAGTTTCGCACTGAAACTATGTGTATCCCGTTTACTGGTAAGGAAGCAGGGCGTTGATGAATTGTTGCGCTGCTTTGAAAGCAGGCTCGGTAGGACTTTTCTAGCAGAAGCTAACAGGTCTTTTCCAGGGCATGCCTGGGGCGTCCGAGGATATTACTTAGTGCGTCACCGAACCGACTGACTGGATCCTCCGGAGTATTGTAAAAGCTCATCCTGAACTTGAAGTCACTAGCAGTATTCAGTTGCCTTCCCCGCAATGACGCTGGGGAAGGAAGCCCTGATGAGGCAGCGAACAAGGACATGTTGTCCGACTTGCACATCCGATTCCAGGGAGAATCCTATGAAAAAGTTACATGCTTTAGCATTTTACGCAATGGTTGCACCGGCCCTGACTCTGGGTTCTGGCGCTCTGCTAGCTCAGGAATCATCCAGTTCGAGCGCCAGCGGTGAAAGCCAGGCGACCGAACGGGACTATGAGTCCGGCAAGTCTTCCGATACCAAGCTTCAGTTTGGTCAAAAGGAGCCTGGCCACTCAGGCATGAAAGGTGAGAACTACATGAGCGCTGTGCCTGCCCAGGGCATGCAGGCGACAGATCTGATTGGTGCCGATGTTAAAACCACCGGTGGCGACGAAGTAGGCGCGATCAGCGATCTGATTATTGACCAGGACGGTAGGGTAGTCGCGATTGTCGTTGGCGTCGGTGGGTTCCTCGGCATGGGCGAGAAAAACGTCGCCATTAGCTGGGAGCGGGTCACCAAATCAGGCACTGCCGATGATCGGGAACTGAGGATTAATCAGACTCGTGAAGAGCTGAAGTCTGCGCCAGAGTATAAAGTGCAGAACTAAATCCCGGTTTCACCGAGTAGTGGTTAAAAAAGCAATGGCAGGGGCGTAAGCCTCTGCCATTTGCCCAATGCAATGGTGCCACGGTTATGAACTTCTAGCTGATGAAAACTGCCCTAATTATATTGGCGCTGTCCGTCGTGCTGATGACCGCATTACCGTTGCTACGACTCAATCAATGGTGGATTCGCATTCTTGACTTCCCGAGAGTGCAGATCTTGGTTGCAAGTATCGTACTCACAGGCGCCTGTCTGTTCTTTCTCGACTTCTCAGAATTTTATGACGTCGCTTTGCTAGGTCTGTTACTGCTGGCGATGGGCTATCAGGTTGTGAAAATCTTTCCCCACACACGATTGAAGCGAAAGCAGGTGTGTCCTGCACAGTCGTGCTCAGACAAGAAGAGCCTCAGCTTGCTTGTGGCAAACGTACTAATGGAGAACCGAAACGCAGAATCATTCCTTGAAGTCGTGCGTATGTACGATCCTGATGTGATTCTTACCATAGAAACAGATTGGTGGTGGCAAGAGGCCCTGCAGTCGCTGGAAGAGAGCTATCCTTACACGCTGAAAAACCCGCTGGACAATACTTATGGCATGCTGGTGTTCAGTCGACTGAAACTGGCGGATACCGAGATCCGGTTTCTTCTGAAAGACAGCATTCCGTCAATGCATATGAGAGTGATATTGCGATCGGGCGATCCTGTCTGTCTGCATTTCGTTCATCCTGACCCACCCAACCCCGTTTATGCCACCGAGACAACCGGCAGGGATGCCGAGCTGCTCATCGTTGGTCGGGAGGTCGCAAAACGGGGTAACCCCACCATTGTTGCCGGGGACTTCAACGATGTGGCCTGGTCCCGCACCACCAGTCTGTTCCAGAAAACCAGCGGTCTGCTCGACCCTCGTGTCGGGCGAGGAATGTATAACACCTTCAACGCGAAGAATCTGCTTCTGCGCTGGCCGCTTGATCACGTTTTTCATTCCGACCATTTCAAGCTCGTTCGAATGGAGCGAGGCCCTGCCTGGGGGTCAGACCATTTTCCTGTGTATATCCAACTGAACCTGGAAGCCGGCGCAGAAGCCGAGCAGGAGGAACCGGATACAAGTCCGTCAGAGAGTCGACAGGTTGAGGAAAAAATTGAAGAGGGGAGGCAAGAGGCATGGCTCTACGCCACCCATGATTAAAATCATTGGAAGGCTCCTCAGGGTCAGACAGCAAGCGATTCAGTGGTGTTGAAAAATTTCTGCAAAGCCCGAGCGACAGATTGAGGGCATTCGTGGTGCGGAAAATGGCCACAACCTTTGAAGATTTCTAGGAGGGTGCCGTCAACCGCTTTAACCATTGCGCGAGCGTGTTCGACCGGAATAATCCTGTCGAGGTCTCCCCAGAACAGTCCTACGGGTGGCATATCCGGAATTTCATGGGCATGTTGAAAAAAATTCCGGGTCTGGCCTCGCCAGTTGATCACGTCGGCGACGGTCCGGGCAAAGGCGCGAGCGGAACCCCGCTGTGAATTGATTCTGCTCAATTCAGCGATGTGATCTCTGCGCAAGGAATTGTCCAGGTGCCAGAGCGCTAGGAGGGTTCCCTTCGACATGAACGGTTGCCCAAACTTCTCGATAAGCCAGGGAATCGACGCCAGTCGCAGTTCGATAGCCACCTCACGGCCAAGCCCTCCGGATGATAGAAGGGCCAGCTTGCGGATGCGGTGGCGACACTCCCGAACCAGCATCTGCGCCACCCCACCACCAAATGAATGACCAACGAAGTCTGCCTGCTGAATATCGAGTAGGTCGAGCCATTGCGCCATGATTGAGGCATGCCATTGTAGTTCATAGCTAGCGTCCGGACGTCCAGAGTAGCCATGCCCCGGCAGGTCGGGAATGAGCACACGACGGTCCCTCGACATGTCTGTGCTGATCTGCTCCCAAGTGCTGTAACAGTCATTAAGACCATGGAGGAGAATGAGTGGAGGGTTGACGTCCGAATTCCCGACATCAAGCCAGTGTAAATTAACACCACCCACATCCGCATAGCGATGCTGTGCCGAGGGGTAGATGGATGTGGGTTGAAGAACCTTGTTCATAGATTAACCAGCTTCGCGAGATGAATGGCGATGGGCGGCAACCGCATCGATGAACCTGGGGGCGATGGCATTGGCGTCAGCGCTCTGAGCCAGAAGAATACCCGGGTCCTTTTCGGCATCAGCCTCGATGCCCGCCATTTCCAACAGTCTGTGGCCGTCGCCAAGCGCAAGTATTGTTTTGCAATGCAGAAAGTGGTCTTTCACGAACTCCATGGTTTCGGGGTTATCCACCAATGCCTGGACCGCTGGATTGCCGTCGGGCAGTATCAGTGCATCAAACAGGAAGCCGGGGGCGTTCTCCATGGATTTGTCTGCTTCCACCATGGCCCCTGAATCGGTGGCGAAATTGCCAACCCTCGGGCCAATAAAGTGCACCACGGCGCCAGCATGGACCAGGGCACTGTGAAGACTCGCCAGTGAGGCATGGATCACGCCCTCTTCAACCAGCACGGCAATCTGCCGGGTTCGGACGCCGCAGAGCCCCGGCAGCGCGGTTAGCGAAAGCGCCCGGGATTCAGTGATCTCCGGAGCCTGAGGATTATCCATCGCTTTTGGCATGGCTTCGGGGACTTGCATACCCAGACCGGCGGCGACCCTTTCGGCCAGATCCCCCGACACGTTCACGAGTGAGGACAGCATGCGTTCACGGATGGCGGGCACAGCCACCTTACTGAGCTCGAATCGGAATCCGTCGACAATATGGGCCTGCTCAACCGCTGTCTGGCTGTTATAGAAAAGCGTAGCCTGAGCGTAGTGTTCGGCGAATTTTTCCGGCTTGCCGCGAACCTTGTCCTGGGCGTTGGAATCGGGGAAAGACACAAACCCTTCGGTTCCGGCCTGAAACGGGCATCCACCGGCCAGCGAATTGGGCTCATAAGCAACACGGCCACGGTGCACGGCCTGTCGGTGTAAACCATCACGCTGGTTGTTCTGCACGGCTGCCACTGGGGCATTGATGGGTATCTCGTGGAAATTGGGACCGCCGAGCCGCGTAATCTGGGTATCCGAATAGGAGTGAATACGACCGGCGAGTAGCGGGTCGTTGGAAAAATTGATACCCGGGATCACGTGGGCCGTGCAGAAGGCTACCTGCTCTGTTTCTGCGAAGAAATTGTCCGGGTTACGGTTGAGCACCATTCGCCCGACCGGCGTAAGCGGGATCAGTTCCTCCGGGATTAGTTTGGTGGAATCGAGTACATCGAAGCTGAAGCTGTCGGCCTGATCCTCGGTGAAGATCTGCAATCCCAGTTCCCACTCCGGAAACTCGCCGGATTCGATGGCTTCCCACAGGTCCCGCCGATGATAGTCCGGGTCCGCACCTGATATTTTTACGGCTTCATCCCAGACCAGTGAGTGGGTTCCCTGCAGTGGTTTCCAGTGGAATTTGCAGAATACCGATTGGCCCAGGTTATTGACGAGGCGAAACGTGTGAACACCAAAGCCCTGCATCATCCGGTAGCTGCGGGGAATGCCCCGGTCCGACATGACCCACATCAGCATGTGGGTGGATTCGGGCATCAGTGACACGAAATCCCAGAAGGTGTCATGGGCCGAAGCGGCCTGTGGCATGCCATGATGGGGCTCCGGTTTTACCGCATGGACCAGATCGGGAAACTTCATCGCATCCTGGATGAAGAACACCGGTATGTTGTTGCCCACCAGATCCCAGTTGCCTTCATCGGTATAGAATTTCACCGCAAAGCCGCGGGCGTCCCGCGCGGTGTCTTTCGAACCGCGTTCACCGGCAACGGTCGAGAAGCGCACGAAGACCGGCGTTGTCTTGCCTTTCTCGGAAAAGGGTGCGGCACAGGTGTACTTGTCCAGCGCGTCGTAGGCTTCGAAATACCCGTGCGCTGCGGAACCCCGGGCATGAACGACCCGCTCGGGAATGCGCTCATGGTCAAAATGGGTGATCTTCTCCCGCAGAATGAAATCTTCCAGCAACGATGGGCCGCGCAATCCCGCCTTAAGAGTGTTCTGGTTGTCGCCAACCGGAACGCCCTGATTGGTCGTCAGACGCTGGCCACTGGGGTCAACCTTAAACTGATCGAGAGGTGCGATGTTGGCGTTGATTCCAATCTGAGCTGGGCCACCGGTCTTAGCGGTGCCTGGCTGTTCCGTGATGGTACTGGCCGTTACCTTGTCAAAGCCCGGTTTTGAGGACTCTCCGATCGGTGGCGCCAAGGCGTTGTCATGACCGTGCTCAAGATTCTTGGTGCTGTTATGGGGTATTGTGGCGGCGAAGTCGTCGCTTGCGCCCGCCAACTTCGCGACGATGTCGTTGGTTCTTAGCACACCATCGTTAACCTGATCTTTTGCGCGGGACGAGCGTGCGGCTTTCTTTTCATTTGTCATGTTGCTTCTCCGAAAGGTGAGAGCTGATCATCAACTGATTCTCATGAAACCGATGGGGCCGTGTCTGTTCGCTAACCAACGCTTGTCATTCGTGTGGTAGCGCACCGACGAAGCGATCATCGCCGGGAGAACCTGAATCAAACACACGCCGTTTTGCCACGAATGGAGGTGACAGTATGGCGACCAGGAACCGTCGAAAGCCTGGCCCGCCGCTGAACATGGTGCTTGGATTGGCGAACGCAAGCGGAATGCTTGCCAGAGACCGTCACCAGCTGATTCAGGAAGCCGACTCAGTTGTTAAATAAGTCATCGGGAGTAGAAATACATGGAGCTGATACCTGATTTGGACTGGAACATCGTTGTCTTCCACATACGGGACCTGCTCTATGCCTACATTCTGGCGCTGCCAATTGGCTGGGATCGCGAAAGGCATGAACGCTCCGCGGGGCTGCGTACCTTTCCCCTGGTTGCGGTTGCCGCCTGTGCCTACATGTTGGTGGGACTTCAGGTTCTGGACTCTTCGGGTGCAGAAGCACGGGTTATGGAGGGCATCATCACGGGCATCGGATTCATTGGCGGCGGTGCCATTCTCAAGAATGTTGTAAAGGGTGAAAGCTACGTTTCCGGTACGGCAACCGCGGCGAGTCTGTGGCTAACCGGCGCAATTGGTATATCGGTAGCCACGGGCAGACTAGAAATTGCTTTAGTTCTCAGTGTGATTACTTTCTTCACGCTGAGGCTGGTGAAATCCGCGAAAATGTTGAAGGGTCCCGAGAGAAAAACACCTGACTGAAGCTCTACAAGCACAACCAAATTACCGACGGTTAAGCTGGGTGGTAAACCGTCAAATGAGGGCGCCGTGACGATGGCCGTCAACTCGCCACCGACATCCGTATATCCATTTGAGGGCTCAACTACGACGCTGACAGCATCAGCGCTGGCAATAGTCCGTGGTCGAAGGGATGGGACCTTTCAGATTGCTACACTACTTCGGGAAATGACGGCGTCGCGCAGCTTGAAGCATCGCCCTTCTACTCCCAAAAATCCGCATCTGATGGTTGAGAATTTCAAAGCAGAAATTGTAGTCGTCAAGACTGGCGTTCATCTTCTGAAACTTTCTGATTGCCAAATCATATGCTGTCGAAGGCAATGAAACATCTTTTGCGTGAGTTTCGCCTTTGGCTTCGTTGGAATTCAGGAAATAATGATACAGCGCCGCCTTCATGAAACAGTTTCTGGAGGTAACTGCCCTGAGTGTTAAAAAGCCTACAATTAGAGCAGTTACCACGATCCCCGCATAAAGCATAAAGCCTGCGTAGAACATGATCCCTCTCCCTGATAGCGCACAGTGCACCTTTGAGATGCTCCGTGCGGACCTGTTATCAGGGGCCAAGCGAGTCCCGGTTTTAACCGTTGACTTGTGCCCCTCTCAATCCGCCTCGGCTCAGCGAAAACCCAGGAAGGAGAGAATTGCCAGAACGATAACGACTGCACCAACGATATAAACGATATTGTTCATAAGTGATGACCTTTTCTAGAACCCGTAATGTTAGTTGCGCCGCGTTCCCTGCGACGAATGATGCAACGTCCTGTTCAGGCTAATCCATTGCCACATCGGGGTTAGATTGAGGTATCCGCGTTGTCGGGTCTGTACGCTGGCACACAGAGGGGAAGAAAAATGCCGATACGTATGTTTGTTCATTGAAATGCTGCCTGCGAAAAAAGCCTGCAGGCAGCTAAGTTAACCTAGGGTCCGGGTCTATCAGCGTTTGGAGAGTTGTTCGAAGTCTTTGATTTGCTTGTCCGCTTCGTCTCTGGTGACGCCATAAGCTTGCTGAATCTCGCCGGCTAGCTGTTCGCGTCGGCCAGCAATCTCGTCGAGGCGGTCATCGGTCAGCTTGCCCCACTGCTCCTTCATTTTGCCCTTCAGTTCTTTCCAGTTGCCTTCGATGGTGTCCTTGTTCATATCAGCTCCTTTGGCCCTCTGGCCAGACAATGAGTTCATTTAACGGCGGCCCATTTTTAGACAGAGCCTGTGCCACCGTTGTTTCATCGTGCGTTGAAACCGGGTCACGGTCTGTGCGTTAACAAACACAGATGTGTTCAAGTGGGATAGCGTACAGAGGCCGGTCTGCTTCTCTGGCAAATTGGTCGTAGGAATAACCTTTTGAACCCTTATGAGCTTGAGGTAGTCATTTGACCAACGCCGTCTGGTTTGTCGCGATCGGAACTCTGCTGATTCTTATGGGGACGCGCCCGCCGGTGCTTCAGCGCCTGAATCTGACACCGTCCATGGTCTATCTCAGTGTGGGCGTGCTTCTCGGCCCCTCGGTTATCGGTGTATTTCATTTTAACCCGCTGAAACAGGCGCATTTGTTGGAAGTGTTTGCGGAGCTTGCGGTGTTATTGTCGTTGTTTATTGCCGGTACGAAGATGCCAGTGCCGTTCAGTTGGAGTGCATGGCGCGTACCTTTGCGTCTGGCATTTATCTCCATGACCATCAGTGTCGTGCTGACGGCAGCCTTTGGTTACTACCTCCTTGGACTTCCTTTGGGGGCGGCGATTTTGTTAGGCGGCATACTGGCGCCCACCGACCCTGTACTGGCAACCCATGTCCAGGTCCGCCACATGGGGGATACGGATCCCTTGCGGTTTACTCTGACGAGTGAAGCGGGAATGAATGATGGCAGCGCCTTTCCTTTCGTAATGTTGGGGCTGTTGTTACTCGGTTCCCCGGTTAGTGACGAACTGCTCGAAGGATGGGTTCTTAAGGACGTCTTGTGGTCAACGGCGGCGGCCATTGTGGTCGGGCTCGTGACGGGTCGGTTGGTGGCCCAGCTTGTGCGATGGCAGCGATCCCTCGAAAGGACGGTCCCGTTACTGGACGATTTTCTTGGTCTTGGACTAATTGGCCTGACCTATGGCGTATGCCTGCTGATCGATGCCTGGGGGTTTCTGGGTGTTTTTGTGACCGCCATTTCCCTGCGGCAATCCGAAATAAGCCTGGCCCGGGATGAGAAATCTAACCAGCGCCGGGGTGCGTCATCAGCCTCTTCCCATCAGTCGCGCGAAATCAAACCTCATGGTCCCAGCGAGGTATCGGAAGGTTCGTTGAGGTTCAAGGAGCCCCTTGAGCGTTTGTCCGAGCTGGTATTGGTGGTCTTGCTGGGTGGCATGTTATTTACCGACTCCTGGAGCCTCCGGGCTGTAAGCCTGGGGTTATTCCTTTTTCTGGTGGTTCGGCCGGTCAGCGTATTCCTGGGTTTGCTTGGCTCTGGCGCATCTTGGCGACTGCAGATGCTGGTGGGCTGGTTCGGGGTGCGGGGAATCGGTTCTCTCTACTATCTGATGTTCGCCGTTGTTTTCGGCCTGCCGGAAGAAATGGCTGTCGAGCTTATCCACATTACGCTGGTAGTCGTCGTGCTTTCTATCGTCGTCCACGGGTTGACTGTGAAACCGATGATGACCCGATGGTGGGGGCCATGAACCTCTTTCACACGCTGTGTGTGCTCTCGAACAGACAGCACAATGGTCCAACCCTGATTCTGGGGAGGTGGGCCAGCAATGAACCGACGTAACATTACTCACGATGATTCGCTGTACCACGACCCGCGTCAGACATCTATTGACGCATTATGGAAATGCCATCTGAACAATGTGAGCAAGGAGCTTGTCATGATCAGAATCAAGACTGCGGCGATTACTTTCTGCCTTCTAGGTGCCATGCCCCTGGCGGTATCCGCGCAATCCAATGAATTTGGCCCGCGCGAGGGCGACCGTGAATTCTCCCTGTCCGGAACAGGCAGCAACGACCGGGATTTTAACAGCGGAAGCTTCGGTGTGACCGGTGATCTGGGCTGGTATCTGCAGGACAACGTAGTGGCCGGTGTCCGCCAGAGTGTCAATTATGCCGATATTGAAGGCGAGGGCGTCACTGATGATTTCTGGAACGGTTCAACTCGGGGCTACCTCGACTATCAGTTCCTTGATGATCGGGCCCGCCCCTTTGTCGGCGCGAGTCTCGGCGGCATTTATGGTGATGGTGTCAAGGATAGCGCCTTTGCCGGCCTTGAAGCCGGGTTAAAATACTACGTGCAGACCAAGACCTATTTCCTGGCGCGCGCCGAGTACCAGTTCCTGTTCAGCGACACCGACGATGCCACGGACGCGTTCCAGGATGACGGCATCTGGGCCTATACAGTGGGTCTGGGTTATAACTTCTGAACAAGGTTACAGTGCTGATTCGGTAAGATCGGGGTCGGTGCCGGTGACTAGTTGACGGTCGCTGGCCCGAATTCCATAGAGATGTCGAATGCCGCGCAGATCGCCTGGCTGCAGCTCGGGGAAGTTCTCGGTGTAGCGAAAACCCATGACCTGTCCGGAGGGACCGGGGTGGTCCAGGCCGATGGCGTGGCCGATTTCATGAATCAGCGTATAGCGAATATCGTAGGTCTCCATGTCGCCATCAAAGCCGATTTTCCATTTCTGTTCCGGGTTCAGGCAGACCAGCGACTGGTCGATGGCGCGCACACCGTCTTTCTCCCTGGGTGCGAAGGTGACGTTGGCGAATGCTCGCCGATGCGGCTCGCCCTGGGCGCCAAGGATTATGTCAGCGTCTCGGGCATTGGCAACCCGGTGGAACGAAAGGTCAGCTGCACGCTCCCAAACCCGGAACGCGGCGGCGGTTTCCTTTACCAACATCTCAAAGCTCAGATTTTGGCTGGATAGCGCCCTCATAGGCGCCAGAACGCCACAATTGCGGGCGTTATCAAACTCGAGGGTTTCATCCGCGAAGGCGTAGCTGATCTTTGCACCCGTGCCTAATTGCTGCTCGCCCCATTTAACCAGATAGCCTTCAAGCTCAAGCAGCCGGTAGCCATCCTGTTGTTCTGAGGCAAGCAAGGGCAGTGACAGGAGCGCACAGACGGCGACTGTCAGGAGATGACTGCGCCGCGAGAAGCGGTCGCTCAGTATCGAAAGACGGTTCATGACAAGAGATTAAGGGCAACGGCGGGAAATGTCGGTGGTTATTTGGTAAGCGAATGTTTAGAAGAGCTGATTGTTCAGCTCTGCAGGCATGGCTATGTCGATCAGGTTGATTACTCCACTCTGAAGTTTGTAGGAGGGCTGGGCCTCCGGTCTTCCAGGTTCTGATGACTCGGGGCGGCGTTCCTATCCGGCACCGGGGCAACTTCCTTTTCGGAGGACCATTGGGCAAGAACACCCACTGAGCTCAACGCTATTGCCAGTATTGCCCCTCCATAAACAAACATTGATTGACCTTGTTTCATCGGAATTTCCTTGAGCCTCATCGGGGCAAGTTCCGCACCAGCGTCATTGCCGAGGGCGTTCTGAACGGCGGCCTTACGCCGAATTCAGGATGAGGTTCCAATCTACCTTCGCAGTAGCAAGTGGTCTGTTCGCTAAACCACCAAGGCGAGCGGTTTGGCGGCAGGTAAGACTGTTGAGAATTCCTGCAACGAAAGGTTGGAATGATTCAACTGCTATGTGCATTGGCGTACCGAAGATTTAGCTCATATCGAATAGGCTCCCACAAACAAAGCGTTTGCGAAAATTCCGGTTCGTAACGGAAAGCGTCCATGAGGGAGGCTCTAGAGCTATGAAAGCAATGGCAGCAACAGTATTGGTCTACTATGACACGCGGATGCTCGGCCACAATCCACACGGTTGGGATCCCAGCCACCCCGCCTGGACAGAGGCGGTTAAGGCAATGATTAACCTGCAATATCCCGGCAGCAACCTCGAAACCTACAGTCATCCGGAGCGCCCGGAACGGCTGACGGCGATCGTTGACCGGCTGATGCTGGAACCCATTGAAGGGGTGCGCTGGATGCTGCCGACGGCGGTCACCACGTCTCAACTTGAGCGTGTTCATGACAAGACCTATGTCAGTCATATCGAGTCGTTGAGGGGTGACTCCTGCTGGCTGTCCAAAGACACCACAGCGGTATCGCCAGGCAGTGTGGAGGCGGCTTGCCTCGCTGCTGGCGCGGGAATCAGTGCAGTCGAGGCCATCACGGCGGGCGAGGCCCGTCGGGCATTCTGTGTGCTGCGGCCGCCAGGCCATCATGCCCATTCCGACCATGCCTCGGGCTTTTGTCTATATAACAACCTCGCCGTAACCGCTGCCCACGCGCGTGAAAGCCTTGGCTATCAGAGAGTGATGATCTGGGACTGGGATATGCACCACGGTAACGGCACGCAGGAAATCTTCTATTCCGATCCTTCCGTGCTGGTAATTGATAGCCACTGTGCGGCGCCCTTCTATCCGGGCAGCGGTTTGGAGAGTGAAAGGGGGGAAGGGGCGGGAATTGGCTCTCAAATCAACGTTCCGATGCCTCTGGGTATCGACAATGCGGCACTGTTACGGGTGTTCGATGAGGTGGTAGAACCTGCGGCGAGGAAATTTCAGCCTGATATTCTGCTTGTGTCCTCAGGCTTTGATTGCCATTACCTCGACATGACCTGCACCATGAATGAATCGGGGTTTGCGATGCTTACTCAACGTATGATTGACTTGGCAGATGAGCTATGCGACGGCCGCCTGGTGCTTTTGCTTGAGGGTGGCTACAACGCCCAGGCCCTGGCAGATAGTGCTCATGCAGTTGTGAGGGTGCTTGCGGGTAATCGGCCAGTTGACTTTCAGGGCACCCATAAAAAAGGGCAAGGCCTGTCGAGCAATGCCAAAGTGCGCTCTGAGAATGCGAACATGAATCAGGTGGCGTCAATCTCGAAAAGCGGTTGATTGGGGCAGAGAAATCTACTTCGATTGAGGCGACAGCGCAGCGTCTTCTCGCAAGCTCGATTCCAGCGCTTTCGCCTCTGTTATATCGACCATGGTCATAACCACGCCGTCGATCACATTGTCCAGCCGACGATAGGGCATAATGCGGATGGAGAACCAACGGTCTTCGTTTGTTTTTATCTGCTTTTCGCAGACCATCAAGGTATCGAGCGTTTGTCGAGCATCATCCTCCAGCTCGGGATACTCCAGTTTTGTAGTCAGTTCGCTGAGCGGTCGCCCCACATCGCTCTCTCGCAGGCTGATGATGTTGGCGGCGCGGGCGGTGTAGCGGCGGACGTTCAGATTCTGGTCCATAAACAGAATGGCAATTTCGGTGCTGTTCAGCACGTTCTGCATGTCGCTCTGGGCCAGTGCCAGATCGTCCAGTTTGGTTTGCAGTTCAGTGTTGATGGTTTGCAGCTCTTCGTTCATTGACTGCATTTCTTCTTTGGAGGATGTCAGTTCCTCATTCGCAGACTGAAGCTCTTCGTTGGTGGATTGCAGCTCTTCATTGGAGGCCTGGAGCTCTTCTCTGGAAAGCCGAGCCTCTTCGCTTAACTGTTCAATGGCCGCCTGATAACGCAAGATCTCATCGGACTGATCGGTGGCCGTCGCGCCGTCGCGCTTCGAGCGTTTACGCCGCTTAGTGACAGGGTGGTTCCGGAACACCACCATAGTCATACCTTGTAGGGCCTTTGGTTCGTTGAGTGACTGCACGGTTACGTCCACGTGTTGCACACCGGCATCAGTTTCTATGGCCAGGTCGTTCAGCTCAACCGGGTCTCGCTGAGTGGCGGCCTGTTTCAATGCCGTGTACAGCGGCGTGCGCAAACCTTCCCGTGCCATGGCATGGATATTCCAGTTGGTTTTTCCGGCGGCCGGTTCCAGGTAATTTCCCGTTCGCCCGCTGATATACACGATATCCGCATCCTGGTTAAGCACCACGGCAGCCGGTGAATACCGCTGCAACAGAAGGTGATCTGCGGCGTTCTGAAGATTGTCGCTCTCCCCATTGGGATAGATAGGCGCGGACACGGGTTGCTCCTTGGACAGATTGGAAAGGGGTGGAAAGGATTTCAGCAGAAAACTGGACCCGCTAATGGAGTCGTGGGGCAATCTTTCATAGAGCCTTAGCCCTCGCTCAAGTGGCTTGAACAGGTGGTTCAGCCTGCCCACGGTTTCTGAACTGCCCAACATCAGTAAGCCATGGTTACGCAGGCTGTAATGGAATAACGGCAGCAAACGACGCTGCAGCATAGGGTCAAAATAGATCAGCAGGTTACGGCAGGCCAGCAGGTCGAGCTTCGTGAACGGCGGGTCCAGAATGACATCGTGTTGGGCGAACAAGACCTTGTCTCGAATGGTCTGGTTTATCTGGTAATGATGGTTGTCTTTTGTGAAGAATCGGGCCAGGCGCTGTTTGGATACCTGGTCCTCAATCATCGAGGGATACCGACCCGCCCGGGCCACGGTGATGGCTTCCAAACTCAGGTCCGAGGCAAAAATCTGAAAGTTAGTCGGCTTTTCAGGGTGGAGTCGTTCCAGAGTCTCGGTGAATGTCATGGCCAGAGAATAGGCCTCCTCACCGGTTGAACAGCCCACCACCCACGCCCTCAGCTTCTCGCCGGGTTCAAGTTGCCCGATCAGTGGTTCAAGTGCGTAATCGCACAGGTAATCCCAGACATTGGCATCTCGGAAAAAAGCGGTCACACCAATTAGCATTTCCCTGAAAAGCAACTGCACTTCCTGGTCGTTGTTCTCAAGGTATCGAGCATAGTCTGGCAGAGTCGCAACGCCATGGATCGCCATGCGACGCTCGATTCGGCGCAGGAGAGTGCTGGGTTTGTACAGGGAAAAGTCGTGCTTGGTGTGTCGCTGCAATATGGCGATGATGGCTTTGATCGGCTCCATCTGTTTTGCCGGTGATTCATCCTGGTCAGGCTCGGTAACAGATTTGTCGTAGGCCAGTATGCGGTTGGGCAACTCGCTGGCCGGAGCAACAATATCCGCACAACCGGTGGCAATGGCGTTTCGAGGCATAGCATCGAACTCGGCCGAGCTGGGCTCCTGAACAACGGTCAGGCCGCCCACGGCGCGAATGGCTTGCAGCCCGAGAGTGCCATCCGAGCCCATTCCTGAAAGCACCACGGCAATGGCTCCCTCATTGCGAGCGCTGGCCAAAGATGAAAACAACACGTCTATGGGCAGGCGCATGCCCCTGGGTTCGCGGGGCTGATCCAGCTTCAGCCGATCATTCTCAACGGTCAGTTCCGCGTTGGAGGGGATGACATAGACACAATTGGGTAGAATTTCATTGCCGTGCTGGGCTTCTTGTACGGGCATTGCAGTCACCCGCTGCAACAACTCCGGCAGCAGGGCCTTCTGGGTCGGGTCCAGATGTTGAACCACGATAAAGGCCAGGCCGGTATCCGTTGGCGTATGGCGCAGAAACTCTTCGAGTGCCGCCAGACCACCGGCAGAGGCTCCGATTCCGACAATGCGCATCAGGCGCGGACAGGATGCGAGTGCGGAGCCGGGTAGTGGGACATCACTATCATAATCAGTTCTCCGCTCGAAATGAGGCTCGCGTTGATCGACAGCTCAAAGCTATCGTTGCCGGCAAGCCAGGCCTTGCAAGTTGCTATGGCCCCGGGCGTCTCAAGCCTATCTAACAGATTGGCCACATCGCCACGGCCCGGCGGCGCCAGGTATTGGGTCAGCGTCTGTTCCTCCGAGTGCTCCGGCGTACACCCCAGCAGAGCCACCGCGGCAGCGTTGCTTTCAATCACGCGCCCTTCGCGGGATACCACCAGGCACGCCACGGGCGCGAATCTATACAGCGCCTGATAATGGGCCAGTTCTTCAGTAAGCTCGGCTTCACTGGTCTGAAGTTGTTCAAGCAGCAGATCAAGCTCAACCTGGTGGGTTTGCAGCTCGTGCAGCAGCTTTAGTGCATCGGCAGCAAAGTCGGGGTCACTGGCCCGGCGGTATAAAAGCGCCAATGCGTCAACGCCCAGGGCGCCACCCTCGATGTTAGTCACCTTGTCGGCGCCGCCACGAATAACGTTTTCAGCGTGCAAGCGGAGTTGGGCACGGTTTTCCGCCCATGAGAGTCCTTTATTGGTTGTCATTATCGCTTCCTTGTATCGCGGCTATCCGCTGTTACCACTCCGATACTACTCCTGGGAGTCCGCCATAGACAGCTGCCATGCCAAGTTTGTTCAACATCGTGGCCTGTGTGCGTTAGCGAACCGAATCCCTGACCGGTAATTGTTAACTTGGATTAAATAAGGAGAGTCCGCGAACCGTTCCGGTTTGTGAGTGCCTGAATCTTGATGGGTTCTGGCAGCTCCGGATTAATAGGGGCCAGGTTATGAAACTTTCTCTTGCAGGCAATGTAAACCACCGAAATTCTCTATTTTTCACTCTTGCTCTGACGACATTACTGATTGCGTGCGCCTCGGCGCCCTTACCACCGACCGAGTCGATGAACGTGGCCAGAGACACCATTGCCAGAGCTGAACAGGCAGATGCGCGGCAATACGCCGGCGCAGAGCTGGAAGAAGCCCGCGCACAGTTGGTTATGGCAGAAAAGGCTGTGGCTGAAGAGTCCATGACAAAGGCGGACCAGTTGGCCAAACAGGCCAGCGTGGCTGCCAGGCTGGCGATGGCAAGAACAGAAGCCGCCAAAGCGGCGGAAATCAATCGTGAAATGGGGCGCGGCGCCGATGCTCTGGATGTGGAAATGGGGCGCCAGGGAGAGCACAAATGAAAACTGTATCGCTATTGAAAAAACCGTTCGTTGGCAAAACCAGTGCCATTGTTCTGCTTTCCTCGTTGCTGCTGAGCGCCTGCGCCATGGCGCCTGAAACATCGACTGAGGCGCTGGATGCGCGACAGAAGCTGACAGAGCTGCAGCGCAACCCGGCGATGGCCAGTAACGCCCGCATTGAATTGCGTGATGCGGAAGCTGCCGTACAACTGGCCGAACAGCCTCTCGACAGCGACGAAGCCATGCTGGCAGACCACCGGATCTATATGGCCGACCGTATGGTGGAAATCGCCAGAGCCACGGGCACTACCCGCCAGATGGAAGCGGACCGGAAACGCCTGGGAGAGGAACGTGATGCTGCCAGGCTGGCAGCCCGTACCCTTGAGGCAGATGCAGCGCGTGCCGACGCGGATACTGCCCGCAGCTCTGAGTTGGAAGCTGCAGCCGTGTCTGCAAAAGCCGCCCAAGAGATGCAAAGGCAGATCGACGAGCTTGAGGCAGAAGCAACAGAACGTGGCCTGGTGCTGACGCTGGGCGACGTACTGTTTGCCACTGGCAGCGCAGATCTGCAGGGCGGGTCTAATCGCAACCTGGAAAAGCTGGTGGACTTTCTCAAAACCTATCCGGACCGGAACGTACTGATCGAAGGCCACACCGACAACGTCGGCAGCGCACAATTCAACCAGACCCTGTCGCTGAAGAGAGCTGATTCGGTTCGCCGTTACTTAACGGATCATGGCGTACAAAGCCGCAGGCTTACGGTGTCCGGTCTTGGGCTTGAACGCCCTGTGGCCGGTAACGAGTCTGCCATGGGGCGCCAGCAAAACCGGCGCGTTGAAGTGATTATTGAAAACTAGGCGGCTGGATTCGGTTGAAGGTTTTTAGGCTGTTTTATTGGCCTCGGCAATCCATGGGAAGGATTTTACTATGAATACATTAATTCGAATCGTAGTCATCGCGGCTGCAGTTGGTGCCTCTGGCATTACCCACGCGGCCTTCATCGACACTGTAGCCAACCCGGGTGGAGCGTTAGTGCCCGTTTCTGGCGACAATAGTTACGCTGTTCGCGACAGAGGCGCGTTCGTGGCAGATCAATTTTACGGTCTGACGGATAAAGTCCAGTCATCTCACTCTGTGATTTCAACGTCTAGCGTTCCGTTTAACCTCACTTTCACTTATCTGGGGAAAGAAGCTGGCTATACAGGCTCGTTTCTATTTAATAATTCAGAAGTGTTCAACACAGGCTCATCAGCGCCTGGTCAGGCGTTCAGCGTTCTCTACACGGCGGGCATTGGCAAAATCGACTTTGGCTTTTCGTCTGTGAAGTCTGGCGGTGCCTCTGCCGGCTCAGTATCAAACCTCGGCGAAAACAATCAGGCTCCGTTTTATAACTACACAATTTTCCAGGGCCGACTCGACCATATGATTCTGAGCCTGGACGATAATAATCGAGTCGATGATGATCATGACGACATGCTCGTTATGATGAAAGCTTCCAGTATACCGGTTCCTGAGCCGGGCACACTGGCGCTATTCGGGATTGGATTGGTAGGCCTGATCTGCGCTCGCAAGAATCCATTGGCGCGACAACCGACTGTTGAAGGTTAGAGGGGCGATTATGTTGAACTCCTTTAGAGCTGTGCATCTCTCACCCGCGCGGACGAGGTATGGCCCACGGAAGCGTTTGAATCTCAGATCCATAAAGGATAGGACGAATGTCAAGGATGAGACTGCGATGGCTCACGCCATGCTGGACTTCGTTGGCGATGCTGTGCTGGCAACGGATACCTGTGCGAATATTACCTACATGAACACGGCGGCGGAGACCCTGACTGGTTTCAGCCGGAAGGAAGCGCAGGGCCGACCGATGGAAGAGGTCTTCCGGGTAATTGACGTAACCTCTCGCGTGAAGAGAGCCAACCTGGCGCAACATGTCATGGAATTCGGCGCTCCTGTTGAGCTGCATAACAGTGCCGTTTTGAGAGCGAGGCACGGTCGTGAGCTGGCCATTGAAGATGCCGCCTCACCCTTGCGCAACGCGAAAGGTGAAATCATCGGCGCGATGGTCAAATTCCACGACGCCCGCTTTTCGGCAGAAACAACCGCCAGAATGGCGTATAGGGCGCAGCACGATTCACTGACGGGCCTGCTCAATCGCTATGCGTTTGAAGAGCGTTTCACACAGGCCGCTGCATTGGCCCAACGGCATGAAAAGAAAATGGTGATGTTGTTCATTGATCTCAATAACTTCAAGGAAGTGAACGACACCCTCGGCCACGCCGTTGGCGACGAAATATTACAGGCGCTGGGCTCGAGGCTGTTGGGCTGCGTGCGCGCGACGGATCACGTATGTCGTCACGGCGGTGACGAATTTGTGGTGCTGCTCAGCGACCTTGCAGAACATGAACAGGCGTTTGCGGTGGTCGATAAAGTACGGGAATCCGCCGCTGAGCTTTTGCGACAGCAAGGTCACTGGGAGACGCTGACGGTTAGCGTGGGTATCAGCCTGTTTCCAAACGACGGCGAAACTCTGGAGGCATTACTGCCCCACGCCGACGCGGCCATGTATCGGGTCAAGACGGAAACCAAGAGAGTATCTGGGGGATCCCAGGCCTTAAATCTCTGAACCCCTGGATTCAAGACGGCGATTCTCCCGTCTGACTACGGCGTAGCATTCGCAGCTCAGGGACTCTAGTTGCGGGCGGTCAATCACGGTGATTCGGCCGCGCCGATATTCGATCACCCCCAGTTTCTGCAGCTTGCCTGCCGCTTCGGTGACGCCCTCACGGCGGACACCCAGCATATTGGCAATCAGTTCCTGGGTCATATTGAGTTCCTTGTTGCCCAGCCGGTCCAGTGACAACAACAACCAGCGACACAGCTGCTGGTCGATGGAGTGGTGGCGGTTACAGACTGCCGTTTGCGACATCTGGGTGATCAAGGCCTGTGTAAAGCGCAGGGTGATAATGCGGATCTCGGAGTAGTTGTTGAACTCTTTTTTCAGTTCAGCGGCGGGCAACCGGTAGGCATGGCCGCGGCTCTGCACAATAAACCGGTTGGGCGTGCTTTCCCCGCCCATAACAACGGCGACTCCGGCCATGCCCTCGTTGCCGACCACGGAAATTTCGGCGGAAGAACCGTTCACCATCACGTAGAGCAGTGAAATGATGCAGTCTAAAGGGAAATAGACGTATTCAATGGACTGGCCAGATTCGTAAATCACGTCCCCGAGGGGCAGCTCGACCAGTTTCAGTTTCGGAAAAATACGCTTGCGGGCGTCATCAGACAGGGCGGCAAGAAGCTTGTTACTCAGTGGGCCGGGTGTGTCAGTCATTTGAATCCTTTCCAGAGAACGATGGTGAGAACACTATCTGTCTGGCGACTGCATTAAATACCGGACGCTATAATTCGTGACCATCTTTAAAATCAGACGTAACGATTTTCTTATCGAAATTATCAGTCAGACCTATAGCAATGTTCCTGAATCAAAAACACATTGATCGTGAAGCAAAACCACGAAAATAAATGTGTCTTAACAGAAGAGACTTCCTGTCTAAAATGAGTGTACTCCTCGCATACTGGGACCACCAACATGAATTTTGCTTCAAATTATCTAAATACTTGAGATCGTGACTTATTCCATTAGCATGTTTTCATCACAAGGATAGTCGAATGTTCTTGGGCATCTGAAAATTCGATTCCGCGTGAAACTCGACCTTCCCAGCAAAATAGAATCCACAGTGTAGGAAAGCTTAAATCAAGTTAATACAAGGGGGTACCGGGCTGGACAACAAGTTTAGTACTTTGTGTGGAGCTTTAGCATTTTGTGAGGTGTTTGTTTAGTACTTTGTGTGGTCGTCCAAACGGCCGGATCGGGGCGCCCGAAAGTTATGCATAAATGCGCATAATGTATATTATGTTAAATATAGTATAGCCACGAGTCGCTCACACAAGCTCAAGTCCTTTCGTCGACATCCGGCGTCTTCCCTGACACGGCACAAATTCCACATTCGTTGCGTTGGTTCAAGGTGAAGACCACTCTGCAAAAGCGTCTTCACCTGCTTCTCTGCCAACCGGCATCAAAACACATAAATGAAACCGACGCCGACCTCGGCCTCGTAATCGTTTCGGGAGATCGGGCTGTCTGAAACATCACTTCCGTAGAGTTCATACAGAGCTTCACCGAAGAGCTGCCAGTTCTCGCTCAGGTAATGCCGGTAGTTAACATTGAAACCGGTGGATCGGTAGCCGCTGTCTACGTCCGTTTCTGGAAGACCTGAATTGTTCGACTGAGTCGCGCTCACACCGAAATCCCGATTGGCCAGCTTACTGTCATGGAAAGTGACGACGGCGCCGAGTTCCCAGCCCGTTCCATCCGGTTGACAAGCCAGGCACATTCCTGCGCCAAAAATGCCGAGTGTGCCAATTTCGCCTGTGGATACGCGCCCATCCAGGAAGTAACGCCAATCCTGTGTAAGCGCGTAACGAGCTTGCAACAGTACAGCCACTCCGGAACTGGATTCCCCTAACCCATCAAGCCTGCCATCTTCTGAATCGCCCTCTTCGCGACCTTCTTCGTAACCCACAGAGGCCTGAAACAGCCAGGAGTCGCTCGCCAGAGCCCGCCAACCAATGGCTTCTCCCGCCCAGAACAAAACATGGTCGCCGGTTCGCCACTGAACGCCCCCGGCCGGGTCGACCTCAACCTCGAACTCGTCCGAGCCCTCATAAGCCGTCTCGTATTCAACGCCCAGGCCAAGCCCGAAGCCCCAGCCGTCTCCATTGGTAAAATCCTCGATTGAAGGGAGCGGAACCAGAGCCGTTATTGGCTCTGCGGCATACAAGGGGCCATAACATGTAAGAGCACCCATAAATGTTGCAACTTGAACGAAGGTTTTTCTCATGATGTGTTCTCCTGCCCTGCGATACCTGCTTATACGATCAGGTGATTGCGGCAGTTTATTAGCTTGATATCTACGGACGACCACAGGTCGTTTTTTTCGGTGATTATCCAAAAGGGTAGTAAGGAACCTGTGTCAGGCTTCTGCGCTCCGCTTCTATCACGCAGCAACAGGCACCCTGGGGCGCTCCGACCACGGATATTCCTTGATCGGCAAATGAATCACCGCCGAGAGCGCACCTACGCCTACGCCAACCCACCACACCAGCGTGTAGTTGTTGTAGAGATCGTACAGCGCCCCGCCGAGCCACACGCCCATAAAGCCACCGAGTTGGTGTGAAAAGAACACCAGCCCATAGAGCGTGCCCATATACCGGAGGCCATAGATGTGGGCGACCAGACCGGATGTCAGCGGTACGGTAGCAAGCCAGAGGGAACCCATGGCTACTGAAAACAGGACAACGGTTTCAGGCGTAATGGGTGTGAGAATGAACGCTGCCGAGACAAGTGTCCGCAACAGATAGACGCTGGCAAGCAGATATTTGCGGGAATAGCGGTTGCCCAGCCAGCCGGCCAGCAGGGTTCCGCCAATGTTGAAAAGCCCAATCAGCGCGATGGATATGGCGCCAAGGCCTGTGGCGGAGGTTACGCCCAGTACGTAGAGCAGGCTGTCCGGCGTAATTGGCCCGCACATTTCGGTGATAAAGGCGGGGAAATGGGCCGTTATGAATGCCAGCTGGTACCCGCAGGAGAAGAAACCGATAAAGATGAACAGGAATGTGGGGTCCTTGAGTGCCCTCTTGACCACAACACCCATAGGTTCATCGGTGTCGGCGACTGGCTGTCGCTGTGGCGCACGCATCAGTAACAGGGCAAACATCGAGAGGGCAACGAAACCCGCGAAAGCCACAAACACCGATTGCCAGGGCATCTGGCTCAACAACGCGTTGGCAACGGGTGGCCCTACGATCTGCCCTGCAGATCCTGCGGCTGTGGCGATGCCAAGGGCCATGGAACGATGCCGTTCTGGAGTCGCCCGCCCTACTACCGCCAGAATCACGCCAAAACCGGTGCCGGCAATGCCAAAACCCACCAGCATTTCCAGAAGCTGGTGCTGGCCCGGGGTGATGGCGTAGGCCGAAAGCACCAGGCCTACTGCATAGAACGCACCGCCACCCAGAATGGCCTTGCGGTCGCCGAACCGTTCAGCCAGGGCGCCGAAGATGGGCTGTCCGATGCCCCAGAACAGGTTCTGGATAGCGATTGCCAGGGAAAACGACTCCCTGGGCCAGGCAAACTCCTGGGCAATCGGCAACTGAAACAGGCCAAAAGACGCGCGCACCGCAAAACTCACCAGAATGATGACGCAGCCGGCCACCAGTACCGGGTTCATCAAGCGATCGTAGGTTATGGGCGTTGGTTGCGGCATTCAGCTAGATCGGGTCAATCACGCCAGAACTGCGGCGAGAACATGACGAATACACTCAGAAGTTCCAGCCTTCCGAGCAGCATGGCCATCATTAATACCCACTTCGCGCCCTCGGGCAAGGGCTCGAAGTTTCCCGCCGGGCCGATGGTGTCACCTAGCCCCGGACCCACGTTGGCCAACGCCGTCGCGGCCCCGGTCAGGCTGGTTACCAGGTCCAGGCCCAGGGCGGCCAGGATGGCTGCTACCACCGCCAGTGTTGCCAGAAAGATGAAGGAGAAAGCGACGCTTGAGGCCACGATTTCGTCACTGATAATGCGACCGTTGTAGTGCCGGGCGATGACAGCATTGGGGTGGAGCAGCCTCAGCACCTGTTCTCGCAGAAGCAGCATGGATAACTGGAAACGGAAGATCTTCATGCCGCCGCTGGTGGAACCTGAGCACCCGCCGACGAAGGTCAGGAAGAAGAACAGCACGACCACAAAGGGGCCCCAGAGCGAGTAATCCTGGGAGGCATAACCTGTCGTGGTCACCACCGAGGTTACGTTGAACAGCGCATGAACAAACGCGTCCAGCGGAAATGCGCCCTCCTTCACCACACGGTAGATGGTAATCAGGGTGGCGATGCCCAACAGGAATTTCAGAAAGAAGTGTATCTGCTGATCGCGCAAAAGCGGCTGAGCCTGGCCATTCAATAATCGTACAAACAGAAAAAACGGAATCCCGCCAAGGGCCATAAACACACTCGAGGCAAGCAGGATGGAAAGCTGGTCGAACTGCCCCATCGAGCTGTCGGAGGTTGAATAGCCGCCTGTCGAAACCGTTGTAAGTGCGTGGTTAACGGCATTGAACAGATCCATGCCAAGCACCCAGTAGGTGAGTATGCAGCCGAACGTAAGCGCCAGGTAACTGAAAACCAATCCCCGAGCCAGGCGATTGGTTCTGGGAACCGCCTTTTCCGTCCACTCGGACGACTCGGTGGCGAACAGGCGCATACCACCGATGCGCAGGAACGGCAGGATGGCCACCGCCATGCCGATGATGCCGATGCCGCCCAGCCACTGCATGATGGAACGCCAGAGCAGTATGTCACCTGGCAGGTGATCCAGGCCCGCCAGAACTGTTGAGCCTGTGGTTGTCACCCCGGAGATACTCTCGAAGAAGGCATCGGTAATGCTCAGTTTCAAATCGCTGAGCAGCAATGGCAGGCTGGAAAACAAGGGGATCACTACCCAGGCGGACACGGTAAGAATGAACATCTGCCGTTGTTTCAGGGCGTGCCGTTTGCGGCCGGCACTGAGAAAGCAGGCCAATCCAACCAGAAAACAGATACTCGCGGACGTGACAAAGGCCTTCCAGTCCGGCGTGTCTCCGAGCATCAGCAGATTCACCGGTAGGGTCATGAAAAAACTGAGAAGGATCAGCAGAAAACCAAGGATCTGAACAACTGGCAAAATGCTAATAAAAGCTATCATTGGAAGTGTCGGGACCATTCCGGTGTCAGGTGGCTGACGCGTAGCAACGAAACCGCGAGGCCGTATTATGCACGTGCCGCCGGGTAAGCATAGAGGAAATCTGGTGTATTGTGAGATGATTTCGTCCAACCGTCGCCAACATCCACTCAAAATCCCGGAAACGTCGCCATGATCGAAAAGCAGCAGTTCATTGTTATTGGCCTCGGAATTTTCGGGGCAACCATTGCCCGCGAGCTGACCCGACTTGGCCACGAGGTGCTCGGGATTGATTCCGATGAACAGCGCGTTGATCGCCTGGCCGACGAGATTACCCATGCCGTGATTGCGGACGTAACCGACGAAAACTCCCTGACGGAGTTGAACGCCGGCACTTATGATGCCGCCGTGGTTGCCATTGGCCGGAACGTTGAGGCAACTATGCTGGCAACGCTTCAACTGCGGGAACTTGGTGTAAAAAAGGTCTGGGCCAAGGCTCTGACCAACCAGCATCACCGGATTCTGGAGCGGCTTGGGGCCAACCGGGTGATTGCGCCCGAATACGAAATGGGCGTGCGGATTTCCCAAGAGCTCAACTATCCCATGGTGCACGACTACCTGGGGCTCGACGACAATTACTTCATAGTGGACTTCCACACCACGGAAGACCTGGTTGACAAAACCATCGGCGAAATCATTAACGGCGAGCCGGTGGAGGCGCTGGTGGTGAAGCGGATGAAAGAAGCCCACCCCCACCCCGACCATACCTGGAAAATCCGTAAGGGCGATCGGCTGATTCTTGGCGGACAACTGGAGGACCTCAGGGACCTGGTCGATCGGCTATGAAAGTTCATTTCCTGGACCTGGTCTCGTACCGGAAACACGGTGAACCCGCCAAGGGCATCAACCCTCCCCGGCTTCTGCTGGAAGCCTTTCTGGTACTCATTGCCCTGGGCGCCTGCCTGCTCAAACTGCCCTTCGCCACCGTGGAGCCGGTTACCTGGATGGAGGCGGCCTTTACGGCAACCTCTGCGGTCACGGTCACCGGCCTTGTGGTGGTCGATACCGGCAGCCAGTACACCCTGTTAGGACAGTTGGTGATCCTGGCCCTGATTCAGCTGGGCGGGCTTGGCTTGATGACGTTTGCCGTACTGACTGCCCTGGCCCTGGGGTTCAAGCTGGGATTGCAGCACCAGCTGGTGGCACAGGAAGCCTTCAATGAAATTTCACTGCAAACAGCACGACGGGCCAGTGGCTCCATCGCCCTGTTTGCACTCGCGGCCGAGGCCGTCGGCATACTGTTGCTTGCGTTGTTCTTCGTGCCCGAACTGGGCTTGTGGGATGGCGTTTATCACGCCGTGTTTTATGCGATCTCAGCATTCAATAATGCTGGATTTGCCCTTTCGGCCGACAGCCTTTCGGATTACGTGAGCCACCCCGGCATCACGCTGTCTGTAACAGGCCTATTCATTATCGGTGGGCTCGGCTACATCGTTATCATGGAACTGATGGACAAGCGTCGATGGTCGCGTTTATCGGTGTACGTGAAAGTTATCCTGCTCGCCACCCTCTTTCTCAATCTCGTTGCCACCGGCGCGGTTCTGCTTTTTGAATTCGGCAACCCGGCCACACTCGGTGCACTGGACGGCTTCTGGGACAAGCTGCTGGCTGCCTGGTTTCAGGGCGTCACCCCTCGCACTGCAGGCTTCAATACCCTCGATATCGGTGCTTTGACCACGGCAACCAGCGTGATGATGCTGCTGTTGATGTTCATCGGTGGCGCGCCAAACTCCACGTCCAGTGGGATCAAGATATCCACCTTCGTGATCATGCTGGCAGCCACCCGCTCGTTCCTGCGGGGCAACCTGAACGTCACCTTCTTCCGGCGATCCCTGAGCAGCGAAACCGTACTCAAGGCACTGGCCACAGCCACTATCGGCATGGCCGTGGTGTTCGTAGGGGTGCTGTCGCTCAGTGCCCTGGTGGAGGACAATTTTCTCGATATCGCCTTTGAAGTCGTTTCTGCCTTTGGCACCGTGGGCCTTTCCAGAGGAACCACGGGCGAGCTTGGTACGGCGGGTCAGTTGGTGATCATGGCGGTGATGCTCATTGGTCGCCTGGGGCCGCTTACTCTGGGCTATACGCTCACGGTTCGCAGAAAATCCCGGGTCCGCTACGCACAAACGGAGTTCCCTGTTGGGTGATTCCGAGTGAGGTTTCCCGCGGGAGTTTCTTGGCGTCAATCAGGGTCCACTGCCTCAACGACATTGGCCGCGTGTCGTTTGGCGAGTTCTTCGAGAGTCATATACTCGCATTCCCGCTCTGCCAGGAAGCCGTCTGCCGAATCAATGAGGATGTTGTCGTCGCTCATGAACCGCCGTCCCAGCAATGCCGGGTAGGAGAACTTGGAACGGTCGGTCAGTGAGAACTGGGTGGTGTGGGTCGTGCCGGCGATGCAGAAGTCCATGACCACCACATAGCGTTTCTGGGACGGCGCCCCTTTTCGCTTGATCAGTACGGTGCGTTCCACCGGGCGTTCAAACTCCAGGATGACGTCTTCATGATCCAGCTCGCCCTCTGTGGGCTGATCTTCATGGTCGCCCAGCGGGATCTGAAAGTTTACCCACTCTTCGCCGTCTTTCTCGAAGGCTTCAATGTTCACTGCGTGCAGGGAGGAGGTTTTGGCCCCGGTATCCAGCCTGGCTTTGAGCCTCAGGCTGGTATCCTGAATTACCATCCACTCGACGTAACCGAGGGTCTCGGGCACCCGCTGTGCGGATTCCGTCTCCGGATTGGCTGCGTGGGCCAGTGGCGACAAACCAGAGAGTGCCGCAACCATAGCGCCAATTTTAATAAACCTCATTCAATACCTCCTGCAAACTCCTGTAAATCAGGAAAAAATGAAAGGAAATTTTGTTCAAGCTGTGAGTGGTTTTCCCGGATTTCAGCAATTATCCCGTGAAAGCGGTTCCTGAACCGGATCCGCGCTGCCACACGATCCAGAGCCTCACCGATGTTGTCGAGATCTTCGTAGGCACCAAACCAGTCATACCAGACCATACGGCGAGTCACCCGGGCCATGGATTCGGGCATCAGGTGTTCACTCCGTTGAAGCTCTGTGTACGTTTGGCGGATGAAGGCGTCTTTGTCGGTATGGGTGAAACGGTACCAGTGCATCAGCAGGAAATGGTCGTACAGGATATCCAGTGCCACACCGGCAAAGCGTCTGCGTTGGGCGGAGAACAGCTGTTTGCTGGCCAGTACACTGGGGTGCTGGTCGGTGTAGCTGTCAACGGCCAGGTGATGCCGAACGCCCTGCCTTACCCCAGCCGGCAGCGCTGAGAGATCAACGCCCCGGCTGAAATCGCCGAGAATACTGCCCACCCGGGCCTCGGGTGAGTCTGGCGCGAGAAATACATGGGCCAGATGGTTCAAGCAGTCTCCTCGGTCTGTGGCTGTCAGAAGTTGAATTGCAAACCGACACCCAGCCCGTCGATCTCGGTATTGCCATCCTCATAGTAACGCATGTATTCCAGGTTGCCCGACAGGTTGGGGGCAAATTCAACGTTCATACCGATACCATAGGAGACATCAGAATCGTCCTCCGTGGCCGAGCCAAAGGCGGACTCGGCCTCTACTTCAACGCGGGTAAAGCCGAGGATGGCATAGGGAGTAATAGGTGATTGGTTGGCGAGGTTAAAGGTGGCATAACCACCGAAGAAGTTATCCAGGGAATAGTCGACCCCGCCAATCCGGTCGTCGTCCACCCCAAAACCGCCCCGGGCTTCGATGCCGAGGAACGGCGTCGCCATGACACCTACTTTCGCGGAGAGCGTGCCAACGTCAGCATCGGCGTTGCCGTTATCAAGGCTCACGAATGTATAATTGAGACCGGAGTAGAGTCCGCCGACTCCGGATTTGTACATGTCCTGCGCCTGGGCAGCCCCTGCGGTAGCCAATCCAGATACGAAAACTGCGGCAATGACCTGTGTGCTTCTCATAATTGCATCTCCTTGACCGAATCTTTCGGTTTTCAGCAATGAACTTGCACCAGACCCACGATTTTTACCATCAGAAAGATCCGCATTTACGCCAATTTTACAGTGATTTAATCAACCGTTAATGGCCGGTAAAGGGGCTGGTTACCTTGCGGACGTCCCACCTCGCAGGTATTCTGACGCCGTTCCCCGGTTTCAGCTGGCTCGAGCATCCATTGAGAAATCTTTACCCCGTCATTTTCATCGTCAGTGTCATGTTCGTGCTGTTGAGCATTTTCATGACCTTGCCTGTGCTACTGCTGGCCGGTGAGCACGCGCCTAACGCCGATGCGTTCGCCGAGTCCGCGACCATTGTGTTTACGTTGGGCCTGGTGGGTATGATCGCCACCTACCGGAAGCCCCGGGATCTGAAGCCACGCTTCATGTTTGTGCTCACCGTTTCCTCCTGGTTCATCATTGCCCTGCTCTCGGCGTTGCCTTTCTACCTCAGCGATCTTGGTATTTCTGCCGCCGATGCGTTTTTTGAAGGCACGTCCGGCATCACCACCACGGGCGCCACCGTCTTCAGCGGGCTCGACTCCATGGACCGGGACCTGCTGTTGTGGCGGTCGATTCTGCAGTGGATTGGCGGTGTCGGGATCATCGGTATGTTCGTTGCCGTCTTGCCTTTCCTGCGAGTGGGCGGCATGCGACTGTTTGCCACCGAGTCATCAGAATGGACCGACAAGGCATTGCCCCGCATGAAGACCCTCAGCCGGGGGCTGCTGCTGGTGTACGTGGCGTTCTCGGTAATCGCGGTGGTGACTTACTGGCTCTCGGGCATGACCCTGTTTGACGCTTTCAACCACGGTTTGACCAGCATAGCGACCGGCGGTTTTTCGACATCGGACATGTCCATGGGCAAGTTCAACGACGTAATCCTGATGGAAGCCACCCTGTTCATGATCATCGGCAGCCTGCCCTTCTTCCTGTTTGTGCGCGAGCTGCACGGCCAGCATGGCGTGCTGTTTCGTGACCAGCAGGTTCGCCTGTTCCTGATGATCCTGTTCCTGGTGCCGCTGTTGCTAACGCTTTACCGATGGCTGGTGTCCCCGGTTCCCTTCGATCCGGTCCACAATTACGCGGCCACATTGTTCAACGTCACCTCGGTGGTGACCACCACCGGTTACGCCTCTGAGGATTACTCGGCCTGGGGCCCCCTGGCGTTCGTGCTGTTCTTTTTCCTGATGTTCGTGGGTGGCTGCTCCGGTTCCACGGCGGGTGGCATGAAGATTTTCCGGTTTCAGCTGTCGCTGATCATCCTTCGTGAACAGCTCATGCGGCTGCTGCACCCGAGGGCGGTGCTGACCCGGAATTACAATGGCCGGTCAGTGAGCGACGAGATTATCTCCTCCATGATCGCCTACACCTTTATTTTTCTGCTCTGCCTCCTGCTCATTACCGTGGCCCTGGCCGCCATGCAGCTTGATTTCATCACCGCGCTTTCCGGTGCCCTCACCTCACTCACCAATGTTGGTCCCGGCCTTGGCGACATTATTGGTCCGGCGGGCAACTTCGGCCCGCTGCCGGATGGCGCGAAGTGGGTTCTGTCAGTGGGCATGCTTATGGGGCGTCTGGAAATCCTGAGTGTTGTCATCGTGCTGTCGCCCGCCTTCTGGCGCAGCTGACGCGTTCCATCCCTTCAAACCAAACCTACTTCATCCACAGGATTGCCGGATTTTCGAGGGGCAGGTTCAGCCGTTCATCTCGGGGTCTGAGGCGGGGGGTGTAGTGGCCCTCGGGGCGCGCAGGCACCGAGGCTTCGAACAGAAACGTGTTCTCCGAACCACTCAACGGATAGACTAGCGTCATCGTCGCAACCACCCGCGGCCCGTGATCAGACGCCTCTGCAACGAGTTCCACGGCAACTTCATCCTGCTCAGCACCATCGAGATAGACCTCCACAGTGCAGGTCTGGCTCTCGCCGATTGTGTTCACGCTAAACGTCCCGAACCGTATGTGGGGCCAGTGAATGGCCAGGGCTCGGGTCTGGGCTACCAGTTGCCTGGCGACTTCCGGCGAACGTTGTGCGCCCATCTCCGCCATGGGCACATAGAATTGGGCCACGTAGTCACGCACCATCCGGTTGGCTGAGTAGGCTGCGGTCAACCCGTTCATGCTGGCCCGGATCATTTCCAGCCACGGATGGGGAATGCCCTTGTCGTCAACGGTATAGAAAGCAGGAATGACCGAGTATTCGAGAAGGTCCAGCAGTTCCTCGGCATCCTGCCGGTCGTGATCCCTGGCGTTGCGTAGCTGTTCGACGGTGGCGCCCGGGCGAATGGCCCAACCTACCTCCGGACGCCACGCTTCGGCCCACCAGCCATCATACTGTGAGAGATTCAGCCCACCGTTCACCAGTACCTTCATTCCACTGGTACCGCACGCCTCCCACGGATGCCGAGGGCAGTTCAGCCATACGTCAACGCCCTGCACCAGCTGGCTGGCAACGCCCAGGTCGTAGTCCTCAATGAACACCACCTTGCCCTCCACCTCCGGGCGGCGAGAGAAGGTTTTCCACTGACGAATCATCTGTTTGCCGCGTTGGTCGTAGGGGTGCGCTTTGCCAGCCAGCACAATCTGAAGGGGACGATCCCGGCTGGACAGCAGGGAGATCAGCCTTTCCGGATTTTTCAGCAGGAGGTCGGGGCGCTTGTAGTCGGTAAAGCGACGGGCGAAGCCAAGTGTGAGGGTTTCGCCGTCCAACAGAACGCCGCAGGCGGCGTCCCGGTCGCTGGGAAACGCCTGTTCGCAATGTTGGCTGGCCAGCCGGCTGCGCAGGTACCGAATCAGGCGCTTGCGCTGGGCCCGGCGCATATCCCAGAGCTCATGATCGCTCACCTCTGCCATCGGGCACTGGCGTTCGAGGGGGCGCCGCCAACGGTCCTGTCCACAGGTGCGGGTCCAGAGGGCATCGGATTCCGGTGAATCCCAGCTGGGCGTGTGCACGCCGTTGGTAACATACCCGGCGGGAATGTCTTCGGCCGGCCAGCGGGGAAACCAGGGTTGGAACAGATTCTGTGTGACTGCCTGATGGATACGGCTTACCGCGTTGAATCGTCCGCTCATGTTCAAAGCCAATCTGGCCATGTTAAGCCGGCATTCATCCTCTGCGCACTCACCGGGTTGGGCCTGTCCACGGTTGCTGCCGTTACCAAGGGCGATCAGTCCGTTGAGGTCGAGATCCCGGGATGCCAGCCAGGGTGTGAGGTAAAGCCTGAGCAGGGACGCCGGGAACAGATCAAATCCGGACGCCACCGATGTATGGGTGGTAAACAGGTTGGTGGCCCGCGTGGCGGTTCGTGCGGTTTCGAAATCCTGTTGATGGTCGTCTTGCCAGGCAAAAGCGCGCTCGACCAGAGCGAACGCACAGTGTCCCTCGTTCAGGTGGCAGATCAACGGCTTCCGGTCCAACTGCCGAAGCAATCGCCAACCGCCAATGCCCAGCACCATCTCCTGCTGCAGGCGCTTCTCCGGGTCAGCGGTGTAAAGCTCACTCGTGATCCCCCGGTCACCGGGCTCGTTGCGCGGGTCGTTGCTGTCCAGGAGCAGTAACTCGCACCGGCCCACCTGGGCCCTCCAGGCCCTCAGCCTTACTGGCCGGCCCGGTAGGGGAACGACCACCCTCACCCATTCATCGTCGGCATCTCGCAGGGGCGAGACCGGTAGCATGGTGGGGTCGTTGTAGGGGTAGAACTCAAGTTGTTCGCCGGTACGGCTGATGGCCTGTCGAAAATACCCCTGCTGGTACAGCAGCCCGATGGCAGTCACCGGCAGGCCCAGATCACTGGCGGCCTTGAGAAAGTCCCCGGCCAGCACTCCCAGCCCGCCGCTGTACAGGGGCAGGGATTCGCTCAGTCCAAACTCCATGCAGAAATAGGCGATGCCTCGGTCGAGCGCCGGTGCGCAACTGTCCGAATACCAGGTGCTGGCCGATGAAAACACCTCACGAGCCGCCATCTGTTCAAGATACCGCGCCTGGAAGGTCGGGTCCTGTGCCACTTCCTCGAGCCTGTCTCCGGAAACGCTGTTGAGTACCAGCCATGCGTTGCGAGTGGCGTTCCAGGTGTCCTCGTCCAGGGTGCGCCAGAGTTCGTCGCTGCCGTGATGCCAGGTCCAATGCAGGTCCAGAGCCAACGCGAACAGGCCGCGCAGCGACTCCGGCAGGTAGCGCGTTGTATAGGCTGCCAGAGTCAAGCTGCGGCTCCTGTGTTTGAGACAGTCATGTCAGTGAGCGGTGTAGCCGCCGTCTATGACCAGCTCACTGCCAGTGACAAACTTGGACTCGTCCGAGGCCAGATACACCGCGCCCCAGGCAATGTCATCCGGTTCGCCCATGTGGCCTAGTGGATGCAGGGCAGCCGTGGCCTGCTTTGCCTCCTCAAGGTCCATGCCCGTAGTCTTCAGGTGGCCCTCTACCATGGGCGTCCAGATAAAACCCGGGTGGATGGAGTTGGCGCGGATGTTCTCGGCCGCGTACAACAGGGCGTCGGTCTTGGTCATCAGTCGCACGGCGCCCTTGGAGGCGTGGTAGGGTGGAACGTCCGGGGCGCTCACCAGACCATAGATGGACGACAGGTTGATGATGCTGCCCACGCCCGCCTTCTGCATATGCGGTATCGCATGCTTGGTGCAGAAAAACACGCCCTTCACGTTTACGTTCTGAACGACATCCCACTCCTCTTCCGAGAGCTCATGGGTTGGTTTGTTCGGCCCTGAAATCCCGGCGTTATTGACCAGCACCGTCAGGCTGCCAAACGTCGAGACCACCTCATCGAAAACGCTGCGGACTGCCTGTTCGCTGGTCACATCGCAGTGCCAGTAGGCGGCCTGCAGGCCCCGGTTGGCCAACTGATTTGCCAAAGCCTGGCCTTCGTCGTCCCTGCAGTCCAGAACGGCAACGGCCGCGCCCTCCTCGGCCATCCGGGTAGCCGTTGCGGCCCCAATGCCCACTGATCCTCCGGTTACGACTGCCACCTTGCCTTTCAGTCTGTCCATAGCACCCTCCCCTGGGTGGTTTATCAAATCCCTGGCGGATCAGTACGCCTGCTGTCTGCGAACCGGGAAATAGCTGACCGATCTGTGATGCCGGGTCAGCCAATGCATCAGCGATGAGATGGCGAAGCCGTCGTTATCCACACCTTCAAAGTCCAGGCCAATGCCCTCATCAGATTTGCGGACCACGTGGGCTTTCAGGCGGCGAAACTGCTTCTCCTGTTTATCGGGAAAGCGGAATTCCAGTTCGAGGATCTGGTTCAGCTGCACATCGGTGTAGTCGGTGGCGATGAACAGCCCGCGTTTGGACGCATCACGGATCTGGCCGGTTGCCACGGGCATGCCCCGACGATAAACGAGCAGGCCAAGTTTTCCTTGTACGCGTTGACTGAGTCTGTGTTCCATGTTCCCTCCCCGTGACTCAACATGAACGCTTGAATGTGTACTGCCTGATTTTTATATCCGAGTCTCCGCAACGCCTCTTTGACGCTGATCAATAAATGCTCAACGCCCAGGAGCGCGCCGGTGCCGCTGAACGCATTCAGCAATATGCTTTGACAGTTCGTCGTTGCAAAGATTCCAGTCCAGTTGCCACACCCAATTATTCACCACCGTGCCGGGCGTATTGAAGCGGGCTTCCGTGCCCAGACCCAGCAGATCCTGCATGGGCACAATGGCCAGCGAACACACCGATTGCAGCGCAGCATCGATGACAGGCCAGGGCATGCCCTCACCCGATGTCTTCAGGTAACCGTTCACGTAGTGGCGGGTGTGCTCATCCAGGCTGCGATACCAGCCCAATGTGGTGTCGTTGTCATGTGTGCCGGTGTACACCAGGTCCCGTTCTTGGTGGTTGTGCAACAGGTGCGGGTTATCGGGGCTGCCGTCGAAGCCAAACTGCATGACCGTCATACCCGGTAGTTGAAAGCGTTTGCGCAAGGCTTCGACATCGTCGCTGATGATGCCCAGATTCTCGGCCACCAAAGGCAGGCCTGGGAATTGCCGGAAGCAGGCCTCGAGAAAATTCTCGCCAGGACCGGGCACCCAATAGCCATGGCGGGGCTCAGGCGTGGTAGCGGGAATTTCCCAATAAGCCTGAAAGCCCCGGAAGTGATCAATGCGGATCAGATCAAACAGGTGGCGCTGGCTTTCGAGACGCCTCAGCCACCATTGATAACCGTCTCGGGCCATAGCTTGCCAGTGGTACAAAGGGTTGCCCCAATGCTGACCGTCGGGAGAAAAGTAATCGGGTGGTACCCCGGCCACCACCGTGGGATTGCCCGAATCATCGAGTTTGAACAAGGAGCGGTGGCTCCAGACGTCGGCGCTGTCATGGGCGACGAAAATGGGAATATCGCCGAACAGCAGAATTCCGAGCTCATGGGCATACGCCCGCAGCGCCTGCCATTGATGGTGGAACAGATACTGTTCAAAACCGATCCGCTTGATTCGACCGACTTCTTGCTCTGCAAATGTCCGTAGCGCATCGGGATCACGGCTTTTGAGAGGTTCAGGCCAGTCCAGCCAGGACGGCACGTTATGACATTCCCGGAGTGCGCAGAACAGGCAGAAATCATCAAGCCAGTCGGCATTATCCGCCCGGAACTGCTGATACGAATGCTGGTCCAGGCCCGGACCGTCCTCTCCCCTGAAGAACCGCCCTGCGGCCAGCGCCAGCAGGCCTTGCCGGTCCGTGCAGCTGTCGGTGTTCAGTTCCTGTTCGTCCAGCAGGCCAGAGACCGTCAAATCACCCAGGTCAATCAGGGCGGGATTCCCTGCATGGGCGCTCAGAGACTGGTACGGAGACAGGTCCCGATGGGTAGGGCCCAGCGGCAGAGTCTGCCAGACCGTCATCCCGGAGGCCGCCAGGAAGTCGACAAACCGGCGTGCACTACTGCCCAGTACACCCTTGGGTCCGGGTAAGGCGGTGGGATGCAGCAGCACGCCGGCCCTGCGGAGGCTGAACGGATCCAGGGAGGGATCCGTCATCATGGTGCGTCGCCGGGCTCATGGCCCGGCCGCATGGTGCCGCCTCGCGCAGGTTCACCACTGCCCTGGCTCAACTGCTGGAACACCGAAGCCGGTGCCGGACAGCCAATCAGATCGTACAGGGTAACCAGGTGGCGCCGGTACAGGCGTTCAAAATCACTGACGATCTGGGCGGGATTGTAATCGCCGAACCACCAGAACCAGTCGGACCCCTCACAGATCGCGAGCTGCCGGCTTGCCGCTGCCTTCTGCGCAGCGCTCAGGTCGCCATTCGCCGTAAGCCGGTCGTAATGCTCCTTGGCCTCGCACAGCAAATCCCAGGCCCTGTTCTTGTCCGGATCGCCGACCCAGGTCGAGAAGGTGCCGTAGATCCAGCTGCCGGCCACCAGTTTCGGCAGTTGAAGCGGCTCCACGCGCCCCTCATCGAGGAGTTGGCGGTACGTGGACAACTCAAGGCGGGGATGGCTGGCGAGCACCCGGTACAGCTCGTTGAGAAAATGAAAGCCGTTCTGAGGGTAATATTCCCAGGCATTCTCCCCATCCATAATCACCGAGATGACCCGGCGCGGCTCTGCGCCGGTTGAGTCGGCGATGTTTTCCATGTGGTGCACCAGATCCCCCACGGCGTCTTCTGCATGCCAGTCCGCGTAGGTAAACCCGATCAGATCGGACAGGCCGTCATCGCGGAAAAATATCGGGATGCGGCTCTCACCAAACCGATAGGGTTGGTGGATGTCATGCGCCGACAGCTTCGGGTTTTGCTGCCTGGCGTAGTTGAGGCTGTTGTGGATGACGGAATCACCACTGGCTGTCCAGCGAAACCCGTGTTCATCGAGAAGTTGCAGTGTCCGTTGGCTGAGGCCACCCTCCGAGGCCCAGCATCCGGCGGCCTCCATGCCAAAAAAGCGCTGAAACACCACCCTGGCCTCGTGCATCTGCCAGTCTGCCCGCTCAGCGCCCTCAGGGTAGCCAGGGTGCGACGGTAACGCGATGTCCGGCATGGCCTCCCGTGCAGACTCCAGCTCGATCAGCAGCGGCAGCATTGCGTGGGCATAGGGGCTTACCGATAACTCAACCTGCCCCTTTTCGGCCAGACGGCGATAACGGGGTGCTATTCCGGACAGTATCTCGAAAATCACGTCCAACAGCGCTCGTCGGTCGTCCAGGGAGAAATGCTGGGCTTTCTCCTGCAGGCTCTGGATGCAGTGGTTCTCCTTGCGGATGGTCTCCCCCATCCAGCCCAGGTGGTACCACACCAGTAAATCGGCGAGGAAGCGATCGGCCACGTAACGCTGAAGTTCCGGTTTCTGGTGATAGAAGTCAGCCAGATCGGCCAGACGGCTGTACGCAGGGTAGCGGCGAATAATACGCTCGGGATTTGCCCGCAGGCATTTCTCCACAAGCACTGTGTAGGCCGGCGTCCCGGCTTCAGGCAGTTGCTCGGCTGCCAGTCCGGCCAGCAATGGGTCGCCGATCGCTCCGGCGCCATGGCGCCAGCGTTCAATCTGCACCAGATAACTTTCAATCTGCTCCAGCAGAATCGGTGCAAAGTTGACCACTGCCTTTGCCCGGGGCTCCTGCTCCAGGTGCGCGGCCATGTCGCTGTAGTCCTTGATGGTGTGCAGGTAGACCCAGGGAAACAGAAACTCTCCCGTTCGGGCGTCCTGGTAAGACGGCTGATGCATGTGCCAGCACAGCACCACCGGGGTTCGGGCGTCAGAGGCCATGGGGATAGTCCTGCCCGAGCATCTCGGGCGTGATCAGGACGATGCCCTTTGGCGAAACGTGAAACCGTTTCTGATCCTCGGCGTGATCGAACCCGATTCGCGTGCCTTCGGGAATACGGCAGCCGCGGTCAATCAGCGCCCTGCGAATGTGGCAGCGGCGACCGATATCGACATCGGGATAGATAACCGAATCTGATATTTCACTGTAGGAATGAACTTTAACCTGTGAAAATAAAAGGGAATGCTTTACCTGGGCACCCGAGACAATACAGCCGCCTGCCACCATCGAGTCTACCGCCATGCCTCGTCGGTTGTCGTCATCGAAAATGAACTTGGCGGGCGGCAATTGCTCCTGATAAGTCCAGATTGGCCAGTGGGCATCGTACAGGTTGAGCTCCGGGCTGATGCCAATCAGCTCCAGATTTGCCTGCCACAGGGAATCAATTGTTCCCACGTCTCGCCAGTAGGCCGGCTTGTTGTTGACTGGATCACGAAATGGAAAGGCCTGAACCCGCAGCCGTTTGATGACCGAAGGAATGATGTCCTTGCCGAAGTCATGCGAAGAGCCCCCCTCCTTCTGGTGATCCTGCATCAGCTCATCGAACAGTACCTGGGTGCTGAATACATAAATGCCCATGGAGGCCAGTGATCTGCCGGGATTGCCGGGCATTGACCGCGGCTGCTCAGGCTTTTCCACGAATTCGGTAATGCGGAATTCCTCGTCCACAGACATCACGCCAAATGCCGATGCTTCCTCGGTCGGCACCTCGATACAGCCCACGGTAATGTCGGCCTCGTTCTCCACGTGAGCGGCCAGCATGGTGCCGTAGTCCATCTTGTAGACGTGGTCACCGGCCAGGATCAGGACATATTCCGGGGTATGGCTTCGAATGATGTCGAGGTTCTGCAACACGGCATCGGCGGTGCCCTCGTACCAGGAGGTTTCTATCCGTTGCTGCGCCGGCAGCAGCTCCACAAACTCGTCGAGCTCGCCCCGCAGAAACCCCCAGCCGCGCTGAATGTGCCGTATCAGCGAGTGGGATTTGTACTGGGTGATGACGCCCACCTGCCCGATCCCGGAGTTGATGCAGTTGGACAACGGAAAATCGATGATCCGGAACTTGCCCCCGAAAGGCACTGCCGGTTTGGCTCGCCATCGAGTCAGGTCGTGCAGGCGGGAGCCTCGCCCTCCGGCAAGAACCAGTGCGAGGGTCTGACGAGTGAGACGACTGACGAAACGCTTGGCCGTTTGCATAGCTGCTTCCCTGAAGAAACCCTTCCCTGGAACGGCGATACGCCGGTCGGGGATGCCACGTTTTTGACGCCTTAATCTATATTAGAACAGTAGCAGACATTAATGACGCAAAATTGTCTTGGGTCATTTTTTGAACAGCCCGGGTGGCGTTCAATGACAGAACGCCGCTGAGCGCGACATCTGGCCAGGAAGCTCATGATCTATGGACAGCCCCACCCTGAGCGACTTCGATCTTCATTTGTTCTCCGAGGGACGGCACTGGCACATCTATAACGTTCTGGGCGCCCATCTCTGCCGGAGCAAAAGCGGCGAGGGTGTCCGGTTCGCGGTCTGGGCCCCTAACGCCCGGGATGTCAGCATAGTTGGCAATTTCAACGACTGGCAGTCCGGGACCCATACCCTGGCGCTTCATGGCGAGTCAGGCGTCTGGTCGGGCTTCGTTCCGGGTATTGGTGCCGGTGCACTTTACAAGTTTTCGATCTGCACGGCGCAGGGCGAACGGCTTCTAAAAACCGACCCCTACGGGCAAGCCTTCGAGCTACGCCCTGCCACCGCAGCGGTAGTAACCCAACGCGGAAGCTTTGGCTGGGGAGATGGCGACTGGCTATACCGGCGCAGCCACTGGGACTGGCAGCATGCACCGGTATCCATCTACGAAGTGCACGCCGGTTCCTGGCGCCACCACGGATCGGGCCGTTGGCTCAACTATCGTGAGCTGGCGGATCAGCTGGTGCCCTATGTAACCGAGATGGGCTTCACCCACATTGAACTTCTGCCTGTCACCGAGCATCCCCTGGACGAATCCTGGGGCTATCAGACCACTGGCTATTACGCGCCTACAAGCCGGTTTGGTACGCCGGATGACCTTCGCTACCTGATTGATCAGTGCCACCGGCACAGTATCGGCGTGATCCTGGACTGGGTGCCGGGCCACTTCCCGACCGACGAGCACGCCCTCGCCCGCTTCGATGGTAGCGCCCTGTACGAGCATGAAGACCCAAGAAAAGGTCGACATCAGGATTGGGGCACCCTCATTTACAATTACGGCCGTCACGAAGTGCGAAATTTTCTGATCGGGAGCGCTCTGTTCTGGCTGGATACCTTCCACGTGGATGGTCTGCGTGTGGATGCCGTGGCCTCGATGCTCTACCTGAACTATTCGCGCAAAGAGGGTGAATGGCTACCCAACGAACATGGCGGCCACGAAAACCTTGAGGCGATCAGTTTTCTGCGGGAGCTGAACAGTGTATGCCAGAGTCGGTTTCCCGGGGTTCTGATCTGCGCCGAGGAGTCCACTTCCTGGCCGAGGGTTACGCATCCTCCCGAAATCGGTGGGCTGGGGTTCAACCTCAAGTGGAATATGGGCTGGATGCACGACACACTGGATTACCTGGGCCAGGATCCGGTATACCGGCAGTATCACCACGAGAAGCTCACTTTCGGGCTGCTCTATGCGTTTTCCGAAAACTTCCTGCTGCCGTTGTCCCACGATGAAGTGGTACATGGCAAAGGCAGCCTGATCAACAAGATGACCGGGGACAGCTGGCAACAGAGTGCGTCCCTGCGTTTACTGCTGACCTACCAGTACACATATCCCGGAGCCAAGCTGCTGTTCATGGGTGGTGAGTTCGGCCAGCGACGGGAGTGGAGTGAATCACGGGAGCTGGACTGGTCACTGCTCAGCGACGCCAGGCATGCGGGTATCCATTGGCTGGCCAGAGACCTGAACCGGCTCTATCGCCAAGAACCCTCGTTACACAGGCATGGTTACCACAAAGAAGGTTTCGAGTGGATCGACTGCCATGACTCCCCTCAGTCCGTGATCAGTTTCGTTCGCCAGAGCCAGGGTGAAAAAACCGTTGTGGTGGTCAATTTCACCCCGGTGCCTCGCCACCACTACCGGATAGGGCTACCTGACGGGGGCGCCTGGCGTGAAATTCTCAATTCCGACTCGGAATATTACGGGGGCAGCAACCTTGGCAACCCTTACCAGCTGCAGGCCCAGCAAGGCCGCTGGATGAATCGGGACTGGTCAGTTGAGCTGACCTTGCCGCCTTTGGCGGCAGTGGTTCTGAGGCCGGTGTCATGATCCGGGTGCTGTTCGCCACCAGCGAAGTCTATCCACTGATCAAGACCGGTGGGCTGGCGGATGTATCCGCGAGCCTACCGGAGGCCCTGTGTCGCCTTGACTACGATGTGCAGATTCTGTTGCCCGGCTACCCTGCGGCCATCGGCGCCGCCCGCCGGGCCGGATCACGACGCAAGGTTCGCTTCCGGCTGGGGCAGTATGGTGTCAGCCTGTGGCAGACCCGGCTGCCCGGAACCGCCGTTACCCTCTGGCTGGTGGATTGCCCGCCACTGTTTGAACGGCCCGGAGACCCATACAGGAATGAGGAAGGTACCGACTGGTGGGATAACGCCCACCGCTTCCAACTGTTCTGCAGGGTCGGCGCCATGATCGCGAGGGGCGAATCCGGCCTGACCTGGAAGCCGGATCTGGTGCATTGCAACGACTGGCAGACCGGCCTGATCCCGGTGCTCCTGGAAAACGGCAACGAGCGCCCTGGCACCGTGTTTACCATTCACAACCTGGCCTATCAGGGCCTGTTCTCCCGGGAAACCTTCCGGGCATTGGGCCTGCCCGATGCCCTGTGGCGCTGGGACCAACTCGAATTCCACGATCAGCTCTCGTTCATCAAGGGCGGCCTGGTGTTCAGTGATCGACTCACCACCGTGAGTCCCAGCTACGCCCGGGAAATCCAGACGCCGGAGCTGGGCTGCGGCTTGGATGGTCTGCTGCGGCACCGACATCAGGCCCTGACCGGCATACTAAACGGTATCGATACCCGGGTCTGGAACCCCGAGACCGATCCGGAACTGGCCTTTCACTTTGGCCGCGATCACCTCAAGAACAAGGCACTCTGCAAAGCCGGCCTCCAGCGGGAGTTGGGGCTGGAGGTCAAAGGCGCTCCGGTTCTTGGTTTTATCGGTCGTCTGGTGGAGCAAAAAGGTGTCGATTGGCTGGTTGAGGTGATTCCAGGTCTGCTGGATCAGGGATGTCAGATCGTGTTGCTGGGTTCGGGAGAGCCCCGGTATCAGGAGTCGCTCAGGGCGCTGGCGAGAAAGTGGCCGGAGCAGTTCTCCCTCACCCTTGGCTATAACGAGGGGCTGTCGCACCGGATTACCGCCGGTTGCGATATCTTCCTGATGCCCTCTCGCTTCGAGCCATGCGGGCTGAACCAGATGTACAGCCTGCGCTATGGCTCAGTACCCGTTGTTCACGCTGTCGGAGGTCTGGCCGACACAGTATTCGACCCGCTGGATGTGGGTTTGGACCAGGCGAACGGCTTCTGCTTCCGGCACGCCAGCGCTGAGGGCCTGAGAGCAGCCATTGACCGGGCACTGGCGGTGCTCGGCCAACGACGGCACTGGCGACGACTGCAGGAAAACGGAATGGCCGGCGACCATTCCTGGAGACAGCGCGCCCGGGATTACGGCGAGCTGTATCAGAGCATTCTTAAACAGCGCCAACCCTTACCGCAGGATTAGGGCGAGCGTATGCCCGCCCGGAGGCTGACACCATGAAAAAGGCAACGGAGTTCCGACTGGAAGCTAACCCCCGAATTCCCGAGGCCCTGGCGCGGCTTGAAGAACTCGCGAACGATCTTTTTTACAGCTGGGACCACGGCGTGCGCAGCCTGTTTGTTCGGATGGATATGCGGCTCTGGGAAAAAGTTGAACATAACCCCAAGCTGTTTCTTCGTCGCGTTGCCCAGGAACGGCTGGACGAGGCCGCCGAGGATCGCGCATTTCTAGCGGAGTACCGGCGGGTGCTGAGCACCTACGATGCGTATCTGGAGGCCGGGCCGGGGCCAGAAGTCACCGACCGCCTGGACCCGGAACGGGACCTTGTGGCTTATTTCTGCGCGGAATTCGGTTTTCACGAGAGCTTTCCGATCTATTCCGGCGGTCTGGGAATCCTTGCTGGTGACCATTGCAAAGCGGCCAGTGACCTCGCCTTGCCGTTCGTAGCGGTAGGTCTGCTGTATCAGCAGGGGTACTTCATCCAGACCATCGACGCCCAAGGCCATCAGATTGCCCGTTACCGATCCCACGCCAGCGACGAGCTGCCCATCGTGCCCGTTGAACACGAGGGCACACTATTGAAGGTATCCGTGCCCTTCCCCGGCCGACTGGTGTTCGCGCGGGTCTGGGAGGCACGAGTCGGTCACATCCGCCTGTACCTGTTGGACAGCCACACCGTCGAAAACAGTCCGGAGGACCAGGAGCTAACCCTGCAACTTTACGGCGGCGACGAGTCCACCCGCATCAGTCAGGAAATGTTGCTCGGGATTGGTGGCACTCGGGTGCTGGAGGCTCTGGGCCTGAAACCGACCGTCTGGCACATCAACGAGGGACATGCAGCGTTCCAGATTCTCGAACGCTGTCGACAGGCCATGGAAACCGGACTGGGTTTCCACGGCGCCCTGGAGGCGGTGGCGGCCGCCACCTTGTTCACCACCCACACGCCGGTACCCGCTGGCCACGACATTTTCCCGAGAGACCTTGTCGAACAAGCCCTGGGGGCCTACCTCGAGGAAGCTGGACTGGACTTCGGCGAGGTATTCGCGCTGGGGGCCAAGAACGGCGGAGACAGTTTCAACATGACCAGCCTTGGGCTTCGCGGCTCGCGCTTTCATAACGGGGTAAGCCGGATTCACGGGGGGGTTGCTTCGCAGATGGAAGGCGGTATCTGGCCCCAGATTCCACCGGAAGAGAACCCGCTGGGTTACATTACCAACGGTGTTCATGTCCCCACGTTTCTCGCGCCGGAATGGGCCAGCCTGTTTGACATCCAGGCGCCGACCTGGAAAAGCGAGTTGCGTAATCCGGATTACTGGTCGTTTATTGAACAGATTCCGGATTACCACTACTGGAGCGTGCACAAGGCACTTAAACAGCAGATGACCGACTACATCGTTCGTCGACTGAAGCGTCAGCACAAACGCAACGGTACCGGCCACTCAGTGACAGAAAGGATGACCCGGCAACTGCTCTCGGCACACACTGATACGCTGGTGATCGGCTTTGCCCGGCGCTTCGCCACCTACAAGCGAGCGACACTGATCTTCTCCGACCTGGAGCGACTGGAGCAGATTCTGACTAATCCGGAACGTCCGGTTGTGCTGGTGTTTGCCGGCAAGGCGCACCCCAGGGACAAACCGGGCCAGCAACTGATCAAGGTGATTCACGATCTGTCCATGCACCCGGCGCTGATGGGCCATCTGATTCTTCTGGAGGACTACGACCAGGCCATGGCGCGTCGGCTCCTCGCCGGTGTGGATGTATGGCTGAATACGCCGGAATATCCCAAGGAAGCCAGTGGCACGTCCGGCGAGAAAGCCGCCCTGAACGGCGCGCTCAACCTGAGCGTGCTGGATGGTTGGTGGGGGGAGGGATACGACGGCAAAAACGGCTGGGGTATCGTGCCAAGGGATACCGGTCTCGATCCGGAGTTCCGGAACCAGGAGGAAGCCCGGGACCTGCTGGACCTGCTGGAATTCGAAGTGGTGCCGCTGTATTACGAAGGCGCTTCGCAGGGCTATTCCCGGGCGTGGGTCAAACGCTCGAAGGCGTCCATGATCTCAATTACGCCCCGTTTCAACGCCCAGCGCATGGTGATGGATTATGTCACCGACTACTATGAGCCAGCCGCCACGCAAGGCGCACGCATGGTGGCGGAAAGCGGCAAGCTGGCTGGCGCCCTGGCCGACTGGAAAGCCCGTGTCCGTGATGCCTGGCCAAGTGTGGAACTTAACATCCTGGGCTGCATACAGGCCAGGTGCGTCAATGATGAAGCGGTGGAACTGCGGGTGGAAGCCTTTCTGAACGGGTTAAGCGCTGGCGATGTGCGGGTCGAGTGCCTGGTAAGCCCCGAGTGCACCGGAACCCACAGCGACCCCGGTCCCGGCAGCTTCCTGCTGGAGATGGAGAGCGAGTCGGGCGGACGAACCGTTTTCGCCACCCGGATACCACCGCCCTATCCTGGCCTACAGACGCTGCGGCTACGAATGTACCCTTATCATGAGGCCCTCACCCATCCCCTTGAGATGGGTGCCATGCTCTGGGTTTAGGTTACGTGCCGGCGAATGAAACGGCCTATGTCCACCACCTCTTCCAGGCACACGCTGTGTTCCATGGGAAAGGTCTGGTAGGAGGGATCGTAGCCCATGCCTTTCAGAGTTTCGACGCTACGCACGCCGAGGGCTTCGGGTACGATAGGATCGAAGGTGCCGTGGTAGACACTGATCGGGATGTCCGCGTTGGCGTCCGATCGCCGTACCGAATCGGCAGTGGCAAAGTAGGTGGACAGCGCGAGAATACCGCCCAGCCGTTCCGGGTAACTCAGGCCCAGCTCGTAGGCCACGGCGCCGCCCTGGGAAAAGCCGGCGATAATGATGTTCCGCGCAGCGACGCCACGTTCGATTTCCTGCTTCACCAGCTTGCCGACCGCCTCGGCTGAAGCACGCAGTTGCTCGGTGTCCACTACCCGGTCGATATCCATGGCCTTTATGTCATACCAGGCGGGCATGGTCATGCCACCATTGATCGTGACCGGCAACTCCGGGGCGTGGGGGAAAATGAAACGTACCCGGGCATCTGTGGGCAGCCCCAACTCTGGCACCACCGGCTCGAAGTCGTGGCCACTTGCGCCCAGGCCGTGGAGCCAGATGACGGCGGCTGTGGGCTGATCTCCCGTTTCAATTTCGATGGTCTGAAGGTCCTGCACGGAATACCTCCTGTTCTGGTGGTCGGTCTGATAACGGACGGTTTACGTCACCCGCGTTGCTCGGCATTCGCTTCCAGTGCGGTCACCACAGGATTGGCGTACATGTCCAGCAGATACGGTCGGATCGCCGGCTCACACGCTTCCAGGCGACGCTCCATTTCCGCCTCAGCGGCCTCCATCTCGGCCGGCGACCAGGTTTCGGCAGTCACAACCGCATCGCTGACGGTCTCGGGCGTCGAGTGGGCCTGCGGATGCAGACCGCGGCGTTCGTAGCACACGAGATTGGAAGCGTGGAGGTGGTAATTTGAGTGGATCTCCCGATCAATCCGGGCGGCAAGGTCCTTGGGGTTGTCCGGTGCGTCGTGGATCGGCGCCCCAAAGTGAACGTGCACGTGCCCCTTAAAGCCCGTCAGCCCCTTCATGATCTGTTCGGTGTCCTCACCCTCGCGCTTGATGTACTGGCCGGTACGGGCGCGCGTTTCCAGTTCCTTGGCCTTGTCGGCGTCGCAGGGGTCGTACTCGTAGGCAATGGACACCGGAACGATATGCAGCCGGTTCATCGCTTCGTCGAAGCCCAGACCGCTCTTTTTGCGACTCATGTAGAACATCTTGATGATGGCCGGATCGGTGTGATCGAGCCCGTCCTTTGCCCGCCCTTCCCTCTGGGCAATCCAGATGCTGTGATTTGTATCGATGCTGTGGTTGATGAACCCCGAGAGGGTTATGTAGGCATCCCGCATTTCCCGTGGACTGGTCATGCTACGACGAACCACAAAGCTTTTGTTCAGGCGCATCATCTCAGCAAACACCCGGTTGGCCAGCAGGTTGTCGCCGATGGCGATGCGCGTGGTGTGAAAACCGTTCTGGAACAGCAGGTAGTTCACCACCATGGGATCAAAGACGATGTCCCGATGGTTACAGATGAACAAATGCGCATGCTGCTTGCTGAGGTTCTCCAGGCCGCTGGCGGTGACCCGGGATGTGGTGTTCTCAACCAGTTCGCCAACGTAGCCGGAAAGCCCGGCCTGTAAATCGTCCACCCGGGTGTAGTGACCAAAATGGCTCGACAGCCAGCGCCGGGTCATTACCCGCAGCACCGCCGGCGCCCATCGTGCCAGGGTGGGTGATTTGAATCGGCCGATCATGTCCAGAAATTCCCGGTCGTTGACCAGGCGGTGAATTGCAGCGCCGGTTTCTTCGTCCGAATAGGGACGGATGGCATCAAATTCCTGCATGTAAGCCCTGTTATTATCTGTGTCTGTCACGATATGGCGTGAAACGGAGGTTTGAAACCGCGGTATTGTAGCGTTTCTTCCACTGCTTTGCCTCCATACCTGCACTCGCTGTCGGCGTGCCGGGCCGGGCCCTGTCCGGACAGTCCGGTCTTCCGATTCTGCGACCTGTGCGAAGGTTCGAAACCGGGCGCATCCGGGACTGATCAATCGCACCCGGGCGGTCGGCTCTGGTATCATTTGCGCCGCGCCCACGAGCGCAATCCCGGCCAGCACCTATCAGGCCCCATTATCCCCAAGGCCCGGCGCCGAAGACTCGGTTACTTTATGCATTCACACCAGGACCACTACCAGGATTACGACCAGCTATCCACCGAACGCCCAACGTCATCCGGAAGGGATCCGGAGCAGGTGCTGCATGAGATCTTCGGTTATGAGACCTTCCGCCCCCTGCAGGGCGACATAGTTCGTGAAGTAGTGGCAGGTCGTGATGCCCTGGTACTGATGCCAACCGGCGGTGGCAAATCCCTGTGTTATCAGGTACCGGCGCTGGTGCGCCCGGGTACTGCGATTGTCATATCCCCGCTCATCGCCCTGATGCAGGACCAGGTGGCGGCTCTGAACGAGCTGGGCGTGCGGGCAGCCTTCCTGAATTCCACCATGGATTTCGAGCAGGCACGGGCCACCGAGTACGCTCTGATGACCGGCGAGCTGGACCTGCTGTACTGCGCTCCGGAACGGCTTATCCAGCCCCGCACCCTGGAACTCTTGCACAACGCGTCCATTGCCCTGTTTGCCATAGACGAAGCCCACTGTGTGTCCCAGTGGGGGCACGATTTCCGTTCCGATTATCTGCAACTGAGCCTGCTCGCCGACGCCTTTCCGGATGTTCCGCGAATCGCCCTGACCGCGACCGCCGATGAGCGGACCCGGAAGGAAATCGCCGAACGCCTCTCGCTAACCTCGGCCCGGCATTTCATCAGTGGCTTTGATCGTCCGAACATACAGTATCGAATTTCTCCAAAAACGAATGCTAACAAACAGTTACTTGATTTTATTAAAGCTGAGCATGAGGGTGACTGCGGCATTGTCTACTGCCTGTCGCGTAACAAGGTCGACGCCACTGCAAAAGCGCTGGCCCAGAAAGGCTATACCGCTCTGCCCTACCACGCAGGTTTGTCGGCTGATGAGCGGGCCCGGCATCAGGAGCGCTTCCTGCGGGAAGACGGGGTGATCATCGTTGCCACTATTGCCTTTGGCATGGGCATCGACAAGCCCGACGTGCGCTTCGTGGCCCATCTGGACCTACCCAAGAGTCTTGAAGCCTATTACCAGGAAACCGGTCGCGCCGGACGGGATGGCAAGCCCTCCACAGCCTGGATGGTGTATGGCCTGCAGGATGTGATCAAACTACGGCAGATGCTGGAAAGCTCCCAGGGAAACGATCAGTTCAAACGGGTGGAACGCCAGAAATTGGACGCCATGCTCGGCCTGTGCGAGGTAACAAGTTGCCGCCGGCAGGTGCTGCTGCGCTATTTTGGCGATCAGCTGGAAGAGCCCTGCGGGAACTGCGATACCTGCCTGAACCCGCCGGAAACCTGGGATGGCACGGTGGCGGTCCAGAAGGCGCTATCCTGTGTTTTCAGGACCGGCCAGCGTTTTGGTGTGACCTACTTGATCGACGTGCTTCGGGGTTCCGAGAACGAGCGGATTCTCCAGTCCGGTCATCATCAGGTATCCACCTACGGCATCGGCACGGAGCTCAGCGCCAACGAATGGAAATCGGTGTTTCGTCAGCTGGTGGCAAACGGTTACCTGCGGGCCGATCCTGACGGCTACGGGGCCCTCCAGCTCACCGAGCAATGCCGGCCACTGCTGAAAGGCCAGCAGACCATAGAATTGCGCAAAGACCCGGTGGTCAAAAAAGCCACAGCACGAGCCTCAGGCGGTCGCGCCAGTGCCCCGGTCCGGGACCAGATTACCGATCAGGCAGGCTGGGATGCCTTGCGGGCGTGCCGGAAAGCGCTGGCGGACAAGCAGGGAGTCCCTCCCTACGTTATTTTCCACGATACCACCCTGTTCGACATGCTTGAGCGCAGGCCTAAAACCCTGGATGAGCTGGCAGAGGTGAGTGGAGTGGGTGCCGCCAAGCTTGAAAAGTACGGCGAGGTATTCCTCGAAACCATCGCCGGTCTCGACCCGGCCTGACGTTCAGTCCGGGGCCTGGAAGCCTTTCTTGCGCACCCGGTAATGGGCGATGGAAGTGGCCACGTGGTTGCCCTCCGCATCAACCAGCTTGCCTTCCAGCACGAACTTCGCCCTGCCGGTGGCGTCGGCGTCCGCCAGAATTTGCGCCACGGTTTCCGGAGGCAGGCGAAACTCCACCGTTACATCGGAATTCGCCGGTTGCAGGAACTGCAGCGTCATTTCCTTGAGGATCGGAACGTAGGCCGGCCCGAGATCAAACAGCGTCAGCACCCCACCGGGTATTTCCGCAACCAGGAAATAGGCGCCAGCGTACAGGCTGCCGAAGTGGTTCTTGTTGCCCTTCAAACGTATTTTCGCCCGCACGTACCCCGGCTGTACCTCTTCCACTGAAAAACCATTGCGGGGTGCGAACGGGATGGAAAACCCGATGATGCGGTTCACTGCCGTGTACCCGCCCGTTTTCTTCAGCCAGGCCAGAGGGCTCGCCAGCGTGGCCTTGGGATCAGTGCTGGCCACCCATTGGCCAGTGGCACCGATCAGGTTGTCAATGAACGCCATAACTGTCATCCAGTAGAGAATGGAAGCCGATCATTGCAACGCCGCTTCGGCCTCGCAAGAATCTTTTACAATTTTTTTGGAATCTGTCCGGTTTATTTCGGCCTATGTGTTCTAGAGTGAATTGTGCCTGTGCGCTGCGCCTGTCAGGAACGGGCTTTCCCGGATTAAGAAAGGATTTCTGATTTGGACACCTATTTTGCCTGTCGCGCTCTCCGCGGACGGGCCCTGCACCGGGCTCGAACCCTGGCCATCCTGATAGTCAGCCTTGCCCTGTTGCCACTGGCCAACGCCGCGAAGCTGGAGCCGGACACAGGGAAAAGCGCCTTGCCGGCCCCCAGGGAATACGTACTCTGGTACCGAAATTACGACAGCCCGGCTATTCGTGCCCTGGTGGAACTCGCCCTGGGCAAGACCCCTGAGTACGGGGATTTCAGACTGATCCGCAGCGAGGAGCTGAGCCAGGGCCGGGCCCTCAGGGAGCTTGCGGATCACCAGTCACGGCTGGTGGATATCGCCAATGTGGCAACCACGGAGGAGCGGGAGAGTTTTCTCACCGCCGTGCCCATACCGGTTGACGGTGGCCTGCTCGGCTTCAGGGTATGCGTTGTGCTACCCGAAACCCTTCCCCGTTTTGAGGGCATCGACAACCTCGAAGACCTTCGCAACAGCAACATTCGTATCGGCCAGGGATCCCACTGGCCAGACACACCAATCCTCGAATCCAACGGCATTCGGGTTATCACACACTCTCGCTACGAAATCCTCTTCGGCATGCTGCGCAACCATCGGTTTGAATGCTTTGCCCGAGGGGTCAGCGAGGTTCTCTACGATCTGGAAATTGAAAAAGACCCGGACCTCGTCATCGAGCCCAACCTTCTTCTCGCCTACCCCATGCCTTCTTACCTGTTTGTGGCGCCGGGCGATCAACTCACGGCTCACCGCCTGCAACTGGGTATGGAGCGTGCCATTCACGACGGCAGTTTCGCGGAATTTCTTCGGAACTACTATGGCGCCGCTGTAGCGGCCCTGGGGCTTGACCGGCGCACCGTCATTACCCTCGACAACCCCTACCTCAGCGACGAGTCTCGCTACGTGAGCCGCCAGACGTTCAGCAACCTCCGGCGGCGCCTGGACATCCTCAGTCGCTGAGGGGTGTGTGTCAGACCCGGAATCTGGATGCGTTCTGGTTCAGGGCCGTGCCGATCCGTTCAATTTGTCCGCTGTAAACATCGTTCTCGCTGGCAGCCGCTGCCGCTTCCTGTCCCTGGTCGGCAATACGCGTAATCGAGGCGTTGAGCTCTTCGGTCACCGAGGTCTGTTCCTCGGATGCCGTCGCGATTTGCGAGGTCATCTGGCTGATGGAGCTAATGGCCTCGGCAATACGGTTGAGCGCGTCCATGGCGTCCTGAGCTTTCTCCATGCTGACGTTGGAGACCGCCGTTGACGCTTTCATGACTTCAACCGCATCGTTGGCGCCCTTCTGCAGGCGCTCGATCATGTTGTTGATCTCTTCGGTGCTGGACTGGGTGCGCTGGGCGAGGTTGCGTACCTCGTCCGCCACCACCGCAAAGCCGCGGCCCGCCTCTCCTGCCCGGGCCGCCTCGATCGCGGCGTTCAGGGCCAGCAGGTTGGTCTGCTCGGCGATTCCCTGAATGACTTCGAGAACGGAGGTGATGGACGTGACGTCCCGCCCCAGCGTGTCGATGACCTCAGCCGCTGCGTTGACCTCCTGAGACAGCTTTTGCACGGCATCGCGGGAGGCAGCGACGGTCTCCAGGGAGGCACGGCTGTCCTCGTCCGCTGTATTCGCGGCGTCGGCGGTCTGCTGGGCGTTCTGGGCGATCTCACCCGCCGCAGCGGACATTTCATTGATCGCGGTCGCTACCATGTCAATTTCAGCCTGCTGGCTTTCCACACTGGAACGGCTGCTGCTTGCGGTTTCGCGAAGGGACACCACATTCTCGCCCAGCTCGGCGCTGCCCCGCTGCACGTCGCGCACCACCGTCTGGATATTCTCGACGAACTGATTGAAGCTGCGCGCCAGCTGGCCGAATTCATCGCTGGCGCTGGCATCGAGGCGCTGGGTCAGATCGGCGTCGCCGCTGCCGATATCAGCCATGGCGCCGTTCAGTCGGCGCACCGGCGCCATCAGAACCTTGATGCCGAAATGCAGGAGAACCAGTGATACGATCAGACCGATCACGGCCATCACCAGCCCGGTCAGGCGGGCGCTTTGCACCGGAGCATGGATCTTGTCGGCGTTCACGAAGGTGCCGAGGTACCATTCCACACCCCGGGCCTCACTGATGGCATGAAAGCTTGCTTCCCACTGGCCATCGTCGGAAGCATATTCGTGTTCCCGGCCGTCAAGGTTCGGCTGCCCGCCAATCAGCTGGGCAATATTCTTGCCAACCAGCTCCTGCCGGGGGTGGAACAATACCGTGCCCTCACCGTTAATGAGCGCCGCGTAACCGGTCTCCGCCAGGGTCACCGTGGACAGGGTCTTTGCAATGGCACCCAGGCCGATATCGGCGCCCGCAACACCTTCGTAATCACCACGCTTCACCGGTGCCAGGGTGGAGATGATCATGTCGCCGGTACTGGCGTCCTGATATGGCTCGGTGAAAGAGGCACTGCCCAGCGCCATGGCTTTCTGGTACCAGGGCCGTTTTCTCGGATCGTAGTCCGCAGGCAGCGTCGCGTTGTCCTCCGGTGACTTCATCAGCATGTAGCCGTCGGTTCGGCCCACGTAGACATCCCGGAAACCCCCGCCGGTGGTCATGGCCTGCAGGATCACGCGGGCCTGCTCATCATTTTCGGCCTGTTCCAGCGCCGTGGCAGTTGCTTCCGTCATTTTCAGCCGGGTATTGAGCCACTGCGCGATACTGGACGTACTCTGCTGCACGGTATCGTCAATCAACGCTTCTACATAGGTTTCGGTGGTGTTCTGGAGGCGAAGATCCCCGGAGAGTGTGAAAGCACCCATTACCAGCAACAGCAGGATACCGAAGGCGGTCAGGAGCTTTTGCCCGAATGTCATTTGCACAGTCGTGTCCTCTGGAATATGTCCTGATATTAATCAATATCTGTTTCGGCCCGTGATGCGAAGTCTTTAGCGGCTTCTGTTAAACTTCTTGAGTATTGGCGGGTTTCAGCCTTTTGTCCTCTTCTCACAAAACCGACGGGAGCCGAACTGAATGGCGCACGAAGAACTGCACCTCAACCTGCGAAATCTCAGGCTCGACGACTACGAACAGCTTCAGGTTCTGATGGACCGCGTGTACGACGACATCGGCGGAGCCTGGCCCAAAGACACCATCAAGGCCCTGGTAGAGCAGTTTCCAGACGGTCAGATCTGTATTGAGGAGAGCGGCCAGCTGGTGGCCGTGGCGCTTACTGTGTGTGTGAAATACGAGCGCTTCAGTAACCCCCACACCTACGACGACCTGATCCTGCGCAACGAGAAGATCTGGCACAACGCCAACGGCGACTCCCTCTATGGCCTGGATGTCTTCATCCATCCTGAATACCGGGGGTACCGCCTCGGTCGCCGTCTGTACGAGGCCCGCAAAGAGCTGTGCCGCTCCATGAATCTGCGCGCCATTCTGGCCGGCGGGCGAATCCCCAACTATTTCAAGTACGCCGATCAATACACCCCGGCGGAGTACATCCAGCGGGTAGACCGCAAAGAGATTTACGATCCCATCCTGAGCTTCCAGCTCTCGAACGATTTCCAGGTGACCCGGCTGATGCATAAGTACCTGCCGGAAGATGAGAAGTCTCTTGGTTACGCCACATTGCTGGAATGGCGGAATATCCTGTATACGCCGCCCTCTCCCGTGCTCAGCGTCAAGAAAACCCAGGTGCGCCTGGGCGCCGTTCAATGGCAGATGCGGGAATTCACCTCCGTGGAAGAGGTACTCAAACAGGTCGAGTACTTTGTGGATGCGCTGTCTGACTACAAGAGTGACTTCGCCCTCTTCCCGGAGTTTTTCAATGCGCCACTGATGGGCCTGACCGACCAGCTGGACCAGACCCGGGCGATTCGATTCCTGGCGGGCTTTACCCAGCAGTTCCGGGAAGAAATGTCTGAAATGGCGGTCAGTTACAACATCAACATCATCACCGGCTCCATGCCCCTGATCGAGAACGACCGGGTATACAACGTCTCCTACCTGTGTCACCGGGATGGCCGCGTCGACGAGCAGCGCAAGATTCACATCACGCCCCACGAGCGCCGCGACTGGGTTATCGAAGGGGGCAACCATTTCCAGGTGTTCGACACCGACGCCGGCCGTGTGGCCATCATGATCTGCTACGACATCGAGTTTCCGGAGCTGGGCCGAATTGCGGCCAGCCAGGACGTGGATGTGATCATGGTGCCGTTCTGGACAGATACCAAAAACGGTTATCTGCGGGTTCGCCACTGCGCCCAGGCCCGGGCCATCGAGAACGAATGCTATGTGGTCATCACGGGCAGTGTCGGGAACCTGCCCAAGGTCGAAAACCTCGACGTACAGTATGCCCAGTCGTCGGTCTTCTCGCCGTCGGATTTCGCCTTCCCGCACGATGCGGTCATGGCGGAAACCACACCCAATACCGAGATGATCATGTTCTCGGACATGGATCTGGAGAAACTCAAACTGGTACGAAACGAAGGTTCTGTCACCAACCTGAAAGATCGTCGGGTTGATATGTACGAACTCAAGACGAAATAACGCGATCCGTACGGCAGGCATCTGAAAAACTGCGTTAGGGGTCGCCGGTATGGCACTGACGGCGTTGCAAAAGCGGAAGTCCGTGTCTATTGTTTAACCAATATCCAGCCTGTCCTCCCAATGGGCAGGCTGCAGTGGATACGGACATCTTCAGAGAAACAGAATTCATGAACGAAGCGTTACCAGACCTGGTCGCCCGCTTTCGGGTCAAGCAGGGACTGTTCCGTAAGGAAACAGTGGAAGCGGCCCTGTATGAATTGGACGGCTACGGTTGTGTGATGAAAACCGACAAGTTATTTAATCCGGGAGACACAGTGCTGCTGGATCTGGTCATGGATATGCCCTTTGACGAGATTCGGGCTGAAAACCTGTCCGGGCTCGTCACGGAACGCAGAAAGCACTGTAGCAACTTTTTCTATTCCATTGATTTCGTGGAGTCCGATCCGAACGGTACCTCTTCCGCATCGGAAAAACTGCGCAGGATCCGGGAAGTCCTCTCGAAAAAGCAGTCCCTGAAGTCACGTCGTTCCTCAGGCTCCGTTTCCGGTTTTCGGCAAATGGCCTGATTCTGCACCGTTGAACCCTGTCCGCAAGGAGACATTCCATGGCGAAGAAAGCCAAGCAGAGCGTTGACAAGATTGTCAAAAAGGTGAACAAGGAATTCGAAAAAACGTCGTCACAGATTGAAAACCTGGTGAATGACGCCCTGAAGCAGTTCGACAGCCTGCAGAATCAGGTGCAGGAGCCTGTGCGCAAGCTGCTCAAGGAAATCGACGAGCTGCGCGACCGGGAGATGAAGCGATTCCACGAGGAGTTCGAGCGTCGTCTGAACGAATTCCACGAGCTGCAGAGCAACATTCTTGAGCGGCTCGGGGTGGCATCGAAAGAGGCCGGCGACGAGGTGAAGAAACTCTCCGATGAGGCCAGCCAGCAAGCCAGAACCGCCGCTCGGAAAACCGCACCGGCCAAAACCGCCAAGGCACCAGCCAAGGCCAAGGCTTCAACCAGTACCAAAGCGCCCGCCAAGGCAAAAGCGGCGACCAAATCGAAAGCCGCGACCAAATCCGCTGCGAAAAAGCCGGCCGCCAAAACCAGCAAGGCTGCTGCCAGCAAGACCTCCGGGGCCAAGGCTGCGAAGCCGGTCAACAAGAGCGACCTCACCCTGGTGAAAGGCATCGGCCCTGCCACCGCCAAGAAAATGAATGACGCAGGCATTACCTCCATTGATCAGATCGCCAATCCGTCTGCGGAAGATCAGGAAAAGCTGAAAGCGTTCTCAAACGTGAAGGGATACAGCCAATTTACCGTTGAAGCCAAGAAAATTATCTGATGCGAACGCCTGACCAGCCTGTATTACGGGACATTGTCCTGATTGGCGGCGGGCACAGCCACGTCGGGGTACTGAAACGGTTCGCCATGAACCCGGTTCCCGGCGTGCGCCTGACGCTCATCTGCCGTGACACCCATACCCCCTACTCCGGCATGTTGCCGGGCTACGTGGCCGGCCACTACAGCTACGATGACGTCCATATCGACCTGAGCCGCCTGGCGGAATACGCGGGCGCACGGTTCTACCGTGCCGAAGCCATTGGTATCGATCGAAACCGAAAGCGCGTGATCTGCCGCGGCCGGCCCGATGTGCCCTACGACATCCTTTCCATCAATATCGGGTCATCGCCGCGGGTGAACGAAGTGGAAGGTGCTGCAGACCATGCGGTCCCGGTAAAGCCCATCACCGGTTTCAACAGTCGCTGGCTGGCCTTGCTTTCGCGTATCGAGAATCACGACGGCCCGCTCTCGGTAGCCGTGGTGGGCGCGGGAGCCGGTGGCGTTGAGCTTACCCTGGCCATGCAATACCGCCTTCGGAAAGAACTGAAACAACGTGGTAAAGACCCTGACCAGCTGCACTTTCACCTGTTTGATGCCGCTAATGAGATTTTGCCCACTCACAACCCCAAGGTACGGGAAGTCTTCCGCAAAACGCTGTCAGAGCGCGGTGTGAAACTGCATCTGGGTGCGCCCGTCTCGAGGGTTGAGGCAGGTGTTCTGGTCACCGAATCCGGCGAGACCCTGCAAACCGACGAAGTGCTCTGGGTTACCCGAGCCGGGGGGCCGGAGTGGCTCAAGGCCACCGGGCTGGCTCTGGATGACGGCCTGTTCCTGCGTGTGCGGGATACCCTTCAGGTGGAAAACGACGACAGTATTTTTGCCGCCGGTGACATCGCCAATGTGATCAATCACCCCCGGGAGAAAGCCGGTGTGTTTGCGGTTCGTCAGGGCCCGCCGCTGGCAGACAACCTCAAGCGCCTCGCAACCGGCAAATCGCCAAGGGATTTCCTTCCTCAGAAGAAGTGGCTTGCCCTGATCAGCACTGGCGACCGTTATGCGGTGGCATCCCGGGGCGAGACGGCTTTTGACGGCGCCTGGGTTTGGCGCTGGAAAGACTGGATTGATCGCCGGTTCATGAAGAAATTCAACGATCTTCCGCCCATGGAAGAGTCGTCTTCTTTGCCGGATACCGCAGCCGCCCAGACCCCGGAGGAAGCCTCCCAGGCGATCTCGGCTGTCGCCATGCGCTGTGGCGGGTGCGGCGCCAAGGTAGGCAGCACGGTACTGTCCCGGGCCCTGGGTGAACTCAAACCCATCGAGCGCGACGACATTCTCATAGGACTGCACGCTCCCGATGATGCCGCCGTGCTGAAGGTTCCGCCCGGCAAGGCGGTGGTGCACACCGTGGATTTCTTCCGCGCCTTCATCGACGACCCCTACGTGTTCGGCCGGGTGGCCGCCAATCACAGCCTGGGTGATGTGTTCGCCATGGGTGCTGAGGCGCAGAGTGCCACGGCGGTGGCCACCGTGCCCTACGGCATCGAGTCCAAGGTTGAAGACGTGGTGTATCAGATGATGTCTGGTGCGGTGGAGGTCCTCAACGAGGCCGGATGCGCACTGGTGGGTGGGCACACCGGCGAAGGCAAGGAACTGGCTCTCGGGTTTGCGGTGAACGGACTGATCGATCCCGACGAGGTCATGAGCAAGGGTGGCCTGAAACCCGGCGATACGCTCATCCTCACCAAGCCAATTGGCACCGGTACCCTGTTTGCTGCCCATGCCCGTCTTGCCGCCAAGGGCCGGTGGATTGATGCGGCCCTCGCCTCTATGGTCCAGTCCAACAAAGCGGCTGCCGTGTGCCTGCGCAAGTACGGTTCCAGAGCCTGTACCGACGTCACTGGCTTTGGCCTGCTGGGTCACCTGGTGGAGATGACCAAACCCTCGGGCGTGGACGCCGAGCTGGATCTCTCGGCCATTCCGGTTCTGCCCGGCGCGGAGGAAACCGCGGCCGCAGGCATACTGAGTTCGCTCCAGCCGGCCAATATCCGGTTGCGCCGTGGTATTCGCGATCAGGAGAAATGGGTGAATCATCCGCGCTACCCCCTGATCTTCGATCCCCAGACCGCCGGCGGACTTCTGGCCAGTGTGTCGGCGGATCAGGCCGAGGCGTGCGTGCGGGAACTGCGGTCTCTGGGTTATCCCCACACGGCCATTATCGGCCGGGTCATGGCCCAGGATGAATCGGGGCCCATCGAACCGATTGCCCTTCGGGATTAACTCCGCTGTGAACGGCGCTGGACGGCAAGGGCCAGCGCCTGTTCCAGTGAGGCCTGTTCCCGCTCCGGCGTGAAACGATGGGCCAGCCGGGAGACGGCGTTTTTCAGGCAGTCAAGGAATTCAGGGTCGGTTTCTGCGCGGTTGAGCAGGTCAGCCAGTGCGCGTTCATTCTGAACCGGGAAATAACCGGGATAATCTGCTCCCAACAACCCAAGGTTGCCCGGAATATCGGAGGCAATCACCGGCAAACCGGCGCGGCAGGCCTCGGACACCACATTGGCGCCGCCTTCCATTACCGAACTGATGACCATTACCTGGCTGCTTGCCATCAGCTGTCGGGTCTGCGCCTGATCCAGCTCGCCCAGCCAGCGGAAGCGGTGGTTTTCCCTCATTTCCCGCTCGGCCATGGCCTGCCACTGTTCGTCGTGAGGTTTTCCGGCGCAGAACACCCGAATACGGGACTCCGGGGGCAGCAGCCTTGATGCGCAGGCGGCCCGCAGGGAGTCTTTCTCTTCCCGCAGGTGCCCGATGACGCACACGTTGAAGCCGGCACTTGCCACCTCCGCTTGTGGGGTCGGTAAGTTTTCAGGGCCCGCAGCAGACTGGTACAGGGTTACCAGCTTGTCGGAGAACTCAGCGGGGATGTCGTCTGCCAACCGATCATGGAGCCCGATGAGGGCGTCGGCCTCCGCCATGGAGTATCGGGTGTCTTCCGGGTACTCCCGCTGGTGACGATAGATGTCGGTGCCCGTGAGGGCTACGATCAGTGGCCGATCGGGCCACGATGACCGGAAACGTCGAATTGCTGCCACACTGCGCCAGGCGTGGAGGGCGATGAAGGCGTCGCAAGGCTCCCCGGCATATTCAGTGACCACGGTCACCCGGTGGCCCGCCCTTTGCAGCAACCACTGCCAGCGTTCAGCGGTGGCCCGATTGCCGGCTCTTGAACCCGGCTTCGCTGGTGTGATCATGATGATGTGCATCGCGCTCGCCCGGAGAAAAATTTCCTTCGATCAGTAAGATGGCCCTGAGCCAATCAAACCTGCAAATCGTATAGCTGTTCAGAGTTAACGTAAATCAAGGTATCCTCCTCGATACCAGTAAGCGTTGATTCTCAACGATGTCCATTCAAATTCTCTGGTAATCAAGGAACGCACATGGCCTCCAATCTTATACGGAAATTGATGATTTCCAGCCTTTTCTGCTTCACTGCGGCTTCCGCCTCCGCGGAAACCTTCGTTTTTACCGCCATTCCCGATGAAGACGAGACCAAGCTCGTGGAGCGGTTCCGGGGTGTTGCGGACTATCTGGAAGGTGAACTGAACGTGGATGTTCGATACATCCCCGTCAAATCCTATGCCGCCGCCGTCTCGGCTTTCCGGAATAACCAGGTGCAGCTGGCGTGGTTCGGCGGACTTTCCGGCGTACAGGCGCGGCGGCTGGTTCCCGGCTCCGAAGCCATTGCCCAGGGCGTAGAAGACGAGGCCTTCCAGACCTACTTCATTGCCAATACCAGCACCGGCATTGAGCCTGCGGGCGAACTGGCGGAACTGGAATCCGACCTCAAGGGCAAGACCTTTACCTTTGGCTCCAAGGGGTCCACGTCTGGCCGCCTGATGCCCGAGTTTTACATCCGCGAAGTGTTCGGCCAGCAGCCGGAGGACTTTTTCAGCCGGGTCGGCTTCAGTGGCAACCATACCCGCACCTTGCGGCTGGTGGAAGCAGGAACCTACGAGGTGGGCGCCCTGAACTTCCAGGTTTGGGAGAAAGAACTCGAAGATGGCAACATCGATACCGACGCCGTTAAGGTGATCTGGGAAACCCCTCCCTACCCCGATTACCAGTGGACCATCCGTGGCGATGTGGATGAGCGGTTTGGCGAAGGGTTCAAGCAGCGGGTTACCGAAGCCCTTCTGAACCTTGACGACCCTGCCCTGCTCGAGAGTTTCCCGCGGTCTGGCTTTATTCCCGCCTCGAACGACGACTATGAGCCGATTCGCCGGACAGCGGAAGAGATCGGAATCCTGGACTGATGTCAGGGTTCGACTTTTCTGGTCTGACGGCTTCCTTCAGTGGAGAGCGGGTCATAGGCCCGCTCTCTCTGAGGGTTGAATCCGGTGAACAGGTTGCCCTCGTAGGCAAGAGCGGCGCCGGTAAATCCACGCTGATTCGCCTGATCCACGAACGGGTGAACCGGGATGCCTCCCTCGTACCACAGGAACTGGGGCTGGTTAACGCGTTACCGGTCTTCCACAACGTGTTCATGGGGCAACTGGACCGGCACCCCACCTGGTACAGCACAATAACCTTGATCCGGCCCTTTGCTCGCAACCGGGCCGAAGTCAGCGGGCTACTCAAGACGCTGGGCATGTCCGAAAAAATCTGGATGCCGGCCGCGTCATTATCCGGCGGTCAGCGCCAGCGCGTCGCCATTGCCCGCGCACTCTACCGGAACGCCCCCATTTTGCTTGCAGACGAGCCCATTTCCGCTCTCGACGGCCCCATGGCCCACATGGTGATGGAGCTGCTGAAAGAACGGTTTGCCACCAGCGTGATTGCACTGCATGACGTCGACATGGCGCTTAAATACTGTACCCGCATTGTCGGCATTCAGGACGGACAGGTGGCCCTGGACGAGCGCAGCGATCGGCTGACGTCTGCCGACATCATGTCCTTGTATTAGGGAACGGAGCGGCACCATGCTTTCTTCCCCCACGGTACGCACCAGCCTGATTTTCCTGGCGATCGCCCTCGTCGGGCTGCTGTTTGCGGACATTGCCATCACCGCCTCAAACCCCTGGCGGGATCTCGGCAACTTCTTTCTGGGCGTGATTACCCCGAATTTCTTCAGCAGTGAAGGCCTGATGACCGCCCTGTTGCGAACCGTTGCCTTCGCTTTTGTGGGCGTGGCCCTGGGTAGCATTTGCGGTTTCCTGCTGTCACTGGTGTACCGCTTTCTGCCGGTTCGTATTTTCTGTGCTTTCATCCGGGCCATTCACGAGCTCTTCTGGGCACTGATCTTTCTTCAGTTTTTTGGCTTTCACCCGCTCACCGGTGTTCTTGCCATCGCCATTCCCTATGCCGGGATCTTCGCCAAGGTCTATTCCGAAATCCTCGATGAGGTGGATCCCGAACCCGCACGGCTACTGCCGCCCGGCACCGGTGTCATCGCAACATTCCTCTACACCCGGATTCCGGACTGCTGGGTGCAACTGAGAACTTACACGGCGTATCGCCTGGAGTGCGGCTTACGCTCGAGCGCTATCCTGGGGTTCGTGGGTTTGCCCACCCTTGGTTTCTACCTTGAGGCATCCTTCTCCCAGGGTCTCTATTCCGACGCAGGCGCCATGCTGATCCTGTTTTACGTGCTCATTGCCACCATCCCGCTCTGGGTAAAACCACGGCTGCTGCCCGTTTACATCCTGGGCGCCCCGTTTTTCCTTGGCGAGGGGCTGCCCATCGTGTGGGGCAACGTCGAGCGCTTCTTTACGCAGGATATTGTCCCCAGCCCGCTCCGGGACGGCGAAGGGCTGGCCGGCCTGCTGCCATGGCTGAACGACCTGATGATCAATGAGGCGCTTCCGGGCATCTGGAACACTGTTGTCCTGACTCAGATTGCCCTGGTAGCCACTGGCATTCTCACCCTGCTGGCCTTCCCGCTGATTTCCAATCATTTCGGCGGGCCCGTGCGCCGTACTTCAGGCCATGTGTTCCTGGTGATTGCCCGCTCCACCCCGGAGTACATCCTGGCCTACATCCTGCTCCAGCTTTGGGGGCCCTCCATGCTGCCCGCCGTGGTGGCGCTGGCCCTCCACAACGGCGGCATTATCGGCCACCTGATTGGCCGGCAGACAAACGGCATTCGCCTTCGTCCTGACGCGCCCACCGGCTTCAACCGCTACAGCTGGGAGCTTGTGCCCCGGGTGTATCGTTCCTTTCTCGCTTTCCTGTTCTACCGCTGGGAAATCATCATGCGGGAAACGGCCATTCTCGGGATTCTCGGCATCTATACCCTGGGCTTCTACGTGGACAGCGCCATCCAGAACATCCGGTTTGATCGTGCCATGGTGCTGATCCTCATCACGGCATTGCTAAACATCGGAATCGACGCCCTTGGCCGCTATATCCGACGGAAACTGGCGTTGCAGACGATGCCGACCTGCTGAGCAAAACGCGCCACAACCCGGTGCGATACCCGTCACAGTTCCGTCATTTCAGTCAATTCCCGTGCGAATCTGTTGAACGGTAGGCGTTCTGATCAAGATACATTCCGTTACACTTCGATCACGTTTTGCAACATTTCGGAAGTCGGTGAACACAGTGAACGGAATGATACTTCTGACCCAGGCGGGGCTCCTGGCGCTGCTTTTTCTCCTGGCCTTTCGGGTATCGGCCCTTGTGCGCACCGAACCCATGGCGGCCGGCCACCCTGCACCGACACCCTCATTTCGGGAGCGCGCCCATGAGGTTGTGCGGTCTTCGGATGCCAGCGCGCCCGACCGCACCGGGCTGATCACTCAATTGCATATTCTGGCGGGATTACAGGAGAGGGATTGTCGCGTGCGGGGTCTGGATCTGGCCACCGCGCCGGAAGCGGTGCGCGGCTATGCAGCAGCCTGGCTGTATGGAGCGGCCTGTGCCCTGTGCGACCGGCAGACCCGGCACACGGACAGGCTCGCGGCAACGGTGGCGCACATTATCAGCAGGAAGACCGGTCACCGTCAGACAGAAGCCCTTCAGGCTCTGGCGACACTCACCTCCAGTACGGTGTTACTGGCCTGCTATCGATCGGGACTCGAGGGCGCGGAGTTCTGGCGCTACAGCCATTATGTTCCCCCGACCTCCAGCCTCTACGAAGCGATTACCAGTAACGCGTTTATCTGAGGGGTTTTGTCTCCGGTCATGTGACCTCAGCTCAGCTCCGAACCTGGGAACCCTCCAGCACCCAGTCGGTCCCCAGGTCCCGGGTTTGGCCTTCGTCCTTCCCTTCCGCCGGGCTGCCGGTAATAGCGGGGCGGGTGAAGCCACCATCGTCGGCGTGGGTCATGGTGTCGACGTCTACCGAACGAACCACGTACACCTCACCATTGGCGAGCACACGGGCCCTGTGGCTAAGGCCGAACACAAACCGGCAATAATCCAGCTTCAACTGCATCAGGTCCTGTTCGGCCTTGCGGATTTTTCTGAGCAGGACTTTCTGAACGCTATCTCCGTAATCCATCACGTTGTCCCCGGTTCGGCGGTGTTGTCGTTAGAGTTGGCCGTTGTCGGCCGGATTTCGTGATTTTACACATTCTCCGATGGTTGTCAGCGGGTTGGCGCACGCTTTGCGGGCCTCACCCACCGGCAGCCTCGAACACCAGGGTTAGCGGCACGTCTTCGATTGGAGCCTGGCCTTCCTGCAGGTCGATCCGCCAGGTCATCGAGGCGTCCACGCTGCAGATGGGTGCGGTGAACTGCGCGGTGTAGGGATTGCCGGTATCCTGGCCAAGGGCTACCGGATACTCTCCCATATACATGGACTCGCCGCGCAAGACGGCCAGGAACCGCTGGGGCGTTTCCGGTGTAATTACCTGAAGGCGGTAAGCGGTTCCCTCGCTGGTATCGCGAACCATCTCGAGATTGGCCGACCAGCGGCCGGCATCGGTGTTCCAGACGCATGGGCCATCTTTCAGCAGATCGCAGCGCGCCGAAGCCGTTTTTGAGCCTGCCCTGTCATCGGCCGGACCGAACAGGGCCAACGCCAACATCAACAGGGTAATCAGCCCTACCAGAAATCCCAGAATGATCACTGCGCGTACCAGATGCTTCACGTAATGCCCCTGTTTTTGGTCTTCGCGGCATTATGGTGGTTTCCGCGAACAAGGCAAAGGTTTCTAAACCGGCGTCAGTCATGAGAAAATACGCGGCCTTCTCTCAGACCCAATCTGACTACAGGAAACGCCCGTGCAGCCGGACATCTCCGTTAAGCACCTCAGCAAGGTTTATGAAGACGGTTTCCAGGCCCTGAAAGACATCAACCTGGAAATCCAGCGTGGCGAAATCTTCGCCCTGCTTGGCCCCAACGGCGCCGGTAAAACCACCCTTATCAGCATCATTTGCGGCATCGTGAACAAGTCAGTGGGCGAGGTTACGGCCGCCGGATACGACATCGTGAAGGACTACCGGAAAGCCCGGGAAACCATCGGCCTGGTGCCCCAGGAACTGAACACGGACTCCTTCGAAACTGTCTGGGATGCGGTGTCGTTCAGCCGTGGCCTGTTTGGCAAGGCGCCCAGGCCGGCGCACATCGAGAAGGTGCTTAAGGATCTTTCTCTCTGGGACAAGCGCAACAACCGCATTATGTCGCTCTCCGGTGGCATGAAACGCCGGGTGATGATTGCCAAGGCCCTGTCCCATGAACCGCAGATTCTGTTTCTGGATGAGCCCACCGCCGGCGTGGATGTGGAACTGCGCCGGGACATGTGGCAGATGGTGCGTAAACTCCGCGAGAACGGGGTTACCATTATCCTGACCACCCACTACATCGAAGAAGCTGAGGAAATGGCGGATCGCATCGGCGTGATCCGTCAGGGCGAAATCATCCTGGTGGAAGACAAGGACCAGTTGATGACCAAGCTCGGCAAGAAAGAGCTGCGCCTGCAGCTGCAACAACGTCTCGAGAAAGTGCCCGGCGAACTGACCCTGGAGCCGGTGGAGCTCTCGGACGACGGCTACGAGCTGATCTTCACCTTCGACTCCCAGCAGGAGCAGGCCGGCGTGGCCCGTCTGTTGCGCACCCTGAGCGATCTGGGCATTGAATACCGGGATCTGCAGACCCGCGAGAGCTCCCTGGAGGAAATCTTCGTGGGACTGGTACATGAGTAGGCCCGCCAGTAAAGCAAACGGATAAGGAATGGCAATGAACCTTTACGGCGTTCGCGCTATCTACAAGTTTGAAATGGCCCGGATGAGACGCACGGTGATGCAGAGTGTCCTCTCCCCGGTAATCTCCACCTGCCTGTACTTTGTGGTCTTCGGTTCGGCCATTGGCTCTCGCATGGGCGACATCGACAACATCGCCTACGGCGCCTACATCATTCCGGGCCTGGTCATGCTCTCGCTGTTGATGCAGAGCATCTCCAACGCCTCCTTCGGCATCTACATGCCAAAGTTTTCAGGGACCATTTACGAGGTGCTTTCTGCGCCGGTCTCCTACGTTGAGGTGGTGCTCGGGTACGTGGGCGCCGCTGCCACCAAATCGGTGATCCTGGGCGTGATCATTCTGGCCACCGCCAAATTCTTTGTCGATTACGACGTATTGCATCCGTTCTGGATGTTTTCCTTCCTGGTGCTCACCTCCATTACCTTCAGCATGTTCGGTTTCATCATCGGCATCTGGGCAGACGGCTTCGAGAAGTTGCAGATTGTGCCCATGATGATCGTGACCCCACTGGTGTTTCTGGGCGGTACGTTCTACTCCATCGACATGCTGCCGGAAGTATGGCAGACCGTAAGCCTGTTCAATCCCGTGGTGTACCTGATCAGCGGGTTCCGTTGGGCCTTTTACGGCGTGTCTGACGTGCACGTGGGTATCAGCGTCGGTATGACACTGGTGTTCCTGGCCGCCTGCATGACCGCCATCTGGTGGATCTTCAAGACCGGTTATCGGCTGCGCTCGTGAACATTGCCGCCACGTCGCCCCGATCATTACCCTGGCTATGCCTGTTGTTGGCGATCGCATCGCTGCAGGGGTGTCGCACCGGTGTTGCGGCACCACAGGAAAGTCTGCCTGAGATCCAGGCGTGTTTTATCGGCGGCAACTCGGCAATACCGGTAACCCTGGAAGTGGCCTCGACGCCGGAACAGCGCCGCAAGGGCCTGATGGGGCGAGACTCTCTCTCGCCGAATCACGGCATGCTCTTCGAATATGAGCAGGAGCGCGATGCGGAGCACGGTTTCTGGATGTACAAAACACGGATTCCGCTCGATATCGCATTTCTCGACGATAACGGCATCGTAGGCAGCATCCGCCACATGGTGCCCTGTGCCTCCGCCTCTGGCTCGGGTTGTCCCACCTACCCGGCCGGCGTGCCGTTCATCAGCGCGGTGGAAATGAACTCGGGGTTCTTCAGGGAGCACGGCATTGAACCGGGCGATCGGCTCAGGTTGGGTGCCGCGAATTGCCCTACCTCCTGAGCCCCGGAACTGAAAGACTCAGCGGTCCTGCCATTCCGGTTTGCGCTTCTCCAGAAACGCGCAAATTCCCTCCTGGGCGTCATTTGCCATCATGTTATCCGCCATGACTTTCGAGGTGTATTCATAGGCATCTGCCAACGGCATTTCCAGTTGACGGTAAAACGCTTCCTTGCCGATCTTCAGGGTGAGCCCCGATTTATCGGCGATGGTGCGCGCCAGCTTGTAAACCATTTCGTCCAGATGCTGTTCGTCCACCACCTGGTTCACCAGCCCCAGGCGCTCCGCCTTGACCGCGCCGATCATCTCGCCGGTCAGCAGCATTTCCATGGCGTGTTTACGGGACACGTTGCGAGACAGCGCCACCATGGGCGTAGAACAGAAAAGACCAATGTTGACCCCGGGCGTGGCAAAACGAGCGGTATCAGCCGCCACGGCCAGGTCGCAGCTCGCCACTAGCTGGCAGCCCGCTGCGGTTGCCACCCCCGCCACCCGGGCAATGACCGGTTTGGGCAGGTTAACGATCTGTTGCATTACCTTGCTGCATTGGTTAAACAGCGCCAGCTGAAACTCGTGGCTGTCAAACTGCTCCTTAACCTCCTTGAGATCGTGACCGGCGCAGAACACATGACCGGCAGCAGCCAGCACCACCACACGGGTGTCACTATCGGTGGCAACGCCTTCCAGGGCCTCTGACAAGGCCTCCAGCATGGCCATGGACAGGCTGTTGCGCTTCTCGGGCTGGTTCAGCGTGAGTGTGGTAATGCCGTTTTCACTGTATTTCCGAACCAGGGGTTCCGACTGGACTGTCATGGCGTGCCTCCTCATTGCCGGGCAGTCGTCTGCGGGGCCGCGCGACTGCCTTCTCTGAACGTCTGGTTTCAGTATTGCTGACCGGCGCTATACTGTCGAAGCGACTTTTGTAGGATGCTCAGTTTCGCCGCCCGTGGCGTTGTGAAAAGCCTGTACCGCCCATAGGCATGAGATATAGGCTGCAAAAAGGAGGCGAAGCGCCCATGTCAAAATCGATCATTCTCAAAACGTTATTTGCCATCGCTGTTATTGGCGGGGCAATGTTTGTCATCTATCAGGACGAACCGGCCGCCCCCACGGGCGATATTAACCGCATTGAGCCACTGCCCGAGCAGGACAAACCCTAAACCCGACCCCGGGCCCATAGGCCCGCATCAGTCAAGGCGAATACAGTTTGCAGACCACCCGAATCAAAGGACTGACTATTGCCGCCCTGGGCGTACTGTTCATCGTACCGGACGCGCTCCTGGTGAAGATCACTTCCGTTGAGCCGGTGGTTTTCCTGTTCTGGCGTGGCCTCTTGCTGGCCCTCAGTTTCCTGGTCATTAGCTGGGCCCGGTACCGGGCCAGGCTGATACCCGAGATCCGCAAATGCGGCCGCAAGGGGCTGTTCTGCGCGGGCGCGTTTGCTATCAGTACCCTCGGCTTTGTGGTGGGCATGAAAAACACCGCCGCCGGCAACGTGCTGGTGATTCTGAATACCGCCCCGGTCATCGCTGCCCTGATTGCCTGGGCAATCTGGAAAGAAACCCTGCCGCTTCGAACCTGGCTGGTGATCCTGGTGTGCGTGGCCGGGGCCACCCTCATGGCCGTGGGCGAATTCGGCAAGGGCGATCCACTTGGATTGCTGATGGCGGCGGTTGCCGCCACCGCACTGGCGTCCAACCTGAATGTGGCCCGCTCCAAGCCCGACAGCGACATGAGCGTGATGCTGATGTTTGGCGCCCTGGTTCTTGCCCTGGCCGCTGCCCTGATGGGCGGCGCCCAATGGCCCTCTGCCCGGGATTTCTTCTTTATTGCCCTGCTCTGCCTGGTGTTCCTGCCCACCGCCTGCATCCTGATCCAGATTGGGCCACGTTATATTCCGGCCGCGGAAGTCAGCCTGATGCTGTTGCTGGAGACGGTGCTGGGCTCTTTCCTTGTGTGGCTGTTCCTGGGAGAAGTGCCGCCAAAGCTCAGCCTTGTGGGTGGCGTGATCGTGTTCTCGGCCCTGGCGACACACGGATGGCTGGAGGTGCGACGCTATCAGCGCGCTAAACGGTTTCCGCTAGACCGGGCCGACCAGGTTTCCTGAGACCGCGGCCATCTCGGGCAGCGCCTCCTGCCACTGCGACATCCAGACCTCAAGGTCCTCGCCCGAAACGGGCCGGGACAGCCAGTAGCCCTGGCCAAGCTCGCAGCCAAGCGTCATGAGCTTGTTTCGGTGTTGCAGGGTTTCCACACCCTCGGCAATAACCGGCAGATTCAGGGAGTCGGCCAACCCCAGCACGCCTTTCACAATGGCAAGATCGTCCGGGTTCTCGAGCATGCCCCGAACAAAGCTCATATCAATCTTGAGATAGTCCAGGGGCAGTTGACGCAGGTAGGTCAGGGACGAATACCCGGTGCCAAAGTCGTCGAGCCCGAACCGGACGCCCAGGGTTCGGCATTGCTGAATTACCTTGTTCACCGCATTGAAGTTTTCCAGGGACGAGGTTTCCACAATTTCGATCTCTAGGTCGCCCGGCCGAGTCTCGGGGTATTCACCCAGCAACCGTTTCAGGCGTTCGGCAAAATCCTCCCGAACGAGGTGGAATGGATCGATGTTGACACTCACAGGCAGGCGCAGACCGTTCTTGCGCCAGCGTCGCACCTGAGCGAGCGCTGTGCGAATGACCCACTCGCCAATACCGACACTCAGAGGGTGGCGCTCGGTTACCGGAAGAAAATCGGCGGGGCCCAGCAGTCCCCGAATCGGGTGTCGCCAGCGGATCAATGCCTCCACACCAATAACCTGCCGGGTTCTGAGGTTGACCTTGGGCTGATAGAAGAGCTCGAACTCTTCGTTGTTCAGGCCTTCCTCTACCCGCTTCAGGTCTTTGAACAGATCGCGAACGGCGCGTTCGTTGTCGGCGTCGTAGAAACAATACTGGTTCTTGCCGCCCTGCTTGGCCAGGTACATGGCCTGGTCGGCCTGGCGCAACAGCTGCTCGGCATCGAGCGGATCCGCCTGAGGATAGAAGGTTACGCCGATGCTGGCCGTCAGCGCCACCGGCTTGCCGAGCACTCGACTCTGCTGGGCCACCGCAGCGAGAATGCGATCCAGCAGCACCGGGCAGGATTTCACCTCCGATTCCACCGGAGCGACCATCACAAACTCGTCGCCACCGAAGCGCGCCAGGGTGTCCCCTTCCCGCATGATGGATCTCAGGCGCCGCGCCAGAGACCGAAGCAATTCGTCGCCCACCGCGTGGCCGTGGCCGTCGTTTACCTCCTTGAAGCCATCCAGATCGATAAACAGAACCGCCAGTTCCGATCCGTTACGTTCACAGTTGATCATGGCCTGCTGTAACCGGTCGCTCAATAGGGCCCGGTTGGGCAGTTTGGTAAGAGGATCGAACTTGGCCATGCTCTCAAGCTGGCTCTGGTACTCCTTGAGCTCGCTGATATCGTTGAGGATGTAGATATACCGGTGAATATCCCCGTGCTTGTCCCGCACCAGGCTTACACTTCGGCGCACGCAGGAGGTCTTGCCGTTCTTGTGTCTGATCCAGGTATCCCGGATTCGCTGGTCTTCTGGTGCCGGCACGTGTATCTCGGTACCCGGTTCCTGCACCGCTTCCATTTCCCAGAGCAGATCCAGGGCTAGCCGACCGCGCACGTGCCCCGGGTCAAGACCGGTGATGTCGGTGAACGCCTGGTTGCAATCCAGAACCATGCCGGACGCATCGGCAACCACCATGCCTTCATTGGCGTGTCTGAAAACGCCGGCCGCCTCCGCCAGGCGGTAGTCTGCGTAATAGCGCTCAACAATGATCGCCACAATATGGGCGGCCCGTTTGAAGACCGCACAGTCGTTCTTCGAGGGGATGTCACCACCACGGTAGAACACGTTCAGGCGGCCGATCACGTTCTTTGCCGGATCAAGAATCAGCGGCGACACTGTCTCACAGTAACAATAGCCAGCCATCGAACCGCCACTGACATCGAAATAACAGGCAGCATTCAGATCACAATGGTCACCTAACAATGAGGCGGACAACTCGATGGAGCAGCGGATGTCGGGCACAAAGTCCTCTACGCTGCTGGCCAGGGCGAACAGTGTGTCCTCGAGCCTGCCGTTCTCGGCAATCCGTTCAAGCGCCTCGCTGCCCACGTTTTCAAGATGGGCGATTTTTCGTTGTTCGGTGATGTCCGTTTCCACGGCGATGTAGCCGGCCAGTCGTCCGTCCTCTGACAGCAGTGGCTCGCAGTTGATACGAATCCAGTAAGGCCAGCCCTCCCGATGGTAGTTCAGCAGCTCCTCTTCGAAGGGCTCCTGCTGGCTTAGGTGCCCGCGAATTCTTTCAACGGTATCGGGATCGGTGTCGGGCCCCTGCAGGAACGAACCCGGTTTTCGGCCCCGGATCTCCTCAAGCTCGTAGCCGCTGAGGCGCACGAATCCCTGATTAACCCACTCAGTGCGGCCCTGAATGTCGGTGGTGATGATCCCGTTGGTGGAACTGTTGAGCAGGGTCGACAAACGCCAGATCGGTTGGGTAAGCAAATTGCTCACGCCTCGGGAAATGACAATGGCCAAAGCCAGCAACATGGCCATGTAGCCCAGGAATTCAAGGCTGGCCGCATCCATTTCCATCGACACCGACCGTGCGCTCCGACTGAGAACAACACCTGTGGTCGGGTGCGTTTCCAGAACGCCGGACAGCTGGTAGGTGCCCTCCTGCCAGCTCTTGATCACAGAAGGTTGGTTCGTGGACCTTACATGATCCACCCGGAACCCGCTCTCCGGAGTGGGGCCCCGGCTATCGGGCGCGCCGGAGACGGGGTAAAGGAAGATCCGGGTGTCTGGGCCCATGGAGTCTTTCAGGGCCTGCCATTCATCCTGGGTGTAATCCGGGTTTGTTGCAAAGAACCGGGTCACCCGCTGAAAGCTCTCGGCCAGCTCCCGCTCGAGCTCCCGGGCCTGGATCTGCTGCTTGGTCTCGGCCAGTTGAAGGACCGGCACGGAGCCGGACACCAGGGCCGTCATCAGGATGGTGTGGAACAGGATGCTGCGAATCTGGGAGCTCACCAGATAACCGGTGGAGATGCGGTTTTTCAGCAGGTAGTACAGGCACAGGATGAGCCCCGCCATGGCCGCATTGAAAATACCGTTCAACATTTGTTTCACGGCAATCACGAAGGCCGTTTTAAGGGGGATATCCATGCCCAAGTGGTACAGAGTGAGCGTGGTCGGAATACCCAGGAGACACCAGAAGAGGCTATCGGCGAGGAACAACGAGCGCCTTGTACGCTGGCAGAACGCCAGCACGAACAGACACTCTCCAAGGAACACAACCACTGCGTAGTAATGTTCCCAGAGAACACTGGTGTAAAGCGCTCCGGCCAGTCCGACCATGACCGCCTGCCGGGCACCCAGCGTGCGGATGGCCACAAGCACGAAGATCGAGCCGAAGATGAAATGCACGCCGTAGTAAAGCTGGATTGCCAGGGCGTTACCCGCAATCGCGAGAACGGCGAGGAGCAACGTGGCCGGCCACAGCGGAAAGCGGCGGTTCAAGCGATCAAGAGGCGCAAACAGAGTGAACGGAGAACTGGAGTTTCTCGAGGATTCGGAACTTGGAGAGCACGATAAGACTGGTTTATCGGCCACTTTAAACACCCCGGTAAAGGCGCTGGAGCGACCAGAAACAGACTGTTCCTGCTATCCATGAAATCGGTCCGCAACGTCTACAGTATAATGCACCTGCCTCAAAAACGTGCAAGCGATATTTCCATCGCAGGATGCACGGATACTCGATACGCCCCCTGCGGTTGATAAAACCGAGGGCTCCGCGCGAAGATACCGCCCTACCGATAACAAGGATCAGAAAGCCATGACCAACGTCCCGATGCTCACCGATGCCCTGCTTAAGCTGGAAAACCGGGTAGCCACCCTCACCTTCAACCGCCACGACCTGCGCAACGCTCTGACAGGCTCGAACCTGATTGAGGACATTGTTACCACGGCGGAATGGGTGAACGCATGTGAGGATGTGTCGGTACTGGTGATCACAGGCGCCGGTTCCGCCTTCAGCGCCGGCGGCAACATCCGCGACATGGCCAACCGCAGCGGCGATTTCGCGGGCGATCCGGCCGAATGCGCCGACCGTTATCGCAAGGGCATCCAGCGCATTCCGCTGGCGTTACAGGACGTCGAAGTGCCGATCATTGCCGCGGTGAACGGCCCTGCGATCGGCGCAGGCTTTGATCTGGCCAACATGGCCGACATCCGCATCGCCTCTGAAAACGCCAGATTCGGCGAGACCTTCCTGAACCTCGGCATTATCCCCGGCGACGGCGGCGCCTGGTTCATGCAGCGACTGATCGGCTACCAGCGAGCGTTCGAACTGACCCTAACGGGCCGCGTGATTGATGCCAACGAAGCCAGGGAACTGGGCATCGTGCTGGAGGTTGTGCCAGCTGAAGAACTGATGACTGCCGCCTACGCCATGGCAAACCGCATCGCCAGCCAGCCACCCAAGGCGACCCGACTTACAAAACGCCTGATGAAAATGGCCCCACGGATGGATCTGAAGGACTTTCTGGATGTGTGCGCGAACTTCCAGGGCCTGTGCCACAACGAGCCGGAGCACCTGGAGGCGGTGAATCGGATGCTTGAGGCGATGGCGAAAAAGTGATGGTGCGGGCTTTGTCGAGGCCATGAATGAACCATGCGCCAAGCGGGCTGATCAGCCCATCAAAAACGCCAAATGGCTATAGTTCGATCACGAAACCGGCGCGTATTTGGATAGCCCGGTTAAGCAATACGATGAACCGGCTAAAGGCAAGCTGCTTGGTCTGTTTGCTCAAGGCCGGTATTGGATAACGCGAACGCTCCGATGCGAGATCAAACGACCAAATAAGGCAGAGCCCGAGATTAATCCCGGCTCTTCCTGGCTGGACCGCCTGAAGCAACTAACCGAGGTCCGGGAGCCGACAGAAGCGGAAATCGCCTCACTGCCCGACGACATCGCTTATGCCTCGGATAAGCTGAGTGGCGACGTTCACCCGCGACCTTGGAGTTCTGTCAATAACTGTACGGACCAAACCTGCATAAGCTAGACTATCGACCCAAATCAGGGTACTTAGATGAACGAAGAAGTATATAAACTGGCACTCGTAAAGCATTACTCTCAGATCAATCCTTTATGTATAACCTTGGAAATGCCCTTTTTGGCTGGCCAGCGGCGCGCGGACGCGGTGGTGGTTGAAGATCAACTTGTACATGGGATAGAGATAAAGTCAGACCGCGACAAGCTAGACAATTTGCTGAGTCAAGCATCTGATTACTTGCGAGTCTTCGATTTTGTCTGGCTGCTCGTGTCAAAAAATCACCTGAAAAATGCTCGACGATCTCTGCCGAATAGCGTCGGCTTGCTCGTGCTTGAGGAAGGAGCTTTAAAAATTAAAAGGAAAGCCAAACAGATAAAGCGGCTGGACAAAAGAGCGATAAGCCTTTCACTAGATCGATCCACCCTATCTGCATTGCTTGGCGAAATTGAAATCTCCCACCACAGAAGCAATGGGTTCGATCTTCTTGCAAAACGGCTCTCGGACAAAGCAAATATCTCAATGCTTCGAATTGGGTTTCGATCCCAAATCCTTAGAAAATATGAAGAAGGCTACATCACATTCATGAGAGAGACCGGCCAGACGATTCACTATGAAGACTTACTAAATCTTGGACCTCACAGAATGATTCGTTGAGTGAGACTTCTAACTTTTCTTGTGATGTGGATATTCAATCGAACTGCGATCCAAAAGGACGGACTCTTGCCGTTTGGCTCACCGCTTAAAGCACTATATATCTGCTCTGTCCCCCAGCAAGCAAGGTCATCGAAGTCACTATCATCTACCAATTCCTGCGCGCAACGAGGGTAACTACCTTCATCTCGGCGAAATCTGTAGTAGATGATAAAATCATCTAATGGGTAATCTATTCTGGGCACCCAATTTCCGCCACCAGCCTGATACCTTACTGGATGGATTGAAGCATAATCACCGTATATTAAATTCGGGTGATCGGCTGATAGCTCTGAAAAAATCGCATATTCATAAATCGGAAGTTTTCCGTAAGCATCGCTACCTGCCGATGAATCCTTAACGGATTTGGGGAAAGAGGAACCACAAATGGAGACTGACGCGTTCGGAACCTCTCTATTTAGGAAACTTATTTTCTGTTCTAGGTCGTTTTTTTTAGCGCTGTAGTCCCACTCAGTAATAAATTCGGCATCCACAATAACAAGAAGCTGATCTTCGTTGCGAAGACCTCTTTTAATGCTTCTTAAATAAAAATCTAAATCCGTGTCATCAGCGCCTATTCTGAAGGCAACACTCTCAAAAGAAGCAGAAAGTCGTTCTACTTGCTTCACAACATCCTCAGGATCTCCATCTTGATAAACATGGATAGCTGGAATCAAAGATTCTATTTCTAGACTTTCAACAAAATTTGTCCATGCACTAAATCCATCCTCATCATCCAGCAACTCTTCTATCTGATAGTTCATGAGATCTTCATGACTAGTCAGATCAAGGATAAAAGGATTTTCACCAACAGACTCTTTTATATTTTCAAGCCTACGGTAAATACTTCCCTCGGGCACACGCTTAGAAATGCGGGATCTGGTGAGCTCAAATAAAGGTAAAATCTCAGACTTAACCTCATCAGCCAAGTTGGCGTAGCCCTTAAGTTCTGCGTCGGTAGTCTTAATTACTTGAATGTAGTTTATTGGCTTCATACCATCCCTTATAAGCCATGACCACTAAACCCTAGATTTTTAGCCCTCACTCTTACTGCATACGCTGAAACATCAAAGTAATCGGCTATATCATTTATGTTTTTCGATACGGTATTAATATAGTTCCTGAATTCAGGCTCTGGCATCAAGAGATCTGCCGCGTATCTGTTAGCTTCAGCTTCCATCGGGTTTGTTTCGTTATTCCTAAACAACTTCGTATCTTCAAACTTCTGGCACTGCCAGCGATGAAGTACATAGTGGCCAAGCTCATGGGCGAGTGTAAACCGCTGTCGCTTTGGATGATGAAGAGCGTTGACTGCAATTTCCCATTGACCGTCATTAAGGGACAGGTGGCCCGAGACCTCGTCCTTCATTGGAACAACCTTGACCTTTACACCAAAAGATCCAGCTAAACGCTCAACATCCAATGGAACCGTTTGAATCCCCTGGTTTTTTGCTGCCTCTAAAAGTTTGTCAGCGGCCAAGCGATGCCCACCACTAGTCAAGTGGGAGAGATTGGTTTTGCTTAATCTTCGCTTGATGACTGCCATGCTACTGTCCAACCATAAAATTTATGTTTACTTCAGATAGATTCAATCGTTATTCAAGGTCCAAATCCCCTCCACTTTCCTCTTCATCTTCAAGGGCTATGTGTCTAGTTATCATGGATATACGCGCATAAATATCTTCAACGACATCCTCGGACGGCATTCGCTGTGCGACCTCTTGAAACTCTTCAAGCTTTGCATCCAAATCTTTCATATAGGTATCAAGACCCGAAACCTTCGGATCTAATCGACGCTTGAGTTCAGGCTCCACCACGCTTTTTACCGCCTCAAGAATGTCTTTTTTATGAGCATCCGAATCGATCTGACTCACTACTGCCTCTCTAACAGTTTTAAGCGCCGCCTCCTCCGATACTGTACGTACATACATGTACGCAATAACGCCAAGAAAAGCAATGAGTGTCGTAAGTATCGTAATCACTCGCTCATAGAAAGAGGACACCTCACTCATAACCTCACTGGGAGTCATGATGGCGCCATTCTCAATCATCTGTTGAAGCAAAAGCGTTTCTTGCTGATTCAGCCCTGTTCTCGGCTTCGAGAAGAGGATGCCATTTGCGGTATCAAATAAGCCTGTTGAAGAGTCTGTGAAAAAGATCCAAATCGTGAGGATACCGAGAAGCCCTCCGAAAAGGCTGCCAAAAAAAATCAGCCAACCCTTGGCTCTCCCATTTCGCTGACCTATCGCTGTGCCTTGATTGTCCTTATTGTTCATCTCTATCCCACCCGATATTCCAGAAAAACAATACACTAGGTGCGCTATTGCAGCAAAGCAAAGCTGATGCGTCTACATTATGTCTACATGGGAATCAGCTCACTCCAACGGAAGGAGAGGAAAAGACCTAGGATGCTGTTTTATTGGTGCCCGGAGCCGGAATCGAACCGGCACGGCCTTGCGGCCGAGAGATTTTAAGTCTCTTGTGTCTACCAATTTCACCATCCGGGCAATCGGAGGGGGATTTGACGGGCGGAATTGTATAAGTCTGCGTAGGGTAACGCAATTCGCATTCCGCCCGCTGGAGCAGCGTCCTTTGCGACGTGCCTTCAGGGATTGGCCGGCTTGATCGCCCTGCCCTTGTAGATATACCCGGCAATCCTTGGTGCCTTGGGAATATAGAGGTTTTCCAGTTCCTCGATCTGGAAACCGCCCTGGCGGATCAGGTCGGCGATGTGGCGGTTCAGGTGGCAGCCGCCCGCCAATTTCTTCCATCCTGGTGTAATCCGGTGCTGCCATTTGCGGGTGCCCTCGTCGGGCGATTCCCCATGCTCCAGGAACAGCAGTTCACCGCCCGGTTTCAGTACCCGCCACATTTGCTCCAGAGCCGCGTGCCAGTCGGGAATGGTGCACAGGGTGAAGGTGAGCAGGACCGTGTCTACCGAGTCTTTTTCCAGGGGTATCTTTTCGCCGGGCAGGTCCAGCCACTCCACCGTTACCGGTGATTTTTCCAGGTTCGGGCGGGCCTTTCGGCGCATGCCTTCCGACGGTTCAAGCCCGTACACCACTTCCACCTGATCGGCCCGGTAGAACTGCAGGTTGATCGCGGAGCCCATGCCCACTTCCAACACGCGGCCCCTCGCCCGCGGCACCACCTCGCTGCGAAGCTTCATCACCTGGCCCATGGAGCAGGCGCAGTCTATGATGTGCGGCAGGATACGGTCTTCGTAAAAGCTCATTGGCTTCACCATACTTGTTTTAAATCAAGGAGGGCGCAATCGGTTATATCGGTGCGCCCCTGTTATTTAGTAGCATGTTAACGATCTGCCGGCAGTACAACACAACAAACTGAGCGAAGGCAGCGGATGAACGGGTTCCGCTGGGCCCGTGTCTTTTGATGTGAACGTTACCGGAGGGTTCCTATGGAACTTGATCCCCTGATCCTCTCGCGCATCCAGTTTGCGTTTGTAGTGTCATTTCACGCCATTTTCCCGGTGTTTACCATTGGTCTTGCCTCGTTCATCGCCACCCTGGAGGCACTGGCCTTCAAAACCGGGAATCCGGCGTGGGTGAAACTCTCGGGGTTCTGGACCAAAGTGTTTGCGGTTGTGTTCGGCATGGGTGTGGTGTCGGGCATTGTGATGTCCTTCCAGTTCGGCACCAACTGGAGCAATTTTGCCCAGGCCTCCGCCAACTTCCTGGGGCCCATGCTGAGTTACGAGGTAGTGACTGCGTTTTTCCTGGAAGCTGCCTTCCTGGGGGTTCTCCTGTTCGGTCGGGACAAGGTGCCTGCGGGCATTCACCTGCTCGCAGCCATCATGGTGGCCACCGGCACCTTCATATCATCGTTCTGGATTCTTTCCGCCAACAGCTGGATGCATACGCCGGCCGGCACCGAGCTTCGTGATGGCGTTTTCTTCGTCACCTCCTGGAGCGAAGCCATTTTTAACCCGTCCTTCCCCTACCGCTTCAGTCATATGCTGTTGGCTTCGTTCCTGACGGGCGGGTTTGTAGTAGCCGGTGTCAGTGCCTGGTACCTTCTTAAAGGTCGCGAGGTGGAGGCCAACCGCAAGGCGTTGTCCATCTGTCTGTGGCTCCTTCTGCTGCTTGCGCCTACCCAGGCAGTGGTGGGCGACTTCCACGGCCTGAATACGCTTGAGCACCAGCCCATGAAGGTGGCAGCAATGGAAGGCAACTGGGAAACCTCCCGTCATGTGCCACTGCTGCTGTTTGCGATTCCGGACCAGGAAAGCCAGCGCAACCTTTATGAGATCGGCATCCCCAGCCTGGCCAGTTTCATCCTCACGCATGAGTGGGATGGCGAGGTGCCCGGGCTCAATGAGGTACCCGTGGCCCAGCAGCCGCCGGTGGCGATTGTGTTCTGGTCGTTCCGGGTGATGGTTGGCCTTGGCCTGTTGATGATTGCTGCTGCCGTTACTGGCCTGGTGCTGCGGGCCGGCGGACGCTATTGGCAAACCCCCTGGTTTTTGCAGGCCATGCGCTTCATGAGCATCACGCCATTCATTGCCGTTCTGGCTGGCTGGTTCGTCACCGAGATCGGCCGGGCACCCTGGCTGGTCTACGGGCTTATGACCCAGGCTCAGGCGCTCACACCGTCACTGACAGGCGGTATGGCGCTGTTCACACTGATCGGCTATATCGTGGTGTATGCGTTGGTGTTCTCAGCCGGTGTCTATTATCTGATGCGGGTGCTGTACGTGGGTCTGGAAGACCGGCCTGAGGAAGAGCACGAGATGGAGCGTCCGAAACGGCCGTTCTCTGCCGCCCACGTACCCTTCGAGATCGAGCACGATAAGCAACGCGGCAAACCGGCAAGCCAGGGAGGTCACTGATTATGGAACTGTTTGATCTGCCACTGATCTGGGCCTTTATCATTGGCTTTGGCATCATCATGTACGTGCTCATGGACGGCTTCGACCTGGGCGTGGGTATCCTGTTTCCGTTTGCGCCCAACGAGGAAAGCCGCGACACCATGATGAACTCTGTGGCGCCGGTGTGGGATGGTAACGAAACCTGGCTGGTGCTGGGTGGCGCCGGCCTGCTGGCGGCGTTCCCGATGGTGTATTCCATCTTCCTGCCCGCGCTGTATATCGGCGTGTTTCTGCTGCTTGCCGGCCTTATTTTCCGGGGCGTGGCGTTCGAGTTCCGGTTCAAGGCGCGAACCTCTCGCTACCTCTGGAACTGGGCCTTCGCAGGAGGCTCTACCGTTGCGTCCTTCGCACAAGGCGCCGTGGTGGGCGCCTACATCCAGGGCTTTGAGACGGCCAACGGTGTCTATGTGGGCGGCGCCCTCGACTGGCTCACACCGTTCACGGTACTTACCGGGCTTGGCATGTTGGCCGGTTACGCCCTGCTTGGCTCAACCTGGCTGATCATGAAAACCGAGGGCTATCTGCAGGAGTGGGCCTACCGGGTCTCGCTCCCCCTGTTGGGCGCCGTTCTGGTGGTGTTCGGGATTATCAGCGTGTGGACGCCGTTTGTAGACGACATGGTGCGAGAGCGCTGGTTCTCCAATCTCTCGGTGATCTGGATTCTCCCGGTACTCACCCTTCTGTGCGCGTTCCAGATCTTCCGTTCCGTTCGCAACCGCTTCGAGGGCATGCCGTTTGTGGCCACCATGGGGCTGTTTATCTTCACCTATCTCGGGCTGGTCGTAAGCCGCTGGCCGTATGTGGTGCCACCGGAATACACCCTGTGGGACGCTGCCTCCGCCTATGAATCGCAGCTCTTCCTGTTGCTGGGGCTGTTGTTCGTGATCCCCATCGTACTGGCGTATACCGCCTGGACGTACTGGGTGTTCCGGGGCAAGGTCCGCGCGGGCGAAGGATACCACTGAGTGGCCGAGGCGGATCCGCAAGAGGTTCGTCGCTGGCTTGCCGATCTGGCCAAAGGCAGCCGAGTGTGGATCCGCAGTACCGTCATTGCGGGTACGGTGGCTGGCGTTGCCACCGTTATCCAGATGGCGCTGCTGGCACGGATCGTTCATCGGGGGGTGATTGAAAAGGTCGCGGTTGCTGATCTTGCGCCGCTGTTTTTCAGCCTGATTCTCGTTCTGGTTGTCCGGGCGTTGGCCCAAGGGGCTCAGGCCCGTTTCGCCGCGCTGAGCAGCGAGCGGGTTCGACGGGTTGTACGTCGTCAACTGCACAACCACTGGCAGGCCACCGGCCCGGTCGAACTGGCCCAGTCTTCGGCCGGCACCCTGGCCCGGGAGTGGATAGACCACGTTGAAGCGCTGCATGGTTACTTTGCCCGGTTCCTGCCCCAGATGTTCCTGTCGGTTATTGTGCCGTCCGTCATCCTGGTTCTGGTGTTCTGGGTGGACTGGCTTGCCGGTCTTTTTTTGTTGGCCTCGGCACCGCTGATTCCCCTGTTCATGGCCCTGGTAGGCATGGGCGCTGAAAAGCTCAACCAGCAGCATTTCGACACCATCAGCCGGCTGTCCGGGCAGTTCCTCGACAAGGTACGCGGCCTCACCACCCTGCAGCTGTTTGGTCAGACGGCCTGGGCCTCGGAGCTCATTCGAGAGCGCTCCGACCAATATCGTCGGGTCACCATGAAAACGCTCCGGGTTGCCTTTCTGTCGTCGGCGGTTCTGGAATTTTTTGCCTCGGTAGCCATCGCAGTGGTCGCGATCTATATCGGCTTCGGCTTGTTGGGTTACATCAGCTTCGGGCCGGCGGATGAGCTGACCCTGTTTTCCGGGTTGCTGGTTCTCCTGCTGGCGCCGGAGTTCTTTCAGCCCCTTCGCACGCTCTCACAGCATTACCATGACCGTGCGGCGGCTCTTGGCGCCAGCTCCGAGATCCTGGCACGGTTGAACTCTCACCCCTACGCCGGGCAAGCAGAAAGGGCGGCGGTTCCTACCGGCAGCCCGGAGCGCATCGAACTGCGATCGGTCCACAAAGCCTATCGCCCAGAGCAGCCGGTGCTACGGAACTGCAACCTCACCATAAACCGGGGCGACGTGGTTGCTCTCACCGGTCCAACGGGTGGTGGCAAGTCCACCCTGTTGCATTTGTTGGCGGGGTTCACAGTGCCCAACAGCGGCACTCTGAGTGTGTTTGGGCAGGCGCCGGGTGAATTCCGTTTCGGCTGGCTTGGTCAGAAAGGCTTCCTGGTTCATGGCACCTGGGCCGACAATCTCAGGCTGACCTCGCCCGAAGCCTCGGATATCGCAATTGAAACCGCTTTGCGTAATGTGGGGCTGGGCGCCCTTCTCGGAACCCGCAAAGACGGTCTGTACAGCCCGGTTTCTGAGGAAGGACAAGGCCTCTCCGGGGGGCAGGCCAGACGGCTTAGCCTGGCCCGTATTTTCCTGGCCGATTACGACCTTATTCTGCTCGATGAACCCACGGCCGGCCTCGATAGCGATAGCGAAGTCTTTGTACTTGAAGCGCTGCACAAACTGGCCTTAGCCGGCAAGACTCTGGTTTTCTCGACTCACCATCAGGCCTTGTTGACGCTGGCAAACCGGATCTTGCTGGTGTCCGGCGGGGAGATGCGCGATGCGTGAACTCAAACCCTGGCTGCAACTGATCTTCAAGCGCCCGGTTCGCCTGTTCGCAGGCGGCGCGCTAATGTTCGCCACCCTATTGTCTGGGCTCTCGCTGTTAGCGGCTTCCGGCTGGTTCATTACCGAAACAGCGATAGTAGGGCTGTTACTGGCTGCCGGTACAGCGGCCACGATCAACCTGTACGTTCCGGGCGGCGCCATCCGCTTTTTCGCGGTGTCGCGCACGGTTTTTCGATACCTGGAACGGGTATACAACCACGACACAGTGCTGCGACTGCTTACCGACATCCGGGTTGCGCTATTCAAAGGGCTCGCCGGAACCCATGGGCCTGGCCGTAGTGGCCTGAGCGGTGCCCAGTGGCTTTCCAGGCTCACCTCGGATGTCGACGCGCTGGACACCCTGTATTTGCGGCTGATCGCACCCACTGCGCTGGCCGGGCTGACGACCATGCTGGTGCTGATCCTTGCCACCGTACTCTTCGATCCCAACACAGCACTCTGGCTGACGCTGGTGCTGCTGGCTGCTTTGTTAGTGGCCACTGCCTCGGTTTACCTGGCTACCTCTGACCTGGCGGCCAGACAAAGCACCCGACAGGACGATCTGCGTACTGCTGTGATTGAACATATTGAAGGATTCCCCGAGCTTACCGCCGCCGGGCGCACCGGCAAACATGCCGCCTGGCTCATGCGGCAGGCGCATCAGGCGAATGCCGAGCAAGCTCGCGTTGATACCCGGGTTGGCTGGCATCTGGCGGGCTCGCACCTTCTCATCCATCTGGCCGCCGTTCTGGCCCTGTGGCTGGGTCTGGCGCTGTTCCAGGCCGGAGCGATTACCGGCCCGGTGCTTGTGTTACTGCCCATTGCCCTGCTGGGCCTGGCCGAAGTATTCGCCATGTTGCCGGATGCCTTCGGCAAGCTCGGTGCTACCATGGCCTCGGCGGCACGTCTGAATCGGGACTGCAGGAAAGGTCAACGGCCGCAGGTAGGCGCGGTTGGTGAACTCAATGCGGGCACGGCGCTTCAGGCGGATAACATCACCGTAAAATACGCCGGCTACGCACCGCTGTTCAGCCACTTCAACCTGACCGTAAGTTCGGGTGAGCGGCTCGGCGTTATTGGCCATTCCGGCAGTGGCAAATCGTCTCTGGCCGATGCGCTTGCCGGTCTGCTTCCCCTGCCCCACGGCAGTCTGGCCCGCGAGGCGTGTGCCTATCTCACCCAGAAAACCGTGCTGTTCGACGATACCCTGCGGGCAAACCTGCTACTGGGCGCCCCGGACGCCTCGGACACCGAGCTCTGGCGAATTCTCGAGCACATGGAACTGGCAGATCGCTTCGCAACCGAGCCGGACAGGCTCGATACCTGGATCGGAAGCTCCGGGAGCCGTCTCTCCGGCGGCGAAGCGCGACGATTGGCCTTGGCCCGGGTGCTCCTGAGCCCTGCGCCTCTGGTGATACTTGATGAGCCGTTCACGGGGCTGGATGTTGACACCCGGGCGAGGATCGCGAAGCGCCTGGAAACACTGCTGGAAGGGAAAACCCTGATTGTGCTGGCACACGGGCCGGATGCCCTGCCGGGCACCGACCGCGTGCTTTCTCTTTCCGGTTAGAAAGGCCCGCTAACGGGTTTCTACCACTTCGAAGGTCAGGCCGGCTTTGCTGGTCAGTCGCTCCAGCAGCTTGCCGTCCAGCAGTGAGGCCGGCGTCCAGAAGCCTCCGGGTTGATCAGCCGGGATATCGAAGGCCAGGCACATGCCCGCCTCGCCTAGCATTTTCCCGGTGGAACCATACCCGGGATCCTGGTCTCCCGTTACCCTCGTAATCAGCGTTTTGCCGTCCTCGGTGCGACCGACAAACCGCAGATCGTAGAAGCCCGCTTTCTGCGCCTCTGGACTGGGCCCCTCACCCGGCTTCGGCACAAACTTCTCCACCAGCCAGCGGGTCGGTTTGATCGCGGAGGCGGTAAAGAACGCGGCCAGACCGCCAGTAATGGCGTAGGCGGCAAGCCGGCCCTTCGTGCCACGGCCGGTCATCATGGCCTCGTCGTAGGTAAATTCCTTGCCGTATCGGGCGTTCTGAAGGGCGTTGGAACGGTGCACCACGCGGGTGTTGATCGCCCCCATCACGAAGGGTGCCAGCCAGGCGTTGAACGTCTTGTCGTACTCGGCGCCTTTCAGGCTTGGCTGCCGGGTTTTGGATCGGTGTTCCGGGGGGCAGATGGAAAACGGGTTGGCCAGCTCTTTTCTCAGCTTCGGATCGGCAGCGGCTTCCTTTGCCACGTTGATCATCGAGGCAACCGTGCCGCCGGAGAACTCGCCCTTGGCAGTTTTCACGCGCATGCGCACATCCCGACAGGGCTTGCCGAAGGTCTGCTCGGCCTGGTTCTGCAGAAACCAGACGCCCATATCCGACGGAATGGAATCGAAACCACAGCAGTGGACGATCCTGGCCCCTGAGGCTTTCGCTTCTGCCTCATAACGTTCGACCATCCGACGAATCCATTGTACCTCGCCGGTGAGATCACAGTAATCGGTGCCGCTGCGAACGCAGGCCTGTACCAAAGGCTCGCCGTACAGTGCATAGGGCCCCACTGTGGAGATAATTACCCGGGTCTGGTCGCACATGGACTGCAGGGCAGCCTCGTCGGATGCGTCGGCGAGGATGACGGGTATGGCTGTCGCCTGCGGGCCAAGCTCGGTCTTCAGGGCCTTCAGTTTGCTTTCCGAACGCCCTGCGATGGCCCACTTTACCTGGCCATCCACACCGTAGGTCTCGAGCAGATATCGGGTGAGAATCTGGCCAACAAAACTGGTGGCACCGAAAACCACCAGGTCGTAGGCCGTGTCTGTGGATTTGGTCATTGCTCTTCCTTAATCAACCGTTTGAATTAACGACTCAGCGGGGCACGGCGACCGCGCGAGCGCCCATCAGGCGCATGAATACGGCAACGCCAAGGCCCCAGAAACCATTCAGAATCAGCCCTCCTACCCAGGTCTGGGCGGAGACATCCAGTCCCTTCATGGGGAACACCAACAGCATGGCGACCACCGTGGGACCTACCGCCCCCACAATGACATGGCCGAGCCAGAAGGTCACCCCGGCCAGGCGCCCCAAAAGCAGCCAAAGCACCATGCCCCAGAGACCGCCAAAGAAGGCGAGCGATACCACCTGGGGCACACCAAAAGGCGGAACCGGCGAAAGGTTGAACGGAGCCGCCGGCACAGCACCCGCTAACCAGAACAGGGCAAACAGGCCCTGGTGAAACACCAGAGTTGCGAGAAAACCGCTTGCAAACGCCTTCAACCAAACCATGATTCCATCCTCTAATGGTGTGAATACTTCGCTTTAACTCTTTGATTCTGCGTGCAACACTGCCCGACTGCAAACGATGTTAGCGGTTTTGAGCGGTTGTTCCACTTTCCTGTCATAACCGGAAAGGCCGTCGATAGGGCCAATCGTTTGTCATGATTCCTGGGGCACACTGCCTGCACGTGCATTAACCGAATTCCGGAGGTTTGCCTTGACCACCTTTCTTCTGGTGATCAGCCTGCTACTCGTCCTGTTCAGCGCCTTTCTCTGCTGGCAGGTGATTGAGCAGCGCAAGATGATTGCCCGCATGATGGAAAACGACGATATTCCAGGCGGAGAACAGGAACCCGAGCTGGTGCTTACGCTTCGGGTACTGGATCCGATTGCCCTGGCAAAACGGGAATCCCGCTCCGCCAGGATCCTGGCCGATAAGCTCCCGGTAATGGTGCGCAAGATGGTGTACCAGGAAGTCATGAAAGAGCTGGAGTCGGAGTTGGCCGAGCGTGAGATCGACGTGGAAATGCACATCGAGTATCGGTGAATGACCATGGAAACCTTTCTTCTTGCCACGATCGCATTGTTAGAGCTGCTCGCACTGGCGATGCTTTGCCAGGTCTTTCGCCTGCTCCTTATCGGGCGGCGCGAAGCCAGGATTCTCAATTCACATCGGGTGGCCGCCAACAGCGCCATACAGAAAAGCCGCATGGACCTACTGGAAGTCCGTAACCGGGCGCGCTTGCTGGAAGACTCGGTAACCGGGGGTGCCACTGCCGTGGAAAAGCTGCACAAGGCGATTTCCAACACCACTTTTGGGCTTATCGACCTGTTTTCCAGCGACGAAGACTTCCGGAGCAGTGCCCGCAAGGCGAGGCTCAGTCACGATGAGACCAGCCAGAAAATCTACCGGACGGTACGCACCACCAACCGGGCACTGCACATTCTGGCAGACACCCTGATCATCGGGCAGGCCGAAAAACGCCTGGTTGCACGCAAGCGCCGGCCCGGCGCCTCCTAGACGCGATCGAGCTGCCTCTCGAATTCACGAATCACGACGTCTACGGTCACCGTCAGGGTACTGAGGGTTGCAGCCCGCTCGAGCCCCTCGGCGCTGCCCCGGTACAGGTGTGGCGTCATGGCAAGGAGATCGGCGATCGGGTACTGACCGCCAAGCACTGCGGTGGACCGGAGCGTGCTGGACGCGCGTTCCTCGAACCCCTCCGGCGCTCCGGAATCTCGTTCCCGAGGCGGCTTCAGCTCCGGATAGATGATTTCACGCAGCTCTTTGAGATGATCAGCGCCTGCATCCACCTGAAGAATACGGCCACCAGGCTTCAGCACACGAGCAAATTCGCCGTACGACGGAAACCCGAAAAGACACAGGATCAGGTCCAGCGAGGCCGGCAGCACCGGCAGGTTGGCATTGCTCCCGACCACCCAGCAACACGCCTTTTCGCGCTTGGCTGCGGAGAGTACAGCCCACTTGGAAATATCCACTCCGATCATGCTGAGAGGCAGCTCCCCGGCCGCAGCGTTGAGGTGACGGAGGTAATAGCCTTCTCCACATCCGGCATCCAGTACCGCTGGAACGGTGTTACCGGAGGTGATCATTGGGTTCAGGGCCGCCATCGCCCTCTGACTGACGGCTTCGGCAATCCCGGCATAGTATCCCGCCTCGAGGAAGCGCCTGCGGGCCGCCACCATGGGCTTGCTGTCTCCAGGATCCAGTGAGCGTTTCTTCTGAACTGGCAGCAGATGCACATAGCCCTGCCGGGCAATATCGAAACTGTGGCCGTGCTCGCAACGCCAGGCCCCGTCAGAGCGCATGAGGGGGGAATGGTCTAGGGGACAGGCAAGTGCATCGAAAGGAATGCTGGTCATTGTGGGTTTGTCTTGTCCGGAATGGTGTTTTCTATGATCGCAGGTAATGCAGGCTGGCCCAACAAAAAAGGCACCCGAAGGTGCCTTTTTCTAAAGCTGAGAGAAGGTTACAGAACCTTCTTCAACTCTTCCTCAAGTTGCGGTACCGCTTCGAACAGGTCCGCTACCAGGCCGTAGTCCGCTACCTGGAAGATCGGTGCCTCTTCGTCCTTGTTGATCGCAACGATCACCTTGGAGTCAGACATACCGGCCAGGTGCTGGATGGCACCGGAAATACCCACGGCAACGTACAGCTGCGGAGCAACAATCTTACCGGTCTGGCCAACCTGCATGTCGTTCGGTACGAAACCGGCATCAACAGCGGCACGGGATGCACCAACAGCGGCACCCAGCAGATCAGCAACTTGCTCCAGCATCTTGAAGTTGTCACCGTTCTGCATGCCGCGGCCACCGGAGATAACGATGCCGGCAGAGGCCAGATCCGGACGATCCGACTCGGCCTTCTCTTCGCTCACGAAGGAAGACAGGCCCGCGTCCTTGACCACGTCCAGCTGCTCAACGGCGGCAGAACCACCTTCGGCGGCTACCGGATCGAATGCAGTCGGACGAACGGTGATGACCTTGACGCTGTCGCTGGATTTCACGGTGGCGATGGCGTTACCGGCATAGATTGGACGAACGAAGGTGTCGTCGGACTCAACGCGGATAATGTCGGATACCTGGGCAACGTCCAGCAGCGCGGCGACGCGAGGCATGAAGTCCTTGCCAGTGGTACCGGCAGCGGCCAGCACGTGGCTGTAGCCCTTGCCCACTTCGGCAACCAGCTCGCCCAGGTTCTCGGCCAGGAAATGGCCGTAGGCCGCGTTATCGGCAACCAGTACCTTGTTCACGCCTTCGGCCTTGGCCGCGGCTTCTGCGACCGCACCGCAGTTCTCGCCGGCAACCAGTACGTCGATGTCACCGCCGATGGCCTTGGCAGCCGCTACAACATTCAGGGTAGCCTGCTTCAGGCTGCTGTTGTCATGTTCAGCAATTACAAGGATGCTCATTTAGATCACCTTCGCTTCGTTCTTCAGTTTATCGACCAGCTCGGCTACATCAGCCACTTTCACACCTGCCTGACGGGAAGCGGGCGCTTCGACCTTCAGGGTGGAAAGGCGCGGAGCAATGTCGACACCCAGATCGGCCGGGCTCATGCCGTCCAGCGGCTTTTTCTTGGCCTTCATGATGTTCGGCAGAGAGGCGTAGCGCGGCTCGTTCAGACGCAGGTCAGTGGTCACAACCGCTGGCAGGTTCAGGGAAACGGTCATCAGACCACCGTCTACCTCGCGGGTTACGTTTACCTTGTCGCCCTCAACAACCACTTCGGAAGCGAAGGTGCCCTGAGCCATACCGGTCAGCGCGGCCAGCATCTGGCCAGTCTGGTTGTTGTCGGAATCGATGGACTGTTTGCCGAGAATCACGAGCTTCGGCTCTTCCTTCTCAACAACCGCCTTCAGCAGCTTGGCCGCTTCGAGAGACTGAACCTCCTCGTCGGTTTCAACGTGGATACCACGGTCCGCACCCAGCGCCAGAGCGGTACGGATCTGCTCCTGGGCGGCCTTGGGACCAATGGACACCACCACGATTTCGGTAGCAACACCCTTTTCCTTCAGGCGAACCGCCTCTTCCACGGCGATTTCGCAGAACGGGTTCATTGCCATCTTGACGTTGGCGAGATCAACACCGGTGTTGTCCGGCTTGACGCGCACCTTCACGTTGTAGTCGATAACTCGTTTTACAGCGACCAGAACCTTCATAGATTCCTCGTTCTTCTACGATGGGTTTATGACTTGCAGTCCTCGCGCAGAGCCTGCCTGAAATCAGTGCGCCACAATGGTGGAAGCAACGCTCGGCAGAATCAATGGCCTCAAACGACGCGCCAGAACTGAGTTTTCAGCCAATTCACCGGCCTTGACCGGGAACCGTAATGAGACGATACTAGATTTCGACTCAAAATACACCATGTTTCAGTGTGCTCCTAGAGTGCCAAAGGTCGGGGCGAATTTCAAACAAACGTTTGTTTGATTTCTCAAATGCGGTATCCTTTCAGATAGTCAGGCAGGCCAAATCGGCCTGTGGCAGTCGTCTACAGGCCCTTTAGCCGGTATTATGGCGACCCGAAAAACTCGCCTGCGGGCATACAATATTCATCAAAGATGTTTGAGGAGACCAACGTGGAACGCGAATCGATGGAATTTGATGTTCTTATCGTCGGCGGCGGCCCGGCGGGCCTGTCGGCAGCGTGCCGTGTCATGCAGTTGGCACAGGAAGCTGGCGAGGAACTCACCGTATGCGTGGTAGAAAAAGGTTCTGAAATCGGCGCGCACATCCTCGCCGGTACCGTGTTCGAGCCCACTGCCCTCAACGAACTGTTCCCGGACTGGAAAGAAAAAGGCGCACCGCTGAACACCCCGGTTACCCGCGACGACATTTTCCTGCTGAAGAACCAGGAAAGCGCCACCAAGATCCCCAATGCCTTTGTGCCCAAGAACATGCACAACCATGGCAACTACATCATCAGCCTGGGCAACCTGTGCCGCTGGCTGGCCGAGCAGGCCGAGCAGCTGGGCGTTGAAGTGTACCCGGGCTTTGCGGCCGCGGAGACCATTGTTGAGGATGGCCAGGTAAAAGGCATCATCACCGGCGACATGGGCGTGGCCCGCGATGGTTCCGAAAAAGACGGCTACATGCCGGGCATGGAGCTTCGCGCCAAGTACACTCTGTTCACCGAGGGCTGCCGTGGTCACCTGGGCAAGCGCCTGATCAACGACTTCAAGCTGGATGAAGGCAAGGATCCCCAGCACTACGGCATTGGTATCAAGGAACTGTGGGACATTGATCCGGCCAAACACGAGCCCGGCCTGGTAATCCACACCACCGGCTGGCCACTGAACGAAACCGGCTCCACCGGTGGTTCGTTCCTGTACCATCTGGAGAATGGCCAGGTCTACGTGGGCCTGATTACCGATCTGTCGTACAGCAACCCGCACCTGAGTCCGTTTGAAGAATTCCAGCGCCTGAAGCTGCACCCGGAAATCAAGAAGCACCTGGAAGGCGGCAAGCGCGTCTCCTACGGCGCCCGTGCCATCGCCAAAGGTGGCTACAACGCCCTGCCGAAGATGAGTTTCCCGGGTGGCCTGCTGCTGGGCTGTGACGCCGGCACTCTGAACAGCTCCAAGATCAAGGGTTCCCACACGGCCATGAAATCCGGCTTGCTGGGCGCCGAGGCCGTGTTCGAAGCACTCAAGGAAGGCAAGAGTGGTGAGGAAATCACCAGCTTCCAGAAGCGTTTCGAAGACAGCTGGCTGTACAAGGAGCTTTACGCGGAGCGTAACTTCGGCCCGGCCATGCACAAGTTCGGCAACGTGGTTGGTGGTGCTATCGCCTTCTTCGAGCAGAACATCCTGCGCGGCAGCCTGCCGATCACCTTCCACGACACCACGCCGGATTACGCCACCCTGAAGCCGGCGTCCGAGTGCAAGAAGGTGAACTATCCGAAGCCGGACAACACCCTGACCTTCGACCGCCTGTCCTCGGTGTTTATCTCCAACACCAACCACGAGGAAGACCAGCCGGTTCACCTGAAGCTGACCGATCCGGAACTTCCGATCCGTGACAACCTGCCCAAGTACGACGAGCCCGCGCAGCGCTACTGCCCGGCCGGCGTCTACGAGGTAGTTGAAAAGGACGACGGCAGTGGCAAGCGGTTCCAGATCAACGCCCAGAACTGCGTGCACTGCAAGACCTGCGACATCAAGGATCCAGCCCAGAATATCACCTGGGTCACCCCGGAAGGGGGCGGCGGCCCGAACTATCCGAACATGTAAGTTCGGCTTCCGGTAATACAAACGGCCCCTTGCGGGCCGTTTTTTGTTGGTTCCGGATAAGGCGAAGCCGTAATCCGACATAACTATTTCAGGACACAAAAAAACGGCTCCCTGAGGAGCCGCCTTTCGTTGCGCGTCGGAACAGCTTAGTGAGCGTGACCGTGCTCTTGCTCTTCGTCGGTCGCGTCCCGGGTCTCAACCACTTCCACGTCGAAGTGCAGGGTCTGACCGGCCAGCGGGTGGTTGGCATCGATGGTGACGGTGTCATCGCCTACTTCAACCACGCGAACAACCTGGGGGCCGCCCGGAGTCTGTGCCTGGAACTGCATGCCCGGCTCGATGGTATCGACACCTTCAAATGCAGAACGAGGAACAGGCTGAATCAGCTCTTCGTTTACTTCGCCGTAGCCTTCAGCAGGTTCTACAGACACCTTTACCTGGTCGCCTGCGTTCTTTTCGTTCAACGCACTTTCCAGTCCGCCGATGATGTTCTGTGCACCTTCCAGGTATGACAGAGGCTCGCGACCTTCTACACGGGAGGAATCAAGCTGCTCTCCCTGATCGTTAGTGAGCGTGTAATGGATGGTGACAACACGAGGTTGGGCCATGTGATCTCCTTGCGTGTCTCGCAATGACTGTTTAATTGATTTAGGCAATCGAAAGTGATCGTGAACAGCCAGACTGCACAGAGGGACTAACGACCACCGGGCCTCGTTAGAGAGCCAGGCTCATAACAAGTATGAAAACACAGTTTAACAATGGTCAGAGTGCGTTTTCTACCGTAATTCTGGGGACGCGGCGGGGCTTTTCAACCACCCTGCCCGATTTTGTAGAAAATTCCGTGGCTCCAGACGCCAAAGACCGATTGGCCGTCCTCAACCCGCTCGATCGCGCGTTCGGCCAGATCGTAATAGGCAGCGGTCACCAGCCGGGCCTCAACGCCGTGACGCACAGCCACCACTGGCCTGGGCTCGTCTGAGTTCTCATAGGTGCCAATCGCGAGCGGATGGTCCGGCCCAATCTCCAGGGTTTCCCCGACACTGGTGGTCAGCGAAAGCACCTGCAGCTCACCTTCTCCGGATGCTTCCAGCGAATGCGCCAGCAACGGTGTATCTTCTACCTGGATGCGCCATTTCTCGACCGGGGTCACCAGGTAGTAATCGCCATCGGCTTCCCGTCGCAGGATGGTTGAGAACAGACGGACGATGGCCTCGCGAGCCATGGGCTCGCCTTTGAAGATCCACTGCCCGTCTCGGCTGACTCGCAGATCCATATCGCCCGAAAGCTCGGGATTCCACTGTTCAAGGGGAGGATGTCCCGGATTCTTCACGGTTGTCTCCACCTGTTTTGCCAGTTTATCCGGATTTGTTGTCATAACATTGGCTCCAGTCACGGCAGAAACTGTGCTTTCAGATCGGCGCATCCAGGGCCGACCACGGGCATTTCAAGCGCGACGGCCTGGGCGGTCATGAAGGGAATTCCACGCCGATGGGCATCCACCAAAAGGGTCGCCAGACCGCCCACCAGGGGCATATGGGAGACCACCATCAGCGGGGATTCGTGCTGCTCGATCAGGGCATCCAGGCAGGCCCCGGGGTCATCATCCGGGGTGATGAACAACTTTTCTTCGACGGGACAATTGAGTATCTCAGACACAATAGCCGCCGTCTGCCGGGCCCGGACGTAGGGGCTGCTCCAGATCAGCTTCGGTCGCCACGGCGATTCGGCAATCTGGGCCGCGACCTCTGCCACTGCGAGCCGGCCGTGTTCGGTCAGCTCCCGCTCCTGGTCCAGGGTGTGCCAGCCGGCTTCGCCATGACGCATGATAAGCAGTTGCAAGGGCAGTTTTCCTCTGCTGGCCGCCTACTGTGTGATGGTCCGAGGCAGAATGAATTCAACGTCGGAGTTCTGGACCGACATCATCAGGCTGTTGATGACCGCTTTGATCGACGCGTGATCGTAGAGAATCTCGTAAAGACCACGGACCAGGGGCATGTAGATACCGATGGCTTCGGCTTTTTCTTTGACCAGCTTGAGCGTGTAGATGCCTTCGGCCACCTGACCCAGCTCTGCCACGGCGTCATCCAGTTTCTGGCCCTGGCCAACCGCGTAACCCACCCGGTAGTTCCGGCTCTTTGGCGACGTACAGGTTACGATCAGATCGCCCACACCAGCCAGACCCATAAAGGTCATCGGATTGGCACCGAGGCTCACCGCAAAGCGGCTCATCTCTGCCAGTCCCCGCGTAATCAGCATGGCCTTGGCATTTTCACCCATCTCAAGAGCGGATGCGAGGCCGGCGACGATGGCGTAAATGTTCTTGAGTGCTCCGGCGAGCTCTACCCCGTACACGTCCACGTTCGCATACACCCGGAAATACTCGCAGCCCAGCAACTCCTGGACGGTTCTGCGCACATCCGGGTCCTTGGCGGCGATGACCGTGGCGGTCAGGTCCCTGTCGACGATTTCGCTGGCCAGGTTGGGGCCGCTTAGCACGCCTATCCGACAACGGGGGATCTCCTCCTGGAGAATCTCGCTCATCAGTTTGAAGCCGTGTTCCTCGATACCCTTGGTAAGACTGACTACGATTTGCTCGTCGCGGAATTTGTCGCAGTTTTCGCGGATAACGGCCCGAAAAGCCTTGCTCGGAATGGCAATAAAGACGAGCTCCGCCTTGCTGACTGCGTCACCAAGATCGGTGGTCGCGAGAATGTCGCCTTTCAGCTCCACATTGGGCATGTACCGGCTGTTGGTACGCTGGCTGCGGATTTCCTCAACCTGCGCTTCATCGCGCATCCAGAAATGCACCCGGTGGCCGTTCTCGCCAAGCACTTTTGCCATGGCGGTGCCAAAGCTCCCGCCACCAAGCACCGCAACGTCGTGCGTTGGCCCGGATACCCCATCGCGACGGGGCGTCGTTTGTTCAGACATAATGCTTCCGTTGTTGTCAGATCAGGTGTGACACCGGTATTGAGGCCCGGGGCCTTCGGATCAACCGGGCTCTTCACATTCCAGAGCGCGCACCAGATTCTTGAATTCTTCCCTGTTACGGCTGTTCAGGCCCATCAGTACCTTGTGGGCATCGAGTACCTTGTCGCGAACCTGTTGTTCACTGGCCTTGAGCACGGGTATTTCTTCAAGTTCTTCAATACGGGACGCAGGCTCTCGGACAATGATGAAAATCTTGTCGAAACCCATGGACGTGATAATGCGGGTAATGTCGGGATTGGTTGAAATCAGAGTGGGCAGGAAGTGGCTCTGTTTCTGGGCCGCCATGGCAATCTTGGCCAACAGACCGAGGGTTGTGCTGTCGATAATCTCGGTTTCCGTGAGATCCACCACCACCGTTTTGAACTCCGGGTCCTGGGTGATTGACTCAACCAGATTGTCCAGCGTCGAACACAGGTTCAGCCGAATTTCCCCAATAAACTTGAGGACATAAATGCCCTGTTTCTCTGCCTGCAGGATCTTGTAACCAGCCATGTTCCACACTGCCACTATTTCGACGAAGTGTTCTCTGATCCATTCATGGTATCAGTAACCGACACAATAGCGATATCGTCAGGCAGCTCTGTGATCTCGTCGAGATTCAGAGCGTCGTTGAGCGATGCGATAGTGTGACGACCTCCCGAGACGAGTTCAAGTAGTGTCCCCTCCTTTTCATCAAGAGTTTTCTGCCGGATAACCTCGAGGATTCCATCGGAAAACAGGGTCAGGTGAAACGGTTTGTTCAAAGGCCGTTCATAAACCTCCCACTCGGGAGACTCGAAAAGGCCCACGGGCAGGCCACTGCCTTCCAGAAACTCGGTTTCTCCACCCTCAAACGACAGAATGGGCATCGGGAAATGCGCGCCCACCGCGTAGTGCAGCTTTCGCTCACTCAGTGAAATAATGCCGACGAAAACCGTTACGTGTTTGCCAAGGCCGGTATCCAGGAGCTCGGAGTTAATGCGCTCGAGGAATCGGTCAGGGTAAAGAATATCGTCGCTGGAACCACGACGCAGGTTCCGCTGGAGGCGATTGGTAAGGTTCTTCAGCAACACGGTAACGAATGCGGAACTGGCGCCATGACCTGAGACATCGGCGATATACACCAGTACCTTATCGTCAGTCACGCGGAAGTAATCCAGGAAATCACCGCTCAGAAACAACGAGGGCTTGATCAAGTGGTCCACCTGAAGCCCGCTCATGACCTGTTCATGCTCCGGCAGCATCCGCAGTTGCACTTTGCGCCCGGCCCTCTGGTCTGCCCGGAGCTCGGCAATACCCTCCCGGAGGTCCCGGTTGGCTTCCTCGAGCTCCTGGCGATAAAGCTGATTCAGACGATTTACCCTCACGCGGTCAAACAGTTTGCCTATGACATCATCAAGGGCGCCCTTGTCGTCGTTGCAGGGTTTCAGAACGAAATCCGCCGCACCGGCCCGCAGGGCATTGACCACGTCGACACTCGACTGGCTCGAGGAACAGGCGACAATGGGAGTGAAGGTTTCCGCTTCTTCCAACCGGCTCGCAAGGTCGCGGATGGCGGCCGGTGGCAGGTCTGCAAAGATCACATCCGGAATGTTATCGTCGAACAGTGCCCGGGCCGCTGCCAGGTCGGTATAACCGGTCACGTAAAAGCCCCGGGCCTCGAGGTATCGGGCAAGATCGGTGCGGGCCCGTTCATCGGCATCAATGATTAGTATGCGCTCGGTGCGCGAGGTCATGGCGACTGCCCTAAACTACCAGTGTGAAACAGGAAATTGCCTCGGATAAGCCTATTCTGGCACGCCCCTGTGATATAACAAGGCCAAGTTCATGAATTCGGGAGATTCCAGCAGATGAGACGTGCGGTCAACGACCTTCTCGGAGCCTATGACAAGCTGATCATGGATCCGGTTCATGGCGGGATTCCGCTGTACCGGCACGAAATCCAGGTGATCGACCATCCGCTGTTCCAGAGGCTGCGCAACATCTGCCAGAACGATATCCTCAGCCTGGTCTTCCCGGGCGCCACCCACTCCCGTTTCCTGCACAGCATTGGCGTCATGCACGTGGGCACGCGGATGTTCCGGTCGATGATTGATGCCTACCTGAGAGAGCGCCAGCTCAGTGAACAGACCGACCTGAGTCTGAGCCAGCTTGATGCCATCGATTACCTGGCAAAAACGATCCGCCTGGGGTGCCTGCTGCACGACAGCGGCCACTCCAGCTTCTCCCACCAGTTCACTCAGGCCCGCCGAATCCGCGAACTGATGTCGCGGCCAGGCCGGTTCCGGGATCTCTGGCGAGGCGTGGATTTCTCGGATTACCACCCCGAGGAACCGGAGGAGCTGGAGCACGAGCACTATTCCGTGAGAGTGGCCCACGAGGTGCTGGCGGCGGTGGATCTCGAAAGCGCGGGGCTCCACGCCCGGGATGTCATCGGCATCATGGAAACCACGGGGGTTGCGCCCAGCGAGACCTTCTGTCGTCACGCCCGCACGTTCTGGGCCTTCATCGCAGGCGAGGATGCGGCGGTGGGCTCACCCCTGAGCGACGACATTCCCGGGCTGGTGATGAACCTGCTTTCCTCGATTGTGTCCGGGGAAATCGACGCGGATCGCGCGGACTACATGCTTCGGGATGGGTTCCACTCGTCGGTGACCATTGGCGGCTTTAACCTGGACCACCTGCTCAGCAACCTGCGCTTCGGCTGGGATGTATCCGAGCCCTGGCTGGGTCTTGCCATCACCCAGAAGGGCCTGGGCGCGCTGGAAGACTTTGTGTACAGCCGCCACCAGATGTACCGGAAGGTCTACGCCCACAAGACCGCACTGGGCTTCGACTGGCTCCTGCGGGAGGCGATCAATGAGGTGCTGGACGATCCTGAAAACTTTGACTGGGTGGACACCTGCCTGAGCGACATGACCTACTTTGCCGAGCTAACCGACAACTTTTTCTGGGAAGCCTTTCGGAAAGTGGCCCGCAAGCATCCCCAGAGTTACTCCTTTTGCATCGTAAACCGGGTAAAACTGAACCACCTCGACACCCGTGAAGACCTGTCTGAGAGCGGCATCCGACATCACAGCACCTGGCTAGCCGGCGAACTCGGTATCAGTCCCGCCCGCGTGGTTACCTGTTCCATGCGGGCGCGATTCTCGAATATCCAGGACAACTTCAATGGTATCAAGGTACTCGTTCGCGAACCCATCCACCGGGCGCGCTCCCTGAAAAAAATTACCGAAGTCAGCGCCTTTTTCAGCAAGTTTCGAGACGGCACCATTACTCACTTTTACACCCGGCCGGATGTCACCACTGGCAACCAGGGGGCGCTTACAGAGTAGCTGACTCCGCGTGCATTTCCCCGACCAGGCCGCAGGCACTGTCAAACGCACCTTCTACCCGGCCCCCACTGAGCCAGTCTCCGGCCAGACCAATACCGTGTTGCGGGTACCAGAGGTGGCCAGGCTGTTCGCCGCCCTCGGAGCGGGCGTAAAGCCAGCGGTGGGCCACCACATCATCAGGGCCTGTCTGAAAACCGGTAACCTCCCGAAAAGCGGTAACCAGCAGTTCGGCCACTTCCGGCGCCGACGTGTCGACATGCTTTTGAGTCCACGCAGCGCCGGCGTGTAAAACCCACCACAGGCCGGTGTCCTGTCGGCCTGGCTTACTGGAATTGTTGGCAACCCAGTACAGAGCGGGATGCTGACAACGCATGCCGTCGTGGTGGGGCCAGGGATTGACCGGGAAGTGAGCCGCTACGGCCCAACAGGGCAGCACCTTGCCAACAGGTTCGTCCAGCTCAGTGGCAACCTCGGGAAGTCCACTGCTGGCGAGAAGTTCCCGGGCCTGGGCCGGCGGTGCGGTAATGATCACCTGATCGAACTGTCCCACCGGCACGTCGTCCGTATCGTAAAGGCGCCATATTCTGTCTGTTCGCGCCAATCTGGCTATCCGGGTTTCCGTCACCACATCAAGGTTGGCCGACAGCGCCCGAGTGATGGCGGTCATTCTTGGGGTGCCCACAAACCGTGTTTCTTCCGGGAAAGACTCCCACTCGCCCGAGGGCGCCTGGTAGGCCAACCGACCCTGCCAGGGCGCGAAGGTGCCCTTGCCTGCGTACTTTTCCAGGAATGGCAGGAAATCGGGGTTGCGGGCCGTGAAGTACTGAGCACCGATGTCGACCGATGCCGTACCTACCCTTTTGGCCGCCAGCCTTCCACCCGGACCACGGCTTTTTTCGAAGACGGTAACGGCGTGTCCTAGCCCCTTCAACTGAAGGCCTGCAGTGAGGCCCGATATGCCTGAACCGACAATCGCTATACGACGTACAGAGGGAATATCAACGGACTGATTAAACATGAGTTATCGTGCATCCAATTCAAGTGGTGACATCGTACAACTTGACAGCAATCGCAACCGGTTGTCAGCCGGTTCAGCAATCAAGGTTTTAGAACAGAGGAAGGCAATCAGGGTATGACCCGAGTGCAACACTGGCTTACAAACATTCTGAGGTGGTTCGATTCCGAGGCGGGTTCGGATCACATCGACACCAACTCCAGAACCTTCAATTTCCTGAGAGTAATTCCATTCATCGCACTGCATCTTGCCTGTCTGCTGGCCTTCTACACGGGTGTCAGTGCGTTCGCCATTGGGTTTGCGATCGCATTTTTTGTTGTTCGCATGTTTGCCATCACGGGCTTCTACCACCGGTATTTTGCCCACAAAACCTTCAAGACGAGTCGCCCGGCACAATTCGCATTTGCTGTCCTCGGCGCGAGTGCGGCTCAGAGGGGGCCCCTTTGGTGGGCCGCACACCACAGGCATCATCATCAGCACTCAGATCAGGAGCAGGATCTGCATTCTCCTCATCATGGCGGTTTTTGGTGGTCGCATATGGGTTGGTTCACCTGCGACGCCGGCTTTGCAATGGATGAACGGCGTGTTCGCGACTGGCTGAAGTTCCCCGAACTGAAACTGATCAACCGGTTTGATTCGCTGGTACCCGCGCTGGCAGCGGTGAGCATCTATGCCCTGGGTGAAGCCCTGGCAGCCTGGGCGCCCGGTCTCGGCACCAACGGACTACAGTTACTGGTGTGGGGGTTCTTTATCTCCACGGTAGCGCTGTTTCACGCCACTGTCTCGATTAACTCGCTGTCTCATGTGTGGGGAAAGCGCCGCTTTGACACGGCTGATGACAGCCGCAACAACTTCTGGCTGGCCCTGATTACTCTGGGAGAAGGCTGGCACAACAACCACCATCGCTGGCCGCAATCCGTACGGCAGGGTTTCCGCTGGTATGAAATCGACATTACCTGGTATGGCCTCTGGCTGATGTCGAAACTTGGCATTATCTGGGAGCTGAACCCAATCCCGCAGCACATTCAGGAAGAGACACGTGAACTGGACAGGATGAGGAGGAACAGATCATGACAACCGCCTCAAAAATTGAAGTTGGGACGCGCAATTCAGCCGTTCCCGCAACGCTGGAGGATTTCCGGGCCCTGTTCAACAAATTGGACAAGGGTAACCTCGACAAACTTGCCGACCTTTACAGCGAAGACATTCGTTTCCAGGATCCTCTGGGCACTGTAAATGGCCTGGACGAACTGACCCGATATTTCGCCGGCGCCTACGCGAACGTCGTGGATTGCCGTTTCGAATTCGGAGAGGCCGTGGTTCAGGGCGAGTGTGCCGCCTTACCCTGGGTGATGCACCTCCGGCATAAACGCATTCGCAAGGGCCGGGAAGTTCAGGTGCAGGGCATCAGTCATCTCAGGATCCGCGACGGCCGTGTCTATTACCACCGGGACTATTTCGACGCGGGTGAGATGCTCTACGAGAACCTGCCCGTCATCGGCGGGGTCATTCGTTGGATAAAGGACCAGGCAGGATGAGTGATCGACTTCAGGATACCTCGAACATCTGGATCACCGGCGCCAGCTCTGGCATCGGTGAGGCAGTGACCCGGGCCCTCGCTCGAGGCGGCCATCGGCTGGTGATCACCGGCCGACGCAAAGGCGCTCTGGAAGAGCTGGCGTCGGTTGCACCTGAACAGATTCGGTGTGCTGCCGGTGACACGACCAGTAAGGAAGACTTGCAGGCGATTGCCGAAGAGCTCGAACACGACGGCGATCTGGATATGGCCATCCTGAACGCCGGCACCTGCGAATATCTCGAGATCGCCGAATACAGCAGCGATGTAATCGAGAAAAACATTCATACCAACGTGATTGGCACCGCCCGTTGTCTGGATATAGCCCTGCCCGCGCTCCGACGAACCCGGGCGAAAGGCAAACCGGCCACGATCGTCATCGTGAGTTCCTCCGCCTGGTGGTTTCCCTTCGGGCGCGCCGAAGGCTACGGCGCCTCGAAGGCCGCGCTGTCGTATTTTGCACACGCGTTGAGAGCCGACCTGGCCGCCGAGGGCATAGATGTGGTGGTCGTTTCGCCCGGGTTTGTGAAAACGCCTCTCACCGACCGCAACGATTTTCCCATGCCGTTTCTGGTCTCTGCCGAAGATGCGGCCGAGCGGATCGTCAGCGGGCTGGCCAAAGGCCACAATGAAATCGCTTTTCCCAAGCGTTTTACCTGGATGCTGAGAATCCTCGGCGCCCTTCCCCGGCCCCTGATCGACCGAATGTCGGCGTCCATGGCCCGTAAAAGCAACAATGAGCAGGAATCGAATGGATGAGTAACGAACGTCAGCGGATTGCTGTCATCGGGGCCGGCGTTTCCGGTCTCACTGCGGCCTGGCTTTTGGCCGAGAAACACGATGTGCAGGTTTTCGAAGCCGCCGACTACGCCGGAGGACACACCAACACCGAGCAAGTGGAAGCAGGAGGTCGCACCTGGCCGGTGAACACCGGTTTTATTGTTTTCAACGACTGGACCTACCCGAACTTCATCAAGCTGATGGACCGCCTTGGTGTGGCCTCGGAAGTCAGTGACATGAGTTTCAGCGTGGATTGCAGCAACACCGGGCTGCAATACAACGGTACCAGCCTGAACACGCTGTTTGCCCAGCGCCGGAACCTGTTCAACCTGCCGTTCCTGAAAATGGTTCGTGAAATACTCCGGTTCAACAAGGAAACCCGTGCCGATCTCAACACCGGCGCTATCAGCAACGAAGAAACCCTTGGCGAGTACCTGAATCGGAACGGTTATTCGCGGTATTTCCGCAACTACTACATCGTGCCCATGGGGGCCGCGATCTGGTCGGCACCGGAAATTGTGCTGGAGCAGTTTCCCATCCGCTTCTTCCTGCAGTTTTTTAACAACCACGGCATGCTGTCCGTGGATGACAGGCCAACCTGGCGAGTGATTTCCGGAGGGTCGGCACAGTACGTCAGTAAAATGATGGATCGCCTGGGTGAGGCCACCCACCTGAACAGCCCGGTAGAGCGCGTTAGCCGCGACGAAACCGGGGTAACCGTTCTGGTGAAAGGTGAGAGCCACCGTTTCGACCAGGTGGTATTCGCCTGCCATAGTGATCAGGCCCTGGCCATGCTCGCCGAACCCACTGACTCGGAGCGGGACATTCTTGGTGCCATTGCCTACCAGAAAAACGATGTTGTACTGCACACAGACAGTCGTGTTCTGCCCGGCAACCGTCGAGCCTGGGCGGCCTGGAACTATTTCATTCCGAGCCACAGCACCGAGCCGGTTTCGGTGACCTATAACATGAATATCCTGCAGAATTTCCACGAGGCGCCCGAAACTTTCTGCGTGACCCTGAACCGGAGCCGGGACATTGATCCGTCCCGGATCATCAAACGCTTTGAGTATGCCCATCCGGTGTTCACCATGGACGCTGTTCGGGCCCAGGAACGCTATGACGAAATTGGCAACCAAAATCGCACCCACTTCTGCGGCGCTTACTGGTTTAATGGTTTCCACGAGGACGGTGTGCGCAGCGCACTGCGGGTAACCCGCGCGTTCGGGATGGAGCTCTGATCGTGAACAGCCAGTGGCTTGAGGGTACTGTCCGGCACAGACGGAAGTACCCGGTCCAACACGAATTCAGCTACAACACCGGCATGTTGGCCCTGGATACCGATGAGTGGCACAGCGTGACCCGGCTCAGCCCCCTGTTTTCCCTGGAACGCTTCAACTGGTTGTCGCTCAGGCGAAAGGACTACTTTCGACCGGACACCGGCCAGCTCTCAGAAGCGATTCGCGAACATGTCTCTGAAGCCACAGGCTGGCGACCGGACGGCGAAGTGGAACTGATCACCCATCCGCGCTATTTCGGCTATGTGTTCAATCCGGTGAGTTTCTATTTCTGCTATCAGAAGGGGGAACGGCCGGAATCCGGCGCGGTTCCGCGTGTCATCGTGGCGCAGATCACCAATACCCCCTGGCACGATCGCCACGCCTACTGCCTGGAAACCCGCGGTAACGAGGCTAATCAGGCCGGATGGCGAACCGAACGGTTCGGGTTCAGCAAGCGCTTCCACGTGTCGCCGTTTAACGGTATGGACCAGCAATACGAATGGACCTTCAGTTTCCGGGGACGTGAGCTGCGGATTCACATGAATGTATTCGAGGAGGGGCGAAAGCATTTCGATGCCACTCTGGTAGTCCAACGCACCCCTCTCACTCGTAAAGATGTGCATAAAAGTCTTCGAAAGTTTCCGCTGGAAGCGTTCAAGGTGGTCGCAGGAATTTATTGGCATGCCCTGAAGCTCAAGCTCAAGGGCGCGCCGTTCTACACGCACCCGGACAAACTTTCTGAAGACGACCCGGCCCTTCGCCGGGGGCATGACGACGCCGGGCTGGACGTTACCAACCCGGACCATAACGACGAGACTCCTGGCCAAATGCATGGCCAGACGCGTGGAAGGGTAAGTTCATGGAGAACCTGAATACCTCGGTTGAAAAGTCCTCATCGAGCACCGACAGCCTGCCGGTGCTGAGCCGGTTCGCCCGCACCCTGGTTATCCAGCAGCTGCAGTTGCTGGAGGATGGCCGGCTCACTGTGCGCGAGCCAGGCTTCGACGACCTGGTGTTTGGCGATGGCGATACCCGCTATCCGCCAGCGGAGCTTCACATCCACGACCACAGCACCTGGCGCGACCTGCTTACCGGAGGTAGTGTCGGCGCGGCAGAAGCGTTTGTCGCTGGCGACTGGTCAACCCCGGATCTGGTGGCCCTGCTCCGCTTCTTCAGTCGCAACGTCGACCGCATGAACCAGTTCGAGGACCGCTTCAGCTGGGTCACCAAGCCCGCACTGAAGGGCTTGCACTGGCTGAACCGCAACACCAAAGAGGGTTCCCGCAAGAACATCAGTGCCCACTACGATCTGGGCAATGAGCTGTTCGAGGCGTTTCTTGACCCGACCATGATGTATTCGTCGGCGATTTATCCGAACGCGGAATCAACCCTGGAAGAAGCGGCCGTTCATAAGCTCGACACCATCTGCCGCAAACTCGATCTCAAGCCAGGCGACAGGGTCATCGAGATCGGTACCGGCTGGGGCGGATTCGCCATCCACGCGGCCAAGCACTATGGCTGTCATGTGACCACCACCACCATCTCCCGGGAGCAGCTTGAGCTGGCCAAGGCACGCGTACGTGATGAAGGCCTGGAAGACAGCATCACCCTGCTTTTCGACGACTACCGCGACCTTGAGGGCCAGTTCGACAAGCTGGTTTCGATCGAGATGATCGAAGCCGTCGGCCCCCAGTTCCTGGACAGTTACTTTTCCCAGATCAATGCTCTGCTGAAACCCGATGGGCTCGCGCTGGTGCAGGCTATCAACATGCCGGAGCAGCGTTACCGCCGTGCGCTCAAGAACGTCGATTTCATCCAGCGGTTCATCTTCCCCGGCAGCTTTATTCCGTCGTTCGGGGCCATTCTCGAATCGGTGCGCAATGAGAGTAATCTCGTGTTGACCCACGCGGAGGATATCGGCTTCCATTACGCCCGCACGCTCAGGGACTGGTGCAACCGGTTCATGGCCCAGCGGGCGCACCTCGCTGAACTGGGTTACGACGAAACCTTCGAACGCCTCTGGCACTTTTATTTTGCCTACTGCGAGGCGGGCTTCAGTGAACGGGCTATTGGTGTATCCCAACTGGTGTTCGCCAAGCCCGGCAACAAACGTGACAACATTCTTAGCGTATGATTGCTTCAGAAACCGCTCGTAACGTTCTGAACTTTGTGCTGTTCCAGGCCGGGTGGTTCGCGTGCGTTCTGTACCCGAACCTGCTCGGTGCCGGCATCGTGCTGCTGTTCCTGGCACTGCACTTTGCTCTGGTCAGCCAGCACCGTTTCACGGAATTGCAGTTTATCGGCCTGGGTACCGTGGCCGGCTCAATACTGGATGGCATCTGGTTCCGTACCGGTATTCTGGACGATGGTACCGGCGGGGTCGCGCTCACGCCGCCCTGGCTGGTGGCAATCTGGGCAATCTTCATGACCACCCTGAGTCACTCGCTGGACTGGGTAAGCCGGAAAGTCTGGCTTCCGTTTGTCCTGGCGCCCATTGCCGGGCCCTTCGCTTACTGGTCGGCCAGCCAGTTGGGTGCCGTTGAACTGCCGTCGCTTACGCCCTCGCTGATTGCGCTGGCGCTGGGATGGCTGGTGGTATTTCCCCTGCTTCTGTACGCTCGTAGAACCCTCTATCCGGAGTTGGTCCGATGAACAGCCGCGCCACGCTGGCCGCACTTGGTCTCACAGGAATGGTTGTCTCCCTGCCCTCCCAGGCCGTGGAAATGCGCTTTACCGGCACTGCCAAAGCCGATGACGGCGCTGTGATCTATACAGAGCGCCACCGGGTGACCGGTCGCTGCGAGGGGGGCCAGTTCCGGCCGCTCGATCACGATGTTGCCTACCTCAGATCGGACTCGGACCACCCGTTCGCGACCAAGGACCTCAGCTATGATTCGTCGGTGATCCGGCCAACCGTGGATTTTGCCCAGCCCGACTTCAATGAGCGTCTCGAGATCCGCTACCCGCAGCCCCAGCAGTTGACCATTCGCTGGAATACGCCGGGGCCGGGCGACGACACGGAGAACTTTTCGGTACCGTTCACAGACCGGACTGTGGTGGATGCCGGCTTTGATAACTTTGTCCGCCAGAACTGGGAAGCCGTGCTGTCGGGCCAATCCATCGAGTTTCGCTTTCTCGGCCCCACCCGCGGCGAACACTACGCCTTCGTGCTTGAAGCCGTGGAGAACCGCGAGATCGAAGCAGAGCACGTTCTACAGATTCGCCCCACGGGAATGGTACTTCGCTTCCTGGTTGACCCGATCGTTCTGGGATACAACGAAAACGGGGCGCTGACGGACTACCTGGGCCTGACCAACATCCGCAAGAACCCGGACGAAAACTACTCGGCCCATATCCGCTATTCCGTGGAGACCTACCCGGATTGTGAACTGACCCCATGAATCCGTCGCCCGTGCCAAGGCCGTAACCCCGGGCCGTTGTGTTAAACTCCGCCGGAAGCCACAGCCGGAGAGTGTCTCACCATGATGTTCGTGTCGTTCAACGTCAACAGTATCCGAACCCGCCTGCACCAGCTCGAAGCCGTCATTGACACCTTCTCGCCGGATGTGATCGGGCTTCAGGAAACCAAGGTTCAGGACGAGGACTTTCCGGCAGAAGCCGTGCGCAAGCTTGGCTATCACGTGCACTTCCACGGACAGAAAACCCACTATGGCGTTGCCCTGCTCTCAAAATCCGAACCTGAGCATGTGCAGAAGGGCTATCCCTGGGACGGTGAGGACTCACAACGCCGCCTGATCACCGGACAGTTCACCGTTAATGGCGAGCGGCTCACGGTGGTGAACGGGTACTTTCCCCAGGGTGAGAGCCGGGATCACCCCGTGAAATTTCCCGCCAAAGAAAAGTTTTACGCCGACCTGATGCGCTACCTCGACGAACTGAACAAGGCCGGCGGCCACGTTGTGGTGATGGGCGACATGAATATCTCTCCCACAGACCGCGACATCGGCATCGGTGCCGATAACGCCAAACGCTGGTTGCGCTCCGGCAAATGCTCTTTCCTGCCCGAGGAACGGGAGTGGCTGGCCCAGGTTGAGGCGCTTGGCTATACCGATGTCTTCCGCCACCTGCATCCTGACGAGTCAGACACCTTCAGCTGGTTCGATTACCGCAGCAAGGGCTTCGAGCGGGACCCCAAGCGCGGCCTGCGCATTGATCTGATCATGGCCAGCGATGACCTGCTGCCGAAGGCCAGACAGGCCGGCGTTTCCTATGATATCCGGGCCATGGAGCGGCCGTCCGACCATTGTCCTGTCTGGGCGAGCTTCGAGCTCTGAACACTGCCCGGCGCGACATGAAAAAACTCAAAACCCGCGACCGTATCCTCCAGACCAGCCTGGCGCTGTTTAACAGCGTCGGCGAACCCAATGTCACCACGCTGCTGATTTCCGATGAGCTGGATATCAGCCCCGGCAACCTCTATTACCATTTCAAGAGCAAGGGCGATATCGTCGAGGAATTGTTCGACGAGTATGAACGGGAAATGATGGATCTTCTCGGGGTGCCTGAGGATGCCGATGTCACCCTGGACCAGCAGGGCTTTTTCCTGCACCTGCTGTTCGAAACGGTAGCGCGCTATCGATTTCTCTACCAGGATCTGGTCAATGTGCTCGCTCGCTATGACCAACTGCGGGTGCGCTTCAAGCGCATTCAGAAGAAAAAGGCATTGGCGTTCCGGATAATCTGTGACAGTTTCCGGCGCCAGGGGATGATGTCGATCGAGCCGGAGGAGCTGGACTCCCTGTGTGAACAGCTCACCCTGACCGCCTGTTACTGGAGTGCCTTCGATACCCTTTCCCACCTGGACGACCGGGAATCTGTCAATCCCGGCCGCGGCGTGTACCAGATGATGCATCTGGTTTTGCCTTACCTGGCGCCGGAACAACGGGAAGAGGCGCGTATGATGAGCCGGGATTATCTGTAAGGCGGACTACTCTTCCTCGTCGTCTGCCCGCTCCTTGAGCCTGCACAGTTCCGCCTCCAGGGCTTCGATACGACGCTCCAGGGATTCGATGTCTTCGCGACGATGAATGCCTAATCGTTTCAGCGCTCCGGAAACCCGTTCATCGAACATGTTTTCAAGGCGATCCCAGGTACCCGTCGCCCGCTCCCGTACACCTTCCACCCGGTCTTCCACGGACTTGATCTGTTTTTCGACCACGCCTCGCGTTTTGCTTTCCAGTTGTTCGCCTTCCTGGACAAGGCGATCAAAAAAGCGCCCGGTGTCCTCTTCCGCCTTGGTATAGGCTCCCAAGCCCGCAAGCCAGATCTGGCGGGCGGAATCCTTGATCTTTGCCGCCAGCTGCGGATCGTTTTCCGGTTTTTTGTCGCTTTCGTCAGACATACAACAACCTCGGGGTGGGAATGTTTCTGCGCCACTGGCCATTGTATTACAGCTCTCTGCGGATTTCAGTCGGCCTGAGAAGTGCGCAGCGAAAGGCCGCAGTATAAAGACGCATTCAATATGAAAAAATGTTTTCAAACGAATCCGGCTCTCGCTTGAAGTGTTCAAAATATAGTCAATACTTCCCTGTACCGACATCCCTGCTGATGTCGGTTTGTCTGGAAGTCTTTCATGGATACTACTCGCACGCCTCTGCCCGGCAATTTCGCCGGGCTTTTTTTTGGCGATATTGCCCCCAGATATATGCTTATTCCATAATTAACCGGAATCGCTTCTGGAGATTTGCCTATGATTGACATTGCCTGGAACAGTTTCACGCCCTGGTCCGCCCTCGGCGGCGGCATCCTGATTGGCCTGGCGGCCGCCAGTTTCATCCTGCTCAATGGCCGGATTGCCGGCATCAGCGGTATCCTCGGTGGTCTTCTCGCTCCCACAAAGGGCGATATCCTTTGGCGCCTCGCCTTCCTCGGCGGGCTTGTTGGCGCCCCACTGCTCTGGCTGGTCGTCGCCGAACTACCCCCGATCCGGATTGAGGCGGGCTACCCCGCTGTGATCATCGCCGGCTTGCTTGTTGGCGTGGGCACCCGCTATGGCTCCGGCTGCACCAGTGGCCATGGTGTCTGCGGGCTTTCAAGGTTATCTGTTCGATCACTGGCGGCCACTGCCAGCTTTATGGGTGCCGGTTTCGTCACCGTTTATGTGATCCGCCATCTGTTGGGAGTCTGAGGCCATGAGATACACACTTGCTTCACTGTTCGCCGGTCTGATTTTCGGAGCGGGCCTGCTCGTATCGGGCATGGCCAACCCTGAAAAAGTACTGGGCTTTCTCGATATCGCGGGCCAATGGGATCCTTCCCTTGCCCTGGTAATGGCTGGCGCCATTCTGGTGGGTATTTTTGCCTTTACCATCGCGCGCCAGCGCACGCTGTCGTTCCTCGGGTTCAGCATGAAGCTTCCCTCCAGCACCAAAGTCGACAAACGCCTGGTTGTTGGTGGACTGACCTTCGGAGTCGGCTGGGGAATCGCCGGATTCTGTCCGGGCCCCGGCCTGGTGGCACTGGGTGCCGGCGAAGCCAAAGCCGTTGTGTTTGTAGCGGCCATGGTAGCCGGCATGGCGCTGTTTGAAGTGATCGAGCGGCAGCGCGCGAAAGCCTGACCGATTTCTGATACCTTTCTTCGCCATCAGCCTGAAACAGCGGCCGGGGTATGCGATGATGCCTGCATTCCCGCGGCCCAACCTGAAGAGGACACCCGATGGACCCCCGAAAGATTGACGACTCCATTTCCGTAGCCCCCCAGATTTCGGTAGACGACGTTGCCGAGGCCGCCCGTCTCGGCTTCCGAACCCTGGTGGCCAACCGACCTGATCACGAAGAACCCGGGCAACCGCCGATGTCAGAGCTGGAAGCCGCCGCGCGCAACCACGGCCTCAATTGGGTATACATGCCGGTCGAGTCCGGCAACATCACCGATCAGGACGTGGACCGCTTCGCCCCAATGATCCGTGACGCCGAGAAGCCCGTACTGGCCTTTTGTCGGTCAGGCACCCGCTGCACGGTTCTGTGGGCGCTGAGCGCGGCCCGCCACACCCCCGCCAACGAGATTTTCACCAAGGCTCGCGGCGCAGGGTATGATATCGCCGGTCTGGCGCCCCGCATGGCCCAACAGGCGTCCAGGCAGGACTGACATCCCAAGAGCCAACCACTGTCAGGATCAATAGAATGCGATACAAAGGTTCCGAGAACTTCAGCCACAACCAGCCCGCACGACTGGGGGTGCTGGTTACCAACCTGGGCACGCCGGATGCACCCACGACCTCTGCCCTGCGTAGGTATCTGGCTGAGTTTCTCTCGGATCCACGGGTGGTTGAGCTGCCCCGCCCGCTCTGGTGGTTGATTCTGCATGGTGTGATTCTGCGCATCAGGCCAAGGCGCAGCGCCCAGGCCTATGCCGGCGTATGGCAGCAGGACGGATCGCCGCTGCTTATTCACACCGCCAAACAGGCGGAAGGCATCAGGGAGGCTTTAAAGGCCAGGTACGGACCCGACGTGGTGGTGGGTTTTGCCATGCGCTATGGCAATCCATCCATACCACGGGTTCTGGATGAGATGCAGGAACAGGGTGTCCGGAAATTGCTGGTGCTGCCACTCTACCCCCAGTACTCGGCGTCCACCTCCGCTTCTACGTTCGATGCCATTGCAAAGGATTTCAGCAAGCGGCGCTGGCTGCCGGATTTCAGGTTTATCTCTCACTACCCGGACTACCCGCCTTACATTGAGGCCATGGCGCGCCACATCGAGGCGCACTGGGCCAACCACGGTCGCAACCAGAAGCTCGTATTTTCCTATCACGGGGTGCCGCTGAAATACCTGACCAAGGGCGATCCCTACCACTGTGAATGCCACAAGACCTCGCGGCTGCTGGCCGAACGCCTTGGTCTGGGACGGGACGATTACCTGACCACCTTTCAGTCCCGATTCGGCAAGGAAGAGTGGCTGAAACCCTACACCGACGAGACCCTCAAGGCGCTCCCCGGCCAGGGCACCAAGTCGATCGACGTGTTCTGCCCCGGGTTTTCCTCAGACTGTCTGGAAACGATCGAGGAGATCAACGAGGAAAATCGGGAGTACTTCATGGAAGCCGGCGGTGAAGCGTTCAGTTACATCACGGCCCTCAATGCCACACCTGGCCACATTGACGCTCTCGTGCAACTGATTGAGGAAAATCTTCAGGGCTGGCAGAAACCTGCTAACGAGCCGGAAGACCTGTCAGCGCGACAGCAACGTGCAGATGAGCAGAAAGGCCTGACGTATCCGGGCCGGGATCTTTGATTCCGGTTCGGCCGCCATATTTGGCCATCATCGACTATAGAATTTGGGAAATTCAGGAAATCTGGAGAGGAAGAAAGGAAAAATGGCGGTGGGCCAGGGATTCGAACCCCGGGAGGGCTACTAACCCTCGGCGGTTTTCAAGACCGCTGCATTCAGCCACTCTGCCAGCCCACCGTTTTTCCATTGCTGCCGTTGCGACAGCGGTGAGCATGATACCGGAATTGCCTGTGCTGTCAACGCTCTGCATAAAACCCGCCGTATTTTTAAACATTAACGGTTTTTAATGGAATCCGGGAACAAGTTTCCTGTCGTAAATGATTGAAAGTTGCGTATCTGACATTATGATGGGAATCAGTATCCAGTCGTTATAAACGGAGATGACAATGGAAGACAGACGATTCGGCGTTCAGAACTCACAGGGAGCCTATTCAACTCCCCAGACAGAACGCGCGACCACAGGTATCAGCGATGATGCCATGAAGGTGTTGCGTAACACCTACATGCTCCTCGGCATGACCCTGGCCTTTTCGGCACTTACCGCGTTCCTGAACATGAACGGTACCCATCCGGGCTTTCTGATCACCATTGTGGGATACATTGGCTTGCTGTTCGCCACCTACAAGCTGAAAAATAGCCCCTGGGGTATTGTGACCACCTTCGCGCTCACCGGCTTCATGGGCTATACCCTTGGGCCGATCATTGGCGCATTCGTGGCCGCTGGAGCTTCCCAGATCGTCGCTCAGGCGCTGACCCTCACAGCCGTGGCATTTGTGGGCCTGTCCGCCACCGCGATCATCACCAAAAAGGACTTCAGCTTCATGTCCAGCTTCCTGACCGCCGGCGCATTCGTGCTGATCGGCGCCATGGTGCTGGCCTTCATTATGGAGAGTTCGGCGCTGCATCTGGCTGTTTCCGCCGGCTTCACGATCTTTGCCTCAATCATGATCCTGTTTGAGACCAGTCAGATCATCAAGGGCGGCGAGCGCAATTACATCATCGCCACGGTGGGCCTCTATGTGTCCATCTATAACCTCTTTGTGAGTCTGCTGCACCTGCTCTCCGCCTTCAGCGGCGAAGACTGAGACAGGCTCAACAGTCCCTTATGCGAGCCCCGGCAGTTGCCGGGGCTTTTGCTTTAGGTACACTGAAAGCCTCGAACTCTGATCCACGCCCCAAACGCAAAGAACGGTAATCATGGCCGCCACTGATCGCGACTCCTTTACCCTGGTAATCACCGGTGCGCCTTACGCGTCACAGGCGCCCCAGACCGCCCTGGCCTTTGCCAGGGCCGCGCTGGAGGCAGGCCACCGCATAGACCGGGTTTTTCTGTATGGCGATGGCGTGCATCTGGCCTCGGCGCTCAGCACGCCTCCGTCCGACGAAACCCACTGGCCCCGGGAATGGGCCAGCTTCCTACAGACGCAGGAAATTCCGGGTATTGTTTGTATCGCTTCGGCGCTGCGCCGCGGCCTGGTGGATGAGTCGGAACAGCGGCGTTACGAACTGGCCTCCCACAACCTGCTTTCCCCGTTCCAGATTGCTGGCCTTGGGGAATGGGTTGAAGGGCGGATCAAATCCACGCGCACACTCTATTTCCACGGAGGGAACTGACCATGGCCACGCTGATCGTAATCGACCAGGCGCCCTACGGCAGCTGGGCAGGCAGGGAGGCGCTGGATATGACATTTTCACTGGCAGCCTTTGACCAGGAGGCCGCGTTGCTGTTCACCGGGCCTGGCGTGAACTGGCTCCGGAAGGCTCAGCAGGCATCAGAAATCGGCCAGAAGACCGTGGAAAAGAACCTGGCCGCGGCGCCGGTTTTCGGCATAGACGCGATCATGGCTGACCGCTCCGCCTGCGCTTCCTACGGCCTGAGTGAGGCGTCGATGATCCCGGGCGTCACTCTGGTGGAATCGGGCCCGGACCTTTTCCGTCAATACGATCACGCAGCGTTCGCAGGTTAAGCCATGGCAGAGTATTCAACCCTGCACATTCTCAACAAAGCCCCGGAGCATCCGCGTACCGGACACTGTCTGGCGGCGCTGGCGCCCGACGATGCCCTGCTCCTGATTGAAAACGCCACCCTTCTACTGGCCACCCAAAGCGCGCCGGCTACGTGCCAGCTGTTCGCATCGGCGCCGGATATTCAGGCCCGGGGGCTGCAGGCGGACACGGAACAGGTGAAGACGGTGGGTTACAGCGACATGGTATCGCTGTCACTGGCGGCGAAGCGGGTAATCAGCTGGTAGGCATTATGACGAACCGGACCCTACCACAACGCAACAATGAGGGCTTTCTTGAAGACGCGCACGCCTGGGATGAACGGGTGGCGAAACTCATTGCCGCTGAGGAAGGTCTTTCACTGAACGAAAAACACTGGGAAATCCTGCACTTTCTTAGGGATTTTTACAAAGAGCATGAGATGTCTCCGCCATCAAACCGGCTGTTCGTGAAGGCGGTCAAGGAAGCGCTGGGTGAAGACAGGGGCAACAGCATTTACCTGATGCAGCTGTTCCCGGGTACACCCGCAAAGACCGCTTGCAGGATTGCCGGGCTGCCGCGCCCCACTAACTGCCTGTAGACTCTCCCGCGTTCCGGGCGGCTTCGCGTCTGCTCCGCTCAAGGTCCGCCGCAGACCCGAGGAAACTGCTCAGTCCGTTCTCAAAGAGCCCTGAGCCGAACTTCAGGAACTGGCGCGTGGATTCCTTCACGGTGCCATCCCAGGCCGTTTCCGGCAGTTCCCTGAGGCTCTCGGCCACCCCTTTCTTTACTCCCCTTGATACCGCCGGCTCAACGGCCTGAGCGGCTTCAATCAAAGACTCCACCTTCTGGTCCAGGTAGGGCCTTACCACCAGGCGCCAGAAGCCCCAGAGCGTCAACAGAACAACGCCCGCCGTTGCCACTATCTGCAATATCAGCATCGCCCAGAAAGACATAATGCCTCCTACTAACGGAATGAATCAGCCAGCAACCCTACCCCCGATACCCCCAATCACAGGACTGACAAGGAGACGAACTGCAAAAGACCGGCCAGGGCGCCAAGAATGCCACCGACAATCATCAACTGGATTTCCTCCTCACGGAACGCCGGTCGAAGGATATCCTGGAACTCGTGAGGCTCGAGTGCCTTCATCTGACTGGCAAGAACAGAGGCCACCACCGGCGCACGCTCGCGGTTGAAGGCCGGGTCGCTGAACACGTCGCGGGTAGCCAGCACGGCCTTCTGGTTCATCACCTTTTTCAGCTCGGTGTAACCGGTCATTCCCACAGTCACTTGGGCCGTCAGCTTCATCACCACAGAATTATCGAGCAAGGGTCTGAGATGCTTCTGGATGATGGCCCTGGTGCGATCGCCGTGGTTGCCGTTGATCATGGCATCAGCAACTTTCTCGACGGTGATCAGCTCTTCGGCAACCAGCTTCGCCCAGATATCGCTGATCTCCGACTGCCGGCGCAGGAAAAGGCCCTGGAGTTTCCAGAACAGAATACGGCGCGGTTTGAGCGGAGCGAAAATAAGGTTAATCGCAATCCAGTTGGTGACGAAGCCCACGACAAAACCACCCACCGGCAACAACCACGGTTCGGGAAAACGGGTCCACAGCGGCACCAGCAATGCCCCGAGAAGGCCGCCGATCACCGCACCGCGGCGGATGACCGATTGCAGCTCTACGGCGCCTGCCTGCTTGAAAATACGGTTCATGATATCCGGATGCCGTTCCAGCTCCCGGCTGAGCAGAGCCTTCAGGTCGACGAGTTCGTTCAGATCATCGCCGAAGTCCTCCACCAGCTCCTCGACACGGGAGGGTAACTGCTCCCGCGCCCACTGGTAGATCCGGTTCCGGACGAAGAGCGGCAGATTGTCCCAAAGCACCGGCTGGATCTCGTACATCACCTCATCAATGTACTCGTCCATCCTTGGAGTTACCTGCGAAATAACCTGCTCAACGATGCGCTGGGGCTCCAACTGCTGGTACACCGCATTCAGATCCCCGAACTGCTGTAGTGTGCGATCGATGCAGATATGGGCCATTTTCTCGGCCTTGCGGGGAATGACGCCCTGCCAGCCGATCAATCCAACGCCAATGAACTGGACCGGATAGAACGACATCTGTATGGCCAGCCAGTTGGTGAGCCAACCAACCACAGCCGCCATGATGGGCACGGAAAGAAGTGCAGCGTCGAACAAGTTTGACCCCGGTCTGAAAATGAAATCGGTTCGGCCACTCAACGGCCAGCCAGGACAGACCGCATGGTAACCGTCTGCCGTTTCTGTTTATGTGACGCATGATGAAGTAATTGAAAAGTCACAACATTGGCCGTGCAGCCAGTATCGGGCGGGAATTGCGGCAGCTAGCGGTGAACGGTAACCGGGGGTAGGCGTCAGTATCGCGCCCTGTTCGGGCGCGATAAGCGAAGAGAAAGCGATTACTGGTAGTACGCGTTCTCGGTATAGGAGTGGTCGGTAACGTCCCGCACCGCAGTAATTTCCGGAACCCGCTCCTTGAGAGTGGACTCAACGCCCTGCTTGAGGGTAAGGCTGACCGCAGAACAGCCCTGGCAGCCGCCGCCGAAGCGCAGAACTGCAACGGACTCGTCAACGATTTCCACCAGGGACACGTCTCCGCCGTGCGCCGCCAGGTTGGGATTGATCTCGGAGGCCAGAACGTAATTGACCCGGTCCGGAAGCGGCGCATCGTCGTCGATCTTCGGCACCTTGGCGTTCGGGGCCTTGATGGTCAACTGACCGCCCATCTGATCCTTGGAGTAATCCACATAGGCTTCCTCCAGGAAGGGCACCGAGTTGTGATCCAGATACAGCGTGAACTTATCAAGGTCCAACTGTTCGTCCGTCGGTACCACCTCGTTGGGTGGACAGTAAGCCAGACAGGTTTCTGCGTGCTTGGTGCCGGGCTGGGTAACAAAGATACGTACGCCCATCCCCTCAACGTCCTGCTTTTCGATCAGTTGTGCGAGGTAGTCCCTCGCGGAATCTGTCACAGTAACCAGTGCCATGTTTCCAACCCGTTTGAAAGTTTCAATCCATTTTAAGTGAGTTCGCGGGAACATGAAAGACCAAGTAAAATAGTCGGGCTTTACCGGCGTAATGACTTTCCCCTACAAAAGCTCATCTCTGGAAAGCAATTGATAATCGTCATTCGTACTAAGACGGGCTTTGGCATTTTTGCTATGATCCCGCGCCTCTGACTTTGATAGATGCTCGATGAAGCGCCTTAACCGACACCCGGAAGTAAATCTATGACTGACCGTACCACCCGTCTCAACCAGCTCCACAAGGCCCTGCAGGAAAGAATCGTGATCCTGGATGGCGGCATGGGCACGATGATCCAGAATCTGAAGCTGGATGAGCAGGCGTTCCGGGGCGATCGGTTTGCGGATTATGACCGGGAGGTCCAGGGCAACAACGACCTGCTCAACCTCACCCAGCCCGCCCTGCTCCGCAACATTCACGCGGATTACCTGGATGCCGGCGCGGACATTATCGAGACCAACACCTTTAACTCCACCCGGCTGTCCCAGGCCGATTACGGGCTTGAAGTGATTGCCAAAGAGCTGAACGTGGCGGCGGCAGAGCTGGCTCGGCAGGTCGCGGACGAGTACACCGCCCGGAATCCGGCCAAACCACGGTTCGTTGCCGGCGCGGTCGGGCCCACGTCGCGAACCGCGTCTATCTCACCGGACGTTAACAACCCCGGCTACCGCAATGTCGATTTCCAGACCCTGGTCGACAACTATTACGAGGCGGTTGAAGGCCTGGTGGAAGGCGGCTGCGACCTGATCCTGATTGAAACCATTTTTGACACCCTCAACGCCAAGGCGGCGATCTACGCCACCCAGCAGTACTTCGAAGACAGCGGTACCGAGCTGCCGATCATGATCTCCGGCACCATTACCGATGCCTCTGGCCGTACCCTGTCTGGCCAGACCACCGAAGCCTTCTGGAACTCCGTCGCCCACGCCAAACCCATTTCCGTGGGCCTGAACTGCGCCCTGGGCGCCGACGCCCTGCGCCCCTACGTCGAAGAGCTGTCGAACAAGGCAGAAACCTACGTCAGTGCCCACCCCAACGCCGGCCTGCCCAACGAATTCGGCGAGTACGACCAGACGCCGGAGGAGATGGCCGAGATTATTGAGGGGTTTGCCCGGGACGGCTTCCTGAACATCATCGGTGGCTGCTGCGGTTCACGACCGGACCATATCGAAGCCATCGCAAAAGCCGTGGCCAAATATCCGCCCCGGAAAATCCCCGAGCGCCCCAAGGCCCTGCGTCTGTCTGGCCTTGAGCCATTCACCGGCGACGACAACGTGCTGTTCATCAACGTCGGTGAGCGCACCAACGTGACCGGCTCCAAGCGCTTCCTGCGGCTGATCAAGGAGGAGCAGTACGAGGAAGCCCTGAGCGTCGCCCGCGACCAGGTGGAAAATGGCGCCCAGATCATTGATATCAACATGGACGAGGGCATGCTGGAGTCCAAGGAAGTGATGGTCACCTTCCTGAACCTGGTTGCCTCGGAGCCGGACATCTCCAAAGTGCCCATCATGATCGATTCCTCCAAATGGGATGTGATCGAGGCCGGCCTGCGCTGCATCCAGGGCAAGGCCGTCGTCAACTCCATCAGTCTCAAGGAAGGCGAGGAAGAGTTCATCAAGCGCGCCCGCGACTGCATGCGCTACGGCGCCGCTGTGGTGGTCATGGCGTTTGACGAAAAGGGCCAGGCCGATACTTACGAACGCAAGACGGAAATTTGCAAGCGCTCCTATGATGTGCTGACCGGTATCGGCTTCAATCCGGCCGACATCATCTTCGACCCGAACATTTTTGCTATCGCCACCGGCATCGAGGAACACAACAACTACGCGGTGGACTTTATCAACGCCACCCGCTGGATCCGGGAGAACCTGCCCCACGCCTCCATCTCCGGCGGCGTAAGTAACGTGTCCTTCTCGTTCCGGGGCAACGACGTGGTCCGCGAGGCCATTCACTCCGTGTTCCTGTACCACGCCATCAAGGCTGGCATGAACATGGGCATTGTGAATCCCGGCCAGCTGGTGATCTACGACGAGATCGATCCGGAGCTGAAGGAACTGGTGGAGGACGTGGTCCTCAACCGTCGCGGCGATGCCACCGACCGCCTGCTGGAAATTGCCGAGCGGTACAAGGGCAAAGGCGGCAAAACCCAGGAAGAAGACCTCGCCTGGCGTGAATGGCCGGTCGAAAAGCGTCTCGAGCATGCGCTGGTAAAAGGCATCACCACCTACATTATCGAGGACACCGAGGCCTGCCGGCAGAACGCGGACCATCCGATTGAGGTAATCGAAGGGCCGCTGATGGACGGCATGAACGTGGTCGGCGACCTGTTCGGCGACGGCAAGATGTTCCTGCCCCAGGTGGTCAAGAGCGCCCGCGTCATGAAGCAGGCCGTGGCGCACCTTATCCCCTACATTGAAGCCGAGAAAAGTGAAGGCCAGCAGGCCAAGGGCAAGATCCTGATGGCCACGGTCAAGGGCGATGTCCACGACATTGGCAAGAACATCGTAGGCGTGGTTCTTCAGTGCAACAACTACGAAGTGATCGACCTGGGCGTAATGGTGCCCTGCGACAAGATCCTGAGCGCGGCAAAAGAGCACGACGTCGATCTGATTGGCCTGAGCGGCCTGATCACCCCGTCCCTGGACGAAATGGTGCACGTGGCCCGGGAGATGCAGCGGCTGGATTTCAAGATCCCGCTGATGATCGGTGGCGCCACCACCTCCAAGGCGCACACGGCGGTCAAGATCGAGCCCCAGTACAAGAACGACATTGCCCTGTACGTCTCCGACGCCTCGCGGTGCGTGAACGTGGCGTCGCAGCTGCTCAGCAGAACCGCCAAGCCCGACTTTGTCAGCGCGGCCCGCACCGAATACGACGAGATCCGGGAACGGCGCAAGAACCGGGGCGAGCGCACCAAGCTGGTGTCGCTGAAGGAAGCCCGTGAACGTGCCCCGGAGATAGCCTTTGAGGGTTACCAGCCTCCCAGGCCCGCCTTTACCGGGGTTCGGGTGTTCGAGGAGTACGACCTCGAGGAGCTGGTTGACTACATCGACTGGACGCCGTTCTTCCTGTCGTGGGACATTTCCGGAAAATACCCCGCCATCTTTGATGACCCCAAGCGCGGCGAGGCGGCCCGGAACCTGTTCGATGACGCCCAGAAGATCCTGAGACGAATGATTGACGAGAAGCGGGTCACCGCTCGCGGCGTCATCGGATTCTGGCCAGCCAACCGGCGTGGGGACGACATTGTGCTTTACACGGACGACAGCCGGAATGAGGAGCTCACCACCCTGCACCACCTGCGCCAGCAGGATGACAAGGCACCGGGCAAGCCGATGATGGCACTTTCGGACTTCGTGGCCCCGGAAGGCACCGACACCGTCGATTACGTGGGCGGTTTTGCGGTAACTACCGGCATTGGCGCCGAAGAGTTCTCCGTGGAATTCAAGGACGCCAACGATGACTACAACGCCATCATGGTAAAAGCCCTTGCCGACCGTCTGGCGGAAGCTTTCGCCGAGCGCATGCACGAGCGGGTCCGCAAGGAGTTTTGGGGTTACGCCAACGAAGAGCAGCTTGCAAACGAGGATCTGATCAAGGAACGCTACCGTGGCATCCGGCCGGCGCCAGGCTATCCGGCCTGCCCGGACCACACCGAGAAAGCTACACTCTTCGACCTCCTGCAGGCCACGGACAACGCCGGCATCGAGTTGACCGAGCATTTCGCGATGTTCCCCGCCGCCGCCGTGTCCGGCTGGTATTTTGCCCATCCGGACTCGAAGTATTTCGCAGTCGGCAAGATTGGCGCAGACCAGGTTGAGGACTATGCTGAACGCAAAGGCGTCTCAAAGGCCGATGCCGAGCGCTGGCTGGCTCCCAGCCTGGCTTACGATCCAGCTGAATATTAGGGTCACATCGGGAAACCAGAACGAGGAACGGGTTATGTCAGAATCCACCGGAACAGACAAACAGCGCAATGCGAAACGTCGGGGGCCGGGGGTTCTGAAGGTTATGCAGAGCATTCTTGCCGGCGCTTTCGGTGTGCAATCCGACAAGCGCCGGGAGGAAGACTTCTCAAGCCACAGCCCATGGCCCTACATCATTGCGGGCATACTGTTTACCGCAAGCTTCGTGGTCGGGCTGATCGTTATCGTGAAACTGGTGCTGGCCAGTCAGTAACCCTACTGGCCGGACACCCACACCACAGCAAATGCAACGACGAGCATAACCAGTAGAACCGCGGCAACCGCATCTACCTGACTGTCCGGGCGAGTTGATTTGTTCATATCAGTTTCCTCTTTCCGAGTTTGTTCTCTGGAAGGCCTTCCGTTACCTTCAAGTTAAGCAGTTAATTGATATTCGTCCAGTCCATTGTTCCGCCTGCTTATCGCCTGAATCGATAACTATATTTTGAAATAATCATTTTAAGAATAAAAAGCCGCTGTTATCCTTCCCGGCAGATATAAGGCACCAGCCTGAATATGACGCGTTAAATCAGGATTCCCCCACTATGTACGTATACGATGAACACGATCGGCAAATGGCTGCCGAGAGGGTTGCACAGTTTCGTGACCAGACCGAACGGGCTCTGGCTGGCGAGCTTGCCGAAGATGAGTTTCTTCCCCTTCGTCTGCAGAACGGCCTGTACGTTCAACGTTTGGCACCGATGCTCCGGATCTGTGTTCCCTACGGCATGTTGCGCTCCGATCAACTGCGCAGGCTTGCCCGGATCACCCGGGACTACGACAAAGGCTACGCCCACTTCACCACCCGCCAGAACGTACAGCTGAACTGGCCGGCGCTGGAAGATGTGCCCGACATCCTGGCGGAACTGGCGGAAGTGGAGATGCACGCCAACCAGACCAGCGGTAACTGCATTCGCAACACCACCACAGACCAGTTTTCCGGGGTGCAATCCGACGAGATTGCCGATCCCCGGCCCTACTGCGAGATTATCCGCCAGTGGTCCACGTTCCACCCGGAATTCGCGTTTTTGCCCCGCAAGTTCAAAGTCGCGGTGAATGCCTCCGAGCACTCGGATCGAGCGGCCATCCAGGTTCACGACATTGGCCTGCAGATGGTGCGCAACGACGCCGGCGAGCTGGGCTTCCGCGTTCACGTGGGCGGCGGCCTTGGTCGTACGCCCATGGTAGGGCCGGTCATCCGCGAATTCTTGCCCGAGCTGGACTTGCTCACTTATCTGGAAGCGGTACTGCGCGTCTACAACCGCTACGGTCGCCGTGACAACAAGTTCAAGGCGCGGATCAAGATTCTGGTGAAAGCGCTGACACCCGAAGGCTTTGCTGAAAAGGTGGAGGCCGAGTGGCAGCACATCAAGGATTCCCCTACCCGTCTGACCCGGGAAGCCATTGAGCGTATCCAGGCCTACTTTACAGAACCTGACTATGCCAGCCTGGAGAACGCCACTGACGTTCTGGCACGGCAGCGTTTTGAGAATCGCGAGTTTGATCAGTGGCTTGCCCACAACGTGGATACTCATAAAAAGCCCGGTTACGCCATTGTCACGCTGACCATGAAGAAAACCGGTACCCCTCCGGGCGATGTTACCGATCGTCAGCTCGAGCAGATTGCCGACCTGGCGGATGAGTACAGCTTTGGTGAGGTGCGGGTAACCCATCAGCAGAATGTGGTACTGGCGGACGTTCGCCAGGATCGTCTGCTGGAGCTCTGGCAGGCCATTACCCCCATGGGTTTCGGGACCGCCAACCTGAACACCCTGACCGACGTGATCTGCTGCCCCGGTGGCGACTACTGCGCCCTGGCCAACGCCAAGTCCATTCCGGTGGCCGAAGCCATCCAGCGCAAGTTCGACGACCTGGATTACCTGTACGACCTGGGCAACATCGACCTGAACATTTCCGGCTGCATGAATGCCTGTGGTCACCACCATGTGGGCAACATCGGTGTGCTTGGCGTGGACAAGAAAGGTGAGGAGTTCTACCAGATCAGCCTGGGCGGCTCCTCCCACCACGATGCTGCCATCGGCAAGATCCTCGGGCCCTCGTTTGCCCGGGAAGAAATGCCCGAGGTCATTGCCAAGATCATTGATGTGTATGTGGACAAGCGCACCGAAGAGGAAACCTTCCTCGATACTTACCGGCGCGTTGGAATTGATCCTTTCAAGGAGCGGGTTTATGCCTAACGTTATCGCTGCGGATGGGACCATCCGCCAGGACAACTGGGTGGTGGTACCACGCCCCGCCGAGGGCGAATCCCTGGATATTCCCTCCGATCAGCCTGCCCTGATTCCGGCGGATCTCTGGCTGGCCGGCTACGAGCACTTCACGGGCCGTCAGGATATCGGCGTGTGGTTCGACAGCCACGACGAGCCGGAGATTCTCGAGGGCCGCGTCAATGAGCTGCCGGTGATTGCGGTGAACTTCCCGAAGTTCAGCGATGGCCGCGGGTACAGCATTGGTCGTCTGTTGCGTGAGAGGTTTGGCTATGTGAATGAGCTGAGGGCCATCGGAGATGTGCTGCTGGATCAGCTCCAGTTCATGAAACGCTGCGGCTTTGACGCCTATGTGCTGCGCCCCGATAAGGACATTAGCAAAGCCCAGCGGTGCCTGAACTTCTTTAGCCAGGGCTATCAGGCAGCAACCGATACCGACATTCCGCTGTTTCGGCGTAGGGCCTCCTGAGTCCTGTTGGAAGGAACGAGAAAAGGGACGTAACAACGTCCCTTTTTTTTATGCCCCGAACTGTTGCTGTACCCGGTTATTTCGCGTGATCAAGCACAATCTTCCCGGAAGATTCACCTCTCAGAAACGCTTTCAGTGCCTCATCCAGGTCTTTCCGACCGATATCCCGGGCTGAAGCTTCGGTTTTCGGGCACGCCCACTCACCGGCGAATTTTTTCCAGACTGCTTCTTTTTCCGCCAGTGGAATCTCCACAGAATCAACGCCCAGCAGGTTTACCCCTCGCAGAATGAACGGCAACACCGTGGTTTGAAGACCCGGGCCGGCCACGAGGCCACAGCAGGACACCGAGCCTCCCGGCTGGATCTGTTTGAGCAGTTCGGCCAGCGGAGCACCGCCCACGGTATCCACGGCATTGGCAAAGGCCGGCTTTACCAGGGGTTTCTTTTCCTCCGCCAGCGTGTCGCGGCCAAGCACTTCCTTCGCACCCAGATCCTTGAGGCCGTCAGCATGGTCGGCCTTGCCACTGATGGCCACAACGTCAAAGCCCAGTTTCGCCAGCAGCTCCACCGCCACGGTGCCAACCGCACCTGACGCACCGGTCACCGCGACCCTGCCCTGTTCCGGCTTCGCGCCCATAGTCAGGAGTTTCTGCACGCACAGACCCGCCGTTAGGCCGGCGGTGCCGTAGATCATGGCGGTCCGTGCAGTCCAACCCGACGGCATGGGTACGCACCAGGCGGCCGGAACCCGGATGTATTCGCCAAAGCCCCCGGCGGTGTTCATGCCCAGATCGTAGCCGGTAACAATAACGGGAGTGCCCACGACAGGTTTTCCGGTGGCGGACTCGACCACCTCACCCGCGGCATCAATACCGGGGGTATGGGGAAAAGAGCGCGTTACCCCCTTGTTACCGGATGCCGACAGGGCATCCTTGTAGTTCAATGAGGAATGGCTGACCCGAACGAGAACCTCCCCCGCTGGAAGATCGGCTGTGCTCAGGGTCTGTTCACTGCCGACATACTCGCCATTCTGTTCTTCCACCCGCCAGGCTTTGAATTCGGTGTTGGTTGTCATTGTGCTTCCCCGTTGTCGTTGGACTACTGGAATTTCTGGTTCCGGAACACGCCCAGAACTTTCCAGACGGTGTGTTCGAGCGCCGCACTGGTGGCCAGCCCGAGCTTTTCCGGGAGCGTGCGTTTGCGCTGGTAGCTCACCGAGACTACGTCTGCCCGGTCGCAGGCTTCAATCAGATATTCGTCGGATGTCTTGATCTCGTCGATCAGTTTCACATCCAGCGCCCGTTTCCCGAACCAGATGTCGCCATTGGCAACCGCGGCGATGTCGAGGTCCGGCCGACGCTCACTGACGTACTCCTTGAACAGGCCGTGGGTGTCCTCAAGATCTTCCAGAAACTTCTGGCGACCTTTGTCGGTATTCTCTCCAAAGATGGTGAGCGTGCGCTTGTGCTCCCCGGCGGTGAGCACCTCGAAATCGACGTCGTTCTTTTTCAGGAACCGGTGAAAATTCGGCAACTGGGCGACCACGCCAATGGAACCCAGGATGGCGAACGGAGACGCGACAATCCGGTCGGCCACGCAGGCCATCATGTAGCCACCGCTGGCCGCAACCTTGTCGACACAGGCGGTCAGTCGAACGCCCTTGCTCCGAATGCGGTCCAGCTGCGCTGCCGCCAAACCGTAGGAGTGAACAAGTCCACCGCCACTTTCCAGACGGATAACCACTTCGTCCCTTTCCGGATCGGCAACGCTGAGCACGGCGGTAATCGCCCGACGCAGCGGATCGGTGTCGCTGGCTTTGATATCGCCATCGAAGTCGAGCACAAAGACGCGTCCACGGTCTGAGTCCTCATCCGACGCTTCTTTTTTCTTTTTGCTCGCCTTCTTTTCCAGCTTTTCCTTCTTCTTACGGGCCTTCTCGAACACCTTGCGCTGCTGATCCGACATCAGCCTGGCCTCGATGGCCTCCCGCAACTTCCGGTATTTCTCGTTCAATTTCCGGATCTTGAGTTCGCCCTCTCCGTCTTGATCGCCGCGATCCTTCTGGGCGGCCGATACAACCACCGAGATCACCACCACAGCCGCTATCACGAAGGTGACGATCTTGGCCAGGAACAAACCGTATTCTGTGAGGAACTCCAAGGTGTTTCTCCATCTGTGTGTGCTTAAGCGTAAAGTGTAACTTACCGAAATTACGGTGATAAGCAGAGCAAAAAAATTAAAACAAGCGTTCGATCGACCTTGACAGGGCCGACCACTCACCATAAAGTCGGATTGCGAGGTCGGCTGTGCCCGGGAACCCCTGAGGCCGCGGGGGACAACCCAGCCGTCGTGATCATGAATAGACAACCATCAAAAGGGTAAAACCATGTCTGTAGCTCAGGTATTTGAACAGCTCGAACAGAATTTCAACGCAGACGCAGCACAAGGCCTGGACCTGGTATTCCAGTTCGACATCGAGGACGACAAAACCTATCACCTGGTCATCAACGACGGCACCTGCAAACTGCACGAAGGCGCCCATGACGACCCTTCCGTTACCCTGATCATGAGCTCCGAAACCCTTCAGGGCATCGTTTCAGGCGAAACCGACGGCATGCAGGCATTCATGGCGGGCCAACTGCGCGCCGAGGGCGATATGATGCTGGCAACCAAGCTGGGTGAACTGTTCAAGATGGGCTGATGCCCGCCTCAACAGACATCTGGAAAAGCCTGCGCTTTCGCGCAGGTTTTTTTATGTCTGGAGGTTTATCGGGATAGAGTCAGATGGGCAACCCGCTGGTTGCCTGGCCGGCGCTACTGGTCCCAGAGCTGAACCGCCGCTCGAGCCTGCTCATTTACCGGCACTGCTACCAGCCCAGAGGCTGACAAGCGCACATCGAACATGGCCCCGTCGCGCATTGGCATGAAGGTAGCGTTGCCATAAACGCCCTCCACAAACGGAAGATTGAATTGCCGGTCCAGTTCCCAGAGATCCGGCCAGGTGGCGTCGGATAGCCCGATGACTGTACGGGGCGCGGAACGCTCCTGCTCAAGAGAGGTATACCGACCTCCGAGCCGCTCGAGACGGTATCCCGGAGCAACACCAAGCCAGCGAATGGGTCCGGCAAACCGGATGATTCTGGCATCAATCTGCCATTGATCACCCCGCAGGGTTCGCACGGTTGAGGTTCCATCAGCGGTTTCCAGGGTAACCCGCCAGATTTGCTCACCTTCCTGGCTCGTAGAAATGGTCGCGACGGTCTTCATTCCCTCGAGGGACTGGTACGCGGAGAGGTTGACGGCGATCGCGAGCGCGTACAGGCCAAAGACAATAACGCCGAACACCGCCATGCCCTTGAGCCATCCAAGGAGCCAGCGCGGGCGAAGGAAAAACAGCAAACCTGCGATCACCATTACCGCGCCAAGGGCGCCAATTACCATGGTGGCGAGGTCGTGAGACATGACTTACAAACCCACGTCGTCCAGAGACGATTCGGCCAGTTTGAGCAGATCCCGGTTGCGGTCTTCGCGCTTGCCAATGCTCTCGATGTAATACTCCAGTGATGTCAGGGCGTCAGCCAGCGCTTCCAGAACCTGGGCGGCCGGCGACTCCTTGGCGTCGAGCAGGCGCTCCTGAATGGAGGAAGCCACCCGCTCGAGCACACTGGCGGCTTCTGGATCGTTCACCATTTGCAGTCCGCCCCAGATGCTGTGCAGGGTCGCGGGCAGGTTCGCGAGGTGGAGTTTGTCGTAGTCCGATTCGATAAAGGCGGTGATGGCACGCTTGGCCAATGTCAGCGCGCTGCGGGCCTCGTCGGCAACAACGTACAAGGCCTCCCTGAGATACACCGACTCTTCCTGTTTACGCTCACTACCGGCAAGAGCATCCGTCTCGGAGGTTATCCCGCGGGTTACGATCTGCATGACGGCATCTTCGATACCCAGCACTGAATCGGCCAGGCGATAAAGCTCCTCATCGCCCGGGAGGCGTTTTTCTTCTTCCCAACTCCGCAGCCTGCCGGCCTCTTCCCGGGCAATGCCTGCCAGCTTGTGCAGATCAAGCATCACCAGGGTGTTGGCCAGGCGCTCCAGGGCGTCGGCGATGGAGGACAGTTCAGCGAGATCCGGCTCTATACCCCTTTCGATGATGTCGAGCTTGTCCTTCAGCTGGTTCAACTCGTCCTGGAGTGCGTCCGACAGGGACTTGAGAACATCGCTGCCAGGGCCGTACAGACGGCGGGCATGAGCCTCGAGCATGGCATCCGGAAAATCAGCGGGCGCCAGCTTGTAAGCCGAAAGAACAGAGGTGACCTCCGGATTAGCCGAACCACTGCGATACAGCAGATACACCAGATCCCGGATCAACGAGTCGGGCGCGTCCTTGGCGGTGGCGACCTTACCTACGTAAACCACTTCCCGGGCGTATTTCTCGATGCGCATGAACATGCGCTTGCGGGCCTTGGTGAACAGCATGGCACGATCAAGCATGGTGTCCGCTACTATGCCCACGAGGCACCACATCTGGCCCATGGGAGCGCCCTGACAAAGACGGGCAAGGCCACGGGATGCACGCCCGATCAGCTTCTTGTTCACGGCATCGTTGCGATCTCGCAGGATGCCAAGCAGCGCCACCTGGAAGGTCAGGCGCATGCGCCTGGCCATGATTTCGTAGTCCGCCTCGTTACCATCGAAGGGTGCAAGTGCCAGACCACCGCAGAAATCCGGCCGCTCTTTTACATCGACATCAAAAAAGCAGGACTCGGGATATGGCTTTTCGCGACGTGCCTCGCGCAGGTCGTTGATGACCGGCAGCAGAAGTTCAGGGTGGTCCTGCCGTTGCTGGTGGTAATACTCGACGTATCGCCGAAGGATAAAGAGCGCACTGTTGAGGGTGGTAAGCAGGATATTCTTGTCATCGTTGGCGCCAACGGGCACGTCATTCGCCATGGTGACGGCTTCCTGGCAAAGCAGCGTACCGCCGCGCAGCTCCACCAGAATGAAGATGCCCCGTAGCTGATTGATGAAGTCCACGCAGTTCTGGAGATCCTCTCCCCGTTCGCGGTTCTCCTGGAAGCGTTCAAGGCTGGATTCTGCCTGCTTGATGGTCTGCTCGATTTCACTTTTGACCAGGTCAAACGACTGCGATTTCGTCGCGAGAGACGACTGAACCATACACGCTTCCCGTTAGCTTTGCGGAGACTACCGCATCCTCTTTGGTGGACGACGGCCCGGTAAAAACGGACCCGGCCTTATTGTTCTGGGCCGGGCACCCTCGTCCGGCCAAAGTGTTCGCAAAAAACTGGCGAACTTATCATTACTTATAACATAAAACTCAAGTAGCTCAAGAAAGGCGGAGTGTAACATTTGGTACAGGCCAAACCAGTTCTCATTCCGCATTCTGCAGTTTGCGCCATATCGACTCGCCGGCCTGTTTCTCAAGCACGGCCATGAATTCCTCGTGGGCAGCATTTTCCTCTTCCGAGGCGCGGACGACGGCGAGGGCCGCCCGTTCTCCGGAAAGCCGACGAATGCCCCCGGCCCCTCCTGCGCTGTCAGACCCGGCATCCAGCGACAATGCTGTCTGGCCACCGGTCAGCAACAGATAGACATCGGCGAGTATCTCCGCATCAAGAAGAGCGCCATGCAGCTCACGGTTGCTGTTATCGACGCCGTAGCGCTTGCACAGGGCATCGAGGCTGTTCTTCTGGCCCGGGTGGCGGGCGCGTGCGATGGCCAGCGAATCCACAATGCCACAGTGATCAGCCGTTTTCCGAACGGGCTTCAGGCGGGCGAATTCGGCATCCATGAAGCCCACGTCAAAGGCAGCGTTGTGGATGACCAGTTCCGCGCCCTTGATGAACTCGAAGAACTCCTCGGCAATCTCGGCAAACCTCGGCTTGTCGGCCAGAAACTCGTTAGTGATGCCGTGCACCGTAATGGCCTCGGCTTCCACCTCACGATCGGGATTGATGTATACGTGGTAGTTCCGGCCGGTGAGCTGACGCTCCATCAGTTCAACACAACCAATCTCAATGATCCTGTGGCCTTCGGCCGGATCAATGCCGGTAGTTTCGGTATCGAGTACGATCTGTCTCATGGCCTGCGTCCGATTGTCTGTAAGTGCGGGAAGATGTCAGGCGTTGGTGAGCTCGTCAACGCCCCGGTTGGCGAGCTCGTCGGCCAGTTCGTTATCGGGAATACCCGAGTGGCCCTTCACCCAATGCCAGTTAATCTGATGCCGGGCCACGGCGGAATCCAGTTCGCGCCAGAGGTCTTCATTCTTGACCGGCTTTTTGGCCGAGGTTTTCCAGCCGTTGCGCTTCCATCCGGCCAGCCATTCCGTGATGCCCTTTCGCACGTACTGCGAATCTGTGTACAGCTCCACCTCACACGGACGCTTCAGGGCGCCCAGCCCCCGGATGGCCGCCATCAGCTCCATGCGATTGTTGGTGGTATTTGCCTCACCGCCATGCAGGGTTTTCCGGGCGTCCCCGTAACGAAGCACCACGCCCCATCCGCCCGGGCCCGGATTGCCCTTGCAGGCGCCATCGGTATACAGCGTTACCTTGCCGGCCATTGCTACTCCTGTTCTGTAAACACGATCCGTTACTCGGCCGGCCGGGCGGGTAGCTCTTCGCGGCTGCAGCCACGGGAGGCCCCGACGGTACCAGTGCCCGGTAACGCGATAACCTTGCTTTTGCGCCACACCGGGCGCCTTGGCAACCGTGCATGTACGCGTTTTTTGGCAAGGATACAGTAATAGGCGCCCACTGGCAGGAACCGATTTCCCGAAATCCAGCGTTCCAATCGTGACCGAGCCTTGCGACCACTGCGCTGCAGGGGCCAGCGACAGAAACGGGTGACAGAAGTCTCGACATTGAAACCCAGCAGATTAAGCCAGTCTTCCATGCGCCCACGAAGCAGAAAGCGCCCACCCCAGGGACCTTCCTCGCTCCTTGTAATCAGCTTTCGGGCACCCCAGACGCTGAGCGGGTTGAAACCAATCAGCACGATGGTCCCTTCGCCCCGCAAGAGCCGGGCTGCCTCGCGCAGAACCTGATGCGGGTAAGGCGAGAAATCCGCAGTGTGATGCAGCAACACGAGGTCCATGGAATCGCCCGGGAAGGCAAGCTCGTCAGCATCGCAAACCGTCACCCCATCCGGGATCTGCGGTGTCCATCGCGGCGTGGTCATAATTTTCTGGGAGAAGTCCGTGCCGGTGGCCAGCGGTAGCCGATGACTCACACCCACCTGCAGCTGCCGCGCCCCCGTCAGGCTCTGGAGCTGCATGTCCACGAACCGCCTCTGGTCCGCCAGCAACGCACGCCCAAGCGGCGTCTGGAACCATCGTTCAAAACTCTCATGTCTGCTGGCATAGGCGAAAGCCTGGGATTCACTCACTGTTTGGACGCTCCCGCGATCCGGACCTTTGGTTGGGGCCTCGAAGGTATTGCTCTATCATAACAGTCACACTTTCCAAGCACATGTGGGGCCCTATGCTGACAATTACTGCGATACCGGCGTTTAGCGATAACTACATCTGGTGCCTGTCGAATTCGGCCAGCGGCAAAGCACTGATTGTCGACCCCGGCCAGGCTCAGCCAGTGCTGGATCACCTCTCTGAACACAGCCTCACGCTCGACACTATCCTGGTCACACATCATCACCCGGACCATGTGGGCGGCGTTCAGTCGCTGGTTGCCACTTTTCCAGACTGCCGCGTCAGTGGCCCGGCGGACTCTCCCTTCAAAGGCGCGACCAACACCTTGCACCCGGGCGATGAGGTGATCTGGGAGGAGATTACCTTTCAGGTACTCGGAGTGCCCGGCCACACCCTCGACCACATCGCCTACTTTACGGATGTCGAGGTCCAGGGGCGCCCCGTGTTGTTCTGCGGCGACACCCTGTTTGTCTGTGGCTGTGGGAGGCTGTTTGAGGGCTCTCCGGAACAGATGCGCCAGTCCCTGCAGACCCTGCGCGCCCTGCCGGACAGGACCGCTGTATACTGCGCCCATGAGTACACTCTTGCCAACCTGCGTTTTGCCCGCAGCTGGCTGCCAGAAGACGAAGGCCTCAAGGATTTCGAGAACCGCTGCAAGAAAGCCCGGGACGCAGGAAAACCAACCGTGCCCTCGGTGCTGGCGGAGGAAAAGCGCCTCAACCCTTTCCTGCGCTGGGATGATCCTCCCGTTGTCGATGCTGCCCGGGCCTATTGCGCCAGCCATGGCCTGCCCGCTGATTCAGAGAATGCAATCTTTGCGGCGATTCGTCACGGCAAGGACCACTTCTGACGCCGGGCCCTACGTACTTAACAAATCCTCTCAGAGCCGTAACGAGAGGATTCTTGACCCTTTTTGACAGGCTCCAATAGAATCAAAAGCCTTTTTTGAACCGTTTCCGGATGTCTTGTTATGTCGCTCAGACGCTTGTCGTTTTTTTTCCTTACAGGGGCCCTGATTACCGGGTGCACGAGTTTGCTGAACCAGAGCGGAGAAGATTCGGACAACCCGCTTGAAACCGAGCAACTGGCCGTAGCAGCCGGCGATGAGGGCCTGAAGCAGGCGGTGGTTGCGGGCGAAGACAACACGGAAGCCCAGGATGGCCCTCTGGACGACGCCATTGCACCAGACCTGAAGAAGGCCGCCCGTGAAGCCAGGGACAGACTCGACAACCCGGTCACCGAGCCAGAACCGGAAACCGTTGCCCAGGTAGACCTCTGGGACCGGATGAGAGCAGGTTTTGTCCTGGATCACAGCGTGGACAATGAGCGGGTCCGCGACCAACTGAACTGGTATGTGAGCCACCCCAAATACATAGAGCGGGTGGTGGAACGTGGCAGCCGCTACCTTCATCACATACTGAACGAAACCGAAAAGCGCGGCCTTCCTGCTGAATACGCGTTGTTGCCTGTGGTGGAGAGCGCCTTCGATCCCTTCGCGTATTCCCACGGCCGGGCTGCGGGTCTCTGGCAGTTCATTCCCTCCACCGGCAAGTACTTCGGACTCACCCAGAGCTGGTGGCACGACGAGCGCCGGGACGTGATTGCCGCAACCGACGCTGCCCTGACCTACCTGGAACGGCTGGCAGGCCGCTTTGACGGCGATCATACGCTGGCCCTGGCTGCCTACAACAGCGGAGGTGGAACCGTCTCGAGCGCCATCAGACGTAACATGAAAAGCAACCGGCCCACGGATTTCTGGTCGCTGGAACTGCCCCGGGAAACCCGTCACTACGTGCCCAAGCTGATTGCCCTCGCCAAGATCTTCGACGACCCCGCCGCCTACGGCATCGAATTGCCCTCGCTGAAAGACGAACCCTACTTCGAAGTTGTCGATACCGGCTCCCAGCTCGACCTGGCCCAGGCTGCCGAGATGGCGGGCGTGGATATAGATGAGATCTATCTACTCAACCCCTCCTACAACCGTTGGGCCACGTCGCCGGACGGTCCGCACCGCCTGCTGGTCCCGGTGGCAAGTGCCGAGGCGTTTCGCGCCGCCCTGGACAAATTGCCGGTGGCTCAGCGGGTGTCCTGGCGCAACTACGTGGTGAAGTCCGGCGACAGCCTCAATACCATCTCCCGCAAGTTTTCCACCACGCCGTCTGTGCTGCAGCAGGTCAATAATCTGAACAGCGACTTGATCCGGATCGGCCAGCGACTGATGATTCCTTCGGCGTCCAAGAACAGTGATGCCTACGCCCTCAGTGCAGCCCAGCGGCTGGAACGCAAACAATCCCGGGAGCGCGAGGGCAACAAGGTTCGCTACACCGTCCGGCGGGGCGATACCTTCTGGGATATTGCCCGTGAGCACCGGGTCTCGGTTCGGGAACTGGCGGCCTGGAACGGAATGGCCCCGGGTGATCCACTGATTCCCGGCAAGGAATTGGTGATCTGGTCGAAAACCAGTCAACCGACCGTGGTGGCAGCCAACAGCCGTCGCGGTGATGCCATGGTGCGAAAGGTGGGCTATCGGGTTCGCAAAGGCGATTCGCTGGCGCGTATTGCCAGCCGTTTTTCGGTGAATGTGCGTGACATCGCAAGCTGGAACGACCTCAACACAGCGCGTTATCTGCAACCCGGCCAAAGTCTGGTACTCTACGTGGACATTCGAAACAGCCCCTGACGTGCGAGCCCCATGACAACAACTCGAACAACCTCATTCCTTACGTCCTTCTGTTCCGTAATGGCGCTGGTTGCGGCGCCGCTGTTCTCCGCTGGATCCCTGGCACAGGAAGTCACACCCTCGCACGGTCTGGCGATGCACGGTGAGACCAAGTACCCCGAGGGCTTCAGCCATTTCGATTACGTTAACCCGGAGGCTCCCGAAGGCGGCACCCTGAAACTGGCGGTGGTGGCCAACGGGTTTGATTCGTTCAATCCGTTCGACATCCGTGGCGTAGCCGCTGCAGGCATCAGCAATTACCTTTACGATACTCTGCTGGCATCGTCCGACGACGAACCCTTCTCGGCCTATGGCTTGATTGCCGAATCCATCGAAACCCCGGAGGACCGCAGTTATGTGGTTTTCAATCTCCGTGAGCAGGCAAGGTTTCACGACGGCAAGCCCATCACCGCCGAGGACGTCAAGTTTTCCTTCGAGACACTGACCACCAAGGGGCACCCGTTCTTCCGCAACTACTATGCAGACGTCAGCAAGGTAACGGTTGAAGGGCCACATCGCATCCGGTTTGATTTCGGTGAAACCAAGAATCGTGAGCTGCCGCTGATTCTTGGCCAGATGCCGATTCTGCCGGCCCACTACTGGGCCGATCGTGACTTCGGCGACAACGGTCTGGAGCGCCCCCTGGGCAGCGGTCCTTACCGTATCGGTGATTTCGAGGCGGGCCGAAGTGTCAGCTACGAGCGAGTCAAAGACTACTGGGCCGAGGACCTCGGCGTTCGCGCCGGACGCTTCAACTTCGATCGCATCGTCTATGACTACTACACCGACGACACCGTCGCCCTGGAAGCATTCAAGGCGGGCAGTTTTGACTTCCGGCTCGAGTCCTCCGCCAAGAACTGGGCAACAGCCTATACGGGTGAGCGATTCAACAATGGCACCATCATCAAGGAAGCCATCGAACATCACCGCCCGGCCGGCATGCAGGGATTTGTATTCAATACCCGGCGGCCGGTGTTCTCGGACCCGTTGGTGAGGGAAGCCCTGGCCTACGCATTCGACTTCGAGTGGGCCAACAAGAACCTGTTCTTCGGGCAGTACACCAGAACCGACAGTTATTTCGAGAACAGTGAACTGGCCTCCTCCGGTCTGCCCCAGGGGCGGGAGCTGGAAATTCTTGAACCGTTCCGTGATCAGTTGAGCGCGGACGTGTTTAACGAGGAGTACCAGCCTCCCACCACGGAAGGACAACAGGGGCTCCGCCAGAACTTCAAGATTGCCCTGGATCTGCTCAACGAGGCCGGTTACGAGATCCGCAACGGCAAGATGGTAAATGCCGAGTCCGGCAAGCCTCTGGCTTTTGAAATTCTGCTTTTCCAGAAGAGCTTCGAGCGAGTGGTCCTGCCCTTCAAGAAAAATCTTGAACGCCTGGGTATCGACGTTACCGTCAGGCTGGTGGACAGCAACCAGTATATCCAGCGCCTGCGCGAGTTTGACTACGATATGATTACCCAGGTGTTCGGTCAGTCAGACTCGCCGGGGAACGAACAACGGGACTACTGGCATTCTTCCAACGTGAACACCAAAGGCTCGCGCAACTATGCCGGCGTAAGCGACCCGGTGGTCGACGAGCTGGTGAGCAAGGTTATTCAGGCGCCGAACCGCGAAGAACTGGTGCATCGGGTACGGGCACTCGACCGCGTGCTGCTGCACGGGCACTACGTGGTTCCGCACTGGCACCTCACCAAAGACCGGGTGGCCTACTGGAACCACCTTCAGCGACCGGCCACCACCCCGAAGAACGGTATAGACCTCGACAACTGGTGGGCCAGGCCCTGAGGAAAGCGCCGCTACATGGGCATCTACATACTCCGGCGACTGGCGCTGATCGTCCCTACCCTGATCGGAATCATGCTGCTGAATTTTGTCATTGTTCAGGCAGCGCCCGGAGGGCCGGTTGAACAACTGATTGCCGAGATGCAGGGCCACGGCGGCAGCGCCCTGGCGCGGGCCTCCGGTGGTGGCACGGGCGGTGAAGTGGCGGACACATCCGGCGACTCCAGGGGCTCCCGCGGAATTCCGGATGACCTGCTCAAGGAAATCGAAGTGATGTACGGCTTTGACAAGCCGCCCCACGAGCGTTTTATCAAGATGCTCGGAGACTATGCCACATTCGATTTCGGCGACTCCTTCTTCCGCGAGAAAAGCGTTATCGAACTGATTCTCGACAAGATGCCCGTCTCGATCTCGCTGGGCCTCTGGTCGACACTCATCATTTACCTGATCAGCATCCCCCTCGGCATCCGCAAGGCGGTCCTGGACGGGACTCGCTTCGATGTCTGGACCAGCTCGGCCATTGTGGTGGGTTATGCGATACCCGGATTCCTGTTTGCCATTCTGTTGATTGTGCTCTTCGCAGGCGGAAGCTATCTCGACTGGTTTCCGCTACGCGGCCTGACCTCCTCGAATTTCGACGAGCTGACCTGGTACCAGAAAATCGGCGACTACTTCTGGCATCTGGCGCTGCCGGTTACCGCGAACGTGATTGGCGGTTTTGCGACGCTCACCCTGCTCACCAAGAACTCCTTTCTCGACGAGATCGGCAAGCAATATGTGGTGACAGCAAGGGCGAAAGGCCTTACCGACAAGCAGGTGCTTTACGGCCATGTATTCCGTAACGCCATGCTGATTGTCATCGCCAGCCTGCCGGGAGTGCTGGTGGCCCTGTTTTTCACCGGTTCGCTGCTCATTGAGGTGATCTTTTCCCTGGACGGCCTGGGGCTGCTGGGTTTTGAGGCGGCTCTCAACCGGGATTATCCGGTGATCTTTGGCACCCTCTACATCTTCACGTTGATGGGGCTGATACTGAAGCTGATCAGCGACATAACCTATGTACTGGTGGACCCCCGAATCGACTTTGAAAGCCGGGAGGGTGCGTGACCTTACGTTCCCTGACGCCCATCCAGCAGCGGCGCCTGCAAAGCTTCCGGAACAACCGTCGGGGGTTCTGGTCGCTGTGGATATTCCTGGCGCTGTTCGGTCTCTCCCTGGTGGCCGAACTGATTGCCAACGACTCGCCGCTGATCGTGTCCTATCAGGGCGAGCTCTATTTTCCGGTTGTCGAATCGGTGCCTGAGGAAACCTTCGGAGGGTTTCTGCCAACGGAAGCGAACTACCGGGATCCGTTCATCGCCGAGGAAATCAAGGCCAACGGCTGGATGGTATGGCCACCCATCCGGTTCAGCTACGACACCATCAACTACGACCTTGAGGTGCCCTCACCGGCGCCCCCCAGCGCGGAAAACTGGCTAGGCACCGATGATCAAGGTCGTGACGTGGCCGCGCGCGTGATCTACGGGTTTCGCATCTCGGTGCTGTTCGGGCTGACGCTCACCATCGCCAGTTGCATTGTGGGCGTGGTAGTGGGCGCCATCCAGGGCTTTTATGGGGGCAAGGTCGACCTGTTCGGGCAACGATTTATCGAGATCTGGTCAGGATTGCCGGTGCTCTACCTGCTGATCATTCTCTCGAGCATTGTGCAGCCGAACTTCTGGTGGTTGCTCGGGATCATGCTGCTGTTTAGCTGGATGGGGCTGGTGGACGTGGTGCGCGCCGAATTCCTTCGAGCACGGAACTTCGAATACGTGAAAGCAGCCCGGGCCCTCGGCCTGGGCAATCGAAAAATCATGTTCCGGCATATTCTGCCCAACGCCATGGTCGCCACTCTGACCTTTCTGCCGTTTATTCTGACAGGCGCAATCACCGGCCTCACGTCACTGGATTTCCTGGGCTTCGGTCTGCCGTCCGGCTCTCCATCGCTCGGTGAGCTGATCGCACAGGGCAAGGCCAACCTGCACGCTCCCTGGCTTGGTATTTCCGCCTTTGTTTCGCTGTCGCTGATGCTGACCTTGCTGGTGTTCGTTGGCGAAGCCGTCCGCGATGCCTTTGATCCGAGAAAGAGCTGACATGACCCAATTGCTTGAAATCTCCGATCTGACCATCGCCTTCGACCAGGCTCCACCCGTGGTGGAATCTCTCTCGCTCTCGATCAGCGAGGGTGAAACCCTGGCCCTTGTTGGTGAAAGCGGCTCCGGAAAGTCCATCTCGGCCCTCTCGATTCTCCGGCTTCTCGATGAGCGCCACGTGAGCTATCCAAGGGGAAACATTCAGTATCGCGGGGAGAACCTGCTGGCGGCCAACAGCAAACGCCTGCGCCAGATACGCGGTCGGGAAATCGGGATGATCTTCCAGGAGCCCATGACCTCTCTGAACCCCCTGCACACGGTTGAGCGCCAGATTGGCGAAACCCTTGAGCTGCACAAGGGCATGCGCGGCAATCAGGCGCGTGTTCGCTGCCTGGAGCTTCTGAACCTCGTGGGTATCCAGAACGCCGAGTCCAAGCTGGGTGCCTATCCGCACCAGCTGTCCGGTGGCCAGAAACAGCGGGTGATGATTGCCATGGCACTGGCCAATGAGCCGGACCTGTTGATTGCCGATGAACCGACCACCGCCCTGGACGTGACGGTTCAGAAGCAGGTGCTCGAGCTGCTGCGTGACCTGCAGAAAAAGCTGGGCATGGCCATTCTGCTGATCACCCACGACCTGACCATTGTCCGTCGTTACGCCGACCGGGTTGCCGTCATGGAACAGGGGCAGCTTGTTGAGCAGGCCGATACCCGAACTCTGTTCGAATCGCCGCGCCATCCCTATACCCGAAAACTGCTGGATGCCGAACCGCCGGAGGCACCCATCGCCCTGGAGGGCCAGGCCTCACCCCTGCTTTCCGTAACCGACCTCGATGTTCACTTCCCCATTCGCAGGAACCTGTTCGGCCGTGTGAAGGAATCGTTTCACGCGGTCCAGGCCGCGAGCTTTGACCTCAAGCGCGGGGAGACCCTCGGCATCGTTGGGGAAAGCGGCAGTGGCAAAACCACCATTGGCCATGCCCTGCTCAAACTGACCGCCAGCACCGGCAGCATTCGACTGGACGGCGAGGAGCTGGCGCGGCTCGACCAGAGGGCCTTCCGTCCCTGGCGCCGACGAGTCCAGATTGTGTTCCAGGACCCGTTTGGCAGTCTCAGCCCCCGGATGTCAGTGGCGGAGATTATTCGGGAAGGTCTGGAAATACACGATGCGGACGGTGCCGGGGAGCACGATCACAAAGTTATCCGGGCCCTGAGCGATGTTGGGCTGGACCCGGAGGCGCGGCACCGGTATCCCCATGAGTTTTCCGGCGGTCAGAGGCAACGAATTGCCATTGCCCGGGCCCTTGTTCTGCAGCCCGACCTGATCATTCTTGACGAGCCCACTTCGGCGCTCGATCGCACAGTGCAGAAGCAGGTGATTGAGCTGCTGAGGGATATCCAGGCCCGTTATGGTCTAAGCTACATCTTTATCAGCCATGATCTGGCAGTGGTTCGTGCGCTCAGCCACAAGTTACTTGTGCTTCAGCACGGCCAGATCGTGGAATACGGTAACGCTGCCGACATTTTTCAGGCGCCTCGCCGTGACTACACGCGCGAGCTGCTCAGTGCGGCGTTTTTCTACCAGGACACCACTACGACTATTTGAGCGTTACCCCGGGCCCCTGAGTTCGGGGATAATGCACCAAAATCAGGAACACAGGGAGAACGACCCATGGGAATCCTCAGTGGCAAGAAAGCACTGATCGTTGGCGTAGCCAGCAAACTGTCCATTGCCTACGGCATCGCGGATGCCTTCGCCCGTGAAGGCGCGGAGCTGGCGTTTACCTACCAGAACGAAAAGCTGCAACCCCGTGTAGAAAAATTTGCGGAAGGCTGGGGTAGCAAACTGACCTTCCCCTGTGACGTAGCCAAGGACGACGAAATCGAAAACGTGTTCAAGGAACTGGCGAAGCACTGGGACCACGTCGATATCATTGTTCACGCGGTGGGTTATGCCCCGGCCCACGAGCTTGACGGCAATTACGTGGACGTCACCACCCGGGAAGGCTTCCGGATTGCCCATGACATCAGCTCCTACAGCTTTGTTGCACTGGCCAAAGCCGCCCGTGGCATGCTGCACGAAGGCAGCTCCCTGCTCACCCTGAGCTACCTGGGGGCAGAGCGTGTGCTGCAGAACTACAATGTGATGGGACTGGCCAAGGCTTCTCTGGAAGCTAACGTTCGCTACATGGCCTCAAGCCTCGGCCGCGACGGCATTCGCGTGAACGGCATCTCGGCCGGCCCGATCAAGACCCTGGCGGCCTCCGGCATCAAGAGCTTCCGCAAGATGCTTGCCGAGAACGCCAAGCGTGCCCCGCTTCGCCGTAACGTGACCATTGACGAAGTGGGCAACGCCGCCGCGTTCCTCGGCTCGGACATGGCCAGCGGTATTACCGGTGAGATCATGTACGTGGACGCCGGTTTCAATATCACCGGTATGGCCGAACTGGAAGAATAACAGCAGCTGTTACCGACTGAAGAAAGCAAAAAGCCGGCATCATGCCGGCTTTTTCGTGTTCAGGTAGGTTGCCCGAAGCGCTGGGCGAGTGCTCAGCCCTGCTCCATTGCGAGGGCAACGGCCTCCACCCACTCGACATAGGCGGTGTCATCGGACTCGATGATTCTGACGCCAACCAGGAACGCCTGTTCATGAGGGCGACACCAGACCACCTCAACCATCAACAGAAAGGGTTCGCGGTGGTTGCCGAGGAACACCCTTGCCGGTAACAGCGCATCCAGAGACAGAGGTTCGGCCGCGGTAAGGCACAGCCCGCCGGCAGAGATATCCCGAATGCCGCAAACCAGATCCCTACTGTCGGAGGAGGTCTTGTCGGGCTCCCCGGATTCCAGCTCCAGGATGGCTCGAGCGCGGGCGGTGAGGCGATAACTGCTCCTGTTGTCCTGATCGACCTGAGGTTCGTTGCCCGTACCAAAACTGTAGTCGTTGTCTGCCATGTTGCTCTTCCTGCACTGCCAGGCTCAGTTACGGCCAACACGAATGCGGCCAACGACCCGGCTCAGGGTATCATCAAACTCCGCGGAGGTTCCCAGAACCCGGATTTTTCCGGCGACGATGCCGGCCACCAGGTCGTCTTCAAGGAATTCTCGCCGATTCAAACCAAGCCGGTCCACAAAGACCAGTTTTCTTGAGGCGTTGATGCGAACCGCCAGCTTGAGCCGGGCGGCATCCGACCCGGGCTCCCCGGACTCTACCACAATCCAGCCACCCAGCTTGATGCCGGCCACCTGCTTCTCGGCGAGCAAGGTTCGCTCTTTGAGGATTCGCGCCTGTTCTGCCTCTTCATCTGCAATTCTGCGAGCTTCCGCCTCCTGCCGCTGGCGCTCCAGCTCGGCCTCGCGTTCCGCCTCCTGGGCTTTTCGTCGAGCCTCTTCGGCTTCTTGCTGGCGCCGCAGCTCCTCGGCCCTGGCCCTCGCTGCCTCAGCCGCCTTTTCTCGCTGCTTACGCTGCTTCTCGCACACGTTCGCCAGCAATTCCACGGTCTCTGAAAGCACCTGTCCGAAAGGGGTCATTTTGGGGAGTGGACGGAGCTGGTTGCGATCAAGTGCCGCCTGGAATTCCGACCATGGCTGGACGCCCAGCTTCACCCCGGCGCCATTGGTCCAGAGAATTTCGGCGGAATCCGCCAGGAAGGCAAAGCAAAAACGGCGCTGTTCGCGCGCACCTTCACCTTCCACGAACCAATGCCCCTCAACCGCCTGGTACGTGTCCCGGGCAGGCAGTTCAAATTCTAGCCAACGGGAGTCCCACTGGAACTGTCCCGCCTCGTCCAGAGCGTCCACGAGCTCCGGAGTCTCGCCGCGCAGACGCGACACCATAACCGACTCAATCCCCGCCAGGGCCTCGCCCGGCAGGTCCGTCTTGTAGACCTTCTTCCAGACATCGAGAATGCGGTCGCCGATTTGCTCTCCCACATGGTAGAGCCGGTTTCTGTCCTGGTCGGACAGCGACGGATCCCCTATCCACACCAGCCACTCGAGCAGTTTGCTGCCATGCCGGAAGGTTTCGCCCTTCAGACCACCTTCCCATACGGCCTGTTTGATCAGGCTCTGCCAGTAATCCAGGATAAACCGAACAATCGGTATGGGCAGATCTCTACTCTGCAATGCCCGACCCACCAGCGCCCTTGCGGTCTGGTCTGCCCGGCGCTGTCTTGCGGCGCCCTGTTCGGTTTCCAGCAGTCGCTGGCGGAGTTTTTCGGCCTGGGAATTGCGTTTTTCCGCGTCTGCCTCCCATTGCCGGCAAAACACCTCGACCGGCGCGGTACTGCCTTCCTCGAAGCTGGCAGACACAGCGATTACCAGCGCGTCGAGCTGATCCAGCAGAACCCGCGCGGAACGACCTCCGGACTCGCTCCAGCCGCGCCATTCCTGGAGACTGTCGAGCCAGGCCACGAGCGGCTCACTGAACGCTTTCTTGCCCTCGAGGTTCATTCGCCAGGCCAGGTAGAAACGTAACCGCGCGATGCGTCGGGCCAGCGTTGGGTGCAGCCCGCTGGTTTTGAGAAACACATCCATGATGCGGTCCGCCACATAGGCCGCGTTGACCTGGCGTGCCGACCACTCCAGATGGACCGAACGAATCACGTGGGTTACTCGCTCGTCACGCTGCTCCGACCAGCAGGAAATCAGCAGCGGCCGCCAGTCGCTGACCGCTTCGGGCTCAAGCCTGCCCGCAGGATACGGCAGATCCGGGACCCGTATACCGGCGAGAACGTCGTCAATCCGACCGGAAACCACTTTATTCGTGGGCACTTTTTTCAGTCTCTGGCTTTGTTCTCGATCTGTTTAGCGACATCCGTTCCTCATACTCAAGAAGCGTTGAAAAGGCCCAGTAAATAACGCAGTATAACCAACTCGCCGGGGTTTACCGCAACCGTGTACCGGCGCTCATCGAGCCAAATTGACACGCTGTTGGCGCAGGCTGAAGGGCACCCACCAGCAGTGACTACGATCAGAATCGGGAAGCAGAACAACATGTCGGGCAACAAACTTGAGAATCTGAACGTGGCGAGCCAGGAAACACTGATTACTCCTGAGGCGCTGAAAAAGGAGATGCCGCTCTCCGAGAAGGCCGCGGACACCGTCGCCAAAGGCCGGCAGGCCATCTACGACATCATGGACGGCAAGGACCATCGCCTGTTCGTGGTGGTTGGCCCCTGCTCCATCCACGACGTTGAGGCGGCTCGCGACTACGCCACTCGCCTGAAGAAACTCGCTGATGAAGTCAGCGATACCCTGCTGATCGTTATGCGTGTCTATTTCGAAAAGCCACGGACAACCGTTGGCTGGAAAGGTCTGATCAACGACCCGCACCTGAACGACACCTTTGATATCGAACAGGGCCTGCACATTGGCCGTCGGTTACTGCTGGACATCAATGAACTGGGCCTGCCGGCAGCAACAGAGGCGCTGGATCCGATTTCGCCCCAGTACCTGCAGGACACCATTGCCTGGTCTGCCATCGGCGCCCGTACCACCGAGTCTCAGACCCACCGCGAAATGAGCAGCGGTCTGTCCATGGCGATCGGCTTCAAGAACGGTACCGACGGCAGTCTCGACGTGGCGGTGAACGCCATGAAATCAGTATCACACCCGCACAGTTTCCTCGGCATCGACCAGCAGGGCCAGGTGGCCATCATCCGTACCAAGGGCAACAACTACGGGCACGTGGTACTGCGCGGCGGTGGTGGCAAACCCAACTATGATTCGGTCAGCGTAGCGCTCTGCGAGCAGGCGCTGGAGAAGTCCGGCCTGCGCAAGTCCATCATGATCGACTGCAGCCACGCCAACTCCAGCAAGGACCCGGCTATTCAGCCGCTGGTAATGCAGGACGTCACCCACCAGATTCTGGAAGGCAATTCGTCCATTCAGAGCCTGATGGTAGAGAGCAATATCAACTGGGGTAACCAGTCGATTCCGGACAACCTGGCAGACCTGAAGTACGGGGTTTCCATCACAGACGCCTGCATCGACTGGCCGACCACTGAAAAGGCCATTCGGGACATGCGGGAGAAACTCAAAGACGTGCTGCCCAAGCGCAAGGTTGGCTGAGGCCTCCCGCACAAACCAGTCGGGGAGCTTCAGCTCCCCGCGGTTACCCCTCCGATCCAGTCAAGCCGTTCTCTCAAAGCAACAACCTGCCCGATGATCACCAGAGTGGGAGGCTGAACGTCCTCGGCCTGCACGCGCTCGACGATGTTATCCAGATTACCCGTCACCACACGCTGCTCCGGCGTGGTGCCTTTTGAGACCAGGGCCACCGGCATCTGTGGCGACATGCCATGGGCCACCAGCTGACGGCAGATGATCGGCAATCCCACCAGCCCCATGTAGAACACAAGGGTCTGGTTATTCTGGACAAAATCCTTCCAGGGAAGGTCGCATGTGTCGTTCTTGAGGTGACCGGTGACAAACCGGACCGATTGGGCATAATCACGATGCGTCAGCGGAATGCCCGCGTATGCGGCACATCCGGACGCCGCCGTGATCCCGGGCACCACCTGGAAACGAACGCCGGCATCAGCCAGGGTCTCGATTTCCTCGCCGCCGCGCCCGAAAATAAAAGGATCGCCGCCCTTGAGTCGCACCACCTTGCGGCCCTGTTTCGCCAAATCCACCAGCCTCTGATTGATCTGATCCTGTGGCAGGGTGTGATTTGCACGTTGCTTGCCCACATGGATTCTCTCGGCCGATTCCGGAATCAGAGCCAGGATCTCCGGTGACACCAGGCGATCGTACAGAACCACCTCAGCAGAGGTGATCAAACGCCAGGCCTTGAGTGTGAGCAGTTCCGGGTCGCCCGGCCCGGCCCCGACCAGAGCCACCTCTCCGGCCGAGGTGTTGGGATTCGAGGTTACCGGATTTTTCCTGTACCGGATTGGTGCAGGGGTTGCACCAACGCCCTTCCCTGGTGCGACTTCCTTCGGATCAGTCATTGGATTCGGTCAATGCCTCCCATGTACGGCTTGAGGACCTCCGGAACCAGAATGCTGCCGTCTGCCTGCTGGTAATTCTCCATTACCGCGATCAGGGCGCGACCTACCGCAAGCCCCGACCCGTTCAGGGTGTGCACAGGCTCGGGCTTTCCGGTTTCCGGGTTACGCCAACGTGCATGCATGCGCCGTGCCTGGAAATCACGGGTATTGGAGCAGGAGGAGATTTCACGGAACTTCTGCTGACCAGGCAACCAGACTTCCAGGTCGTAGGTTTTTGCCGCAGAGAAGCCCATATCGCCGCCGCACAGGGCGACAACGCGATAGGGAAGCTCCAGCAGCTGAAGAACCCTTTCCGCATGCCCGGTCAGGGCCTCGAGAGCCGCCTCGGAATCCTCTGGTCGCACAACGTGCACCAGCTCCACCTTGTCAAACTGGTGCTGCCGGATCATGCCACGGGTATCGCGCCCATACGACCCGGCCTCGCTGCGAAAACACGGCGTATGGCAGACCATCTGCAGCGGCAGCTCGCTGGCGTCCAGGATGGTGTCCGACACCAGATTGGTTGCCGGCACCTCTGCGGTCGGGATCAGGTAGAGTGGATTCTCCCCCTCCATCCGGAAAAGGTCTTCCTCAAATTTGGGCAATTGACCCGTGCCGTAGAGCGTGTCGGCGTTCACCAGATAGGGAACGTAGGTTTCCTGGTAACCGTGGTCACGGGTATGCAGATCCAGCATGAACTGGGCCAGCGCACGATGCAGCCGGGCAACCGGTCCGCGCATGACCGCGAATCGGGAGCGCGCCAGCCGGCTGGCGGTTTCGAAATCCAGCCCTTTGAGACCTTCGCCCAGGGCTACGTGATCCTGAGGCTCGAAATCAAAGGCCTTAGGGGTGCCCCAGGTACGAACTTCAACGTTATCGTCTTCGTCCGCACCCGGCGGCACGTCTTCGTCCGGGAGATTGGGGATGCCGGCCAGGAAGGCGTTCAATTCTTCCTGAAGCGTACGGAGTTCATCTTCCGCCTCGGATCTCTGCTTTTTCAGGCTCTCCACCTCGTCCAGCAAAGGCTGGATGTCCTCGCCGGCCGCTTTGGCCTTGCCGATGGATTTGGACCGTTTGTTCTGCTCGCTCTGCAGGGTTTCCGTGCGTACCTGGATGGCACGACGACGCTCCTCAAGCTGTTCAAAAGCCGCCACGTCGAAATCGTAGTTCTTGATGGCCAGCCTGCGGGCGATCTCTTCTGTCTGGGTACGGACACGTTTGGGATCGAGCATGTTTATCCTGAATCTTTCGGTTAGCGATGGGATGAATGACTGGCCATTATACCTGCACATTTGCTGGTGGCTAGCGGCGCCAGGGGCTCAGCGGTAACGCTTGTTGGCGCTCTCTGCGTTCCGGGTATCGAGGCGCTGGCGCTTCTCCGCCAGCTTGATTTCCAGGCCCCTGTCCACCGGCTGATAGTAGCGACGCTGGTGGATGGCCTCCGGGAGGTAGGATTCGCCGGCGGCAAAGGCGTCCGGCTCATCGTGGGCGTAGCGGTAACTGTCGCCATGGCCCATGCTTTTCATAAGTTTGGTGGGGGCATTACGCAGGTGTATTGGCACCTCGTAGTCCGGATCTTTGCGAATGTCGGCCATGCACTGGTTGAAGGCCTTGTAAACCGCATTGCTCTTGGGCGCCAGAGCCAGGTAGGTGACTGCCTGGGCCAGAGCCAGCTCACCCTCCGGAGAACCCAGCCGCTCCTGTGCCTCCCAGGCATCCATGCTGAGCTGGAGCGCGCGGGGATCGGCATTGCCGATGTCCTCGCTGGCAATCCGCACCAGACGACGGGCCACGTAGAGCGGATCACAGCCGCCATCGAGCATCCGGCACAACCAGTAAAGCGAACCGTCCGGATCGGACCCACGGACAGATTTGTGCAGTGCGGAGATCTGATCGTAGAAAACGTCACCGCCTTTATCGAACCGACGCAGGCTTGTCTGCATCACCTGCTCGAGGTGCTCGGCGGTCACGCGTTCGACACCTGAAGCGTCCGGCTCTGCCAGATCAGCGGCCACCTCCAGAATATTGAGAGCCCTGCGGGCGTCGCCGCCGGAAGCCGAGGCCATCACCGTAAGAACGCTCTCCTCCACCGACAGCTTTCCCCCAAATCCCTCTTCGGAAGTCAGGGCACGACGCAGCAATTTGAGGATATCGTCTTCCTCGAGATTCTTCAGGACGTAGACACGGGTGCGGGACAACAGGGCGCTGTTCAGTTCGAAGGAGGGGTTCTCGGTGGTGGCACCGACAAAAATAAAGGTGCCATCCTCGATGTGCGGCAGGAAGGCATCCTGCTGGCTCTTGTTGAAACGATGCACCTCATCCACGAAGAGCAGCGTGTCGCGGCCCTGAGACTGCTTTCGGTTACGGGCGCGTTCGACTACGGCACGGATCTCCTTGACGCCACTGAGCACGGCTGAGACGGTCTCAAAGCTCAGATCGCTGACATTGGCGAGGAGTTGGGCAAACGTGGTTTTACCAACGCCCGGTGGCCCCCAGAGGATCATCGAATGCAGCTGACCCTGTTCCACGGCCCGCCTCAGAGGCTTGCCCGGGCCCACCAGATGGGCCTGGCCCACGTAGTCATCCAGCGTTACCGGACGCATCCTGGAGGCCAGTGGCCGGAAGCCCGACGCCTCCGCGAACAGGCTGTCCTGCATCAGGCTCCGTCCCGAATGATATCCACACCCTCCGGGTACTCAAGGGTGAAGGCGCTGGCCTCAACGGGCTCGTTCAAGCGAATGTCGTCGAAACTGAGGATACTGAGCTGTCCCAGGGAATCCTGCATCCGCATCTCCTGGAGTTCACCGTCGAAGAAGGTCAGGCGCAGCGACGTGAACAGAGAGTCCGGGCTGCGGGGCTCCAGTGTGTATTCCCGGGTATGTTCACCCATGCTGCGACCGGAAACCCGGTAGGTTTTTTCGAGGTCATCCACCTCACCGCTGAGCAGCAGCGCGGGTGTGGACTGAACGCGGTCGTCAAGGTCGTGGACGGTAACCTGCTCAAGGTCCGGGTCATAGACTTCCACGGTGTCGCCATCACTGACGATAAACTGCGAGAGAGGCGCGCTGGTCTCCCAGTAGAACATCCCTGGGCGTTTGGCCTTGAGCGAGCCACGGGTTTCCTGAACCCGGTTACCGTTTTCATTCACTACAATCTGAATGAAGTCCGCCTGATAGGACTGGTAGCTCTCAAGAACACGAGCAAGCTCATCAGCGCCGAGTTTCACACCATCCGCCTTGGCGGGTTCGGCGGCAACAACCGGAGTAGCCATCATCGCCAGTGCCAGTAGGGTAAACAGGGATTTCAGGAAGGACTGTCCCATAGGTGTTTGCTCCTAGTCTCTCGGGGGTGGCGGCGCCAGAACTTCGCGGGCACCGTTATGACCGGCAGCGCTGACCACACCGGATGCCTCCATGGCGTCCACCAGGTTGGCCGCTCGGTTATAACCAATCTTGAATTTTCGCTGCACCGAAGAAATCGACACCCGTCGGCCTTCGGTCACAAATGCAACTGCCTCGTCGTAAAGGGCATCGCCCTCGCTGTCGCCACCGCCTTCGGCAAGGCTGGGCACACCGGGCAGACTCTCACCCTCGGCACCGCTGAGCACATCATCGACATACACCGGTTCACCGCGGGCCTTCCAGGCGCTGACCACCCGATGGACCTCATCGTCATCAACGAAGGCGCCGTGGACACGCACCGGCAAACCTGAGCCTGGCGGCAGATACAGCATGTCACCGTGCCCCAGAAGCTGCTCGGCGCCGCCCTGGTCCAGTACCGTGCGCGAGTCTATTTTCGACGACACCTGGAACGACATCCGGGTGGGTATATTGGCCTTGATCAGGCCGGTGATCACGTCAACGGATGGGCGCTGGGTGGCCAGGATCAGGTGGATACCGGCCGCCCTCGCCTTCTGGGCAATCCGGGCAATCAGCTCCTCAACCTTTTTGCCGACGATCATCATCATGTCGGCGAATTCATCGATCACCACCACAATGAACGGCAGCGTTTCCAGCTCGGGACGCTCCTGCTCATCGTTCGCCAGATATTCATCCGGCTTCCAGAGCGGATCCAGAATAGGCTCACCGGCAGCCATGGCATCCTTGATCTTGCGGTTATAACCGGCAATGTTCCGAACCCCCAGACTGGCCATCAGTCGGTAGCGGCGCTCCATTTCCGCAACACACCAGCGCAGCGCGTTGGCGGCTTCCTTCATATCGGTGACAACCGGCGCCAGCAAATGAGGAATACCGTCGTAGATGCTCAGTTCCAGCATCTTCGGGTCCACCATAATGAAGCGGACATCGTCCGGGCCCGCCTTCAGCAGCATGCTCAGAAGCATGGCGTTGACGCCCACCGATTTACCGGAGCCAGTGGTGCCGGCTACCAGGAGGTGTGGCATCTTGGCCAGATTGGCCACCATCGGGTTACCGCCAATGTCGTTACCGAGTGCGAGGGTAAGAGGCGAACTGGACTCCTCGAAAACCCGGGCACCCAGCACTTCACTGAGACGAACGATCTCCCGTTCCTCGTTGGGGATCTCGATACCAACCACGGACTTGCCGGGTATTACCTCCACCACGCGTACGCTGAGTACCGCCAATGAACGGGCAAGGTCCTTGGCAAGATTGGAAATCTTGCTCACCTTGACCCCGGGAGCGGGTTTGATTTCAAAACGGGTGATCACCGGTCCGGGGTTCACTTCCACCACCTCGACCGACACCCCGAAATCCGCCAGCTTCTCTTCCAGAAGCCGCGACATGTGTTCCAGCGACTCTTCGGAGTACCCTTTTTCCTTGTGCTCCTCGGGCGGATCCAGAAGCGAAATCGGCGGAATGGGGCTTTCGATGTCCTCCAGCAGAGACGGCTGCCGGTTGTCTTTTTCCTTCGCTTTGGTCGGCTGCTCGTCTTTCTTGAACGGCGAGATCTTCACCGACCGGGAGGCCGGCTGCGGAGAGCCTTTTGCGGCGCTGAGCCGGGGCTCGACATCGGCCACCGTATCGTCGCGGGAACTGAAGCTCTCGAGCCTTGCAGGCTCCGGATCGTCACCGGCGGAGAATCCGCCCAGCGCCGGTTCTTTCCTGGCAAAGGAATCATCGGGAGCGGAGCCGGGGCCGACGGCCTTTCTGGGCCGGAAACCCGGAATACGCTGCCACCAGCGGGGCTTGTCCCGACGCGGTTTTTCAGAACTTGATCGGGTCTTTTTCCGCTCGGGTTCGGCCACCCGGTCGCTGACCACCGGAGGTTCCTTGGCTGGCGTGGAAGGTCGGGCGGGCGCCGGCTCAGGGCGCGCGGGCGTTTTATCGGCCTTGCCTTTGCCAGCAAAGAGTTTACGAATGGCCTGACCGGTCTTCAGGGTAAGCCCGCCTACCTGATCCATCAGCCAGAACCAGGACAGACCGGTAGTCACCGTCAGGGCAAACAGGAAAATCGCAATCAGCAGCAAGGTGGTGGCAGGCAGGTTGAAGAAGCGCACCATGGCGTCAGCCACGGCGGTACCCAGTACCCCGCCGGAGGAAACGCCGAGCCCGAACACGGAATACAACGACAGCAGACTGGTTGCAGACAGGAGGATCAGGATAAATCCGCCGAAGCGCATCAGGAACAGCGGCCAGTGGAGGTCCAGGGATTCATTTCGACGGCGGATCAGCATCAACGCGTAACCGGCGATCATCAGCGGGAACAGGTAGGCAACCTGTCCGAAGAAATCCATAAACAGGCTGGCCAGCCACGCCCCGGTTCTGCCCGCATAGTTATCCACGCGGGTGTCATGGCCGATGCTGGCCCAGCCGGGATCAGACGGACTGAAAGTCACCAGTGCCATGGCCAGGTAGATCGCCAGGGAGATCAGGGCAATCACTGCGCCCTCTCTGGCACCCTGTGCGGCAAGGCGGCGAAAGCGCAGCTGCTTTTCTGTCAGTTCCTGTGGTGCTTTCTTCGCTTTTGCAGATTCGGCCATGAATACTCAGACGTTTTCGTTTCGTGCGTTCCGAAGCGCCTGAAATCCCCGATTGAGGTCGGTTTTCAGGTCTTCGACTGCCTCAATGCCGACGGAAATCCGGATCAGGTTCTCCGTGATGCCGGCCCGCTCCTTGTCTTCCGGCGACAACCTCCCGTGAGTGGTGGTGGCCGGATGGGTAATGGTGGTCTTCACATCGCCCAGATTGGCAGTGATGGAAATCATCCGGGTTGCGTCAATGAAGCGCCAGGCCTCGTCACGCGCACCCTTGACCTGGAATGACAGAACGCCACCGAATCCGCTCTGTTGTTTTTTCGCTAGCTGGTGCTGTGGATGGCTTTCGAGCCCGGCATAGAATACCTGCTCCACCTCCGCCTGCTGCTCCAGCCACAGGGCCAACTCTAACGCATTGTCACAGTGGGCGCGCATACGGATTGGTAAGGTTTCCAGGCCCTTCTGGAACACCCACGCGTTGAAGGGGCTCATGGTTGGTCCGGCCGATCGCAGAAAGCCATAAACCTCTTCCATGGTCTTGTGATCACCGACCACCACGCCACCCACACATCGGCCCTGGCCGTCGAGGTATTTGGTGGCGGAATGGATTACGATGTCCGCCCCTTGCTCCAATGGTCGCTGCAGCACCGGCGTGCAGAAGCAGTTGTCCACCACGAACAGTGCGTCGTTATTCTGGGCGAGTCGTGAGAGAGCGTCCATATCGGCCACCTCGCACAGTGGATTGGAGGGCGTCTCAATAAACAGCATACGGGTCTCGGGGCGGATCGCCGACGCCCACTCCTCGAGATCCGTCAGGCTCACAAACGTTGTTTTCACACCAAAGCGGGCCAGATACTTCTGGAAGAGCACGTTGGTCGTGCCAAACACACCCCTGGAACAGATCACGTGGTCGCCACTTTTAAGCAATGCCATACAGGTGCTGAGGATGGCGGCCATGCCCGAGGCGGTTGCCACCGCGCGCTCTCCCCCTTCCATGGCGGCTATCCGGGCCTCGAATGCCTGTACCGTGGGGTTGGTGAAACGGGAATAGATGTTGCCCGGCTCATCGCCGCCAAAGCGTGCGGCAGCCTGGGCCGCACTGCCGTAGACGAAGCTGGAGGTCGGATAGATCGCATCACTGTGCTCCAGTTGCCCCGAGCGGATCTGCCCTGCCCTCACCGCCAGGGTATCTACCGACATGCCTTCCAGATCCGATTCCGGAATCCAGACAGTTTCTTCGCGGCGAAAGGTCATTAACGTCTCCTGCCCCCGGGGGCTACTTCAGTCTTCGTCATTGTACAGGTCAATAATGGCATTATCGCCGGAGATGGCGCCGGCACTCTGGAAGCGCTTTTCGTCGTTGCGCATCTCTTCCAGTCGATTCAGGTAGGCGTCGTCCACATCACCGGTGACATAGTTCCCGGTGAACACCGAACATTCCCAACCCTCGATGCTCTCGTTTACATCGCTGACGCAGGTCACCAGGTCCTCAAGATCCTGATACAACAGCCAGTCGGCCCCGATCAGGTCCCGGATTTCCTCTTCCGTACGGTCATGGGCTATGAGCTCACTGGCGGAGGGCATATCGATACCGTAGACGTTGGGGTAGCGTACGGGGGGCGCCGCCGACGCAAAATAAACCTTCCGGGCACCGGCATCCCGCGCCATCTGGACAATCTCCTTACAGGTGGTGCCCCGCACGATGGAATCGTCCACCAGCATCACATTCTTGCCACGGAATTCCAGGTCAATCGGATTGAGCTTCTGACGCACCGACTTCTTGCGCATCTTCTGGCCGGGCATGATGAACGTCCGACCAATATAGCGGTTCTTGATAAAGCCTTCTCGAAACTTGACGCCCAACCGGTGAGCCATCTGCATGGCGGAGGTGCGGCTGGTATCAGGGATCGGCATGACCACGTCAATATCATGATCCGGGAAGTCCCGGAGCACCTTTTCAGCAAGCGTCTCGCCCATACGCAACCGCGCCTTGTAAACCGACACTTTGTCAATGATCGAGTCCGGGCGCGCAAAATACACGTGCTCAAAAATGCACGGGTACAGGTGTGGATCTTCAGCGCACTGCTGAGTGTACAGTGTGCCGTCGGTTTCAATGTAAACTGCCTCACCCGGTGCGATGTCGCGCACCAGGCTGTAACCGGCGGCGCTAAGGGCAACGCTCTCGGACGCAATCATGTATTCCTTACGTCCGTCCTCGGAGGTGCGCTCGCCATAGCACGCAGGGCGAATACCATTGGGGTCCCGGAATCCGACAATGCCGTAGCCGGTGATCATCGCGATTACCGCGTAAGCGCCCCGACAGCGCTTGTGAACGGCCCGAACGGCCGAAAAGATCTCGTCCTTGGTGGGGTCCAGCTTGCCCAGCTTCTGCAGTTCGTGGGCAAACACGTTGAGCAGGACTTCCGAGTCCGAATTGGTGTTGATGTGCCGCAGGTCGGTGCGGAACAGGTCCCGGCTCAGTTCATCGGCGTTGGTCAGGTTGCCGTTGTGGGCAAGCGTTATGCCATAGGGACTGTTGACATAAAACGGCTGGGCCTCGGCGGAACTGGAGCTGCCGGCGGTCGGGTACCGGACATGACCGATACCGACATTGCCCACCAGCCGGCGCATGTGACGGGTATGGAAGACATCCCGCACAAGGCCGTTATCCTTGCGCAGATAAAAGCGATCATCCTGAAAAGTAACAATGCCCGCCGCGTCCTGGCCCCGGTGCTGAAGTACAGTCAGCGCATCATAGAGCGACTGATTGACGTTGGTAGTACTGACGATGCCGACAATGCCACACATGGATAAGGAAGTCTCCGAGTGTTAAAACTGAATGTTAGCGGGACGCGGACGCAGGTTCCACGCCTTCTTGCAGAAGATCTGTATCCGGCACCGGCGCCGACTCCGGCGCTGGCCCCAGAAACCGGGCAAATTCGTCGCCCAGGGTTCGCCGCGACCAATCCTCAACCACTGCCAGACGATCAATGATGATCGACGTCCGCCACCAGGTGTCCTGTGCCAGGGGCGTGTAGCGGGTAAAGGCAATCGCCACGATCACCACAACAACACCGCGCAGCAAACCGAACCCCATGCCAAGAACCCTGTCGGTGGCCGACAGACCAGTGGCGCGGACCAGATGCCCGATCATGTTGTTAATGATCGCGCCAATGATGAGGGTTCCGAAGAACAGAATGGCGAACGCCGCGATAAGACGGACCAGCGGGGTCTCGACGGTGCTTTCCAGCAGGGTTTGCATCTGCGGGTGGAACGTTCGGGCCAGGATAAACGCGCCCACCCAGGTCACCAGAGAAAGAGCTTCTTTGACAAAGCCCCGCTTCAGGCTGATGAGCGTGGAAACTGTAATCAGGGCGATGATGACCCAGTCAATCCAGATCAGCGCTTCCATGGAAAACCCGGTGGAGAAAAGGAAGCGCGAATTCTATCAGGAAACCCCCGCTCACCAAACCGCCTTGAGCACATAAAGGCTGCCGCAATGCGTTATTTTCCGCCGGAGGTTACCAGACTGTTCAGGCCAAAGGCGTCGTCCAGCGCGCGCTTGGCTGCCTTGGCCTCGGATTCCGTGGCGAACGGTCCGCTGAATACGCGTGTAAAGGTCGTGTCACCCTGGGTGACCTGCTGCAGATGGGAACCGTACCCCTTCTCCCGGACACGGTCGCGAAGACGCCTGGCATTATCAGCATTACCAAAACTGCCCAGTTGAACAACCCAGGCTCCTTCCAGAGAGCGCTGGTATTCGGCGGACTCCGTTTCGGTGCTTTCTGCCTCATTGCTTGCTGTTTCAGCAGGTTCAGGGGCAGCGGTTTCGCCGGCAGCAGATTCGCTGGTCTCGGCAACGGGCTGTTCTGTCTGCGCCGGTTCGCCAGAGGTGTCACTTTCCGATGCCGTCACCTGTTCAGGCGCCGCAGTGGAAGTCTCCGGTGGCGCTTCTTCAAGGATGCGGTATCCGGGTTCGTCCGACTGGCCCGAGGATTCTGCAGGGGGCGCCGGCATGGCCGATTCCGGTGCTTCCACCTCAGGGAATGGCGGCTCTTCAGGGATGTTGATGGTGGTGGAGGTGCGCTCGGTGTGAGGCTCATCGAAGAGCATGGGAACGAAGATAACCGCGAGGGAAACAAGGACCAGTGCCCCGATGATTCTCTGCTTCAATCCATCCACGTTCTAGGCTCCCCACTGTTGTTGCCGCGCCGGCAAAGCGCTTACCCGCAGATACTAACGGTCCTGCTGGCCGAACTCAAAGTCTCGCACACTGGTATGGACAAAGTTTAAGACGAAATGGCCGCCAATGAACCGGACGGGACCGCCAGATAGTCTCTCGCCTCTGCCACGGTGAAAAAAGAGCCGAATGCAATGACAAGGTCGGTGGCCCCGGCTCTCGACAAGGCCGCCTGGAGGGCTTCGGTGACCGTCGGGAAAGCCGTTACCTCAGGCAAGGCCACTGTAGCCAGCCTGGCCTCAAGTGCCTGGGCAGACAACCCCCTGGGAACGGACAACCCGCCAAGATACCAGGCATCCACCACACCCCCGAGGGCGGCAGCCACACCTTCCACATCCTTATCCGACAGGGCACCGTACACACCGTGAATCCGGACACCGGCACGCTTCAAGCGATTCAGGCGTCCCGCGAGCCAGGTGGCGGCATGCGGATTGTGCCCGACATCCACATAGACGGCCGGATCACGACCAAGCTGCTCGAATCGACCGGGCACGCGGAGGCCCCTCAGAGCCTTCTCGACCGTCTCAATGGCCACATCAGGTTCCAGACGGCGAATGGCAACGACCGCTGCCGCAACACTGTTCACGGGCAGCGGTCCATCCGGAATTCGAACGGTCTCTCCCCGGTAACGCAGCAGCAGATGTCCCGGCTCATCTTCAGCGCTGTCCGGATCCGAGAGGGTGTAATCCCTGTTCAGCATCGTCAGTCCGACCTTTTGGGCGGCAACCTGCTGCAGCACGGATGATGGCGGATCGATATCCGCATACACGGCCGGAATGCCCGGGCGGAGAACACCGGCTTTCTCGAAGCCAATGACCTCCCGGTTGTCGCCGAGGAAGGCTACATGATCAATATCGACCGATGTGAGAATGACAAAGTCAGCGTCCAGGGTATTCACTGCATCCAACCGTCCACCCAGACCGACTTCAAGAATCCAGTCCTGGACACCCGCTTCTGCAAAAGCCACAAACGCCGCCAGGGTTCCAAACTCGAAATAGGACAGCGACACACGTCCCCGGGCCTTCTCGACGGCCTCGAACGCCCGGATCAACGCCTGGTCCGATATATCCGTGCCATCAAGACGCACCCGCTCGTTGTAGTTCTGCAGATGCGGAGAGGTATAGGCGCCGGTCCTGCGACCGGCGGCCCGAAGCAGCGTTTCAACAGCAGCAACCGCGCTGCCCTTCCCGTTGGTGCCGGCTACCGTAATGATGCGGGCGGAGGGCTTTCGGGGAAAGAGCTTCCGCAGCACCAGCAGCACACGATCCAGTCCAAGATCAATCTCTTTCGGGTGGATCGCTTCCAGGTAGGCAAGCCACTGATCGACAGTGGAGCCGGGCCCCGGGGAAGCCGGGGCCGCGGGGGTGTTACTCGGTCGGGGCATCGGTTTCGGGCTTTTCAGACACTTCAAACTCGATGGGCTCTTCGGTCCCTGGCCGCTCCTGGCCAGTGAACTTGGCCAGAACGTGCGCGATGCGCTCCCGCATCTGGTGTCGATGCAGAATCATGTCAATTGCACCATGCTCCAGCAGGAACTCACTGCGCTGAAAGCCTTCTGGCAACTGCTCACGAACCGTCTGTTCAATCACCCGGGGGCCGGCGAAGCCAATCAGGGCATTGGGTTCGGCAATGTTCAGGTCGCCCAGCATTGCCAGACTCGCGGACACACCACCGAACACAGGATCGGTCATCACGGATATGTAGGGAATGCCCTCCTGCTTCATGCGCTCCAGAACCGCAGCGGTCTTGGACATCTGCATAAGCGAGAGGATGGCCTCCTGCATTCGGGCGCCGCCACTGGCCGAGAAACAGACCAGAGGGATGCGCTCGTTCAGAGCGATATTGGCGGCCTGGACGAACTTTTCGCCAACCACCTGTCCCATGGAGCCACCCAGAAAGTTGAATTCGAAGGCACAGGCAACGAGGGGAACGCCCATGGTAGACCCTTTCATGGCCACCAGAGCGTCCTTTTCGCCGGTCGCCTTCTGGGCCTGGGAGAGCCGGTCCTTGTAGCGTTTGCTGTCCTTGAACTTGAGTCGATCCCAGGGCTCCAGTTCCGCGGCGATTTCCTCACGACCATCTTCGTCGAGGAAGATATCAAGGCGCCGACGGGCTGAGACACGCAGGTGATGGTTGCACTTGGGGCAAACATCCAGATTCTTTTCGAGTTCCGGCTTATAAAGAAAGGCCCCACATTTGGGGCATTTTTTCCATAGCCCCTCGGGAACGCCCGTTCTTTGCTTGGATTCCGAGCGAATCTTGCTCGGCATGATCTTGTCCAGCCAGTTACTCATGATGTCATCCTGTCCTTTGATGCCTGTCTGCCCCGCCGCCCGGATATCAGGAGGCGAGGCTGTCCAGTGCTTCGCGCATCGGGTGAAGCAGATCGGTCAAGGCCCGTTTGAGCTGCTCGGTATCTGCCTGATTTCTGGCTATTGTATCGACCAGGACACTGCCAACAATTACACCATCGGATACCCGACCAATGGCAGCGGCCGTCTCGGCATCGCGAATACCGAAGCCAACACCCACCGGCAACGCCGTCAATTCGTGAATATGGCTCACTCTGGCAGCCACTTCGTCGACGTTGATGGTAGCCGAGCCTGTTACGCCCTTGATAGAAACATAGTACACATAGCCCGAAGAGTGTTCGCTGATTGCGCGAATACGGTCATCGGTGGTGGTCGGCGACAGCAGGAAAATGGCATCCAGGTTCCTCTGGGTGAACAGAGGTGCCACTTCGTCGGCCTCCTCTGGTGGCAGGTCTACGGTGAGCACGCCGTCAACCCCCGCTTCCTTGGCGGCCTCGGCAAACGTCTCATAACCCATGGCTTCCATCGGGTTTAGGTAACCCATCAGTACCACCGGCGTATCGTTGTCGGCCTTCCGGAACTCCCGCACCATCGCGATTACCTGCCGCAGGGAGGTGCCATGCACGAGTGCCCGCTCGCAGGCCAGCTGGATGACCGGACCATCTGCCATGGGGTCGGAGAACGGCACGCCCAGTTCGATGATATCGGCACCGGCCTTCACCAGTGCATGCATCAAATCGACCGTCACATCCGGATGTGGATCGCCCGCAGTAATATAGGGAATAAGTGCCCTGCGCCCCTGCCCTTTGAGGGCCTTCATAACCCCTTCAATTCGGCTCATGCCTGCTCCTGTCAATAGTTCAGATCTCGATGCCTTCGAGTTTGGCGACCGTGTTGATGTCCTTGTCGCCGCGGCCAGAAACGTTGATCACAACGGTCTGGTCCTTATCCATGGTGGCAGCCAGTCGAATGGCATAAGCCACGGCATGCGCCGTCTCCAGGGCGGGCATGATACCCTCGACCCGGGTCAGCTTACGGAACCCTTCCATGGCTTCGTCGTCGGTGACAGACACATACTGCGCGCGACCGATGTCTTTCAGCCAGCTGTGTTCCGGTCCAACGCCCGGGTAGTCAAGACCGGCGCTGACCGAATGGGTACCGGCAATCTGCCCGTTCTCATCTTCCATCAGATAGGTCCGGTTACCGTGCAGTACGCCGGGGCGACCGGCGCACAGGGGCGCGGCGTGTTTACCGGTTTCGATACCCAGCCCTCCGGCCTCAACTCCGTACAGTTGCACGCTCTCGTCGGCCAGGAACGGATAGAACATGCCAATGGCGTTCGAACCGCCACCGACACAGGCCACCAGCGCATCGGGCAGCTTGCCGGTTTTCTCGAGGGCCTGACGACGGGTCTCGCGACCAATCACCGACTGGAAATCACGAACCAGTAGCGGATACGGGTGCGGCCCGGCCACAGTGCCGATGATGTAAAAGGTATCGTCGACGTTCGCCACCCAGTCACGCATGGCGTCGTTCATGGCATCTTTCAGAGTCTTGGTACCGCTCTGAACAGCATGGACCGTGGCACCCAGAAGTTTCATCCGGAACACGTTCAGGGACTGGCGCTGAACATCCTCTGCCCCCATGAAAACGTGGCACTCGAGGCCCAGGCGCGCGCATACGGTCGCGGTTGCAACGCCGTGCTGTCCGGCACCGGTTTCGGCAATGATCCGCTTCTTGCCCAGAAAACTGGCGAGCAGCGCCTGGCCAATGGTGTTATTCACCTTGTGCGCGCCGGTGTGGCAGAGATCCTCCCGCTTGAGCCAGATCTGGGCACCGCCGGTCTCACGGGTAAGACGCTCGGCAAAATAAAGGGGCGTCGGGCGGCCCACATAATCTGCCAGTTCTTTATCAAAACGCGCCTGGAACTCGGGATCCTTCTTGAGATGTGCGTATTCCTTCTCGAGCGTCATCAGGGAATCCATCAGAGTCTCGGACACAAACCGACCCCCAAAGGCCCCGAAGTGACCCCGTGCATCCGGCAGTGCGCTCAGCATTTCTTCAGTCAGTTTTACAGACACGGTGAACCTCGTTAATAAAGTGACGGATTTTCCGGATATCCTTGATGCCCTTGCCTTTTTCCACACCACCGCTGACATCCACAGCCCAGGGACGGACCTGTTCCACAGCGGCAGATACGTTATCAGATGACAATCCGCCGGCCAATATAAGCGGCAGCGGACGCTCCTGGGGAATCAGGTCCCAGTTAAATACTCTCCCGGTACCGCCATACCGTTCGGGGTCCCAGGCATCGACCAACAGACCTGCGGCGTTACGATAATCCGCAAAGGCATCCTCAATCTCACCCGCTTCCCTTACCCGTATGGCCTTGATCCAGCGGCGACCGAAGCCGGCACAGAACGCCGGTGTTTCATCACCGTGAAACTGAAGCAGATCCAGCGGCACCTGCTCAAGAACGGACTCAACTTCTTCCCGGGTGGGATTGACGAACAGGCCAACCACCGTTACGAAGGCAGGCACCTCATTTGCCAAGGCCCTGGCTTGGGCCGGGGAAACGCTTCTCGGGCTGGGTGGATAGAACACCAGTCCGATGGCATCGGCTCCGCTCTCCACTGCCGCCCGTACATCCTCCGGGCGGGTCAACCCACAGATTTTCACCCGTGCAGTCATGGTGTCGTCACCCGTTGTTTGGGATGAATGTGTGTCGGGGCGAGCGGGCTGTTCTCCGAACGGGTGAACCACGGCCTCAAGAACCCGGGACCGCATTCGGCTTCCGGCACCCCGAACTCGCCCGGATAACCTACGTCGACCAGGTAGAGACCATGGGGCGGTGCGGTCACACCGGCAACCGTCCGATCCCTCTGCATCAGTATCTCACGAATTGAGTCAATAGACTCCTTGCCAGACCCAACTGCCATAAGTGCGCCGGCAATGTTACGAACCATATGATGAAGAAAGGCGTTCGCCTGGACATCGATTACGACAAAGTCCCTTTTTCGGGTTACCGAGATTCTCTCCAGAAAACGAATCGGTGTCCTCGACTGACAACCCGCCGCCCGAAAGGACGAAAAATCGTGCTCGCCCACCAGCGCCTGGGCCGCAACGTGCATTCGTTCGGCATCGAGGGGCCGGAACGTCCAGCTCACCTGCCCCCGCTGAATGCCCGGGCGGACCGGATGGTTGTATATAATGTACCGGTAACGCCGATAGGTCGCCGAGAAGCGGGCGTGAAAATCGCCGACGCCGCTGCCCGCCCAGTGAACGGCGATATCCTCGGGAAGCGCAGTGTTAATTCCCATGACCCAGGAGCGAAGGTTACGTACCGAGGGCGTATCGAAATGGGCAATCTGGTAGCTGGCATGAACGCCCGCATCGGTCCTGCCGGCACACACCAGTTCAACCGGATGATCGGCAACCTTTCCCACAGCACGGGACAACTCGGACTCCACTGACCGAACCCCGGACTTCTGCAACTGCCAGCCGTGGAACCCCCGGCCGTCGTATTCAAACGCAATGATCACGCGCCCGTTGCCTATGGCGTTATCGGTGGTCAGTGGCGGGTTTTGAAGAAACAAAGGCTAGCCCGGAGTGAGTGTTTCCCTGAAAAGCAAAGCGCCGGCTTGATACCGGAATCGCTTCCAGTCGCCGGCGCTTGCTGCCTGAGCCTGATTATAACGAATCAGGACAGATTTTTAAGGAGATCTTGCGCTTCCGCCTTCTGCTCCTCATTACCCTCGAGTGCAACTTCCTCGAGAATGTCTCGGGCACCATCGGTATCGCCCATTTCAATGTAGGCGCGGGCTAGATCCAGTTTGGTAGCCGCTTCATCGGTTCCGGCGAGGAAATCAAAATCATCGTCATCGCCGAGTTCGCTTTCGTCGATGTCAGCGACTGCCGATTTTTTCCCGCTGCCACCCACCTCGTCGGAGGCTACGGGCAGCTCGGCTTCGCCTTCGGCGTCTTCCCCGGCACTCTCGTCCGCTGTTTCTTCGGCAGTCTCCAGGGTATCCAGACCCTCCTGTTCGAGGTCTTCCGCGCTCTCTACGGTCTCTTCGGGACCTGCGCCTGCGGCGTCGCCGAGGGTATCGTCCTCACCCAGGGCATCCTCAAGTCCGAGTTCTTCATCCAGCGACTCCTGTTCGTCGTCCTGGTTGGCAGAGTCACCAGAGTCCGAGATCTCTTCCATCAGCGCCAGGTCTTCATCGGAGACGTCCAGCTCGAGATCATCCAGTGAAGACTCCTCCATTTCGCTGCCTCCAAGCTCGTCGTCTTCCCCGGCCACCTTGTCGAGCTCAGCGTCCAGATCGTCCAGGAAAGACTCGTCCAGTGACTCCAGATCGCCCTCGGAATCTTCCTCGCTCTGACCTGCCTTATCAGACTTGGCAACCTCTTCGGCAGCGGTTTCATCGTCACTCAGGTCTGACGCTTCGAAATCGAGGCTGAGATCCTCTTCTTCCGACAAATCATCGGGAACTTCGGTCTGCGCAGATTCCTCAACGTCAGACTCAAATTCCGACGAAAGATCCCATGCCTCGGATTCGCTCGCCTCGGTCGTTTCGTCCCCGGAAGCGGATTTGTCGTCGTCCGATTCAAGCTCGATACCCGAGAGGTCGAACTCGATCATGTCATCCTTGCTTTCTTCTTTCGGACTTTCCGCCTGCTCGGAATCCCCGGAAGTGGAGGATTCCTGTTCCTCAAATTCACTCAGGTCAACGTCTTCGAAATCCGAATCGAACTCTCCAAATTCGTTTTCCTGCGGCTCTTCTTTCTCGGCGTCGAACTGGTCTGCCAGAAGCTCATCGGAGGCCGGCTTGTCTTCTTCGTCGGCTCCTTCCGTTTCACTGGCAAATGCGCTCTCGAAATCCGGGCTGTAATCCGACTCGTCCTCATCGGCAACCTCTTTGGAAGCCGTGAAGGAATCAGAACGCAACTCAGACTCCAGATCATCGATGCTCGGCATGGATTCGGCTTCTTCAAGCCGTGCACGAAGCTCATTCGCGCTGGCAATGGCATCTTCGTCTTCCAGCGCCTCAATCTCACCAAACTGCTTTTCGAAGGAGTCCCGATCCTGGTTATCGGCATACACGCTCAAAAGCTTCAGCCGGAGATCCGTACGACTTGGCTCCCGGGAGATGGCATTTTCCAGAGTCTGGGCTGCCTGGTCGTGGCGACCGTAAGCAATGTAAGCGTCAGCCTCGGCAATCGCATCGCCCTCAGAAGATTCCTGCTCCTCATCCTCAAGGCTGAGATCGAAGGAATCTCCGCTCTCCTCTGACTCGCTATTCAGCTGCTCGTAAAACGCTTTCTCCCGATTGGCGTTCCTGCGGGCAAGCAGCAGCAAGAGCAGGAGCAGAACAATCAGGCCGCCACCGAGGGCAATCTGGTAAATCGGATTGCTGGTGATGGCATCAATGATATTGCCCGGAAACCCTTTATCCGCGGCCGGCTGACTTGGCTTGGGCGCAGGCTGCTGCGCCTCTGGCTGAGACTCTGCCGGCTGTGTCGCCGCAGGTGCTGTTTCAGCCGAGGAGTCATCCAGGTCCGAGGGATCGGAATCAGCCGTGGCATCTGCATCCACCGCCACCGGCTGCTCGGGTTCCTGAGCCTTGTCGGCGGGCGCTTCCGCGACAGTTTCCGCAGACTCCTGTGCCTCAGCGGCATCCGTTTCGGTTTCCGCCATGTCATCGGAGGCAACCTCGCCCTCTGCCAGGGCTGACTGCTCACCACCTGCTACAGACGCTTCCGTATCTGTCTGGGCCTCTCCGGTTTCGGCCCCGGCTTCACCTGACACAGCATCTGCGGCATCACCGGCGCCTTGGGCGGCATCATCGCCCGTCGTGGCGGATTGCTGCATTTCGGCCAGCTGAGTGTTCTTCAACTCCAGCAAACGCTGCAGTGTTTCAACCTGATCCTGGAGGTCTTCCACGCGGCTGTTCAGTTCTGCGTTCTCGCGCCGCGCACTCTCGAGCTCTTCCATAGCGACAGCGGTACCGGCGTCAACGCCGCCGGGCAACTGGCCGTCACCACCGGCTGAGCCACTCTCTGATGGCTGCTGGTCGCCGTCGTCGGCCACGATCAGTTTGAGCTCATCACCACCTGTCCCGCTGGCGGCCTGGGCTGCCGAACCTGCGGACTGCTCTGAGGTAGCGTCCACGGTACGCTGGGATGATTGGAAGGCTTGATTCTGCTGGGCCACCAGGCGGGTAGCCTCAGCACGGGAACGGCTCTGGATCTGGTCCATCGAAGGAATCCGGAGAACCTCACCCCGCTTGAGACGGTTGATGTTGTCGTCCATGAAGGCATCCGGGTTCAAATCCTGGATTGCCAACATCACCTGCTGCATGGACACGCTGTCATCGGGGCGAACCTGCGACGCAATTGTCCAGAGGGTGTCAGAGGGACCGGTGGGTCCAAAGGTGTTTGCGCGGTAGCCAGAGCTGAGGGATTGTTCGGCCCGGGCCTGACGCCTTGCAGACTCGGCACTGCGTGCAGCGGTAGGCTGCTGAGCGGTCTGTGTCGAACTCACGGTCGGTGCACTTATCTGCTCTTCTACACCGGACTCTTCGGCATAGACGGGCGGATCAACCAGCACGGCATATTCCCGCAACAGGCGGCCATTGGGCCAGGTCAGTTCAAGCAGGAAATTGAGGTACGGTTCGCGCAGGGGCTCGCGAGACGAAACGTTGATGATGAGACGACCGTCGTTGCCCGGCACCACCTGGAACCTGAGCTTGCTCAGAAACTGGTTACGGTCCAGCCCCACCCGCTCATAGGCCTCTGGTGAAGCAATATTGACGAACACGTCCGCTGGATTGATGCCTCGGCTCTGAGGCAAAGTGATCTCCGCGTCCAGTGGCTCGTTCAGATAGGACTGAAGTTCGAGTTCACCCAGTCCCAGGGCCTGTGCGACGCCGGATCCGAGCCCTCCCGCCAGAGCCAGGGCAACCGCAAGCTTGCGTACCTTCATGCTTTTTCCTTTCCAGTCTCCGTTATTCGTTACTGCTTTTTTCAAACAGAATCGGACGAGGTTGGATGACTTCCGTCTGGATCGTTCTCGTTATTATGTGTTCTTTTTAACATTCAGTCCGGCAAGTATTGTTGATAAAACCTCTTTTATCAATCAATCAGCCGCAATCCTTGTACCGATTTTTTATCAATCGCGCGGAACTGCCTAGCGCTCTTGAAAATAACAGGGGCGGAGACTGAAATCAGCCTCCGCCCCCTTACCGGTTCATTGAAACCGGACACAGTTGGCATTTATTGCCTCTGTGTAACAATTTTTAACGCTCCTGAAGAATCCGCAGCATCCGCCGCAGCGGCTCAGCGGCGCCCCACAGCAGCTGATCGCCAACGGTAAACGCGGAGATATACTCCGGTCCCATGGACAGCTTGCGGATGCGCCCGATCGGAACGCTCAAGGTGCCAGTGACCTTCGCCGGAGTAAGCTCCTCAATGGTCGCATCGCGCTCATTGGGGATGACTTTCACCCAGTCGTTTGCCTTTGCCAGGATTCCCTCGATTTCTGACACCGACAGATCTTTCTTGAGCTTGATGGTCAGCGCCTGACTGTGGGAGCGCATGGCGCCGATCCGCACACAGATACCGTCGATGGGGATCGGATTGGCGGAGCGACCGAGAATCTTGTTGGTCTCAACGCCGGCTTTCCACTCTTCCTTGCTCATGCCGTTATCGAGTTGTTTGTCGATGAACGGAATCAGGCTGCCTGCAAGCGGAACCTGGAAATGCTCGGTGGGAAAATCACCGGAGCGCATCGTTTCGGTAACCTTGCGGTCAATCTCCAGAATCGCGGAGGACGGGTCCTCAAGCTCGCTCTTCACGCTCTTGTTGAGCTCGCCCATCTGGTTGAGCAGCTCACGCATGTTCTGGGCACCGGAGCCGGAAGCCGCCTGATAGGTCATGGGCGACACCCACTCGATCAGGTCCTGCTCCAGCAAACCACCGAGGGCCAGCATCATCAGGCTGACGGTACAGTTACCGCCAATATAATCCTTGACGCCTTTTTCAAGCGCGGCATCAATGACGTTCCGGTTGACCGGATCCAGCACGATCACGGAATGATCGGCCATCCGCAATGTGGATGCCGCATCAATCCAGTAGCCCTGCCAGCCAGCATCGCGCAACTTCTGGTAGACCTCACCGGTGTAGTCGCCGCCCTGACAGGTAACGATCACATCCATGGCTTTCAGAATATCGATGTCAAAGGCATCCTGCAGAGGGGGCACCCCCTCCTTGCCCACGTCCGGCGCAGGTTTGCCTGCCTGGGATGTGGTAAAGAACACCGGCTCGATGTCTGCGAAATCGTTTTCTTCACGCATGCGCTGCATGAGGACAGAGCCCACCATGCCACGCCAACCTACAAGTCCAACTCGCTTCATGGGCGATCTTCAGACCTCGTTTTATGCCCGCCCGCTACCGTTATCGCTGGCAGGGACAGGGTGGATGATCCCGCGGCAACTGCATCCCGTCACCGTCGGGTCTCAAATTATCGGATTGTTCAGCGGCTGATTATAACGCAGCGAGAACAGCCTCTCCCATTTCCCGGGTGGACACCTTGTTCGCACCCTCGGACATGATGTCCGCTGTTCGCAGCCCCTGATCAAGGACCTTGCTGACCGCGACCTCGATCGCTTCGGCCGCTTTCTCTTCGTTCAGACTGTAACGAAGCATCATGGCGGTACTGAGAATCGTGGCCAACGGGTTTGCGACGCCTTTGCCAGCGATATCCGGTGCCGAGCCATGGCAAGGCTCGTACATGCCCTGCTTCCGGGAATTCAGGGAAGCCGAGGGCAACATGCCGATAGAACCGGTCAGCATAGCCGCTTCGTCCGAAAGAATATCACCAAACATGTTGCCAGTCACAATCACGTCAAACTGCTTGGGTGCCCGAACCAGCTGCATGGCGGCGTTATCCACATACATGTGGGACAGCTCCACATCCGGGTATTCCCGGCGCAGGTCGTTCATGATTTCACGCCACAGGACAGTGACTTCCAGCACATTCGCCTTGTCTACGGAGCACAGCTTTTTGCCCCGCTGCTGGGCCGCCTCAAAGGCAACGCGACCGATTCGACGAATTTCCGATTCCTTGTAAGCGTAGGTGTTATACCCCTGGCGCTCGCCGCTCTCGAGCTCCCGAACGCCTCTCGGCTGGCCAAAATAGATACCGCCAGTCAGCTCCCGCACGATCATGATGTCCAGGCCAGAGACCACCTCGGGCTTGAGGGAAGACGCTGAAGCCAGCTGCGGATACAGGATGGCCGGACGCAGGTTGGCGAACAGCTCAAGGTTGGAGCGCAACCCCAACAGCCCCTTTTCCGGCCGCTTGGCCATGGGCAGATTGTCCCACTGCGGTCCACCAACGGCGCCTAGCAGAATGGCGTCGGCGGCCTTGGCTTTCTCGAGAGTTTCATCCGGGAGCGGCGTATCGGTGGCATCGATAGCAGCACCACCGACCAGTCCCGCCTCGAACGTGAGACCGAGATTGAACTGTTCGTTAACCTTGTGAAGGACCTTTTCCGCTTCTGCGACAATCTCCGGGCCGATGCCGTCGCCGGGAAGCATGAGGATTGTTCTGGACATGTTATTTCCTTGTTGGATTCCTTTATGTCGGATTACGCTGCGCTAATCCGACCTACTGGGGAGCTTGCAAACATTTCGGGACCGTAGGTCGGATTAGCGCAGCGTAATCCGACACCAGACTCAGCTGCCAGCGCCAAACAACCAGGGAGCGGTCTTGCGACGACTTTCCTCATAGGACCGGATTGCGTCCGCATCTTCCAGCGTGACGCCAATATCGTCCAGACCGTTCAACAGACAATGCCGGCGGAAGTCGTCCACTTCGAACGTGAAGGTCTCACCGGAGGGGGTCGTAACGGTCTTGGCCTCCAGATCCACCGACAGCTGATACCCCTCGCTCTCGTCCACTTCCTCGAACAAACGATCTACAACTTCTTCCGGAAGAACAATAGGTAACAGGCCATTCTTGAAGCAGTTGTTGTAGAAGATGTCGGCAAAGCTCGGGGCTATGATTACCCGGAAGCCGAAGTCCTCAAGCGCCCAGGGCGCGTGCTCGCGACTGGAGCCACAACCGAAATTACGACGGGCCAGCAGCACGCTGGCGTTTTTGTAGCGATCCTGGTTGAGCACGAAATCCGGATTGATGGGCCGGGTGGAACTGTCCTGGTCCGGCTTGCCCTCGTCGAGGTACCGCAGCTCATCAAACAGGTTCGGACCAAAGCCGGTGCGCTTGATGGATTTGAGGAATTGTTTGGGAATGATCATGTCCGTGTCCACATTGGAACGGTCCATGGGGGCAACAATACCCTGGTGTTGCGTAAATGCGCGCATGGTTCTCTCCTGTGGATCAGTGCATCAGCTCACGAACATCAACAAAATGCCCGGCAACCGCAGCCGCCGCGGCCATGGCTGGGCTTACCAGGTGAGTCCGCCCACCAAAGCCCTGACGACCTTCAAAGTTCCGGTTCGACGTGGAGGCACAATGCTCTCCCTGCCCCAGCTTGTCGGCGTTCATGGCCAGACACATGGAACAGCCGGGGTCCCGCCACTCCAGACCGGCCTCGATAAAGATCTTGTCCAGCCCTTCCTGCTCGGCCTGGGCCTTGACCAGACCGGAGCCCGGCACCACCATTGCCTGCTTCAGCGTCGGCGACACCTTGCGACCTTTCACCACCGCCGCCGCCTCACGCAGGTCCTCGATCCGGCTGTTGGTACAGGAGCCGATGAATACGCGGTCCAGCTTGATCTCGGTGATCGGCATGTTCGGCTTCAGGCCCATGTATTTCAGGGCGCGAACAATGCCTTCACGCTTGATCGGATCGGCTTCCTGCTCCGGGTCCGGCACATTGCCATCAACACCAGCGACCATCTCGGGTGAGGTGCCCCAGCTGACCTGAGGCTTGATCTCGGAGCCTTCCAGCTCCACCACCTTGTCGAACTCGGCGTCATCATCACTGCGCAGCGTACGCCAGTACTCCACCGCCGCATCCCACTGCTCACCTTTGGGACCGAACGGGCGATTACGGACATACTCGATGGTGGTGTCGTCCACCGCCACCATGCCCACCCGGGCGCCGGCCTCGATGGACATATTGCAGATGGTCATCCGCCCTTCCATGCTCAGGCCCTGGATAGCCTCGCCGCCGAACTCGATGGCATAGCCGGTACCACCGGCGGTGCCAATCTTGCCAATGATGGCCAGCACCACATCCTTGCCTGTCACGCCCGGCCCGAGCTTGCCGTTCACCTTCACCAGCATGTTCTTCATTTTCTTCTGCACCAGGCACTGGGTGGCGAGCACATGCTCCACCTCGCTGGTACCAATGCCATGAGCCAGACAGCCGAAAGCGCCGTGTGTAGAGGTATGGGAATCACCACAGACGATGCTCATACCAGGCAAGGTTGCGCCCTGCTCCGGCCCGATTACATGCACAATGCCCTGGCGCTGGTCCTTGATCTTGAATTCCAGAATCCCGAACTCATCGCAGTTCTTATCGAGGGTTTCCACTTGAATCCGGGACACCGGATCAACAATGCCTTCGACACCCCGATCCCGATCGGTGGTCGGCACGTTGTGGTCCGGGGTGGCAATGTTGGCATCAATCCGCCATGGCTTCCGGCCAGCAAGACGCAGGCCCTCAAACGCCTGAGGCGAGGTCACCTCGTGCAGCAGGTGACGGTCGATGTAGATCAACGCGGAGCCATCGTCCCGCTGTTTGACCAGATGGTCGTCCCACAATTTGTCGTATAAGGTCTTGCCCGCCATGGTTCTCTCTCACTCTCTGGGGGTTTCTGGTTCTTGCTCAGTATTCGCTTATTCTAACGTCAGCTCCTGAATAACCTCAATTCATGTTTTTTATCTATCCCATCCCTATCAGTTATACTACGGAGAAGGTCACGGGTTGGGATAGTCTTTTCAAAACACGCCGACAAGCACATCCATGTGGGCTCGAATCGGGCCATCCCTGGCCCTCTACGGTTTTGAAAAGACTATCCCAACCCGCGCCCCGAACCTCGCAGGTGTACCCGTGCTGCCCGTGTTGACTGGAGGCTCTGGCCTTCGAAAACCGTAGAGCGCCAGGGATGGCGCGACCGAGCCCTACAGGGACGTATTTACGGGCGTGTTTTCGGAGGCCAGAGCCTCCAGGCAACCCGCACAAGGTTGATTTTGTGGAGCAAGAATTCCGTGGATTCAAACGCACTTAAAGCATTTCTGACGATCGTCGACCAGGGCTCCTTCTCGGAGGCGGCCGAAACTCTGCACCTGACGCAACCGGCCATTTCCAAGCGCCTGGCCGCCCTGGAGAACCAGCTCGGCACCACGCTGATCGACCGCAGTCACCGCCAGATTAGACTGACCGACGCCGGCAGCCGGCTGCTGCCCCACGCCCGCAAGATACTGGATGAAATTCACAACGCCAGGGTCGCCCTCTCCCCCGACTCCGGTGAGGTGGAAGGCGAGCTGCAGATCATCGCCAGCCACCACATCGGCCTGCACCACCTGCCCAACTGGCTGCGCCGGTTCAAACGGGAGTATCCGCAGGTATCGATCAATCTGCAGTTCATGGAATCCGATGCGGCCTACGAGCAGATGCGCAAGCGCAATGCCGAACTTGCGTTCGTCACCCTCAGTGACAGCATGGAGCCAAGTTTTCAGGTCTTTGCCCAGTGGCCGGACGACATGGTATTTGTTGCCGGCGCGGAACACACGCTATCGCAACTGGCCAAACCGACACTGAAGGATCTTGCCGTGCATCCGGCGCTGCTTCCGGATACCAGCACAGCCACTTATCGGGTGGTCAGCCGCCTATTCCTTGAGGCAAACCTGCACATGAATCCGCAAATGCCCACAAACTATCTGGAGACCATCAAGATGATGACCAGCGTGGGCCTTGGCTGGAGTGTGCTGCCCACCCGCATGCTCGACACCAGTCTGCGAGTGCTGGACATTGGAACGCCGGTATCCCGGGTATTGGGAGGCATCGGCCTGGCTGGCCGGCAGTTGAGCAACGCATCCAAAGCCCTGCTTGAGATCGTCCAGCAGGAAGAAAACGCCTGACGTTCAGCTCTGGTCCGGAACCGGTGGCGGCCGCAGGCCCCGCCAGGTAATCACAATAGCGATCAGCATGGCCGCGGCCCCTCCCCAGAACGCGGCGGAGGTGTCGAACCCATCCACCAGGAAACCGGACAACCAGGCACCGATCGCGCCGCCAGCACCAAAGGTCAGCCCGCTGTACAGCGCCTGCCCCTGGCCATGGTGATGCTGCCCGAAAAAGCCCTGAATATACTGTACGGACAGCGCGTGTAAGACCCCGTAGGACGCCGCATGGAGCAGTTGCGCGAACAACAGCACCACCACCACATCCGTGACCTCGGCAATCAGGATCCAGCGGATCATGGTGAGAGTCAGTGCCCCAATCGCAATCTGACGAACCGTGAAGTTCCGGGTCAGCCGGTGCATCACCAGGAACAAAGCGATTTCTGCAAACACCCCCAGGGACCAGAGCAAACCAATGGACAGCTTGCCATACCCATGCTGGGCCAGATGAATACTGAAGAAGGTGTAGTAGGCACCGTGCGAAACCTGAAGCAGGAAGTTCATCAGGAAGAAGGTCACCACCGCCGGGTGGGTCACGATGGCTTTCAGGCTGCCTTTCGGCGCAGGCGGCTTGCGCTCTCCTCGCTCGGAGGGAACCAGAAACGCCGAAACGGCAATTCCAGCAAATACCGGGAGCAGCAGCCACGGCAGGGACTGAATAGGCATCAACTCCAGGAGTCCACCCACCAGCGCCACAGCCCCAATAAAGCCCACCGAGCCCCAGAGCCGCACGCGACCATACTTCTCCTTCTGGGCACCCAGGGCCCGAAGCGTGATCACTTCATAAAGGGGCAAGATGGCGTTCCAGAAAAACGTGAACGCCAGCATAACCAGCAACAAACCGTAGAAACCCGGCTCCAGAAATACCCCCGCAAAGAACAGCGACCCGGTAATGGCGCCAAATCGCACCAGCCGAACCCGCTGCCCGGTTCTGTCCCCGAGCCAACCCCAGACACTGGGCGCAACGATCTTGGTGAGCTGGATGGTCGCCATGAGCGTGGCGATCTGGAGATAGGAAAAACCCTGGCCCTCAAGATAGAGAGACCAATACGGGAGGAGCCCGCCCAGGAGAGCGAAGAACCAGAAATAGAGGTTAGAGAGTCGAAAGTAAATGGCGAAACCCCTGTCAGCCTACCCGGGATGCCCGGTGGCTTTGGTGGGATCGATTGCCCAAAAATGTGGAGCGCCAGGGATGGCGCGACCAAGCCCTACATGGACGTATTCACGGGCGTTTTTTGGGCAGTCGATCCCGCCGAAGCCGCTTCTCCAAATCCCGCGGTCAAAGCTGCCCAATCACCGGCGTAGAAACAGAAACATCCGCATTCTGGCCACGATGCCGCAGGTAATGATCCATCAACACGATGGCCATCATGGCCTCGGCGATCGGCGTTGCACGAATACCTACGCACGGGTCATGGCGTCCAGTGGTGATCACTTCGCAGGGATCGCCGTTCACATCGATGCTGCGCCCCGGAAGCCGCAGGCTCGAGGTCGGCTTCAGGGCAATGCTCGCCACAATCGGCTGCCCCGAGGAAATGCCCCCCAGCACACCACCGGCGTTGTTGGACAGAAAGCCCTCCGGCGTCATCTCATCGCGGTGCTCAGTGCCCTTCTGCTCTACGCAGTCAAACCCGGCGCCAATCTCCACGCCCTTTACTGCATTGATGCTCATCAGCGCGTGGGCCAGATCCGCATCCAGGCGATCAAAAATCGGCTCGCCAAGTCCCGGCGGCACACCCTCCGCTACCACATTAATGCGCGCTCCGATGGAATCGCCTTCCTTACGGAGCGCATCCATATAGGCTTCCATCTCCGGCACCTTGTCGGCGTCAGGACAGAAGAACGGATTCTGGTGCACCTGCTCCCAGTCCAGTTTCTCGGCCTTGATCGGCCCCAGCTGCGACAGGTAGCCACGGATACGCATGCCCAGGCGCTGCTCAAGGAACTTCCTCGCTATCGCCCCCGCCGCTACACGCATGGCGGTTTCACGCGCGGAGGAACGGCCACCGCCGCGGTAGTCCCGCACGCCGTACTTGTGCATGTAGGTGTAATCAGCGTGGGCGGGCCGGAACTGCTCGGCAATCTTGGAGTAGTCCTTCGAACGCTGATCGGTATTCTCGATGATCAGCCCGATCGGTGTGCCGGTTGTCTTGCCTTCGAAAACGCCGGAAAGAATCCGCACTTCATCGGCTTCCCGGCGCTGGGTGGTGTGTCTGGAAGTACCGGGCTTGCGGCGATCAAGATCGCGCTGCATGTCGGCTTCAGACAGCTCAAGCCCGGGAGGACAGCCGTCGATGATACAGCCCAACGCGGCGCCGTGGCTCTCACCAAAAGTGGTTACGGTAAACAGTTTTCCGAAGGAATTTCCCGACATAATTCAGTATCTTGTTAAGCAATTGTAAGAAACAGGATTAACGTGAAGCCAACCACTGCCGCAGCTCGGCTTCGCCAATCACGAAAACACCATCGCCGCCGTTCTCGAACTCCAGCCAGGTCAGCGGCAGATCCGGGTAGGCATCATCCAGCGCCACCCAGCTATTACCGACCTCCACTACCAACAAACCACCCGGAGTCAAATGGTCAGCCGCTTCTGCAATAATTCGGTGCGCAATGTCCAGACCGTCCTGCCCGGCTGCGAGGCCGAGTTCCGGTTCATGGCGGTACTCGTACGGCATATCCGCCAGATCTTCAGCATCCACGTACGGCGGGTTGCTGACGATGACATCAAAACGTCCCTCAACCTTTTCGAACACGTCGGATTGCACGGTACTTACCCGGCCACGCAGATTGTGGAGATCGATATTCGAATCCGCCACCTCCAGCGCGTCCGCTGAAATATCCGACAACACCACCTCTGCATCAACAAACACCGACGCCGCCCCGATTCCTATGCAGCCGCTGCCGGTACACAAATCCAGGATCCGCTCAACAGCCCGGTCACCCAACCAGGGCTGGAACCCGTTTTCGATCAACTCACCAATGGGTGAACGTGGCACCAGCACACGCTCGTCCACATGGAAAGGCATGCCCATGAACCAGGCCTCACCCAGCAGATACGCCAGGGGAACCCGTTCATTCACGCGACGATCAATGCGCTCAAGAATGGTATTCCGCTCTTCCCAGGTCAGCCTGGCATCCAGAAAAACGGTGTTGTTCTCAAGCGGCAGATGCAGGCTGCGCATCACCAGTTGAACCGCCTCATCCCAGACGTTGTCGGTGCCGTGGCCAAAGAACAGGGGCGAGGCGGCGAAGCGGGATGACGCGTAGCGAAGGTAATCCCGAACGCTGTGAAGGTCGTCGATGGGGCTGGTCACAAAGTCTGTCCTGTCCGTGAGCGTGTCAGCGCCGGATTATACGCTGTTTGCGGGCGACACTGCAGCCTTGCGACCAACCCGACGAGCAACTTTGTCAGATTGCCAGGGGCCCGGAACTGTTGCGACTCTCCTCGAACCGGTCCAGTGCCGCCGCCATGCGCTCCCGCCCGAGCTGAATCAACTCCGGTGCCTTGTGGTAGTCATAGCTTCGGCAGGCGTTCTTGGGAATGTTCACCAGGAGATCTGGCGGATAACCGGCAATCTTGTACTGAACCAGCGCGCTTTGCATGGTCTCGATGGTCAGGTTCATGACATCAAACTTGCCGATACCCAGCTTGTCCCAGTCTATGGTTTCGTGCTCTTCCTGAGTTTTCGGGTCCAAAGACTTTCGCTCAACGTGCTTTTGATGTTCTTTTTTACTGACCTCCCGGCTGATCTTCTCTTCCGGACTGTCGTCGTTGCCGGCCTTGCGAGCGCCGAGGGATTTCAGTGTGTCCCAGTCGAACCAGCGCGAAGCTTTCTCGCGGATGGCGTCCACCCATTCATCCATCTCGCCGCCTTCATCATCGTTACTGCTGAAGGCCGCGTCTGGGATACGACGGCGACGGTCGTCCTCGCCGCTGAGATTGACGGCAACAATCAGGTCCGCGTGCGATGAAATGGTCGGAATAATCGGCAAGGGATTGAGCAAGGCTCCATCCACCAGCACACGTCCGTTGAGGACCAGTGGCGTAACCACGCTGGGAATGGCCACTGAGGCCCGTATGGCCTGGTCCAGCGGCCCCTCCTGAAACCAGATTTCTTTGTGGGCCAGAAGATCGGTAGCCACCGCTGTATAGGCAATAGGCAGGTTTTCGATGCGGGTGTCGCCAAGCATCTCCCGCACCACGGAGAAAATCTTCTCGCCCCGTATGGCGCCCACTGAATTGAAAGTCACATCGAGGAGTTTCAGTACGTCGAACTGGCCGAGCCCGGTCACCCAGTCCTTGTAGTCCTGCATCTTGCCAGCACCGAACATGCCGCCAATGAGCGCACCCATGGAGCACCCTGAAATGGCCACGATGTCGTAGCCGCGCTCGACCAGAATCTCAATGGCGCCGATGTGGGCATAGCCCCTGGCGCCGCCACTACCGAGAGTCAGTGCCACGGTTTTCCGGCGCTTCCCCGAAACCGCGCCCTTCTGGGAACTGGCCGGGGCCTGACTTGCAGAAATATCCGAGCTTTTGAGTACCGTCGATGCGTGATCTCTGGGCTCGTCGTCCTGGGCCGATTCACTTTTTTGAGGGTCGTCGTCCTGTGATTTACCCATTACCTTCACCCCGATACCACGATTAATTCCACCCGGTTCCCCTGACGATCCGGGTCCTTGAATACCCCCGCCGGTCCCGGCACGATGATTGTCTGCTGGCTTCTGGGCACGCCGGTCTTGGTCAGCACCTCTGACAGGGATTCTGCGGCCATTCGTGCGCGCTCAACCGCTTCGCCAAAGGATTCATCCGCTTCCAGTTCAGAATAGCCTACCAGGACAACCACCGCCCCTTCTTGCGAGGCCAGATCCGACAAGCGGCGGCGATCAGATCCGCGCCAGTCAAAACGGTAGGTCACGCCGCCTTGCCAGGGCACAATGATCGGCCCTTTGACCCGCTCATTTACCGTTCCGAGCCCGGGTATCGTGGCACCCGATCCGACCCTAAGGTGCTCCACCCATACATACTCCCGAAGGTTGCCTCGGGTAACCGTGTACACCAGGGTCAACCACCGGGCACCATCCTCGGCGATGGAGCCGGCAACGAGGTAGTCCTGAGTATCGTCCCGACCGAGCAGCGTGCGCTGGCCAAAAATCTGATTGGCCCAGACGTTGCTCCGACCGCAGCGGATGCCCGCGCAGTCAAACAGAACCTGGGCATTGCGCTCGTTCAGCACCCGCTGGTAGTGATCCCGTGCGCTTTCCCGATTGGCGTCCCGCGCCAGCTGATAGAGACGACCCTCACCCTCAACCGGCAACCGGGCAAGGCTCTCGGAGCGAATCTCATCGTTGACTTCCCGTACCGGACTGAACAGAACAAGATGCCCTGTCGACTGGATCTCCACAGTGTTCTCCAGTGTGGATTGGGCGAACGGGACCGGAAAATCCGCTGGCGAGGCAGAGACCAGGGACGGCAACGCCAATGGGGCCAAAACGAGAACGAGGCGGGCGTATATCGATTTAAGCAAAGGATTACTCACCTTCAAGAAATTGGACGACAGCGTCAGCAACCGGGGCAGTCTCACCGTCCAGATGACAGTGATGACCGCCGGGCACCCGGACAGTCTGGAGCCTTGCGATCGCGCCGGCCCGAGCATCGAGGTCTTTTCTGTACGAAAGAAGTCCGGCATCGGCCCTTATAAACAGCGTCGGTGCCTCGATGGCCTCCAGCGTGGCCAGCACCTGCTCTTCCGTCATCATCAGCGGCGAGGGGTGGCGCAAGCGCGGATCGGTCCGCCACACGTAACCCTCTTCGACAGATGTCAGGTTGCGGGGGCTCAGAATTAATGCAGCCTCCCGACTCAGGGGGCTCAAGCCGCCCTCACGGGCCCTGGCCGCCGCGGCTATATCCGGATAGACCGGCGGCATCCCGGAGCCGGAAATCCGCTTCTTGATAGCCTTGCGCAGCTGCGAAACGGTTTCCGAAGCCGGTCGGCTGATGGCGCCCAGGCTGTCAATCATCACCAGTTGACGGACTCGCTCCGGGAACGTGGCTGCATACAAGGCGCACACGATACCCCCGAGGGAATGACCCACCAGGTTGACACAACCATCCGCAGTTTCCTGGAAATACCGTTCAACCAGCTCCGCCAGATCGGCGACATAATCCATCAGCTGATAACTCTGCCCTTCCGGACGGTGGCCGGAGTGCCCGTGGCCGGCGAGGTCGATGGCATGAACTGGCCCGAGTCGCGCCACGTCCGGCGCCAGCCTGGCAAAACTCAGGCTGTTATCAAGCCAGCCATGGACAAGTAGCGTTGGTGTGTTTTCGTGAACACCCGGCTCACACGCCCAGCTCAGACCGGCCAGGGTGATATGCCGGAGCTTCCATTGAGCCTCTCGACAACCTTGCAGCTCGTCCTTGGCAAATCCGGGAGGACCCTCGCCGGCAACCGCAGAGACAGATGTTGCCGTGTCACTCATCGGCTGCTCCCTCACATTGTGTGTGTCGGGCGATCAGAGCTCAATGAGCCTGCCAGGTAGGATTCAATTTTGGTCCGGGCAGTTTCGTCGTCGCCATTGAACTGCACGCCGATGCCGGCAGCGCGGTTGCCCTGGGCGCCCTTGGGAGTAATCCAGATCACTTTGCCAGCCACCGGGATTTTTTCCGGCTCATCCATCAGGTTGAGCAACAGGAACACTTCGTCGCCCAGCTGATACTGCTTCTGGGTGGGAATAAACAGGCCGCCCTGACGGATGTACGGCATATAGGCGGCGTACAGGACCGCCTTATCCTTGATCGTCAGGGTGAGAATGCCACTGCGCGCGCCAAAACCGGGCCCCATATCTGACACCTTTCTCCGGAATTATCATTAGGTTGGAAGGGATCCTGAAAATCCCTTTCATCAGGCAATCATAGCAGCTGTTGCGCTCAAAGGCGCAACCCTGCGCGTCGTCGGGCGACGTCTACGCCGACCGCTTTGCAGGCATCAGTGCCTGCCAGGCGATCAGAAGCCGACTCGCTTCCAGCTCCGGGCTGGCGTTGTATACACCGGCAGCCCTGGCGTCCCGCACCATTTCCAGCAGCTCGTGGGCGCGCCAGGCCGGTGTTGTCCTGGCCAGAAAACCGATCATATCGGCCGAATCCGTATCCTTGGCAGCGCCCCCTGCAATCATGCGGGCAAGGTCTGCAGCCCAGGTTTCGAACAACCAGAGCGTATCCTCAAGCCCCATGGTCTTGAACGCCCGGGCCGCTTCCCCGAGCGGAATGCGGGATTTCATGAATTCCTTAAAGCGCTCCAGCGCCTCGTCTCTGAGGCCGATAAAATCGCCGGTCGCATACTCCAGGGCGAGCCTCGGTGCATTACCGGCCAGCATCAACGCCTTGGAAAGGGAGTCGGCGGCGGGCCGTTCACCCTCAGGCAATTGCTCGACCCGGTTAATCAGCCACCGATTGGCCTCGGCGTTGCCAGGCACAGGTATCGTGAGTGCCTGGCACCGCGAACGAATGGTCGGCAGCAATGGTCGACCGCTCTCCTGCAGGAGAATCAGGGTAACGTCAGGCTGCGGCTCTTCAAGGGTCTTGAGCAGGGCGTTGGCTGCGTTGATGTTCAACTGATCGCCCCGGTCGATTATGGCGACCTTGTGGTGAGCCACCTGGGGAGAAGCCACAGCGAATGCCGACAACGCCCTCACCTGGTCCACTTTGACCATGCGGGACTTTTCCGGCCCATAGACCCGTACATCGGGATGACTGGCTGCGCCGTACAGCTCACATTGCTTGCACCGGCCACACGCCACAGGCTTTCCGCTTTCCTGTCCCGAGGGGCGCTCGCACACCAGTAGACCTGCAACCGCGTCGGCCCAGGCCCGTTTGCCAATGCCGCGCTCGCCGGACACGATCAGCGCGTGGGGCAGCCGGTCATCGGCAACCCGGTTCTGCACGGTTTGCCAGGCTCTCGCCAGCCAGGGCATTTCTTGAACAATGTCGGTCACTGACTATTTCCGTGTAGTTGTTGCTGGTGAGCCGAAGAAGGACGACGACCTGTCTGTTTGTGTCGGGCCCGCCGGCCGCGCAATTGGCGCCTCATGGTCGCCAGTAAACGGCGCATGCGCTTCAGCTCCGCGCCATCAGCCCGGTCCTTGCCCGCGCTATAGTAATGGCTGTTTACCATTCGGGCAAAAAGCCGCGCGGAGTCGGCCGCCGCCGGCTCAGCCCTCGCGAGTCGGGATGCGAGGCCGGAGGGCGTTTCTCCGTGCCGAACCGGCACTCCAACACGATTACAGAGCTGGTGCCAGCTGTCCACCACTCTTCGAAATCCATCACGGCGCTCACCTCTGCGCAGCTGCAGAGCTGAAACCAACCCGGCAACCAGCAAACCGGCACCCACGATACCGGCGGTCAGATAGCCCAATTCCCGAAGGCCAAAGCCGCCAGGGAGCCTCGACATCAGGTCCATCTGGCTCTGGCCCTGGTAACCCACAACCCAGCGTTGCCACTGGTAATTGATCCGGTCCAGCTGGAGGCTTGCCCATTGCACCAGTGCCACATCGGCATAACGCTGGGGCGACGCCCAGTTATCTTCCAGGAAGGATCCCTCTTCCGCCACCGCGTCTCTCAGGCCGGATTCAATACGGTTCGGTGCAATGGCGGCGGTAGGATCGATCCTGACCCAACCTCTTCCGTCAATAAAGGCCTCGACCCAGGCATGGGCGTCGTATTGGCGAACAATGAGGTACTCGCCCCCGGCACCGGCTTCGCCTCCCTGATAGCCAACTACGATTCGTGCGGGAATGCCGGCGGCCCGAAGCACGAAGGTTGTTGCGCCAGCGTAGTGGGCACAGAATCCACGCCTCACATCAAACAGAAGCGCATCAATCCCGTTTTCCGGCATCGCCGGTGGCCGCAACGTGTAGAAATAGGGCTGCTGTCGAAACCGCTCCAGCAGGTTCACCACAATGTCTTCGTCCGCCAGCTCCCGACGCAGCTCTCCTGCCAGCGCCCTGGCCCGGGGATTGCCATCAGGCGGTAGCTGCAGATAACGACGGCGTTCCGTGGGACCCAGCTCCGTGGCTTCGTCTGGCTCCGACTGCAGGGCCAAACGGTAGCGCACCGGGCTGTCGGCAGGCCGGGGAAAGCGAAACAGATCGGCACTGGCTTCGTAGACGTTGTCCGAGACCGCCTCGGAACCTTCCAGCGCAAACGCCCAACGCTGGTCCGTTGGTTCCAGCAGCACATCGTATTCGCTACCTTTGAGTTCACCGACGCCCCCGTCCACCGCAACCCGGCCAAGAGGTCGGAACGGTTCTCTCTGGCCTTGCCGCCAGGTTTCCCCATCGAGATAGTCGAGGATAAGCCCGCGCCAGTACCGGTCACGGTGTGGCGGAATTTCACCGCCGAAGGTCACGCGGAAGGCGCGTTCGCTGCTCTGGGCCAGATTGGATATGTCCCCGGGCCGCATGGTATCGCTGATGCCAGTGCGCGCCTCGCCGGATACCAGAGGAACACTCCAGAGCGGTGCCATTCTGGGGAAGAACACGAACAGCAGCACCACGACCGGGAGCGTCTTCAGGAACAGCCCGCCGAGCCGCCGCCAGCTCGAGGTCATACCGGCGGGCAAATCCGGGGCATTGAGGACCTGCAGGCCCACCAGCAAAAACGCCACACCCGTGAAATTCACCAGCGCCCAGAGAATTTCCTGATGAAACAGAAAATTCACCGTCGCCAGATAGACCAGAATGAAAAAAAGCACATAGAAGTCCCGCCGGGAGCGGGTTTCGAGCCACTTCAGACCCACCGCCAGCACGAAAAACGAAGCCGCCGTATCCACCGTAAAGCGGCCCTGAACCGTAGCGAGGTATACCCCCACCAGCACCAGCATGATGGCCGTGCGCAGCCACCGCCCGGGCAACCTCACTCGTCCGACCTGCGCCAGCCAGCGCCAGGTGGCCAATACCGCGCAGGCAGCCATCAACCAGATGGGCAAGCGGTCCCACTGTGGCACCAACAGAAGTACAAAACTGCCAATCAACCACAGCAATGCCCGGGACGGCAGCACGCCGGACTCCTCCGGTTCGGGAGCAGATCGTAACCCTGAAAACAGTCTCAAGCCTGCCCCTCCTTTATGGATGCCGATGACCGGAGGAATCCTTGCCGGCGAGTGCCGTGGGGTTCCACCGTGGCATCCCTGGGGCGTTCCTCACCCCAGGTGGCCAGCACACGGAGACATCGGGCCACATGGGCGGGGCCGGCCTCCGGCTCGATCATCTGCCCGGGCAGGCTGAGCCCGAATCGGGCCCCGCTTTTACCACGTTCGGTGACCAGAAAAGCGAGGTAACTCAAGCGCAGCTCGTGATCGACCCCCGGGTAGGCATTGAAATCCAGCCAGTGCGGACTGCCCTGTTCGCCCTCCCAGTCCGCTACCACCATTTGACCGGTCCGGGCGAACCGTTTCCACTGCACCCGCTGGCTCAGGTCGCCCTCCCGCCATGGGCGGATATCGGCGTGATCATTGCCGTCCACAGATCGCGCCTGTTCGGATTCCTCGCCGTCATCCACCAGGCTCAGGCTGTCCGGAGCCGCGATGGGTCTTGGGAACACAACACCCGCGGAGACTGGCCGAAGCCAGGACCAGGCTTTCAACAGGCCAAAGGGAAACCGTGTTTCAACCCGGATGCGATCGGGTCGCAAATAACCGCGATGCGCCGAATGCACCGGTAAAACCAGATCTTCAGCCTGGCCAGACCGCACGTGAACCGGTGTGTGCCGGGAGTCCTTACAGGAGATAACCACAGCGACTGCGTCGTCACGGCCCGCCTTGAGCCTGAGGCGAAAGGGTATGTCGTCACCGGCAAACCCTTCTCCAGGCTGAATCAGGCTCAGTTCCAGACCAGACAGATTTCGGTGGGTCTGATGCATCGCACCCACGAAAACAGCGCCCAACAGGAACGTGGTGAGATAAATGAGACTGTTCTGGTAGTTGATGCCCGTAAGCAGCATGATCACCAGCAACAGCCCGAACACCACTCCGGCACCTGTGGGCAAGATGAAAATGGTCTTTTGACTGAACGTCTGAAGATCCGAGCGCGGGATGCGACGGTTTATCCAGCGTTGCCAACGTTGTCTGAAAAGGTTGTTCATAGTGTCCCTGAGGCCGTCACTGTCGGGAAAAGTTTCCGGAATCCCGTTAAAGATACCCCCGAATCAAAGATTCTGATCACACAAACAGGGTTTCCAGCTTGAATTCCTGTCCTACAAACCGAATACTCGATTATAGAGGGCGATAGTCCAACCACGAGGGCCAAACCATGAAACGCCACAATCTGCTTGCCACGGCCGTGGGTAGCATAACAGCCATCAGCGGCATGACCTTGTCTCTGCCAGCCGTGGGCGGCGTTCAGGCGCTCACATCGGACGAAATGGTGGAGACTTACGTCAAGGACTCTGCGGTTATCGTGGTGCCGAAAGAAAAACGGAAACCCGAGGCCGACCGCCAGCGCATCATCCGCGCCCTGACCATATCCCCGGGCGAGCCCGTGCTTACCGAAGCCGAAGAGGAAGCCTACCGCGAAGCGCTCCAGCGTTACATAGAAGAAGGTAAATCCGACGCTCTGGAAAATGCCGAAGACGAATTCCTGCGCCGCGCCCTGCTGCTTCCCCAGGAAGAGCTGGCCCGAGCCCAGCCCCCGGCGGAGTTTACGCCGACCATTCCGCCTCTGATTTTTGGCCAGCAGGCCCAGATTCCGGAGGAGCCGTTCACCCAGACGTTTCTTAACGACCAGCTGGGCATTGGCTTTGACGGGCAAAACCTGAATTTCAGCATCGGCAACCCACCGGGCATTGATCAGATTCAGATTCCAGAGGCGATCAATGAGGGGCCGATTACACTTACCCCGCGGCCAGGTGGCGGGTTTGATCTTTCCATTGCGGTGCCCGATCAGTAAGTAGCGACCTGAAGGCAGAGGAAAAGGGGCAGCCACTGAGTGACTGCCCCTTTTTTGTTGCCTGAGTTTTGATTCGGCCAACGAAAAACGCCCCGCTGGGCGGGGCGTCTTACCAATCATGGTATCTAGCAGTATTAATCTTTACCGTAGATAGCCAGCTTGGTGTTGGTAACAGCGAGGTTATCCAGCGCTACAGAACCGATGGAAGTGCCACCGATCTCGATGGCGCCGATGGACATGTCCATGTAAACGTTGTTTACGTCAACACGCAGTACACCGGTAGCGGTAGAGTCGCCCAGGCCAGCGCCCTTGTATACGTCCAGGTTCACGTTGGCGTACTTGCTCAGCTTGCCGTAGGCCAGTTGACCAGCCTGACTAGTGAAGTCATAACCTTCAACGGTGCCCGTGCCAGCGGCAATTTCCTCTTCGGCAGTTGTTCCATTGCCATCGTAGTCAAAGTTATTACCAGCACCGGTGACAACCATGTCACGGATACCAACGCCCAGGAAGTCAACGTCGAAGTCCATATCGTCGATATCGAAGGCAACGGCTACGTTCAGGTGATCAGTAGCGGTATCAACACGCAGGTCCAGAGCGGCCAGGTCACCACGCATGGACAGGTTAGAGATCAGCGTGGTGCTGTCACTGCCAGTACCACCAGCCAGAAGCTCCATGGAGCCGGCAGTCATACCCCAGTCGATGGGAACCGGTGCACCGGTGGCCGGGTCAGTTTGCAGGGAACCAACGTGAATGACGGCGTCACCGTCATCAGCAACGTCGATATCGATTTTGAGCTGGTCCAGCAGCTCGGTACCAGTGCCGCCAGCGACGCCAGAACCACCAAGCACGATGTCGTTAACCGCGAATGAGCCTTCGTCGGTGTACTTGAACTGACCGATGCTTACCTTGGTTTCCAGTTCAATGGTGACACCGGCCTGACCGGTGACGTTGCCCATTGCGCTGTCGTTCAGGGCTTTCAGTTCAGCGTTGGCTGCAAACGGAGCAGCGGCAACTGCAGTTACAAGAGCAATTTTCTTCAGGCCTTTCATTCTTATCTCCTTATAAAACTCTTTTATTCTTATGCGAGTTTTGGATTTTGGATGTGAGGTTCGCGACCCCACGAATCCATTTAAGATTGTTTTACAGTCCTAGTCCGTGACTGCATTCACAAAACCTTACCCGCTCTTAACAACCTGAAACAATTGTGTCGTACATCTCAACAAGGTGGTACACAGCTCAGGATGCAGCCGCCGGAGCGCCGGATTTGTCGTCGTAGAACAACTGAAAAGGCTTTTTGCGGGTAACAGACTGAGCGTATTTAACCTGCCCGTTATCAATGACAAACGGTACGATCTTGGTTGCGGAGATGCCAAGCCTGTGCTCGTGTTCGACCACAAGAGCACGCTGGTCGTTTTCTTCGGAAATCTGTCCCGCATAGAGAATCACCGCGGCGTTGATCTTTCCTCTACGGGCTATGGATTTAAGGGCTGCCCGGAACATCACCACTCGAATTGATGCCGGAGCATCACCTGCCGCCTCATCGAGGGTAAGTTCCTTAACTGTCACGCCATCGTTCATCAACATCCAAGCGGCAGGCATCGCATTATTGTCAATTTCAAGGACCGGAGCATACTCCTCGGTGGCTTTGGCCGTTAGGTATGCCAGTTGCTTGTTAGCTAACACGAGGTATTGCGCCATCTCTTTCTTGTCTATGACCCCATCTGACAAAACACTGTTTTCCGGAATTTTTAATTCGACAGTCTGATCTTCTGACTCCTGGGCCTGACTCAAACCAGTCAACAGAAACGACAGTAAAATAATGGGCAAGGTGAGTGCTTTTGAGGACTGAAACATGGCGTTCCCTTATTTTATTTTGGTTGCAATACGCTTGACGCCTATCTCGGTTAAAATGCAAACCGAGTGGCCGCGAAGCGGTTTTATTAGATCAGTGTGGCGACGCCGCCTACAACGTTCCTTTTGTGTGCTGATTATCATTTTTCGAAGATTCCGGAGGGAGTTTGAACCCGGCAACCATGCGTTTACTCACCAGGGAGGCTTATGATCGCCTACTCAGTCACGCCTGCCGGGAGACGGATTTCGCCTATATCGGTAGCGTCGGAGGTGGTCCCGCGAGAGGGGAATTTAGCGGGTTTAGCGCCAACGCGGTTGAAACGCGTACCTATCGATATCCGGAACACGAGGATTTATCTATCGATGGCCTGGCGCGAGACATGGAGGACCTGATCAATCGGTACGGGATTGAAACAGGCAACAAGCAACAATGCCTGACCGGTGGTTGGATTGGCTTCATAAGCTACGAGTTCGGGTATGCACGAGAAAGCCGCTTAAAAGAAATCTGCCCCCTTATGAGATTGCCTCTCCTATCCTCGGGGCTATACCTTTGGGCGGCCAGCTACAATCGCAGCACCGATCATTATTGGCTCTGGGTCCATCCCGAGTGCCCTGAGGAAACTCGAAAGACGCTGGAGCATTGGCTCACCTCGGAAGAAACGACGGCGAGGACCGGTTGGTCTCTGACGTCTGCGTTCGAACCAAAACAAAGAGCTGACGCCTTTAAACGCAGTGTCGAAGCCATTCGAAACTACATTGAGGCCGGTGATTGCTATCAAGCGAATCTCTCTCAGGAATTTTCAGCCGGGTTCAGGGGCGATCCCTGGCAGGCATTCCAGGCGCTATCACTCGAGAACCCTACGCCATACGCCGCTTTTATCCGTACTGACAACAACTCCATTATTTCCGTATCCCCAGAGCGCTTCCTGGAGATCCATGGGCGAACCGTCGCGACAAGCCCCATCAAAGGAACACGCCCCAGGGGACGCGACCCAGCCGAAGACAAGGCCCTTGCAGCCGAACTCGAAGCCTCGGAGAAAGACCGCGCCGAGAACCTGATGATCGTCGACCTGTTGCGCAACGACCTCGGTTTAAACGCCAAACCCGGCAGCGTGATGGTCGACAAGCTGTTTGCCCTGGAGTCCTACCGCAACGTTCACCACCTGGTCAGTCACATCCGGGCCGAGCTGGCAGACGGGGTGTCGCCGATGAAAGCCCTGTTCGATGCCTTTCCCGGTGGCTCCATCACCGGCGCGCCGAAGATCCGGGCCATGGAGATTATCCGGGAGCTGGAGCCCCACTGGCGAGGGCCCTACTGCGGTTCCATCTTCTACCGGGGGCTGGACGGCACCCTGGACAGCAATATCGCCATACGCACCATGCTGTGTGATGACGAAGGCACCATTCGTTGCTGGGGTGGCGGCGGGATTGTGGCGGATTCTGACCCCGAGGCGGAGTATCAGGAGACGCTGGCCAAAGTCGGGCCATTGATGCGGTTTCTGGAAGAGTTGGTGATCGAATAAACCGGGCCCGGCAGTTTGTTGCTGCCGGGCCCGAGACATCAATATCAGGCGCTGTGGATCTTGCTGGCCTTGAGGAATTGCTGCTTCAGGTCATCAAAGTTGTGTACCGCCGGGAACTGCGGGAACTCGTCGATGACATTTTGCGGCGCGTGGAACAGGATACCGGCCTCGGCCTGCCCCAGCATGGTGGTATCGTTGTAGGAATCACCGGCGGCAATCACCCGGTAGTTCAGCAACTGGAATGCCCGCACCGACTGCCGTTTCGGGTCCCGCTGGCGCAGCAGGTAGTTGGTAATCTGGCCATTATCAGCAACTTCAAGCTTGTGGCAGAGCAGTGCCGGATAGCCGAGCTTCTTCATCAGCGGCATGGCGAATTCATAGAAGGTATCCGAGAGAATCACCACCTGGAAACGCTCACGCAGCCAATCCAGAAACTCCCGGGCGCCAGGCAGCGGGTCGAGCTCTCCGATCACTTCCTGGATCTGTGGCAGGCCGTAGCCGTGCTGGTCCAGGAGTTTCAGGCGCTGTTTCATCAGCACGTCGTAGTCTGGAATGTCACGGGTGGTCGCCTTGAGTTCCTCAATGCCGGTTTTTTCGGCGAACGCGATCCAGATTTCCGGAATCAATACTCCTTCAAGGTCAAGGCATGCCAGTTCCACAACGATCTCCTGCTTGCTGAATAATGGGCGCTTACGGCGAGTCCGCTGGCCCGGGTACGGGGCGTATGATAAGAAAAACAGCGCATGAATGCATCGTGGAAGTGAAAAACCGGCCTGCTACCGCGGAATAACCATATAGATCCTCATTCCTTCAGGCTATGAGCGATTTAGTGATAGCCTTGGCGCACATCCAGAGGAGGAAATACCCGCCCATGACCGACATACAGACCCTGCGGGAAGAGCTTGAAGGCCAGAGCCCCCGCGCCATCCTCAAGGCGGCCCTGAAACAGTACGACAACATCGCCATCTCCTTCAGCGGTGCGGAAGACGTGGTGCTGATCGAAATGGCCCACAAGCTGACCGACAACATGCAGGTGTTCACACTCGACACCGGCCGACTGCACCCGGAAACCTACGAGTTTGTCGAAAAGGTGCGCAAGCACTACGGCATTGACATCGAAGTGCTGTTTCCGGACCAGGCCGAGGTTCAGGAAATGGTCAACAAGAAGGGCCTGTTCAGCTTTTACGAAGACGGCCACAGCGAGTGCTGCGGTATACGCAAGGTCAACCCGCTGCGACGAAAGCTGGCCACCGTGGACGCCTGGATTACCGGCCAGCGAAAAGACCAGAGCCCTGGCACCCGTAATGACGTTCCCGTGGTTCAGGAAGACACGGCGTTCTCCACCCCTGACAAAACGCTGGTGAAGTTCAACCCGCTGGCAAACTGGACGTCAAAAGAGGTGTGGGACTACATCCGCATGTCGGAGGCCCCGTACAACGCTCTGCACGAGAAGGGGTTTGTCAGTATCGGCTGCCAGCCCTGCACCCGCCCGGTCCTGCCCGGACAACACGAGCGCGAGGGCCGCTGGTGGTGGGAAGAAGCCACCCAGAAGGAATGCGGCCTGCACGCCGGTAACCTGATCGCCCGCAACTGAGCGGGCGCCGGGCTACCGGCCTTCAACCTTGCTGACACTCCGACTGTCAGTAGGTCGGTAGCTCGATATCCTTGAACAGTTCCTCGATCTCCGAGCGACTCCCCTGGTGGGCAACCGCTTCGTCCACCTTGTCCCTGGTGAGATGCGGCGCAAAGCGCTGGATAAAATCGTACATATAGCCACGAAGGAAGGTGCCCTTGCGGAAGCCGATGCGGGTCACGCTGGGGCGGAACAACTTGCGTGCGTCCAGGGCCACGAGGTCGGTGTCGGTTTTCGGGTCGAAGGCCATGCTGGCGATAATGCCAACGCCAAGCCCCAGGCGAACATAGGTCTTGATGACATCCGCGTCGGCGGCCGTAAACACTACCTTCGGTGTTAAACCCTGGCTCTGGAAGGCCTCATCCAGCTTGGACCGCCCGGTAAAACCAAAGACGTAGGTCACTAACGGATATTCGGCCAGCTGCGGCAGCGTCAGTTCCGGTAGCTTTGCCAGTGGATGATCGCGAGGCACGATGACGCTCCGGTTCCAGCGATAACAGGGCATCATGATCAGATCGTTGAACAGCTCCATGGCCTCGGTGGCTATGGCGAAGTCTACGGCACCATTGGCCGCCATTTCGGAGATCTGCATCGGTGTGCCCTGGTGCATGTGCAGGGAGACATCCGGGTACTCTTCAATAAAACCGCTGATGATGGGCGGCAGCGCATAACGCGCCTGGGTGTGGGTGGTTGCGATGCTGAGATCACCCTTGCGCTGGTTGCTGAATTCCTGGGCGATCTTTTTGATGCCCTCCACCCGACGCAGAATCTCCCCGGCTTCCCGGATAATGATTTCTCCACCCGGGGTAATGCGGGTCAGGTGCTTGCCGCTGCGGGCGAACACCTCCAGGCCCAGCTCGTCCTCAAGCAGTCGAATCTGTTTGGAGATACCGGGTTGGGATGTGAAAAGACTTTGAGCGGTTGCGGACACATTCAGGTCGTGATGCGCAACTTCCCAGATATAGCGCAACTGTTGTAATTTCATCGAGTATGCTGCTCCCTGGAAATCAGAAGACGTTCAAATCAAAGGGCTTTCTGAATCAACGTGCAGTCGCGAACAGGCCTGTTGCGGATCCGGGCACGCTTGAGAAGAATACGCATAAAAAAGGATTCTTTCATTCTTTTTTATTCTAGGTTATTCCCTGTACACAGTTTAGACCAAAAATGCATTTACGCAGCCCCTGACAAAACTCTTTGTTTCCGACACAATCCACGTTATCCACGTGCCAGCTTTCAGGACTGCCATGCTGCTAACCACCAAATTCCTCCGGCCGACCGCCGATCCGCGCGCCGTCAAGCGCGACCGGCTGAGTGCGCTGCTGGTGCCCGACCACCAGCGTCGGCTGAATCTGGTGATCGCACCGGCCGGTTTCGGCAAAACCACCCTGGTCGCGCAATGGTGCGCACAGAATACGTCCCCCACCGCCTGGCTCTCCCTGGACGAACACGACGACGAACCACGGCGATTCTGGCAGTACGTTGTCGGCGCGTTCGAACACGCCGGACTGCCCGGGGCCGGTGACCTCCGCAAGAGCCTGGCCCGGCAAACAGACGATGATTTCATCGACACCGTTACCGGTCTGGTTAATACCCTGGCCAGCGACGGCAGCCCCTGGACCCTGGTGCTGGATGATTTTCACTACGTGGGCCAGGCGGAGCTGCTTCGGCAATTTTCCTATTTCCTGGATTACCTGCCGCCCGGAGTGCTGGTCACCCTCGCCTCCCGAACCGAACCCCAGCTTCCCCTGGCCCGCTGGCGGGTAAGGCGGTGGGTGCAGGACATTCACCCGGGACTGCTGGCATTTTCTGAAGAAGAGTGTCGCCAGTTCTTCGAGGGAACCATGGGCCTTACTATCTCCAGCGACGACGCCCGAGCCATCTGTCGGAAAACAGAGGGATGGGTTGCCGCCATGCAGCTGTCTGCACTCTCAGGCCACGGCAGCGCGCCCGAAGGACACCAAATCAGCGTTGACGAGCGCCATATCAGCGATTACGTACTGACGGAAGTACTCGACCAGCAACCACCAGAGCTGGCAGATTTCCTCCTGGAAACCGCCTGCTGCCCTCGCCTGTGTGCGTCACTGTGCGATGAGGTTCGGGAATCGGGCAACAGCCAGGAGATGCTGGAGCGCCTGCTCGGCCAGAACCTGTTCCTGATCCCCCTGGACACCCGCAACGAATGGTTCCGTTACCACGATCTGTTCCGCGATGCCTTGCTGCTGCGAATCCAGCAGACCCAACCCGAAAGAGCGGCGACACTCTGGCAGAACACCATCCACTGGCTCCTTGCCCACGGCCATGTGCAGGAAGCCATTGCCCAGATCGTGCGTCGGGAAGACTGGCCATGGCTGTCTGAGGTCCTGGCCAGGCACGGCAACAATCTCATCCACAGTGGGTTCCACCTGCCGGTGCTCGACTGGCTGGACGCCCTGCCCCAGAACCTGGTGACAGACAACCCCCAGCTACAGATGCTGAAGATCTGGGGCCTGTTCTTCGCCAATCGGCTGGACAGTCTCGAACCCCTCCTCGGCGCTCTCGAAGACCTCCTCGACCGCAGGGTCGCCGATTCCCATCCCGATGCCGAAGGGGCCCTGGGCCTGCAGAGCGAGATTTCCCTGATGCGGTCCTATCTGGCCCGCACCCGCAGCGATGACAAAAGCGCCAGTGACCTCACCCGCCAGGTCCTCAGGGAAATCGACCATACCCGCATTCCGCTGAAATCCGTTACCTACTACGGTCTGGGCCTGGACTACTTCGGCAAGGGCGAGCTGGTGGAGGCAGAGGATGCGCTGCGCTCCGCGGTTCGGTACGGTCAGGTGGAACACAAACCCAGCACGGTGCTGTCCAGCGGTGGTTTGCTGGCCTGGATACTCTATAACCGCGGCGATATCGATCTGGCCCTGGAGACGTGTCTCGAAATTCGGCAGTGGGTTGACCGGCATTACTCGGATCCCAGCCAGCCCCGACTGATTTCCTGCTGGCAAAACAGCACCCTGTGTGAAATCTACCGGGAACGGGACAACCCCAAGCTTGCAGCGAGCCATCTCCAACCGCTGCTGGAGCATGTGGAACGGGGCACCGAACCGGGCCAGCACGTGGTCATTCAGTATGTCCGGGGGCACCTGGCATTCAGCGAAGGCCGGCTCGATGAAGCCATCGAGATCCTGAAAGACGCCGCCTACGTGGGTCGAAAGCGTCGCGACCAGATTGTCTTCGAGCCGCCGGCGAGCGCCGCATTGCTGGCCCGCTGCTACCTTGCCAACGACCAGCCGGAAAAAGCACGGGCCTGTCTGGAATCCTGGTCGGACACCCGGTTCACCAACCCGCTGAACCTGGAACAATACCAGCTCGCCGAAGCCCGCGTGCTGCTCGCCCACGCGCAGGCTCAGGAGGCCCTGGAGCTGCTTGAACGCCTGATGAAACCGGCCGAGGAAAGTGGCCACAACCGTCACCTGGTAGAGATATTGCTGGTGTATGGCGAGGCACTGGGCCTGCTGGAGCGTCGGGAAGAAAGCGAGCAGGTACTCTCCCGCGCCCTGGGCCTGGCCGCAGAAGCGGGCTTTGTAAGACTGCTGGCCGAGGAAAGCACGAACCTCCGGGCACGGTTGCTGGCATTGCCTGCCCTCAACACACCTGGTCGCTGGAACGATCGGGTCCGTTCCCTGTTACAAGAGTCTCTGTTACAAGGCTCCCGACCAGCGGCGCCCCTAACGGAGACGTCCGACCCCGTTCGCTCAACCAGCTCACCGGAATCAGCCGAAAGACGTACTGAAGCGCTGCCCGAGCCCCTCAGCCAACGAGAACTGGAAGTGCTTGCACTGATTCACGAGGGCCATGCCAACAAGGAGATCGCCACACGCATGGCGGTGGCGCCGGCAACGGTGAAGGCCCATATTCGCAACCTGTACGGCAAGCTGGGCGTTGGCCGGCGCACGGAAGCCCTGGCAAGGGCCCGCGAGCTGGGCCTGCTTCCGACCTGATCCGGTCATTCCATTTTGTGACATGCGTCACACTTTGGAGTGACTATCGAAAAGGACTACGCCCTTTGGACGATCCGTTTACGCCCCCTGCTGCCCTATGATTCTCCCATCGGTGAGGGAAACCTCACCTGGAATTCTGAAACTTCAGGCCTTCAGATTTCTTGTTTCGCGTTGTTTCGACGCCCCGGGTTCGAGAGAACCCCTTCCCTAAGAGCCATCCTTCACAGGTTGGCTCTTTTTTTTGCCGGATGACTCAACAGTGCCGGCTCAGGGCTCGATGATCCTGCGGAACGGTGGCAGGGCATCCAGCAGCAACTGCCCGTAGCGCCGCGCAATAATCCGGCGATCCAGAATCGTTACCCTACCTGTGTCCTGTTCCGTACGAAGCAGACGCCCAACGGCCTGCACCAGTTTGATAGACGCGTCGGGCACCGTGATCTCCATGAACGGATTGCCGCCACGTTGCGTCACCCATTCCGCGAGGCTCGCCTCAATGGGGTCGTCTGGCACAGAGAATGGCAGGCGGGTGATCACCACATGGTGCAGGTACTTGCCGGGCAGATCGATGCCCTCGGCAAAGCTGGCGACGCCGAACAACACACTGGCCCGGCCTTCATCAACCCGGCTGCAATGCTGTCTCAGCACCTCGCCCTTGGCCATGTCGTCCTGGGTGATGATCAGCTCGGGATACTCCGGGGCCAGCGCATCACGCACCTGCTGCATCTGCCGGCGGGAGGTGAACAGCACCAGGGTGGCTTTTTCTCCGGCCCAAAGGCCCGGAAGGCGCCTGATCAGTTCATCCGCGAAACCATCGTCAGTGGGCATGGCCGACATTGCCGGCACTTCCACCGTTGCCATGTCGCCGTACCGGAAGGAACTGGGCACCACGAGGAACCGACTGTCCTTTGGCAGCCCTGCCCTTGCGTTCAAACGGTCGAACCGGCCCAGGGCTGTCAGGGTCGCGCTGGTCAGCACGGCGCCATAGGCCCTGGACCAGAGTCGCGTGTACAGCAGGTTATCCGCCAGCACAGGTGAGCTGTAAAGGGTAATATCCTCGGCGTGGTCCCACCGCTGGCGCACAGCCCAACGTGCCGGTGGCGGGCTCTTGCGGTTCGCGGCAGGGGGCTTCTGCGCGCCATCTCCTTCGTTGTCCGGATCGGCCTCGCCCTCCGGTTTGGCCGCGTTCTGCTCGCACCAGGCCGTCCATAACCGCAGCTGGTCCTCAGCCCGGCTGTGGAAGGAACCGATCACCGGGTACCAGGCCTCGGCGGTCTCCCTGTCCAGCTCATGCTCCTTGCGCTCGTCAAACGCACCCTGCAGTTCATCGGCAAGCACACCCAGATGTCGAACGAGGTTGGCAGTGGCAATGCGGGTTTCCGCAGCCAGTTCCGCCATGGCCTCCGGCAGTTCACCCTCCGGGTAACGCCACTGGGCAGTGCGCCTCTCCTCGTTGAATTCCCAGCCGGTATTGCTCTCCGATTCCTCGTATACCCGACTCAGCACCAGATCCACTTCCCGGGAGGCGCCGCCAATACGGTCGAGGGATTTTGCCGCCTGGCTGCCACCCGGCAGGTACGGCTGCATCTTGACCAGTGCCTGGGACAGCTGTTTCAACCACTGCCGGGTAGCATTCAAGGGCACCGAGGCAGCGAAATGATTGAGCGCCTTGTCGGGCAGGTGGTGCGCCTCATCGAAGATATAAAGAGCGTTCTCCGGCTCGGGCAGGATGGCACCGCCCCCCAGGGCCAGGTCCGCCAACACGAGATCATGGTTGGCGACCACAATATCGGCCTCGTCCAGGTCCTTCCGGGCGTCAAAAAACGCACAGCTGTCGAAGTACGCGCAGTGCCGGTTGGTGCACTGTCGGTGGTCGGTGGTCACCTGCCGCCACACATCGTCCGGAATCTGCTCGGGCCAGTGGTCCCGGTCGCCATCCCACTGCCGGGAACCATAACTGGCCAGCATTTCCTCAAAGAAAGCGCGGGTGCCGGCTTCCTCGGATTTCGGGCCATCCAGGAGAAACAGAGGCATGGTGTCACTGTCACCGTTGCCTTCATCATGGAGCCTTGCCTCCAGCCGCGACAGGCAGAGGTAACGCCCCCGCCCCTTGGCCAGCGTCCAGTTGAACGCCAGTTTGCTGTGTTTTTTCAGATCCGGCAGGTCCTTGAGCACTATCTGATCCTGCAGGGCGACCGTTGCGGTGGAAATCACCAGGGTTTTGCCAAGCGCCCGGGCCACAGGGATAGCTGCAATCAGGTAGGCAAGGGTCTTGCCGGTACCGGTGCCGGCCTCAACCACGCAGGCAGCCGGGGCGGAGGTACGCTGTCCGTCATCGTCTGTGATATCCCCCATGTAACGGGCGATCTCCGCAATCATCAGGCGCTGGCCATAACGGGCCCGGATCGATTTTCCGGCCAGAACGTCACGGTAGCCCTGCTGGATCTGCTGCTTGATCTCGTCGGTCAGGGCCATCAGCGGGGGCTCACCCAGTCGCGGACCACACCCACCCGAAAACGGCGGCCGTCCCGGCTCAACACCACGCCGTCCTCGGTGATATCTTCCACGCGAAGGCCCTGAAACGAGTCACCGATCCGCAGGTAGCTATTGTTGATCATCACCCGGCGGGAGCCCGGCGACGACGAATAGATATGACTGTTGAAGGTCAAATCCGGAATACCCTTCTGAAATGAGAGGGGCAACTCTACCAGATGAGGTACCCGACCGGCCTGTTCGGGGGGTGACTGAATGACGCCGTCCGCTGCCTCTTGGACCGCAGAAGCATCAACCGAAGGCACGATGATGGTTGCCCGCTCCTGCGCTGATGAAACCGCTGAGGCAGTAGACTTGCGAACAGGCTGATCCTCATCAGGTTGGTTGACCGGGGACTGGGCCAGATTACCGGACTCTGCCACCGCATTTTCCGGCCGGGTCTCTATTTCGGGCTGCACCGACGGAGATGACACCGGATTGGCGGTCGACTCCTGTGCCTCCGCGGACGGAGTGGTATCTGCAGCCGTTGCAGCAGGCGCAGCCGAGAACGATCTCTCGCGCTCCGGCCAGAATACATAGGCGAGAACCGCTGCATTAAGCACCAATGCCACGGCGACCCACACAACGGGCGACACGCCCTTCTTTTTTGGGCGATGAATCAACTGAACCTGCTGGCCCAGATCCGGCACCTGGCCTTGACGGCGCTCGGTTTCGGATTTTCGCAATGCGTCAAGAATATACGACATGATTACTCATTCTCACGGAGCCGCTGCGCGCTTTCGGATTGGGGCTGCGGCACCGCCTTCTCGGAGCTGAGCCGTGGTACTGCCGCGCCCAGATCGTTGTTCATCTGGATAATGGTCATGGCGCCCGCAATACCGTCCACGGTCAATCCCCGGAGGGACTGGTACCAGCGTACCTGAGCCTCGGCGTCCAGGCGCTTGATCCGGTCGCTATCAGACAGTGATCCGGCAAACCGATCCGCAAGATCCATCATCCGGGCGCCAATCCAGAGCTGCTCGCCGGCACCATTGCCGGAGAACCGCTCGTCGGTCATGTACTCGGGAAAGCGCCACAACACCCGGTAGTCGCCATACCAATAGGGCTCGATGCTGGCAAAGGAAACGATATGCCGTCCATCCGCAAGCATAATCCCGGCCCGGTCGCCGTCCAGGTGGCGCAGCACAACAAACCCCCGATTACCCTGCTCATCCTGCAACGCCAGCATGGCCGGCCGGTCGAGAAACTCCAGGCTTCGACGACTTCCCTGCCGCTCGAGACAACCGAGCCCCTGATTTCGCGCGTAGTCACAGGCCACGGGTGCGCTGGAGGGGTTGTACTGAAGCCCCCAGGCGCGAAACAGGGCCTTGAACGCCGTAACTGAGTCCAGCAACTGGGCAGGCACAGCCAGGGACGGCAGAACGTCCGGTTGCTCAACGCTTGTTTCGGGCTCGGCAACGTCAGTCTCTATCGAAGGCTCTTCGGCACGCTCGACCGCGCCCTGGAGAACCGACTCCTCGGCCTGTGCGATCAGCGCGGGTTCCGGATTCCAGCGCTGGAACAGCCAGACCGTACTGATGATCGCCACGAGTATGGATGCAGCCACCACCAGCACCTGCGAACGATCCGGCCTGCGTGCCGACCGTGCGGCTCCTGCCACTGAATTACCACGAACCTCTTTTGCTGCACACTTGATGTGACTGGCAGAGACCTCGTGCTCGCCCTCGGCGTAGGCGCCCAGGAGGGCCCGATCGCTGATCAGGTTGATCAGTCTCGGGATGCCCTGGCTCTCCCGGTACAGCCGCTGAACCGCGCCGGAGGAGAAGACATCCCCCCGCAGCCCGGCCACGCCCAGGCGATAGCGGAGGTAGGCCGGCAACTCCTGCCTGCCGATGGCATCGAGATGATAACGGGCAGTCACCCTCTGATTGAGCTGCCGCAGTTCCGGCAGTGCTAGCATATCCTGGAGCTCGGGCTGGCCCAGCAACACAATCTGCAGCAGTTTCTTTTCGGCTGTCTCGAGGTTGGTGAGCAGGCGTAGCTGCTCCAGCACGTCTGCCGAAAGGTTCTGGGCCTCGTCGATCATCAAGACCTTGTGCCGGCCGGCGGCGTGGGCCCGGAGCAGATCCCGGTTGATCAGGTCCACCAGTTCCTTGATGCTGGCGCCCAGATCGTGGCTGATTTCCAGTTCATCACAAACCGAAGACAACAGTTCCCTGGCAGACAGTCGTGGATTAAGGATCAGTGCTATATCGACGTTGTCGGGCGCATTCTCGATAAAACAGCGGGATACGGTGGTCTTTCCAGTGCCCACCTCACCGGTGATCACAATGAAGCCGCCCTGCCCCTGCACACCGTACATCAGATGGGCGAGCGCCTCCTTGTGGCGGTCACTCAGGTACAGGTAGCGCGGATCCGGCGCAATGGAAAACGGTGGTTCCCGAAAGCCGAAAAAATCGTAATACATATCAGGTGGTACCGGCGTCCGCGTTGGTGACCAGCCGCAGCTCGGCGGTACGCCGGTTCTGCTGTTTCAGCCGCCGTACGCATCGCTCAAGGGTCTTCGAAATCCGGGCGTGTGATCGGATCATCGAGATCTTTGGCCAGGTTGCCCGTTCCCCTGCGAGTATCATCCGGCGTACATACTCCGGGTCCGGGTTGGCGAGCATGCGTCGATAATCCTTCAGGGAATAGGAGGGCGCGATGGTGACATCTCCGGAATAGCGTTGGGCCATGATGGTGTAGAGCTGACCGGACATCTGCCGCAGAAGTTCCGGCTGAACGCGCTTGCGCAGGTAATCGAACACACCCTGGCCGTGGAACTGCACTTCCGACTTCAGAAGGTGCATCGGCAGCCTTGCAAGCGACAACTTCTCATCCCGGCCTCCCCGGCTGAGGAAAGGCACCACGTGGGGGTTGGTCTGGCTGACGATAGTGTAATTCACATCGTACAGATGCATCAGCCGCTCCACCGGCAGATCGCTGACCACCGAGCCGTCAACAAACTTCAGCCGCGGCATGTACGGCAGGATGTTGCCCTGAATGTCCTTTTTCATCAGGGTAACCGGTGGGAAAATCCCGGGTACCGCGGCGCTCGCCAGCACAGCGCTCCAGACCATCAGGTACGGCGACGTGTAGCCGCACAGCAGCCGGGCCTTTTGATGCGCCTGCACCGGCGAAACACTGACATTGATCGAGCGCCCGGTACGCTGAAAAGCTTCCTCGAAGGTGTACTCGCCGATATTAGCCCGCAGGCAGGAGCGCAGCTGTTCCTGATCCATCAGACCATCGCCGCGCACGGCACTGAGCAGACCACGCCACTTCCAGGCCTTGAGGTTGTGATTCTCCGGCACCAGCATCTCCGGGATCTCGGCATCGGTATGAACCCCGAGAATACCGGCGATGATCGCGCCTATGCTTGACCCGGCAATTACCTGAGGGAGCAGGCCTTTCTCCCAGAGCGCCTTGATCACACCGAAATGAAACATGCCAAGGGTGGCCCCGCCACTCAGCAACAGCGCCGGCCGACCGTAACTGGTCAGGGTATCCCGGAAGAACTGGAGTTTCTCCGCCACGGGAAAATCGGGGACCGGATGGTCACACAGGTAATCCAGCGCCTCGCAGACCTGGGTGATGTATTCCTCAATCAGATGTTTGGTGCCCACGCGGGAGCGCGTATAGAGCGCGGGGTTACCCATGTTGCCCAGGTCGTGGTGCAGCCCCTCACGCAATGCCCGCTTGAGTCGCTCGAAATCGTTTTGCTGGCGATACTGCTTGAGATTACTGAGGCGGTCGTAGATCAGTTCGTAGTGGTAGAGATCTGATGCAAAATCCTCTTTCCAGTCGGCGTTGCCCTCCAGAAAATCGAGTTCCAGGGCCGCCGCCTTCCAGACCTCGTAGTTGGGCGCCTCGGCCAGCATTTTCCGGAATTTGGCTATTCTGGGATCCTTGAACACCGCTGACCTCCTTTCGAACCGATATGAGCTCAGAAATCCTCGAGCATCAGATCTTCGTCATCATCACTGGCGAAGGGATCGTTGACCACCTTGCCGTCGTTGATCAGGAATTCCCTGCGCTGCAGGAATGCGTTACGCACAAATATATAGCTGTCGCCGGAGATAAAACTCTCTGCGGGAATCAGGTCTGCCCGGCGATCCACAATCTGCAGGGCGCGAGCATAGTAAACCTCGGGGCTATCCACTTCATCCCACGCCGAAGGCAGTACAAAGCCGTCCACGGCGAAGCCGGTAAAATGCCTCGGCGTTGACGGACCGAGGAACGGCAGCATCAGGTACGGACCGGAACCGGTGCCCCAATAGCCAAGGGTCTGACCGAAGTCTTCAGGCCTCTCGGGCAGGTCGAAGGCGGTAGCAACGTCGATCAAACCGCCCAGACCAAACGTGGTGTTGTAGGTGAAACGGCCCAGTGCCACCACAGCGGACTCCCCCTTCAACTGCAGGACACTGTTGGTGAAGTTCCGAAGCTCGGTGAGGTTGTTGAAAAAGTTGGTGACACCGCGATCCACCAGCCGGGGCGTAAAGGTCCGGTAGGCCTGGGCTACCGGTTTCAGGAACCAACGATCGATGGTTTCGTTGAAGGTAAAGACCTTCCGGTTCCAGTTCTCCCAGGGGTCTGTCGGATTGACCGGCACCGAGCCTTCCGGAGCCGGTTCCTGCATGTTCTGGGCAAGCGCAGCTCCGGAGCAGGCCAGCGCCAGAACAAGCGTCATGACCAGAGGGTTCAGGGGGCGCCGGGAAAGAAATTCTCTCATTTGTCAGCTCTTGGGTTGTCTATTCCGTTTCAGTTCGTCGAAAATACCGGCGCTATTATTGTTATTAACCTATCTTTCCGGAGGAACTCCATGTCAGTACCGGGCAATCTTGTAGCAACCATCAACATTCCGTTGCGGTGGGGCGACATGGACGCATACGGCCATGCCAACAATACAGTCTACTTCCGTTTCTTCGAGGAGGCTCGCATTGTCTGGCTGGCCTCGCTGGAATTGGGCGCGTCCGAACAGCCCACCGGGCCGGTCATTATAAAGACCAGCGCCACCTTTCTAAAGGAATTGAATCACCCGGCCACCGTCGAAGTGAAAACCTTTGCCGACAAAGCCGGCAACACCAGTCTCGACACCTATCATCTGATGACAGATGCCGATACCGGCGAGGTCTATGCGGAGGGATACGCGAAAATCGTCTGGTTCGACCGCAGAACGCGCAAATCAGCGCCGCTGCCGGACAGCCTTCGGGCCCTGGCCAGCAACTGATGCGGTGCCGTGCTAGCGGCGCCGCACAACCACGCTGCCGATCGAATAGCCGGCACCAAACGAGCAGATAACGCCAAGATCCCCGCTGGCCAGGTCGTCCTTGTGTTTGTGGAACGCGATGATTGAACCGGCGGAGCTGGTATTGGCGTACTCGTCGAGGATCACCGGCGCCTCGTCCTCAGTGGCATCACGACCCAGCACCTTGCGGGCAATCAGCTGGTTCATATTCAGATTGGCCTGATGCAGCCACATCCTGCGCAGATCTCCAGGTGTAAGCGACAGACTCTTCAACTGGTTCTGGATGGTTTCCGCAACCAGCGGTGACACTTCCTTGAACACCTTCCTGCCCTGCTGAACAAACAGTTTGTCCGGTTTCCCGATACCGGATTCATCGGCCCGGTTCAGGAAACCAAAATTGTTGCGGATGTTATTGGAAAACTTCGTTTTCAGGCTGGTACCCAGAATTTCAAAGCCCTGCTCCTTCCGAACATCCTCTTCCCGCTCCACCAGGATGGCCGTGCAGGCATCGCCAAAAATGAAATGGCTGTCCCGATCGCGGAAGTTCAGATGCCCGGAGCAGATCTCCGGACTGACCACCAGCACCGAACGGGCACTGCCGTTCTCAACGGAATTCACCGCCGCCTGCAATCCAAAGGTCGCCGAGCTGCACGCCACGTTCATGTCGTAGGCAAAGCCATCAATGCCCAGAGCCTCCTGGACTTCGATGGCCACCGCCGGATAGGGCCGCTGAAGGTTTGAGCAGGCGACAATCACCGCGTCGACATCGCCAACGGATTTCCCCGCCTGATCCAGGGCTTCACGGCAGGCCGCAACGGCCATGTCGCACTGTACCGAGGGCTCGTCGTTACTCCGCTCAGGAATATAAGGCGTCATACGCCGGGGATCCAGGATGCCATCCTTATCGATCACGTGGCGGCGCTTGATACCAGAGGCTTTCTCGATGAACTCGGAAGACGACGGCTGCAGGGGCGCCACGTCGCCACGCTCAATAGCCTCGGCGTGTTCGGCGTTGAACGTTTCAACGTACTGATTAAAGGCTTCGACAAGTTCATCGTTGTCGATGGTTGCTGGCGGCGTATAGAGGCCGGTCCCGCTGATAACGGCTTTGATCACGCTAACCCCACGTAATAATTATGGAAACAGTATGTCTGGGCAAACCCACTGTCAGAAATACTAACACAGTCTCCGGGTTTTGCCCGCCAGATCACAGTCACTGGCACCGACCTGGTGCATGGCGCCCGTGTTACACGCGGGTCTTCTCCCACTGCCGATCCAGACGCTTCACCGAGACCGTCTTTGCGGTGCCCAATTGCTGGGCAAAGAAAGACACCCGAAACTCCTCCAGCATCCAACGGTAGAGCACAAGCTCCGGATCGCGCACACCCTGCCGCTTCTGCTCGTCCCGCTTTACGGCATAGCGCGACCAGAGCGGTTCAATGGTGTGCAGGAATTCCCGCTCACGTCCCATTTCCCTGGGCATTTTTTCCATGCGAATCAACGCCGCCTCAAAGTAACGCCCGAATTCTCCCAACCACTGTGGGGGCGTATTCACCAGAAAGCCCGGGTATACCAGGTTCTGCAACTGAAACTTCAGATCCGCCATGCTGTTGGCCAAAGCCAGGTTGATCTTGCCCTTGAGCTGCTTTGCCACCTTCTGGTAACCCGTCATGGCCTGGTACAGCCGTTCATCCCCCTGCTCAAGGACCGGTATAAAGTCGCCACGGTGTGCGTCGAACACCCGCTCAAACTCGTCCGCACTACGGGGGATACCGTCCTCCAGGAAATGCTGCATGGCGGTAGCCAGAAGAAGGTCGTCCAACAGGACCTTGGACTGGCCGACCGGCGCGAACATCAGTGCCGATTGTTTGAACCTGGGAAGCTTGCGCTCGAGGTCATCAAGGGTTCTGCCGAATCGGTTAATAATCAGCCGGGCAACCGCCTTGCGCGACGTGTCCTCGGCGGTCAGCGGATCCAGGCAGCGGATCTGACGGACATTCCGGCCAAGGTCCTCCAGAGCCGGATAAACGGTGATCTGCATACCGCCCTTCTCGGTCTGTACCTGCGCGGGCAAGCTGCCGAACTGCCAGTGGTCGTACTCCCCGGAGGGTTCCTCTGCCGCCCTGTCCGAAGCCGCCGAGGCCAGGGCTTGCTCTGCCTTCCCCTCGAGCTGGTGTTGCAGCTCGGCGGTATCGCGACTCTCCGCGATCGGCCGGCCACCGTCACCCAGAACGCGCAGATTCATCCGGAGATGTCTCGGCAATTCCGCTTCTGCCCAGGCCTGGGGATCAATCTGGACACCCGTCATTCGGCGCAACTGCTCGCCCAACTGGAGCGTGAGCGGCTCGTTGGAGGGTTGAAGATTCTCGAGGGCAGCATCCACAAAATCCGGCACCGGCACGAAATTCCGGCGCAACGCCTTGGGCAGCGATTTGACCAGGGCAATGCACTTCTCGCGGAGCAGTCCCGGTACCAGCCATTCCAGGCGTCGGGACGGAATCTGTTTGAGCGCCATCAGCGGCACCTGCAGGGTGACGCCATCCTGCTCGCTGGTAGGTTCAAACTCGTAGCTGAGCGGGTATCGAACCCCCTCCCACTCCAGGTAGTCCGGGTACAGGTCGCGGGCACCGGCGTCCACCGGGCGCTGCAGAATATCCTCTTCGGTAAGCTCCAGGTCTTTCAATTGCCCGGCCGAGAGCCCTTTCCACCAGCTTTCAAAGTGGCGACCACTGATGATGTCGTCCGGCAGCCGCTCATCGTAGAACGCCACCAGCACCTCGTCGTCCACCAGCAAATCGCGCCGACGGGTCTTCTTTTCCAGGTTTTCGACGGTGTCGAGCATTTCCCGGTTGCGGGCGATGAACGGCGCCCTTGAGCGGTAATCTCCTTCCACCAGGGCACGGCGGATGAACAGGTTCCGGCATTCGGCAGGGTCAACCTTGGCGTACGGGATGCGTCGCTTGGCTACGATATCCAGGCCATAAAGCGTCACCTTCTCGTATCCCATCACCTGAGCCCGCTTCTGTTCCCAGTGCGGTTCAAAGTAATGGTGCTTGAGAATATGGCCCGCCAGAGGCTCCACCCACTCCGGCTGAATGGACGCCACCATACGGGCGAACACACGGCTGGTTTCCACGATCTCGGCTGCCACAATCCATTTGGGCCCGGTTTTGGCCACTTTCGAGCCGGGAAAGATCAGCACTTTCCGGTTGCGGGTCGCCAGGTACTCCTTTTTCTCGAGCTTGACCGCCACCTGTCCGAGCAGACCCGCAAGAATGGCCTTGTGCAGGGACTCGTAGCTGGCCGCGTCCTTGTTGATCGGCAGCTTCTGCTCCCGACAGATCAGCGTGAGTTGGCGATGAATATCCCGCCATTCGCGCATGCGCATCCAGCTCAGGAAGCTCTTCTGGCAGACCTTCTTGAGCTGGTTCTGGGACAGCTCCTGGCGTTGTTCCTCGAAAAAATTCCAGATATTCAGCAGGGTGACGAAATCCGATTCCTTATCATTAAACGGCGCATGGGCCTGGTCCGCCGCCTGCTGTTTGTCCTGGGGGCGCTCCCGCGGGTCCTGTATGCTAAGGCCGGCAATGATGATCAGGGTTTCCGCAAGACTTCCAAGCTCGCCCGCCGTCACCAGCATCCGGGACAGCCGCGGGTCAAGGGGCAGTCGGGCCATGGTCCTGCCCAGTCGGGTGACCTTGCGCCGGTCGTCGACGGCACCCAGCTCCTCGAGCAACTTGTAACCATCGTTTACCTGGCGCTTGTCGGGCGCTTCCAAGAACGGGAACTGGCGGATTTCGCCGAGGCCGGAGGTGGCCATCTGGAGGATGACCGACGCCAGATTGGTCCGAAGGATTTCCGGATCGGTGTATTCCGGGCGATTGATGAAATCGGTCTCGTCGTACAGCCGGAAGCAGAGACCAGGTGCCACCCGGCCACATCGACCGGCCCGCTGGTTGGCACTGGCCTGGGAGATGGGTTCGATGGGCAAGCGCTGGATTTTGGAGCGCACGCTGTACCGGCTGATCCGGGCGACCCCGGTATCAATCACATAGCGGATGCCCGGAACGGTGAGCGAGGTTTCCGCCACATTGGTGGAGAGCACGATCCGGCGCCCCTTGTGCGGCTGGAACACCCGGTTCTGCTCGGCATTGCTGAGGCGGGAGTACAGCGGCAGTACCTCGGTATGGCGCAGATCGACGTGGCGCAACACCTTGCTGAGTGCCCGGATTTCACGCTCACCGGGCAGAAACACCAGCACATCACCGGGCGGTTGCTTCTCGCTGCGTTCATGCTGTTCGATTTCGTCCAGGGCGCCCAGCACACCATCGGTCCAGCCCTGGTCGCGGTCGTCCTCGTCGCCGGTCAAAGGGCGATACCGGATATCCACCGGGTAGGTCCGGCCACTGACTTCTATCACCGGGGCCTTGTCAAAGAACTCGCTGAAGCGCTCCACCTCGATGGTGGCCGACGTAATGATGACCTTCAGGTCCGGCCGTTTGGGCAACAGCTGTTTCAGGTAGCCGAGCAGAAAATCGATGTTAAGGCTACGCTCGTGGGCCTCATCAATGATCAGGGTATCGTATCGGTCCAGAAACCTGTCGTGCTGAACTTCCGCCAACAGGATGCCGTCGGTCATCACCTTGACCCGCGATTGCTCGGAGGTATTGTCCGTAAACCGCACCTGATAGCCGACCTGCTGGCCCGTCTGCTCGCCGAGCTCCTCGGCAATACGGGCGGCAACGCTGCGGGCGGCAATCCGGCGGGGCTGGGTATGGCCAATCAGTCCCCGGATCCCACGGCCGCTGTTCATGCAGATCTTCGGGATCTGTGTGGTTTTACCCGAGCCGGTTTCCCCGGCAATAATCACCACCTGATGGTTCTCGATGGCCTCCCGGATGTCGTCCACCCGGTCCGATACGGGTAGCCCGGCCGGAAAGCTGGCAGGCTTGTGCTGTGCATGGCGTTGCTGGACCTTTGCCAGTCCCTGCTCCAGCCAACGGGCCATTTTCTCCAGATCCTTCGGGCCTGGCCGCCCCTTGCTCCGAGCTACGGCTTTCACAATCCGGGCCGCCTCCTGCTGATTGCAGGCATCCAGTTGCTCGGTTATGGCCTTGACAGCGGCCACGCCGTCAGGCTTCGGGGTCGGGGCTTTGGCAATCGAGGAATCGGTGTCTGTCATTTACAAACCGGCGTGCGCTCTCTGGATTCGGATTGGGCGACAGTCTATCGGGAATTTCCGGCTCTTAAAAATAGAAAAACCCCGCCGAAGCGGGGTTTTCATCGTGCCGGCGACAACAACCGCTACTTCTTGTTGGCCTCGTCACGCAGCTCGCGGCGCAGGATCTTGCCGACGTTGGTCTTGGGCAGCTCATCCCGGAATTCGAACTGCTTGGGCACCTTGTAGGCGGTCAGCCGCTCGCGACAGAACTCCTTGAGTTCGTTCTCGGTAACACCCTCGGCGGTGGGCACCAGGAACACCTTCACAGCCTCGCCACTCTTGGCGTCGGGCACACCCACAGCGGCACATTCCACCACTTTCGGATGGCTGCTCACCACGTCCTCGATTTCGTTCGGGAACACATTGAAGCCAGACACGATAATCATGTCCTTCTTGCGATCAACAATGCGGATGTAACCATCCTCCTGGATCAGGGCAATATCCCCGGTGCGAAGGTATCCGTCTTCGGTGAACGATTTCTGGGTATCTTCCGGGCGCTGCCAGTAGCCCCGCATAACCTGGGGCCCTTTCACACACAACTCACCGGGTTCACCCAGCGGTGTCTCGTTGCCCTCTTCATCAATGGTCTTGACCTTGGTGGACGGGATCGGCAAGCCGATGGTGCCCAACTGGATGGCGCTGTGGGGATTGAAAGTCACCACGGGAGAAGTTTCGGTCATGCCAAAGCCTTCGCAGATCTCACAACCGGTTACCCGCTCCCACATCTTCGCTGTGTCACTGGTCAAAGCCATGCCACCTGAAGACGTCAATTTCAGGGCGCTGAAATCGAGGTCCTGAAACTCTTCATTGTTGCACAGCGCTACGAACAGGGTGTTCAGGCCCAGGAACGCGGTGAACTTGTGGTTTTTCAATTCCTTCACAAAGCCCGGAATGTCCCGCGGGTTGGGGATCAGCACGTTGTGGGCGCCAGCCTCAAGCATGATGCCGCAATTCAGGGTAAAGGAGTAAATGTGGTACAGGGGCAGCGGCGCGATCACCACTTCCTGCCCTTCCACCACCATATCTTCCATCATCGGGCGGGTCTGCAGGAGGTTGGCAACCAGGTTGCCGTGGGTCAGCATGGCGCCCTTGGCAACACCGGTGGTGCCGCCGGTGTACTGCAATACCGCGATGTCATCCTGCTTGCACTCAACCGGGGTAAAGGTCTCGCGTGCACCCGCGTTGAGTACCGCCGGCAGCTTGTGGGCCTGGGGCAGATTGAACGGAGGCACCATCTTCTTCACGTGCTTGACGACAGCGTTCATCAGCGTACGTTTGATCGGCGAGTGCATGTCGGCAACCTCGGTCACGATCACGTGCTCGATGCCGGTGTGCGGCAATACCTTCTCGGCGTTCTCCGCCATGTTCGCCAGAACCACCAGCGCCTTGGCACCGGAATCGTTGAACTGATGCTCCATCTCACGGGTGGTGTACAGCGGGTTGGTGTTCACTACAATCAGGCCGGCACGCATAGCGCCAAACACCACCACTGGATACTGGCTGACGTTCGGCATCTGGACTGCGATACGGTCGCCGGGTTTCAGGTCGGTCTTGTTCTGCAGCCAGGCGGCGAAGTTGCGACTCTGGGTATCCAGGTCACGGTAAGTGAGGGTAGCGCCAACAGCACTGAATGCGGGACGATCGGCGAATTTTTTGACCGCCTGCTCAAACACATCCACCATGCTCTTGTACTTGTTCAGGTCTATCTCCCGGGGCACGCCGGCGGGGTATTTGTCCTGATAGAACTGCTCAAAATCCATCACCATCTCCTGTTTGGCGCTTCTGATTGTAATGATCGACCAATGCCAGACTGAGAAGAAAATCAACCCGACAAAAGTATCAGCCTCAAAAAAGAGGGGAGAGAATAGCAGTTTTGTTAACGATGAGGTAGTTTTCGGATTGATAACCGGAACACCTGTACCAGCCAACCTTCGTGCGGAGCACGCCATGAGCGATACCCTTGATACTCTTGAAAATCTCACCTACGAGGAACTCAATGAAGGCGACACCGCCACCTTTACACGCACCCTCACAGAAGACGAGCTGGTGCTGTTTGCGGCGGTTTCCGGGGACGTAAATCCGGTGCATCTGGACCCGGAATTCGCGGCCGGGTCCATGTTCAAGGAACGTATTGCCCACGGCATGTGGAGCGGTTCGCTGATATCCGCGGCACTGGCCACGGTGATGCCTGGCCCGGGCACCATTTACCTGGAACAGAACCTGGCGTTCAAGCGGCCGGTAAAGCTGGATGACACCCTGACGGTGAACCTCAAAGTGCTGAGCAAGGAGCCAAAGAATCGCGTGATAGTGCACTGCGATGTGCGCAACCAGAATGACCAGCAAGTGGTGATTGGCGAGGCCAAGGTCATCGCGCCGACCACGAAAGTGTCCCTGCACAAACCTCAACTACCGAAGATCACTATCGACCGCTGATCTTCTGCACCGCCGGGAAAGGGTGGCGACACCCTGCCCCGACCTGCTATCTCAGTAGCTCTTCAGCCGGGCAGGAAATCAATCGGGAACCGCACCTTCCGGGCCTCGACATTGTCGGCGCCAAAATTGAACAGCCGTACGCGCATGGCGATCCGCTGCTCAAGTGTGGGATGTTCCAGTTCCGAGCTCACCACCTCACAGGCAGAAACCGAGCCGTCGGGCTCGATAACAAGCTCCAGCAGAACCTTGCCCTCCAGCGTTGGATCCTGCCGCAGCTCCCGCCGGTACAGGGAATAAAGTGCGGTTTTCTGGGCATCGAACACCTTTCGGATGTTGCTCATGGCCCGCTCGCCGGTCGAGGGCCTGGCAGAGCCAGGGCTAGCCGCCACCTCCCGGGGCGCCGCCTCTTCCGCAACCTTTACGCTCTTCACCTGATGGTCCGCCACCGCTACCGAGGCGTCTTCCATTGCCTGATCGGCAACGCCGCCACTGCCAGCAAGGACCGACGACTGCTCCGGCGCCAGTTCGGCCTCCGTCGCCGCCGTCCCGGTGTTGGCGGTAAAGGTCTTTCCGGATGTCGGTTCTGGTGCGCGCATGGAGGCCAGCCGGTCTTTCATTGCGAGCAAGCCCGATCTGGACGCCTTTTCCCGGGCCTGCTCGACCGTCTGGGCGGGTTCGCCCCCCGGCGGTGTTGCATCGGGCACTGGTTCCGGCTCAGGCGCAGGATCCGGTTTCTGCTCGGCCACTTTCGGCTCCGGCTCCACGGGTTCCGGCGGCTGCACAGGCTCAGGCTCTGGTTCCGGTTCGGGCTGCGCCGGTTCGGGGGGAGAGACGGGCCGGGGCGCCTCCACAAGCCGGGCCAATCGCGGCGGAATCTGCTCAACCTCGCTCCGGTCCCGCTCCGGCAATTGGAGAGAGGGGATCAGAAACGCGGGGGGCAGGAACAGCGCCACCATAACCACAAGGATGACGGCGAACCGCCGGTTTTCGCCGGCTTCCCGACTCCAGGGCAGCAGGCTGTGGACCTCCGGAGACGACCGTTGATCAGCCATTGTGAGGTCCCTCCTTCGGGCCCTCGGCCACGTCCACGGATTCAACCGCCAACCTGACCTGCCGGTACTGCTCATCCACACAGGTTTGCATAACCTTCCGCAACAGCCGGTAATCGGTGTCACGGCCCGCCATGATGGTCACCGCCAGACCTTCCTCTGGAACTTCAGCCCAGCGCGCGCGCCGCCAAGCAAGCTCTTCAGACAGGCCAGAGATGTGCGTGTCTCCGGTTTCAATGCCCTCCAGGCGGGCGACTTCCTTGCCCTGAACCAGAATCGATTCCCCGGTTACCCGCACCGTGAGGTTCTCCACCGCTTCCTGCCGTGCTGTGGATTCGGGCAACGGCACGTCTGCGGTATTCTGCAGGACCTTTACATCGGAGGAGTTCACCATGAGGAAGAAGACCAGGATGGTGAAGATGTCCATCAGTGACACCAGGTTCAGGCCGCCGGGCTTGTGCATTCGGCTGTAATGGCGCTGAATACGACGTGCCTTCCGGGAGGTTTTCATGCCCCCTCCCCGCTTGCCGCTTTGTTGTTCGTGGCCAACCGCCGATCATCAGCGGCATCCATCAGCGAGACATCCGGAAACAGCTCCCCCTCCACCACGCTGGCAGCCACAACCGCCGGATACGAGCGGACCGTGTCCATGGCAGTCACCAGGGTCTGGTAATCCACATCCGGGCCTACCTCAAGAATCACATCGGTCTTTTCCGGTACCCGGGCCTTAATCTGACGGAGCACCTCGCGCAACCCCGTAAAGTCCTGCCCGCTGCTATGCGCAGGCAGCACCCGGATAAGCCCGCGACGACTGTCCGCCACCTCCATGCCCTCGGGGATCAGCGTCACCACCAGCCTCAACTCCTCGGCCGGAGGCGCTTCACCCGCCGGCAGCCCCGGGAAATTCAGCTCGATCATTCGTACCTGGCTGAACACCATCCCCAGCAACAACACGGGCACCAGCACAATCATCAGATTGAGGAAGGCAGTGATGTCGAGCTCCGGCGCAACGTTGGTCCTGCGATGTCGACGTCTCATGACCTTTCCTCAGGCGGCCGAATGCCGCGTGCCCGGCTCGGAGATCAGATTCAGAAGCTTTACTCCAGCCATCTCGAAACTGTCGACAATCTCGTTGGTACGGGTTTGCAGTATGGCGTGGAACATCAACAGCGGGATCGCCGACATCAATCCGAAGGCCGTCGTGTTCATGGCCACGGAAATGCTCTCCGACAGGAGGCTGGCCTTCTGGGAGGGGTCGGCGGCGGCCACGGCAGTAAACGCGGAAATCAGGCCAATGATCGTGCCCAGCAGACCCAGAAGTGTGGCAATGTTGGCCAGCGTCGCCAGGTATTGGGTGCGCTTCTCCAGGCGGGGCAGCACCTCCATCAGCCCCTCTTCCATGGCGTATTCAATCTCTTCCCGACGGCTGTTATTCAGCAGCCGTCCGATGCCCGCGCCCATGATCGAGGCAATCGCACTGTTGGAGTTGCTGGCCAGCTTCATCGCCCGCGGGTAATCCCGCTTCTGCAACAGCGGAAGGATGCCTTTCTCAAAAGCCGTGCGATTCCGCCGGCGCACGGCCGACAGGTAGAAAAACCGCTCCAGCGTGATGGCAAGGCCCAGCGCCAGGACCACGGCGATGGGATACATGAAGGGACCGCCTTCCTGGAAGAAACGTACGATGGTGTCCAGCATTGTTATTCTCCTGTGAATGACTGCTCAGTGCCGTCTGGGCCCGAAAACGGGCTCAGAATCAGGGGGTTCAGGTTGTCGCGAAAAACTCTGTGTCGTTCCAGCGCCAGCGGGTCAACCGGCGCCAGCAGTTCCGGTGCCTGGTCATCAAGTTCGGCACGGGGCCGCTTCGAAAGACTGGGCGCCTGCCAGGGCAGGATGTAGAGGACCCTGGGCTCGTCCTCTCCAAGGCTGGCCGAAATTCCTTCCACGCTGAGGCGCGAGGTTGATACGCCGGTGGCCTGATCTGCGGCCGCCACAGGCATCAAAAGCGCGGGCACCATCCAGGCCAGAACCAGGCATGCGGTTGCCTTAACGGATACGCTCACCATCACTGGAGCCTCCGTTCCAGATCGGCAATCCAGCCGGCCACCGATTCGTCATCTTCCGCCGACAGCTCCCGGTATCGGTTGTAATGATGCAGCGCCGTTTCGAGGTCCAGCAGATAGAGCTCCGAAATCACGGCCAGGTTGTAGTGCAGCTCGGCCACGGAAGGTGAACGGCGGATGCCCTGCCCGAGCAGCTCGGCAGCCTCCGTGAACCGGTTCTGCTCCTTGAGAAGAAGCGCGAGATTATTGACCACCACTGAATTAGCCGGGTCCAGAGCTACCGCCTTTTGCCAGGCTTCGACAGCAGCGTCCTTCCGGCCCTGATCGTAAGCTTCGCGGCCCGCCTGGACGTGCACTCCGGCCTCTTCAGGGCTCACCCTGGTGGCCTCTGGCTCCTTTGGGGACTTTCCTGCACAACCGGATAGAACAACGACCAGAAGCGTCAGGAACACACGTTTGAAAAACCGGGTTTCAAGCGCCATCGCCAACCTCCATGTTCCAGCTCAACCATTTCAGATTCCGTTCGTAGCGCCCCGGGTGCAGCTCGGCCAGAATGCTCAGACTCCGGCCAATCCAGGGGTCGTATCCGCTGGAGGTTATCCGTTGATGGTTTTGACGATGCAGGGCTATCGCTTTCTCTTCGAAGGGATAGGCCTCCTCCTCGAGCAGCATCTGATACTGCATGGCCTCCATCTCGTTAAGCTCGGCAGGCACCGACGACGCCATCAGATCATTGGCGAGGCCGCGGTAGAGCTCCGCGCGCCGAAACAGCGATTCAGAACGCACCTGTTCGCCCCCCAGCGCTTCGGCATCCTGGAACCGCTGACGAGCGGTTTCCAGCGCCTCCTGTTTGCGAGCGAGTGACTGTTCAAGCGGGTGGTCGAGCCCTATGCGGGTGAAGGCTGCTGCCGCCCGAGCGCCGAGTACCAGAGAGGCCCGGGCGGCCCATTCCAGCGAGGCATCGCTGTGCCAGGGGCTGTCCAGTTCGGCAGCTACGAGCGCCTCACGCCAGTAATCGGCGTCTTCAGTGGATTCCATCAACTGGTAACGCAACGTCTGCAATTGCTGGTGTTGCTGGCCATCGCCGGGTGACGGATTGGCGGCGAGATAATCCCGATAGAGCTGGTTACGCTCAACAAGATTGCCTGCCCGATCCAGGAGTTCAGCGGCACGAAGCCTGTACGACCAGGGGTCTGCCTGGTTCGCCGATGCCTGCAATAACTCGGAAGCCGCACGGGTGTAGTCGCCCGACTCGGTCCAGGCAAGCACCAGCTTTTCACTGATACCCTCGGCCAGCCCATGGTTCGGGAACGCCTTGCGAAACTCCTCAAGGTTTGCCACCGCCGGGCCCCAGGCAGCGGCCTTGAGCAGGGTGTTGGCCGCGTCGTAACGAGCCTTGATGGCAATCTCGGAACCGGGAAGGATCGGCGCCACGCGCTCGAAATGCCGAACGGCCTCGTCTACCCTGCCCGCCGCGGCGGCCTGCTCGCCCTGACGATAGACAACCGTTGCCAGTTGCTGACGGAGCTCTTCCGTCTGCCCCGATACCCTTGCAGACACACCTTCGCTCTCTGCAAGCTTCAGGGCCTGGTTCCAGGCCCGTTCAGCAAGACCGTACTCCCCGTTCTGCTGCCGGATGCGGGCGGTCACCTGCCAGGCGGCAAACCGCTCGTCGCTGGAGGCACCGGAACTTCCGATTACCCGGGCGCTGTAATCCAGGGCCAGAGTTTGATCTCCCACAGACAGCCAGCGCGCCGCAAGATCCGCCATCAGGCTGATGCCGCGCGGGTCCCCGGGAAACCTGGAGAGGAAGCGGTCTGCTTCTCCAGTGAGGTCCGATAACCCCGGAGCAAAGGCCTCATCGGTCTTTCGACCGTCAACACCATCTCGAAGCAAAACGATGCCCGCCCAGCCTGCGTCGGCGGCCTCGGCAAAGCCGGTTTGCTCATAGGCCGCCTGACGGAAATCGGTCAGCGCCAACGGGTACTGTCCTGCCTGGAGGCGCGCATCGCCTGCCAGTCTCAGAACCTCACCCGCATGGTTGACTCGCTCCGCGAGGCCTTCATAGAAGCCGGCGGCCGTTCGGAACGCGTCCCTCGCCAGTTCGTCCTGTTCCTCTTTCAGGAACCTGCTGCCTCGTGCGTACGCATGATCGGCCAGTTCGCGGCTGAATTCCTGCCAACGGGCTTGATGCTCGGCCCCAAGGGCAGAATAGGCCTCAAGCGGACGGTATTGCGCAACGAACTCAGCGCGGGCTCGCCGGGCCTGGTCGGGGTCGCCTGCAGCGCGCCATACCTCAACCAGCTGCAACCGGAAGGCCGGCTCCGATGGATGTTCAGGCGCCCAATCGAAAAAAGCCTCGTGAGTTTCAACGCTTGCAAGGGTTTCACCTCGTACCGCGTAATAATCCGCCAGCCGGTCGAACAGGAGATGTTCCCAGGCGGGGTGCCCGGCTCCCTCGAGCCAAGTGACCAGCGATTCCGGCCCCTGCTTGCGGCTTGCCATCAACGCCAGTACGCGGAAGGTATCGTCAATCGTATCGACATTGGATTCAGCAACGGTCGAGAGACTGGCCGAATCTGGCAGGAATTCGTCAAGCACCGTTACAAAGGTTCCGGCGGCACGATTCCAGGCAGCGGAACCCTGCTTGAACTGGCTCCAGCCGAGCATATACCGGGCCTTGGTGCCCAACTCACCCGCCTGGCTGGATTCCAGCAGCTGGCGATAACCCGTCTCGGCCCGGGCATAGTCACCGGCGGCAAAGGCGTGCTCTGCCAGTCGGAACCGGGCCTCCGATACCAGCGGGGAGCCAGGATACAACCCCACCAACTGCTCTAACCGCTGAATCGAGGCCTCCGGCTGACCGGTCAAGGCGTGGGCCTTGGCCATCTGGTACAACAGCTCATCCAGGCGACCGGCGTAGGCGCCCCGCTCCAGAATGGCTTCATAACTGTCGATGGCCTGTCGGTAGGCCTGTTCTTCCTCCGCCGGTGAAAAACCCACGTCCTCACCGGAACGATCCCGGATATTACCCAGCCGGTTCAGGGCATCAATCCGGACCTCCGGCTCATCCGATGACTGGAACAGGCGCTGGTAGCGCCGGGCAACCTCTGCCGGCGAAATAGCCGGAAGCGGTCGGCTTTCGAAAGGCAGGAATACCGGCCGCATATCCCCGAGGGTATCGCCTTCACCTCCAAGCTCCACCCGGAATGACTCCTGGGCAGCTGTCGCCCCTGTGACGAGGACCAATCCCATGAAAGCAGCAAATGGCAGGTTCCGGGGCCACGCACTCATTGGCTGTTCTCCCCGAGATTCTGCAAGGCAAGGTATTCGTAGAGATGCGCAATCTGCTGTTCGGTTTTGTCCAGGGCGTAGGTCAATCTCTGGTCCTGCTGCCGGACAAACGCCAGAGCCAGTTCGTCGAGGGCCTCGGCGGACTTCCCGGAGAGTTCGCGCACGGCGGACAACAACCGCTCGTTCCGCCGCTGGAGTGCCCTCGCCTGTTCAGCGAGAGACTCAAGCACAGCCGGCCGGATGGTTGCCCGCTGATCCAGAAGGTCAAGGCGGCTTCGGGCATCGGCAATGGTGGTCTTGAGTTCCCGCAGGCGGAGGGCCTGTTCCTTGCCCGCGCCAGCAGAGAAACGTTCTATCCGCTCCAGAAGCGCCTCTCCCTCCCGGATCAAGCGTCTGATGCCATCACCGCCATCCCCGATTGACCCCGAGGACACATCCCTCAACGCGGTCTCGAGAGCTTTCTGAAAGACGTCGAGGTCACGACCAAACCCCTCAAGCTGCCCTCTGAGTGCCTCCAGCTCCGCAACCCGACCGGCGGCGTGCTGCGCGTCCGGCTGCTTCATGAACGCCAGCAGGTAAGCCATCCTGGGCTGGGTCAGTGTGCGGCTGTCGGCAAGAAACCAGTCCACGCCGGTATCACGGGCGTCAAGAATCAAGGTTTTGTAGGCGCCGTCCCGCCCGATCTTCTCCGACAGCTTTCGCAAAGTCACCCGCTCACTCTCAAAAGCCGCGTTGGCGGCCAGGTAAGCTTCCCCGGATTGGCCAAGATAGCCGGAGAGATCGTAACCCCGCCCCATACCGATCCAGGCATCGGCCACCCCCGGATAGGCCAGAGGGTATTTGCGGGCCCTGTGCCAGCTTTGCATGGCCGCCCGATGATTGCCTTTTTCGGCCAGGGCGAGGCCATGGAGGTAGAGCGCGCGGGGTGTGCTGAAACTGTCGAGGTCTACCTTTTCAAGAAACCCGATGGCCTTGTCGAATTCCCCATGCTGGTAGGCAAGGTAGCCGGCGCGAACCAGCAGGTTATTGCGCAGCTTCGCCCGGCGCTCGGCTACCGGATCGCCCTCCGCCATGGCCAGGGCAACTCTCAGGGCCACCAGAGCGCGAGCGGGATTGAGGTCAGTGCTCGCGTAGTCGGTGGCCAGGTTCAGGTATCCGAGGGCGGACCAGTACCCTTCTTTCATACCGGCCAGAATGCGGCCCGCGTCATCCGTTCTGCCTTGAGCGCGGGCCGATTCGGCCTTTCGATAGAGCGCCTGCTGCCGGGCGTCTCCAAGGTGTATACCCGCACCCTCGGCTGCCCGGAAGGACACCAGCCCGGTACGGATCTCCTCCGGCAGGGGCGAGGCCGCACCAGCGCTGGTACTACCCAGCCCGACAACGGCTACCAGCAGAAGCGCACGCAGACGCAGACCCATGCCGGCTTACTCCCACTCCCGGAATGCCACTCTGGGCTCATAGTCCGGGGCGCGAGCTTCGAGGCTCATCTGGAGTCTGAGCACACCCGGGCGCTTGCGAAAGCGATGACTTGCCTCACGACGGACGAAATCCTCATCGGCAGAGCGCGCGGTAATCACCGTTGTCAATTCATGCTCGCCATTTTCCAGGTTGCCGATGAACAACTGTTGAACACCACCCTGCTCCAGCGAGGCCCGTTCGCGGTCTGTGTAGTAATGGGCGGCCACGGGCTGGTCATTAACGAACAGTTCCACCGAATCGAGGTTCAGGGCGTCGCGGCTCTGGAGTGTCAGGAAAACTGCCAGTCGGGTATTGGGTGGGTGTAACAGCTTCTGTTCAAGCGCCAACACCTCTGTGGCGTGCTTCGCCACGTGTGTGTTCAGCTCCGCGATCTGTTCATCGAGCGTCGACGCCGCATCGACCGGTACCGTCATTCCGGCGATGATCAAGGTGGTCAGCATGGCTGAAACCCACCCGTGTATCCGGCGTTGTTGTGGTTGTTTTGAGCCGAACATAAGCCTCCTGCCTACTCCGTCGTGCCTTGTAACCCATGCAATCTTCTGTAACAGATCGGCAGAAAGCGTAACACTTGGTAACCGGCAAGAACGGTATCCAGATCACCAAATTAGAAACGCAGGGTCTTGGAAGTGTCGAGTTCTTTGACAGGCGTAGCGGTTCGGGGGGCACCTTACTCCGGGGATAAGAGCGAAGAGAAGTATTTAAACGGCTGTTTTAAGGCACATTTGGGCATTTGGCCCTGTAATTGCTCAAGAATGAAGGCGGGACTGCCGTTGCGGCAACCCCGCTTGATATGCCGAGCTTTGCCGATGCCCTCAACCGCATCGGCTTTTTTTTGGATCGCTGTTTTACTTGCTCAGCTGCTTCATGGCCGATTCGAGGCCCTCAACCGTCAGCGGGTACATATGGTCGTTGACCAGTTGCCGCGTCATGCCCAGTGATCCGCCGTTGCCCCAATAGCTCTCCGGCAGGGGGTTCAGCCAGACTACTTTACGGAAATGCTCGGTAATTCGCTGGAACCAGGTGGCACCGGCTTCCTCGTTCCAGTGCTCGATCGAACCGCCGGGATGGGAAATCTCATAGGGTGCCATGGTGGCGTCACCCACGAAGATCACTTTGTAGTCCGGCGTGTACTTGTGGAGGATGTCCCAGGTGCTGGTGGTCTCGTTCATCCGGCGAATGTTGTTTTTCCAGACACTCTCGTAGATGAAATTGTGGAAGTAGAAATACTCCATATGTTTGAACTCGAGCCTGGCCGCCGAGAACAGCTCCTCACACACCCGCACGTGGGGATCCATTGACCCACCCACGTCAAAGAAGATCAGGACCTTTACCGCATTATGCCGCTCCGGCACCATTTTCAGGTCCAGGTAGCCGGCGTTGCGTGCGGTAGAACGGATTGTGTCGTCCATATCCAGCTGATCCGCAGCGCCCTGGCGGGCAAACTTCCTCAGCCGTCGCAGCGCCACCTTGATGTTCCGGATACCCAGGGTGACGCTGTCGTCGAGGTCCTTGAACTCGCGTTTCTCCCACACCTTCACGGCGCGACCATGGCGACCGTTCTTCTGGCCGATACGGAAACCTTCCGGATTGTAGCCATTAGCACCGAAAGGCGACGTGCCGCCGGTACCAATCCACTTGTTACCGCCGGCGTGACGTTCCTGCTGCTCTTCCATGCGCTTCTTGAAGGTTTCGATCAGTTCCTCAAGACCGCCGAGAGAGTCAATCTTGGCCTTCTCCTCCTCGGTCAGGTGCTTCTCGAACTCCGCTCTGAGCCAATCGTCCGGAATCAGAGCCTCAAGCAGATCGTCGAGGTTCTCAATACCTTCGAAATAGGCCTGGAACGCGCGGTCGAACTTGTCGAAGTGACGCTCGTCCTTCACCAGACACAAACGGGAGAGGTAATAGAACTCTTCCATGTCGGCAAAGGCCAGACGCTTCTGCAGCGCCTCCAGCAGATCCAGGAACTCCCGCAGACTGGCCGGGACCCGCGCGCGCCTTACCTCAAGAAAAAAATCAATCAACATAAACGATGACTCTTGCCGGGACGTTTGCCAGGACTCTTACCCAGGATCAGCTGCGGCGACGTGCCATGAAGGCAAGCTTCTGCAGCAGGTGTACATCCTGCTCATTCTTTACCAGGGCACCATACAGTGGTGGCAACGCCGAGCTGGTGTCCTTCTCCTGCAACATTTTTGCGGACAGCTCGTCGGCCATCAACAGCTTGAGCCAGTCGATCAGCTCGGAGGTTGACGGCTTCTTCTTCAGCCCCGGTACCTTGCGCACGTCAAAGAAGACTTCCAGTGCATCGCGCACGATGGCCTGCTGCAGACCCGGGAAATGCACGTCCACGATGTTCTTCATGGTGTCGTGGTCCGGGAAGCTGATGTAGTGGAAGAAACAGCGGCGCAGGAAGGCATCCGGCAGCTCTTTCTCGTTGTTACTGGTGATCACCACGATCGGCCGCTGCTTGGCCTTGACGAACTGCTGGGTCTCGTAGACATAGAATTCCATCCGATCCAGCTCGAGCAACAAATCGTTGGGGAATTCGATATCGGCCTTGTCGATCTCGTCGATCAGCAGCACCACCTGCTCATCGGACTCAAACGCTTCCCACAGCTTGCCCTTGACGATGTAATTGCGGATGTCCTTGACCTTCTCATCGCCCAGCTGGGAATCCCGCAGGCGCGAGACCGCGTCGTACTCATACAGACCCTGCTGGGCCTTGGTGGTGGACTTGATGTGCCAGGGAATCAGCTTCATGCCGAGCCCCGCCGCCATTTCTTCGGCCAGCAGGGTTTTCCCGGTGCCCGGCTCGCCTTTGATCAGCAGCGGGCGCTGGAGTCCGATCGCGGCGTTGACGGCCATTTGCAGGTCATCGGTGGCTACGTATTTCTCGGTACCGGTAAACTTCATGGTCTGGTTCCTGTTGGTTACTTTTTCGAATCTTTCTGATTGCGTTTGTCGTCGGAGTCATCATCCGGAAGTCCGGACTGCTCCTCGTCGTAATCCGGAAGGTCGTCGAACTCCGACAGATCGAAATCCTCCAGGCCGAACTCCTCTTCGTCGTCGGCCGGTTCCTCATCTACCGGAGTATCGGCTACCGGAATTTCCACATCGTCGTCGACCGTGTCATCGGCCTCAGCCGGCCATTCCTCTTCCACCTTTGGCGGCTCGGCGTCATCAATCACCGCTTCAAGATCGGCCAACTCCTCGTCAGTCGGGGGCTCTGTGACTTCGGGAATGTCTTCGGGTTCAGGCTCGGGTTCTGGCCCTGATTCCAGTTCAGGCTCGGGCTCGAGTTCCGGTTCGGGTACCGCCGTCTCAGCCGTCGGTTCAGTCTCTGGTTCTTCATCGAGGTCCGCCAGGGTTTCCCGCTCAGCGGCCGCCTGTTCCTGAGCCTCCTGACGTTTGCGACGCTGGCGCAAAGCAAACCAGACGATACCCGCCAGCATGGCAACCGCACCGCCCGCTGCACCGTAGGCCCAGACTGGGAGTCCGGACGCCGGCTCTGCCTCTTCCGACGCGGCCACGGAAGCTGTCTGCGCTTCATCTTCCGGCGTTACTGGCGCATCCGCTTCGGTCGCCGGTGCCGGCTCGACCTGACTGACATCAATCGGAGACTCGATGGCAGGCTCAGCTGCGGGTTCTGCCTCGGCCTGGGGCGCCGTTCCGGATGGCTCCGCCTCCGGTGAAGGGACCCCTTCTTCGCTCTCCGGTTCGGCCAATGGCTCACCAGGGGCTTCGGTGGGCGCCGGCGCCTCAGCACCCTCGGGCACGGTAAAGCCCACAGTGGCGCTGAACTTCCGGCTGAAGGTCTGACCGTCCGCCACCACGTCAATGGTGTACAGCCCCGGGGCAGGCAAACGGCCAACGGTGTCTCTGTAGGTGCCATCTTCCGGCGGCTGTTCTCCGGAGAGAATCTTGGTGCCGCTGCGGCCGTCTTCAGAGGTAATGCTCAGGCTTACCTCGAGTACCCCCAGAAAATCCGGATTGGTGATTTTTTCCTGTTCCTCAAAGAATGCGACGCGGATGTCCAGTGGCGCTTCCGCCGAGAAAGTCGGGGGCATGGGGCTCACCACCATACGCAGATCGCTGACCACGGTCACCCGGCTGCCCTCACCGAGCTCACCCTGGATACCCCATTTGCCTGACTGGGGGCCGGTTACGGTTATGAGGTCGTAGCCCGCTTCCCTGGCCCATCGCACGTTGTCAGGCACATCGTTGAGATTCAGGGCCTTGCCATCGGGCCGAACAAGCGTGAGTTCACGGGTTGCGGCTGTCTCGGTCTCCCCCCAGAAGATCAGCGCTGTGAATTCCTGAACCCCGGAATCCACCGTAAATCCATTGCCTTCAATGGGAATCTGTTCCTGTGGCACGGCAGTATTGAGCGCCTCCAGAAAGGCCAGATTGAGGGCATCGGCGGTCTGGGCAACCTGGAAGCGGCCACCAGACCGTGTCGCCAGAGCTTTCAGAAAATCGGTATCCGCCGCCTCTGAAAGAGCTACCGGATGGAAAGTTGCACCCCTTTCAATCAGGCGAGCGGCAATGGAATCAAGGATACGCTGTTCCTCGGCGGCATTGACTTCCGGCTTGTCCGAAATGTCAACCTTGCCGTCCGTGAGCAGAATGAAGTGGGTCCGGCTCAGATCGCCGTCGGTGACATAGTCGTCGCTGGCCGTCTGGATGGCGGCGCCGAGGTTGGTCCGAAGTGCCACAGAGTTGATCTGGGCCGAACGCTGAATGGCCATGTCCCGCCAGGCATCGTTCACTTCCTGGTGCGGAACCAGCATGTTGACGTACTGGCCAAAGGTCCACACGCCCGCCGTCGAACCCTCCGGGAGCAGCCTGGCCAACAGGCGTACCGCCGGCTGACGAAGGTTTTCCGGATCGGTCTCTTTCATGGAGCCGGAAATATCAACGATGATCCGGACATCGGACGTCTCCGGGAACTGAACCTCCCCGGAGGACTCCTGGGCGGCCAACGGCCCGGACAAACCCATCGCCAGAAGCAGAGCAAAAAGGTGTATCAAACCAGATGATTTCGCACTCAAGCCATTCGTCCCTTTGTCTATTGGGGGCTTTCTTGTTGTAACTTCCTGACTGATCGGCCCTGCCCCGATTTACCGTCGAACCAGGCGATAGCGCACCAGATCGAGTACCCACACCAGCAACATTACCAGACCGGCGAGCCCGAGGTTGAACGCTGCCCGTCCGGCCGCGTCAACGTTGCCAAGAATCATCTCGTAACCACCAAACAGCCAGGCGGGAATCCACCAGCCCGCTACCTCTGGTGATTCAACCGGTGTTAGCAGCAGTGCCACCAGCGCGGCGAGAAACAGGGTCCGCAGGCCGTAGAGTGGGAGGAAGCGTACAAGGCGCTTCACCATGTAAAAAAACACCACAAACGCGAGGGCGTAGGCGGCCCAGAAAATGCCATAGGCCAGTTGTGCATCGGTATCGATCATTACAGAATCCAGTGAATAATATGTTCTTCCCAGTCTTGTTCGGTCACACGGTCCTCAGACAGAACCCGGTGGCGAACAGACACGCCCGCCTCGTGCACCGATTCCGGATCGCCGCTACGCAGCGGGTGCCACTCCGCCAGTGGCCGGTTCTCGGCCAGCGTGCGATAGGCACAGGTATACGGTAGCCAATGGTAGTAGTTGACGGTCTCCGGTGTCAGCACGGTGCAACCGGGCACCTTCTCAAGGCGCTGTTCGTAAACCGTGCATTGGCAGGTTTCGTCGTCCATATACCGGCACACCAGATCGGTGTGGTATACCTCGCCGGTGTCCTCATCCTCGAGCTTGTTCAGGCAACACTTGCCGCAACCGTCACAGAGCGATTCCCACTCCCGTGGGGTCATCTCGTGCAGACGCTTGCGCTGCCAGAACGGGACCTGCGCTATCACGGGCTATGCCGTTCCAGCTTGCGCTTGAAGTCCACCACGTAGTTTTCCCTCTCTTCCGGCATCTGCAGGTAAAAGTCCTTCTCTGCAATTGCCTCAAGCACCTGCTTGCCGGTGGTCCTGGCCAGCTTCTTCTCTGGTGTCAACAGCAGGTCCATGGAGTGAATCGGCTGGCCGAAGATGGTCCGCAACCCCTCTGGCAGGTCTTCCCACTTCTGGTCGCGCCGAACGAACACATAGGTATCGTTCTTCTTGCTGCTGCGAAATACGGAGACAAACGCCCGGTCTTTCATGATGTCAGTAATTCCTCGATCTCGGTGCGCACGGGCGCCAGGATACGGGCCCGCCAGCCCTGAAAAAAATCGTGTCTGGCCAGATCCGGATCCTGGACCACTTTCTCGAGGCGCTTGCGCGGAGCCAACAATTCCATTGGAATATCAACGTCTTCTGACGCTTTCTTGAAAAGGCGCTTCAACTGTTTGTAGAAACCCTGCTGCTCCCTCGAGAGCGGCGATGCTATGCGCTCAAGGCTCGAATTATCCGCAGTTGAACCCTGACTCACAAGTTCCACCAGGGTCTCACCATAGCGGCGCACGGCGCCTCCAGGCACACCCTGGATGTTGGACAGCTCCCTTACCGACCGGGGCAGCCTTTCGGCAATCGCAATCAGCAGGGCATCTGCCAGCACGCGATTCCGCGGCCGGTCCCGCTTCTGGCATTCCAGCTCGCGCCATTTCACGAGTTCTTTCAGCACACCTTGCTGCTGGGGCGACAGGGTCCAGCCGCCCCGCAGCTTGAGATAGTGATTGTCGGGATCTTCCTGGCTGGCCAGTTCATTGGCAAAGCGCATGGATTCCTCCGCCAAGGCCCCTGCAAGCCCACGCTTTTCCAGCAAGCCCATGACCCAGTGATACATGGGCTCCAGAAAACGGATGTCGTCGATGGCGTAGCGCTGCTGGGCCTCGCTCAGGGGGCGTGCCAGCCAGTCTGAACGGGTTGCCGATTTGTCGAGTGTTTCCCCGAACAGGCTTTCCACCAGTTTGGCGTAGCCCAGGGAAAAGCCCGCGCCCGCCATGGCCGCTCCGATCTGAAGATCAATCACGCCTGCCGGTTCCAGCTTGAGCCATTGCCGGAACAGCTCCAGGTCTTCACTCATGGCATAGAGCAGTTTCGGAGTAGCAGGGTCAGCAAGCAGCTCCCTAAAACGCAGCGATTGCTCAGCCACCGACGGGTCCACGAGACAGAACTCTTCACCGAGCCCCAACTGGACCAGTCCGGGAATGGGATAGAAGGTGTTCACCCGCTCGAACTCGGTGTCGAGGGCAAGCAGCCTGCCCTGCGCCGGCTCCAGCCAACGATCGAGCTCTTGCGGCTCGTGTATCCATGGAATCTCGGCGGGCGCCGGTGGGACGCTGGCCGCCATCGCAGCCTCGGTAGAGCTATCCATTAGAGCCTTCCATAACAGCAGTCATAAACGTGCCTGGCCTGAATCAGTCAGAGAGTGGCTTGCGGCCCCGGAAGGCATGCGTGAGCGTAAAGCCGTCAACGTAACCCAGCTCGCCACCCACGGGAATGCCGTGGGCAAGCCGGGTAATGAGAATGCCCTGGCCGTCAAGCCGGTCGGCAATGTAGTGGGCGGTTGCCTCGCCTTCAACCGTGGGGTTGGTGGCCAGAATCAGTTCGGTCACGCCTTCCTCACGGATCCGTTTGAGCAGCCGCTCGATGCCGATCTGCTCGGGGCCGACGCCATCAATCGGAGACAGGTGCCCCATCAGCACGAAATAACCGCCCCGATAGTCGCCCGCCTGTTCGATGGCCAGGAGATCGGAGGGGCTTTCGACCACGCACAGGGTACCGGTACGGCGCTGGGGGTTTTCGCAGATCCCGCAGAGTTCTGTGTCTGAGAAGTTCTGGCAACACTCACAACGACGGACGCCGGTCATGGCCTGGCTCAAGGCCTCAGACAGACGTGTTCCTCCGGAGCGGCCTCGTTCAAGCAGATGAAAGGCCATTCGCTGGGCGGTTTTCTGTCCCACGCCAGGCAGGCAGCGAAGGGAGTCTACAAGCTCATCAACCAGGGGGCTGAACGCCATGAAATGTCCTCAAACTGCGGGCAACGAAACTCAGAACGGCATCTTGAAGCCGGGCGGCATACCCATCCCGGACATCATGCCAGACATCTTTTCCTTCTGGTTCTCTTCCACACGGCGCACCGCGTCGTTCACGGCGGCAGCCAGCAGGTCTTCGAGAATCTCTTTTTCCTCGGTCAGCAGGGACGGATCAATATCCACCTTGCGGACATCGTGGCGACCGTTCATGGTCACCTTTACCAGGCCTGCGCCCGCCTCGCCGGTTACCTCGGCCTTGGCGATTTCTTCCTGGGCTTTCTGCATCTCTTCCTGCATTTTCTGGGCTTTTTTCATCAGGTCGCCCATATTGTTCATCATGCCTTGTCTCCTGCTTGCCTCTGGCCAGGGTCGGCCGGCCGGATACTGTCTTCGACTACCCGCGCCTCGAATCGTTCAACGATAGACTGTACGACGGGATCCCGTCGAATGGACGCCTCAGCCGCTTGCTGTCGCGCCTGGCGCCGACGCTCCTCGTAGGCGGCAGGCGTGTCCGGACCCGGGTCGCCCTGCTCTACCCGTAACTGAATGGAGTCGCCGAAGCGGTTTCTCAAGGCCGCCAGGATCTTCTCCTCGTGGCGACTGTTCAACAGACGGGCATGGCCTTCATCGATCGTGAGAATAATGGTCTCACCGTCCCGGTTCATGGCACTGTAGCTCGCCAGATTACCGGGCATACCAACGATGCCAAGACTGCGGAAATCCCGATGCCAGACGAAGTCTCCGCTTTGCGACTCACTAAGTTCAGCCGAAGCGGGCGCCTCTTGCGTATGCGAGTCTTGTGCCGGTTCCGGCACGGGCGGCGAGACCGGCTCCTGCTCCGCTACCGTTTCCTGCGTCGCAGCCGATTCGGGTTCCGGCACGAAATCCGGCTCCGGTGCTGACGGCTGGACAGGCGCTTCATCCGTGCCTGTCAACGCCTCTTCATAGGGATCGGCGGCGGACTCGGCCTGGGCGTCCAGGCTGGCAAGCCACGCATCATCCTCTGCAGAAACCCGAGCCTGCGGCTCCGGTGCTTCGGGTTCAGGCTGGGGCGCCTCCGGTTTCGCCGCTTCCGGCTCAGCGGCCGGAGGTTGTGGCTGTGGCGCTGGCGCCGGGTCGGGCTCGTCCCTGGGTTCTGGCACCGCGGCCTTGTCACCGGAACCCAACGCCGGAGGCTCACGGCGGTCGGCACCGGGCCGGAATGCCAGCATCCGGAGCAGCGTCATTTCAAAGCCCATCCGGGCGTCTGGGGTAATCGACAGATCTTTCCGGCCAATCAGCGCGGACTGATAAAACAGCTGGGCGTCTTCGGCGCTGAGCTTCCGGGCCAGTGCCTGTACCTGCTCGGCGTCCCCGAGGGCATTATCGGCGCTGCCCGGTACTACCTGCTCCATGGTCACTCGATGGAACAGCGACAGCAGATCCGCCAGGATCACGCTGTAATCCGGGGCAAAATCCGAGATGCGGTTGATCTCTGCCAGCAGAGCCGGCCCGTCTCCTTCCACAAGGGCCTCAACCATGCGCTCGATGTCGCGCTGATCAATGGTACCCAGCATGTTGCTGACATCGCTGGCCGCGAGCTTCTGGTTGCCAAAGGCAATGGCCTGGTCGGTGAGACTCAGGGCATCCCGCATGCTGCCATCGGCGGCACGGGCAAGCAGCCACAGGGCGGGTTCCTCGAAGGGAATGTTCTCGGCGGTCAGCACGTTGCGCAGGTGGCCGGCAATGTGCTCCGGGGTCATCCGTTTGAGATTGAACTGCAGACACCGGGAAAGCACGGTCACCGGCAATTTCTGGGGATCAGTGGTGGCCAGCAGGAACTTGACGTGCTCCGGCGGCTCCTCGAGGGTCTTCAGGAAGGCGTTGAACGACTGATTGGTGAGCATGTGCACCTCGTCGATCAGGTACACCTTGTATCGTCCACGGGTTGGCGCGTACTGCACGTTATCGGTGAGCTCGCGCATGTCGTCGACACCGGTTCGGGACGCGGCATCGATTTCAATCAGATCAACAAATCGCCCTTCCTGGATTTCCTGGCAGCTGGAACACTCGCCGCATGGGTTCGGCGTTACGCCAGTCTCGCAGTTGAGGCAGCGGGCCAGCAGGCGGCCAATGGTGGTCTTGCCCACCCCTCGGGTGCCGGTAAACAGGTAGGCATGGTGCAGACGCTGGCTTTCCAGGGCGTGGATCAACGCCTGGAGCACGTGTTCCTGGCCCACCATGTCTTCAAACGTGCGTGGGCGCCATTTACGGGCAAGTACCTGGTAGCTCATGTTCCGCCAACCGCTGTGAAAAATGGCCTTAACCTTACCACGGACCACTGCCCAATAAGAAGCAAACCGCACCGCATAGCTTCATGGGCCAGGAGGGTCAGTATCGAGGAAAATCAGGGATCTAGGAAAAGACGGGGGAGAAAACTGGGGGTGACTCCATCAGCGACACCCCGGCACACAATTCCACCGCTGCGGCTGCTCCCTTCCGGGCCTGACCGGGTTCACGGTTTCATGTTGCGGAGGCACCAATGGAGCCACCATAACGGCGTTCCGGGACAATTCCCCGAAAGCGGCGCGCATATTAGCAAAAGGGTTTGCGGACTACAATGAGAAATCGGCCAACCCTAGAGGGGTAGCGGCACTTCGTCCTGACGGAACCAGCAGGCCAGGCTGTGACGCGTGCGATTGGCGGGCAGCACCTCGTGAGGCACCTCTTCGCTCATGAACACCGCCACGCGCCCCATCTCGGGCACCACGGTTCCGCACACCTCGTGTTCGCTGTCGCGGTTGAACACCTGGAGTGCGCCGCCGTCTTCCGGCCGCCAGCCCTCATTCAGGTAAAGCACCAGGCTCACAACCCGGGACGCACGACCCTGGAAGCTGTCCAGGTGACGCTTGTAGAAATCCCCTGGATGGTACGTTGCGTAGTGGGTTTCAAATCGTTTTAGCCCCAGGAACAGGCGCTGGTTCAGTCCCACGCGGATGCCCTCGAAGAACTCGAACAGAGCGGCCTGGGGTGCGGTAATGCCCTGTAGCCAGGCAATCCTGTCCCGGCGCACGGAGCGGTCCCGCACCAGATCATTGCCGCGGCCAATGCCGGCTTTCTGCATGGCATCGGTTCGATCCAGGATTTGCACCTCCTGTTTGAGGGCCGCCAGCAGGTCGCCACCCAACAGGTCTCGCACATCCAGTGACATCCAGCCGTACTCGGTCAAACCCTCGGCAAGACCGTCAAGCCAGCGCTCCGCACGCCCCTCGAGCCCTTCGGCCGGCGCGGTCAACGATTCGTGAATGGGGGTGACAACCGGCGTTTCCATGGACGGGCCTCGTTTAAATTTTGGCCATATTTTAGGCGCAAATGTCGCCGGAGCGGCAGTTTTAATTTACTCTCTAGGTAAGCGAATACACTTAATCAATCAGTAACTCACCATGTCAGAAAGCAGTAACAGGCCTCCGATTTCTCTGTCTCCGGGGCAATGGTCCTTCACGCGCTGGAAAACCATCGGGCAACTGGAAGCCCTCGAGGTACACCACCCGCTCTTCCAGGCAACCCTTTTCCTCCAGGGCGCCCACCTGGCGAGCTTTATCCCCCAGGACGAGGCCGATTGGCTCTGGATGAGCCCTACCGCGCGCTACGAGCCCGGGCGCGCCATACGCGGCGGTATTCCGATCTGCTGGCCCTGGTTTGGCGACCCGGCCAGAAATGCCCCGGAGGTACGCAAACGCATCCACACCGACAGCGCCCACGGGTTTGCCCGTACCGCGCTGTGGAAACTGGAAGACGTGCGGGAAAGCGCCCACGAGGTGGAAATCAGCCTATCGCTGGACGCTAACGAGGACTTTGCAGACGCCTGGAGCGGACATGCCCTGGCGCTTTTAACGTTCAGCTTCTCCATCCGTGGCTGCCAACTGGCGCTGACCACCACCAACCTGGCCAATGATCCGCTCGCGTTCAGCCAGGCATTGCACACCTACCTGCCCACCAGCGACATTGCCCGCACCCGGATCTCGGGTCTGGGTGACAGCCAATACATCGACACGCTCGACAACTGGGAATACAAGCGGCAGGAAGGCCCGGTGTACTTCGACGGCGAAACCGACCGGATCTATGAAAGCGGTGAGCCGCTCAACGTGGTGACGCCGCGCGGCAGCCGCAAGCTCTCGCCCGTGGGCAGCGACTCCACCGTGGTATGGAATCCGGGGCCGGAAAAGGCCGCACGGCTTTCCGATTTCCCTGACTCGGCCTGGAAGACCATGCTCTGCGTCGAAACCGCCAATGCCGGTGGCGATTACAGAGTGCTCAATAAAGGACAAAGCCACACCCTGGGTGTGTTCATCGGAAGGAAAGCATGAGCCTGGTATCGATTCTGAAATCCCGTCTGGTTCCGGCGGCGCTGGACGAGCACGTCAACCGTATCCGCAAGCCTATTGGCACGCTTGGCTATGATCCCTGGGGCTACAACAACGAGGCCATAAAATACGGCCTGTCGATCACCAAACAGATCTACGAAAAATACTTCCGGGTGGAGGCACACGGCGTCGAGAACATACCGGCCGAAGGCCCGGTACTGATCATTGCCAACCACAGCGGCCAACTGCCCATCGACGGCCTGCTGATCGGCTATGCCCTCGCCTCGCGCGAGGAGAATCCGCGCATCCCCAGGGCTATGATCGAACGCTTCTTTCCGACCGTGCCCTGGCTTGGCAACCTTCTGAACGAAGTGGGCGCGGTGCTCGGCGATCCGGTAAATTGCGCCAAGATGCTGGCCAACGACGAAGCCGTCATTGTCTTCCCGGAAGGCGTGCGTGGCTCCGGCAAGCTCTACCAGGACCGCTATCAGCTCAAGCGCTTCGGCAACGGCTTCATGCACCTGGCCATGAAATACAACGCGCCGATTGTTCCGGTAGGCGTTGTTGGCTGCGAGGAAACCATTCCGGCCATTGCCAACATCAAGCCCCTGGCCCGGGCGCTGGGCATTCCCTACGCGCCCGTCGCCCTGCCCGTGGTATTGCCCGCCAAGGTACACCTGAATTTCGGCCAGCCCATGTACTTCGACGATCTTGAAATTCCGGAAGAGAAAGTCACCGAGCGGGTGGAAAAGGTAAAATCGGAGATCAGCCGACTGATCGACAAAGGACTGAGCGAGAGGAAAAGGCTTTTCTGATGACCCAGCAACGCAGACCCCACATCCTGATTACCGGCGCCGCGGGCGCCCTCGCCCAGCAAGTGATCGAGCAGCTACGCGACACCTGCGATCTGGTGGCGGTGGACTTCCGCGAACAAGTGTACCTGGGCGATGACATCCCCAGCTACTGCATCGACTTCAACAAGCGGGTGTTCGAAGACCTGTTCCGCCGATATAAGTTCGACGGCGTGATTCACCTGGGCCGCATCATGTCCAGCCAGCTCACCCGCATGCGCCGCTACAACGCCAACGTGCTGGGCACCCAGAAAATGCTGGACCTGAGCCACAAATACGGCATCAAGCGCGTGGTGGTGCTTTCCACCTTCCACGTATACGGTGCGGTGGCCTACAACCCGGCGCTCATCGACGAATCCGCGCCTCTGAAAAGCGCCGGCCTGAGCGCCGACCTGATTGATTCCGTGGAGCTGGAAAACCTCGCCAACATCTACCTGTGGCGCTATCCGGAACTGAACATCACCATTCTGCGGCCCTGCAATATCGTCGGCCCGGGCGTGCGTAACACCATTAGCACCCTGCTGGGCAGCGAGCGGGCACCGGTGCTGGCCGGCTTCTCTCCGATGATGCAGTTCATCCATATTGATGACATGGCGGATGCCATTGTGCTGGCGTATAAAAAACCGACACGTGGCGTGTACAACGTCGCCCCGCAGGATTGGGTGGCCTACCAGCACGCGCTGAAACTCTGTGGCTGCAAACGCTTCCCGATACTCTCGATTCCGCCGGTGGTACCCAAGCTGATCCTGAACACCCTGAAATTGAAGAGCTTTCCGTCATACCTGATGGCGTTCTTCAAGTATCCGGTGGTAATTGACGGTCGGGCATTTGCGCGGGAATTCGGGTTTGAGCCGAAGCGCCCGTTGAAGGAGATTTTCCGGTTTTATCGGGAGAATAAGCGGCCGGTTTAGGTCAGTTACAAAGAGCCCCGAGACGTGCGCCTCAGGGCTCGTGATCCTGCATCGACCGGAAACTGCCTGTCAGTCTCTGCTCCGCCGTGAGGCCTTGCGTAGAATAAGGCCCACGATACCCAGGGCCAGCAGGGCCAGCGTGCCGGGCTCCGGCACCAGTACCGGCGGCTTTGGCGAGAAAACCAGAAGATCCTGCGAGAGCTTCCTCTGCTGCTCGTCGGTAGCGGATGAGAGCACATACAGGCTGTAGCCATTCTGGAGCGAGTCCAGCGAGCCCAGCCAACCGTTGGCGAGCCCTCGCGCCGAATCAAACCAGGAAGACTTGAACGTCCCATCGTTGTAGAGATTCATGGAAGCAGAATCCTCATTGATGATCTCCCAGAGTGCAAGCTGGAACGCCGCCGACGATTTAGCGTCTGTTACCGCCGATTCGTATCCGGTGTAAAGCCTGCCGATGCGATCAACCTTGCCAGCATCCCCGAAGTAATCACCGGCACCCAGGAGGGTGTAGGAAACAATGTTCTCGGTATCGAGATAGGTGTCAATGTCAACGCAAAAGGCTTCAAGCACATCGTTCGAGCTAATCGAAAACGAACTTGAGCCTGAGACATTGCTCACATCGAACTGAAACATGCCGGCCCGTACCGACATGCTGGACCCGTCGTCGGTGATGGTTCCGGATTTGTATCCCTTACTGAAGCCTTCAAAATCCAGGTCCATGGTTAAAGGAACCGCCTGGGCAAACGTGGCCGCCCCCGCTAACATCAACCCTGCACCCAGCGACCGCCATGCCTTTTTCATATCCATAACACCTACTTCCCTGACTGCTTCCTACAACAACGAATACCGTGATTCGCAACGTGTGGCCAGAAAAGCAGGGTTGGGGCCAGAACGTTAAAAGTGTCGGCATGTTAGACACTTAAATATTGCCAACCGACCTGTGGATGAATACATTCAATAAATGTGTAAAACATACCGACATGCCTGGTAAAAAGTGTTAAGTTTTCGATACAGTCAGGAGACTTGATCGATTTTAATAATCCTCCCAAACTAGGCTGGGACGGGTATTCAGGATTCAGTGATGTTCAGGGATTTGGGCGTCTTAAGTCATGGTGCGGCAGCCACTTGCTTTCTGCTTCTCGCATTGGTGGTCGGCACTCGCTACCTTCGAAGGAACGTAGATCGGGCCCTGTTTCTTGCTGCCCTCGTGTCCTGTCTCTGGGCTGTCTCTCTCATCACCCAGAGCCTGTTCGGCCAGCCGGACTTTCTGATTCGCTACCTTCTGGAACTTCTTCGCGACGCCACCTGGCTCTTGCTTCTGTATGCCATTCTGAAGGATTTCTTCAAATCGTCGGGCACCAATGTCCGCACGAGGACGATCATCGTGGCTTCTGGCGGCATCCTGATTGCAGGTCTGATGTTGCTGGCGATCATGGAATATCTGTTTCAATGGGACTCAATCGGCGGTAAAGCAAAAATCCTCGGACAGATTGCTCTTTCGCTTCTGGGCCTCACGATTCTTGAGCAAATCTGGCGCAATTCGAGAGGCCTTGGCCGCTCAAGCATGAAGTACCTCTGCATCGGGGTCATCACTATTTTTGCGTTCGACTTCTTCATGTATACCGATGCCTTACTCTTCGGCCAGGTCTCGGATTCGTTCTGGAATGCCCGTGGCTTTATTAATGCTGCCATGGTGCCTTTGTTCGCTGTAAACGTGATCAACACCCGCAAACAACCCATTGAATTCCAGCTTTCACGAACCCTGGTGTTTCATGCCAGCACCCTCTTATTCGCTGGGGCCTACCTGTTGTTTCTCGCCATGGGGGGCTACTACGTTCGAGCGCTTGGTGGCAACTGGGGCGAAGCCCTCCAGGTTCTTTTCCTGACCATCTCCCTGGTATTTCTCGCTACGCTTCTGCTGTCACGTCGGATCCGGGCCCGGCTTATGGTTCTGATCAGCCAGAACTTCTTCGATTACAAATATGACTACCGGGAGGAATGGCTGAGAATGACCCGCGAACTGGCCGACCTCAGCGACGATCCCCCCCTGCCAGAACGGGTCATCCGGATTCTCGCGGGCCTGGTTGAAAGCAACAGCGGCGCGATCTGGCTGAAAGGAGAGCGTGATGCTTACGTTCTGAAAGCCGCCGTAAACCTCACCACGCCCAAGCACACCATGATCGACAACGATGCCGAGCTGGTTCGCTTTTTCACAGATCGGGAATGGATCGTCGACCTCCACGAGTACAAATCCGACCCTGTCAGCTATAACCTGCTGGAAATACCCGACTCGATCGCCAAAACCGCCGACGGCTGGCTGGTGATACCGCTGTATCTTGGTAACGATCTCTACGGAATGGCGCTGGTGGGCAACCCTTATGCGCGGGTGGAACTGAACTGGGAGAACTTCGATCTGATCAAAGTGGTGGCCAGACAAACCTGCAATCTTTTGGCGCAGGCCGATGCACAGAACCGTCTGTCCCGGGCCATGCAGTTTGAGGCGGTGAGCAAAGCCTCTGCGTTCATGGTGCACGACCTAAAAACGGTGATTGCCCAGCTCTCCCTGCTGGTAAAAAACGCCCCGAAACACCGGAATAACCCGGCGTTCATTGACGACATGATCAACACCACCGATCACGCCGTTCGCAAGATGTCCGGCCTGGTAGACCACATTCGCCGACCGGGCAGTGACGACGACTCCCAGCTCAAATTGCTGAACCTGGCAGACCTCACCCACAAGCTGGTTGAACACCACCAGAGGCAGGCGCCGGCACCACGAATCGACGGCGACACACCAACCGCCCTTATAAAAGCGGACGAAGAGCAGCTTCGCAGCGTGCTGGGCCACCTTATTCAGAATGCCCAGGACGCCACACCCCCAACCGGTGACATCTCGATAGCGCTGAAGCTCGCCAAGGGCAAGGTGGTGCTGTTCATACAGGACACCGGCACGGGAATGACCAAGGAGTTCATCTCCAGCCAGCTATTCAAACCGTTCGAAAGCACCAAAGGGCTTACCGGCATGGGTATTGGCGCCTACCAGGCCAGGGAATACATTCGGAGAATCGGTGGCGACATCGATGTGACCAGCGAGCCTGGGGTGGGTTCGTGTTTCTCAGTACGCATTCCGCTCGCCAGTGAGCAACCCAAAGTGACCACTGTGCGAGAGGTGCGACCGGATTCCGTATCAGAAGAGGCCAGGCAAAGCGCCAATTAATCGTCGTTTCTTAACGGAGGATTAAACCAGCATTGCAAAGTGTCAATGTTCGGTTGAGAATCTAGGCTGTGGAAATAAAAAAACAAAGGACTTGTTGCTGTTGTGACCAGACGACTCTTGATAGTAGAAGATGATCCCGGCCTCCAGAGCCAGATGCGGTGGTGTTTTAGTGAGGATCTGCAGGTATCTGTAGCCTCAGACAGGGACTCGGCCCTGACCTGCCTGCGGCGGGAAGAGCCACAAGTCGTCACTCTGGATCTCGGCCTGCCGCCTGATCCCGGAGGTGCCAGCGAAGGTTTCCGGCTGCTTGAGGAAATCATCCAGCTCGCCCCGATGACCAAAGTCATTGTTGTTACCGGTCGCGAAGAAAAGGAAAACGCCGTCAAAGCCATCGGCATGGGTGCCTCGGATTTTTACCAGAAACCACTCGATGCCGACATTCTCTCGTTTGTGGTCAACCGGGCGTTCCGGATCGCAGAGCTTGAACAGGAAAATCAGGTTCTGTCGCAACAACGTAACGGCACCAACATCAAAGGCATTGTTGCCGCCAGCCCCCAGATGCTCTCGATCTGCCGAACCCTCGAAAAAGTCGCACCTACCGATGTCACCACGCTGATCACCGGCGAAACCGGCACCGGCAAGGAACTTCTTGCCCGGGCATTACACGATCTGAGCCATCGAGCCTCCAAGCCTTTTGCCGCCATAAACTGTGCAGCCATTCCCGAGAACCTGCTGGAGAGCGAACTGTTTGGCTTCGAGAAGGGCTCGTTCACCGGTGCAACCCAGACCAAGAAAGGCAAGATTGAAAGCGCCAACGGAGGCACCCTTTTCCTCGATGAAATTGGCGACATGCCAATGCCGTTACAGGCAAAGCTGCTGCGTTTCCTGCAGGAACGCGTGATTGACAGGGTAGGCTCGGTAACCCCCATCCCCGTCGACGTTCGCGTGGTGTGTGCAACCCACCGGGATGTCAGGAACCTGATCACCGAGGGCGTTTTCCGTGAAGACCTGTACTACCGGATCAGTGAGATTACTCTCGACGTGCCCTCGCTTCGTGAACGGGACGGCGACGCTCTAGTGATCGCCCGGTCACTCCTGAAATCCCTGGGCGACCAGATGGACCGCCCCAACCTCTCGTTCAGCGAGGATGCGGTGAATGCCATCAGCAACTATGCATGGCCCGGGAACGTGCGCGAGATGATCAACAAGGTTAAACGGGCCACCATCATGGCGGAGGGGAAGCGCGTAACCGCCGGAGATCTGGAGCTTTCCTGCGACACGTCTGGCACACCCAATCAGCTGAACCTCAGACAGGTGCGGGAAAACGCCGAAAAGCAGGCGATCATACAGGCGCTGCAAACCTGCAACTACAATATGGCCCAGGCGTCCCGACTGCTCGGTGTGACGCGCCCTACCCTGTATAACCTGACGGACAAGTACCGAATCGAGACGTCACAAACAACAAGTGCCTGAGAGAAGGCGAAGGACAAGACCCGAAGAAGGACCAGGGCATGAATCTACCACGACTGTTACCGCTGGCTTTGCTCACTGCAGCAATCACCCTGTTTGCTGCCGGCTGCAGCAACGAAACGGAAATGACACAGGACGACATTCAATACATCAGTCACGTTGACCAAGCGCGGTTCTTCCAGCGACAGGGTGAACTGAAGGCAAGCACCATTGAAGCCCGTAGCGCCATACAACTACAGCCGGAGCGGGTAGAACCCTACTTCATCATCATCAACAACCTGCTTACCGCCGGCGATGCCGTCAATGCCGAACGCCAGCTCGATCAGTTGATGAACAAAATTCCGGAACAGGGCCTGACCCAGAGCCAGCGCAATGAAGCTGCCCTCATACGGGCGGAGGCGCTGATTCTCCAGGGCAACATTCAACAAGCCCGCGAAACCCTGGATCAGGTTGTTTCACCGGTTCAGGAAACGGCTGAAAAAAGAGGCATTCTTCTCGGCCGGGCCTGGCTGGTGGCAGGCAATTTCGAACGGGCCGAAGCGGCCTATCGCGACGTTCTTGAAATCAACAATGGCAACATTGAGGCCCTGGTAGGGCTTGCCCGGTCGGCCATGGCCGCCGGAAACGCGGAACTGGCCAAGGAGCGGCTCGCGGCGGCGGAGGAGAAGGCACCACAGCATGCAGAAGTACAGTTACTGAAGGGCCAGATCGCCCACCTTGAAGGTAACTGGGCGGTTGCGGAACAGGCCTACATCGAGGCCCTGGAGACTATCGGCCAGTACGATGTGATGACCTTCCGCAAATACGAAACCATTTCCGCACTCGTGACGGCCCTGAGAGAACAGGGCAAGTCGGCCGAGGCCTTCGTTTATGAAGAAATTCTCGCAAAATCAGGGCCGGGAACAATCAAAAGTAACATGGAAGCAGCACGCCAGGCGCTTGAGCAGAACGACCTGGATACCGCTGCCAGATACCTCGAAGAAACACTGAACCAGGTGCCGGGTCATCGCCCGAGTGCTCTGATGCTGGGCGTCATCCGCTTCAGGCAAGGCCGCGCCGCCGAGGCGGAAGAGCTTCTCGAGCCGCTTGCCGACCTGGAAGACTCCGGAGAAATCAGAAAGCTGCTGGCAGCCACGCGCATCTCCATGAGAGACCCGCTTGGCGCGCGGGATCTGCTTAAAGACCTGGACAACCGCGACAACGATCCCCAGACACTTGCCCTTGTCGGGATCGCAACCCTGGCCGGAGGCGATGATCAGAGTGGCCGCCAGCTGATTGAAAAATCCCTGGAGATCAACCCGGACAATCACAACCTGCGGCTAAGATATGCATCCTACCTGTTCCAGGCGGGGGACCTTCAGGAGGCCATCACCCAGGCCAGTAAGATCCCGACAGACGCAGCCGAGCGTAGTCAGGCCGTTCTATTGATAGCCAACGCCCAGAACAGGGCCGGCGACGTGAGTGGAGCGCTCAACACCCTCGATGCGGCGCTCAAGGAAGATGCAGAAAATGTTAGAGCACTGGTGCTGAAAGGAAACCTCCTGGCCCAAAGCAGCCGGCACGATGCCGCCGAGACAGCGTTGCAGAAAGCGCGAACGCTCGCCCCCGAATCGCCGGCGCCACTCGTGGGTCTTGGCAACCTTCAGCGCCTGAGAGGTAACACTACCGAAGCGATCACGCTGTTCAAGCAGGCGGTGAAGGCCGATCCGAACGACCGGATGGCGCTACAAGCGCTGGTCGGATCCATCCCGCGTGACGAGCTCACCCGCTTCATGGCCGAGTTGAATCAGGAAAATCCCCAGGCCATCGGCCCCCGGTTGGTGCTTCTGGAAACCGCCCTGATTCAGGGCGACACCGCCCGCGCCGATGAACTGACGGCCCAACTGATGGAAAGGCAGGACGAACGCACACCCAGCCCGGCGGAGCCTTACGTCGCGGCGGTCTACGAGGGTATCGCCACGCAGATGGCGCAACGTGGCCGTGGCGAGCGCGCCCTTGAGATCCTGAATCGGGGACGGGTGCTGTTTCCGGAGAACGAACAGATCGCACTCAAATATGCGGCGATCGAATTCCAGAACGGGAATACCAGCAAGGCCAGAACCGCTCTTGCGGACGTGAAACAGCATCACCCCAACTCCCCTTTGCCTTATGAAGTTGAGGCCTCCCATTACGAACGGCAGGGCGAGTTCCGCCAGGCCGCCGAGTTGTATGAGCTTGCCTTGAGTAAAAGAGCAACCCCCGAGCTTTACCTGGCGCTCTCAAGAGCCCTGGGCAATGCCGGGCAAACCAAGGAAGCGAGCGACGTTCTGGAAAGAGCCGCAAGTGACTTCCCGAACAACCCTGCCATCACGCTCAACCTTGCCATTCTCTACCAACAGATGGAACAGAATGACGCAGCAGTCACTGCTTACGAATCGCTGCTTGAAACCCATCCGGAGAACGGCGTTGCACTGAACAACCTGGCCTGGTTGTATCACCAGATTGGTGATTCCCGCTCTCTCGACATCGCCCGCAGAGCGTACGAATCCAGCCCCGAGAATGGCGCCATAGCGGACACCTACGGATGGATTCTCTTCCAGTCCGGCAAAAAAGCAGAAGGCATCAAGCTTCTTGAAAAAGCCCACAAACTGGCCCCGGAGTCATCGGAGATTGCGATGCACCTGGTGGAGGCTTACCGCACGGAAGGTCGCGACACCGATGCGCAAAGAATCCTTAAGGGGCTTGAACAGGGAAATAATAGCTAGAATATCGGCACGGCATAATATCCAAGCTGACATAGCGAATCGTTCCTAGCAGACGCTGGCAGCCTCCAAATCGCCCATCAATACTTCATGTATCGTTCTGGCGCACAAGGAAGGTTTGGTATGGCTGCCATCAAAGCGCTTGGCCTTGGTACCGCCCTGGTGGCGATCACAGGGTGTCAAAGCTGGCAATATCGCGATATAGAACAGCTCCCTCCCACCGCCTCTATCCCGCAAACCAGCGAACCGGGCAAGGTTGATGTCTGGTATTACGATGCGATTTCCGGCAATTACGTGCAATCACTGCTCGATGCTGCGAAGTATCCGGACAATCCCGACGAAGTTACCGAGCTGACGGAGCTGCGACGAGCCACCAGCCGCGCAAACAACTACGGGACCCTCATACGGGGTTTTATTGAACCGCCTGAAACCGGGGAATACACCTTCTTCGTCAGTGGCGACGACCAGACCCAGTTCTGGCTCTCGGATTCCCAGGCGCCGGAGTCCCTCGTTCAGATCGCCTCCACCATGGCCGTGCCACTGGACACTTTTAACCGCTACAGCTCCCAGACCTCGCCAATCCAGTTTCTGGAAGCAGGCAAGAAATACTACTTTGAGCTGCGGCACAAAGAGGGAGGCTGGGATGACCACTTTACGGTGGCCTGGTCCGGACCGGGCTTTTCCCAGCAAACCATCGGCAGCTCCGCATTGCATACCTGGGCCGTTGAGGCACCCGGCGCGGCCCCGGAATTAACGCCGGAACAGGCCTACCACCTCGGATATCATATTGGCTATTTTGACGCCCAACAGAACCTCTCGTTCAACAAGGCCTACCCGCCCCTGGATCAGGACAAGGATGGCCTCTACGACAACTGGGAAATCATCTTCGGACTGGACCCATCCAATGCCGCAGATGCTACCTCAGACACCGACAATGACCTGTTGAGCGCCACAGACGAATTCTGGGCCCGCACCAGCCCCATCGCCGAGGATACCGATTCCGACGGCCTGCCGGATGGCTACGAGTATGCCTACGGGCTTGATCCCACAGACCCGGCCGATGCCACTTCAGACCTTGATGGCGACGGCTACTCCGCACTCCAGGAATACCAGGCCGGCACCGATCCAACCAATCTGGAGGATGCCCCGGCGCCGGAGGAAGTCTACGAGGCCGGGTTTGTTGGCCAGTACTTCACCGGGACAGACTTCGGCACGTTTGTCCGGGCTGAGGAGAACGCATCGATCAACTTCAACTGGGGTAGCGGGAGCCCCGCCACTGACCTGCCAAAGGACAGATTCAGCATTCGCTGGCAGGGCTGGTTTACCCCTCCCCACAACGACGGAATGCGCGAATACACCTTCACCACAACCACTGACGATGGCGTTCGCCTGCTACTGAACGGTGCCCCAATCATCAACCAATGGAAAAACCAGTCACCAACCACCTACAGTGCCACGGCCAGCCTGGAAGCGGGCACGCCGGTGGCGGTAACCATGGAGTATTTTGAATACGGCTGGGGAGCCACCGCAGTGCTGAACATATCAGACACGGCCAGCGGAGAAGTCCTTGCGCCCGCCAGCACCGTCTCGCGCCTGGCGCTTAACAGCGAATTTGCCGAGAGCTCACTGAATGACGGCGTCGATGATCTTTACAAGCTGCGCTACGGACTGCCCTTGATGCAACCGGTGGCAGACAGCGTTTTCAATAGCAGCGGCATAACCGTCCTTGAGGCCTACCAGTCGGGGTTACACCCCTACACTCTCGAACCCGTTTCCGAGCCCCAGTCGCCAGCCACCAGCTCTCCCGGGGAGACCACCAGCAGCACAGGCAGCGTTACGCTTTCCTGGACGCCGCCTGGCACCCGGGTGGACGGCAGCAGCATTTCACTGAGTGAGATCGATTCCTACCGCATCAACTACGGGCAGGACCCCAATAACCTCACCGAAGTGATCAGCGTGCCGGCCGGTACAACTTCCACCACCATTACCGACCTGGCGCCCGGACTTTGGTACTTCACCATTCAGGTGATCGATACCAACGGATTGAGCAGTGAACCATCAGAGCCAGTGCAACACACCGTGGAGTAAAGATTCATTTGTCGGAACTTTTTACACCTAACAAGGCGATGCCATTTAAAACGCATTAATTTCAATGCCTTATGAAATGGCACGACAACTGCTAGATAAAAGATGGTGTACAAAAGACCACTCACCGGAGGAGTGACTCAAATGAAAAAACTGACTCAATGCGTTGCGCTGGCTGCAGCGGTAGGATTCGCAGGGGCAGCACAGGCCGCCTTTATTGGCACGGTAGCCAATACCGCGCCTGCTGCAACACCAACCGCGGTTCCAGGCAACAACGATTACGCAAACGGCACCGGCATCCCGGCTGGTTTGTTCACAGGCCCTCAGTACTACGACACCACAGACTCTGTTCTGCTGTCTCATTCCATTGAGTCCGTGTCATCTGATCCGTTCAAGCTCACCTTTACCTACCTGGGTAAAGAGGCAGGCTATACCGGATCTTTCCTATACGAAGGGTCAGTAGTGCTGAACACTGCCAGTAGCGCACTTGGAGAAACTTTCAGCACTATCTACTCAGGCGGCCTTGGGAAACTTGATTTTGGGTTCTCTTCCCTCGCCTGGGGAGCGCCAGTTGGCTCTGTTTCCAACCAAGGAACTGGCAACCAGGCGGTTGGGTACAACTTCTCGATTTTTGAAGTTGGCGAAGACTGGTTCATTCTTAGCCTGGACGACAACAACCAGGTGGATGACAACCATGACGACATGCTCGTGATGGTCCAAGCCTCCAAAGTACCCGAGCCTGGCACCCTGGCTCTGCTTGGCCTCGGCCTCGCAGGCATTGCAGTGCGGATGAAAGGCCGTAAAAAAGCCTGACACCAGAATCTGTGCTAGTCTTTAAAGCCCTGCCCTGGCAGGGCTTTTTATTGTTTGGTTCAGGTATATGCGCGTACTGATTGTCTATTCGTACAGTGGTCGAGGTTTGAAAAAGGATGCCCAGATTCTCAAGGCCGCCGTCGAGTCTCATGGACACGAATGCGCGATTCTCCAACTGCCTCCCCCCCGGCAATGGCGCAGGAACCTCGAAAGAATTTCCTTTGCGCTGCTCCGGCGATTCACCTCGGAGCGTTTCCAACGACTGTACTTCCGCACACTTGTCCGGCTTTCAAAACTGCGGAAATCTGCGAGCCCCGAAGAGCTTGTCGTTCACCTGGAGAACATCCAGCCTACGCAACTCTGGAAGGGACACCGCCACTGGCTGATCCCCAACCAGGAATGGTTTATCGGGTCGCGTCTTCCATACCTGCCAGACGTGGATAAGGTGCTTGGCAAAACCAGGCTTGCGGTTGAGATCTTTGAAAAGCTGCACCCGTCCACCGAGTTTCTTGGTTTTACCGGGGACATGGCGGGGCACGGCATGCAACAAGAAGAAAAGAACTACGGGCTGGCGCTTCATGTCGCCGGCACCAGCCAATTCAAGGGCACCCAAGCCATACTTAATTGCTGGCAACGCCACCCAGAATGGCCAAAGCTTGTGGTGGTTTCCGAGCAAGCACCGGAACTTCCCGCTAACTTGCCCAACATAGAAATCAGGAAAGACATCAAACAAGAAGAACTCTCAGCCCTGTGGGCCAAAGCCGGCTTCGCTATACAGCCCTCAGAGGTGGAGGGTTACGGGCAGGTTCTGGCAGAAGCTCTGGCAAACGGCTGCGTAACCATCACCACCGATGCGCCGCCAATGAACGAACTGGTATCACCAACGTTCGGATTCCTGGCACGCCCAGCCGCAACCCAGAAGTTCCGCTTGGGAACCCGCTACAAGGTAACCGACGCCGATCTTGAGACAGTCATCGCTGGTGCTCTAACGGAACCACTGGATGTGCTCGGCAAGCGCTCAGAGCTTGCCCGGGAGTGGAGCAATACCAATCACTCCAATTTCCTGCGGCGGCTGGGCAATTTCCTCAATGAGCAGGCTCGCCAACCGTCGCTTCTATCCGAGCCAATGCGGCCGGAAAAGCATCGCTGATGAAACCGGACAGTGTTTCCGGTACGTCGCATTCGAGGCATTGAACCGCACCTATCAACAACGACGCATCATCACGATTGCTGAAGAATCCCGACACCTGCGCCAGTTTCGCACGCCACTGATCGGTTTCCCACTGGCTGTGGGCGTAGTAAGTGTATCCAAGGTGAACACGCTTCCCAGACAACCGGTGTTTGAGGGTAAGGCCCTGAATCGGGATATTCAGAGGTGTATCAACCGGAAAGAAGGCCTCCGGCATCCAAAGGTCACGATCGTACAAGCGATTGCTGTACTGGATCAGCTCTGCGCCATTCCTCTGGTAGTCGTAAGTGAACACGCCGAGATAGAACACGCTGTTGGGACTGGCGCCTACCCTGGCCCTGCTACGATCGAACATTGTCTGTACATAAACCCGGTCGGGGTTTCGCAGATTGGGCTTCCAACCCGCCAGCTGGGAACCGAAGACGGGCGCATACAGATCCCCTAAATCCATGCCGTAGTTTTCTGGCTGGTTTGCTATCTGTGATCGCTCTTCCGGAAGCGCGAACCAGGCCCCCCAAGCAAGCGCCACCAAGGCGACGACGCCATAGACTGCGCTGCCATTCTCGCCCTGTGGTCGCGCCTCTTCGACCCTCTGCCGCGGTTCAGTTTCTGCCCTTTCGTCCCGAAGCTCCAGACGACGCGCCACGAAATAAAGGGGCACTAGGGTGCCGGCAAACACCCACCAGCCGAAATTATCGTGGTTCTCAATCAGACTGGATTGCATATTGGTTTCATAACCCATGTAGATAATGACGAATACGCGAATCCAGTTGGCAACGAGGGCGAAGCCACATCCCAATAAATAAAGAAAAACCTTCGACCGAAGTCGGGTGAGGTAAAGCTCCCCGTAGATCAGAACCAGGGCCTGGCCCACCAGAAGGTAGCGAAGCCCGGAGCAGCCGTGCGCCACCTCAAAGGCACCAACACCGATCAGGTAAACAAATACACCTTCAACCTCAAACTCAATGTCGAAAAGCCCCAGCAAAGCCTGGTTCACAGCAACAGTAACCAACTGCAGTGGCCAGGACAGAAAATCCCAAACCGGTATCGCCAGAAAGAGTATGCCCAAAGGTATGAGGAACCACTTGCCCTGCCGCCATCCCACGAGGACGGCAAAGGCACTCAGTAACAGAGGAATAAGGGCCAGATGCTGAAGCGCCTGCAAGCGAATGAGCCCTCCGACCCAGTAAGCGGACAGGCAAATCACAAAGGGCAAAAGCCAGGAAGGATAGAATCCCGGAACGGCTGGATGCTTTCGGGCTGCCCTGAAAGTAAGGAAGAGCGAAACAGCGCCTAACAGGAAACCGTGGGAGTAAGACTCATCCAGTTTGAGCCAGCGACCGAAGATGTCGTGAAGAGTGGGCCAGAGGACAAATAGGAGTGGAGCAAATCCAACCAGGTAAGACATCCATTGGTACTTTACACCTACCATGTCCCCTCGGTGAGCTGCCATTTTCACAATCCTTATGAAGTAACTGCGCTTGTCTATTGTGCCCTTTGCACATTGCCAATTCCATTGCAACCAACACTCTACTACAACTTCAACCAGCGATTTACGAAGCGCCTCAAAGTCGCGGGCATTTTATGCTGTTTACTATACACGGAGCTCAAAAATCGGTTGCGTACAAGCTGGACAGTCTGGAAGACAACAATCTGGCCGCGGTAATGCTTCTTGTAATCGTGGTTCTTCCCGCCACCTGCCAACAAATCGTAGAAGGCGGTTTCCGAGTCGCCAAAAGCTTCTTCTATGGCATAGCCAAGATGCAAGGACCCTAAGGCCACCCTTGGGTCCAGGTCCTCCTGATACCCGGCCTGAAGGTTTATCCTTTGGCCGGCCACCGTTACATCATAGAGAACCGAAACACACTCGTTCTCAAAATAAAGCTCAGAGAGATGCACCCGGCCGCCAAACTTTTCTAGCCGTTCTATCATGTGTTGGTGGAAAAGCAGTGCCTCGTGATCAAATGCCGGCTTTCCCCAGCGAGCCTTATGGAACGCGTTCAGTCTCGACAGAAATTGCGCGCTGTCACCGGTTGGGGAAGACGTCAGTTTGAGGTCTCCCCTGGACTCAAGGTACTTTCGGCGATTGAAGACTTTCAGGCGAGTGTTGGAACCCAACCCAACTAACCAGTCGTCGAAACTGCCACTGGTCTCGATACGCACCCCTTCGTCCCGCACCCTGTTAACTCTGTAGATTTCAGGCCCAAGCTCACCATCGTTCTGTTCCAGGCGCTGAAGTTCCGATTCCAGAGCATCGCACAAAACCCACTCGTCCCACGGCAGCGTATGCAGGGCTTCCAGCAACGCTTGGTAAACGTCATCGGATCTCTCGTTGGCAGTGATCAGGCTGCAATATTCGGTGCGAACGGTAGGGGCAACATGCCAGGCATTGCCAATCAAATGAACCCGGCGCACTCGCAGGCCGGTCGGCGTTACCTGGTCGCGCCCATAAAATGGGCCAATACCAACGAGCTCTCCGCTTCGATCATATACGCCAAGGAGCAGGAGTTGCAGCCCAAGTACCTGAGACCATCGTTGCCACCAGCTGTAAAGCCAGGGCCAGCCCATAAACAGGGGATGCGCATCAGAGCGTGCCAGACATGCCTGCCAATCGTCAGCCATAGACTGGAATTGAGACTCGCTGAGCTGGCAAACATGCAGAGTTCTGTCAGCTGACATCTTTCAAGCCTGGAAAAAAGACCCGGAAAAGTGCGCGCCAACCGGTACTGTGAAAGGGCCATTGCACCAATGACTGCAAGGAAGTGAGCAATGCCTTGGTTACGCTTCGCTGGCCAGCCAGATATCTGGCTTTGCGGGCAAAAAAGGTCGACCATCCCTTTCTTTGAGTCTTCCAATCCACCGCCGTAGGGTATGCGTCCAGAAAAAACCTGAGCGTTCGCTCATTCGCCCAGAAACGTGCGGATTTGTCGCTGGAGATCTGATCATCCATGACACGGTACTTGGCAAAATACTCAGGTATATAATGAAATTTAAAACGGGTTGAATACCTCAACCACAGGTCATAGTCCTCAGCCAGCCGATCCTTTTCGTTGAACCCTCCGAGCTCTGTATAACAATGGCGTCTCACCATGCTTGTATTGATGCTCACGAAATTATCGCGCAGCAAATCCCCGGCAATATGGCCACTAAAACGCCGCATGTTCTCCCGCCCGATCTCCTTTGAAGCCTCATCAATCGTAATAATGTCTCCGTAAACGATGTCGACCTCAGGATGCTCCCGTAAAAAACTGAGCTGGCTCTCCAGTTTGTTTGGAAGCCACACATTGTCCGAATCAATAAAACAAAGGAACTGCCCCCTGGACTCAGCTAATCCTCGATTTCTGGCTACACTTTGCCCCTGGTTTTCCTGGTAGAAATAACGCAGACGCGTATCCGACAGATAGCGAGACAAAATCTCCCTTGTGTTGTCCGCGGAGCCGTCATCAACGATCAATAACTCAAAATCACCGAACGTCTGGCCGAGAACGCTCTCGACAGCCTCGCCAATAAAATCCGCGCGGTTAAACGTAGGTGTGATCACGCTGACGGTTGGAGCGCCCTCTGTCATGTTTTTCCCTTTCAATTGACTTCCGTTTCATTCAACACTGTAGAGCCCTTGCAGAAATCTGCAGCAGCGCCCAGCAGCTCGCCATCCGAGTCTCCAGCCATTATGAACCAACCTCGGGTAAGTTCAGTCTCTGAATCATGGATATAAAATCTCGGGCGAGTACGAGGAGAGAAGAAACCCTCATTGCGCAAACACTGCCCCAACTGGGCATCCGACGTAACCACAGTTAACTGCAGAGCATGTCGCCAATGGTCTCGAATACGACGTACAAGGGCCCTTTTGAGCGCGGCATTGGAAGCCGGGCCAGCATAGTCGACAATTTTCAGCGTTTCGCCATGGAACCGGACAACCATCAACGCGGCAAGCTCTTGATGCTCCCAGGCACAGACAAAGGCGTAACGAGCGAGCGGGTGGCACTGATATTTCCACTTGAGGTACTCGAAGGAACGTTTGACGATTCTTGAGTAGCCGCTCTTCTCCCGTTCCCATAACTCATCGATTGAAGCTTGGTCAGGCAACGTTGATCGTACGGTGATCGTGCAGTTGGAAAGGCGGGGGCCCAATAATCCAAGGCTGCGGTTGAGCCATTGAATTGCCCTGAACGCCCATTCCCGAATCCCACGGGAACTTCTCAGCAAACGATAATTCCGCACCCTGAGGTCGGGCTTCCACCCCAAATGAAGAAGAACCCTGCTTGCATGGTCGCTTATACCAAATGCCATCACCTCTTTGGCCTTGCCGTGCAATACGCTCTTGATTCGACTCCCCAATCCCTTGCCTCGCCACGATTCCACAACATGGAAATCACAACTCCAGAGCGCGTCGATGGGCTCACCAAAGGCGGTGGCCTCAATGGGCATCACGCCGTTAAAGCCAACGACCTGATCCTCCCGGTCGACCAAAAGAACGGGATCGAAGGCTTTCCCGAACGGGCTACTCTCGAACTCCCATTGCCACAGCTGCGCTTTGTGTGGCACGTTCGAAAAGAGTTCCAGAACACCTTCCCGATACCTGGGGTGCCAGGTGACAGACCTTATCGAACCAATCGAGTCTTCTGGAACAGGGGGCTTTTGACGATCGTTGTTCATTAGCAGTCAATCACCCAATGCTCTGTGGGCAAATAACCCGGTAAACGCCGCGCCACACCACAGGGTTGGTGGGGGCATAGACCAGTGAACGTGAAATCGCGGTCGCGGCCGTCCGGAACTCTCCGACCGACGCAAAATATCGGGCCTTTCGAGTAAAAAACATAGCCAGCCCCCTACGCCTCTCGGTGGAAGACAGGCAGTCACCGTGCCGCTCCAAAAAATCCAGAATGATCCGCTCATTCGCAGCAAAGCGACGACGTTTGTCAGAGGAAATCTGATCGGGCATTACACGATAACCCGCTACCAGTCTCGGGTCATAAAGGAATGAATACCGGGCAGAAAAACGAAGCCACAACTCGTAATCATCAGCCACTCCGTACTTGGGATCGAAGCCTCCCATCACATCAAAGCATTCGTGCCGAACCAGAGCAGTGGTAATACTCACGCTGTTGTCGGCCAGAAGTTGCGGTGTAATCCTGCCCGAATACCTGCGCATATTCTTGCGGCTGATTTCGTTCCCTTTTTCGTCAATCGTTATCTCATCACCGTGAACGATGTGCGCATCGGGGTGCCGTTCAAAAAGCTGCAGCTGACGCTCCAACTTCTCCGGAAACCAGATATCGTCGGAGTCCAAAAAGCCGACGTAGGCACCACGGGCATTATTTAGTGCCACATTTCTTGCCGCGCTCTGGCCTCTGTTGCTCTGGTAAATATAGTTGATGCGAGGCTCACTGAGATAAGGCTGCAAAACGGTAGCGGTATCGTCGGTTGATCCATCATCCACAATGAGCAACTCCCAGCGCCGTTCTGTCTGGGCCAGCACGCTCTCAACGGCAAGGCGAATGTATTTCGCCCGATTAAACGTAGGCGTTACGATGCTTACTATCGGGCCGGAAACCTCCACTGTTTTAGCCTCCATGCCCAAGCCATGCCTGAAACATCAAAACACCCCAGAGCGGATAGGCGTGGTCGTCTTTGCCTTTCAAGTGGGCTTCCCAAAGCCGTCGAATGGGCTCCGGATGAAAATAACCCTCCTCCCGGAGTCGACGCTCGCTCAGAAGCTCCTCAGCCCAATCTCTCAAGCTGGTTCTCAGCCAGTGGCCCAGTGGCACCGCGAATCCCTGTTTGGGGCGTTCCACTAACTCCTTCGGAACATACCGGTAGAGAACTTCCCGCAATACCCGCTTCCCTACCCCACCCGAATAATTAAGCTCGCTCGGAAGCCCCAAAGCGAACTCCACGATGCGTCTGTCCAGCAAAGGCACGCGTGTTTCGAGGCTGCATGCCATGGCAGCCCGATCCACTTTTACAAGGATATCGTCCGGCAGATACCAGTTGAGATCCAACCACATCAGGGTCTTGAGAGGATCGCCCAAGACAGCTTTGGGAACGGGCTGCGTCAGAGCATAGTCAGGTTCCTGCCCGTTCTTGACCAGACGCTCCGGCGCCGCCCAAAAGCTCACGCTTTGGCGATACCTCTCCGCCAGGGTACCGGCACTTGCCACCGCCGCTTCCTGACGCAAACGTTCCGCCAGGGAGGCGCGGGCCCGTTCACCCTGCCCCGGAACCAGTTTCTGAACAAGTCCAGCCACCAATTCCGGAGGCAAACTCGAAGCCCATTGGCGCATGCGGGCCTTGAGCTGCCCCCGACGATTCCAGGCATCAACGCTGCCCGGATATCGGGGGTAACCGCAAAACAGTTCATCGCCACCGTCTCCCGATAATGCAACGGTTACATGCTGGCGTGTCATCTCACTGACCAGGTAGGTTGGGATCTGGGAAGAATCGGCAAAGGGCTCGTCGTAAAGGGTTGGCAATTTCGGGATAAGCGCCAGGCCGTCGTCTGGAGAGACGTAGAGTTCAGTATGTTCAGTTCCCAAGTGAGCTGCCACGGCCTTGGCGTGTTCCGCCTCGTTGAAGCCGGCTTCCTTAAAACCGATGCTGAAGGTGCGTACCTGTTGGGTGGCCTGCTTTTGCATCATCGCCACCACGGTGGACGAATCAATGCCACCGGAGAGAAACGCTCCCAGGGGGACATCGGAGATCATTTGCTCACCAATCACTGTGGCAAGATGGCGCTCCAGTTCGTCCGCCGCCTCTTCAAGCGTCTGGACCTTTCTATCTGCAAAAGCCTCAGGCAGAGACCAGTAGGTCTCTGGCTCGGGCCAGCTTCCGGGCTTTCCTTCGAGATCGAATCGGATCAATGTAGCGGGAGGCAGCTTGCGAATATCCTGATAGATACTGTGCGGCCCCGGGATAAAGTTGTGCCGCAACAAGAGGGCAAGCGCATTTCGGTCAATCTTCCCTTGCCAGTCCGGGTGGGCACGCATTGCCTTCAGCTCCGAACCAAAGAGCAAAGTATCGCCCTGCCAGCCATAGTAGAGAGGCTTCTCGCCCGTGCGGTCGCGGGCAAGGAGAAGCTGTTCCACTTTACGGTCGACTAACGCGAAGGCAAACATGCCATTGAATCGATGAAGCGATTCTTCGACACCCCAGGCTTCAAAAGCTGCCAGCATTACCTCGGTGTCGGAATGCCCCCTGAAAGTGATTCCCAGTAGCTCCAAATCCTGCTTCAGGGTCAGGAAGTTATAAATTTCTCCGTTGAAGGCCATTACAAAACGGCCGGAGCTCGAAACCATTGGTTGGGCGCCCGCGGACGAAAGATCCTGAATAGAAAGCCGCCGGTGAACAAGCCCAAGCCGCCCCTCGCGCCAGACGCCTTCCTGGTCTGGCCCCCGGTGCTGAATAGCCCGCCCCATATCGACCAGAACCTTTTCCGCCGCTTCACTCAGAGCACCGGTCGACAACATGCCGCCAATCCCACACATGGCCTCAAGTACTCCTTCTCAACGGCGAGCGCTCAAGCACAAAAGAGCGCTCCTGGGGATTGAATGACAGACACCAAAACGACAAGCAAAACACCACGATAGCGAGCAGAACTGTTATCACTAACAACAAATAACTATCGATACCAACACTCCAACGCATCCAGGCGGTCACCGCGCCCATCAGTAAAAGGGGCAACACATTGGGCAACAGACTTTCGCGGAGATAGGTAGCTACAGAGACTTCCAGCTGTCGGCACGAATAGACGAGAAGCACAGGTTGAAGGACCAGTGAGGGTAATAAAGACGCTACTGCTACGCCCACCACACCATAGTGCTGAACAAGGAGAAGACTCAGCCCCAGGTTGACGACCGCGGAAATCGGCATCAGACGGGCAAAAATACCGTGCTTCCCTATAGCGGTGAGGTAGCGACTGCTGAACGGGTTGATCAGCGGCAGAACGGTAAAGCTCACCAATAGCAGCAAGATAATATCGGATTGTTCGGTGTACTCCGTGCCAATCCAAAGTGCGAGAAACGGCGTCCCAACGATTGCAGCGCCGATGCCCATAGCCATCACTAATCCGACGACTATCTTACTTGCCACCAGGTAGATCCCTTGAATCTTGTCGTTCTCAGAGCGTGCCGCAAGATCACTGAAAAGCGGCATAAACGCATGGGAAAGTGTCCAACCAAGTGTCTGAATATAACGTACAAGATTTTGGGGAATACTGTAGAAGGGAACCGTAGCCGGGCCGAGAAAGGCGCCGATGACCAGGGTATCCGTGGCATTCTCAACCCTTGTTGCTACGCCCTGGATAAAAGATTTGAAGCCGAATGTCATCAACTCGCGCAGCTTGGTTGCATTAAAATAGGCAAGCCGGAATACAATGCCGCCAAATGAAGGCCTCCTGAGAAGTACTCCGTAGATCAGGAACTTCAAGACCAATCCCACTGCGTTGACTAGTGCTAAAAGGAGCAGTGCGTTGGCTGGAGTAGCGAAGATGACAAAAACCGTTGCGCCAATAACGCTGTTAACGATAGTGATATTGTTCTTAATGTTGTAACGCTGGAAGCCTTCCAAGTAGCTTTCTGTCACGTACCCCGGGAACACTATCAACATCTGCCCGGCCAGTATCAATAAAAATATGGTGTACTTAAGTGGCTCCTCACCCTCTGGAGTCATCACATTGCTGAAGAGTAGCCCCCATCCTCCGAGCATCAGGGCAATCAGTAGGCCGATACCGGCCATGAAAACCAAAGTGGATGCATACACCGTGAGCAGACTGTGTTGATCTTCCTCTGCTTTGTATTTGGAAGCAAATCGGCTGATAGCCGGCTTGATGCCCAGATCCAGCATGCCCATATACCCCAACACTGCGGCCACCATCTCCCAAAGTCCATAATCATAGTTGCCGAGGAAATGGATGAAGATCGGGGTCATGATAAATGTCAGCGCCATTTTCACGATCATGACCAAGACGTTGGACCCAGTATTAACTACGAGCCTACGAAACATGCGACTGACTCCGGGAGCTCAGCATGCTGTCATATAGTGCTCGTAAACTCTGGGCCGGGCGATGAATTGAGAATCGCTCAACAGCTACCGGAACGTAATCGGTAAACTCCTCCCTGCGTGCTACAAGATTGTTACATTCATGGATAATCGCCTCCGCCAGTGCGCTGGCATCGCCCACCGGTACTTGACGGGAGGGAGAGCCCTCCAGAACTTCCTTTAATCCAATGCAGTTCGTTCCGATGATTGGAGTGCCTGCTGCCAGAGTTTCCATTGCCAACAACCCACACGCCTCCCAACGTGAAGGCATGACGACTAAATCGACACCTTTGATAGCCGCAGGCATGTCATCAGTTTGGGGCATCTGGTGAAAATAATCGCCTAGTCCTTTTTGACGTAAATACTCGTAATCCTCTCGAATAAATCCTCCCCAACCGAAAGTTGCAACATGAGGAACTACGCTCAAAGCTGAATCTTTTCTAAGCTCCTCAAGCGAATCGACCAGCGTGCGGAATCCCTTTTGCCCCATAAAACGCCCAAAAAATCCAATCAGAGGAGTGTTCTGATCAAGCCCTAATTCACCTTTGAGCTCGCGAGGGATACCATCGTTGAAAAATTTTGTATCAACCCCGTGAAGAATGCCGACCACCCGTTCCTCAGGTACGCTAGGGAAAAAACTTAAGAAATTCTCCCGCGCATCTTTGGTGACGGCATGAATGGCAGAAAGGCTAGAAAAACTCATCGATAATGCCCATCTCTTCAAATAACCGACAACGCCCTCGAACTGAGCCTCCAGAAAAACATCGTGCGCGGTCATCAAATGGGGAATTCGCCGACCAATAAGAGCAACGCCAGTTAGCGCTCCTGCCGAGAATCCATGAGAGTGTACAATTGAAAACCGACAGTTTTCTGCTTCCTTTCTCACTTGCTTTATAAAAGCCAACTTACCCTCGTTCGCAGGTATTACTGTAATGCGACCAGGAGGTAACACATCATAAATGTACGTGCTTAACCCTGAATCCGGCGCGATCAAGGTAAAAGAATAGCCTTCGAAACACGGCTGGCTGTATACATATCTGAAGAATGTCTTTATCCCACCAGCCGGCTGAAGGGCCGTTAATAATATATTCATCCTACCTTGCTCACCAATCCATGGGTCCTACGTCTTAATAACGAAGTTGACTCTGTCTCAGATTTAATGTCCAAACGCTTACTCAAAAGCCGAGCATAAACAATTGCGACGCCACCGAAAAGGTACCAGTAATATTGAGAAACGCCATAATAGTTAGTGCTGTATACTATATACATCCAAAACACAGCTATCATTGCGTTATTAAGTTTACGATAAAATTCCAAATCTACTCTGTCTCTATTATTTTTTAGCTCTATTTGATTTCGTCTAAATTGCTTATATATCTTTACCAAGAAACGCAAAAACAGAACGAAACCAATAACCCCTGTCTCGATGAGTAATTGGGCATATAGATTATGAGCAGCTTGGCGCCCGTAACCCAAGTTATACTTCGCTTCCCCAGTAGTGCCAATGCCGTGACCCACGACAGGTCTATTCATTCCCACTTGGAACTCATTTAGCATGCCTCTAAGTCTTCCTTCAGCGCTTGCTGCGTTACTTGTTTGTGACATACCAACAATCGAAAGATATCGATCCTTTTGCTGAGGCTCCATAATTGACCAGCCGGCCATACCAACTAGCAAACCAAGTGCAAGAAGCAGTACTTTTCGGCTAGAAGCCTTCCAGATCATAAAAGCGACGACAAGGAGAGCTAAAAATGCTCCCCTAGATGAAGTCAAAATCAGGGCATAAAGCAAACAAGGCATCAAAATCAGATATAAAATTCTTCCCTTGATACCTGATGGCCATAAAAGATAATGCAGGAAGGGTATTGCTGTTACCAAAATAAAGCCTAATCCATTAGGATTCACGACGTCGGAGGGCGCACCAGATAGTCGCATTGCAAACTCGCCATCTCCAATATAATTCCTCTGTCCCCAGTAGCCATGTACAATGTGTAGATAAAGTGGCTCAAGAACTCTAAAAACTTGGCACCCAACAAATACATATAAAAATACTACCAATCTTCTCTCACTATCAATAATAAGTGCTGTGAAAAACAAAAAAATAATAGCTTTGACAAATTCAGAGAGATTAGCCCTGAGAACGCTGCCTGGGTATTCAACGAGTGGTAGAGCTAGCGCCGCGTAGATCAGAAAAGCAAACAAAGCCTTGACGATTGGCTCCTTGGTCCAGCCCGAAAACTTTTGTCGCTGGATAAATAGCGAGAAGCCAATGATTAACACCAGTAACAAAGTCGGACGTAAATAGGCATAACCAGGTACTCTGGCAGGCATGTGAAGAAAGAAATCCACCAGGAAATACATATACAACCAGAAGGAGAAACTGCTAACTTCCCTCTGTTTCTGAGAGGCAGTTCGGATTCCAACAGTTCTCTTTAACCGCGTGGCTGGGCTAGTCATAAAGAGTCTTGAATGTTTCATTTCGCAACCGTTTTCCCAGCAGCTCTAAGCCCGAAATCGCCTTATTGAACTGGAACATATCGTCACTGCCGGAATGCCTGCGCAAGGCATAGCGCTGCGCTTGTCCCTGCGCATCTGCGTAGGCTACTACAGCTCCTGAAAAGCCTACCCTCTTTATGATTGGCACATGCGCCCCTACGAAATCAGAGGGTGTGCCATTGGGGTAACAAAATGAACGAGGCGCCCAACCCAAATGGTCATTAATTTCTTGATAGCACCCTGAAATCTCCATCTCGGCTTGTTCCGAATCCACCCTACCCAACGACGGATGGGTCACAGTATGGCCGCCGATTTCTATGCCACCATCCTGCATTTCCTCAAGTTGTTTCCAAGTCGCCGCCTGAAAAGCTTCGGGGCTCTGCTCGGGAAGGTCAACATCCCAACTTGCCGAAAGATTCTCAATAAACTCATGCTTTTTGGCATCAGGAAGCGTTAAAAGATGTTGGACGAGTTCGCCGAAAAGCTTTTCAAGCTCGCCAGAATCTCCGCTAGTTAAAACATTCCTACCATTAAACTTAATGTACCCTCCATTTGGAGCACTTTTTTCAAGCAACCACCGAAGTTGGTCGGGCCACAGCCAAAGCCGCTGGTCAACAAACCCGGTGGTAACATAAAAAGTTGCAGGAACCCCGTGGCGCTTTAAAATCGGCCAAGCTACTTCATAGAAATCTCTATAACCATCGTCGACTGTAATAGCCACGGCATGTTTTGGAGTACCTTCGCCCTCATATAATGCCGCAACTAATTCAGAAACGGTCATGGGATTATAATGCTTTGCGATAAAAGCCACTTGGTTCTCAAAGACTTCGGATGACACATGTCCTTTAGCTGGAAACTTTGAAAAACGGTGATACATCAGAATGCGGGGCTGACTGGCCGTCAGGAATTGAGCAAGGCGATAGCCTCCGAACTGACCAGCAAGCCGAACAAAAGGAGATAACCCCATCACTTACACATCCTTCGACGAAAAACTGAAATGCCCACGGCCAAGCGTTGAAAGCCTGTCGTAAAGTTCTAAGTGGGACTCAACCATTTTATGTAAATTATGGCGTTCGCCTGCCAGCATACGTCCCCGGCGGCCCATCTCCTTGGCTACTTCCGGCTCCCCGCATACCCGCCCCAAAAAATCCGCCAATTCACCGAAATCCCCTATTGAGTACAACCAACCCGTATTCCCGTGCACTACCGCTTCACGATTTCCACCAACATTCGAGGCGATTACAGGAAGACCCGCCTCCATATATTCCACGATCGCGTTTGAGTATCCTTCGGATTCGGAACACAGAATACCTACGTGACCATATGCCAGGCAGGCGTCGACATCGTTTCTGCGACCCAAAAAGTGCACCTGACCACTCACCCCTAATTTTTGCGCGGTTTCCTTCAATACTTTTTGATCACCGCCACCCAGAATCACGAGATGAAGGAATACGCCCTGCTCTTTCAATACCCGCAGCGCCTCTAACGCATCGGATATTCTTTTGATCGGTCGGAGATTGGCAACGAGCATCGCCATTGGCGCTTCTCCTATGGTCTCTCGCAAGCGTTCGAGTTCCGCCACCTTCGGCAAGTCATCCCGAGACTTCGGCACATAACCGTTATAAATAACTTGTATCCGATCGAGGGCTATACCTTCCTTGTCATGGGTTACTTGGCGAACCGCCTCGCTGTTGACCACTACCTGATCTACGAACCGTCCTGTTTGCCTGAGGAGCTTGAGGTATAACGGAGTATACCAGTAACCCATATCGCGCCGGGATATGATCGTTCTAATACCAGTTGATCGAAACAGTGGCGGAGCGACTACGGAGGCATCGTTAAAGAAAACGTGGGCGACCTTGATGCCGTTCTTTCTAGCGCGCCGTGCATAGCGCCAAAAACTGAGCCAGGTTCGGGGGTCCCTCAGGCTAGCATGGCCCAGTACATCTACGGGACAGGGCATTTCTCCGTTTTCAACGAAAGGACTGGATCGAAGAACCAGTAAACGCGGGGTAATTCCCTCTGCGGGAAGGTGGCTTATCAGCTTGAAAAGCTGGCTTTCCGTGCCTGCATATGGATTTACAAACTGGTCCATCACAAACAGGACCACTTCCTTGTCAAACATAACTTTACCTCTATGGAGTCAAGCACTAATTGGACAATTCATGGCCGACTAGCACTTTAACAGCCCTCACTGGATCCAGCAGTCCCGATTTTAACAGGAGCGGTAAGGCTTCCAAACGGCGGCCCTGCCGCCAATATGTTTGTCCAAGCCGAAAGTTGAGGACTGCAGCGCGTTTTCTTATGGTTGCTGCGCGGTATGGATATCGACCTCTCGCTCTATCGAGAATTTCAAACCCAGTTTTCCAGCGTCGCTCAAGCCCTTTGTTACTAATTGAGTCCTCATGCTTTCGGTAGCAAAAAGCCGCTTCCGGCACGTAGGCAACTTTCGTCTCCTCAAAAAGCCTTAAAGCCATATCGTGATCCTGCCCAGCTCTGAACTCCTCTGCGAATCCTCCAACTCGTTTATATACGTCTTTTCTGACCATAGCGCCTCCGGGAAGAGCTATATAGCAGTCGAGTAATAAGCCGTTCGGGTCTCCACGCTCAACATGGTCCGCCCCAAGCGTATTGAAGCCCAGTGGCTCCCCCTTCTCGTCAATCGCTTTTCCATAGCCGTATACCAAACCAATGTCGGGATGGCTTTCCAAAAACTCTACATGCCGCCGAACCGCGCCCCGTTCAAGCAAATCATCGCTATCTAATATTACAATTGCATCTCCCGAAGCATTCGAAATGCCCAAATTAATCGAAGCTGACTGACCCTTATTAGCTCTTCGCGGATGATAATATAATTCCAAGCTACCGTTTTCTTGAAACCCTTTAAGTATTTCGTATGTTCTGTCTGACGAACCATCATCAACGGCGATTATTTCAATATTGTCGTAATCTTGGCTTCGAATTGACTCTACAGCCTCAGATATAAATTTCTCCCGATTAAACGCAGGGATGATGACACTGACACTCAACATACTCTTTTCACCCATACCGCCTCCTTGCTTGCATCGATCGGGCCAGCTCTTAGAACTATGGAGTAAAGCTTTCTTACTCCCTTGACACCACTTCCTCTGACTGCCATCAGGCTGTATCCTAGCTTTATTGGAACCCGTGACGTGAAACAGTAAGTGACAAAGGACTGTTGGCCATGAGGACTGTATCACTTTTTCTTGTTCTTGTATTTTTGGTAGGGAGCGCAGACGCAGCGCTCATAACACATCGCTTTGAAACTCCAAACATGCTCGATGCTGGGACGCTCACCCTGAGCGGTCGTTCAAGCAATTGGAGTGTCACATTGGACAGTGACCTTTGGACGATTATTGACGCGAGCCTAGAGGTCGACGGCTTATTTTTTGGTGGAAGCAGAGTTTCGAGCAATTTTTCCAAGGCCGACTGGTCTTATAATCCAACGATATCCTCGTGGGAATCTAACGTGCCCGCTCTTTTGTTTTTCGGTAACGCCAATGTAACTTATCATCTCGAGCTTGGCGTTGCCGAAATACCAATTCGCAAGGAACAAAACCCAATACTCACCTTCCCAAACGACATCAACCGTGCCTGGTTCTTAACCGAGTTCAAGCAATCTTCATCTTCATCCTTTATATTGAACAGCAAGCATGTCCACTCCGAAATCACTACAGTTCCGGAACCTGCCCCCCTGGCACTTTTGGTTCTTGGGCTTTGCTTCGTCTGGGCCTTAAAAGGCATAAGGGGCTCTATGTACCCGCCTAGAATCGAATGCAGACTATCGTCATCGGCATAGAGCCGCTCCGAAAAATAGGAAGCTACAGGCCAAGCATCGCTTTGAGCTCTGTCACAAGGTAAGAAACTTTACAAACACGCGCTCCTAATGATGTAAACTGATGTTAAATGGTCGCTCGAAGGCAGGATCGTCATGTCATTTACATCTCCTCACAAGAATGCATTCTTTAGTGCAATTTTTACTGCTTTCCCTTTCATGTATTGCGTTGCAGCTCCAACTATTGAGACCGCAACTGTGACCAATGGCTCCATAACTATTAGCGGTGAGGGATTCGGGACGAAAAGCTCCCCAGCCCCGATACTGTGGGTCTTCGGCGAAGACGTTCGAGAGAATGGCGTAGCGACCAAAAAAGACAGCGGCATTGCAATAGGCTCAGCTGTACCTGCTGGCCTGGGTGCGGAGGATAGCCTTTGGGCGCGCGGGGGAGGCGTTAAGTACGATTATGAGGCAAGAACGCCTGCCTTGTCCCATAGCTACAGGTCCGAAAACGATGGATGGCTTGGCTGGCCTTACGCATTTGGGGGCGAGGATACTCCATATTCTGAAAAAGCCTTCGTATCGTGGCGCATAAAGCCATCTGGTGATATCAATGCTTACAAAGAAGTTGCGCTGGTTGATTTACAGGGCGAGTTCAATCAAGGCTCTAACCAGTTTACGCCAGGAGAATCGATCACGATCGCTGCCCCAGATGGAAGCACGAAGCAGGGACACATAGTCTCAGTCGATAAACAAAATGGGCGCGTGCACATAGAGGCTCCTGCCACAACCTCAAGCCATTTCAGGAAAGCTACGATCACGGGAAACAGCAGTAGAGCAACCGCATTAGTTGATTCAGAAATATTCTACGCGTCAAGTCTATCAGGAAAATACTTTCGGTCTTATGAGACCGTAGGGGGCGCAGGTACGCATGCTGTAATGTCAACAAATCGCTGGATCTCCGTTCAGTTTGATGAAGCATACAACGAACTGAGACGCGCCTACGAAACGCCATCAGGCATGGGTTACGGTGTGCCTTACGTTTCCAAAACGACTGACTGGCAGTTAATGGAAGCTTTCATCGACCTATCTGGTGATTATGGCAATGGCTACATCAGCTTGAATAACCAAAACCGTAAATGGTTTTATAATCTTTATATCGCTGACTCAAAACCGAACTATGCTGGACCTACTATCTCAAATATTGGTTGGGAGGCCGCTGGAGGATCGGACACAGTCAATGTAGCGCTGAATTTTGGCGAGATCTATTTTGACAAAACTCCTCAAAGAGTTGTCCTTAGTAACAGCGAAAATTACCTGGAAATGGGTAAAGATCAAGAGTTTCAGTTTATAAACCACTGGGATCAAAACAAAATTGTTGTAGAAGAACGCTTTGGCGGGCTTGATCCCAACCAGGCAGTCTACTTGTACGTTTTTGATGAACAGAATAAGGGAAATGAAACAGGCTTTTGCGTCGTAAACTGCGGCAATGTACAACGCCCGCCATCCAGCATTGAACTCATGGTCGAATAGTAACCACCCATGTTGAGAAAAAGGCCTAGAGAACTAGGCCTTTTTTTTCGACTTAAAAGTATCAGCGATTACATTAATACAGCTATTTATCAGACCGCAGGACCTTCCATAATAATAAATATAACTAACTAAAACTGCTGAAGGTATTCGTCTATATTCGAGATTCTCTATCCCGACTTTCTTAATATTCTTTACTAAAAACATGAAAGGAGATATGACAAGAAAGGCAGCGCCATACAGCACCAGAAGATCCTGCGATAGAAGATAAATTAACAAGGAAATATTGGAAAAGGTGAACGCTAAAACAGAAAAGAACATTAGATCGTTGAATCCAGTCTGTGAGTTCAGATAACTCGACGAGTGCCAATACTCTCTTTTGAAAAATCCTTTGATCGTAGTAGGGTACCCTAAGTGGACGACAAAGCACTCTTTTAGAAATAGCAACCTGTATCCTAGGCTGGCGATATCGCGGGAAAGCTTCGTATCTTCGCCAGCATTAATCGACTCGTCAAATCCATTGAGCTTTCGGAACAAATTCGCCTTTACCAAAAAGCTGCCACCGGCAAGACTTGTAACTTGCTCATCACTACCCTCTTTTCCTAGTTTCCATCCTTTCTCAATCCACGAAGGCTCTTCCCTTAACAAACAGCCACCCCCCACAGCACCGACATTCTCCTTTTTCAATGCAGATACACCAGCACTGAGCCAGTTTGGCTGAGCTATACAGTCGGAATCAATAAACGCTAGGATATCTCCTCTGGAGTGTGCAACTCCAAAATTTCGAACTGCACCAACCTTAACGGCTGGTTTCGACAAAACCCTTACATCGAAACGCTGAGCCTCTGCCACAGTGTTATCAGATGAGCCATTATCAACAACAATAATCTCGTACCTGTCATCGGGATAGTTCTGGGAAATTAGCGCCGCCAAGCACTTCCCTATATGATCTCCTTCGTTATAGGCGGGGATGACAATCGAGACAAATGGATATTCTTCAGTTTCCATTCCTTTTACCATCAAAATTTAGTGTATTTCTTCCAACTGCTGTTCAAAATAGGGCTTTTTTCCGTCAACTTTCTCCGTATTTGAAAGCTCAATTTCTATAGGGACACCAAGCTCAGAAAGAACAAAGTCTATGACAAATGCTTTAATTCTATTTTCTTCCGCCTCGTCACATCCATTTATGTTCATATGAAATACTCCAACTTCATTCTGTACAAAACGGAACGAGAATACTTTGTCAACACGGACCATATAGTGTTCAAGTGCTCTACTGAAAATTACTGCATGAAATCGCTTCCCATCTGCTCCATAGGCTATCTGATTTATAGTTCGCCCTTTTATCTCGCCTACACACTTGAAGCTACCGAATGCCCCGCATTCCGAATGATATATCTCCGCAACATCCCCAATGCTGTACCTGATAAGTGGCTGGGAACAACGACTCAAATCCGAAACAAGAAGCTCTTCGCTCTCACGCTCTAGATGAATCCAAGGATTGACCAGATGGCGGTGTCTACGTCGGCACTCGAAAGCTATAACATCAAACTCGGTTGACCCGTACTCTTCTATTACTGGAACTGCAAAGGTACTTTCTATGTACGCCTTTTGGGGCGGCATAATCGCTTCAGCTGTTACCACTATTCCGCGTAATCGAGGTAGTTTGACTGGGTTTTCCTTAACGATCCGAGTAGCTTCGAGCACCATGGAAGAGTAGCCATAAATGTAGACAGGGTTCCACCTGGCAAGCTTCTGCAAGAATACTTCCGGTTCATCGGCGACGGCATCAAATATTTGTCGATGCAGAAGAAAGTTTTTTAGGTCGTTCCTGAAACCATTGGTTGCGCGCCCCCAAAAACGCGCTTCGCGACTTCCAAGCCGAAAGCCATGGTTCTTGAAGCAGTAATCCCTTACAGCGAGCAGCTTTGATAGCTCATCTTTGTTCAGTACTACCGTAGTCGGGCTGCTTGTTGTTCCCGCAGTCTTTCGAATGAATGATCCTTTTGCAGATTTCTCAATAATAGTAGAGCCCCGGCTCTTAAAATTGCTCTTCGTCATTATTGGCAATCTCGAAAAACTGTCAAAGTCGCAGATTACTTTTCCAGATTCATCTTTTAGCCCGAGCCCATTTAAAAATTCGAGCTGTTTTTCCCTTTGCTCTTCTTCATTAAGCCTCCAGAACTCTTCAATGAAATTCAAATAGCTGGACAGATGGACTCCCACAGCCCGAAAAAATACTCGTGTAATAAAATACCTAAATAAATTGGTAAAATTTTTCATAGAAGCCTGGAGAAGATTCTTATTTATCTAGTTTATATAAAATCACTTCAAATTACTTCTGAATATATACTCAAGTATTTCTTTGCCATCAACTCACCAGTATAAATTTCTCGAAATCGCTGCTCTGCTAATTCTGCAGTTTGCGCTCGGTTAATTTTTCCTGTTACAAAATGATCGAGAGCATTAACTAGTTCATCTTCTGAATTGGGATTAAAAAGATAACCCGCCCGTCCGTGATCTAACGCTTCAGGAATGCCTCCCACGGCGCTCGCAGCTATCGGCAAGCCTGAACGCATAGCCTCTAATAAAGTTATCGGCAGACCTTCAGTTAGAGAGGGTATAACCAACAGATCAGCGCTTTTCATTAAATCCGGGACGTCACTTCGATAGCCTAGGAAGTGAACTTTGTGTTCGCACTCCAGCCCTTTGGCAAGCCGTTCCAAGTGTGTTCTTAAATGGCCCTCTCCCACAATAAAAACCTCAATCGCTGCATTAGCAACTCTACAGTTTGCTAATGCTCTTATTAGGAGAGCTATATTCTTTTCCGGCGATAATCTACCTACAACCAAGATTTTAAAAGATGCGTCGAAGCGCGTCGGCAACGTTCCAGAGGGCGCGTGCAATGCTCTGCTCGGACCTAGCCCGTTCTCTACGATGGCTGTTTTACTGTAAGAAACACGAGCTAAACCCTTTAGGTTTCTCATGTGTCCACTCACAAGGCAAACCTTATCTAATCGGCGCAGTACAAACTGGTCTACGAGCTCGTACACCCACATTTTGCTCCACCGACGAGCGTGCACATAACCATGTACCGTTGTCACCAAAGGGAGCTGTCGTAACCCCCGAGGCAAGATTCCTAACAAGATATTGAATTTATAGCCATGAGAATGCAGAACATGGAAGCGTTCCTTTCTGGCCCATCTCGCAATCGTAAGCGCCTGTTTGAAATTTAAACCCGGTTCCAATCGCCATACGACGATTGGCAAGTCAAGCTTTCTTGCTTCTAGTTCCAAAGCCTTCTCTTTAGTGCCTAGCTCACCAGCACTTAGTATCACTGGTTCGATGCCCAGTTTGATCTGCTCAGCAACGAGTGTAAGCAGCATTTTCTCGGCGCCATAGAGCCCGCCGCTGTCAATAAGATGCAGCACCTTAATATCTGTCATTGGCGCTTTCCGGAGCTTTATTCCCTAGAATTTTGGTGGTGGCGATTTCTGGGCCCGGTTTATCACGGTGTTGGTAGTGGCGCTTAAGTCGAAGAAACGGAGTTTCCAAAAGGTGATAGGAGGCGGCCGCCATCATTAAACCGATTGCAACGCCCGCTACCACCTGGAGCGCTTCCGGCAACATGTTAAGTTTAAGGCCAGCCTCTAGCCCGCGTACATGCCAGAGATAAATGGGGTATGACAAAAGTCCCAGGTAGACCACAACCCGGTGGTTCAGCCATCCAAACACCTTCCCTTGAGACAGCAGGATCAGTTGCACCAACAACACTGCCAGCAGAATTGCATCTATGGTAAATGCCGGGCCATACTCATAATGGTAGTTGGCGACCGAACGGGATAGACCTAGAAAAGCCAATGTGACCAGAGGCATCCAGGGCTGACTAGAAACAGTCTCCGCCACTCGCTGTACGCGCTCCCTTTCCAAGAGGAAGGCCATCAGGCAGCCAATAGCAAGGTTATCGAAGCGGGTGTCAAAGGCGTTGTAGGCCCAGGAGTTGCCCCAATCGAGTACGCTGACCACGACGCTACGCCAAATCATCACCAACACCGCTAGTACAACGAGGCATTTTATCGCCCACGCCCTACCCGCTCTCAATAAGACGATAAAGAGAATGGGCCATAACAGGTAAAACTGTTCCTCTATGGCAAGAGACCACAAGTGCGCAACCGACGAGGAGGGATGGCCTTCTATCGCGTTGTAGTAATTCATTAGGTAGGTAAGACTTGGCCACAGCACTTCTTTGGCGTGGGGGTCACCTCGCATGAAGTCCCAAGATAGCGTGACGAACACGAAGACGTAATAGGCTGGAAAAATGCGCAGTGAACGGCGCAGGTAAAAGTCACGTAAGGACACCCGTCCGGTCAGAGCGTGTTCTTTAATTAGCAACCAGGTGATCAGGAACCCACTAAGCACGAAAAAGCCGGCGACGCCGTGCCGGGCAGAAAAGAAAACTTCGATACCTGCGTGATAAAACACCACAGAAGCAACAGCGACCATGCGAAAGCCGTCCAGGCCCGGCAACTGGCGTTGCTGTAGCAGATGCGCAAGCCTCGGCTGATTATCTGCCATGACCGGTTTTTTGCCGTCGCCTAATTAAAAACGAGTTATAACCGTTCATCACCCCTTCCTTGGATTCCAAACCACCTTCTTCTCTCCCTTAAAAAAGGCAACACAGGCCCGGAAGGAAGCAAGGTTGAGTAACACAAAGTAGTACGGCAGGGCGTAAAGGGTGGAGAGCGATTCGCCTCTGCTTTCTTTTTTGTGCCCACTCCACGCGAGATAAAGGAATAGGCCATACCCAATAGCCGCCACCAGATAAAGTCCCTTCACCGGTGCGAGGTATAGCGCGGCAATGGCGAGCGTCAGCATCGGTACAAAAGCCGCGTAGCGGAGAAGTTTGTGAGACACCAATTGCCAGGCAAACAGCGGATCTCTTGCAGGGTTCATCAAGTGCTTCATGTCCTTCAACGCCCAAAAGGCCCTCAGACTGACTCTTACCCGCATGCTGAACTCGCTGCCACCGTCACTCAGTGCTTCTTCTTTCAGAAGTGCCTGCGGCTCGTAGACCACGCGGTACCCCTGCTCCACAACTTTTAATGGCTGTACAAAGTCCGGCAGCTGGTCTGGCCGCAGGCTCTGGTAGAGGTCTTTGCGCATGGCATCAATACCGCCATCAACACCGACCACCGACCCGGCGAGGGTTTCCTGGCTTCTGAGCCAGTTCTCGTATTTCATGTAGGCGCTACACCCATCGCCAAGCAGCGAACCGTCCGGGTTCACATACACCATTTTGCCGGTAACGTAGCCCACTGAGGGATCGTTGAAATTGCTCACCAGGGCCCTGAGGGCGCCCTTTTCCCATTCCGAGTTGGCATCGGAGAAAGCAAGGATGTCGCCATTGGCGTGCTCCTTGAGCATGTTGAGGCCGGCTGTCTTGCCTTGTCGGGGTACCTGGCGAAACAGGCGCACGGAACACGACGTCTTTGCGGCCACCGAATTCACAATCTCATCCGTGCCATCGTCCGACTCGTCGGAAACCACAAGAATCTCGAGCAGCTCGGTGGGGTATTCGAGTGCCAGCTTGTTGTTCAAGGTAGCCTCTATGTCCCTGGCCTCGTTGTAGGCCGCAATGAGGATGGACACCCGGGGCTGGTACCCCCCATGTTTTTTCACGGGCGAAGGCCGGGCTGCCGCCAGTACTTTTATGCAGAGGGGGTAACCAAAGTAAATGTAGGCCAACAACAGAAATGACAGCCAAAACAGTCCGACCATCATGCCATTCCTGCGACAGAACGGGTGTTTGCATGGTCCGGATCTGGCGCCAGCAGCCCTTCACTCTCCAGCACCTGACTCATGGTGGTGAACCTGAAATCGGAGAGTAATCGAGCAAGGCGCTCCTCACACACGTCCAGATTGTTGTAATGACGGAAGCGAGAGAGCCACTTCACGTCCAGTCGTGGCTGGTCCGGGTCTACCTCCCACGGATGAAGGTAGAAAACAAACGGGCGGCCCTGGCGATTGATCGAACCCAGGCCGTAACGGCTGAACCAGTACGGGAAGAGGCGGAAATAACCGCCACCGGCGATGGGCAATGTGTAGCCCGGCAGTTTCAGCGTGCTCAGTGGGAATTCCGCAAGCTCATACCCTTTATCGGTGGTGAGCCTATGGGGCCATCTGGGGGTTCCTGGCATGCCATAGCGATCATGGCGAACGGGGAATATCGAGGAATCCCAGGTGAAACCCTGTTCGGCCAGGATATCCAGCGCCCAGCGGGACTGATTGGTGATTGAGTAGCTGGCTGCCCGGTACCCGGTCACCGAAGTGCCAAGTATGTCTTCGAGAATGCCCTTCGATCGACGGGTTTCTTCGGCAAAAACGTCCGGTGTCTGGTTGTAGATCAACTGATGGCTGTAACCATGGCTGGCCACTTCGTGACCCGCCTGGGCAATTCTTTTCACCAACTGGGGCGAGCGTTCTGCCACCCAGCCGAGGGTAAAAAACGTGGCCTTCACGCCCGCCTGATCAAAGAGTCCCAGAATCCGGTCGGTATTGGCTTCTACTCTGTACTCCATTGAAGACCAGTCGTCGTACCGAACGGCTTCTGCCAGGGCAGCCACCTGGAAGTAATCTTCCACATCTATGGTCAGTGCATTCGGTATGCGTTCTTTCTCAGCCATTGCCCCACACTTCCTGTGTCAATCAGCGCAGTCGGTATTCCAGCCCTACCAGCACCCAATTCTCATCATACTCCCGGCTGGCCACATCGCTGGACTTGGTGTCGTGCCCAATTCGGGCCAACAGGCTCAAATCCCGCGTGGCCTGGTGCTCCGCACCAATCAAAAGCCGCGCCACTTCATCTTCGGTGTCGTCACTCTCGTAGCTCAGCTGGTCGAAGCCCAGGGAAATGAAACCCGTGGTCAGCTCTGCCACTTGCCTTGAGTAACGTACGTTGAAGCCAATCTTGTCTTCTGTCTCTTCGGTATCCAGATAATCCGTGCGGTAGGCGTAAAGGTCCACATTCAACGCCGACGAATCGGAGAACCGTTTGTTCATGCCTGTTGAGAGCACCGTGTTCTCCACGGTGATGCTCTCCCGCAGGTTGTACTCAAACTCACCGAACCGCAGATCCAGCGTTGAGGTGCGGTCTGTCAGCTCCCTGGAGGCGTTCGCATACCACTCGGTGGTGGGATTGATCGCGCGGGTGAGTTTGAGCTCACCCACTAATCCGTCGCTTGATTGATTGGTGTTCGCGTAATCGGTTTCGATCTCGCTAACACCCACGGCGCCGGAAAGGGAGGTCGTTGCCCATCGGTTCTGGAACGTGAGCCGGGCGCTGCTTACGTCTACTTCAGCGCCGTAATCAAACTCTGTCTGGCTATGGGCCAGGCTGACACCGCCCGTGAAGGTGGAGCTGAACAGATGATCCCACGCTATGGAGCCAGTGTATCGCTCGCTGTCGGTTTCCTCCGGCTCCTCGTACTCGGTGTTTTCGTACCGGGCAGAGACGTTGAACCAGTTGGTGTCGTTCAGTTGCCAGAGATACCGGGGGCCGGTGCTGAAGACATTTTTACGGGTACGGTTGTTGGGCGTGTTGCTCTGGCGGGTATCCTGGGTGACTTCCCGTAACTGGTTGGCAGCCTCCCAGTACAGCCGGTTGGCCAGCTCACAATTACCCTGGAAATCCATTTCAGCGAAGGTCTCGCTGTCGAAGGTATCGTCCTGCCACCAGGAGTAGCCGAGGGTGCCAAGAAAATCGGCATTGCAGCGGCCCGGGTCGGTTTGATAGCCGGCAGTCAGGTAGGTGCGGGTTTCCAGATCGCTGGATTCGTTGGTGCTTGCCTTCCGGGCGTTGTCGGTGAAGCGGGTGTCCAATCCGTAGACAATCTCCGATTGCGCCATTACCGCAGGCACTGGCACCTGCAGCGCCACTGCGGCCAGCATCGCCCCGGCCGGGCCTGCCGTTCCGCGTCTTATCCATCCATGGCTAGCCATTGATGATCGCTCCCACGAACTTGTCCGGATTGAAGGCCGTGGCCGCCTGCTCCGCCGCTGCTGGCGTAATCTTGCCGTGTGGGATAACCAGCAGGCCATAATCACAGAGTTCGGTGAGAATGCGGGCGTCGGGCGAGTCTGAAATCGGCGCGGTATCCAGAACAATGAAGCGGTCCGGGTAACGCTTGCGCACGGCCTGGATGAATTGTTTCATTCGAAACGATGTAAAGAACTCCGACGGCGTTTCCCGCCGGCTACCAGCCGGAATCAGGCGTAACCTTGGAATGCCTGTTGGGTAGAGAATTCTGGCGATGTCGTAGTCGGGATCGTCCAGAAAATCTGTAAGCCCCTGATCAGGAATAATGTCCAGCACGCTGTGAAGCGAGGGCTCACGGAGGTTACAGTCAATAATCAACGCGGTTTTTGACTGATCGAAGGCAAAAGCCGCGGCCAGGTTCAGGGCAACGAAGGAAGAGCCTGCCCCCTCACCGGCACCACTGACCACCATGGTGAAGTTGTTGCCACCGGAAAGCTCAAGCAGTTTTGTGCGCAGATCCCTGAACTTGTTAACAAGTGCCCGGTTGGGGGATTCCGGGTAGATGATGCGACGTTCCTCGAGGTCATCCGGCGTGAGCCTTCGGGGCTCCTGCATGCGGACGATCTGCTTGCTGATCACGTACTTGTCAACGGCGCCGGGCCCGAGCTCCAGTGAGCTGGGCACCAGCATGCGGGAATCATCCGAGTCGGTGTGCCCCAGCTCCCTCTTCAGGCGTTCCTTCCGCTCAAGAAAATAGGCGTGCTCTTCTGAAACGCCGGCGCGCTCCCTTTGCTGATCCTGTTCCAAGGACTCCTTCTCCCCTGATCCGGGCTGACTGCGTTGCCAATCGGACATCAAATTGCTCCCAATTCCGCCAGCACAACGATGGTGACGTAGGCGCTTGCGGCCAAAGCGGCCAGGACGGCAATCAGGACAGTCGCTTTACGATGTCTGCGCTTCTCATACGGTGTCCGTACCTGGGGAATCTCCGCCAGCACCGGCAGGCCAATACCCTCTTCCAACTGGCTCCTTGCCCGGATACGCGGATCGATCTGCAACAGGCCAGCGAGCGCTCCGAACGGCGCGGCAATGCCCATAAGCAGCCCTGCCACGGCAAACATGGAGAATTTCGGACCGGTGGGGGTGCGAGGGAACTGCGCCGTTTCATTGATGCGGTAGTTCAGGCCCTGGCCCTCAATGTCCAGATGCATGGAAACCCGGGCTTTCTCGCGACGCTTGAGGAGGTCGTCGTAGATCTCGCGGTTTACTTCCATGTCACGGGTCAGTTCAGAATACTGGGCCTTGTTGGCCTGTATTCGTTCCATCCGTTGTGCCTGCTGTCGCAACAGCCGCTGAAGGGATTCGATGCGGGTATCCACGGTTGCCACATCGGCCCGGGCCTTCGAAAGGGCTGCGCTCAGCTCCTGATGAAGCGGATTAACGGTTTCCTCACCCTCAACGCTGACGACATTGCCACTCTCCTGCGCTTCAGCGGCCTGGTCTCGCTGTTTGCGAAGTTCGGCAAGCTGTTCACGCAGGATCACGATATCCGGATAACTGTCGTGATACTGGAGCCTGAGAGAATCCAGTCTTTCTTCCAGGGTCCTGATGCGTTCCCTGTAGGCATCTTCGGTTTTTCCCTGCCGGAGGGTTGGCTGAATGCCCGCCAGTTGCTGCTGCAGGGAACGAACGCGAGTCTGCAGCTCTTCCTTTTCCAGCTCCGCCAGCTCCAGCTGGCTTCTCAGTTGCGCCATCCTGGCGTTGGCCTCCTGCTCGGTGCCATCGGTATTTTCGGAAAGAAATTGCTTTAATCGGGCCTCGGCCTCGGCCAGTTGTTTCTCGTAGCTTTTGACCTGCTTGTCGATAAAATCGTAGGCGCTTCTGCTTTCCGTACGCTTGCGCTCCTTCGATTCTTCGATGAACAGCTGGCCGAGCCGCTGGGCGGCGCGAAATGCCTCCATCTGGGAGGTCGCCGAGTAGCCAATGCTGAAATAGCTGTCGCCCCTGGGTCTTACAGAGATGCCGGAGCGGATATCCAGAATCCTGTTCTCAACGGCTTCCGGGGTCATGGCTGCGTTCGGGAAAACACTGTCATCGGTTGCCAGCTTTTCAACAATGCTTCTGCTGAGCAAAAGCTCACGGGCGGCGGAAGTGCGGTCGTTAATTTCGGTGGTAACGGCCCGCCCTTCCATCAGCGGGCCTATGATGTTCCGGTCGTCGACAAAGATAATGACATCCGACTGGTACTTGTAAGGCCACACAAAACCCGCAGCCAGCACCGCGAAGCTCACCACCAGGAAAAGCAACAGAGCCATCCACTTATGGTTTCTCACTTCCCTCACTATTTCGCCGGGAAGTTGCGAAAGAGGTAAGGCCATATCAGAAGCTTCGCTCGGGCACGGTCAGGATATCGCCAGGCCTCATCAGGTAGTTCGTCCGAACCTGTCCCTCGTTCAGGATGTCGCCCAGCTCTATCGGAATGGCGACCACCTCGCCCTCAAACTTCCTGTAGAGCATCGCATTGTTCAGAGCGGCGAACTCATTGGCGCCGCCCGCGCTCAGGAAAATATCCAGAACGGTCATTCCGCTCCTGTGCGGGATAGACAGGGGCTGACGCACGGCGCCGGTAACGCGAACGCGGTCTGTGAACTCGTGGCTGCCCATGGAAGTAACAACCACGCTCACCTGCGGTTCTCGTATGTATTCGGAAAGTGAGGTGCGAATGGCGCTGGCCAGTTGCTCAGGGGTGCGGCCACTGGCCTGCACGTCGCCCACAAGCGGCACAGAAATCTTGCCATCCGGGCGCACTGGAACTGAAATGCTGAGGTCTTCATTGCGCCACACCGAGACGCTTACAACATCGGTGGCGCCGAGTATGTACTGGTCAACGCTCGTGCTTGCATCCACCGACAGTGCCCGCTGTATCTTCTCCGGCGAAGAGGCACTCTGGGTGGCACAGCCTGAAACCAATACCACTGAAAAAAGGACGAGTATGAGTCCCTGGAGGGAGTACTTCCGTGACATCGTTTTTCCTCTCTGGAGGTCCGTGCTGATTTCCATGTTTCGGGCCAGGCGTGCTTCCGAAACTACCGTGATCCTTTTTTGAACAATACCACTTCTACTGTCTGAATTATAATCAACAGATCAAGTAATAAACTCTGATTTTTTATGTAGTACAAATCGTAGCGAAGCTTTTCGCGGGTGTCTTCTTCATTGTCCGCGTAGGCAAAGCACAGCTGTGCCCAGCCTGTAAGCCCCGGCTTTACCCGGTGGCGCTCTCCATAAAAGGGAATCGTCTCCGTCAGGCGCTGAACAAACACTGGGCGCTCGGGCCGGGGCCCCACGAATGCCATGGTGCCATTGAGCACGTTAAAGATCTGTGGCAGCTCGTCGATCCGCACCTTGCGAATGAATTCGCCCACACGGGTAACGCGGGTATCGTTCTTGCTCGCCCATACGGCGCCATCCTTCTCGGCGTCCGTCCGCATGGAGCGGAATTTGTGCACTCGAAATACCTTGTTGTTAAGACCAACCCGCTCCTGGCTATATAGCACGGGGGCTTTTAATCCATCTTCCAGTTTGATGGCCAGAACCGTGAGCAGCATGATGGGCGCACTGACAATCAGAAGGCTGCCGGCCGACAGAATATCCAGCGCCCTTTTGCCGAAGCCATACACCGAGGAAACGGTGAAGCCATCGGAAAAGACCAGCCAGCCACGGGTAATCATCTCAAGCGCCACTTTCCTGGACTCTCGTTCGTAGAAACTGGCACCGTCAATTATATGGACACCTTCCATCTTGCATTCGAGAAGGTCCTCCATCGGCAACCCTTTCCGCCGGTCGTCTACCGCAACAACGATCTCCCTCACCGGGTGCTTCAGGATGTAATCGTGGAGCGAGGCAGGGTTATTGATGAGGTATTGCTCTTCCACCTCGATCGATTCATCGGGAAGCGGCACAAAGCCATCGAGCGTGAAGCCCTTCCGGTTAAAGGGTGTTTCGAGATCCACCAGCAACTGGTTGGCCCTGCGGCCCGCGCCCAGCACCAGCACCCGGCGTTTGAACGCCTCCTTGCCAACAATGCTGAAAAACAGAACCCGGGCAACGCCGAGGGCAAACACCGAAAGCACCGTGGCGGTGGTAAGCAGGCCGAAGCTGCCCATATACCAGAGCCATTGGTCGGCAATCACATAGGCGAAGCCATGGGCGGGAATGGCCAGTATCAGCGCCATGATGGTTCTGAGCATCATGCCCGACATGCCTTCCTCAACCCGGGATTGATGCACTCCCAGGGCAATCATGACAATCAGGCAGAGAACAGCGAATACCAACGCTGAGGGCAGGACAAAAACGAGGTTGTCCCAGAAGAACGGAAGATCACCGAAGAACCGGAAGAAAACAGCAAGCGAAAAGACCAGTGCCAGGACCAGCAGGTCTATCAGCCCGAGAATGACAAAAGGCAGGTGTATGTAGTGTCTGAACAATCTGACGTGTGCCACGCCAACTCCTTTTGCTACCCAAGCAATAAAAAACGCATCCCGCGTTATACAGCGCCAAGAACAGCAGTTTACTGCAATTTCAGGCTACTGCAATCGCAAGCGACAGGATTCCACCAATTTGCCCGGTCCCTGTCAGCCAGCCAAAGCATCCATGAATTCGTGAACGGGCACAGACTCGAGTGCCTTCTGATCCTCACACAGAGCAAGAATCCGGGCGCACTGCTGGCGAGAGAATCGCGTCGCCAGATTGGTCTCGAATTTCTTCACCAGTTCCGGAATGCCCTCGTCTCTGCGGCGCCGGTGCCCCAGGGGATACTCCACGGCAACGGGCTGCGTACTGGAACCATCTGAGAAGAACACCTGTATGGCATTGGCAATGGATCTCTTTTCCGGCTCCAGATATTCCCGGCTGTAACGCTCATCCTCAACCACCTCCATTTTGTTTCGCAGCTCATCGATGATCGGATAGGCCTGGTGAAAGCCGTCTTCATAGTGCTCTGCCTCCAGTTTTCCGAAAATGAGCGGAACGGCGGTCATGTACTGGAGGCAGTGGTCCCGATCTGCGGGGTTGGCGAGTTTTCCGGTTTTCGAAATGATCCGGATGGCCGATTCGTGGGTGGTAATGACTATTCGTTCGATGTCCTCTAACCGATCCTTGACCTCAGGGTGCAGTGCCAGTGCCGCCTCTACGGCAGTCTGGGCATGAAACTCCGCAGGGAACGAGATTTTGAAGAGGATGTTCTCCATCACATAACTGCCGAAAGGCTGAGGCAGGGAAAACTGACGCTGGTCTTCGGGTTTCAGTTGCTGGTCCTTGTTGGTTTTGCTGAACAGAACGTCATAAAAACCCCACTGCGGCGCTGTCAGCACACCTGGAATGCCGGTTTCTCCCCGCACGGCAATGTCCGCGAGCCTCACGCCGCGGGAGGAGGCATCGCCGGCTGCCCAGGATTTCCTGGGGCCGGCATTGGGGGCGTGACGGTAGGTCCGCAGGGATTGGCCGTCTACCCATGCGTGAGACAGTGCCGAAAGCATCTGTTCGCGATTGGCGCCCATCAGGCGGGCGGCCACGGCGGTTGAGGCAACTTTTACCAGCACGACGTGGTCTAGCCCCACCCGATTGAATGAGTTCTCCAGCGCAAGCACGCCTTGTATCTCATGGGCCATGATCATCGCTTCAAGAACGTCGCGAATGGCCAGAGGGCTCTTGCCTACTGACACACGTTTACGCGAAAGGTGATCGGCAACGGCCAGAATGGCCCCGAGATTGTCGGAGGGGTGGCCCCATTCTGCCGCCAGCCAGGTGTCGTTGTAATCCAGCCAGCGGATAATGCAGCCGATGTCCCAGGCCGCTTTCACCGGGTCCAGGCGGAATGGTGTGCCCGGGACACGGGCGCCATCGGGAACGTGAGTGCCCTCCACCAGGGGACCAAGATGTTTTGAACACTCGGGAAACCTCAGCGCCAGCAATCCACAGCCAATGGAGTCCATCAGGCAATATCTGGCCGTGGTCCAGGCCTCTTCGCTGTCGATGTTGTAGGTCAGCACATAGTCCGCGATTTTCTGCAGTACCTGGTCGTAGTCTGGACGCTCGTTCGAATCTGAGGTCTGCGACATTGGAACCATCCTCCTCTTGTTGCCTGACGCCTACTCCAGAGTCTAGTTGCTGACCGCCTGAGAGCCAGCTGGCACAGCATATGTCAGGAAATTAAACATTTTCAGGCATGACTCCATGAAGACACATGTTATCTGATTGTTATAAATGCACTTTTCATAGTTGGCCCTCACCTTGCACCGGTGTAAAGGGGCATTGACGCTCCATAAAGACTCAAGAAATACACCGTGGAAACACTAAAGGGACGAAAGCAATGAACAGGAATATGACAATCGGTGGACACGTTGTAGGCGCTTCCCTAGCGCTTGCTCTCATGGGGGGAGCTTCCAGTGCTCTGGCCGCTCCTATTACTTTCTTTGGCGAGGACACCTCAACAGCTGGGGTCCTTGGAACGAATTCCGCGCAGGCGCGCACGGATTTTCTCGCTAACCTGACCGGTGTCGGAAACGAGGACTTTGAATCATTCACCTCGGGGAGCAGTTCCCCGTTGAACCTGAGCTTCCCGGGTAGCAGTGGCTCCCTGAGTGCCACCCTGACAGGTACTGGCGTCATTGCTGGTTCCCCCGCGGTTGGACGGTTTGCGACGTCCGGTACAAAATACCTTGAAGTCAGCACTGGCTCGTTCGTAATCGATTTTCTCGATCCGGTGAGTGCTTTCGGCTTCAACGGTATCGACATTGGCGACTTTGTCACCAACCAGATGGTGCTCAAGTTGACCAATACGCTGGGCGACACCACGGAGCTGACCGTTCCTCACTCCCTGGGTATCGGCAACTTTGCCCAGGCAACTCTGTTCTTCGGGTTCTACGACCTGGCGCAGTCCTTCACCAGCATTGAATTTACCAACGCCGGCGGTGGCGATCTGTTCGCCTTCGACGACATGGTGATTGGTGATGCCGAGCAGGTAACGCCCACCCCGGTACCGGAGCCTGCTACCCTGGCACTGCTGGGTCTTGGCTTGCTTGGGCTGGGAGCCAGACGCCGGCTTTTCTCACGCTCTGCCTGAGCGAGTGGATGTCCAGCACAGTTGATGTAACGTCCTAAAACAAAGAAGCCATTCAGACAGGATCTGAATGGCTTCTTTACTTTGGGAGCAAATAGAGCAATCAGGCTTTACGCTTGCGGCCCCTGAGCCCCAACCCCATCAGGCCCAGGCCGAGCAGCGCGAAGGTGGCCGGCTCCGGAACCTGCGCAAAGGTATGGTTATCGGTTTCGAACGCTTTGCTGGTGCTGATCAGTTCAATGGTGTCGAAAGACATCGCGCCAAAGAAGAAATTGACGTAGCGATTGTCGTTCAGGCTAACCTGATTGCCTTGCACCAGAATGTTCGGATCAACCGTTTGAAGATCCAGACCGGTTACAGTCCAATCTTCTCCCGAGACCGAGTTGGAAAACTTGATTGAGTTGTAGTTATCAATCGAGCCCCAGAAAAGACCGAAATAATTGTAGCTGCCACCCGGGTCCAGAGTTGCGGACTGTGCACTGGTGTAAGGTGCCGGCACTGTCAGGTACGGGTTATCAGAGCCCAGGTTAAACGGTGCTGCGTACTGGCCACTTACGCTGCCAGTGACAACGTCGAAGCTGCCAGAGCAGCCACCCGCGTAAGTACACCCGCTGCTGAAGTCAATTTCAGTAATGCCGGAAACGCTGCTGTTGTATACGCCTCCAGCTTCAACGGTAATCAAGAGGGCATTCGCACTGCCACTTGCCAACAAACCTGCTGTTGCCACAGCGGCGACTAGTTTTCCATACTTCATGTTGTGACCCCACTATTCCTGTTTGTCAGAATTCCCGAAAACGGGATTCGCGAGGTCTTAACGCGCGTTTCGTGCCACCTTGGGCAGTGTCACGAAAAAACAGCGCGTTACAAAACAGCAATGTGAGGGTGCTTGACCGAAGTGTAAAGCAACCCGACACTCCCGGATTACTGGGGCACCCTCACCCAACCTTCCATCAACACCCGGGCACTCCGGCTCATGATCGCCTTGGTCGCCGTCCATTGCCCGTCAACCTGTTTGGCTTCCGCCCCCACACGCAAGGTGCCGGAGGGATGCCCAAAGGTCACGTGCGTACGGTCACCACCGCCAGCCGCCAGGTTCACCAGTGTCCCCGGAACCGCCGATGCTGTCGCAATGGCCACCGCTGCGGTACCCATCATGGCGTGGTGCAGCTTGCCCATGGACAGGGCCCGCACCAGTACATCCACGTCTCCGGCGCCGATGTGCTTGCCGCTTGAGGATACGTAATCAGACGGCTTCGCCACGAAGGCCACCTTCGGTGTGTGCTGGCGATTGGCGGCTTCTTCGATGTTCTGGATCAGCCCCATCTTGACCGCACCGTGGGCACGGATGGTTTCGAACCGGGCCAGGGCCTGGGGATCGGAGTTGATGTGATCCTGGAGTTCGGTACCTGTGTAGCCGATGTCTTCGGCGTTCACAAAGATGGTGGGGATGCCGGCGTTGATCATGGTGGCTTTCAGGGTGCCGACGCCCGGCACCTCCAGATCGTCCACCAGATTGCCGGTGGGAAACATGGCGCCCTCGCCGTCGGCCGGGTCCATGAATTCCACCTGCACCTCGGCGGCCGGGAAAGTCACGCCGTCCAGCTCGAAGTCGCCGGTTTCCTGCACTTCGCCGTTGGTAATGGGAATATGGGCGACGATGGTCTTTTTGATGTTGGCCTGCCAGATGCGCACGGTGCAGGTGCCGTTCTCGGGGATCCGGTCTTGGGCCACGAAGCCGCTGTTGATGGCAAAAGCGCCCACAGCAGCCGTGAGGTTGCCACAGTTGCCGCTCCAGTCCACAAAGGGCTTGTCGATGGAGACCTGCCCGAACAGGTAGTCCACGTCGTGATCCGGCACGGTGGGCTCGGCCAGGATGACGGTTTTGCTGGTGCTGGAGGTGGCCCCGCCCATACCGTCGATCTGCTTCTGGTACGGGTCGGGGCTGCCGATTACGCGCAGCAGCAGTTTATCGCGGGCATCGCCCGGCACCTGGGCGGCTTCCGGCAGGTCCTGCAGCCGGAAGAACACGCCTTTGGAGGTGCCGCCACGCATGTACGTGGCGGGGATTCGGATTTGCGGCGCGTGTGTCATGCGGCCCCCTCAGACTCCAGGAAGTCCTGGGCAAAGCGTTGCAGCACGCCACCGGCCTTGTAGATGGACACTTCCTCGGCGGTATCCAGTCTGCAGATCACGGGCACCCGCTCGGTGCTGCCGTTCTTGCGATGGATCACCAGCGTCAGCTCGGCGCGCGGTGCCGGTGAGCCTTCCACGTCGTAGGTTTCGGTGCCGTCGATGGCCAGGGTATTGCGGGTGGTGCCTTCTTCGAACTGCAGCGGCATCACGCCCATACCCACCAGGTTGGTGCGGTGAATACGCTCGAAACCTTCAGCCACAATAGCTTCCACGCCCGCCAACGCCACGCCCTTGGCGGCCCAGTCACGGGATGAGCCCTGGCCGTAGTCGGCGCCGGCGATGATGATCAGCGGCTGCTTGCGCTCCATGTAGGTCTCGATGGCTTCCCACATGCGGGTGACCTTGCCTTCCGGCTCGATGCGCGCCAGGGAGCCCTGCTTCACGTTGCCGTTCTCGTCCCGCACCATTTCGTTGAACAGTTTCGGGTTGGCAAACGTGGCCCGCTGGGCGGTCAGGTGGTCGCCCCGGTGGGTGGCGTAGGAGTTGAAGTCCTCCTCCGGCACGCCCATCTTGTGCAGGTATTCACCGGCCGCGCTGTTCATCAGGATCGCGTTCGACGGCGAGAGATGGTCCGTGGTGATGTTGTCCGGCAACACCGCCAGCGGGCGCATGCCCTTGAGGGTTTTCTCACCTGCCAGCGCGCCTTCCCAGTACGGCGGGCGACGGATGTAGGTGCTCTGGGGGCGCCACTCATACAGCGGGTTGGTGTTGGCCTGGGCATCCCGGGTAATGTCGAACATCGGGATGTAGGTGCTGCGGAACTGCTCCGGCTTCACGCTGGATTTCACGATGGCATCGATTTCCGCATCGTCTGGCCAGATGTCCTTCAGGGTGACAGGGTTGCCGTCCTTGTCGTAGCCCAGCGCATCTTTCTCGATATCAAAGCGGATGGTGCCGGCAATCGCGTAGGCAACCACCAGCGGCGGTGACGCCAGGAACGCCTGCTTGGCGTAGGGGTGTATGCGGCCATCGAAGTTCCGGTTACCGGAAAGCACCGCGGTTGAGTAGAGATCCCGGTCAATGATCTCCTGCTGGATTTTCGGGTCCAGGGCACCGCTCATGCCGTTACAGGTGGTGCAGGCAAAGGCCACCACACCGAAACCCAGCTGCTCCAGTTCTGGCAGCAGGTTGGCCTCTTCCAGGTACATCTTGACGGTCTTGGAACCCGGCGCCAGGGAAGTCTTCACCCAGGGCTTGCGGTTCAGGCCCAGCTTGTTGGCGTTCCGGGCAATCAGGCCAGCGGCCACCATGTTCCGGGGGTTACTGGTGTTGGTGCAGCTGGTGATGGCGGCGATGATGCAGGCGCCATCCGGCATCTTGCCCTCTTCCTGTTCCCACTCACCAGCAATGCCGCGCTCGGCCAGCTCGGAGGTAGGCAGGTGCGCGTGCGGGTTGGAAGGGCCCGCGAGGGTGCGAGTCACCTTGGAAAGATCAAACTTCAGCACGCGCTCGTACTCGGCGTTCTTCATGCTGTCGGCCCAGAGGCCAGTTTCTTTCGCATACTTCTCAACCAGAGCCACCTGATCGTCTTCACGTCCGGTCAGCTTCAGGTAGTCGATGGTCTGGCCGTCGATGTAAAACATCGCAGCAGTGGCACCGTACTCCGGAGTCATGTTGGAGATGGTAGCCCGGTCGCCCACGGAGAGGCTGTCGGCCCCTTCACCGTAGAACTCCAGGTAGGCGCCCACGACGCGCTCCTTGCGCAGGAACTCGGTGATCGCCAGCACCATGTCGGTACCGGTAATGCCCGGCTGCAGCTTGCCGGTGAGCTCAACGCCGACGATGTCCGGCAGACGCATCATGGAAGCGCGGCCCAGCATCACGCTTTCGGCTTCCAGGCCGCCCACACCGACGGAAATAACGCCCAGGGCATCCACCATAGGGGTGTGGCTGTCGGTGCCCACACAGGTATCCGGGAAAGCGACACCATTGCGGTTCTGCACCACCGGCGACATCTTCTCCAGGTTGATCTGGTGCATGATGCCGTTGCCCGGAGGAATCACGTCCACGTTCTTGAACGCGGTCTTGGTCCAGTTGATGAAGTGGAAGCGGTCGTCGTTACGGCGGTCTTCAATCTGGCGGTTCTTCTCGAACGCGTCTTTCTCGAAGCCTGCGTGCTCAACGGCCAGGGAGTGGTCCACGATCAGCTGTGTGGGCACCACCGGGTTGACCTTGGCCGGGTCACCGCCCTTCTCGGCGATGGCGTCCCGCAGGCCGGCCAGGTCCACCAGCGCGGTCTGTCCGAGGATGTCGTGGCACACCACGCGGGCCGGATACCAGGGGAAGTCCAGGTCGCGGCGACGCTCGATCAGCTGCTTCAGGGAATCGGTCAGCATGGCCGGGTCGCAACGGCGCACCAGCTGCTCGGCCAGGATCTTGGAGGTGTACGGCAGTTTGTCATACGCGCCGGCCTGGATGTCCTCCACGGCCTGGCGGGTGTCGAAATAGTCCAGGTCGGTACCTGGAAGGGGTTTACGGTAGTCGGTGTTCATGGGCGCTCCTCAATCGGTACCCATTTCGCGTCCGCCGGACCGGTGTAATCGGCGCTCGGGCGGATGATGCGATTGTTGGCCCGCTGCTCTTTCACGTGGGCGGCCCAGCCAGACACACGGGACATCACGAAGATGGGCGTGAACAGCTCGGTGGGGATGCCCATGAAATGATAGGCCGAGGCGTGGAAGAAGTCGGCGTTGCAGAACAGCTTCTTCTCGCGCCACATCACTTCTTCACAGCGCTCGGACACCGGGTACAGCACGGTATCGCCCACTTCTTCCGCCAGCTTCTTCGACCACTGCTTGATGATGGCGTTGCGCGGGTCGGATTCCTTGTAGATCGCGTGGCCGAAGCCCATGATTTTTTCCTTGCGCTCCAGCATGCCCAGCAGGCCCTGCTCGGCCTCATCCGGGGTCTTGAACTTCTGGATCAGGGCCATGGCCGCTTCGTTGGCACCGCCATGGAGCGGCCCACGGAGTGAGCCGATGGCGCCGGTCACACAGCTGTGAATGTCCGACAGCGTTGAGGCGCACACGCGGGCGGTAAAGGTGGAGGCGTTAAACTCGTGCTCTGCGTACAGGATCAGCGAGACATTCATCACCCGCTCGTGCAGCTCGCTGGGCTTCTTGCCGTGCAGGAGCTCCAGGAAATGGCCGCCGATGGAATCCACGTCGCTCTCGGTTTCGATGCGTACCCCTTCGTGGGCGAACCGGTACCAGTAGGTGATGATGGACGGGAACACCGCCAGCATGCGGTCGATCTTGTCGTCCTGCTCGCTGAAATCTTCCTCGGTTTCCAGGTTGCCCAGCATGGAGCAGCCGGTACGCATCACATCCATCGGGTGGGCGTCCTTGGGAATGTGCTCCAGTACGGATTTCAGGGCATATGGCAGGCCACGCATGCTATGCAGTTTCTTGACGTAGGCGTCCAGCTCCTGGCGGTTCGGCAGTTTGCCGCGCAGCAGGAGATAAGCGATTTCCTCAAACTGGGCCTTTTCCGCCAGGTCGGCGATGTCATAGCCGCGATAAGTCAGGCCTGCGCCGCTTTTGCCTACTGTACACAGGGCCGTTTCGCCGGCTACTTGGCCACGAAGGCCCGCGCCGCTCAGTTGTTTTGCTTCAGCCATGGTTGTTCTCCCCCATCAAAACAGTGAATCTGTTGTTAACCTTTGCTCTGCTTGAAAAGCTCGTCCAGCTTCTGCTCGAACTCGTGGTAGTTCAGAAAATCGTACAGCTCCATGCGGGTCTGCATCAGGTCTACCACGTCTTTCTGGTCGCCCTTCTCCAGAATGTTCTGGTAAACGGTCAGGGCCGCCTTGTTCATGGCACGGAAGGCGCTGAGCGGGTACAGAACCATGTCGGCGCCGGCCTCGGCCAGTTCCTTGCGGTTGTACAGCGGTGTGGCACCAAATTCGGTGATGTTGGCCAGGATAGGCACGTCCAGGGCTTCAGAGAACGCCTTGTAGTGCTCCAGTTCGGTAACCGCCTCGGCGAAGATGCCGTCGGCACCGGCGTCGATGCAGGCCTTGGCGCGTTCGATGGCGGCTTCAAGGCCTTCCTTCTGGAACGCGTCGGTACGGGCCATGATGAAGAAATCGTCGTCCTCGCGGGCATCCACGGCCGCTTTGATGCGATCGACCATTTCCTCCTGGGAGACAATTTCTTTGTTCGGGCGGTGGCCACAGCGTTTCTGGGCAACCTGGTCCTCGATATGGACAGCGGCAGCGCCGGCGCGTTCCATCTCGCGAATCGTGCGGGCGATGTTGAAGGCGCCACCCCAACCGGTGTCGATGTCTACCAGCAGCGGCACATCAGTGGCGGCGGTAATCCGGCGAACGTCCTCCACTACGTCGTTCATGGTGGTCATGCCCAGGTCTGGCAGACCGTAGGACGCGTTGGCTACCCCGCCGCCGGAGAGGTAGATGGCCTGGTGGCCGACCTTCTCGGCCATCATCGCGGCGTAGGCATTGATGGTGCCGACAATCTGCAGGGGCTGATTCTCTTTCAGTGCCTTACGGAAACAGGCGCCGGGGCTGAGTTTGTTGGACATGGTGTTGGCCTCTTTCATTTAAATGGAGATTTCGCCTTCCTGGATCTTTTTCTCGATGTTCTGTCGCGCGGCGTTGATATGGCGTTTCATCAGAAATTCGGCGAGCTCGCCGTCGCGCTGGGCGATGGCCTCGACGATACGGCGGTGTTCACCAAGCGCCCGCTGGGGACGTCCGGTGGAGGTGCTGAGCCGGTAACGGTACATGCGCACCATGTAATACAGGTCGCCCAAAAGCATCTGGGCCAGCTTGGCGTTGCGGCTGCCGGTGGCAATACGGTGGTGAAAGTCGTAGTCGCCCTCCGCCTGGTAGTAGGCTTGCCCCTGGGCTTCGTCAATCATGCGCTCGTGGCTGTCGAGGGTGGCCTGAAGGTCGGCAATCTCCTGGTCGGTCATGCGCTCTGCCGCCTGGCGGGCGGCGAGGCCCTCCATCACTTCCCGGATGCGGTACAACTCCATTAGCTCGGACGCACTGACAGAAACCACCTTTACACCCGCATGGGGTCGCCGCACCAGCAGGCCCCGGGATTCAAGGCGCCCCAGAGCTTCCCTCAGGGGGCCGCGGGTAAGGTTGAAACGGGAACACAGCTCCAGCTCGCCGATTTTCTCACCGGGAGCCAGATCGCCCTTCACGATGGCCGTTTGCAGACAATCGAAGGCTTCGTCAGCACGCGTGTAGGTAGGAGACAGGATTTCAGGCATAGTTTGTCAACAAAACCCAGGTTATTTTGCGCAAATCTACGCCTGGATCTATAGATTGTCAACAATACAAAGGAGGGGAACCCCGGAATTGTAAACATCCGGGGATTCCCTCAGTAGAGCCGGCGCTCCGAAACCGGAGGCGGCGAATACTGGTAAAGCCAGGTTTCCGTCAGCGCCTCGTCGCCCAGACGCAGGTAAAGGCGGATATTAATGGGCTCCTGTGAGTCATCGGGCACCAGGTCAAACATGGCCCGGTAGCCATTGATTGCTGACAATGGCCGGGCCGAGGTGATTTCCACATCGCCACGGCTGACGCTAATCACGGGTTCCACCTCCGCGCCCTTGCGAAGCATCTCCAGCGCTCCGCCGGCAAAGTCCACGGCAAAACGCCAGGAAAAGTACTCGCGTTTCTGGCCCACAACCCCGCCCAGTCCGGTGCGCGTGGCCTGCACCGTGGCCAGCTCCCTGGGACGAACCGGTGGCTCGGCACCCCAGTGGAGGCGATAGCTGTAGAGATATTCCTGGCCTGGCTGCATAGCTTCCTGGGGATGCCAGAAGGCAACGATGTTGTCGAAGGTTTCATCCACCGTCGGAATCTCTACGAGATCCACACTGCCCTTGCCCCAGTCTCCTTTGGGCTGCACCCAGACACTCGGCCTACGATCGTAGAAGACGCCGTCGTCCTGGTAGTGGTCGAAGTTGCGATCACGCTGTAACAGACCGAAGCCACCCGGGTTGTTGTCCTGGAAGCTGTTGAAGCGCAGGCTGCCCGGATTCACCAGGGGCCGCCACAGCCATTCCCCGGCGCCGGTGAGCAACGACAGGCCATCGGAATCGTGAATTTCCGGGCGCCAATCGTAATCCATACGCTGGCTGTTCTCGCCCACCTGATACATGCTGGTCAGCGGCGCAATGCCGGCACGGGTGATCTCCCGACGCGGGTACAGTGCGGCATCCACGTCCATCACCATATTACGGCCCGGGTCCAGTACAAACGCATAGGCGCCGGTGACGCTCGGCGAATCCAGCAGGGCCCAGACCCGCATCACCTGACTTCCCGGCGCCGGTTTTTCCAGCCAGAACTCCGAGAACCGGGGAAATTCCTCCTCCCGGTTCATGCCGGTATCAATGGCAAGCCCACGGGCCGACATGCCGTACTGCATTTCCGAACCCACCGCCCGAAAATAACTGGCACCCAGGAACGCCGCCAGATCGAGCGAAAAGTTGTTGTGATAGTGGACGCGGAAGCCGGCATAGCCCAGATCTTCCGGGAGGTCGCCAAGCGGCTGCTCGCCCTCGTAGTCGAAAAGGTCGGGTTGATAGGCCAACTGACGGGCCTGCCCTTCCTCCACTTCATGGATTTTCACCGGTTCCTGAAAATAAAGCCCCAGGTGGAAGAGCTGAACCTGAAAAGCGCTGTCACTGTCACGCCAGAGTGCCTGATCCTCGCGAAAGCGAATGGCCTGGTAATCGTCCCACGACAGTGTTTTCAGAGACGGCGGCAATTCACCCTTGTGAGAAACGTACTCCTTCCCGGCCAACTCCCGGGCGTGGCCCTTCAACCAGGCATAACTGAAAGGCTGGCCCTCGCCACCGGCTACCGATTTGACCCTGGCCCCGAACACCGTTGGCGCCAGTGGTACTGCACTGCTGCCGACTAGCGCCGCCAGAACCTTCAACACCCGTCGCCTCTCAATTTTGTCCATCCCGGCTCCTCCGTCTTTTCTGCTCACCTGATTCATGTCGCCCCACCTTCCGGTTGCGCCAATGATCCAACACTTCCCTGGAGTGATTTCCTTCGCAGGCGCTGGCCCCAGTAACTGTTGTCGGGCGCGCGCCAGGCGCCCTCGTGCAACGCGGCGAGGGATTGCCTGTCGCGGGCAATGCTGCTCAGCTCGCTGCGATTGAGCACCTCGGGCCCGTCCGCAAGGCACCGGGCAACCGCTGTCTCAAGGTGCTTGCGCCTTGGCCCCCTGCGATGATCGCGCGCCAGCGCCTGATGCAGACGATTCAAATGAGGGTCCAGCACGACCTGCTCGAACGGAGGCCAGGCATCACTGGACCCTCGCTCCTGGCGAAACCTGCGAGCGTCTGCGAGCATGGGCCGGAGAGGCTCTTTCTCCTCCGGCACTCGCAACAGATCGAACCCCCGGAGTGCATCGCCGGGCCCCCTCCGGCTGATAAAAACCGCGGTCGGTGCTGCCAGAAGCAGCGGAATGGCTACGGGCAGAGACCACAGGAAGAACATGGTATCCAGGCTCCAGGCAAACGCCGACCAGCAGCCGCCCACCAGCATTCCAGGGAACTGGGCCGCCAACGCTTTGCGCCAGGTGGTTTCCTCGGTACGGTTCTGGCCGGCCCAGGACAGAGAAAGGCCGAACAACGCCACCAGTACGTGCCGGCTGTGTGCCCACATTCTTACCGGCGCCAGCAGAATCGAGATCACAATTTCCAGCAATACGCTCCCGAACAACTTCAGGAACCCGCCGAAATCACGGGCGTAGCGGTGGCACAGGGCATCCAGCAGGGCCAGGAACTTTGGCAGGAACAGCAGCGCAAAGGTACTCAGGGCCAGGATCAGCGCCCAGCCTGGCCGCCACTCGGGCCAGAGCGGGAACGGCCCCTGATGACCCTCGGGAAAGTATTCGATCGGAGCCAGGGTCATCCGCGCAGCTTCAATCGTGGTGAGAACCAGAAACCCTAGCCACAGGGGCGAAGCCAGGTAGGCCATGGCGCCGTTGAGAAACGCCATTCGATGCGCAAATCGCAGACCCGGTTCCCGCAACATCACCCAGAGGTGTTGAAGATTGCCCTTCGCCCAACGAAAGTCTCGCGTCAGCTCATCTTCCAGGGTGGGCGGCGACTCTTCAAAGCTGTTGCCCAGCCCGGTTTCCAGCCAAACCTCGTACCCGGCCCTGCCCATGAAGGCCGCTTCCACAAAGTCATGGCTCATGATCGGGCCCCCAAATATGCCGGGGCCGCGTAGTTTGGGGAGGCCACAATGCTTCATGAACGGCTCGATTCTCAGGATGGCGTTATGGCCCCAGAAGGCCGCATCGCCCATCTGGATGGCCGAAAGCCCCGTGGCAAACAGGGTGGAATAGAACCGATTGGCAAACTGCTGGATACGAGCGAAAAAAGACTCGGCATTGATGATCGTGGGATTGGTCTGCAGAATGCCGACGCCCGGCTCCCTCTCCATCAGCCGCACCATGCGCACGATGGTGTCACCGGCAAGCAGGCTGTCGGCGTCCAGCACCACCATATACCGGCAGCGGCGCCCCCAGCGGCGGAGGAAATCCGCAACATTACCACTCTTGTAGTTGAGATTGACTGATCGTCGCCGATAGAACAGGCGCCCTTCGGCCCCCAGTTCGCTGACCAGCTCCGCCCACACCCGCTGCTCCTCGAGCCAGACATCCGGATCGCGACTGTCGGAAAGAATGTAGAACTCGAAGTGCTCGATCAGCCCTGTGCGCTCTATGTCCCGGTATACAGCCCTGAGCCCACTGAGGGTCCACTGTACGGGTTCATGGTAGATCGGCAGGACAATGGCAGTTTTCGCCAGCGGAGTGGCTGTCAGGATTTCCTCCGAGTGGCGTCGCAACAGCGCGTGCCTGTCCCCACCCGTAAGACGCAGAAAAAACCCGAACACGGCCGTCCAGAAGCCAACAGCAATCCATGCGTAAAGAATGGCGAAAAGCGCGGTCATGCCGATCTCGACCCAGGTTCCGCCGTGATACGGCAGCACCCAGAGCAGGTAGTAACTGGCCACCGCCGTTTGCCCCAGCACGAAGAGAATCAACAGGGTTCTGCGAAAAAAGGCGATATGGCGCCAACGATGCGCCCGCAGCGGCATCTCCGCAGCAACCTCAGACATGAGCGGCGTACCCGATGCTTCCGCGTGAGAGCGCAGGAGTCGCTTCAGGCGGTTGGCTGTTGGGGAATGGGAACTCAAAGGGAAGACGATCCATGGCCATGAGGAGCAGTCGGTTTTCGAGATCTTCTTCCGCAACGCCGGCCGCCTCCAGTTCGGAGAGAAGGCGGTCAATCATGGCCAGCAAGGTTCGGCAATTGGCCGTGGTCATCGGAACCCCGGAGGCCACCAGGTAACCGGATGTCCGGATCAGGGTCAGATGCAGCACGTCAACGTTCATCAAGACTCCTTTTTTTACCGTTCAGTCTGGAGCTCCGGATATTCCCGAAGACGGCCCCGGCGAATAGGTCCAGGTTTCGGTTAATGGCTCGCCCTCGAGACTCAGGAAGCCTCGCAACGACAACGCCTTGTCAGCGGGCGGGCGGACCAACACCGATAACCTCCAGACATCACTGGCAGGTACGTACTCCACAAAGTGCTCCACCACCTCTGCGCCCCCGTTCGCGCTTACCTCGCTGACCACCGGCGCCCCGGCCTTCAGGGAACTGAGCTCCCGACCCCGGAAATCAACGATAAACCGGTAGGCGCCCAGATCTTCCGGTTCGCTTCCGGGTGACTCCCGGCCCAGAAACGTGTGAACGGCGCGGCCGGAGGGGTGGCCCGCAATATCCGGGGCACCAAACTTCAATTCGTACTCGAAGCGTTTCCTCCCGCCCGCCTTGATTTTCTCGGCCGGTCGCCAGAAGGCAACGATGTTGTCGTTGGTTTCCGCGCCGGAGGGGATCTCCACCAGGACCACCGAACCGGCTTCCCAGGATTCGCTGGGCCGAACCCAGGCGCTGGGACGCAGATCGTAGCGCGCCTCGCTGTCCTGAAATTGGTGAAACGCACGATCCCGTTGCATCAGCCCGAACCCTGCCAGTTCCTCAACCTGATGAAAGCTCAGATGCAATTGGGCCGGATTGACCAGCGGCCGCCAGAGCCACTCTCCGGACTTGCCGTCGTGAATCAGCAGGCCGTCTGAGTCGTGCGCCTGGGGCCGCCACTCTCCCCTGGGCGGCACCGAGTTTTCGCCGAAATAGAACATGGAGGTCAGCGGCGCAAGGCCCAGCTGTTCAATGTCCTCCCGGAAGAAAAGCTCTGCCGTCACATCCACACGCGTGCTTTCGCCAGGCCGGATCACAAACCGGTAGGCCCCGGTGAGGCTGGGGCCATCAAGCAGTCCGTACACCACCAACGTCTCGCTTCCGGCGGCCGGTCGTTCAATCCAGAACTCCTTGAACGAAGGAAATTCCTCACCCGACGGCAAACCGGTGTCCACCGAGATACCCCGAGCGGACAGGCCAAACCGCTGGTCCTTGCCAACGGCGCGAAAGTAGCTGTTGCCGGCAAACACCATGAACGGCTCACCAGCGGATGCCTTCCCAGGGGTAAAAAACAGCCGGAACCCGGCGTAACCAAGGTCTGCGGGAATACGTTTGGCGAGTTCGGGATTGGGGTAGGTAAAGTCTGTGCGATCAAAACCGACCGGCTTCACTCCCTCGCTATCGATCTGGTTGATGGTCACCGGGTGCCGGTAATGAGCACCCTGGGCGACCATCGCTACCTGAAAGCGGGAGCGCCCGCTCTGCCAGAGGCGAGCCTCGGGTTTGAAGCCAATGGTCTGATAGGTGGAGTAATCGAGCGTACGGAGAAACTCCGGTGCCCTCGGGGGCGCCTGATAGTCACTACCCGCCAGCTTCTCCGCCTTGCTGAGCACATCGTCAAAGCTGAATGCGCTCACCATCGAAGGCAGCGCCAGTAGCAAAAGCGCCACCAGGTGGGGTTTCGGTAGTCCTGAACCTTTCATGCAGAAAATCCTTTCCGTGCCATGAGAAGAATGTAGCACCTGGTGTTGGCATCGCCTCAAGTGACATCTTCGTAACGCCTTGAAAGGATTGTTCTGTGGCGGGTAGCTCTGGGTGGGCTTACATGACCATGGACAGGGAAAGGGAGACGTCGGGAGTGTCCGGGCGCTCCATCGCCTCACCGGAGAGGTCGAGAATCTGGCCAACACTCATGCTGGCGTTAAAGCCCCGGCCTTCGAGCTGCAGGGCAATTTCTCCGGAGCTGGCCTCGAACCTTCTCAGGCCTGTCGTACGGGCCGGCGCCCATCCTCTCAGCACAGAAAAGGTGACGCGGGAATTAAGCGCTGATGTGAAGGGAATGGCGTAACCCGGGCTCCGGGCATTCATGCGCAGCCACCCGCCCTCGGCCACGTGCATCGACTGGCCATTGAACCCGTGCATCATGGCGGGCCCTGCAATCTGGAGGTACTCTGACGAAGCCAGTTGCGGCGGCGCTACCTGGTAGCGGCCCTGAATGCCCAGATCCCAGGCATGCCACGAGCGATTGAGCGATGCCCCCAGTGTGACCCGGTAGAACCCCGCGGACTGCTCGCTGATGTCGGTCGAGGTTGCGGTTTCGAGCCTCTCGAATCCCGCCAGCGCAACCGCCGTGGAGCCCGCCCGGAAGCCGCCCGCCAGTTCCCGCTGCCCTGAACACCGCAGCGCAAGGCTGGAAAGCTGGTGGTCTGTTTCCGATGTCCAGGAGGACTCCTCAAACCAGTCACTGGTGCCGGTGGCATGGCTGAACACGCCATCCACTTCAAACCCCTTCCAGGACCACAGCGCCCGACTGCCGGAAAGATCGAGGCCCCGGTAATCAACCCGGGTATCCAGCTGCTGGCCCGAGCGGGTAGTCACCAGGTGCTGGTCGGTTTCTTTCACAGTCAGATCAAAATCGACGCCGCCCACCGGAAACCCGTAGCGTAACGCCAGAGACTGCCATTCGCCGCCCTCGGTTCGGGACACCGAATCCTCGAAGTCCAGGGCAATATCGTGGCGGGAGAGGATCATGTCGTTGCCGGCCATACGGAGCCTTCCGTTGGCCGACTCATCGGTGTGAACGGAATCGCCCGAGAACTGCAGCGTGGAGGCCAGGTAGTGGGTAACGGATCGAAGCAGGCTTTCCGGATACTGTGTCCAGACTGCCAGGTTCTCGGGTACCGCGTCCGCCAGTGAGACCGCACTGGCAGGAGCGCACCAAATAAGTGCAAGCAAACCGTACTTACGCAACGCAAACGTCTCGGGCCGGGGGAAAGAGTATCGTCACTCTAAAAGACTGCCGGTCCTCAGACCACCCCAGCTTTCCAAAACTTACAATTTTAATGTTCAGCCAAACCAGTTACTTACAATCCAATATGAAAGTTGTATCTGAATGTAGCTGGGCGATGCTCAGGAACACCCGATGATACGCCCGGTTACAAAACCGGCCTCCCCCCTGCATTTGTGGCGACAACTTGGGTAAACTCGGCACACTTTGTGATTGATCAGCTGAAAAGGCTCCTGGACAGCGTCTTCACTTCGAAGCCACAGGCCGTGAAACCGAACATCAAAGGACGAAACCCATGATCAAGAAATGCCTGTTCCCCGTTGCCGGCTACGGCACCCGATTCCTGCCCGCCACCAAGGCCATGCCCAAGGAAATCCTGCCCGTGGTGAACAAACCCCTGGTCCAGTACGGGGTTGAGGAAGCGGCAGAAGCCGGCATTCATGAATTCGGCTTTGTGACCGGTCGCGGCAAGCGCGCCATTGAGGACCATTTCGACATCAGCTACGAACTGGAGCACCAGATTGCCGGTTCCGGGAAAGAGGATCTGCTGACCTCCATCCGCGAGCTGATCGACAACAACAGCTTCGCGTTTACCCGTCAGAACGAGATGAAGGGCCTCGGCCACGCCATCCTCACTGGTCGCAACCTGGTGGGTGACAGCCCCTTCGCCGTGGTTCTGGCAGACGACTTCTGCATTGGCCCCGAGGGTGAAGACGGCGTGCTGGCTCAGATGGTCAAGCTCTACAACCAGTTCCGCTGCTCGATTGTCGCCATTGAGGAAGTACCGGCAGACGAGACCCACAAGTACGGGGTGATTGCCGGTGAATCCATGAAAGATGGCCTGTACCGCATTACCGACATGGTGGAGAAGCCGGCGCCCGAGGACGCACCCAGCAACCTGGCGATTATTGGCCGGTACATCCTCACGCCGGATATCTTCGAGATCATCGAGCGCACGCCTGCCGGCAAGAACGGCGAAGTGCAGATAACCGACGCCCTGCTGGAGCAGGCACGCAACGGCTGCGTACTGGCGTACCAGTTCAAGGGTCGGCGGTTCGACTGCGGCAGCATCGATGGCTTTGTGGAAGCCACCAACTACGTGTACGAGAATATCTACAAGAAGGGCAAGAAGTAAGGTCCGGGCCCGGCTCAGCGGGCCAGTAACTGCAGGATCATGCGCCGGTTCTCCGCCGTTGTTCGGCGAAACCGGCGCAGCAGTTCCACCTCCTCCGCCGTCAGCTGGACCTTGCCCAGCACATCTTCCAGCTCCTCCAGAGATTCCAGAAGCTCGTCACTGCGGTCCAGGGCAATGCCCGGGAGTTCCAGTTGCCCATCGTCTCCGGGCGCTTCCGGATCCCAGTGCTGAATGGGGTGCATGTCCTGCATGGCCCTGACCTCGTCATTGAATCCGGCGCAAACCGGCCGGAAAATGCCCTGAGAAGTGAAACAAACCGAAAATGTAACGTACATATAGCCAGGAACACAATCGACCGTTACCTCGGGTGACTAAAGGGTGAATGAAACCTGACGGAAGGACTATGGCAGCGAGACCTCTGGATATCGATACGGCGTGGGAACTGGTTCTCAGTGCAGTAGACCGCAGCAATGTGACACTGCCGTTTCCGGGCACCGAGACGCCCGCTGTCAGGATCAATGGTCAGGGCAGCTGGAACCTTATGCAACCCGCCACCCATGAGGCCCAAAGCCTTCTATCGGTATTCCTGCCCCTGTGTCGGCCCTTGCCAGACAACGCTCAATTGAACGTGATCGGCCAGCTTGGCCAGAGCCTGGATGGCCGGATAGCCACGGTAACCGGCCGGTCACGATTCATTAACGGCGACGACGGCATAACCCATCTCCACCGGATACGGGCGGTGTCCGACGCGGTGATCGTGGGCGCAGGCACCGCTTTAACCGACAACCCGAGGCTCACGGTGCGACGCACCCATGGCCGGAACCCGGTACGGGTGGTGATCGACCGGCATCGCCGGGTTCCCGACAGCCACCACCTGTTTACCGATGGCGAGGCACCAACCCTGCGCCTGATCAGTGGCACCTACAGCAAGCCACCGCATGCGGAAGTACCGCCGGGCGTGACCGACGTGCCCTGCCTCGGGCGGCCCGAAGATGACGCACCGGTAGATCCCGCGCACATCCTGGAAGTCCTGGCAGACTACGGGTTGAGAAAGATTTTCGTGGAAGGCGGTGGCGTTACCGTTTCCGCTTTCCTGAACGCCGGCCTTCTGAACCGCCTGCATGTGATGGTTGCGCCCATGATCATTGGCAGCGGTCGCCCGGCGTTTTCCCTGCCGGAGATTGATCTGCTGGACGACGCGCTGCGCCCGCGGGCCCAACTGGTCAATCTCGGTAGTGACATGCTGTTCGACCTGGATTTCTCAGGCACCTGATCGCCCGACGTCCCTGGCCGTGCCCCGCCCCCTGAAGATCATCGCTGCACCTGGCAAACTTGAGATGAGAACCAGGGCCCCGTACCCGACACTCAGCGCCACGCCCTGCTCCGCCGGCAAGCCCGCCAGGGGCCAGAGCACAGCGGCCGCGCCCTCCCGAACCCCCCAACCCGCGACTGTCAGGGGAATCACCATGCTGAGCAGCAGAACACTGCACAGGCCGACTAACACGGGCAATGTTGCCGGCCCGGCCAGATAGCCGGCGCCAGCGGCCAGCAGCAGGAAGACACCGAGATAACTGGCAAGGACCATCAAGGAGGAGGCCATCTGTACGGGTAACGCAGACCCGCTCAAAAGCGCACGCTGGAGGTCACGCCTGAGCCGCAAAAGATAGTCGCCAGCCCCCAATCGGGCCGCCAGCCAGACGGCGAGCGAGAGAGAGATAATCGCAACCACCGGCCACCACCCCCCACCAGGCGTCCCGACCTGGAGACGGCCGGCCTGGACAAGCCCGATGACCGAAACCAGCACAACCAGAATCAGGACCACCTGCCCCGACAACCTCTCAATAGCGACCGCATGGGCCGGAGCCAGCCGTTCACCGGCGCTGGTACCGTGGCGCCAGGCGCGATGGACATCGCCCAGTACCCCGCCGGGCAACACCTGGTTAAGGAAGGTCGCCAGATAATATTCCTGCACGGCGAGGCCGAGTCTCAGAGGGACGCCCAACCGCTGCGCCGTGTATCGCCATCGCCACGCGGAGATTACTACCTGCAAGACAGACATCAGCAAGGCCGGCACCAGTACCCATACGGCAATGCCGGAGAGTTCCCGCCACAGTGCCTGCCCATCGACGGCCTGCACCACCAGACCAATCACCAGGCCGGTAACCAGCCAGCGACCGGCCAGGCCAACACGCCGGCGTTGCAGCCAGGTCAAACGGTCGACTCCGGCGGCAGAGCCAGCACGTCGGTGTGGTGCACCACGATCTGAAGCGCTCCCTCGGCTAACAAGGCTTCCCGGGCGGACAGCCAGCGTTCCAGTTGCGGACGGCTTTCCGGCGACTGTTCTATCGCAGCCTCTACCCAGCCGTGCATCAGCATTCGTATGAGGGAGGTATTGGAGCATTCGCCAGGACGGTCCGGACCACCGAGGACCCAGGAGGACTCAGCGGTTTGAACCGAATAGCCCGCCTCAGACATCAAGGTTGCCAGAACGTCTGATGCGTCCGGCCCCAGGGCGGCACCGGTGCCCTTGTCACCGTGTTGATGCCGGTTTACCAGATCCCGGAGCAGCTCGTCCTCAGGATGCTCCGGGCTGAGCTCGAACCGACCGGCGTAACTCAGCACAATCAGAACCGCGGCGTTTCTATTCGCCACCGCCCGGCCCAGGGCCGTCAGCCAGGGACGGGACACCAGGTCAATCAGGGCCGAGGCCGTTACCAGTGCCGTGTCCTGGGGCAATATCTGCTCGATGTTTTCCGGTGTCAGCTGAACCGGTGCCGTTTCAAAGGGCACGTCCAGACCCCGGGCGCGTTCCCGGGCCTCGCGCAGCAGTGCCTGGTCCTGATCGACTGCCAGCCAGGTCTGGGGTACCTGCAGGGCCGGTGCCAGATACACAACGTTGGAGCCTCGGCCGGTACCAATGTCGACAATCCGACAGGGCCGTGCCTGAAATCCGGCCTGCTGCTCGTAACGATCGGCCAGCCACTGATTCAGAGCCGCCGTCAGTTCCCTGGAGCGCGCCTTGTGATCGGCTGCCTCACGGGCCGAGAGCCATTGGCTGTCGAAGGCAGAGTGCTGGTGCCACCCGGACGCTCCGTACCGGAATTGCTCAACGGCGCTGAGAAAATCATCCGCCGCTGCCCGCCAGGACCGCACCTGCCGCGATTCCCGGACCGCCAGCTTACGGGCGTGAGCAAGCTCTTCCGGGTGGGTCAGCCATTGTTCGATTCGTGCCGTCAGGGCCTGAACATCACCGGCACTGTACTGCACTACGCCGGGTCTTTCCGCCGTGTTCGCCAGCGCACCGCCGTCGGAGGATATGATCGGCAGACCGGCAGCCAGCGCCTCGTCGATCACCATGCCATAGCCTTCATAGAGCGATGGAAACACAAACAGGTCGGCCCGACGGTACATATCTGTCAAACCGGCTTCGTCCAGCTCTCCGGTCAGGGTGACACGGTCGGACAGGCCAGATTCGGCAATCTGTTTGCGCAACTGGCACGCGTACCCCGCGTTACGGCTGTCGGAGCCCGCCAGCGAGCATTGCCAGGATAAGGACTTGAGTGCTGCGAGCGCCGCCACCAGCTGGTGCTGCGCCTTGCGCGGAGACAGATGCGCGACACAGAGCAAGTGCGGTGCCTCCCCAGAATCGTCTGCAGGTGCAGGCTCGCTTTTGCCGGCCAACACGCTGACTCCCGGTTCCGCGACCCGGACCCACGCCTCCGGAACGTTGTAGTCCGCTAGCCGTGCTGCCGTGTATCGGCTGGTGGTGACAACGCCCGACACGAACGCCAGGGCCCGCCGTTCGGAATCGAGAAACCATTGCCGGTCGGGTTCGCTCAGCCCGGTCTCATCCGCCAGGGGGTGATGCACCAGCGCCAGTAACGTAAGCCGCCCGTGGTGTTTTTCGACAACGTCTGGCAACCCACCCATGGCCAAACCGTCCAGAATCACGCAGGTGCCTTCCGGCAGGGCCGTCAGGCGCCGGTCGAGTTCTTCGAACGCCTTTTTGTCCGGCCTCGGAAACTGCCCGTCCAGCCCGGTTACCCGGGCCAGCTGGCCCCGCTCATTCAGGGCCTGCACCAGTTTTCGGACGTAGCGATACCCTCCGGTGTTCTGGTCCGGATCACCCGGCACCAGAAATTCGATGGCATGCGGCGCCTCAGATTCCGGCATGGTAGCTTGCCCAGGCAATATGCGACTCCGAGAGGGTTACCTTGAGGCTCGCAATGCCGCGGCCGGTTTCGCCAAGACGACCTTCGTGAATGGCCCGGGCCATGCGATCGAATACCATCCTGGCCATGAATTCCGTGGTGGTATTGCGCCCCGCGAGCTCCGGAATCTCATCGAGATTCTTCATATTGAATTCCGAGAGAACGTCTTTAAGCACTTCCGAGGCCAGCCCGATATCCACGATCAGGTCGTCCTCGTCCAGTTGATGCCGCTCAAAGGTCACGTCGACCACGTAGGTGGCACCATGGAGTTTCTGCGCGGGCCCGAAGACCTCACCGTTAAAACTGTGGGCAATCATCATGTGGTCACGGACGGTCAGGCCGAACATGGTCTCTCCTTATGCAGTGGGCAGTGGTTGGTGGTCTAGCCGTAGGCAATGCGGTGGCAGAGCGTATCCCTGCCATCAATCAGAATGCGGTTCATGGCCTGGGGCAACTCTTCAAACGGGGTTTCACCGGTGATCAGGCACTCCAGGGACTCGTCTCGCAGCAGGCTTAAGGCCAGGGCCAGCCGTTTGCCGTGATCCCAGCGGGGCCGTCGGGCCGCTGCCAGCTGCCCCACCTGGCTGGATTTGAGCGTCAGGCGCCGTGGATGAAAGGCCGCGCCCAGGGGCGCCGGAACCGGCTGGTCGCCATACCAGCTCATCTCCACGATGGTTGCCTCAGCGCCGGCAAGCGCCAGAGAAGTCTCCAGGCCGGAAGGGTGGCCGCTGGCGTGAATCACCAGATCGTGATCGTCCAGCAGTGGGCCGGTGCCATCGCTGAAATCAAGGCCGAGTTGCTCCGCCACCAACGCCCGGGCCGGGTTGGTGTCGATAGCGGTTACCCGGGTGCCGGGAATCCGGCTGGCCAGCCAGGCCACCAGAAGCCCGACGACGCCCAGGCCAACGACGGCAACCCTGTCCCCCACCCCTGGCAGACCATCCCAGAGACCGTTCACGGCCGTTTCCATGTTCGCCGCGAGCACCGCCCGCTCCGGGGGCAGATCCTCGGGCAGAGGCGTTACCGCTGACGCCGGAACCTGGTAACGGTCCTGGTGAGGGTACAGGCAGAAAACCGGCTTTCCCACCAGTTCCGCCGGCCCTTCAATGACGTTCCCAACACTTGCGTAGCCGTATTTGACCGGCCCGGGGAACTCGCCTTCCTGAAAGGGCGCCCGCATACGCTCGTGCTCGGTTTTCGGCACCCGCCCATGGAATACCAGCGATTCAGTCCCCCGACTGATTCCGGAATACAGTGCCTGAACCGTCACCCAGTCGCCGCGGCACTCACGGCTGTCCCCCGCCAATGACGTCTCCAGAATTTCGCCCTTCCCGGGACTGGTTACCCACCAGGCCCTGGCCTCACGTGGCGAGCTCGTTGCTCCGGCTTCCTTTGGCAATGCAATCTCCTTGCTTCATGCCTGGCTTTCGGCGCCCGGGAAAGGACGACGAAGCTGACGGTCTGAACGCAGTCTGCTCTCGTAAATATTCACACCATCCGACTACTATAGTCTTTGTATTCGGGGCGTGGCAGCGCGGCTCTGGGCCGCGCTGGCTGCCAATGTATACGCTGGAGCCTGACGATGGATTCTAATGGGCACACCTCCCCAGGCCGCCTCTCCCTGGCTTTCGATCTTGCCTGGGCAGGCGGATTGCTGGCGTTGTTATGCCTCCTTACCAGCTGGCTGGCCCAGCTACCGCTGACGTTTATCGCTCTGGCCGCCATTTTGTATATAGCAGTTTGCGTCTGCGCTGGCTTCGCCTGGCCCCGTGGCCAGGATTTCGGTTGGGCCAATCGGGCGACCCTTCTTCGAAGCACGCTGGTAATAACGCTGGTTGCCCTGGCTCCCTACGCAGGAAACCTGGTTGGCGAAAACGGGAGTACAGGCGGGCTCTGGCTGTACTCCGTGGTGGCATTACTGGCTTTGCTGCTGGACGGCGTGGACGGCAGGGTGGCCAGAGCTACCGGTTCGCAAAGCGACTTCGGCGCCCGTTTTGACATGGAGCTGGATGCGCTGTTCATCCTCGGGCTGTGCGTTGCGGTTCTGGCACTCGGGAAAGCCGGCGTCTGGGTCCTGGCTCTGGGCCTGATGCGCTATGGTTTCGTGGCCGCCAGCCTGTTGCTGCCCTGGATGAACCAACCCCTGCCCGACAGCTTTCGACGCAAAACTATCTGCGTTTGGCAGATCGTCACCCTGCTTGTGGCGATCCTGCCACCGGCCACACCCCTGTTTGTCAGCACCACACTGGCCACCGCGCTGGCGCTGCTGGTGTGGTCCTTTTCCCTGGACATTCGCTGGCTCTATCAAAGGAGACATTGCCATGACAGCTGTTAACACCGGGACACTGACCAGAACCCTCGTTGCCCTGCCCGCCGCGCTGGCGATCAGCACCGGGGCGATGGCCGAACCCCGAAAATTTATCGTGGACGACGAACACTTCTCCATTGTGTTCGAAATCATGCACATCGGTTACGCGCCGGTGATGGGCATGTTTCGTGAGGTTGAAGGCCAATTCGTCTACGACGAGGAAGCCCGGGAGCTGAAGTCTGGTCAACTGGTGTTCCAGAGCGACAGTGTGTTCACCAATCACAAGAAGCGGGACGAGCACGTCCGTAACGAAGACTTCCTCAACAGTGAGGAGTACCCGGAAATCACCTACACGGTGACCGGATTTGAAACCACCGGCGAGAATACCGGCAAGGTGACCGGCGACCTCGAAATGCTCGGCCAGACCCGCCCCGTGGTGCTGGACGTGACTCTCAACAAAAGCGCTGTCTATCCCTTCGGGCATGAGGAGTACACCCTGGGCATCAGCGCCTCCACAACCCTCAAGCGCAGCGAATGGGGCATGACTTATGGGATCGAGCAGGCCATGGTGGGCGATGAGGTGACTCTGAGATTCGGGTTCGAGGCGATTCGCGAATCCGGCGGTCTTTTCTGAACAGGTGTTCAGATCAGCAGACTCTCTTGATGCCTGCGATGTGACCCAGCGCACACCCTGGACACATTCTGTTACAAAAGGGGCCCGGATTTTTGGGGTGCGGCGGTATTCCCGTTATGTTTAAGGAAACAAAAACAAGACAGGGACCTGCCGCATGCCCGGTAAGGCACTACTGATTCCAGCCCTCATACTGACGACGGTTATTGGCACCGGTTATTTTCTGTCTGCCGAGAACCGCTCTGAATTCCAATGGCTGCGTAGCCTGGCCGGCAGCACACCGGCGCCCGCGCCCGCGCCGTATTCCGCCACGACGGCAGACAACCGGAAGTCGCCCGAAGCGACCTCACCCAAGCCGCCCTCCGACAATGCCCTGGGCTTCATGCTCGCGAGCGTCGCCGATCAGTACGAACAGGCCAGCCGTTATCCGGACTGGTCGATCCCCCTCAGCCCGGCCCAGGCCCGCGGCTACCAGGCTAACCACTACGAACCTGTGACCCTGCCACTGCCCGGTGATGGACGATTCACGGTCACCCTCGAAAAGTTTCGCTACACCCGTGGAGACACCATTCTGGTGGCCGCCGCCATTGAGGGCTCCCAGGTGGTTGGCAACACCATGGAAGCGACCCTGGAAACACCACAAAGCCGGGATGCGGTTGTCAGTACACGCCTGGAGGAAGCCGGCTCCCCCGGCTATTACGAGGGAATCCTGACCGCAGATGCCGAGCCCGGGGAATACCGACTGATTGTCGAGGCCACCGTGGACGGCCGCCCGGTACGGCACGCCTCGGCACTGACCATTGAACCGGACCTTGGCGAGTTCGAGGGCCTTGGCGACCCGTTCGTGAGCAATAACAACCTGGTGATACCGGTCAATTTCGCACCGGAGGACCCGGGCTATTACGCTCTTTCTGCCCAGCTCTGGGCGGGACAACAACCGGTTGCCCAACTCCAGGCCGAGAAACGCCTGGACAGCACCAGCGATGTTCTCGAGCTCCGGGCCCACGGCACGGTGCTGGCCAACCGTAACTTCAACGGACAGTTCCAGCTCAAGCACCTCCAGATTCGTCAGTTGCCGGCAAAACCCGGCGACCGCACCCATTACGCTTACGGGCCCGACGAGGGCTACACGTTCACGCCGCCGGATCTGGATCGGCTCACCGATACCCCGGCGGCGAATCCCGAATCGGAACAACGGGCAGCGCTGCTCAGGCAGCTGGCCGACAAGTTCTGATGACAGGGCCCCGGCCCTGCAACAACAATAATTCAGCGAAGACGGAGCAAACATGAAATCAACAACAATAGGAAGTGCCTGTAAGACCGCCCTGGCGGTCGCTATCACCGGCAGCCTGTTTGCCGGTACCACCGCCCAGGCCCAGTTGGCCGGGCATAACGTCATACTGGTGCACGGCTTCCAACAGGAAGACCTGGCCAATCCACCCGCCAACCTTCAGGAAGTGAAGAGTGCCGGCGAGGACTACTGGCGAACCTTCTGGCTATCGCGCTCCGAAGCGCGTATCGACTGGGGCAGTAACGGTCGGGTCGAGGGGGGTATCGCCCAGCAGGCCTACCAGCAGTTGCGCCAGATCAGCCAGCAGGGCCTGTGCAACAACTGGTGCCTGGTGGTGTCCCACTCCACGGGCGACCTGGTAACCCGCTACCTGCTGGAAAACCAGGCGCGATGGCTTCAGTCCGAAGGCCTGCCGCCGCTGAAGATCCTGGCGGCCCTGGACTACTCCGGCGCCGGTGGCGGAACCGAGCTGGCCAACCTCGCCATGAGCCTGGCCTACAACGACAGCTGGTACAACTGGCCCTTGCGCGCCGCGGTGGAGGCGTTTACCGGCATTGAGCCGGAACCGGGCAAACTTGGCGTGGTGAACGACCTGCAAACCAATGCAGCCCGAAACCTGGCCGTCAGCCCCAACAATATTCCCAGACTGCGGTTCGTGGCCGGCGGTTCCTCTTACGGCGGCATCACCAAGCCATTCATCGAAGGCACCGATGACGGCGTGGTGCCCACCCACTCGGCCTGCGGCGCCACATCGGCTGCGGGCATCGATTCGTGCTCCAACAGCATCAGCCTTGCGGGTAAAGTCACCAGCCAGAACGGCCCGGATGCCCTTTACTACAACCACTACCCGATACTGATGAACGAGGGGGCAAGCCACAGCGGGGTGCTTGGCTCGGAAACCGGCAATATTTCGGTGCCCGTGGTCAACAACACCACCCTGGGCGGTTTGCGGGTCGACTTCGCCAGCCGCACCTACAACCGGCGGGCCTGGTGGCAGTGGTGGGGTTCCGGTGACCAGTACATTGAAGTACCAGGCTCCGACCAGACCGACATGTCCAGCCTGGTTTACACCACCCTCAACAACTGAAGTTCTGTGCAATTGCGGCTCAGGGACGAGCCTACCCCCACTTCTCGGTAGTTCTACCCATCTTTTCTTTTTAGTTCGCAAACTATACATTGGTGCGCTTTCCCGATTGACTGAGCCAATGCCGGCGAGCGCAATACCATGTCTGACTCCCACAAATCCGATCTTCTGTTGCTGGTGGTTACCCTGTTTGCAGCCATCAGCTGGATGTTCTCCAAAGAAGCGGTGCTGCTGATGCCCCCGCTCATGTTCATGGCCGCCCGCTTTTTGATTGCCGGTGCGGTACTGGCCTTCTTTGCCCGGCGCTCACTGATGAAGCTCAGCCTGGACCAGCTCCGCCGCAGTGTTGGCGTTGGCCTGGTGTTCGGCACCGCCATGACCTGCTGGGTCATGGGCCTGGTTCATGGCACCAGCCTTGGCGAGGGTGCCTTTCTCACCAGCCTCGGCGTGGTGATTGTGCCCATCATTGCCCGGCTTGTTTTCCGCGAAGCCCAGCCACCAAGCACCTGGCTGGCAATCCCCATTGCAGTTGCGGGCCTGGCCCTGTTATCGCTGGAGAACGGCTTCCGGCCTGAAGCCGGTCAGATTTTCTTTGTACTTGCGGCCAGCATTTTTGCCCTGTACTTCAATCTCAATACCCGGGCCGCAAACCAGCGAACCGTGGTGGACCGCCTGGGCAAAACTGTGGAGAAACACCGGGTACCGGCCCTGCCCCTGACCGCCATTGCCCTGCTGACCGTAGGCGTGCTGACCCTCGTGGAATCCCTGTTGCTGGAACCCTGGCAACCCACACTGGGCAACCTTACCCCGATACTGGTGTGGTGGGTGGCCGCCAGCGCCGTGATCGGTACCGCCGGCCGCTTTCTGCTGCAAACCCTGGCCCAGAGCCTCTCGGCCAACAGCCACGGCGTGGTGATCCTGGTGCTGGAACCAGTGTGGGTGGCGCTGTTCGCTGCAGCCTGGTTCGGAGAGTCCATGACAGCCATCCAACTGGGCGGCTGCGGGCTCATTTTTGCGGCGCTGATCGTCAACCGCTGGACCGTTCTGAGCAAAGCCATCAAGACGCAATTGCGAAGTCGGAAAACCGCCTAAAAGAGGTTGACCAGCCCGGAGGGAATCAGTATATTTCGTCCCCGTTGCAGGACACAGGACCATAGCTCAGTTGGTTAGAGCGCTACCTTGACATGGTAGAGGTCCGCGGTTCGAATCCGCGTGGTCCTACCACTCCTGCATCCCGGTCAATGTCGTACACACCTCTCACGACTGACTTTTTCTCTTCTCCGATCTGTCTCCCAAGCGAACCATCCAACGTCTAACCGTGTTAGTCTTTGGTCATCCCCTATGCTGGTTTCGCTGACTTCGGAGGACCTTGTGACTGCATTCACCTTCAACACTACCAAGAGCGTCATTTGCGAACCCGGAGCCATCAAGCGCCTCGGGACTCTCGCGAGGGAGCAGATTGGCGCCAGAGTATTGCTGGTTACCGATCCCGGCCTCGTCATGGCGGGCCTGATCGACCCGGCCATCAACTCGCTGAAGGAGGCTGGCGTCCATTACGAGCTGTTCGGAGACGTGGTTGCTGACCCACCCGTTTCAGTGGTAGAGGCCGCTCTGGCGCAGGCACGCGCTTCCAGAATTGATGGCGTGATCGGATTTGGCGGTGGCTCGTCCATGGATGTGGCCAAACTGATCGCACTGCTGATTGGTGGTGGCGAAACGCTTGATGAAGTGTATGGGGTCGGCCAGGCCAAGGGGCAGCGTTTACCGCTGATCCAGATTCCGACCACGGCGGGGACCGGCTCCGAAGTAACCCCCATCTCGATCATCACGGTCGGCGACACCGAGAAGAAAGGCGTGGTGGCGCCGCAGCTGCTGCCAGACATCGCTTTGCTGGATGCCGAGCTGACGCTTGGGCTTCCGGCCCATGTCACCGCCGCCACCGGCATCGACGCCATGGTGCACGCCATTGAAAGCTACACCTCGGCCTCCGCCAACAATAATCCGGTCTCCCGGGCGCTCGCTCGCGAAGCCCTGCGGTTGCTGGGCGCGAATATCGAAACCGCGGTGAAGGATGGCCGGAATGTCCGGGCGCGCTCCGATATGCTGCTGGGAGCCATGCTTGCGGGCCAGGCCTTTGCCAACTCTCCGGTCGCCGCTGTTCATGCCCTGGCCTATCCGATTGGTGGCATTTTCCATGTACCCCATGGCCTGTCCAACGCGCTGGTGCTGCCCCATGTGATGCGCTTCAACGCCGAGCTCTGTAACGAGTCCTATGCCGTCCTGGCAACGGACGCCTTTCCGGATCTTGCCTCAACGCCTGCCGAGCAGCGAACCCGGGAGTTTATTGACCGCCTCGAGGCACTGAGTGCGGATCTGGGCCTGGAGCAGACACTTCGCGAGGTGGGCGTGGGCGAATCCGACCTGCCGGTCTTGGCCGCGGACGCCATGAAGCAGACCCGACTGCTCGTGAACAATCCCAGGGAGGTGACTGAAGCAGACGCCCTGGCCATTTACCAGGCGGCGTATTAAAGGGGCGACAAGCAATGCAGCGTGACGAATTCAGGGTGTTCTATCCGGTATCCACCCGCTGGATGGACAACGACGTCTACGGGCATGTGAACAATGTCACCTACTACTCGTATTTCGACTCAACCATCAACCGGTATCTGATTGAAGAAGGCGGTCTGGATATTCACAAGGCGCCGGTGGTGGGCTTTGTGGTGAGCTCATCCTGCCAGTTCCGCCGGCCGGTGGCCTATCCCGACGCGCTATCGGTCGGCCTCCGGGTCCTGAAACTGGGCAACAGTTCGGTGACCTACGAGCTCGGCATATTCAGGGAATCGGACAGCGAAGCTTCAGCGGTTGGCCAGGTGGTGCATGTGTTTGTGGATCGCGCCGAGAACCGTTCGGTCAGCATTCCTGCGCCCATCCGGCGTTGCCTCGAGGCAGTGGCCGCCGACTGAACGCTATACCTTGTAGAAGTCCCGATACCAGTCCACAAACCGGCCAATGCCCTCTTCCACGGGTGTTGCCGGCTTGTAGCCGACGTCCGCTATCAGGTCGTCGACATTGGCGTAGGTGGCCGGCACATCGCCCGGCTGGAGTGGCAGGAGGTTTTTCTCGGCTTTCTTGCCGACTTTCTCCTCGATAATCTCAATGAAGCGTGACAGCTCCACCGGGTTGTTGCTGCCAATGTTGTACAGGCGGTAAGGCGCCTTGCTGGTCCCCGGGTCCGGCGTTAGGCCGCTCCAGTGATCGTTGGGTTCCGCCACATGATCGAGGGTGCGGATGACACCCTCAACGATGTCGTCGATGTAGGTGAAGTCCCGGCGATGATGGCCGTGGTTGAACACGTCGATGGGTTCCCCGGCGAGGATCTTCTTCGTGAAGATAAACAGCGCCATGTCCGGTCGGCCCCAGGGGCCGTAAACGGTAAAGAATCGCAAACCGGTGGTGGGCAGGTTATAAAGATGGCTGTAGGTGTGGGCCATCAGCTCGTTGGCCTTCTTGGAGGCGGCGTAGAGGCTCAGGGGGTGGTCCACATTGTCGTGCACCGAGAACGGCATGGTCTCGTTGGCACCGTAGACGGAGCTGCTGGATGCGTACACCAGGTGTTGCACCCCGTTATGGCGACAGCCCTCCAGAATATTCATGAACCCCACCAGGTTGGCATCCACATAAGCGTGGGGATTCTCCAGGGAGTACCGGACACCGGCCTGGGCCGCCAGGTGCACCACCCGATCGGGGCGGTGCTTGGCAAACAGCGACGCCATGGACGCACGATCGGCGACATCCTGACGTACTTCAAGGAAACCCTTCTTGCCGGTCAGACGCGCCAGCCGGGCCTCCTTGAGGTTTACGTCGTAGTAGTCGTTGACGTTGTCCACGCCAATCACCTCATCGCCGCGATCAAGCAGACGATGGGCAAGGTGCGACCCGATAAAGCCGGCAGTACCGGTAACAAGAATCTTCAAGTGTCTCTCCCTGGAGTCTGTGTCGGGATCAGAAGGTGACGCCCGCGCTCACGAACGGCCCGCCAATCTCAACGTCCAGCCGATCGTCTCCGTCCTCGTAATCGATCGACATCTGGCGGTAACCCGCCCGCAACTGAACCAGCGCGATTTCAAACTGACCAAAGGCGTTGAAATCGTGCAGGGAATCGCCGTCATAGCTGATCAGGTTGCCTTCGGCACCAACAGACAGGCCGGTGAGCGGCAGATCAAAGCGGGCAGCGAGATAACCCATGGGAATCACCGCATCCACTTCCGTGCGGTTCACCCGGTTGGCGCCACCCTGCTCCTGAATCAACAATTCTCCGTTCAGATCGCGCGCCGTCACGCCCAGGTCGAGATTGACCCAGTTGTCCAGCACTTCGTAATAGAACGTGAAGTCAACCTGCTCCAGATCCAGTTCCGAACGCACATTCACACCGGTACCTACCGTGGTGATATCGCCGAAATCCGCTCCCAGTTCACCCTGACCGCTCTGCTGAACCAGGGTGTAGTTCAGGCGAACGTTCGGCAACACCGGCACCGGATGCTCAACGTAGAGCGAGGCATTGGCGTTGGTGTCGTTGTCCAGGTTCAGATCGTTCTCAACATCCACCACATCATTGTTTGTGGCAGCCTTACCGGAAAGATCGGAATCCCAGTAACTTACGCTGGCACCCAGCCCAACCACATCGGCCTGGGACATCGGCGCCACCAGAATCAGTGAACCGCCTACAGCTAGCATCAGTTTACGCATAACGCACCTATTGGAATTGTAGTGAGTGGTAATCAGTCGAACTGGATGCCCAGCCGGCGACCGACTTCCTCGTAGGTTTCAATTACCTCGCCCAATCCCTGGCGGAAACGATCCTTGTCCATTTTCTTGCGGGTTTCCTTGTCCCAGATCCGACAGCCATCCGGGCTGAATTCGTCGCCCAGAACGATCTGGCCACCGCTGCGACCAAATTCCAGCTTGTAGTCAACCAGCATCATTCCGGCATCATCGAACAGCGCCTTGAGCACGTCATTCACCTTGTAGGTGAGCGTCTTCATCTGGCCGAGTTCCTGCTCGGTGGCCCAGCCGAAGCTGACCGCCAGTGACTCATTCACCATGGGGTCGTGCAACGCATCGTTCTTGAGAAACAGTTCATAGGTGGGAGGATTGAGGGCCTTGCCCTCCTCAACACCCAGCCGGCGGCACAGACTGCCCGCGGACACGTTGCGAACGACGCACTCCACCGGAATCATGTCGAGCTTCTTGACCAGCGACTCGGTAGACGACAGCAGACCCTCAAAATGGGTCGGCACGCCGACGGCTTCCAGCTTTTCCATGATGAAAGCGTTGAACTTGTTGTTCACCATGCCCTTGCGGTTCAGCTGTTCCTTCTTTTCACCGTCGAAGGCGGAGGTATCGTCCCGGAACACCATCACGAACCGCTCGGGATCGTCGGTACGGTAGACGGATTTTGCCTTGCCAGCGTAGAGTTCTTCGCGTTTTTCCATTAGAAGTCTCCGAAAAACGGCCGCCACGGGCGGCCACCTTCTCAATCAGTATAGGTAATCGAACAGCTGTTCCAGTAACTCGGCCGGCGATCGGCTGGCCTCGGTACCCGGTAGTTGCTGCGCCGAGATCACGACGGCGTCTGCCTCCTGGCGAAGCATGACAGTGTGGGTATGCTCTGGTGAGGACTCTGAACTGAACCAGCTGAACCAGCCAGGGTCGCGCTCATCCTCGGTACGGAAGTCCACCTGGAACCAGCCTTCGCTGCGGTTCAGGTCAACCACCGGAATCCCAGAATCGCCCAGGGCCCGGTTCACCTCGGCCCAGGAGCGACCGTAATCCAGTTCCATGCGGATGGCCACGGCTTCGTCGTTCTCGGAGATCAGCCTCACGAGGGGATCGCTCACCATTCCTGAGGCCGCCCGGGAGAATGCCTTGGTTTCTTCCTGGGCGCGCAGGAAGTCACCCATGTCTTCCAGCAGCCGTTTCTGGAACGCCAGTGCCTCTTCGGTGGGTTCGGCGATGGTGCTCCAGGGAATCAGCTCATCGGGCTGATCCTCGACGTTCACCCGGCGAACCTGTATCTCGGTGGTCTTGCGGCGAACACCCGGCGCCATCCGGACCTGCACCAGTACTTTCTGCTCACCGGCGGACGGATTGTCTGGCAGCTCCGCCAGTTGCCGCGCACGTTTGCTGAAGTTCACCAGTTCGGTCTGCAGCAGCCCCAGCTGCGGGCTATCAAAACTGACACCGAGACCACGATCGCTCAGGTAGCTGTTGACCGCTGGCCAAAGCCGGCCGGGCACGTCGTTCACCAAAAGCCAGACACGTCCGTCGAGCTCTTCAATCGCGTAGTTCTCGTCCAGAATGTCGGAGGTCATGTCCGGGGGGCGGGGGATGTCGGACGGGTACATCCGGCTGGCATCCGCGGGCTTCACATCGCGAATGGGCATTGTCTGACTGAAGCGGGATTTGTCAGCGGATTCGGGCAGCTCAAGCGGCTGCCCCTCCGGCGCGTTGACATACCGCTCCGAGCGGTCTTCAACGAGGCTGCAGCCGGCAACTGACGTAAGCAGAAGAAAGCCGGACACGGCCGCAGTGCGCGTGATCAAGGACGATTTCTTTGACATGAGGGTACTACCGGTTCTCTCTGGAACCTGCATCAGGTGACTCCGGGCTTGGAAACGTTTGGACAATCTCAGAGTACACCTGAGGCCTTGAGGGCATCTTCCACTTCTCCGTGGAACTTCTCGCTCAACGGAGTGAGCGGCAGGCGAATACCCTCGCCGATCATACCCATCCGATGCAGGGCCCATTTCACCGGAATGGGGTTGGCTTCGAGGAAGAGCTTCCGGTTCAGCGGCATGAGCAGCTCGTTCAGGCGCTCAGTCTCCTCACGGTTGCCCGCAATGGCGGCTTCGCACAGCTGGGACATGCCTTTAGGTGCCACGTTCGCGGTCACTGACACATTGCCCTTGGCACCAGCGAGCATAAGCTCGGCGGCGGTGGCGTCGTCACCCGAGTACACGGCAAGTCGGCCCTCGAGTGCCTGGATGAGCTCGGCACCCCGGGGGATGTTCCCGGTGGCGTCTTTGATACCGACAATATTCGGGATGTCGGCCAGGCGCAGAACGGTTTCGTTCAGCATGTCGCACGCAGTACGGCCAGGCACGTTGTACAGCATCTGGCTCATGCCCGGGACGGCTTCGGCAATGGCCTTGAAATGACGGTAAAGGCCTTCCTGGGTCGGCTTGTTGTAGTACGGCACCACCAGCAGACAGGCATCAGCGCCCAGCTTGTGGGCTTCGGTGGTCAGCTCGATCGCTTCGCGGGTGCTATTGCCCCCGGTGCCGGCGATTACCGGGATACGACCGTTGACCCGCTTGATGATGTGGCCAATTACCCGGCAGTGCTCTTCCGGATCCAGCGTTGCCGACTCGCCGGTGGTTCCGACGGCAACAATGCCGTGAGTACCGTTATCCAGGTGAAAGTCCACCAGCTTGTCCAGATCTTCCCAGTGAATTTCACCGTCTGGATGCATGGGCGTGACCAGTGCGACAAGGCTACCCGTAATCATAAAAGCTCCGTCCGAATAAAACCGATATGGTAATGTTGGGCACGAACTGACACAAGGGAATTAAAGGAGATGTCATGCCCTCCGTTGAGTTAAACAAACCCGTGCCGGATTTTGAAGCACCGGCCACGGGAAACCAGACCATTCGACTGGACGACCTGAAAGGTCGTAATGTAGTGATCTATTTCTACCCCAAGGACAACACGCCTGGGTGCACCACCGAAGGCCAGGATTTCCGGGACCGCATGCAGCAGTTCGAGGAACTGGATACCGAAATCCTCGGGGTATCCCGCGACGGCCTGAAGGCCCACGAGAACTTCCGCGCCAAGCACGAATTTCCGTTCCACCTGATTTCGGACAAAGACGAAGCCCTGTGTCAGCTGTTTGATGTCATCAAACTGAAAAAGCTGTACGGCAAGGAGTACATGGGCGTGGACCGAAGCACGTTCCTGATCGACAGGGAGGGAATTCTTCGGGCCGAGTGGCGCGGCGTGAAGGTCAAGGGCCATGCCGAGGCGGTGCTGGAGGCTGTCAGGGCGCTCTGACGAGCGCCCGTTGAGCTGTCTGGTCGGGGGCGTTACTTCGCTTGCGTGGTCTCGACCGGAACAGACGCCCCGTCCTTGACAGGCCAGGCCGCAAAAACCGCCTTCAGCATGGTGGCCAGCGGAATCGCAAAAAATACGCCCCAGAGGCCCCAAATGCCGCCAAAGAACAGCACCGCCACGATGATGGCGACCGGATGAAGGTTGTTCACCTCTGAAAACAGGATGGGTACCAGAACGTTACCGTCGAGGGCCTGGATTACGCCATACACCACCATCACCCAGATAAAATGGCTGCCCCAGCCGAACGCGAACAGCGCGATTACCGCCACCGGAATGGTGACCACGGCAGCCCCGATGTATGGAATCACCACGCTCAGGCCCACCAGCAGCGCCAGCAGGGCAGCGTACGGCATGCCCAGCAGCTTGAAGGCAATGTAGGTGGCACCGCCCACAATGAGGATCTCCAGCGCCTTGCCGCGAACATAGTTGGCGCACTGCAGGTTCACCTCGTGCCAGATCTGCAGCATCATGGGCCGCTGGGGTGGCAGCAAACGGGCAATGGACCCCAGCAGCACCTCCCGGTCCTTCAGGAAGAAGAACACCAGGATCGGCACCAGCACCATGTAGATCAGCAGCGCCACCAGATCGGGAATACTGGAGAGGGAAAACGACACCAGCCATTGGGTCAGGTGTCCCACTTCGGTACTCACCTGGCTGTACACCTGGGCGACCGCTTCACCGGAAATCAGATGGGGGTACTGTTCCGGCAAGAGTTCCAGGTAGGACTGGAGTTCCCGGATAATGCGTGGCGCCTCACCGGCCAGGTTGCTGAGCTGGGTCCAGATAAGGGGCAGGAGCCCGAACAGGAAGCCAACCAACACCCCGAGGAACACTAGGAAAACCGTCAGGATTGAAAGGGTTTCCGGGACACCCAGCCGGTTGAGCTTGGTTACCAGCCCCTGCAGAATAAAGGCAACGATCAGGGAGGCAATGGCCGGGGCGAGCATGGCCCCGAACCAGATCACAAAGACGGTGCCAGTGACCAGTATCAGAAAAAGGATGACGGCTTCTTCATCCGAGAAATATTTGTGGGCAAGACCACGTAACGTCCTGATCATCGACAACTCCGAATCATTGACCGCCGCACTTTATCACAAACCGGTATTGGCCGGCGGACTCCGAACTGCTCATGAGCTTATGGTCGGACAACTCGAGGAAAGCGGGAATGTCCCGTGCAGAACCGGCGTCGGTGGCGATCACCTCGAGCTCCTCGCCAGGCGCCATACTGTTGAGTTCCAGCTTGGTTTTCAGCAACGGCATCGGGCAGCGAAGCCCGGACGCATCAAGAACACGATCAACCATCGGGATTACACACCATACGGACAAACTGTAAGGGAATTTAACAAGCGGGCATTGTGCCGGGAGTGATAATGTACTGCATTAATGTCCTCTGCAAGCGGGGGCCCGAACTTTTCACAATGCGCTGCTGTCCAATCGGCAGTTCCAGGCAAAGGCATTCTGTATCAGATGATGGCAAGACATTTCCGCACCCGTCCGTTTCCGGCACTGATGAAGAGCGCCCTACTCGCGCTCATGCTGGCAGGCACTGCCCTGCCGGCACAGGCGCAGCAGGACAGCCGCTTACCCAGCATCGGTGGTAGTGGCGGCGGCCTGATCGCTGGCCAGCAGGAGTCGGACATTGGCCAACAGGTGATGGTATCAATCCGTCGCTCGGCGCCACGCATCACCGACCCACTGGTTTACGACTACGTGAATGCCATTACCTACCGGCTGGTACCCTTCGCCCCTCTGCAGGACCGGGATCTGACCCTGGCGCTGATCGACAGTCCGGCGATCAACGCCTTTGCCGTGCCAGGGGGCATCGTTGGCGTAAACGGCGGCCTGTTCCTCAACGCCGCAACGGAACAGCAGTTCGCCTCGGTACTCGCCCACGAACTTGCACACCTCAGCCAGCGGCATTTTGCCCGGCGCATGGAGCAGCAAGAAACCAGCGCTCCCCTCACCCTGGCCGGCATGATCGCCGGCATCGTGCTGTCAGCGGTCACCCAGTCTGACATCGGTATCGCGGCGATCGCTGGCAGCCAGGCACTGGCGGTACAGAACATGTTGGCGTACAGCCGGGCCCACGAGCAGGAAGCAGACCGCGTAGGCCTTGAGATATTGGCCAACGCCGGGATGGACCCCAGGGGCATGCCCGAGATGTTCGAGATCATGATGCGGCAGAACCGGATGCAGGGGAACCGGCTGCCGGAATACCTCTCAACCCACCCACTCACCCAGAGCCGGGTTGCCGACACCCGAAACCGGGCCGAGCAATACCCTGACGAACGCATCCGGGACGGTCAGGAGTACCACCTGATGCGCAGCAGGCTGCAGGTACACTACGCACCTTCAGCCGATGTGGCGGTGGAAACCTTTGAATCCTATCTGGATCGGGAGGACGCCAAGCGCAACGACGCCATTCGCTATGGCCTGGCAGTCGCCTACCTGTCCAATCGACAGTACGAGAAAGCCGCCAACCTGCTGAATGATCTACTGGCCAGAAATCCCGGTCGAATTACCTTTCTTGTGACCCTCGCGGAGGTACGCCTGGCTCAGAAACGGTTGGATGACGCCCGGACGATCCTTCAGGACGCACTTTCACGTAACCCCGGCAATTACCCGATCACCTTCCAGCTGGCGGAGACCGAGATAGCCGACGGTAACGGCGCGGCGGCAGCGGAACATCTGAAACAACTGACCCGCAGATTGCCGGGCCAGGAGCACCTCTGGCTGAAGCTGGCCGAAGCGGAAGGGATGGCAAGGAATATTGTGGGCGTTCACCGTGCTCGGGCGGAATACGACGTGCTCATGGGCGACCTGGAGTCGGCCCAGAGGCAACTGCGACAGGCCCAGGAAAAACTGCCGGCCGGCGCGCCCCAGCGGCAAATCGTGACCGAGCGGCTGGCCGAGATCACCAGCCGACTCTACGCCAGGAACAACGGTTGAGGCACCCTCAGGCGTTGCCCGCCGCCTTCAGGTTCATATTCGCCGTAAAGTCCAGCATCCGGTGCAGTGGCTTCAACGCCTTTTCCCGCAAAGCCGTATCCACCAGAACTTCCTGATCCCCATGCTCCAGCACGTGTAGCAGGTTGGCGAGACCGTTCATCGCCATCCACGGGCAGTGTGCGCAGCTGCGACAGGTTGCCCCATTACCCGCTGTTGGGGCCTCAATGAGAGTCTTGTTCGGGGCCAACTGCTGCATCTTGTAGAAGATGCCGTTATCAGTCGCTACGATGAACTGCTCGTTGGGAAGGGTCTGCACCGCGTGGATCAGCTGCGAGGTCGAGCCGACCACGTCCGCCATTTCCACCACGGCATCCGGTGACTCGGGGTGCACCAGCACAGCGGCCTCCGGATACACCGCTTTCAGGTCCTCAAGCCCACGGTACTTGAACTCTTCGTGTACGATGCAGGAGCCGTCCCACAACAGCATGTCAGCACCGGTGGTCTTCTGCACGTAATGCCCAAGATGCCTGTCGGGTGCCCACAGGATCTTCTCACCACGGGCATCAAGATGCTCGACGATCGCCTGGGCGCAGCTGGAGGTTACCACCCAGTCGGCGCGAGCCTTCACCGCCGCCGAGGTATTGGCGTACACCACCACGGTTCGATCGGGGTGCTGATCACAGAACGCAGCGAACTCGTCCGCAGGGCATCCCACGTCCAGGGAGCAGGTAGCCTCGAGGGTTGGCATGAGCACCCGCTTCTCCGGGTTAAGGATCTTGGCGGTTTCGCCCATGAACCGGACACCAGCCACCACCACTGTGGAGGCAGAGTGCTGATTGCCGAAGCGGGCCATTTCGAGGGAATCCGCCACACACCCACCGGTCTCCTCGGCCAGACGCTGAATGTCCGGGTCGGTGTAATAGTGCGCCACGAGAACCGCATCCCGGGCCTTGAGGGCCGCCTTGATTCGGGATTCCAGGTCAGCTTTCTCACTGGCGCTCAGGGGCTTGGGCTCGGCGGCGTGGGCCAGATGTTCCTGAACAAGGATACGGTCTTCGGCTCGGGTCATTACTGCATCTCTGTGTTGCGTTAACCGGGGCATTATAGCATTGCTGTCCGGGCTTTAATGATTCTGAAACAAATCGCCCTGACACTCCGGGGCATTCAGATACTTGTTTACCTAGGTGGGAACATATACGCAAAAAAAAAGAGCCCGGAGGCTCTTTTTTCACGGAAACCGCCGGCTTCCGTTATTTGGTGGGTCGTGAAGGATTCGAACCTTCGACCAATTGGTTAAAAGCCAACTGCTCTACCAACTGAGCTAACGACCCCTGACTGGCGATTGGCGCTTTCGCCCCAACCCGTACCGAATGACTCAGCCCACCCGGCACTTCGTATTTGGTGGGTCGTGAAGGATTCGAACCTTCGACCAATTGGTTAAAAGCCAACTGCTCTACCAACTGAGCTAACGACCCAAACGAGGCGCATATAGTAATGATTTTTGGCGCCTGATCAACCCCTTTTTTTCCGGATATCGGACATTTTTACCCGTGCTGTCAGCCGTTACCCGATTCCAGATAGCGACGGGCCAGATCAGCTGCGCTGCTGGACGGATAATCCTCCAGAACTTTGTTCATGGTCCGCCGGGCATCCTGTTTTTCGCCGAGCCGGTCCTGGGTAATGCCGAGCTTATACACGGCGTCCGGCGCCTTGCGATGATCGGCATACCTGGTTGCAACGATGGTGAATGCCTGTTTTGCCTGTTCCAGCTGCGGCTTCACCAGGTACACCTCACCCAGCCAATAATAGGCATTCACGGTGAGATCCCCTTCCGGATACTTGTCGATAAACTCGTAAATCCGGGTAATCGCCTCATCGTATTTCTTCTGATTGCGGATCAGGTCGAGTATCTTTTCATAGGCCTCGCGTTCTTCCGCGCCGGGCTGGCGATACTCCTTCATCTGGGGCGCGGTACCCGCAGCGGCTGGCCCACTGGCTGCCGCAGCCTCTGCCGGTTGGGATGCCAGTTTCTCAGACAGCTCCAGGATGCGCTGATCCAGATCAATGTAGCGATCCCGCCCCTGCTCCTGCAGGCGGCTGATCAGGTGGCGCTGTTCCTCCACCTCTCCCTGGAGGCGTCGAACTTCACCCTGCAACTGCTGGATCATGTAGAACAACTCGGCCGTGGCCTGGTTGCCACTGGCAGGGCTGGTGTTCTGGGCGGATTGCGCCAACGCTGCGCCCGCCTGCCCGAGGGCAAGCGGGAGCAGCACTGTCGCCATGAGCGTTTTTCTCATGGTGCGTCCTGTGTGTTTACTTGAATACGAGTTCTACCCGACGGTTCTGGGCCCAGGCGCTTTCTGTGGACCCCATGACTGCCGGCTTTTCCTCACCATAGCTTACGGTCTCGATCTGGCCACGTGAAGCGCCATTAACAATCAGGAACCGCTGCACGGCATTGGCACGGCGCTCACCCAGGGCCAGGTTGTATTCCTTGGTTCCACGCTCATCCGCGTGGCCTTCCAGGCGTACATTCTGGCCCGGGTTATTGGCCAGGTACCGGGCATGGGCCACCAGCACGTCGCGAGCTTCCGGCTTGATTTCAGCGGTGTCGAAATCGAAGTAGAACGTGGTAATTTCACGCAGCGCCGCCTGTTCCGCCTGCTCACGGGCAGCCATCCGCTCTTCCTCACTCAGTTGCGAGGAGGACACGCCATCCTGGCCCTCACCACCGTAAACGGTGGAACCGCCTTCCTGATCAATAGCAGCCACGTCGGAGCCGTATTCACCCTCTTCCTGAGTACCACCAGTTGAGCTACAACCCGCTACCAATCCGACGGAGAGCAGAAGCGCAAATGCCTTGGTCTGTGCTGAAAAAATCATGATGCCTTCCTTACAGTTGATGGACGTTAACTTTTACAGGATGACCCGGGTCCATTGTCCCGGACCATCACCGAACCAATGGCCCCCAGGCCGGATCCCGGACTTCTCCCTCGGACGCCGGCAGGCTATAGGCAGCGCCGCCGTCCGCGGAAATGACCGTGAGCACGTTCGTCCCGTTCTGACGCGTTGCGTAAATCAGCATACGGCCATTGGGCGCGAGACTAGGAGACTCATCAGATTCTGTGCGGGTAAGGATAGTTTCCTCTCCCGTTCTCAGATCGGTACGGGCAATGTGGAACGCCCGATCCCGCTGGTGTACGTAGTAGACATAGCGACCCTCGTTGTCCGGCCTCGGGCGGGCGTTGTACCGGCTGCCAAAGGTAATTCGCCGGGGCTCGGCGCCGGGGGTCTCCATGTGATAGATCTGCGGCCCGCCGGACCGGTCCGAGGTAAAGAAAATGCCCTCTCCGCTGGCGTCCCAGCTGGCCTCGGTATCAATGGCCCAATGATTGGTCAGCTTGGTCAACTGTCGGGTGGCGAGATCCATGCGATAGATTTCCGCATTCCCGTCCTTGGACAGGGTCATGAGCAGTGATTCTCCATCATTGGACCAGGCGGGCGCGGAATTCAGCCCCGGAAAATCCGCTACCTTGGTGCGTTTCCCGGTCGAGAGTTCGTGCACAAAGATCACCGGTTTGCCGGTCTCGAACGACACGTAAGCCAGCTTCTCACCATCCGGCGACCAGGCCGGCGACAGGATCGGCTCCCGGCTTTCCAGCCGAATCCTCGCCCGTTTGCCGTCGACGTCACTGACCTGCAGACGATAGCGGGGTTTGCCATTGGCGGTGTCCAGGGTTACGTACGCCAGCTTGGTGGAAAAGGCACCAGGCACACCGGTGATCGCTTCATAGACCTTGTCGCTGATGTGGTGCGCCAGAGACCGGACGTTGGACACCGGAGCCGCTGCGGTCTCGCCGAGAATCCGCTCCTCGCGGTTCACATCAAAAAGCTCGTAGCGGGCCTGAACCCGATCTGCGCTGCGGGTCAGACTGCCCACCAGGACATACCTCTGGCCCAGCAGACGCCAGTCGCGAAAGAAGACATCCTCCCGCTTCGACGGGAGGCTCAGCATTTTTTCCGGTGGCAGGGTACGGAATTCTCCGGTCATGGTCAGATCGGACTGAACAATGCTGCTCACCTTGTCGCCCGGGGGCATCTGCCCGGACTCGGCAAAAGGCACCACGGCTACCGGAATGGCCGATCCGGCGCCTTCGGTTATCCGGATCAACAGTTCCGCCCGGGCACCGCTAACCGTCGCCAGACCCAGGACGAGTACGGCGAACAGGCTTATCAATGGTTTCTGCCAACTCCAAACCTTCATGGTGTCATCCATCTCGTTATCGGTTCATCCTGCGCGGATTGAACTCAATCGTGAACTGTCGGAAATACCGTTCAAACGTGTCCCTGTTGTCCGGAATCGGATAGCGATTCAGGGAGCGCACCGCGCTGAGCGCAGAATTATCAAAAGCGGTATTACCACTGCTTCCGACCAGCCGGACACCTGCCAGTTCACCGGTGGGCAGAAGGGTAATCTGAAGCCGGGCCGTCATCTCTTCCGTGGCCGATGAGGGCGGATACCAGGCCTGACTCAATCGTTCCCGGATCAGCGCCTGATATTTCTCACTCTCAGAGAGCATTTGCGCCTCCCTGGCCTTCGCTGCGGCTGCTTCCTGCTGCCGGCGGGCTTCCGCTTCGCGGGCCTGCCGAGCGGCCTCCGCCTGCGCCTCGAGCTGCTGCTCCCGCAGCTTGCGCTCCGCTTCCAGCCGTTTTCGCTCGGCTTCCTGGCGCGCCAGTTCCTCCTGCCGTTTGCGCTCCGCTTCTTCCCGTTGGCGCTGCTCTTCCTGACGCCGCTTTTCCTCTTCAGCCTTGCGTCGAGCCTCTTCCTGACGTCGCTTCTCTTCCTCCGCCTTCTGGCGGGCACGCTCCTTGGCCTCGGCTTCCGCCTTTTGACGCGCGGCTTCCTCGGCTTTCGCTTTGGCCGCCTCACGGGCCTTCGCCTCGGCTTCCTGGCGCTCTCGCTCTTTCTGCTGTTCCAGGCGTTTCTTCTCTTCCTGCCGCTTCAGTTCCTCCTGCCGTTTCTGTTCGGCAATGCGGCGCGCCTCCTCTTCTTGACGCTTGCGCTCGGCCTCCTGCTCCTTGCGCTGCTCCTCGGCCTTGCGTTCATCCTCACGCTGCTGCTCATTGTTCGGTTCCAGAACCGGGCTTGGCTCGGGCTCCTGCTGGGTGATCAGCCGGGCCGCAATGCTCCTGGGCGGGGGTTCATGGTCCGGACTGGTCCAGGACCAGCCCGCCAGAGCGACCCCCAGAACGAGCAAGTGCAGGGTCACCGATATCGCCACCGGTGATTTCCAGGGTGGCTGTCCGGTTGTCATGACCTCGCGCTGGTGATCTTTCACAAAAACCCCGCCCGCACCGCTGTCACTTTTCGTTCCCGGGTGATTCTGTAATCAGACCGATGCTGCTCGCTCCGGCCCCCTGCAGCTCGGCCATGAGTCGAACCACCGTGCCGTATTCCACATGCTCGTCTCCACGCACCAGAATTTCGCTGGAGGTCCGCTGTGACAGAATCTTCGCAACCCGGTCACGAAGCTCCCCGAGCGACATCGGATCACTGCCCTCGTCACCCACCTCCACGTAGTAGGCGCCATTGGCGTCCACCGAGACGATGATCGACTCAACGTTCTTGTCGGGCTGGATCGGATCTGACGTGGTCTCCGGCAAATCCACCTTCACACCCTGCGTCAGCATCGGTGCCGTAACCATGAAAATAACCAGCAGCACCAGCATGACATCAATGTACGGAACCACGTTGATTTCCGACATTGGCTTGCGCTTATGCTGGGGCATCATACCCATGCCTTTCATACGGTTTTACTCCTGACCCTGTTCCCCTGCCCCATCAGGCAGCGCCCTTCTCACTCTGATGCACCCGACGATGCAGGATGCTGGAGAACTCGTCGGCAAAGGTTTCGTAATTCTTGAGCAGTGCGTCCGACATAGCGGAGAAGCGGTTGTAGGCAATCACTGCCGGAATGGCCGCGAACAGACCCATGGCGGTGGCAATCAGTGCCTCGGAAATACCAGGGGCTACCGTTGCCAGGGTCGCCTGCTGCACCTGGGCCAGCCCCCGGAAGGAGTTCATAATGCCCCAGACCGTGCCAAACAGACCGATATAAGGACTGGTAGAACCCACCGTTGCGAGAAATGGCAGGTGCGTTTCCAGTCGCTCCTGCTCGCGGGAGAAGGCCACCCGCATGGCGCGCTGGGTGCCTTCCATGACAGCATCCGCGTCGCGGCTCTGCTGACGAAGCCTGGAAAACTCCTTGAAGCCGGCACGAAACAGCGATTCCATGCCTGAGAAGGGTGTCGGATCGGCATTCACCTCACGGTACAATTGCCCGAGATCCATGCCCGACCAGAAACGCTCCTCAAAGGCCAGCTGTGCCTGCCGGGCTTTCCGGAACACCTGCAGGCGCTGGAAGATCAGGGCCCAGGAAATCACGGACGCCAGGAGTAACAGCAGCATCACCAGCTGCACAAGAACCCCGGCATTTGCAATCAGGTACCAGACTGAAAGTTCTGAATCCACTTCTTACTCCTGGCTCGCTCGGTTATTCGTGTTTTCAGGCCGCGCATTGTCGGCCAACAACGCCTGCATGCTGTCGGGCAGCCGACGGGGACGCCCGCTGTCCAGGGCGATACAGGCAACCCGCACATGTCCATCGCACAACAGTGTCCGGTCGCCGGCCCGCAGGACCCGCTGCCGGAAATCCATCCACACCCGGCCGAAACCCACCGGTTCTGCGGTCACCAGCAGCTCGTCGTCCAGCTTGGCCGGCACCGCGTAATGCAGGGTCAGCCGCTGCACCACATAGCTGATATTGTCTGCCAGACCTGCACGCAGGCTGACGCCGCAACTGCGTACCCATTCGGTGCGCGCCCGCTCCATGTAATGCAGGTACTTGGCGTGAAATACGATGCCGCCGGCATCGGTGTCCTCAATGTACACCCTCACCGGCAATTCAAAGCGCGCGCCTGGTGACTGATCAGCCAAAGAGGTCCTCCTCCCTGCCCGACCTGGGCGGCACCACACCGAAATGCTGGTAGGCGTTCGATGTCACCATGCGTCCGCGGGGCGTTCGCACCATGTAACCCTGCTGGATCAGAAAGGGTTCCAGAACATCTTCAATGGTGCCACGCTCTTCACTGATGGCAGCGGCAAGACTTTCGACACCGACCGGGCCGCCATCAAACTTTTCAATCATGGCCAGCAGAAGGCGCCGGTCCATGTGATCGAAACCCTGGTTGTCCACCTTCAGCATGTTCAGCGCCTGGTCTGCAATGTCGGCACTGATGTGACCATCGGACCGGACTTCGGCAAAATCGCGAACCCGGCGCAACAGCCGGTTGGCAATTCGTGGCGTTCCCCGGGAACGTCGGGCAATCTCGAAGGCCCCGGCCTCGTCGACCGCCACCGACGACAAGCGCGCCGAGCGCATGATGATGCTGGTCAGATCTGCGGTGTTGTAGAACTCCAGCCGCTGGACGATCCCGAAACGGTCGCGCAGGGGCGAGGTAAGCAGACCGGCCCGGGTAGTGGCACCAACCAGGGTGAAGGGGGGCAGATCGAGCTTGATCGAACGGGCGGCCGGCCCCTCGCCGATCATGATGTCCAACTGGTAATCTTCCATGGCCGGGTAGAGGACCTCCTCCACTGCGGCACTCAGGCGATGGATCTCGTCAATGAAGAGAACATCGCCCTCCTCCAGGTTGGTCAGCATGGCCGCCAGGTCACCGGCTTTCTCGAGAACCGGGCCCGAGGTGGTCTTGATGGACACACCCATCTCGTTGGCGATGATGTTCGCAAGCGTGGTTTTACCCAGGCCGGGCGGCCCGAAGATCAGCACGTGGTCCAGGGCCTCCTGGCGCCCACGGGCCGCAGAGATGAAGATATCCATCTGCTCCCGGACCGTTGGCTGACCCACGTATTCCTTCAACAGCGTCGGCCGGATGGCCCTGTCCTGGACTTCCTCGTATTCACCGGCCCGGGCCGAAATCAACCGGTCGGATTCAATCATGGCATCACCCATTGGTTGGGAATCAACATCGTGCCCGACTACCCCTGAATTACAGCTTGCCCCAATTGTACAAAGGGCTATTCGGGTGTCACGTTACGCTCTCTACAGATTCGCGACAGGTAGCGTCAGGCCGGGATCATGTTTCGCAGTGCCAGACGAATGAGGGTTTCACTGCTCATGCCCTCTTCCGCCACCTTACTGATCGCCTTGGCGGCTTCCTGGGGTTTGTACCCTAGCGCGATCAGGGCCGCCTCGGCTTCCTCGGTGGCTGAAGCCCCGCGGGACCCAGCGATCTCCGGCTGTTGGCCCGCACCCGCCGCTTCCGGCGACATTGGCACAAATTGCCCTTCAAGTTGCCCTATCCGGTCTGCCATTTCAATAAGAAGCCGCTCGGCGGTTTTCTTGCCGACGCCAGGCAGCTTGACCAGCGACGCTGAGTCGCGGCTTTCAACGCAGCGAATGAACTGTTGGGCATCAAGCCCGGAGAGAATACCCACGGCAAGTTTCGGCCCTACCCCGTTCACCCTGATCAGCAGGCGGAACAGGTCGCGGTCGAGTCGGGATGCGAAGCCGTAAAGGCTCTGGGCATCCTCACGAACCGCAAAGTGAGTGTGAAGGGTGACTTCCTGCCCGGTTTCGGGCAGGTGGAAGAAGGTGGTGTAGGGAATATCGACTTCGTAACCGAGGCCGGCGCATTCAACCAGCGCCTGCCCGGGAGCTTTCTCAACGAGTACACCTCGGATACGACCAATCAAGAGACCTCTCCTTTGCCTTGGATAAGCAGTTTATGGTTGCCGCACACGACCACTTCGGACCTTGCCAGACCCGCTGGCCACCTTGAGTATGCTCTGACTCATGTGGGCGTGGCACAGGGCAATCGCGAGAGCATCGGCAGCGTCAGCCTGGGGCTTGCGTGAAAGGGACAGCAGCGCCTGCACCATGTGTTGCACCTGGGTCTTGTCTGCCCCGCCCTTGCCAACTACCGCCTGCTTTACCTGCCTTGCCGAATACTCGTGTACTGCCAGGCCACTGTTGGCGGCGCTGACAATCGCCGCGCCCCGGGCCTGGCCAAGCTTGAGAGCGGAGTCCGGATTGCGCGCCATGAACACCTGCTCGATGGCGAACTGCTCGGGCCGGTATTCGCCAATCAATGTGGCAAGGCTCTGAAATATGGTCTGCAGGCGTTCGGCCATGGGTTTTTCGCCAACCCGGATGCAACCGCTGTCGATGTACTCGATCAAACGGCCCTCGGCCCGGATAATGCCATAGCCGGTAATCCGTGAGCCGGGATCGACACCCAGGATGATTGCCACGTCAGTAAACCTGTACGGTCACAGCGACTCCATGATCTCTGCGGAGATATCGGCGTTGTGATACACGTTCTGGACGTCGTCCAGATCCTCGAGCATGTCGATCAGCTTGAGGGTGGTTTCGGCGCCGTCCCGATCCAGTTCAACCCGGGTGGACGGTACCATGGTCACCTCGGCGTTATCCGGGATCAGCCCGGCCCCGGTCAATGTTTCCTTCACATCCAGGTACTCTTCCGGCGTGGTGACAATCTCATAGGAGCCATCTTCCTGCTCCTGCAGATCTTCGGCGCCCGCCTCCAGGGCCGCTTCCATGAGTCGGTCACCGTCGGTTTCGGGACTGTAGCTGATGATGCCCTGCTTGCTGAAAAGATAGGCTACCGACCCATCGGTGCCGAGGTTACCGCCAAACTTGTTGAAGGCGTGACGAACTTCGGCAACGGTACGGTTTTTGTTGTCGGTCATGGCCTCGACAAACACGGCTACGCCGCCTGGACCGTATCCTTCGTATGTCAGCTCTTCGTAGTTGCTGTCGTCACCACCGCCGGCGCCGCGCTCAATCGCCCGCTCGATGGTGTCTTTCTTCATGTTCGCAGTCAGAGCCTTGTCGACCACGGCCCGCAGACGTGGATTGTCGTTGGGATCGCCGCCGCCAAGACGGGCGGCAACGGTCAGTTCCCGGATGATTTTGGTGAAGATCTTGCCCCGCTTGGCGTCCTGTGCCGCCTTGCGGTGCTTGATGTTGGCCCATTTGCTGTGACCAGCCATGCGAACCTCCGTCCATCGTCCGGGGAGCGGTTCGGGCCCGCTCCCGGCTCCCAGAATTTACTCGGTGCCCTCAGCCTTGTTGCCGTCTGCCGCTTTCGCCGAACGGCGCAGGCGAATGTGCAACTCGCGAAGCTGCTTCTCGTCTACCTCACCCGGCGCCTGGGTCATCAGACAGGTGGCACTCTGGGTTTTCGGGAAGGCAATGACATCGCGAATGGAGGTGGCGCCGGTCATCAGCATCACCAGACGGTCGAGGCCGAAGGCCAGGCCACCGTGCGGCGGACAACCGAACTTGAGCGCGTCCAGCAGGAATCCGAACTTGGCGCGGGCTTCCTCCTCACCAATGCCCAGGATACGGAACACCGCTTCCTGCATTTTTTCGTTGTGGATACGGATGGAGCCACCGCCCAGCTCGGTGCCGTTCAGCACCATGTCATAGGCCCGGGACAATGAATTGGCCGGATCCGCTGCGAGCTCTTCCGGGCTGCACGAGGGTGCCGTGAACGGGTGATGAATAGCAGTCAGGCTGCCATCCGGCAACTCTTCGAACATCGGGAAGTCCACCACCCACATGGGCGCCCACTCTGAGGTAAGCATGTCCAGATCGTGGCCGACCTTGATGCGCAGGGCACCCAGGGCTTCGTTCACCACGGTGGCTTTGTCGGCACCAAAGAACACGATGTCACCATCTTCTGCGCCGACCCGCTCCATCATCGCCATGGCGACATCATCACCCAGGAACTTGACGATGGGCGACTGCAGGCCTTCCACGCCCTTGGCCAACTCGTTCACCTTGATATAGGCCAGACCCTTGGCGCCATAGATGCCCACAAACTTTGTGTAGTCATCAATCTGCTTGCGGGTCAGCTCACTGCCTTTCGGCACACGCAGGGCCGCCACACGGCCCTTGGGATCTCTGGCGGGGCCGGCGAACACCTTGAAGTCGACGTTTTCGACCAGGTCACCCACATCCAGCAGTTCCAGTGGGATCCGCAGGTCCGGTTTATCACTGCCGTAACGGCGCATGGCTTCGGCGTAAGGCATACGCGGGAATTCCGGCAGCTCCACATCCAGCACATCCTTGAACAAGGAGCGCACCATGTCCTCGTTCAGGTTCATCAGGGTTTCTTCGTCAATGAAGGACGCCTCGATGTCCACCTGGGTAAATTCGGGCTGCCGGTCGGCTCGCAGGTCTTCGTCCCGGAAACACTTGGCAATCTGGTAATAGCGATCAACGCCGGACACCATCAGCAACTGCTTGAACAGCTGCGGGGACTGCGGCAGGGCGAAAAAAGAGCCTTCATGGGTACGGCTGGGCACCAGGTAGTCACGGGCACCTTCCGGGGTGGCCCGGGTCAGAATGGGCGTTTCCACGTCCATAAAGCCGCGGCTGTCCAAAAAGTTACGGATGTAGCTGGTGACCCGGGACCGGAAGCGAAGCCGGTTGAGCATTTCCGGCCGGCGCAGATCGACAAAGCGGTAGCGCAGACGAACGTCCTCGCCAACATCCACGTGTTCATCCAGCGGGAACGGAGGCGTGGCGGCAGCATTGAGGATGGCCAGTTCCTTGCCCAGCAATTCAACCTGCCCGGTCGGCATGTTGTTGTTCTCGGTGCCGGCGGGGCGACGACGCACACGACCAGTCACCTTGATGACGAATTCGCTGCGCACCTTCTCTGCCAGCGCAAAGCTCTCGGGGGTGTCAGGATCAACCACCACCTGAGACATGCCGTCCCGATCCCGCAGATCCAGGAAGATAACCCCACCATGATCACGGCGGCGGTGGACCCATCCGCAAAGTGTGACTTCCTGATCGATGTGGGATTCGTTGATCCCACCGCAATAATGACTGCGCATACCGGTTCCCGTGTTCTGAATGTGTTCGTTTAGTCGTGGCGTCTGGGCAAGCTGGTGGGGATGGCTTTCCGAAACCGTGCGGAGCCATGGATGGCGGAGCCGAGCGTACACGGACGTATTCACAGCGTGTTTCGGAAAGCCATCCCCACCGGCTTGCTTGCACCCACTCTGAGGCCGCTTGTAAATGTCAGCGACCATAGCGGAAAAGCCGCCCATTATAAACACAATTACCCCGAAAATCAGGCGTGCAACCGGGTAAATTGGCGGCCAGGGTGACTGACGTAGTCCGGGCAGCTAGAATGCTGATTTTAAACGGCACAGGCACGGAGTTTTACCTTGGCGACCAGAGCGGAGCAGAAACTGAAAACCCGGCGGGCGTTGATGGATGCAGCGCTTTCGCAGCTGAGTGCCGACCGGGGCTTTGGCAGCCTCAGCTTGCGGGAAGTGGCCCGTGAGGCCGGGATTGCTCCAACCTCTTTTTATCGTCATTTTGCCGAGCTGGATGAGCTTGGCCTGGCCCTGGTGGACGAAGGGGGCGTTGCCCTGCGCCAGCTGATGCGCCAGGCCCGCAAGCGAATTGCCCGGGACGGCAGCGCCATCTCCACCTCGGTGGACACCTTCATGGAATATCTGGGCAACAACGCCAACCTGTTCCGGCTCATGCTCCGTGAACGCACCGGGGTGTCCAAACCTTTCCGAACCGCGGTGAAGGCCGAGATCGACCACTTTGCCACCGAGCTTGCCGACGACCTCAAGCGCTTCGCGGACGAGCAGAACAAACCGCTTTCCGATCCCAAACTGGTGGCCGAAGCCATGGTAACGCTGGTGTTCAATCAAGGGGCCGAGGCACTGGACTGCACCCCGAGGGAGCGGGAAGAGCTCAAAGCCAAGCTGAAGGCCGAACTGCGAATGATTCTGGTGGGCTCACAGACCATGGCGTCTCGCCAGGTGCGATGAATCTGTAGATTTTTTTGGAACCTTTCTGGACAAGCCCCGTGTCAGGCAGTGGAAGACGATACACTTCCTATTGTTGAGTCGTTGCCTGATACGGCAGCATTGTGCCCGCCCCACTGGCGGGCTTTTTTATGCCCGGGCCAGATTTGCCCTTTCAGCTGCCCGACCGCAGGCGGGACAGCACAGGTTCCAGACGCACCCGTACCTCAGCCAGACCTTCGTCCGTGTAAGCCACCGGCGCCTGTTTCCCCCATACCGGGCCCGGCCACGCCGGGTCACCCTCGAAGCGCACAATGTGATGAAGGTGGAGCTGCGGCACCATGTTACCGAGGGCGGCCACGTTTATCTTGTGCCCGCCAAACACGTCCATCATGGCCTCACTCAGAACCGATGACTCCCTCAGCAACTGGTACTGATCCTGCTCAGGCAACTGGTAGATTTCACGTATGCCCGGCCTTGCCGGCACCAACAGCACCCAGGGCCAGGTCCGGTCGTTCATCAGCCGGATCTCGCAGAGCGGCGTCGAACCCAACTGGAGGGTGTCCGCCTGAAGCCGTTCGTGAAGTCGGAATTCCGTTGATCTGGGCATAAAACCTCCGGCTGTTAAACCGCGTGAAACTGGTTGCGGCCCCGGCCGATGGCGTAGTAGATCAGACCGTAACGCTCCAGCATTTCCGGCTCGTACAGGTTGCGGCCGTCGAACACCACGGGCTCCTGCAGTGCCGCCGCGATGGACTGGAAGTCCGGGGAACGGAATTCCTTCCATTCGGTACAGATTGCCAGCACGTCCGCTCCCTTGAGCGCCTGCTCCTTGGTGCCGCACAGTGTCAGCCCGGCCTGGTCCGGATACAGCCGCTGAGTCTCTTCCATGGCTTCCGGATCAAAGGCCTGCACCGTGGCGCCCGCCTTCCAGAGATCTTCCATCAGCGTTCTGGAGGAGGCTTCACGCATATCATCGGTATTGGGCTTGAAGGCAAGCCCCCAGAGCGCCACGACCTTGCCGTTCAACTCGCCACCAAAGTAGTGGCTGATCTTGTCAAACAGCACGTGCTTCTGGGCATAGTTCACGGATTCCACGGCATTGAGCAGCCGCGCCTCGTAACCGCAATCACTGGCGGTGCGCGCAAGGGCCTGAACATCCTTGGGGAAGCAGGAACCACCGTAGCCGCAACCCGGGTAAATGAAGTGGTAGCCGATGCGGGGATCAGAACCGATGCCGCGACGGACCGCTTCGATATCGGCACCCAGGCGCTCTGCCAGATTGGCAATCTCGTTCATGAAACTGATCTTGGTGGCGAGCATTGAGTTAGCGGCGTACTTGGTCAGCTCGGCGGATCGCAGGTCCATGAAGATCATGCGGTCATGGTTACGGTTGAACGGGTAGTAAACCTCACGCAGCAGCTCCGCGGCGCGATCGCTGTCAGTGCCGACGATGATCCGGTCCGGCTTCATGAAATCGTTGATGGCAGCGCCTTCCTTGAGGAACTCCGGGTTGGAGACCACGTCAAAATCCAGCTCCAGGCCCCGGCGGTCGAGCTCGGCACGTACGGCTGCCCTCACCCGGTCGCCAGTGCCGACCGGAACCGTCGACTTGTCTACCACCACCTTGTAGTCCGCCATGTGCTGGCCGATGGCCCGGGCCACGGCGGTCACGTACTGGAGATCCGCAGAGCCGTCTTCATCCGGGGGCGTGCCCACGGCTATAAACTGCAATGTACCGTGGCGCACCGCTTCCTCGGTGTCCGTGGTGAAGGCGAGACGCCCCGCCTCGACCGTATGCTTCACAATGGTCTCAAGGCCAGGTTCGTAGATGGGAATCTGTCCGTTCTTAAGCTTGTCGATCTTGACCTGATCAACATCCATGCACAGAACGTGGTGGCCCACATCCGCCAGGCAGGCGCCGGTGACCAGGCCCACGTATCCGGTACCAAAAATCGTTATTTTCATCCTTTAAATCCCGATAGCGAGTCAGACAGTAAGATGGTGCTGAGGGTCAGCAAGTCACTCGTTGTGTCCGGCCTTTTTCTTTTGCCAGAGCGCTTCCCAGGCCAGTGCAGTACCCACAATTGTATCCAGGTCGTCGTAATCCGGGGTCCAGCCCAGGGTCTCCCGAATGCGAGTATTGTCCGCCATCAGTGCCTCCGGATCGCCGGCTCTTCGCGCGGTTTCGGTGACGGGGAAGTCGACGCCGGATTTCCGCTTGACCACATCGATTACTTCACGAACCGTGAATCCACGACCATAGCCACAGTTCAGCACCTTCGAGCTGCCGCCCTTGGCCATGTAGTCAAGGGCCATCACGTGGGCCTTGGCCAGGTCCTCCACATGGATGTAATCGCGAATGCAGGTGCCATCCCGGGTATCGTAATCGGTGCCGAACACGCTCATGCCTTCGCGCTGGTCGGTCACGCACTCGCATGCCACCTTGATCAGATGAGTGGCTTCTGGCGTTGCCTGCCCCAGCAGACCGTCCGGATTGGCACCGGCAACGTTGAAGTACCTCAGGATCACGTAGTTGAGGTCTGACGCCGCCGCCAGGTCCATGATCATCCGCTCACTCATCATTTTGGAGGCGCCGTACGGATTGATCGGCGCAAGCGGCAGGTCTTCGGTGAGCACGGTCTGCTCAGGCATCCCGTACACGGCCGCCGTGGAGGAAAACACCATATAGGGCACGCCATGGGCCTGTACGGCTTTCAGCAGGTTCAGGGTGTTGCGGGTGTTATTGCCGTAGTATTTCAGGGGATTGGCGACCGACTCCGGCACCACGATGTTGGCCGCAAAATGCAGCACGGCCTCGAATTGGTGACGGGAGAACAGAGCTTCAATGGCGGCCTCATCGGCCAGATCCCCGACCACCAGTTCACCGGCGGTAACCGCCCATCGATAGCCGGTGGACAGATTGTCGAAAACCACAATGTCGTGCCCGGCTTCGCCAAGCTGGCGCACCACGTGGCTGCCGATATAACCGGCACCGCCGGTAACCAGGACTTTCATCGGTGTGTCTACTCCTTCCCTGAAGGTTGCTGGCGCCGCCGGATTTCCGCCCGACGCCGACTGAAAAACGCGCTGATGGTCTGGCTGCACTGGTCGGCCAATACGCCACCGGTAGGTTCCACCTGCCAGTTCAGGTGCGGCTCTTCGAGCGTGCGCCTGGCAGACTCCACCGCACCAGCCTTGGGTTCCGACGCACCGTAAACCAGTCGACTGATCCGGGCATGGACGATAGCACCCACGCACATGGTACAGGGCTCCAGCGTAACGTAAAGCGTGGCGCCCGGCAGCCGATAGTTACCAACCCTGGCGCCGGCGTCGCGCAGGGCGCGAATCTCGGCGTGGGCCGTGGGATCGCAGCCAGAAATCGGTGCGTTGAAGCCGGCGCCAATTTCCCTGCCGTCCAGCACTACGACTGCCCCAACTGGCACCTCGCCTTTGCCAGCGGCTTCGTCGGCCAGTGCCAGCGCCCGCCGCATCCAGCGCTCGTCTTCGGCTGATATGTCAGTCATCGGGCAGGCTTACCTGGCCGTTATTCCCACTCGATCGTTGCCGGTGGCTTGGAGGACACATCGTAGGTGACCCGGGAGACACCGGTGATTTCATTGATGATTCGATTGGATACCGTTTCCAGCAGCTCGTACGGGAGGTGCGCCCAGCGCGCTGTCATAAAATCGATGGTTTCGACCGCCCTCAGGGCGACCACGTATTCATAGCGGCGCGCATCACCAACCACACCCACGGACTTGACCGGCAGGAACACGGCAAACGCCTGGCTGGTCTTGTGGTACAGGTCGGCACGATGCAGCTCTTCAAGGAAGATGGCATCGGCCCGGCGCAGGATATCGGCGTACTCCTTTTTCACCTCACCGAGAATTCGCACACCCAGGCCCGGCCCTGGGAACGGGTGCCGGTATACCATGTCGTAGGGCAGTCCCAACTCAAGACCGATCCGGCGCACCTCGTCCTTGAACAGCTCACGCAGAGGCTCTACCAGTTTCATTTTCATGGTTTCCGGCAGCCCGCCGACGTTGTGATGCGACTTGATCACGTGGGCCTTGCCGGTTTTGGACGCGGCTGATTCGATCACGTCCGGGTAGATGGTGCCCTGGGCCAGCCAGTTCACGTCCTTGATGTTGGCCGCCTCGTCATCGAACACATCGATGAAGGTGTTGCCGATGATCTTGCGCTTCTGCTCAGGATCGCTGATGCCCTTGAGTTTGGACAGGAACAGGTCTTCCGCATCCACGCGGATAACCTTGACACCCATGTTGCTGGCAAACATGTCCATGACCTGATCGCCCTCGTGCAGGCGCAGCAGGCCGTTGTCCACGAAGACGCAGGTAAGCTGGTCGCCGATGGCCCGATGCAGTAGCGCCGCGGTTACCGAGGAGTCCACGCCCCCGGAAAGACCCAGCAGCACTTTGTCGCCGCCTACCTGATCGCGAATCTGCTGTACGGCATCATCGACGATCTTCGCCGGCGTCCACAGTGCCTCGCACTGGCAGATGTTGAGGACGAAGTGTTCAAGAATGCGCTTGCCCTGGAGTGTGTGAGTCACCTCCGGGTGGAACTGTACGCCGTAGAGGTTGCGGCTGACGTCCTGCATGGCCGCGATGGGCGCGCTCTCGGTAGACGCCAGAAGTTCGAAACCCTCGGGCATGGCCACCACTTTGTCGCCATGACTCATCCACACATCCAGCAGGGACTCGCCGGCCGGTGTCAGGTGATCCGTGATGTCTGCCAGCAACGGCCCCTTGGCCCGAACCTTCACCTGGGCGTAGCCAAACTCACGCTTCTCGGAACTGGCCACCCGGCCTCCGAGCTGCTCGGCCATGGTCTGCATGCCGTAACAGATGCCCAGAATCGGGATGTTGCGATCAAACAGGCCTTCAGGGGCCCGGGGGCCGCCCAGCTGGGTAACCGACTCAGGTCCACCGGCCAGCACAATCCCCTTGGGATTGAATTCGTTGAGCTCCTCATCGCTGATATCGAACGCCTTGATCTCGCAGTAAACGCCGATTTCCCGAACTCTGCGCGCAATCAACTGGGTGTACTGGGAACCGAAATCAAGAATCAGGATACGGTGATCGTGAATGTTCTGGGCCATGGAATCCTCGGAGCTGAATAAACAACGCGGCCCTCCTGGGGCCGCGTCTGGTCTGGCAGTAATTAACCGATACGGTAGTTGGGCGCTTCTTTGGTGATCGTCACATCGTGAACGTGGCTTTCACGCATGCCGGCGTTGGTGATGCGTACAAATTCCGGCTTGGTGCGCATCTCCTCCATGGTGGCGCTTCCGGTGTAACCCATGGCCGCCCGCAGGCCGCCCACCAGCTGATGAACGATGTTGCGCATCGGACCCTTGCAGGCCACGCGACCTTCGATACCCTCCGGAACAAGCTTTTCGATACCTTTGCTGGCGTCCTGGAAGTAACGGTCACTGGAGCCCTGCCCCATGGCACCAATCGACCCCATGCCACGGTAGGCCTTGTAGCTGCGGCCCTGGAACAGTTCCACTTCGCCAGGTGCTTCATCGGTACCCGCCAGCAGGCTACCGATCATGACGCTGTGGGCGCCGGCGGCAATCGCCTTGGCAATATCACCGGAGAACCGGATGCCACCATCAGCGATCAACGGCACACCACGATCCTTCAGCGCCGCCGCCACGTTGGAAACCGCGGAAATCTGGGGCACACCGATACCCGCAACGATACGAGTAGTACAGATGGAGCCGGGACCAATTCCGACCTTCACTGCGTCGGCTCCCGCATCCGCAAGAGCAAGAGCCGCGTGGGAGGTCGCAATGTTGCCGCCGATGACCTGAACGTCCGGATAGTTTTCCTTGATCCAGCGCACGCGATCGATCACACCACGGGAATGGCCATGAGCGGTATCAACGACGATAACGTCGACGCCCGCTTCAGCCAGTGCGCGGACGCGGGCCTCGGTGTCGCCGCCGGTGCTGACCGCGGCGCCAACGCGCAGTCGACCCTGATCGTCCTTGCAGGCCAGCGGGTAATCCTTGGCCTTCTGGATGTCCTTGACTGTAATCAGGCCGCGCAGCTCGAAATTGTCGTTGACCACCAGCACTTTTTCGATCCGGTGCCGGTGCAGAAGTTCTTTGACGTCATCAAGGCTGGCACCCTCACGGACGGTAACCAGCTTCTCCTTGGGCGTCATGATGTCCCGTACCAACGTTTCCATGCGACTCTCGAAGCGGATATCACGACCAGTCACGATCCCTACGAGGTCGTGACCATCCACCACAGGCAGACCGGAGATGCTGTTGGCCATGGTGATATCCACCAGTTCCCGCACGGTGGTGTCCGGGGAAACGGTGATCGGGTCCTTCACCACGCCACTCTCGAATTTCTTGACCTTGCGAACCGCTGCGGCCTGTTGCTCCACCGTCATGTTCTTGTGCATGATGCCGATTCCGCCTTCCTGAGCCATGGCAATGGCCAGTTCCGATTCGGTTACCGTGTCCATCGCGGAAGACAGCAGGGGAATATTGAGCGTGATACCCTTGGTCAGCTGGGTCTGCAGACTGACCTGGTGAGGGAGCACTTCCGAGTAACCGGGAACCAGCAGAACGTCATCGAATGTGAGGGCTTCTTCGGCAATTCGCAGCATTGGGATCCGCCTTTTGAACGTGCTAAGTTTGGAATTTCCATGCCATGCCTGCGGCGGCACAGCAGAGCAAAATCCTTAATCGATCTATTATAAAGGTGTGCTCGGGGACAGTAAACCGCACAGTTTTGAAGGTTCGATTGCATCTTTTTGAAATTCCGCTATTTTTAACCTCCCATTTTTCGGCTATTGCGTATGTATAACGATGGAGCAGGACCGGTGACCTCCCCCATGCAGGATACCCGTCCCCGGGCATTGAGCGTCAGCGAGCTGAACCACCAGGCCAGACACCTTCTGGAGTCCAGCTTCATGCAGGTGTGGGTAGAGGGAGAACTGTCCGGTTTTTCCCGCCCATCCTCAGGCCACTGGTACTTCTCTCTCAAAGACCGCAAATGCCAGGTTCGTTGCGCGATGTTCCGCGGTATGAACCAGCGTATTCGCACCCTGCCGAAGGAAGGAGACCAGATACGGATTCGTGGCAAGGTGACGCTCTACGAGAACCGGGGCGACTTCCAGATCATCGTCGAGCATCTGGAACCCGCGGGCCTCGGGGAGTTGCAACAGGCATTCGAGGAGCTCAAGCGCAAACTGCTGGCCGAAGGCCTGTTCGAGCAGGCCCGGAAGAAGCCCATACCGGCTCTGCCCCGCCACATCGGCGTGGTGACTTCGCCCACGGGTGCGGCTATCCACGACATCCTCACGGTGCTCGCCAGGCGCTGCCCTGCCATCCCGGTGACACTCTACCCCACAGCCGTTCAGGGCAAGGCGGCCACGGCAGAGATTGTCCGAGCCATTGCCTCGGCAGAGCATCACGGGGTCGCCGATGTGCTCATCATAGGCCGGGGCGGCGGCTCCCTCGAGGATCTGTGGTGCTTCAACGAAGAGGCGGTTGCCCGGGCCATTGCGGACTGCACCATTCCTACGGTCAGCGCCGTGGGCCACGAGGTGGACGTGACGATCGCCGATTTCGTCGCCGACCTGCGAGCCCCCACGCCGTCGGCGGCGGCCGAAAAAATCTCGCCCGACCAGTCCACCTGGCTGAAGCAGCTCGACGAGCGCGGAGTGCGCCTGGCCAATGCCTTCAACCTCAACCTCAAGCGTCTGGGCACCCGCCTGGACCATCTGGCTGCCCGCCTGAGGGATCCCAGACGGGAACTACTGGAAAAGGCCCAGCGCATGGATGACCTGGAGCTCCGGCTTAACAAGGCCATCCGCCAGCGCCTCGGAAGCGCGGGCGTAACATCAGAGCATCTGCATCAACGCCTGTTCATGCAATCTCCCCGTCGCCAACTCGTGGCAGGCCAGGAAGCTGTGCAGCGACTCGGGGAACGCTTGACGGATGCCATCGGGCAAAGCCTCAAATACCGTCGTCGCAGCCTTGAGCACTCGGCGCAGACGCTCCACGTGGTGAGCCCACTGGCCACGCTCGGCCGGGGCTATGCCATCGTCCGCAACGGAGACGGCGACATCGTGCGTGAGGCCGAGGAGGTTGCACCTGGCGAGCGGGTATCTGCCCGGGTCGCCAGCGGCGAAATAACGGCGGAAGTGATCTCCGTCAAATGCATGACCACAAACCCGCCAGACTAAGCCTATGGTCTACTAGTCCGTGCGCTCAAACGGCCTAAAGTTGTGAGAAAACGCATTACAACAACAATAGGCAGGATGAGGTGGAATGTATGGACTACCACTCAGAATTTCGGCGTTCGATCGACAATCCGGAAGATTTCTGGCGCGAACAGGCCGACCGGATCGACTGGATTGAGCCGCCGAAAACCATCTGGAAACCAACCGACAACGGCCATGGACAGTGGTTCCCGGACGGCACCCTCAACTCCTGTGATGTCGCCCTGGATGCCAACATACGCGCGGGCCGGGGTGATCAGAAGGCCCTGATCTATGATTCCCCCGTCACCGGAAACCAGCGCTCTTATACCTATAACGAACTGACCACCGAAGTGGCGCGGGTCGCCGGCGCCCTGGCGGACCGGGGCATTACCAAGGGTGACAGGGTCATCATCTACATGCCCATGATCCCCGAGGCGGTCATGGCCATGCTCGCCTGCGCCAGGATTGGTGCCATCCATTCCGTGGTTTTCGGAGGCTTCGCTGCCCACGAGCTGGCCGTCCGTATCGACGATGCGACCCCGAAAGCCGTGATCACCGCCTCCTGTGGCATCGAAGTGGCCCGGGTGATCGAGTACAAACCGCTGGTGGACAAGGCGATCGAACAGGCCCGGCACAAGCCCGAAACCTGCATTGTGTTTCAGCGACCGCAGGTTCAGGCCAGCCTTCAGACCGGCCGGGATCACGACTGGCAGGAGCTGATGGCCGTCGCACGGCCTGTGGACCCGGTGCCGGTGAAAGCCACCGATCCACTCTATATCCTCTACACCTCCGGCACTACCGGCAAACCAAAGGGTGTGGTCAGGGACAACGGCGGTCATGCCGTGGCTCTGAACTACAGCATGAAACTGGTCTACGACGCAAAGCCTGGCGATGTCTACTGGGCCGCCTCCGATGTTGGCTGGGTGGTCGGACACAGTTACATCGTTTACGCCCCCTTGTTCGCGGGCTGCACCAGCATCCTGTACGAGGGCAAACCGGTTAAAACACCCGACGCCGGCGCATTCTGGCGCGTGGTCCAGGATCACAAGGTGAACATGCTGTTTACCGCACCGACCGCTTTCCGGGCCGTGCGCAAGGAAGATCCGGAAGCCGACCAGCTGTCGCGCTACGACATCAGCTCCCTGAAACGCCTGTTCCTCGCCGGCGAACGCCTGGATCCGGCCACCTACGAATGGCTCAAGGAACACACCGGGCTGCCCGTGCTCGATCACTGGTGGCAGACTGAAACCGGGTGGGCCATCTGCTGCAACCCGGTGGGCATTGAACTGATGGCCACCAAACCGGGCTCGGCCACGTTTCCCTCTCCCGGCTTTGATGTCCAGGTAGTCGACGCCAGCGGCAGCCAGATGCCAGCCGGCGAGCAGGGCCAGATTGCCGTCAAGCTTCCCCTGCCGCCCGGCTGCATGATGACCGTCTGGGGCGACGACGAGCGTTTCCGGCGCACCTACCTTGAACCGATTCCCGGCTTCTACAGCTCGGGAGACGGTGGCTTTATCGATGAGGACGGCTACGTGTTTGTTATGGGCCGGACAGACGACGTCATCAACGTGGCAGGCCACCGGCTGTCGACCGGAGAGATGGAAGAGGTGGTTGCTTCCCATCCGGCGGTCGCGGAATGCTGCGTGGTTGGGGCCCAGGACGACATGAAGGGTCAGGTGCCCGTGGGCCTGGTTCTGATCAAGGATGGCGCAACCATCAATCACGATGAGCTCGAAGATGAGCTGGTGGAGATGGTGCGCGACCGGATTGGCGCCATTGCCTGCTTCCGGCGCGCTCTGGTGGTCGAAAGGCTGCCCAAGACGCGGTCCGGGAAGATTCTGCGGCGGGTCATTCGCCAGATTGCCGATGGCGAGGATTATACCGTTCCCAGCACCATCGACGATCCCGCGATCCTGGAAGAAATCAGTCAGCAGTTCCGCCGCTGACGTCAGCGCCCGATCGACGGCCCGCCCGACCCTCTCAACGGGCCGGGCCGTTCGATATTATGGGCCACAAGCCGTTGTTTTTGAGCGATTTTAAAACCTGCATCGCCGGTGCAAAAATTTCGTTGACGCCCCCCAAAGTCGGTCTATACTGAAATTGCTGTGAAAATACAGCGGTATTTGGTGAATGCGTTACAACGTCCTGCCCAAGTGCTCTTCGTTGCCCCTTCCCTCAGTACTCTCTGGTATTTCTCAGCAATCATTCGCCTTTGGGTGTTTCCCAAGGCGTATTGAAGGTCCCGTGAGGGCAAATTACAGGAAGACAGGAAAGATCAATGTCCGAAACTAAAACTGGCCACGTGAAGTGGTTTAACGAGTCCAAAGGCTTTGGCTTTATCGCCCAGGACGGTGGCAGTGACGTCTTTGTTCACTACAGTGCAATCAATGCCAGTGGCTTCCGTACCCTGACCGAAGGTCAGCAGGTACAGTTCACGGTAACCCAGGGCCCGAAAGGTCCCCAGGCGGAAAACGTAACCCCGGTCTGAGCCAGGGTCAGGTTTCTGCCCTTTGCCCCTCACGGGCATCGGAAAACCAACAAGCCGGCAATTTGCCGGCTTGTGTCGTTTCTGGGCCCCGGTTATCAGGCCCCCTCGGTCTCGGCCGCCCTGGAGGCAACCGGCATCTCGGCGCCCACCGCCTGAGCCACCGCCGAGAACAGCGCCTGCAGTGTCGCCGACGTGGTGTCCTCCGCCAACGCAGCAGCGCTGCACAAACGACCGTTGGCGTTCAGGCGAATACAGGCCAAAGCGTTAGCATTGGTGCCCTCACCCAGGGCAAACTCGTCGTACGCCTCTACGGCAATGGTAATGCCAAACCTCTGCTCCAATGCTTCTGACACTGCCTCCACGGCACCCAGACCGCGCCCTTCCAGGCGAATCGGGCGGGCCTCTCGACCAACCACCACTTCCGCCCGCACGCCGTCCTCATCCCGGTGCAGGTCGTAGGAGGTCAGGGCCCAGTCCGCATGCACCTTGAGGTAGCGCTCTTCGAACAGCCGGTGAATGGTGAGGGAGTCGATCTCGCCGCCATTGGTCTCCGCCTCTCGCTGCACCACCTTGCTGAATTCAATCTGCAGCCAGCGCGGCAGGCTGATGTCGTAGTCCCGTTCCAGCACGTAGGCCACACCACCCTTACCCGACTGACTGTTGATGCGCACCACTTCCTCGTAGCGTCGGCCAACGTCGAACGGATCGATGGGCAGGTAGGCCACGTTCCAGACGTCGCTCTCCTTGCGGCGCGCCAGGCACTTGCGGATGGCATCCTGATGGCTGCCGGAAAAAGCGGTGAACACCAGCTCGCCGGCGTAGGGATGGCGCGGATGCGTCGAGATTTCCGTGCAGGCTTCGACCACTTCGGTGATCTCTGCCATACCGGACAGGTCCAGGGTCGGGTCAATGCCCTGGGAGTAGAGGTTCATGGCCATGGTCACCAGGTCCATGTTGCCGGTGCGCTCGCCGTTACCCATCAGTGTACCTTCCACCCGGTCGGCGCCGGCCATCACTGCCAGTTCGGCGGCCGCCACTGCACAGCCGCGGTCGTTATGGGTATGGACACTGATACTGATGTGCTCCCGACGCTTGATGTTGTCGCAGATCCACTCGATCTGGTCAGCGAAAATATTCGGGGTCGCCATTTCCACGGTGGCCGGCAGATTGATGATCATCGGTTGGCCTTCCTCGGGCCCCCAGACATCGCTGACCGCGTCGATCACCTCGGCCGCAAAATCCAGCTCGGTGCCGGTGAAGCTCTCCGGGGAGTATTGGAAGGTCCACTCGGTTTCCGGGTGGCGGGCGGCAATCTCTTTCACGAGCTTCGCGCCATTTACGGCGATGTCACGGATGCCGTCACGGTCCAGACCAAAGACCTGTTCACGCTGCACGGTCGAGGTTGAGTTGTAGACGTGCACAATGGCCTTGCGGGCGCCCGCCAGCGCCTCATATGTGCGCTCTATCAGTTCCGGTCGTGCCTGGGTCAGCACCTGGATTTTGACGTCCTCCGGTATCCGGTTCTCCTCAATCAGCTTCCGGCAGAAATCAAAGTCCGGCTGACTGGCTGCGGGAAATCCGATTTCGATCTCCTTGAAGCCCAGCTTTACCAGCAAATCGAACATCCGCTGCTTCTGTGCCACCGTCATGGGCTTTACCAGTGCCTGGTTGCCATCGCGAAGGTCCACCGCACAGAAGGTCGGTGCTTTCTCGATGACCCTGTCCGGCCAGCGACGGTCGGTTTTGGCAACGGGTTTGAACGCAACGTATTTGCGGTGATCGAACGCCATGATGGTGATTCCTTGCGGTTTTCCGGATGAAATACTCAATGCCTACAGCTTAACGCAAAGAAAACGGTATTTGATTGCGAAATAATCCAGTAAAGGCTATTTTATTGATACAAAATTGCCCGACTCCTCCATTTCAGGACACTCTATGCCATCAAACCAGAAAACACTCGTTAAGATAGACAATCTTGACCGGAAAATTCTTGCCCAGGTGCAGAAAGACGGGTCGCTGACCAACCAGGAACTGGCGGAAAAAGTCGGCCTTTCCCCCTCGCCCTGCCTGCGCCGGGTTCGCGCCCTGCAGGAAGCGGGCATCATTGTCCGTACCGTGACGATCCTGGACCACAAGAAGCTGGGGCTATCCCTGACCGCCATCATCCTCATCGGCATGGACCGGCACACACCCGAGCGTTTTGCCGCCTTTGAGGAACAAGTGGCCGAGTATCCAGAGGTTCAGGAATGCTACCTGATTACCGGCCAGGACGCCGACTACATGCTCAAGGTGGTGGTACCGGACATGGACCACTATCACCATTTTCTACTCAACCGCATTACCCGGATTCAGGGTGTGAGCGGTGTGCATTCCAGCTTTGTGCTGCGCCGGGTGATCGACAGTACCGCCCTGCCCCTGGGCTATCTGTCCTGAGCGGGTACCTGAACGCCGGCTGACTCCGCTTGCCATCTGTACCTTCCTGGACAGGCTCCGTACAATACGGGCCACTCAGAGTTGAATGCCAACTGACAAACGGAAAACACGATGCGAGCAAGCCGCTACCTGATTGCCACCCAGAAAGAAACGCCGGCCGATGCCGAGATTATCAGTCATCAGCTGATGCTCAGGGCCGGGATGATCCGGAAACTGGCCGCCGGCCTCTACACCTGGCTGCCGATGGGGCTTCGTACCCTGCGCAAGGTCGAGCGGATTGTGCGGGAAGAGATGGACAAGAGCGGCGCGCAGGAAGTGCTGATGCCGGCGGTCCAGCCCGCCGAACTGTGGCAGGAGTCCGGGCGTTGGACCCAGTATGGTGGCGAGCTGCTGCGCATGAACGACCGGCACGGTCGCGACTTCTGCTTTGGACCCACGCACGAGGAAGTCATTACCGACCTGATCCGCAACGAGCTCAAAAGCTACAAGGAGCTGCCCGCGAACTTCTACCAGATCCAGACCAAGTTTCGCGATGAGCGGCGGCCCAGATTCGGGGTAATGCGGGCACGGGAGTTCATCATGAAGGATGCCTATTCCTTCCACCTGAACGCGGAGTCCCTGGATGAGACCTACCAGGTCATGCACCGCACCTATTGCGCCATCTTCGATCGCCTGGGCCTCGAGTATCGTCCGGTTCAGGCGGATTCCGGCGCCATCGGCGGCAGCGCCTCCCACGAGTTTCACGTGCTCGCCTCGTCCGGCGAGGACGACATCGTATTCAGCACCGACAGCGACTATGCCGCCAACATCGAGAAGGCCGAAGCGGTCGCTCCGGCCGGTGAACGCCCGGCGCCTGGTGAATCCATGCAGGACGTGGCAACGCCGGATCAGCGCACCATTGAGGCCGTCGCCACTTTCCTGGGCATTGACGCGACCCGCACCGTGAAGACCCTCCTGGTAAAGGGAGAGGCGGATGAAAGCGGGCAAGCCGGCCTGGTGGCGCTGGTTCTTCGCGGCGACCACACCCTGAACGAGATCAAGGCGGAAAATCTGGCCGGTGTTGCCGAGCCGCTGACCATGGCCACCGATGAAGAGATCGAAAAGGCGGTGGGCTGCAAAGCCGGCTCCATCGGCCCGGTCAACCTGCCCGTGCCCGTGATTGTGGATCGCAGCGCCGCGCACCTGGCAGACTTTGTCTGCGGCGCCAACCGCGACGGCTACCACCTCACCGGGGTCAACTGGGAGCGTGACGTTGCCATTGACCGGGTCGAAGACCTGCGTAACGTGGTGGAAGGCGACCCGAGCCCAGACGGCAAGGGCACCCTCGAGATCCGCCGTGGCATCGAAGTGGGCCACATCTTCAAGCTCGGCAACAAGTACAGTACCGCCATGAATGCCACCGTGCTGGATGAGAACGGCAAAAGTGTGGTCATGGACATGGGCTGCTACGGCATTGGCGTTTCCCGCATTGTGGCAGCGTCCATTGAGCAGAACCACGACGACAAAGGCATCATCTGGCCGGATGCGATCGCCCCCTTCCAGGTGGCCATTGTTACCCTGAACGCCCACAAGTCTCCGACAGTAGCCGAGGCGGGCGAGAAGCTGTACGAGCAGCTGCGCCAGGCGGGCTACGATGTACTGCTGGACGACCGCAACGAACGCCCGGGCGTGAAATTTGCCGATATGGAACTGATTGGTATCCCGCACCGCTTTGTGGTGTCTGATCGCGGCCTGGCTGCCGGCACCCTCGAGTACAAGGGACGCCGGGACGAGGAAAAACAGGATGTTCCGGTGGCCGAGGCGCTGCCCTTCCTGGTTAATGCCTCACCCAGAAAAGGTCTCTAAGCCAGAGAGGTCTTCAGGCCAGAGCGCCAACGATTCCGGGCTCCATTTCCAGGGTCACGCCAAAGCGTTCCTGGACGGAGCCCCGGATGGTTTCCGCCAGCGCCAGAATATCCCGCCCGGTGCCGCCAGAATGGTTAATAAGAACCAGTGCTTGTCGGTTATGAACGCCAACCCGGGCATTCCGGTACCCTTTCCAACCACTCTGATCAATCAACCAGGCTGCGGCCAGCTTGACGCCTTCGGCCTGGGGATAGGCCGCGATGTCAGGGTAACGGGCTTTCAGGACCTCGAACTGGGCGGTGTCGACCACCGGGTTCTTGAAAAAGCTACCCGCGTTGGGAAGGATCTCTGGGTCCGGCAGCTTGCGCCGCCGAATCGCCATAACGGCTTCGGCCACCGCCATCGGCTCCATACGATCCGCGTCCACGGGCCCCAGGTATTCCTCGAGGTCCCGGTAGCCCAGAACCAGCGGCCGGGTGCGCGATAGTCTGAGACGGATTTCGGTGATGACATATCGGCCCGGTGACCGCTTGAAGAGGCTGTCCCGGTAGGCAAACCGACACTCGGCAGTGGCCAGGGTGACCTGCTTGCCGGTGGTGCGGTCCAAAGCTGACACTGACTGCAGCGTATCGCAGAGCTCCACACCGTAGGCACCAATGTTCTGAACCGGCGCGGCTCCTGCGGTGCCCGGGATCAGCGCCAGGTTCTCGATGCCCCGATAGCCTGCCCGGGCGGCGTAGACAACCGCCTCGTGCCAGTTTTCCCCGGCACCCAGAACCAGCGTCGCGCTACCCTCTTCAATCTGCTCCCAGTGGCGCCCGAGAATCGCCACTCGCACGACCAGGCCGGAGAAATTGCCGGCAAACACCAGATTGCTGCCACCGCCGAGGATGAGCACCTCATGCCCGTGGGAATCGGCCCATACCAGGGCATTGGCCAGCTCATCGGCGCTGGCGACCTCCACATAAAAACGCGCGACGGCCTCGACATGAAGCGAATTCAGCGCCTCAAGCTCGACGTTCTCACGAATTCCGGGCCCAAGGCTCAAGCCAGACGCCCCCTGATATCCGCCAGTAGTCCCTGGCCGGCTTCCTCAATCAGGTCCAGTACCCTCTCGAAACCTTCGTGGCCACCGTAATAGGGGTCAGGCACCTCCGAATGGCCGGAACTGCCGTATTCCAGGAACAGGGCCGGGCGGGTTCCGCCGTTCTGATGCCAAAGGTCGGTGACATCGGCCAGGTTCTGACGATCCATCACCAGCACATAGTCGAAGTGATCGAGATCGCCCTCGTGAATCTGGCGCGCCCTGAGCCCGCTGATATCGATACCCCGGCGCCGTGCTGCGTCCTGGGCCCGGGCGTCCGGGCTTTTTCCCACGTGCCAGTTGCCGGTGCCGCAGGAGTCAATCTCGATGGTGTCCGTCAGGCCGGCCTCGTCTACCAGCGACCGGAACACCCCCTCGGCGCTGGGAGACCGACAGATATTGCCAAGGCAGACAAAAAGTACCTTTATCGGTTGCTCAGCCACGCGCCCCCTTTTCTCCATCCACTCTCTCAACTTGTCCAGGTCCGCCTGGGTATCGACTCCGCCGGGCGGGTTGGTGGCCGCAATGTCCACATGGATTCGGGCGCCATTGTACAGCGCTCGCAGCTGCTCGAGTGACTCGGTTATTTCAATCGGGGCCGGGGCCCAGGTAACAAAATCAGCCAGAACCGAGGCCCGGTAGCCGTAGATGCCGATATGGCGGAAATAACCGGTGTGTTCGGGGAGGGATACGTCGGCTCCGGCCAGGGGGTTGCCCTCGTTCCACTGGTCGCGGGCCCAGGGTATGGGTGCCCGACTGAAATAATGGGCCATACCCTGGTGGTCAAACACCACTTTGACGACGTTCGGATTGAACACCTGGGCCGGATCGTGGATCCGCTCACACAGGGTGGCAATCGCCGCCTCAGGATGGAACTCAAGGTTATCCGCCACCTGATTGATCAGCTCAGGGGGAATCAGGGGTTCGTCGCCCTGCACGTTGATCACCCGGTGGTCGGGTTCGAATGCCAGCCGCCGGGCCACTTCCTCAAGACGATCAGTCCCGCTTGCATGGTTTGGCGAGGTCATTACGACCTCGGCCCCAAACCGCTCGCAGGCGTCGCGAACCCGCTCATCGTCGGTGGCCACCACCACGCGCGCCGCACGGCTTTCACCGGCACGCTCGCAGACGTGTTGGATCATGGGTTTTCCGGCGATGTCCGCCAGCGGCTTTCCAGGCAACCGGCTGGAGGCATACCGGGCGGGAATAACAACGGTAAAAGACATCACATCAACCCTGTATTTTTGAACTCAACGCTTGTGAAGGCGCTCGTCAGTGGACAGCGTTCTTGCCTCGGCCGCCAGCATCACCGGAATACCCTCACGGATAGGGAAAGCCATGGCATCCTGGTAACAGATCAACTCGGTTCGGGCCTCGTTGAGCTTGAGGTCGCCCTTGCAGACCGGGCAGGCCAGCATCGCTAATAGTTTCTTGTCCATCGTGCTTGCTCACTCTCAGGAAATAATCTGCTCAGAACAGTGCCGTACGCGGTCCAGGAAGGCCTCCCGGAACTCACCAGACAACCGGGCCTCCACCAGCAGGCTCCAGGCATTTTCGGGAGCGAATGCCCGGCATTTGACCGCGTCCTTGGCCGTCATAACAATCAGCTCTGCACCCTCGGCCACCAGGTCCGCCTCACGGAAGTGGTGATGGTCCGGAAATGCCGATTCAAGCACCTCGGCACCCAGGCCCCGGAGTGTCTCGAAAAACCGCTCCGGGTTACCGATACCCGCCACCGCCCTCACCGTCCGGCCACGGAGATCTTCGACGGGCCGAGATTCATTGGACCGAAGGTTGACCAGGGCGGTCGGCGCCAGAGCCATGCCATGGATCGCTTCATGCTCAAAGCCGGCAAACTCGCCCATAGGCCGAGCCAGGGGCTGCGCTCCATTAACGATAACAAAATCCACCGAATCAAGCCGCGTTACCGGCTCGCGAAGCGGACCGACCGGAATCAGGGCGCCGTTACCAACGCCTCGCCGCTGGTCGAACACGGCAATCTCCAGATCCCGGGGCAGCCGGTAGTGTTGAAGCCCATCGTCGCACACCAGCACGTTGCCCAGCTTTCTGGCCAGGGCATGATCTGCGGCCCGCCGTCGGTCCGGGTCGACCACCACCGGGCACCCGGTACTGGCCGCGAGCATGACAGGCTCGTCACCCGCCTCCGAAGGTGCGCTCGTGCCGTCAACCTCCAGTGGGTATTGACCGGCTTTGCCGCCATAACCCCGACTGAGGATCACCGGCTGCCAGCCGGCGGAGGCCAACTCCGACACCAGCCAGGCTGTCAGGGGCGATTTTCCTGTGCCGCCCGCAGTGATGTTGCCCACCACCACAACCGGGACAGGCAAGCTCGCCTCACGTGCCTGCCAGGCGGCCCTACGCCGGTGCTCCGCAATGGTCCGGTACAACCAGGCCAGGGGGGCCAGAAAACGCAGCGGGCGACCTTCCCCATACCAGAGGCGTTCCACCAGGGAGCTTGCAGCCACGGGGGTAAAATTCATGACTGCTCGCTGAACTGCATCTGATGCAGCTGGGCGTAAGCACCACCCGAGGCAAGCAGTTCGTCGTGTCGACCCGATTCGACAATACGGCCGTTCTCCATCACCAGAATACGGTCGGCCTTTTCAATCGTTGACAGACGATGGGCAATGACCAGTGTGGTGCGGCCCTGCATGACGGTTTCCAGGGCTTCCTGGATATGGCGCTCGGACTCGGTATCCAGGGCCGAGGTGGCCTCATCCAGAATGAGGATCGGAGCATCCTTGAGGAGGGCCCTGGCAATGGCCAGCCGCTGCCGCTGACCGCCGGAGAGCATGACGCCGTTATCCCCGATCACCGTATCCAGGCCTTCCGGCATGCGATCGATGAATTCCAGGGCGTGCGCCTTGGCCGCAGCCTCACGGATTTCCTCACGGGTACAACCCCGCAGGGCTCCGTAGGCAATGTTGGCGGCAATGGTATCGTTGAACAGCACCACGTTCTGGGTGACCAGGGCGATCTGCGCCCTGAGCGCTTTGAGGGAGAACTCCCGCAGGGAATGACCATCAATGCGGATATCCCCACCGGTGAACTCATAGAAACGGGGCAGCAGGCTGACCAGGGTGGACTTGCCGCTGCCGGAGCGACCAACCAGGGCCACACTCTGCCCTGAGGGGATGTCGAGCGAGATGCCCTCAAGAACGTTGTCGAGCTGGTCGCGATAACGGAAAGCGACGTCATCAAACTCGATGTCACCGTTCACGCGGTTCGGCGCGTAGGTTCCCGGGTCCGGCTCCGGTTTCTCATCGATGGTTTCAAACACATCGTACGCCGCAGCCACCCCTTTCTGGATCTTGGCGTGCACCGAGGTCACCTGGCGAATAGGCTTCGCCATGGTGGTTGCTGCGGTAATAAAGGCCACCAACTGGCCCGTCGTCATCTCGCCCCGAATCTCGGGCGCCAGCATCATCCAGACCAATCCGGCTATCGCGATGGCCACCAGCACCTGAATCACGGGAACGCTGATCGCCTGGGTTGAGGCCATCTTCAGGCTTTGCTGGAGGTTTTTGTCGTTGACCTTCTGGAACCGTTCCCGCTCATAGTCCTCACCCCCGAAGGTGCGCACTACCCGATAGCCGGTAATGGACTCCGACGCAACATGGGTGATATCGCCCATGGACCCCTGGATGCGCTGGCTGATCCGACGGAACCGTTTGCTGGCGTAGCTGACCACTGCCCCTATCAGGGGCCCAACGGCCAGGAATATCAGGGTGAGCTTCCAGTTGGTGTAGAACATGTAGCCCAACAGGCCGAGGATGGTCAGACCTTCCCGCAGGGTAATGGTAATGGCGTTGGTGGTGGCCTCGGCCACCTGCTCGACGTTAAAAGTCAGTTTGGAGACCAGTCGGCCCGCGGCGTTGTCGTCAAAATAGCGCGACGGCAGCGTCATGAGGCGATCAAACACATCGTTGCGCAGGGCATTGATCACCTGTCGGCCCACATACCCGATGAAATACTGGCTGAGAAAGGTGCCCAGGCCGCGAAAGGCAAACACTCCGACGATCACCAGGGTCAGCAACAGGCGGTTCTGATCGGTGGGGTTCTCAATGGCTGCAATGACGTACTCCATGGCTGCCGCCATTCCGGTGGAAGCTGCCGCGTAGATAATGTTGCCAAGCACGGCGAGAGAGAATGCCAGCAAAAAGGGTTTAACGTAGGTCAGCAGGCGCTTGTAGGTGTCCCAACTGCCCGCCGGCACCGTGGCCGGGGGCTCGGGAAGTGGCTCGTTTGCCCTCACTGGCTCTCTGCCTCCCGCTCGGTGGTGATGCTCAGCTTGGCAAAGCCCAGGCGACCAGCCACATCCATGGCACGAACGACGAATTCATGAGGCGTTCGGGCGTCGGCGGTGATGATGAAGGGGAGCGAATTGTTGCCCTCGGCAAGCTCCCGCACGCCCCGCTCCAGGGTCTCGCGACGGTTGTTCACCAGGGTGCGGTCGTTCAGGGTGTACTGGCCTTCGGCATTGATGACCACATCAATCTGCTTCACCTCGGAGGCCTGGGCCGGCTCGCCACTGGCCTCGGGCAGTTCGATCTGAAGGTGGCTTTCACGGGTGAAGGTGGTCGACACCATGAAAAAAATCAGCAGCAGGAACACCACATCGATGAGTGGTGTCAGGTCAACCCCGACTTCCTGGCTTCTCTGGCGCTTGAACTTCACGGGGTTCAGGCTCCTTCCACGTCGATTTCGCGGTCACCGTGAACAACCTCCACCAGCTTGATGGCCTCTTGCTCCATGCCCACCACCAGTTCATCCACACGACGGATAAAGTAGCGATGACAGATCAGTGCAGGAATGGCCACGCTCAGGCCAGCCGCCGTGGTGATCAGCGCCTCGGAGATGCCACCGGCCAGGTTACCGGCATTGCCGACGCCGGCCAGCTGGATCTCCGCAAAGACCTTGATCATGCCAATAACGGTACCCAGCAAACCCAGTAGCGGAGTAATCGTGGCCACCGTACCCAGCGGGTTGAGGAAGCGCTCCAGGTCGTGGATCACCTGGCTTGCCTCGTGTTCGATACTCTCTTTCATGATCTCACGGCCGTGCTTGGCGTTCAGCAGGCCTCCCGCCAGAATACGGCCCAGAGGCGAAGACCCCTGGAGTGCTTTCAGCTTCCGACCATTGAGCTCTTTCTTCTTGATCCAGCGCCACAACTCATTGATGGTCTGGGGAGGGGCCACCCTGGAGGCGCGGAGTGTCCAGAAACGCTCCAGAATGATGGCAAGCGCCAGGATGGAACAGGCAACGATTGGCACCATCAGAATGCCACCGGCTTTCAACAGCTCGAACACGCTTGGGGTCTCCCTGATTATTTGCAAGCCGCGCTACTTTAGCATAGCTGCCGGTGGAGGCCACACCCGGAATGTCACGGTATTCTACATTGCTCACGGGCCAGGCCGGGGCTCCCGATCCAGAACGGCGCCTGGTGCCTCATTTCCTTTATCACCAACCGGTTAGCCTCAATGGTCATGCGTAAACCACCGGAACAGGCGGTATTGATAGCGGAGGCTCCTTTTGCCCGGTATCGGGCCGTCACCGTTGGGTGCGGATGACCATACCGATGGCGGTAGCCGGCGGTGTAAATCACCCAGTGCGGGCGAATAGTTTCTACCCACGGCTCGGAGGACGAAGTCTTGCTGCCGTGGTGCGGCGCCACCAGTATCCTGTTGATGGGCCTGGGCCCCACCACCGACCGCTCGGCCATGCCTTGCAGGAATAGACGCTCGATGTCCTCGCTTATATCCCCGGGCAGCAGCCATTCGGTGGCCGACGCAGGGTGGAAGATCCGCACCACGCAGGAGGCGTCGTTGCCTTCAACCGGACCACTGGCCTGCCAGAATTCGACCTCCAGGTCACCCAGGCTCGCGCGACCAGTCCGGCAGGGCTGCACCAATAAACCCGGCAGGCGGCCCTCTACTTCCGCCACTTCGCCAGCAATTACCTGCCCCACCGGTATTTTAGCCGCCAACTCTTCCAGACCGCCGGCATGATCATTATCGGCATGGCTGATCACCAGCGTATCAATGCGTCGGATGCCCATGGCCTCAAGATTTGGTAACAGGGTGGATTGCACTGCCGAAAACACGCCTGGTACTGCGGGCCCGGTATCATACAAAAGCACGTGCCGCCCAGACCGGACCAACACCGACAGGCCCTGCCCGACGTCCCAAACCCACACCTCCGGCGAGACTGCTTGGTCGTTGCGCTGGGATTGCACAGGCCCCAGTGCCAACCAGGCCACCACCAATATCGCCCCGACCAGGCGAAACCACCGAAACGGAAGCAGCACAAGAAAGGGAACCAGAACCGCGGCAACGGCCAATTCCCCAGCCGAATGTTGCATTTCGGGAAACGGCTGTTCGGCCAGCCAGGTCAATCCTCGCCACAGAGCGCCCAACAACCAGTCAAGCAGTGGCAAGAGGACCTGCGCCGCCGGCGGAAACAGGGCCGTCAGCAATCCTCCGGCAATCAACACCGGCATTACGACAAGAGCCAGCCATGGGATGGCTACAAGATTTGCAATCAGGCCGGCCAGGGGCTGACTCTGACCAAAGCTGGCAAGGATCGGCCAGAGGCCCGCAAACACGGCCACCTGCGCCACCAGCAAACCCGCCAGCCAGCCGGAACCGCCAAGACGGGAAGCAAAAGCGGCGATCAGCACCGCAACCGCCATGAAAGACAACCAGAAGCCCTGATCCAGCGGTGAGAAGGGATCCAGCAGCAGAACCACGGCCAGGGCTAAAAGGAAGGTTCGCCAAACCGGCGCCTGGCGCCCCAGAAGCAGAAGCCAGCCGCCAACGACCACCATCACCAGTGCCCGGCGGGTCGGTACAGTAAAGCCAGCGGCCAGGGCGTAGGCCAGGCAACTTACCGATACCAGTACGAAGACCAGTTGGCGTTCAAGGTGCTGGTCAAGGCGGCGGGTGGGCATCACCAGGACCAGCCGTCTGCCGACAAAGCCGGCGCCAACCGCCACCAACCCGAGGTGCAATCCCGAGATCGCGACCAGATGAATCGTCCCCGTCGCCTTGAGCGTGTCCCAATGATTGTCCGTCAGATGGCCCCGGTGCCCGGTCAACAGGGAAGCAATCAGGGGAAACTGCCGGGCACCGCCAAATCGGCCCTCCACCCACTCGTTAAGCTCGAGATGGACTTTCCGATATCGGCAGTTAAGGGAACAGACTACGGAGGGGTTGCTCTGGGCATCTCGCACCGAGCCGGTGGCGCGATAGCCTTTGCGGAACAGCCAGTCTTCATAGCGGAAGCCCGCCGGATTCAGGTTGCCGTGCGGGCGTTTGAGAACGACTTTCAAGCGCAGCTTGTGGCCGGGGAGGCGTTCGCCCGCATGTCCATACCAGGCCAGCCTGAGCAGAGCCGGAAGTTGACCTGATGACACCCGGCTCTCGAATCGTCGGGGCAAACCATGCCACTCTGTCACACAGAAACTGAAACGCAGGCTTCGGAAGCTGCCCGACGATGGTATGTCACACAGGTAGCCGGATACCTCCACCGCCTCACCCTCAAGGACCGAAGGCAATACCTCCGACAGCCGGTCCCGTGCGTGCCAGGAGGCCCATCCGAGACCTAGCAGAACGCCCAGCGCCGCTACCGCAAAACGGCGTGCCGTGGCGGACGGCCATAACAAAGCCAGTAGGCCCAGCGCCACGATAGTGGCAAGCACGTATTCGGGAGGTGGCAGTATCGACAACCAATACAGTAAGATAACGCCAAAAGAGAAGGTGATGACACCCAAAACCGCGAGGCCGCCCGCGCCTTCAACGCCAGGCGGACGGTTGATCGTTCCGGACAATCCATGTCCTCCTTTTTGTCACGTTCACCGGCAACATCCGATGTGCCGGCCTTACAACCCCATTTAAAGGCAGAACTTCACATGCCGAAGAAGTTCATGAAACGCTATCTGCCCTCACCGGAGAAAGTGCAGGCGATGCAATCGCTGAGCTTTCTGGGCGATATCCTTCATGAACCCAACCTCTGGCACATCAATCGTCATAGCGTGGCCCGGGCATTTCTCGTGGGCATCTGGTTCTGCTTTATCCCCATGCCCTTCCAGATGCTGGCAGCAGCCGGATTCGCCATCTGGTTCAATGCCAACCTACCCCTGTCCGTGGTGCTGGTGTGGATCAGCAATCCGGTGACCATGCCACCGATCTTCTACTTCAACTACAAGGTGGGCGCCTGGGCACTGGATCGTCCGTTACTCAGTTTCGAGTTCCAGCTGTCCTGGTCATGGATCAGCGAGCGCCTGCTCGACATTGGCATTCCCCTGTATCTCGGGTCATTGATTGTTGCAACCGTTTCCGCCTGTCTTGCCTACCTGATCATCCAATACCTCTGGCGCCGGAAAATCCGGTCCGACTGGCAGGTGCGGCGGACCAGGCGGCGACAGCGCCGACGGGCGGCCGATCAGATCTCCTGAATCAGGCGCCCCTGCTCAAGCCGCAACACCCTCCCCAGGCTTCGGGCCATCCTCATGTCGTGGGTAACCATCACAAACGCGATGCCAAGCTGGTCCCGCAGGGATTCGATCAATGCCTGCACGCCCTCACCGGTGTGCTCATCCAGATTGCCGGTGGGCTCATCCATCAGAACGCAGTCCGGCTCATTCACCAGGGCTCTGGCAATCGCCACCCGCTGGCGCTCGCCACCCGAGAGCTCTCCGGGTTTGTGTGACAAACGTTCAGCGAGCCCCACCTGCCCCAACAAAGTCCTGGCTTTTTCCCGGGCCTGGACCACTGACATCCCGCCCAGCACACAGGGCATCATGACGTTTTCCAGTGCCGGAAATTCCGGCAACAGATGGTGGAACTGGTATACAAATCCCAGATGACGATTCCGGAACCGGGCTCGCGCTGCTTCAGACAGACGGCTCATGTCCTGTCCACAGATGGAAATCTGACCGGACGAAGGCCGGTCCAGGCCGCCCAGAAGATTGAGCAGCGTGGTCTTGCCGGCACCACTGCTACCCACAATCGCCACCGTTTCCCCAGCCGCCACTTCCAGTGAAATATCGGCAAATATGGTCAGTTTTTCCGGCCCTTCGTTATAGGTGCGGGTGACCTGACGGCAGTCAATCACCAGCGGAGCATCGGTCATGGCTGAAGATTCCTTACTCATAGCGCAGCGCCTCCGCCGGATCGACCCTTGACGCCCGCCAGGCGGGGTAGATGGTCGCCAGAAGACTCATGGCCAGACCGGCGCCACTGATGATAGCGACGTCCTGCCATTGCAACTGCGATGGCAGGTAACTGATGAAATACACGTCTGCATTCAGGAACTGGTGACCAAGCACGCCCTCCAGCCACGAGATAAAGGCGCTGATATTGATGGCACCAAACACACCCAATGCGGTGCCAATGATGGTGCCGAACACTCCGATCACCGCCCCCTGCACGATAAAGATCCGCATGATCCGGCCCGGCGTTGCTCCCATTGTGCGCAGGATGGCGATATCGCCCGTTTTGTCAGTGACCACCATCACCAGCGTGGACACGATGTTGAACGCGGCAACGGCCACGATGAACATGAGCAGCAAACCGATCATGGTTTTCTCCATGCGAATGGCCTGGAAAAGGTTGCCATGGGTGCGGGTCCAGTCCGATACGTAATACCGGCCTTCCAGCTCCCGTGCCGCCTCGGTGGCGACCCTCGGCGCCGCGAACAGGTCATCCACCAGAAGACGAACACCCTCCGCCTTGCCGTCGGTACGCATCAGCTTGGCGGCATCATCCATGTGAATGAGGGTGTAGTTGCCATCCAGCTCCGCGCCAACGCTGAAGATACCCTTCACGGTAAAGCGCTTGAGCCTTGGCAAGACCCCGGCCGGTGTCACCGAAGCCTCGGGCAACACAACGGTTACGCGATCACCCACCTCCAGACGGAGGCTGGCCGCCATCAGCCGACCAATAATGATGCCGAACTCGCCGGAGACCAGGTCATCCAGCCTGCCCTCGGTCATATGGTTCTCGATGATCGAGACCGTCCGCTCCTGCTCGGGCAGAATACCGTTCAGCAGAACGCCCCGAACATTCCCGCCTCCGGTTACCATGCCCTGGCCCTGGATATAGGGTGCCGCAGCCAGCACTCGGGGATGTGACTCGACCCGGGCATCCAGGGCCTGCCAATCATCGAGGGGACCCACGCCCTGAATCGTGGCATGGGGCACCATACCCAGAATGCGTTGTTTCAATTCCCGATCGAAGCCGTTCATCACCGACAATACGATGATCAGTACGGCCACGCCCAGCATGAGGCCAATCATGGAGGTCAGGGAAATGAACGAAATAAAGTGATTCCGGCGCTTGGCCGCGGTGTAGCGCAAGCCGATGTAAAATGATAGTGGTCTGAACATTGAGCGGTGCCTGTTGCCTACTTCCGGACTGTCATCATCTGTGGATCCCCGAGGTTTCTCTGGCCCGCCTTGAAGGCGGCGTTCCACCATCGTGGGAAGCTGCTAAACTGTTCTGTACCAATAGAAAATTCAGTCTCCTGGAGCCCAGATGCAGTCATCTGATAATCCCGGCAAACCGGCCGGCTATGCCGCCGAACGCAGGGACTTTTTTCGCATTGAAGACCGGATCGGCCTGGAGATCCGCAAGCTGGCGCCTGACACCCCGCTGGACAGCGACGTTTTCGACGGCGACCACCTCGAGAGCCTGAAAGCCGAATTCAGGCGGCTGGACCAGGACGTTAAGTCCCATCTGGCCAGCCTTGCCGAGCGGGACCGGCTGCTTACCGGACTGATCAAATCCCTGAACGGCAAGCTGGATACGCTTGCGCGCATTATGGCCTTTGAGCAAAATCCGTTGCAACCGGACGACTGGCAGGACGTCACCCTGAGCGAAGGTGGGCTGTCATTTTTCAGCCGCACTCCAGCGTGGCAACCGGGCGACCGGATGGCTGTGCGCATGACCCTCCCTCCCGACCTGTTCCAACCCCAAGCCATCGCAGAGGTACTCGAGGTTGTGCCCGATGCCTCAGGCGGCACAAGGGTTCATACTGAATTTGTGCATCTGGACGACAGTGACCGTCAGCAGATCGCAAGACATGTGATGCGGTGGCAGATTCGGCAACGACAAAAAGGCTAAACTGGGGAAAAACGGGTGACTTTTGTTAGTCTTTTTCGGATATTACGCTTTATTCATGTCCCCCAACGGACACCAGCTTTCATGGAGATCCAATAATGAGAAAGTACAGAACCCTTCTTGGCGCGCTCACCGTCGGCTCTGCACTGATCTTTACACCGGTGGCGTCCGCCCTGGCGGAAGAGGTTCGGGTGCCTGTTGGCAGCCAGGCTGATCGCAAGCAGGCAGACCTGCCGCGGCACGGCGCCACCCAGGCCTCGGTCCGGGCTGCCTGGGGTGCCCCCATGGAAGTCCAGGGTCCTGTGGGCCAGCCGCCCATCAGCCAGTGGCACTACCAGACCTTCGTCGTCTACTTCGAGGGCGATCGGGTCATCCACACGGTGCTGAAGCCCAACCGCTGAATAGCCCGCGGCGGTGACAGATACAAATTTCAACTCCCCGGCCCTGACCAGCAGCCAAGTGTTGGTTAGAATGGCGTCTTTTCGATTCAAGGTGCTTTAAAGTGACAAGCCCACGACTGTTGCCTGCGGAATGGGCACCCCAGAGTGCCGTCCTGCTGACCTGGCCGCATCCAGGTACCGATTGGGCCGACTGCCTGGCCGAGGTGGAGCCCGTTTTCGAAGACATAGCGCGCGCGGTGCTGCGCCACGAACACCTGGTCATCAGTTGTGAACACGTGGTGCGTCTTCAGGCCCTGGAGAGAGACCTGAACCGTTACGCTGAAGAGAACGGATTGCCGGGCCGGGTCCGCACGGTGCCCGCACCGGCGAACGATACCTGGGCACGGGACCATGGGCCAATCACGGTGACGGACGGTGGCGTTCCGGTACTGCTGGATTTCCGGTTCAACGCCTGGGGCGGCAAGTTCCCGTTCGAAAAGGATGATGCTCTCAACAGCCACCTGGCCGGGGCCGGGGTGTTTGGCAAAACGCCCATGCAACCGGTGGAATTTGTCCTGGAAGGTGGCTCCATAGAGTCAGACGGTCTGGGCACTCTGCTTACCACCTCCGAATGTCTGCTCACACCCAGTCGCAACCCGGCACTGGACAGGACTGCCATAGAGCAATTGCTGTCAGAGGTTCTGGGGGCCGACCGTATCCTCTGGCTGAACCACGGCTACCTCGCCGGCGATGACACCGATAGCCACATCGATACCCTGGCGCGGTTCTGCGCACCAGACCACATCTGCTACGTATCCTGCCCCGATGTCGCAGATGAACACTACAGTGCCCTGGCCGCCATGGAAGAAGAACTTCAGGAATTCCGCCAGGCGGACGGCTCGCTGTACCGGCTGACAGCCCTGCCCTGGCCGGACGCCATCCACGACGACGAAGGCCACAGACTTCCGGCCACTTACGCGAATTTCCTGATCATCAATGACGCCGTGCTGTTTCCGGTGTACGGAGTGGCGCAGGACGACGAAGCCATCGCCATCATGACCGGTATCTTTCCGGACCGGAAAATCGTGCCCATTAACTGTCGCGCCTTGATCCAGCAGCACGGCAGCCTGCACTGTGTCACCATGCAAATTCCCGCAGGAGTAGTTACCTGATGAGCCATACTGCAGCCAGCAGCCAGCTTCACATTGCCGCCATCCAGCAGGCCTGCAGCAGCGACAAGGCCGCCAGCCTGGCGGCCTCCGAGAAACTGGTACGGGAGGCCGCAAAGGGGGGGGCGCAGCTGGTGGTTCTCCAGGAACTGCACGCCACCCTGTATTTCTGCCAGACCGAAGACACCTCGGTATTTGAGCTTGCCGAACCAATCCCCGGGCCCACCAGCCAGCGGCTGTCGGACCTGGCGAGAGAGCTGGACATCGTTCTAGTCGGCTCCATATTTGAACGTCGAATGAACGGCGTGTACCACAACACCGCCGTTGTGTTCGAGAAAGACGGCTCCATCGCCGGGCTCTACCGAAAAATGCACATCCCCGACGACCCGGGTTTCTACGAAAAATTCTATTTCACACCCGGTGATGCCACCTTCAACGATGGTCACAGCGGCTTCACCCCCATCGATACCTCGGTGGGTCGCCTGGGCGTACTGGTGTGCTGGGACCAGTGGTACCCGGAAGCCGCCCGGCTGATGGCGCTGGCCGGTGCCGAGATACTGATCTATCCCACCGCCATCGGTTGGGACGTAACCGATGATCCCGAGGAACAGGCCCGCCAGCTCGAGGCCTGGGTCACGGTTCAGCGTGGCCACGCCGTGGCCAACAACCTGCCCGTAGTGGCGCCCAACCGTGTTGGCATTGAACCCGACCCCTCAAGCCAGAGCGATGGCATCCGCTTCTGGGGCAACAGTTTCATCTGTGGGCCCCAGGGCGAATTCCTGGCCCGGGGCGATGATCAGTCCGAATGCATCCTGGCCGTAACCGTGGATCGCAACCGCAGTGAATCGATTCGCCGCATCTGGCCGTATTTCAGGGATCGCCGCATCGATGCATACGGCGATCTTCTGAAACGTGTGAGGGACTGAACCCGGGATGAAAAAACTGGTAGATACCGTAGTCGATGAACTCAACCAGATACTCCTGGGCAAGGACCAGCAGGTTCGACTGGCGCTCTGCGGCCTTCTGGCGAAGGGCCACCTTCTGATCGAAGACATTCCGGGGATGGGCAAGACCACGCTTTCCCATGCCCTGGCCAAGGTCATGGGGCTGAGCTACCAGCGCATCCAGTTCACCAACGACCTCTTGCCCGCCGACGTACTGGGCTACTCCATGTACGAGAAGGAAGCCGGCAACCTGGTGTTCCACCCGGGGCCAATTTTTGCCCAAGTGGTGTTGGCAGACGAGATCAACCGGGCCTCCCCGCGGACCCAGAGCGCCCTGCTCGAGGCCATGGAGGAGCGCCAGGTCTCCATTGAGGGGGAAACTCGCCCACTGCCGCAACCGTTCTTCGTGATTGCCACCCAGAACCCGATCGAACAGGGCGGCACTTATCCGCTGCCGGAGTCCCAGCTTGACCGGTTCCTGATGCGACTGCGTCTGGGCTACCCCGACCCAAGGGCCGAACGTGAGCTGCTGGAAGGTGAGGACCGGCGGGTGATGACCGAAAAGCTTGCCAAACTGCTCAGCCAGGAAGACCTGAAAACGCTACAGGACGCGGTGAGCCGCGTGACTGCCAGCCCCGCCCTGCTAGATTACGTCCAGCGGCTGCTTGAGCAAAGCCGCAGAGTGCCCGGATTGCTCTATGGCCTTTCTCCACGGGCCGGCCTGGGCCTGCTGCGGGCCGCCAAAGCCTGGGCATTGATGCAGGGACGGCACCACGTGCTGCCAGATGACATTCAGGCCGTATTCCCGTCCGTCGCCGAACACCGGCTGGAGCAAGGCGAATCCGGCAAAAGTGCCGAGCGCGTCCGTCAGCTCCTGGCCTCGGTTTCCGTGCTCGAATAAACCTAATCCGGTGCTCCCGGGCCTGAGCAAATAGCAAGGTTTTATAAGCGGAATTGGCCAAAACGAATGGCACGCCGCCACTTTCATGTTAGCCTTTCATCCCTTGTTCAAAGCGTCTGGCCCGGCCACCGGGCCCGTCAGGATACCGTTCTATTCAGTGAGAGAATCTTCAATGAGCGACACCAAACATTCCCGACTGATCATCCTGGGATCCGGCCCCGCCGGCTACACCGCAGCCGTCTACGCTGCCCGTGCCAACCTGAACCCCACCCTGATTACCGGAATCGAAGTCGGTGGCCAGCTCACCACCACCACTGACGTGGACAACTGGCCCGGCGACAATGACGGGGTACAGGGTCCGGAACTGATGCAGCGCATGCTCAAGCATGCCGAGCGCTTTGAAACCACCATCGTTTACGACACCATCAACGAAGCCGACCTTCGCAGCCGCCCGTTTCGCCTCAAGGGTGATGGCGGCGAATACACCTGCGACGCCCTGATTATCGCCACCGGCGCCTCCGCCATGTACCTCGGCCTCGAATCCGAAGAGCGCTTCAAGGGCCAGGGCGTCTCTGCCTGCGCCACCTGCGACGGCTTCTTCTACAAGAAGCAGAAAGTCGCGGTCATCGGCGGCGGCAACACCGCCGTTGAAGAGGCCCTGTACCTCTCCAACATCGCCGACGAAGTCACCCTGGTACACCGCCGCGACAGCCTGCGCGCCGAAAAGATCCTCCAGGACAAATTGTTCGAGAAAGCGAAAAACGGCAACGTGCGGATCGTCTGGGACCACACCCTGGATGAAGTCCTCGGCGACGGCACCGGCGTTACCGGCATGCGTATCAAGAGCACCAAAGACGGCGCCACCCAGGAAATCGACCTGGCGGGCGTATTCATCGCCATCGGCCACAAACCGAACACTGACCTGTTCCAGGGCCAGCTGGACATGGAAAACGGCTACATCCGCATCCGCTCCGGCCTCGAAGGCATGGCCACCCAGAGCAGCGTTCCCGGCGTGTTTGCCGCTGGCGATGTGGCTGACCACGTGTACCGACAGGCGGTTACCTCTGCTGGCTTCGGCTGCATGGCTGCCCTGGACGCGGAAAAGTTTCTGGATCAGCAGGAGTGATCTAATCTTTTTGGGAAGGCACTTCGGAAGCTGATCGAGGCCGGGAGGAGCCGCCTTCTAAAACTATGCGGAGCCATGGATGGCGGAGCCAAGCCTACAAGGACGTATTCACGGCGTGTTTTAGAAGGTGGGTCGTCCCGGTCGCGACTCCCCGGCCCGATAGCATCAAGATCAACGCGAACTCGGCAGTAAAAACCGGAGAAGGATGACCTCACTACCCTGGCTAGACCCCGACCAACTCTGGTTCCCCCCGGCCAATGAAGCCCTAGACGACCCGGACGGCCTGCTCGCCCTCGGCGGCGACCTCTCCACCGACCGACTGATCCTGGCCTACCGCAATGGCATCTTCCCCTGGTACAGCGACGACCAACCCATCCTCTGGTGGTCCCCCAACCCACGGTGTGTGCTGTTCCCGAGCGAGATTCACGTGTCCCGCAGCCTGCGCCGTACCCTCAACCAGCGCCGATTCCAGGTAACGGCTGACCAGGCGTTCGGTCGGATCATCCGCCTCTGCGCCTCCACCCGGGCCGAAGGCACCTGGATCACCGAAGACATGATTGCCAGCTATTCCCAGCTGCACAGAATGGGCGTGGCCCACTCCATCGAAATCTGGAACCGGCGCGGAGAGCTTGCCGGCGGCATGTACGGGCTCGCAATTGGACGGTGCTTCTTCGGAGAATCCATGTTTTCCCTGGAAACCAACGCCTCAAAGGTGCTGATGGTTCACCTGGCCCAACAGCTGAAGTGCTGGGGATATCGGATCATGGACTGCCAGGTAGAGAGCCGGCACTTGCTGACCATGGGTGCCCGGACTATTCCCAGGGAGGAGTTTTTATCTATACTCAGGATGAGTGTTGATCAGACCCCTGATCAGACCGACTGGACCTTCCACTGGCAATGGCCCGGGCCGGAGGAGTAAATGAGCAATCTCAGAACACTGGTGTTCTTCGCGACACCGCCCCACGATTGCAGTTACCTGCCAGACCGAGAAGCCACCACCATGTTCGTGGATCCCCGGGCTCATATCGACAAGAAACTTTACAGCCAACTGACTGCGCTCGGGTTTCGTCGCAGCGGTTCCCACTATTACCGGCCCCACTGCGAACAGTGCGACGCCTGTATTCCGGTACGCCTGAAAGTAGACGATTTCAAATCCGACCGCAGCCAGCGCCGGGTGTTGAAAAAGAATGCCGATCTGCAGTGCAGACTGGTGCCGGCGGTGTTTGCAGAACGCTACTACCAGCTTTACGCTCGCTATATCGAGGAGCGCCATCAGGACGGCGACATGTACCCACCCTCAAGGGAACAATTCACGTCGTTTCTGGTGGAGGGCGCCACCGATTCCTGTTTCCTTGAAATTCACCTGGACAACCGGCTGGTAGGCCTCGCGGCGGTGGATCTGCTGGACGACGGGCTCTCGGCCATCTACACCGTGTTTGATCCGGATATGGAAGACCGAAGCCTGGGTACCTACGCGATTCTCTGGCAGATAGAGGAAGCCAAACGACGAGGCCTGCCTCACCTCTACCTCGGCTATTGGATCAAGCAGTGCCGGAAGATGAACTACAAAACCCGCTTCCGGCCAATCCAGGCCCTTCACGACGGCCACTGGCGCGAGCTGGTTTAACGTTCCGGTTCACACCGCGCCCTCCCTGACTTTGCCAAACGCGGACAAATCAGGCAGAATTGCGCAATTTAAAATCACGAGAAGCATTTCCAAGCGAGGTTTCTACTGAATGGCGAAATCAGATGTCATTGAAATGGAAGGCGTTATTATCGATACGCTTCCAAACACCATGTTCCGGGTTGAGCTGAGCAACGGCCATGTTGTAACCGCTCATATCTCCGGCAAGATGCGCAAGAACTATATCCGCATCCTGACCGGCGACAAGGTCAAGGTTGAGCTGACTCCCTACGACCTGAGCAAGGGCCGCATTGTGTACCGCGCCCGCTAAGCCGCCAAGACATCTGAAAAGGCCCCTCCGGGGCTTTTTTGTTGGCCAAAAAAAACCGCTGCCGGCAAGCCGGACAGCGGTTTTTGTTTTCGACACATCGGCCGAAGGCGTCAGACCGCCTCGGCTGGCTCGTCCTCGTACTCGAACACCAGCTCGTCTTCGCGCAGGTGGATGTAGACATCCCCACCCTTCTCGGACAGTCGCCCGAACAGGATCTGCTCGGCCAGAGGCCGCTTGATCTTGTCCTGGATGAGCCGGGACATCGGCCGGGCACCCATGGTGACATCGTAGCCCTTCTCTGCCAGCCAGGCCTTGGCGGCATCGTCCACATGCAGAACCACATGCTTCTCGTCCAGCTGAGCCTGCAGCTCGGTGAGGAACTTGTCCACCACGTGAGTGATGGTGTCCTTCTGCAGATCGCCGAACTGGATGATACCGTCCAGACGATTGCGGAACTCCGGCGTAAAGGTCTTGCTGATGATCTCCATACCGTCGGTGCTGTGGTCCTGCTCGCTGAAACCAATGGAACGACGGGCCATGCTCTCGGCACCGGCGTTGGTGGTCATCACCAGGATCACATGGCGGAAATCTGCCTTGCGGCCATTGTTGTCGGTCAGCGTGCCGTGATCCATAACCTGCAGCAGCAGGTTGAAGACCTCAGGGTGCGCCTTCTCGATCTCATCCAGCAGCAGCACACAGTGCGGGTGCTTGTTGACCGCCTCGGTCAGCAGGCCGCCCTGGTCGTAGCCCACATAGCCCGGAGGCGCACCAATGAGCCGTGACACGGTGTGCCGTTCCATGTACTCGGACATGTCGAAACGTACCAGCTCGATGCCCAGCACCTTGGCCAACTGCTTGGTCACCTCGGTCTTGCCGACACCGGTCGGACCGGCAAACAGGAACGCGCCTTCGGGTTTCTCCGGCGCCTTCAGGCCGGCACGGGCCAGCTTGATGGCCGTGGACAGGGACTCGATGGCCGGATCCTGGCCGAACACCACCATCTTGAGATCCCGCTCCAGGTTCCGCAGCAGGTCCTTGTCGCTGGTGGACACGTTCTTCGGCGGAATCCGGGCGATATTCGCCACCACATCCTCGATGTCCGTCACGTCGATGGTCTTGCGCCGCTTGTTCTCCGGCTGCAGGCGCTGGCGCGCGCCGGCCTCATCGATAACATCAATGGCTTTGTCCGGCAGGTGGCGGTCGGTGATGTACCGGTCCGCCAGTTCCGCCGCCACTCTCAGGGCCTTGTCGGTGTACTTGAGATCATGGTGCTTCTCGAAGCTGGGCTTTAGGCCCTTGAGGATCTGGTAGGTGTCCTCAACGCTCGGCTCATTCACATCGATCTTCTGGAAACGACGCGCCAGGGCGCTGTCTTTCTCGAAGATGCCGCGAAACTCCTGGAAAGTGGTGGAGCCAATGCACCGGATCTCGCCGGAACTGAGCATCGGCTTGAGCAGGTTGGATGCGTCCATCACGCCGCCCGAAGCCGATCCCGCACCAATGATGGTGTGGATTTCATCGATGAACAGGATTGCGTGGTTCTCTTTCTTGAGCTCAGCGAGAAGGCCCTTGAGCCGTTTCTCGAAATCACCGCGGTACTTGGTACCGGCCAGCAGTGCGCCCAGGTCCAGCGAATAGACCACCGCGTCGGAAATAATCTCGGGTACCTGGCCATCGACAATCCGCTTGGCAAGGCCCTCGGCGATGGCGGTTTTACCAACACCGGCCTCGCCCACCAGCAGAGGGTTGTTCTTGCGTCGGCGCACCAGAATCTGCACCACCCGTTCAACCTCGTGCTCCCGGCCAATCAGGGGATCTATCCGTCCCTGCCGGGCCTGCTCATTGAGGTTGGTGGCGTAACTTTCCAGCGGCCGGGACTGGCCACCCTCTTCTCCGGCTTCCTCGTGAGACGCCTGCTCGTGACTTTCAGGATCTTCGGCGCCCTGCACCCTGGAAATGCCGTGGGACACAAAGTTGACCACGTCGATCCGGGCAATACTCTGCTTTTTCAGCACGTAGACAGCCTGGCTCTCCTGCTCGCTGAAGATGGCGACAAGCACATTGGCGCCGGTCACCTCTTTCTTGCCGGAGGACTGTACATGGAATACCGCGCGTTGCAGCACCCTCTGGAACCCCAGGGTCGGCTGGGTCTCCCGCTCGCTGTCATTGCTCGGAATCAGCGGTGTTGTGGAATCGACGAACTCGACCAGCTCTTCCTGAAGTCTCTTGAGATCTGCACCACAGGCTTTCAGGACGCCCACCGCCGATTCGTTATCCAGCAGGGCCAGCAACAAATGCTCCACAGTCATGAACTCATGACGCTTGTCCCGGGCATTCTTGAAGGCCGTGTTCAGCGTAATTTCTAGATCTTTGCTCAGCATGGGCCACCCCAACGTCTGTCAGTCCGCACGTTCAATCTCGCAAAGGAGCGGATGTTCGCATTCCGAGGAATACTGGTTCACCTGTGCCGCCTTTGTTTCCGCGATGTCCCGGGTATAAACCCCGCATACAGCCTTTCCCTGTGTATGGACGAGCAGCATCACCTGCGTCGCCTTTTCTTCGTTCATTCCGAAGAATTTCATCAACACATCCACCACAAAATCCATGGGCGTGTAGTCATCGTTCAGTAGCACCACCCGGTAGCGCGCAGGGCGCTTGAGAGCAGGCTTCTCGGGAGCAACACTGAGGTCATCCTGTCGCCCCGGTTGTTCGTCCTCCCCCTGATTGAATATTAGTAGAGAATTTTCGATAGTTCGCATCATTCTTTACCGGTTACTCGGTGTCCTTGCCTAAATGTGGTTGTCAGGTCCCGGGTTTTCAAGCGAAGTCGCTCACCCGGCGTGCACTATTTATCAATACGAGCATGATACCGTTTCCGGACCGCGTTCAACCACACATTCCGGGTGCAGAAACTATTGACTCGGTGCAGTGATTGGCCGAAAGTAAAGTTGCATTGTAAAATAATGTAAATCCATGCAAGGCTTCTGTAACAGATCCAGCGAACAGGACTCGGACCGCCGGTGCGACGGCCGATAGGCAAACACCAACAAGAAGAAAGACAGCAAAAGAACAGGGGAGTTCATCATGCCAAGAGGCAAGGTCAAGTGGTTCAACAATGCCAAAGGGTACGGATTCATCATCGAAGATGGCTGCAGTGATGATCTGTTTGCACATTTTTCGTCAGTTCAGATGGACGGCTACAAGACCCTGAAAGCCGGCCAGGCCGTTACCTTCGACAAAAAGCCCAGTGACAAGGGCATTCATGCGGTCAACATTGTCCCGGACGAGCAACCCGTGAAGAAAGCGCCGTCGGGTGACGACACCGCCACCAAGTCGGCAGATCAGGCCTCAGACCGGGACGGCTATCCGCCCCGCGCCGTAAACGCCTGAACCCGGCTGAACGATCGTTTTCCCGCCCCACCGGCCCCACCGGTGGGCCTGGTCTTTTCTGTGCCAGAAACCGCTCTCCCTTTGCGCACGCACCACATTGCAGTACCCTTCGCCAGATGACGATACGGCAACCTCTCTGAAACACGACCCAACATGGCAGAACTGGTTCTATTCAACAAACCCTTTCAAGTGCTCAGCCAGTTCACCGACCGGAGCGAGGACGGTGAGAAAGCCCGAGCCACCCTCAGCGATTATCTGGACATCCCCGGAATCTACCCCGCCGGCCGACTGGATTACGATTCTGAGGGATTGCTCCTGCTGACCTCCGAGGGGGCGTTGCAACACCGAATTGCCTCCCCGGCGCTGAAGATGGCAAAAACCTACTGGGTCCAGGTTGAAGGCGAGATTACCGACCACGCGTTAACCCAGCTTGCGCAGGGCGTGCCCCTCAAGGACGGGGTTACCCGACCGGCCAAGGTGAAAAGAATCCCTGAGCCTGCAGTCTGGCCCCGGGTACCACCTGTGCGTTTCCGGGAATCGGTGCCGGAGAGCTGGATTGAACTGACCATCACGGAAGGCAGGAACCGTCAGGTGCGGCGCATGACGGCGGCGGTGGGGTTTCCCACTCTGAGACTGATCCGCTATCGCATTGGTGACTGGTCCCTGGAAGGGCTGGCCCCCGGGGACTTCAGAACGGTCACGGTCAACCTGCCCTCACCTGCCAGAAACAGACCCCGCCCTGGGGCACGAACCGGGAGAAAACGATCATGACCTGGACACCCCATGCCACCGTTGCCGTGGTGGTTGAAGACGAATCCGGGCGATTCCTTATGGTGGAGGAACGAAGTAACGGGCGAGTTGTCTACAATCAGCCGGCGGGCCACATTGAGGAAGACGAAGCCATTCTCGATGCCGTGCGTCGGGAAACCCTCGAGGAAACCGGGTGGCGCGTGGAGCCGGCCCATTTTCTGGGAATCTACACCTACAAGGCGCCGGCCAACGGGGTGACCTACTACCGGTTCTGCTACGCGGCCCTCGCCCGGGAGCGCGTTACCGACCGGCTGGACGATGGCATCATTGCCGCCCACTGGCTGAGTCTCGACGAGATCCGGGCGCTCGGTCGCAAGTTACGCAGCCCTCTGGTGCTTCGCTGCATAGAGGATTACCGAAGTGGCCGCCGATACCCCCTTGAGGTGGTGGTCGACCGGCAGACGCAGACACCTTAAAAGTGCTAGAATCCGCCCCTTTCAGAAAGTAGCGACCACGTATTTACGCAGAAAGCACCGAAACACTCATGAGCCAGGCATCCGATACAACTTTTGCCACAGATCCTGCCCACACCCGTGTCATCGTCGGTATGTCTGGCGGTGTGGATTCGTCCGTAGCTGCCTGGCTGCTGAAAGACCAGGGCTATCAGGTCGAAGGCCTGTTCATGAAGAACTGGGACGAGGACGACGGTACCGAGTACTGCACCGCCATGACCGACCTGGCTGATGCCCAGGCCGTTGCCGACGCCATCGGCATCAAACTGCATACGGCCAGCTTCGCCGCCGAGTATTGGGACCGGGTGTTTGAGCATTTCCTGTCGGAATACCAGGCGGGCCGCACGCCGAATCCCGACATTCTGTGCAACAAGGAAGTGAAATTCCGTGCGTTCCTGGATTATGCTGTAACCCTGGGTGCCGACTTTATTGCTACCGGCCACTATGCCCGCCAGCGGCCCGTACCTGGCGCGCAGGGCAAAGCGCAGCTGCTCAAAGGCCTGGATCCCAACAAGGACCAGAGCTACTTCCTGCATGCAGTGTCCGGCGACCGCATTGCCCGTACGCTGTTTCCCGTGGGTGAACTTGAAAAACCGGAAGTGCGCCGGATTGCCGAGCAGCAGGGCTTCGTCACCCACGACAAAAAGGATTCCACGGGTATCTGCTTTATTGGCGAACGCAAGTTCCGGGACTTTCTCAAACAGTACCTTCCCGCCCAGCCTGGCGACATTGAAACCCCGGATGGTCGTAAAATCGGCAGGCACCAGGGTCTCATGTACCACACCATCGGACAGCGCCAGGGCCTTGGGATTGGTGGCCTGAGCGAATTCGGGGACGACCCCTGGTATGTCGCCGAGAAGGATCTGGAGCGGAATGTGCTGATAGCTGTGCAAGGTAAGCAGCACCCATTACTGTTTTCCCGTGGCCTCGTGTCCGGGCCCATTGACTGGGTTGCGGGAGAGCCACCCGCAACGGAATTCCGGTGCAAGGCCAAGACCCGTTACCGCCAGCCCGACCAGGACTGTCTCGTGACCGTGCTCCACAATGGCGTAAAAGTGGTGTTTGACGACGCCCAGCGGGCGGTCACCCCCGGACAGTCGGTGGTGTTCTATGAGGGTGAGATATGCCTGGGTGGCGGCGTTATCGAGGAAACCTGGCGAGACGACTCACCGCAACCTGCCCGCCTGACCGACGCTCTCCGGGGTACGCCCGCATGAGTCGCTCCCTGAAAGATCAGACACTGGCCCTGGCCGGGGTATTCCAGGCAGCCAATCTGGTTCAGCAGATTGCCCACAACGGTCAGTGCAACGAAGCGAGCCTCGAAACTTCCCTGCGCTCGTTGTTCGCCACCAACCCGGCCAACACACTGGACGTCTTCGGCGGCGAGCTACGCGACATTCGCGAAGGCCTGGTGACCCTGTCGTCGGTACTCAGCCAGCAAAGTCGCCAGCAGGACATCGAGGTGCTGCGTTACGCACTCAACCTCATCCACCTGGAGTCCAAGCTGAACCGACGTTCGGACATGCTGGATGTGATCGGTAGCCGGATCGACCAGGCCCGGCATACAGCGAACCACTTCGGGTATACCCACCCGAACCTCATCAGCAATCTGGGCTCGGTCTATTCGGACACCATCAGCACCTTCCGGATGCGTATTCAGGTCAGCGGCAATCCCTCCATCCTTCAGCGGGAAGAGAACGCTGCCAAGGTGCGGGCACTGCTTCTCGCAGGCATCCGCTCAGCCGTGCTCTGGCGCCAGACCGGCGGGCGCCGCTGGCAGTTGATCTTCTCCCGGAAAAAGGTGATTACCCTGGCCCGTGAGCTGGCCGAGGAAGCGAACAACACGCTGTATCACTGACCTATACAGACCCCAGCAACGCTGAATCGACGCCGGTGCTGGTGTATCATAGCGCTCCTGATTTTCTTTTGACCGACTGTTTGATCACTTTGAGAGGTTTTCGATGGAACTCACCGCCCTGACCGCCATTTCCCCGGTCGATGGACGCTATGGCAGCAAAGTCAGCGTCTTCCGTGAAATTTTCAGTGAATATGGCCTGATCAGGAACCGCGTTACCGTCGAGATCCGCTGGTTGCAGAAACTGGCTGCTCACCCCGACATCCCGGAAGTGCCTGCCTTCTCGACTGAAGCCAACACCGTGCTGGACCGACTGGTGAGCGGTTTCAGCCTCGAGGACGCCGAGCGCATCAAGGAGATCGAACGCACCACCAATCACGATGTAAAGGCGGTGGAGTACTTCATCAAAGAAAAGATTGCCGAGGTGCCTGAACTGCACGCGGTAACCGAGTTCGTGCACTTTGCCTGCACCTCCGAGGACATCAACAACCTGTCCCACGCGCTCATGCTCCGTGAAGGCCTTGACCACGGTTTGCTGCCAGCCATGGACCGGATCATCGACAAGCTCGCGCAGCTGTCCCACGATCACGCCCAGCAACCGATGCTCTCCCGCACCCACGGCCAGACGGCATCACCGACCACCGTGGGCAAGGAGCTGGCCAACGTGGTCTACCGTCTGCGCCGCCAGGCGATCCAGATCCGAGGCGTGGAACTGCTGGGCAAGATCAATGGGGCCGTGGGAAATTACAACGCTCACCTTTCTGCCTACCCGAACATCGACTGGGCCCTGAATGCCCAGGAATTCATCGAGAGTCTCGGGCTCAACTGGAACCCCTACACCACCCAGATTGAACCCCACGACTATATCGCCGAACTCTACGACGCCATCGCCCGGTTCAACACCATTCTGATCGATCTGGACCGCGATATCTGGGGCTATATCTCTTTGGGTTACTTCAAGCAGAAAACCGTGGAAGGCGAAGTCGGCTCATCCACCATGCCCCACAAGGTCAACCCGATCGATTTCGAGAACTCCGAGGGCAACCTGGGCATCGCCAACGCCCTGTTCAGTCATCTCTCGGCCAAACTGCCGATCTCCCGCTGGCAGCGGGATCTGACCGATTCCACGGTGCTGCGCAACCTCGGCGTCGGTTTCGCCCACAGCCTGATCGCCTATGAAGCCACGCTGAAGGGCCTGGGTAAGCTCGAAATCAACCCGGCGCGTCTCGATGAGGATCTTGACCACGCCTGGGAAGTGCTTGCCGAGCCCATCCAGACCGTCATGCGCCGCTACAACATCGAGAAACCCTACGAAAAGCTCAAGGCGTTGACCCGGGGCAAGGCAATGACACCGGAAGTGATCAAGACTTTCGTGGAAAGCCTCGACATACCGGACCAGGCCAAGGCCGAACTGATGGCGCTAACGCCCGGACGCTACATCGGTAATGCCGTCGATCAGGCACAGAACATCTGATAACCGGAGACGATCCATGGAACTGCTTGGCGGACTCACAGCCACCGAATTTCTGCGGGACTACTGGCAGAAAAAACCGCTGGTGATCCGGCAGGCCTTTCCCGGCTTCCAGTGCCCGGTCAGCGCCGATGAGCTTGCCGGCCTGGCCTGCGAGGAAGGCGTGGAATCCCGGATCGTGATCGAGAATGACCAGGGCAAGCCCTGGCAGCTGCACAACGGCCCCTTCGCCCCGGATCGCTTCAGCGAATTGCCCGAGCAGGACTGGACCCTTCTGGTACAGGGCCTGGACCACTGGGTACCGGAGATCGCCGATCTGCTGGAGCATTTCCGGTTTGTACCCAACTGGCGGCTGGACGACATCATGGCCAGCTACGCCCCCAAAGGCGGCAGCGTCGGCCCCCACTACGACCAGTACGACGTCTTCCTGCTGCAGGCCCAGGGCCATCGGCGCTGGACCTTTGGCGGCCACTGTGACCACACCTCACCACGGGTGGAAGGCACACCGTTGCGCATCCTGAGCAGTTGGGATGGCGAGGAAACCGTGACCCTGGCACCCGGCGACATGCTGTATCTGCCGCCGGGCATCGGCCACCACGGTGTAGCGGAAGACGACTGCATCACCCTGTCTATCGGTTTCCGTGCGCCCACCGTGGACGACGTTCTGACGGGCTTTACCGACTTCCTGTGTAGCCACTCGGATGCGGCTGACCACCTGAACGACCCCGATCTTCAGGTGCAGGATAATCCCGGAACAATCGGACCGGAGGTGGTTTCCCGGCTGGAAGCGGTCATACGCGAGAAACTCGGCGACCGCCTCCAGCTGGCCCTGTGGTTTGGGCAGTACTCAACAGCCCCCAAGAGCCTGGACATCGTCGTTCCGGCCGAGGAGCCCGCAGACGCCGGCGATCTTGCCGAGGCCATCCGGGCTGGCGAGCAGATGCGCTGGAACGAGGGCTCGCGCTTTGCCTACTACGAATTCGATGCTGAAACGGCACTGTTTGTGGACGGCGAGCAGTTCCTGCTGAGGGGCGATGCCCGCCCTCTGGCGCCCCTGCTCTGCGCTGGCGCGCGCATCGACATGGAAGCGTTGGCAGGGTTTGCCGACGACGCCGCGTTGCTCGGGCTTCTGACCACGCTCTACAATCAGGGCTCGGTGTACTTCGAATAGAACCGATTCCTGTCAGGCTGCACCATGGACATCCGTTTCCGAAAATACAGCTGGCAACTGGCGCCCGCCTCCGTGCGGGACATCCGCGAGCGCGTATTCATCCGCGAACAGAAGGTGCCGCCCGAGCTTGAGTGGGATCAGACCGATGAGATTGCCGACCATTACCTGGCAGTGCTCCCGGACAACACCCCGGCAGGCGTTGCCCGATTGTTCTCGACGCTCGAGGAAACCGGCCACATTGGCCGAATGGCAATCCTGCCAGAACATCGGGGAAGCGGCATTGGCGAGGCGCTGCTTCGCCACCTGATTCAGGAATCCGCCGGCCGCTTCTCGGAGCTCCGGCTCTCAGCCCAGGAACACGCCATCCCCTTCTACCAGCGCTCCGGCTTCCACGTCTGTTCAGACGTGTATGACGACGCCGGCATACCCCACTACGACATGCGTTGCCTGGCGCCGGAACTGGCCGCGCAGGCGCTGACAACCGTGGACCACCCGATGATCCTGGGCATGGACAGCGATTCCTGGTTGTTCAACAGCGAACATCGACTGGTTGCCCTCATGGACTCAGTTGTAGGCCAGGCGGGCCAGCGGATCTGGCTGTATGATCGCCTGCTGTCACACGACCTGTACGACCGTCACCGGTTTCGTGAATTGATTTCCACACTCGCCCGGCGCCATCGACTCAGCGAAGTACGTCTGCTGATCCACGACGACAAGCCTCTGGTGAAGCGTCGACATCGGCTGGTGGAACTGATGCGGCGACTGCCCAGCCGGATGGAGCTGCGACTGGTCAACACCGACTATCCGGTGGCCAATCAGCCATTCGCCCTGGTGGACAGGGAGGGTGTGGTTTACCGCCACGACTTCGACAAGCCGGAAGGGTTTGCCAAGTTTTCCGACGGTGGTCGTGTGAAGCTGCTGTCCGAGGATTTCCAGCGCATGTGGGACGCTGCCCGGCCTTCCGTGGAGCTACGCGAACTACCGCTCTGAGTGGTGAGCCTGGGGCGCTTCCGGGGCCTCGAACCGTGTGCCGAAAGGCGCAAACTCGGTATCCACTTCACTGGCGACCTCTGCGATCAGTTTGCGCAACCATTGATGGTCTGCATTGTGCTGAAGCAGTGGACTCCACGCCATCTTCAGCTCGAACGGCGGAATCTCGAACGGGGGCACCTTAACCACGAGATTGGGGTTATCCTTCTGCAGCCAGGCTGCCCGCGACGGCAGTGTGGCGATCAGGTCGTGCTGTTCCGCCAGGAGCATGGCCACCTGATAGTGGCGGGTAAAGACCGAGATCTGCCGTTTTCGGCCCATGCGCGACAAGGCCTCATCCACCCAGCCCAGCCGCTGGACATCCTTGGGATTGACACCAACGCCCACGCCGAATCCGGTCTTGCTCACCCAGATATGGCTGGCGTCCAGATAGGTGTCGAGCGTGAAGGGCTCTCGCAGCAACGGGTTCCGGGCGTTCATCAGGCAGGCAAAATATTCTGTCCAGAGCGTTTTCTGATGAAAGGACTGGGGAATCTTGTCAAACCGGTTGATCGCCATGTCGAGCCGCCCCTGCTCAACGTCGAGGAAACTGACATCGCTCGGCGTGAGCACGTCGAGGGTCACCTGGGGAGCTTCCTGGCGAATACGGCGCAGTACTCGCGGCATCAGGCAGGATTCGGCGTAATCACTGGCCATGATCCGGAACACCCGCTGGCTCTCCAGGGCCGAGAACGGCGTCTTTTCCTGCACCGCCTGCTCGATGTCGGAAAGAATGCCCCGGACCAGCGGTTGCAGTTCCCGCGCGCGCTCAGTGGCGCTCATGCCCTCACTGGTGCGCACCAGCAGTGGATCGCTGAACAGATCCCTCAAGCGTCGCAACCCGTTACTCATGGCCGGCTGAGTGATCCCCAGATGGTTTGCCGCCTTGGTCACATTCCGCTCCCGCAGCAGCACATCCAGATACACAAGGAGGTTAAGGTCAACGCGGGATATGTCCACAGTTCACTCCGAAACGCAGATAAAACAGGATTTCCGGGCTTTTATTTACGATAACAATATACATGACACCCGTGATTCACGATATCAATTCACCAGCATCTCCGTTCACATTCGGAAAAGGATCTAATGTCGTATTTCTGCTAGTCTTTTCGTCAGTTGCTGAATACTATCGTGAGTTTTCGGGCGGTTCGCATGGCTGCCATCCCTTGATCCTGAAGCCGGAGTCGTAACTGACAAAATGGATACTACTACGATTGTCCTTGTACTGGCGGCTGTCGTTACCGTCTCGATTGTCATAATCGTGCTCAGCCAGATGCGTGAGAGAGCGCGAATTGAGCGGGCTCGCAAGATCACGGCGCAAGAGGATGCCTACCATCGCGCCTATCGTCTTCTGTCCGAAATCCCGGGACAGTATCTGACGCCCGACCTAAAGCTGTTGCTGATAAAGCGGATGGAAGAGGCCTGCGCAGAGCTCGCCAGTCTTAAATCCAACCTGCCGGTGCGGCAATGGCAGGAATCGGCGGCTGAGATGAAGCAGCAGGTCCTTGAGAAACGGGACAGCACCACCCCGGTGAAGATCGATTCGCCCGAAAAGTCCAACTATGTCAAAGAACTGCTTCAGAATCTGTTCAAGATGATCGAAACCATGCATAAAAGCGGGCGCCTGGACGCGGCCACTGCCAAAAAGAATCTGAAATATGTGCTGTTCCTGGTACACAAGACCCACGCCGACCTGCACGTTTTCCAGGCCAGGGATTACGTCCGCCAGAACCAGATTCGCAAGGCCATTCATGCCTACCATCTGGCCAGCACGGAAATGGGCAAATCCCGGGACAACCCCCTGGCCATGAAAGCGGTCAAGAGCTTCCGGACTCGCATCAAGGAGCTGGAAGCGCTCAGTGCCGAGGGCCAGGAAAGCCAGCACGCTGACTCGCAATCAAAACTGGATCGCGAATGGGACACCTTCCTCCACGACGACGAGTGGAAGAAAAAGGCCGATTACGACGACTGAAGCCACCCACCGGGTCATGACAACGGGCCCGACAACAGGGACAGTGCACACCCGTGAAGAAGGGCTTTCAGCAACGACTTTCCTATCGACTGACCCGCGACACGGTACTGGTTGCCATGGCGCTGGGCCTGGTGCTGAACATCGTCCAGATTACCCTGGACTACTTCAGTGCCGAGGAATCCATGGAAAAGGAAATCCACGCGCTGATCGACATCAGCTACAGCCCGGCCTCCCAGATCGCCTACAACATCGACGTTCGCCTCGCTGAGGAACTGCTCGACGGACTGCTCCGCCACCCGGCCACCATCGACGCCCGCATCATCGACAACGACGGTGGCACCATGGCCGCTTCCAGCAAAAGCAGCCCTGCCTCTTCCTATCGCTGGGTCAGCGACCTGCTGTTTGGTTCAGACCGCGTTTTTCGCCAGGAGCTGCAGGTACCGCAGCTCGAAGACCTGCCCCTCGGACACCTGATCGTGACCATAGACACCTATCACTACGGGGCGCAGTTTTTGCAGAGGGCCGGTTACACCCTGATCAGCGGCCTGCTCAAGAGCCTGATCCTGTCAGCGGCATTGCTGATGATCTTCTATTTCGTACTGACCCGACCCATGCTCAATGTCATCAGCGCGCTCAGCCAGGTTCGCGCGAGCTCACCAGAAAAGGTCCGGTTGCCGATCCCGGCAAACCATCGGCACGATGAAATCGGCACCATGGTGAGCATCATCAACCAGCATCTTGAAACCATTGATTCCAGTTTGGCGCAGTTGCGCACCGCCGAGAGCGCCATGAAGAACTATTCCACCCAGCTGGAGCAGGAGGTGGAAGACCGGACGCGGGAGATATCCGAGAAGAACGAGGCACTGCAACGGGGTAACCGGGCTCTGGTCAAAGCCAAGGAAGACGCGGTTCGACGGGCGCGGGCCCGGGCCAACTTCCTGGCCAGCATGAGCCATGAGATTCGTACGCCGCTGAACGGCGTTCTGGGCATGCTTGGGCTGGCCCTGGAAGGGGAACTGGACCCCGCCCAGCGCAATCGTCTGGAGATTGCCCTCAATGCCGGCGAAAGTCTGCTGGGACTGCTCAACGACATCCTGGACATTTCCAAAGTTGAAGCCGGCAAACTGAGCCTCGAAAACATCCCCTTCAGCGTGCGACACCTGGTCGAAGAGTGCGCAACCCTGCACGCGCAGCAGGCGAGACGCAAGAAGATACAGCTGGTATCCGACATTGACCCTAACCTGCCCGAACACTTCCTCGGCGACCCCACCCGTCTGCGGCAGGTCCTCAACAATCTGATGAGCAACGCCATCAAATTCACGGATGAGGGCAGCGTAAAAATCCGGGTGGGCCGTTCTGGCGGCAGCCTCCGGATCGACGTGGTCGATACCGGCATTGGCATGTCAAGAGAGGGACTGCATCGGATTTTCTCGCCCTTCTCCCAGGCAGACGCCGATACTACCCGTCTTTACGGTGGCACCGGACTCGGCCTGACTCTGTGCCGGCAGCTCGTGGAGCGCATGCATGGCCAGATTCTGGTGGACTCCAAAGAGGGCGCCGGAACTCACTTCACCGTTACCCTGCCCCTGCCAGTCCAGGACCCCGAGACCGGGCCTGCCCCATTGCCGATCGACCCGGCTTTGCAAGCCTTGGGAATCGCCATGGCGATTCCCCCGGACAATCCGCATCGCCCGGCCATTGAGGCCCTGCTGCGCCACTGGGGCCTTCCCATCCGTGGAGCCAGCCGCCATCAGGACGGACTGCTGCTTGCCACGGCGACCGCGCAAGACACTGAGGCCCTCGCCTTCGCGGAAAGCTGGCCGGGCCCCGGCGTCATTCTGGCGGACGACAGTGGCACACTGTCGCCCGCCAGCCATCGGTACCAGTTGCTGTCTCTGCCACTGCGGCGGGAGGATCTGTATCGATGCCTCAATCGCGCTGCGGGACTGGCGCAAACGAACGTTGAAAATTCAACGGGCACGCCGGTACTCGAGACACCCGACGGTGGAGGGGCTCTGTCGATTCTCCTGGTTGAGGACAACCAGGTTAACCAGATGGTTGCCAGCAGCCTGCTGAAAAAGCTCGGACATGAAACGGACCATGCCGAGAATGGCCTGAAAGCCATCGAGGCGCTGGCCACGAAGCACTATGATCTGGTTCTGATGGATTGCCAGATGCCCGTTATGGATGGCTATGAGGCAACGCGTCGAATCCGGGAGAATCCCGAGTGGAAAGATCTACCGATTATTGCGGTGACAGCCAATGTTATGCAGGGCGACCGTGAAGACTGCCTGGCATCCGGCATGAACGATTACATCACCAAGCCTTACCGACGCGAAGAGCTCAGGGAAGCCATCAACCGCTGGCGCCCGGGGCCGCAAAGCAGCCATTCGGACACCCCCTGAGCTCCCTCGACGCGGACGGGTTCACGCCGGCAACAACTTCTCGATATCCTTGCGAATGTCTTCAGGCTTGGTGGTAGGCGGATAACGCCGTACTACGCGGCCGTCCGGTCCCACGAGGAACTTGGTGAAATTCCATTTAACCTTCTCGGAACCCATCAGACCCTTGGCTTCGCGCTTGAGGAACTGAAACAGCGGATGGGCGCCGTCGCCGTTCACTTCAATCTTGGAAAACATCGGAAAATCCACGCCATAGTTCAGGCTACAGAACTGGCTGATAGCGTCGTCGTTACCTGGATCCTGGCTCAGGAACTGGTTGCAGGGAAACCCGAGCACCTCGAATCCGCGCTCTCCAAGCTCGGTATGAAGGGCCTGAAGTCCCTCGAACTGCGGTGTAAATCCACATTTGCTGGCGGTGTTGACGATCAACAACACCTTGCCCTTGTAATCCGACAGACTGCGCTCTGTGCCCTTGATGTCCTTTGCCGTGAAATCGTAAACCGTTGTTCCGGCCATCTGCTGCTCCTCAACAGGGGTGGGTGAATTGCGTCCCATTGTCGCCGATTCGGCCTCAAAAACCATGTCATGGTGAGCCCTCTGGGCACCATTTCTCAAAATCGGGTAAGCTTTCAACGCTAAATCTGCCTCAACACGCCACAATTCATCATTATTCCCCTGTTGCCGCCGCGATTCGCTCCGCTAGAATAGGGAAGCCTCTAACCAGGCCTGTCGGCATGGCCGTTGCCACTTTGCAATCCCGGACTAAGGAAACCCCGATTCATGCAGAACTACTACAAATCCGCCAAGCTGGATAACGTGTGCTATGAGATACGTGGCGTGGTTCTGCGTGAGGCCCGGCGCCTGGAAGAGGAAGGCCATCGAGTCCTGAAACTGAACATTGGCAATCCGGCGGCTTTCGAACTGGATGTCCCTGAGGAAATCCAGCAGGACGTCATCTACAACATGCACCTGGCCCAGGGATACGTAGAATCCAAAGGGCTCTTCTCCGCCCGCAAGGCAGTGATGCACTATTGCCAGCAGCGAGGCATCGACAAGGTCGACATCGACGATATTTTCCTTGGCAACGGTGTGAGCGAACTGATCGTCATGACCATGCAGGCCATGCTCAACACCGGCGACGAGGTGCTGATTCCGGCGCCCGATTATCCGCTGTGGACCGCCGCCGTTACGCTGTCCAGCGGCAAGCCGGTTCACTACCGGTGTGACGAGCAGCAGAACTGGTTTCCGGATATCGAGGACATCCGCAAGAAGATTACCCGCCGGACCCGGGCGATTGTGCTGATCAACCCCAACAACCCGACCGGGGCGGTCTACTCAACGGAACTTCTGGAGCAGGTCATTGAACTGGCCCGCCAGCACAATCTCATTATTCTCTCCGACGAGATCTACGACAAGATCCTGTACGACGGCACCGAACATGTCTCTACGGCATCGCTTGCCGACGACGTGCTGTTCTTCACCTACAACGGTCTGTCCAAGAACTACCGTGCGGCCGGCTACCGCTCCGGGTGGATGATCATCAGCGGCGCCAAGCACCGCGCCAGGGACCTCATCGAGGGCATCGACATGCTCTCCAACATGCGCCTGTGCGCGAACGTTCCGGCCCAGTTGGCCATTCAGACGGCCCTTGGCGGCTACCAGTCGATCAATGACCTGGTGGCCCCCGGCGGTCGCCTGTTCGAACAACGGGAAACAGCGTGGCGAATGCTGAATGATATTCCCGGGGTAAGCTGCGTGAAACCCCAGGGGGCGCTTTACCTGTTTCCGAAGCTTGACCCGAAGCACTTCCCCATCGTGAACGATGAGAAACTGGTGCTGGACTTGCTGCTGCAGGAAAAGATACTCCTGGTGCAGGGCTCAGCCTTCAACATCGACGACAAGCAGCACCTGCGTGTCGTTTTCCTGCCCCGGGAAGACACCCTCGAAGACGCCATGGGTCGGCTCGGCAACTTCCTGGCGCAATACCAGCAGTAACGGAGGCAGTAATGGCGGATATCCACGTGGAGGAGTTCTACAAAGACGCTGCCATCGCCCTGGTTCAGCTCTACGGCGCCTTCCCGCGGCGCATCAATGTGTTCGTTGAAGACATCGCCGGCCCAGACGAGCCCGATGAATTCGGGCTCCACAGCAAGCGGCATATGGCCTGTTTCGGCGCGCTCCTGTGGCTGGCGGAGGAAGGCCTGATCCGCTATGTCGACACCATCCGACAGGAAGCCCTCGACCAGGCTGTGCTGACCCGAGAGGCCTTTATCCGGTTGAGTTCACCGGCGCCACAAACGCTGGTGCACGCGCTCGGGCAGCTCCAGGCGGGCTCCTCCGACACCTTGCCTCCTTCCGTTCAGGAAGATCTCTCCACACACATACACCTGATCCGCACCGCCCTAAAAAGTGGCCACTCCGGGCGCATTAGCCAGGCCATGCAAGCCACCTTTTTCGCGGACAGGCCCGTTCATTAAATCGGCGTAAGCCTGTTGATTGATTGAACCGCGGCCACATATATCGGTCTGAGAAACGGTTTTTTCCTCTGTGACAAACTGATCGGGAAGCAAACATGCGTATTCTGCTGTTTCTGGCAACCAACCTTGCCGTCATCATTGTCGCCAGCTTCACGCTGCGGCTGCTGGGTGTGGACAGCTACCTGGCCCAGAATGGAATCGAGTATGGCTCATTGCTGGCGTTCGCGGCCGTGTTCGGTTTCGCCGGCGCCCTGGTGTCGCTATTCATCTCCAAGCCCATGGCCAAATGGAGCACACGCGCCCGGGTGATCGAATCTCCGAGAACGCCAGCCGAACGCTGGTTGGTAGATACGGTAGCGGATCTTTCACGGAACGCCGGTATCAAGATGCCCGAGGTAGCCATCTTCCCGGCCTCACAGTCAAATGCCTTTGCCACCGGCTGGAACAAGAATGATGCGCTGGTAGCCGTCAGTGAAGGCCTGCTGCAACGGTTCAACAAGGACGAAATCCGGGCAGTGCTGGGGCATGAGATTGGCCATGTTGCCAACGGCGATATGGTAACCCTGGCCCTGATTCAGGGCGTGGTGAACACCTTTGTGATTTTTGCCTCTCGGGTAATCGGGTCCTTTGTCGACCGGGTAGTGTTCAAAAACGAGAGCGGCCACGGCCTGGGCTTCTTTGCGGTAAGTATCGTCGCCGAAATTGTGCTGGGCATCCTCGCAAGCACCATCGTGTTCTGGTTCTCCCGGCGGCGGGAGTATCGCGCCGATATCGCGGGTGCGCAGTTGGCCGGGCGCACCGCCATGATCAGCGCTCTGGCCCGTCTGAAGCAGGAAAGCGAGGTGCCGGACCAGATGCCAGACACTCTCCAGGCGTTCGGCATCAATCGGGGCGCCCGTGGCGGCCTGAGCGCCCTGTTCATGACCCACCCTCCGCTGGAAGACCGCATTCAGGCCCTCCAGAGCGCCAAGCTCTGAAACAGAAAAGCCTGAAACAGAAAAGCCGGGGCACTCACCCCGGCTTTTTTCTGCAGACCCAACCGTTATCAGATCTTCAGTTTGAACCCGATGGCCCTGAAGCTGTCCTGCAGCGATTTGCTGGTGCCCTTCAACTGGATCTTCACGCTCGAGCATTCCCGCCGTACCGGGTAGTCCCGCCGGAGCCGGTCAAACGCCGGGCCCCGCTCTGCGGGTGCTCCGTCCATGGCATGCCGCAGTCGGGCATCGTCCCGGCGTGGGTCGTAACAGGCCCGCAGGGCAATGCGAATGGCATCCTCTTCGTCGGCGGAACTGGTGAACGATAGCTTGCTCAGGGCGGGTTCCGGCAGAAACTGCCCAGCCTTCTTCCGGATCGGCAAACCCAGGAACTGACTCAGGGCCTGGTAGATCATCTCCGTGCCCTGAACCTTGCCTTCCAGGCTGTAACCGGCGATATGGGGAGTTGCCAGCCAGACGCGATCCACCAGTTCGGGGTTGATCCTTGGCTCCTGCTCCCAGACATCAAGCGCAACCGTCGGTGAGTTACCCTGCGCCAGCCGCTCCAGCAACGCAGATGAGTCAATTACCTCGCCCCGGCCGGCATTGATCAGAAGCTGCCCGGCGCTCAGCTCTGCGAGTTCTTGTTGACCGATCATATGGAAGGTGGGGTGGCTGCCATCACGAGTGAGCGGCGTATGCAGCGAGACCACATCGCATTGAAGCGTATCGGCCAGCGTCACGAAGTTTTCGCCAGGCTCTTGCCGGGACTCTTCCAGCTCTGCCCTCGGTGGATCACAGAGCCGAACCTCAAAGCCCAAACGCTCCAGTTTGCGGGCCAGCTCACTGCCGACATTGCCCACGCCGACAATACCGACACTGAGGTTGGTCCAGTCTTCCAGCCCCTGCTTTTCCGCGTGCAGGGAAATTACCGACAGCACATACTCAGCGACACTGTTGGCGTTGCAGCCAGGGGCAGCCGAGAACCGGATACCGGCCCCTTCGAGCCACGGCAGGTCGACATGATCGGTGCCTATCGTGGCAGTGCCCACAAAACGAACTCGGCTGCCCTCCAAAAGCTCCCGGTTGACGCGGGTGACCGAACGCACCAGAAGGGCATCAGCATCCCGGACGTCGCTCGCTGTCATGGAACGGCCGGAAACACGGCGAATCTCGCCAATGTCACCGAAGAAAGAATCCAGCAGGGGTATGTTCTCGTCAGCTACGATCAACATAGTAAAGCCCGGTCCTGTCAGTTCCTGCGCTGGCGCGGGTTGCGTCCGCCCTGCCCGCGACCTCCCTGGGGCCGACGCCCACGTTTACGGGTGATCGGCGGGTTGTCCATGGCCGTCATCAGAGCCTCATCCGGAACTGCCGTCTTCAGCTTCTGGCTGATGTAGGACTCGATGGCCGGCAGGGCAAACGAGTCGTCCTCACTGGCAAAGCTCACGGACACCCCGTGCTTGCCGGCCCGGCCAGTACGGCCGATTCGATGGACATAGTCCTCCGCGTTATCCGGCAGATTATAGTTGAATACGTGGGTCACGCCGTTAACGTGAATGCCCCGGCCGGCCACATCGGTGGCCACCAACACCTGAATGCTGCCTTTCTTGAACTGATCCAGGGTTTTCAGGCGTTTGTTCTGGGCAATCTCACCGGACATCAGGGCCACCTTCACGCCCTGGTTCTTCAGGTCTTCCTCAAGATCCCGGCACTGGTCGCGGCGGTTCGCGAACACAATGGCTTTCTCCACTTCCGGGCGCTTCAGGTAATTCACCAGCACCGTGAGCTTCTCGTCGTCGGCCACCAGGTACACCGTCTGATCCACCCGTTCCGCGGTTTTCTGCTCCGGCTCGATTTCCACAAACTCCGCGTTTTGCGTCCACATCGAGGCCAGGTTCAGGACATCCTGGTTAAAGGTGGCACTGAACAGCAAGGTCTGGCGCTCTTCCTTGGCGGTGCATTTGCGGATAATACGCTTCACATCCGGGATGAACCCCATGTCCAGCATGCGATCCGCTTCGTCCAGGATAAGAATGTCCAGCTGATCCAGGAACACATCCTGGGAACCGAGGAAATCAATCAGCCGGCCCGGCGTGGCCACCAGAATATCCACGATCTCGTTCTGCAACTGGTCGCGCTGTTTGTCGTAGTTCATACCGCCTACCACCGTGACCACGTTGTGACCGGTGTACTGGCACAGCTGCTCGGCGTCCTTGGCGATCTGCATGGCCAGCTCGCGGGTCGGCGCCAGCGCCAGTACCCGGGGCTCTGATGCGAAACGATCCTTCTCCGGTACCGGCGTTTCGAGCAGGCTCTGAATGGCGGTGATCAGGAACGCGGCCGTCTTGCCGGTGCCGGTCTGGGCCTGACCGATCAGGTCCTCGCAGGCCAGCGTCCAGGGCAAGGTCTCAGCCTGGATGGGTGTGCAGTACTCGAAACCAATGGCGGTAATGGCATCCAGCAGTCGCTTGTCGAGGTTCAGGTCGCTGAATCTCAGATCGCCGGTATGTTTTGGGTCAGATGTCATAGAGTCCTAGTTTTCCTGAGGTAATGCTGATTCAGAAGTCGATGGTGCAATCCGCCGGACATCTTCGCGCCAACGGGTTTTCAGGGTGGCTCCGGTGCCATAAAATGCGACCAACGCCTCAAAAAAGCGTTGTGCTCGAGCGGGGAGCCCGTTTTCAAGGTACCTGCCTGCCTGACTGCAGACGTTTTCCCGAAATCGCGCTTCCTGGGCAGCCCCGCCACCGCTAAGGTTATCCAGACTGATGTGGAAACGGAATCCGGCGGCAAGGGCGAACAGCCATTCGATTGCCTGCGGCTTCACTTCCACTGCTTCAAAGGCCTGCTGCTGCTCCGGGGTGCGGCCATCCGGACAGTACCAGTAACCGTAATCGTGAAGTGTGCGCCGATGTTCACCAGCAATACACCAGTGGCTGATTTCATGCAAAGCACTGGCATAATAGCCATGGGCAAAAACCACCCTGGCGAAGCCTTCTGGTTCGCTGGCGGGCAGATATTCAGGTTCATCGCTGCCTTTGACCAGTACCGTCCGGTAGGCTTCCCGGAACAGGTCATTGAACAGCATGATAAGATCATTCGGGCTGTGATTCATTGGTGGGCTATTGTGCGACTTTAACGCCCCCAATACCAGAGGGAACTTTGACCCGGCCTCTGTGTCCACTGCACGATTCAACGCGGCCCGGCGCGCCGATCAGACACCAACAGGAAAACCGCTCAACGATGATGGCCAATCCCCTGTCCCTGACACTCCTGCTAACCGTTATGTTATCGACAACGACTCCCGTCTGGGCGCTCGGCAGCAGCGGTGGCAGCCTGTTCGGAGGCCAGAGCGGCGAGTTCCTCCCGGTCGACGAGGCCCTGCCCTTCGATTTCACGTCAACAGCCGATGGCGTGGTTCTGGAATGGGACATAACCCCGGGGCACTACCTCTATCAGGAGCGGATCAGTATTGCCACCGACGATAAGGGGGTTGTCCTTGGCGAGCCGGCATTCTCGGTGACCGGCACCGAAACCGAGGATGAATATTTCGGCAAAAGCACGGTCTTCTACGAACCGGTGCAAGCCCGCGTGCCCGTCACTCTGCCCGACGGCGTCAAGGAAGCCGTGCTTCAAGTGACTTATCAGGGCTGCGCCGAAGCCGGTCTCTGCTACCCGCCGCAAACGCGAGAGGTGCTCTTCTATCCCGGCAGCGGTAACAGCGCCGACTTTGGCGCAGCCGCCCCCCAAAAGGATAGCGGTAACCGGGGCACCGTCGACACCGAGACCGCCACCGGTCTTGCCGGCTTTCTGTCTCGCCAGTCCACAGTGGTGATCGCGGGCGTGTTTCTGCTGCTGGGCCTCGGCCTGACCTTCACGCCCTGCGTGCTGCCGATGGTGCCCATCATCTCCTCCCTGGTTTCGGGCCGTAACACCCGAACCACTGGTCAGGCCCTGATGCTGTCCGGTAGCTATGTGCTGGGCATGGCGCTGACCTACGCCGCTGCGGGTGTTCTCACCGGACTGCTGGGCGCAAGCTTTAACCTGCAGGCTCAGTTACAGTCACCCTGGGTCCTGGGCACCTTCGCCCTGCTGTTCGTGATTTTCGCGCTCTCAATGTTTGATCTTTTTGAAATCCAGTTGCCGCGGTTCATCCGGGAGCCACTGAACGATGCCAGCCATCGCCTGACCGGAGGCCGCGTGGCCAGCCTGTTTGGCATTGGCGCTCTGTCGGCACTGATTGTATCTCCCTGCGTATCCGCGCCCCTGGCCGGCAGCCTGCTGTATATCTCAACAACCCAGGATGCCGTCATTGGCGGCATCGCGCTGTTCGCACTCGGCCTGGGCATGGGTATACCCCTGATCCTGGTGGCGGTGGGAGGCCGGAAGCTGCTGCCCACGACCGGGCACTGGATGACAGCGGTAAAGCATTTCTACGGAGTGATGCTGCTGGCCGTCGCTATCTGGCTGGTTGAACGGCTGGTGCCAGGTTGGGTGGCACTGGTGTTGTGGGGCCTGTTGGTGGCCATCACCGGCGTGCAACTGGGCGCGTTCGATGCCGCCAGGGCCGGCTGGGAGAGAACACGGAAAGGGCTGGGGCTGGTGCTATTTGCCTATGGCCTGGCGCTTCTGGCAGGCGCTGTGGGTGGCGCCAGCGATCCCCTGAGACCCCTGGCACCCTTTACCGTAGCCAGCACAGCCAGTGGCACAGTGGCCTCCGCCGCGGCCGACCATGCGCCCTTCCGCCGAGTGGAAGATCCCGCACAGGTCCGGGCCATGCTTCGGCAGGCCAGTTTTGAGGGTCAGCCAGTGATGCTCGATTTCTACGCTGACTGGTGTATTTCGTGCAAGGTGATGGAACGCAACGTATTCAGCAAACCGGACGTCATTCAGGCCCTGGCCCCCTATACGCTGCTACAAATTGATATGACCGACAACACCCCCGCTCAGCAGGCACTTCTCGACGAGCTCGGCCTGTTCGGTCCTCCGGCCATCCTTTTCTACGCTCGAGGCGGCAAGGAACTCCCGGAATACCGGATCCTGGGGGAAATGGATCGCGAGCAGTTTCTCAACCACCTTCGGCGACTGGCCGAAAGCGTCTAGCTCCCCCTGCGTATCAGGTAGACAAACAGGTCGTCCTGCTCCAGCTGTTCAACCAGTTCGTGGCCGAGGAACTGGCAGAACCGGGGGATGTCCCGCGTGGTGGAGGGATCCGTAGCCACCACCCGAAGGATGCCGCCCGGCTGCACATCGTTAATCCGGTTATGCAGCATCATCACAGGCTCGGGACAGAACAGCCCCCGGGCGTCCAACTCTGCGTCAAATTCCGATGCTTCCACTCTGGATCTCCTGTTAATCAACCTGATTTCTCTGAGTTTTCTGCTAAATTCGTTAGTAGGACCGTTAACATGCTTGGAGGTTTACCATGATTCGGGTATTGATCGAGCGCCACATTGCCGAGTCACTGGAGTCAGCATACGAGGAACGTTCGCGCAAGGTTCTTCAACAAGCCGTCAGTGCACCCGGATTCATTTCTGGTGAAACCCTGATCGACGCCCACGACAAGAACCATCGCATTACCCTGGCCAACTGGCGGTCCGAAGCGGATTGGGACCGCTGGCTGCACTCTGAAGAACGCCGGGAGCTTATGCTGGAACTGGCTCCGATGATGGATCAGGAAGAACACATCACCGTTCTTGAGCAGAGCGCATTCTAACCGATTCGTTCAATAAAGCAGGTGATCTCCTCGCGATCATGATACAGGTGGCGCGCCCTCAGGCGAGCGTTCACTCCGGTCGCTTCCAGACCACTCTCAAGTATGTCACGGCAAATCAGCCATTCTTCATAGCGCTTTTTCATCGGCAACTTGAGATTGAACAGGGCGTAGCGGCACAATCCCTCACCCAGCCAGGTGACGGCCAGCCGGGCGGTTTTCCGGGGCTGGTCGACGATGTCGCAGACCATCCAGTCGATGCCCCGTTTCGGGCGCCAGGAAAAGCCGTCCGCCTCCACGTGCTCAACCTGCCCGCTGGCCATGAGCTCATCGTTCATCGGGCCGTTATCCACCGCGGTTACCATCATGCCCTGCCGGACCAGTTGCCAGGTCCAGCCACCAGGCGCAGCGCCCAGATCGGCCGCCTTCTTGCCGCCACCCAGGTAGTCGAGTTCCCGGCCCTCGGGCAGGAACACCTTCCAGGCTTCCTCCAGTTTCAGCGCAGACCGGCTTGGTGCCGAGGCGGGTAACCGCAGGCGGGGAATCCCGCCCACATAACGAGCCCGGTTTTCCGCAAGGCTGTAGCCCACCAACGCCGTTTCAAAGTCTGGAAGAAACACCTCCATGCGGGCTGGAGCCGGGGCATTCTGATCGGATTTAAGAAGGCCCGCGCCTCGCAATCCCCGCGACAGGGGCGACACCCATTTACGGGCAAAATTGCCAAGATCCCGGTCGGCATTGTTCTCCGGTACCCGGATTTCGAGCCGGGCGCAGCCCGGCCAACCAAGATTCAGGGAACGCAATCCCGAAATAACGGCGCCTACCCGATCATTGGCCGGCAGTGGCAGTGCACCCAACACAACCATCCAATCTCTCACGAATACCAGCTCGTCCAGCGGCAGGCTAGCCATGATGTCCTCGGCCCTGGCCGGCGGCGATACGAAGTACCGCACCCGCCCCTGGTCTGCTTCCGGCTCGAAATAGCCAAACATCCCCTTTTCGGAGGCCCTGTCGGTCATTTCCCTGCCGGCCTCGGTTTCGAAACCGGGCCGACAGAACAGAAGTATCTGGTCCATGCCTCACCTTTTTTACGGGGCTGCCGCCAACCCACGAAATTTCAAACTGTTTAACAGCGTCGTTTGTATTCTCTGGCTACACTTGCCGACTTACACTGCCCAGGAATCCCTGAATGTTCCGCTCCGCACGCCTGATCGCCCTTTTCAGCCTCTGGCTGCTTCCCGCCCTGGCCCTGCCGGATTCCGGGTCTGCTCGGTCGGGCTGTGCAACGCTGGACGCCAGTAATCCGGACGCCCGCGCCACGCTGATGCAGTACGTGTGCTACCACAGCGCACCGCCCGGCACTCCCAGTCACGACGCTTCGGACCCCGGCCAGTTGCCGGCCGATATGGACTGGACACCGGCCAACGGTCGGGATCTGGTGTTCAGCCACACCCGCTCCATTTATTGGGTTCACCTGCACATCGCCAATTTCGGGAGCGAACGGGCCGCCTGGTATCTGAAACTGGGGTATCCGCTGCTGGACGAAGTCACCCTCTGGCAGGACGGGAATGATACTACACAGCGCCTCGTGACCGGAGATCAGCGTCCGTTCAGTGACCGGCCCGTAGACTACCGCCATTTTCTGTTCCCCGTCACGCTGGATGCCGGCGAATCCCGGTCGCTGACGTTGCGGGTACACAGCAACGGCGCGCTCAATGTGCCCCTGAGCCTGGAAACCGCCGAAGAGGTGATTGCCGGTAGCAACCACTTAACCCTCACCCACGGGCTCTTCTACGGTGCCCTGCTGGTTTTTGCGGTATTCAATCTGCTGCTGTTTTTCAGCGCCGGCACCACCTCCTACTTCTACAACGCATTTTATCTGGCGGCGCTCGGACTCTTCCTCTTTGCCATGGGCGGGTTCGCCAACCAGTATTTCTGGCCGGACAGTCCCGGCTTCGCCAACATGTCGATTCCACTGTCACTGGCGCTGTGCGCCCTGGCCATGCTCATGTTCGGGCGCTCCTTTCTGGAAGTGGAAAGGGGCACTGTGTCTGCGAAGGTCCTGAGTGGCGAAGCCTGGTTGTGTATCGGCTTGCTGGTTCTGTCCGTGGTGCTGCCCTATAACAAGAGCATTCTGCTCAATACCGCGCTGGCACTTGCGGTGATCGCCTCCTTGTTCGTGATTGCCGCGGTACGCTGGCGACAGGGTTACCAACCGGCCACCTGGTATCTGCTGGCCTGGCTGATCATGCTGGTTGGCGGGCTGATCTACGCACTGGCCGCGTTTGGTTACCTGACCGATTTCCTGGCGCGGGAAGCCATGATGCAGGTGGCGGTGGGCGGCCAGGTCATTCTGCTCAATTACGCCATGGTGCAGCGCTGGCGCCTCCTGAATCAGAAACTGCTCGACGTGGAGCACAATGCCCGCACCGAACTGGAATTCAAGGTGCACGAGCGAACGGCACAACTGCGCAACACCATGCGAGAGCTTGAGAAAGCCAACCGCAAATTGTCATCACTCAGCCTGAATGATGCGCTGACCGGGCTCCACAACCGCCGTTACCTCGACAACATACTGCCCGAACTTTGTGGCGAAGCTCGCCGAAGCGGCCAGCCTCTGGCGCTGGCTCTCGTGGACGCCGATCACTTCAAATCCATCAATGACACCTGGGGCCATGGATTCGGCGATACCTGCCTGCAGTTCATCGCCGAGGTACTGACCCGGCACGTGAAGCGCCCAAGGGATGTAGCCATTCGTTTCGGCGGGGAAGAGTTTGCCCTGCTGCTACCGGGAACCGATGCCGCCGGCGCGCTCAAGGTATGCGTTGCCCTGCTGGAGGACCTCGCCGAAACCCCCATCCCTGCCCCCGATGGCTCCGACGTGAGAATCACACTGAGTGCCGGGATTGCCACCCTGGAGAGCGGCGAAGATCAGGGCCATCTGTTCGACCGGGCCGATCAGGCGCTTTATCGGGCCAAGCACGCCGGCCGAAACAGGGTGATGATGTCCGGGACAGACCGGGAGCAGAGCACTCAGCCTCCCAGGCATTCATCGACAAAATGACGAGTGGCGAAGGCCGCTGAAGCCAACAGCGTTTCCTGGGTGTCCGGTTGGCTTTTCAGCGGCTGAAAGTCATGGTTGCCACCCTCGAGCCAGTGCATCCGCACATTGCCCAAGGCTTCGCGACGGCCCTCAACTTCCTCCCTGCGCCCGAACGGGTCCCGGGTTCCCTGCACCACCAGAGTCGGCACCGTGAGCGCGGCGAAATGCTCGATGCGCCATCGATCGGGCTTGCCTGGTGGGTGAAACGGATAACCAAAACATACCACGCCATCCATGCCCCGACATTCGCTGGCCAGCACGCTCGCCATGCGACCGCCCATGGATTTTCCGCCGACCAGAATCCGGCACTGTTCGCCCACCTCCTGACGAACCCGGTCCAGAACATCGGAAAAATGCGACAATAAAACCGGTTGTCGGTCTGGCGGGCGTTTCTTGCCGTCGGTCCGGCGCTTCTCCATGTAGGGAAATTCGAAACGTACAACGTCAATACCCTGGCCAAAGAGCTTGTCGGACAGACCTTCCATGAACGGAGAATCGGCTGGCGCACCGGCGCCATGGGCAAGAATTACTACTACGTCCGGCGTATTTTTATAGCCTTTGGTCGTAATCAGCGGCACAAAATTCACCTCGTTGGTTCAAGCGACTATCATTGCAGTTCCAGCAACACATTTTCCAACCGCTGAAACAACTCCAACGAACGCAGTATAAAGGAAGCCATGTTGCTGATTTGGGCGCATTTGACGGATGTCAGGAGTTGACCTGAGTCATTGCAAACCGCTAATCGTTTCTCCATACTTGCGCCCGCATAATTCCCCACTCTAAACCCATTGGTAAGGCTATGAGCACAGTAAATGCAAACCTGACTTACAACTACAAGGTGGTGAGACAGTTCGCCATCATGACGTTGGTCTGGGGCATTGTTGGCATGGGCATGGGCGTGTTGATCGCATCCCAGCTCGTGTGGCCCTCAATGAACCTGGATTTGCCCTGGACGCACTTTGGCCGTCTTCGTCCCTTGCATACCAACCTGGTTATCTTCGGCTTCGGGGGCTCGGCATTGTTTGCCACGTCCTACTACGTTGTCCAGAGGACCTGTCAGGCGAGGCTGATTTCTGACAGCCTGGCCGCATTTACGTTCTGGGGCTGGCAGGCCATCATGATTGCCGCCATTCTCACCTTGCCTCAGGGTTTGACCTCCTCCAAGGAGTACGCCGAACTCGAATGGCCTATCGATATCGCCATCGCGGTTGTCTGGGTAACCTACGCGTTGGTGTTCTTCGGCACCGTCATGAAGCGCAGCAGCCCGCATATCTACGTTGCCAACTGGTTCTACGGTGGTTTCATCATTACCGTGGCGGTTCTTCACATCGGTAACAACCTGGCGCTGCCCGCCGGTGCGTTCAAGTCCTACTCTGCCTACGCCGGCGTCACCGACGCCATGATGCAGTGGTGGTGGGGCCACAACGCGGTAGGCTTCTTCCTGACCGCCGGCTTCCTGGGCATGATGTACTACTTCGTACCGAAGCAGGCCAACCGTCCCATTTACTCATACCGCCTGTCGATTGTTCACTTCTGGGCGCTGATCGCGACCTACGTCTGGGCAGGTGGTCACCATCTGCACTACTCTGCACTTCCAGACTGGGCTCAGACCGCAGGCATGGTAATGTCACTGATCCTGCTCGCACCGTCCTGGGGCGGTATGATCAACGGCATGATGACCCTCTCGGGCGCCTGGCACAAACTGCGTACCGATCCGATTCTGCGCTTCCTGGTGGTGTCCCTGTCGTTCTACGGCATGTCCACCTTCGAAGGCCCGATGATGGCCATCAAGACCGTGAATGCCCTGTCGCACAACACCGACTGGACCATTGGTCACGTTCATTCCGGTGCTCTTGGCTGGGTTGCCATGATCAGCATCGGGGCGGTCTACCACCTCATTCCCAAGCTCTGGGGCCTGCAGGCCATGTACAGCACCAGCCTGATCAACGTGCACTTCTGGCTGGCCACCGTGGGCACCGTCCTGTATATCGTTGCCATGTGGGTGAATGGAATTATGCAGGGCCTGATGTGGCGTGCGGTCAACGAAGACGGCACCCTGACCTACAGCTTTGTTGAGGCACTTGAAGCCTCCTACCCGGGCTACCTCGTGCGGTTTATCGGTGGCGCGATCTTCCTGAGCGGCATGCTTGTTATGGCCTACAACGTGTACATGACCGTACGCCAGAAAGAAGCAGTAGCGCAGGATAACGCGGCGACCCAGCCGGCGTAACGGGAGAGAGATCAGATGAAACATGAAGTAGTCGAGAAAAACCTCGGTCTGATGATCGTTCTGATCATCCTGACCATCAGTGGTGGCTTCCTGGTGGAGGTTGTCCCCCTGTTCTTCCTGAAAGAAACCAACGAGCCGGTGGAAGGCCTCGAGCCTCTCTCCGCCCTCGAACTGGAAGGCCGGGATATTTACATCCGCGAGGGCTGCCACGTGTGTCATACCCAGCAGATCCGTCCCTTCCGGGCCGAGACCGAGCGGTATGGCCACTACTCCGTTGCGGGCGAGTTCGTCTATGACCGCCCGTTCCTGTGGGGCTCCAAGCGTACCGGTCCGGATCTGGCCCGAGTAGGCGGTCGATACTCCGATGCCTGGCAGCGCCAGCACCTGTACGATCCGCGCAGTGTTGTCCCCGAGTCCAACATGCCGGCATTCCCCTGGCTGTTCGAAGACCGGGTAGATCACACCAAGACCGCTGCCAAGATGGAAACGCTGCAGACCCTGGGCGTTCCCTACACCGACGAGCAGATCGCAGAGGCCTCTGCTCAGGTGGAAGGCAAGTTTGAAATCGAGGCTCTGGTCGCGTACCTGCAACAGCTGGGTACAGTGATTTCAGAAAAACGGTGAACCGATGGATATCAATGAGTTACGCGGAATTCACACGCTTCTCGTAATGGCGGCTTTTCTCGGTATCGTCTGGTGGGCGTACAGCGCCCGCCGCAAGAAAGCCAACGACGAGGCGGCTCACCTGCCCTTCGACGATGACGAAGTGGAAAAGCGTACGCTCGAACAGGAAAAAACGGAGAAGAAACAATGAGTACCTTTTGGAGCCTCTGGATCAGTGTGATCGTGCTCGGTACCATATTCGGCTGTATGTGGCTTCTGTGGGCAACCCGCAAGAGCCAGTCCACCGATGTCGAGACCGAACGCACAACGGGCCACTCGTTTGACGGCATCGAAGAATACGATAACCCCCTGCCCAAGTGGTGGTTCTACCTGTTCCTCGCCACCTGTATTTTCTCGCTCGGGTATCTGGTTCTGTACCCGGGCCTCGGGAACTTCCAGGGTATTCTGGGCTGGTCTTCGGCCAACCAGTGGGAGGCAGAGGTTGCAGAGGCAGAGGAAAAGTACGGGGAAATCTACGCCCAGTACGGTGAGACACCGGTTCCACAGCTTGCCGAAAACGGCGATGCCATGAAAATCGGCCAGCGCCTGTTCGCCAACAACTGCGCGGTGTGCCATGGCTCCGCTGCTCGCGGCCAGGTGGGCTTTCCCAACCTGACGGACGACGACTGGCTGTACGGCGGAACACCGGACGCCATCCTGGAGACCCTGCACAACGGTCGCATGGGCAACATGCCCGCCAAAGGCACCATGCCCAGCATGACCAACGAGCAGGTGGACCAGGTGGTCAACTACGTGCTGAGCTTCAGTGGTCGTGAGAAGGATGCCGAAGCCGCCAAAGCCGGCGAAGCCGTGTTTGCCCAGGCCTGTGTTGCCTGTCACGGTCCCGACGGCAAGGGTAACCAGGCCATGGGTGCGCCCAATCTGACCGATAACACCTGGCTCTACGGCTCCACCTACGAGTGGATCAAAGAAACCGTCATGAACGGTCGTCAGAACCAGATGCCGGCGCAGAGTGGCCGCCTCTCGGACGACCAGATTCAGATTCTGGCAGCGTACGTGTACAGCCTGTCAAACTGAATCTACCGGCCGGGCTTGCCCCGGCCCGGTCTTTTCAACCCTGTACCTGCACGTCGGGTACAGGCTTGAAAGGATCAGCACGCCAATGGCCTGCCGCCTCGTAACACCCTTCCCCTGGAGGTAACGATGAGCAGTGAGATTCCGGTCAAGCAGATTGACCCATCCTCTGACCCCTCCGACAAAAACAACAAATCCGGAACCGTCGAACTTTACGCAAGCCGCAAGAAGATCTACGTCAAAGAGGTCAAGGGCTTTTTCCAGCGTATCCGCAACGTCAGCCTCACGCTGCTGATGGGCATGTATTTTCTGTTTGTCTGGTTGACCCTGGACGGCCAGCCGCTCATTCATTTCGACCTCCCGGCCCGGGAATTTCACCTGTACGGCATGACCTTCTTTCCGAAGGACTTTTTCCTGCTGTCCGGCATGCTGATCATCTGCGCCTTCGGGCTGTTTTTTATCACCACTCTGTTTGGCCGGGTCTGGTGCGGCTATACCTGCCCGCAAACGGTCTGGACCTTTATTTTCATGTGGGTGGAAGAGCGGATTGAAGGTAGCCGTAACAAACGAATGAAGCTGGACAAATCACCCAGTTCCGGCGCCAAGATCTTCAAGAAATCCGCCAAGCACACGGTCTGGCTCTTGATCGCCTTGGCAACCGGCCTGACTTTCGTTGGCTACTTCTATCCCATCCGTGAGTTGCTTGCCGATCTGTTCACGCTCCAGGCCAATGGCTGGGCCTACTTCTGGGTCGCTTTCTTTACCGCGGCCACCTACCTCAACGCAGGCTGGATGCGCGAGCAGGTATGTCTGTACATGTGTCCCTACGCCCGCTTTCAGTCGGTCATGTTCGACCCCAACACCCGGGTGGTTTCCTACGATCCCAATCGGGGTGAGCCCCGCGGCGGTCGGAAAAAGGGTACGGATCCATCAGAGGTGGGCCTGGGCGACTGCATCGACTGTGGGCAATGCGTGCAGGTGTGCCCCACCGGCATCGATATTCGCGACGGGCTTCAGTACGAATGCATTGGCTGTGCCCTATGCATCGACGCCTGTGACGAGATCATGGACAAGATGGAGTACCCACGGGGGCTGATTCGCTACACCACCGAAAACGAGCTTGAGGGCAAGCCCTCCAGGCTGCTGCGCCCGAGAACCTTCGGCTACGGTGCCGTTCTGCTGCTGATGATAGGCGCGATTATTTTCACCATCGCAACCCGGGTACCTGCCCAGTTGGACGCGCTCAGGGACCGCGGTGCGCTGTACAGCTTTAACGGCGAGGGGCGAATTGAAAACTCCTACACGCTCAAGATTGCCAACATGACCGAAGTTCCGCAGACCTTTAATGTGTCTGTCAGCGGGCTCCCGGACATACGCATTCTGACCAATACCACGGTCACCGTTGAAAGCGGAGAGAACCGATCGTTGCCTACGGTTGTGGATGTCCCGCCGGACTCCATCAACCAGTCAAACAACGAGATCCGATTCAGGGCGCAATCCGAGACGGATGCCTCCCTGGTTGTTGAAACTGAAAGCCGATTCGTTGGTCCAACCCGCTGATACCTGCCACGGCCTGGACCAGAAACGACACGAGATGCTGATCTATGACTGAAGAAACACCGGTAAGTCCCTGGTACCGCCAGCCCTGGTTCTGGTTTTTGCTGATCTTTCCAGGCGCCTCGATCATTTACTGCGCCATCGCCATAACCATCGCTATCAACACTGAAAATGCGATGGTCACTGATGACTGGTCGAAAGAGGGTCGAGGTATCAACATGTCTATCGCCCGTGACCAGAAGGCCGTGGATCTGGGCATGACCGCCCACATCGATTTCCGGGACCGGAATGTCATCGTCGACCTGGACACCACCAACGGACCGGCGGACTTTCCCTATCTGATCCTCAACCTGTTCCACCCGACCCTGTCGGATAAGGACCGCACCATCCAGTTTCAACGAATCGAACCGGGCCGCTTTGCCGGCAAACTGCTGGAAGACATTGATGGGCGCTGGTACTACGACCTTCGCGGCCCTGCCAATGAGTGGCGTTTGAAGGGCGAAGCCCTGTTGCCGGCGGAAAATGGAATAACGGTCAAGGCCGGGGAGTCGGCCCAAGGTTGACCAGCCCGGATTGCTTCCATTGCGGTGAGCCGGCGGACGGCGAGCCCCCGATTACCCTTGAGCTTGACGGCAGTACGCGACATTTCTGCTGTCAGGGCTGCAAGGCCGTGTGTCTGACCATTCACCAGGAAGGTCTGACCGGCTTTTACGACATCCGGACCCGAAACGCGGTTACTCCCAAGACGCTGACGACAGCCGAGGTAAACCGACTGCGGGAACTGGACCATCCGCTGGTTCAGGAGTCCTTCGTGTCGCCGGTAAAAGGCGGCCAGGAAGCTCAGCTACTGATCGGTGGCATCACCTGCGCAGCGTGCATCTGGCTGCTTGAAAACCACATGGCCCAGCAGCCGGGTGTGGTGTCGTTTTCAGTCAACCACACCACGCAGCGGGCAAGGCTGGTGTGGGCTCCGGACCAGGCCCGTCTCAGTGACCTGCTGATCGCCATCCAGCAATTGGGGTACTCTGCCCGACCCTATCAGGCCGATGAGGCTGAACAGACCCTGAAAGCGGAACAGCGTTCCATGCTGATTCGCGTTGCGGTTGCCGGTATTGGCTCGTTCCAGAGCATGATGCTGGCCTTCCCGCTGTACTTCGAACTGGTCAACGACCTGTCACCCGGCTTTGTCAGTTTCTTTCGATGGTTCAGCCTGCTGGTTGCAACACCCGTAGTGTTCTACAGCGCCCGTCCGTTTTTCCGGAACGCCAAACGCGACATCCTCAGCCGCCACCTGACCATGGACGTTCCGGTCGCCATTGCCATCGGGCTCGCCTACCTGGCGAGCGCCTGGGTCACGGTTGTGGGGGGCGACGAGGTCTACTTCGAGTCCGTGTGCATGTTCACCTTTTTCCTGTTGCTCGGCCGCTACATCGAGCTCCAGGCACGGTACCGTGCTGGCCTGACGGGCAATGCCCTGGCAGGTTTCCAGCCATCGGTGGCCACCCTGGTCACCGGCGATTCAACCGATGTTGTGCCAGCGCACAACGTCCGACCCGGCGACGTTATCCGCGTCCGCCCGGGGGAGACCCTGCCTGTGGACGGCCAAATCCTGAGTGGCCACTCCACCCTGAACGAAGCTGCGCTGACCGGCGAGTATCTGCCCGAAACCCGTCACCCGGGAGACCGGGTTCATGCCGGCAGCATCAACGGCGAGCATCCCCTCGACATCCGGGTGGAGCAGGCGGGTGCCCAGACCCGGCTGTCAGGCATTCTGCGCATACTAGACCGGGTACAGTCTGAAAAGCCCCGCATTGCCCGGATGGCCGACCGGATGGCGGGCAAGTTCGTTGGCCGCGTGCTGATCCTGGCGCCGGTGGTCTGGATTGGCTGGTGGTGGGCCGGCGCCGATAATGCCTTCGACATCACGCTGTCGGTGCTGGTGGTCACTTGCCCCTGCGCGCTCTCACTGGCCACACCAACGGCCATCACCTCGGCCACGGTGAGGCTCCGGCGACTCGGATTTCTGCCGACACGGGGACACACCCTCGAGTCCATGAACAGTATCGATACCGTAGTGTTCGATAAAACCGGAACCCTGACCCGGGGCGAACTGACCCTGGTGGCCACCCGGATCACCGGCAGCCTGGACGAGAAGACCTGTCTGGCGCTGGCCGCCGGGCTGGAAGCTCATTCAGAGCACCCGATTGCGAAGGTTTTCCGGCATCGGCGGGCAGCGAGTGTCGAGAACGTGGAGAATCACCTGGGAGGGGGCCTCTCCGGCCTGTTCGGTGACACCGAGGTGTTCATCGGGCACCAGGGGTTTGTTGCCGAGCGAGTCTCGGCACCCGCGCCAGAAATCGTTCAACAGCAAGGTATGACGGTGTGGCTGGCGTCGAACCGGGAATGGCTGGCCTGTTTCACGCTTGATGACCAGCCCCGGGACGATGCTCGCGCGGCCATCGAAACATTACAGGCAGCCGGCATCCGGACCCTGTTGCTGAGCGGCGACCGGTCCGGACACGTGGCATTGATCGCAGAGCGACTGGGCATTGATGAGGCCATAGGCCAGGCATCGCCAGAAGACAAACTGTCTGTCCTGGAAAGGCTCAAGGCCGAAGGCCGGCAGATCATGATGGTGGGTGATGGCCTGAACGATCTGCCCTCCATGGCCGGAGCGGGCATTTCCGTTGCGATGGGGTCGGCGTCGGACCTGACCCAACTCAAAGCCGACGCCGTGCTCCTCAACGGTCAGCTGCTGCAGCTGGTGGAAGCCCTGCAGACCAGCCGTCAGACCCGCGCTATCATCCGGCAGAATCTCTGGTGGGCCCTGGGTTACAACGTCTGTGCGCTGCCCCTGGCCGCCGCCGGCATGGTGCCGCCCTGGCTGGCTGCCATTGGCATGTCATTGAGCTCTCTGGTGGTGGTGCTGAATGCTCTAAGGCTCGGCAGGACCCGAGGGCGGGCGCATCCCGACAAACCTCCGGTTGGCGTCGAGGCGCTGTCCTGATACCGTAATTTCAAAGTCTGTTCCTCGGGAGTTCACCGTGCAAATCGTCATGTTCCTGGTTCCGCTGATGCTCATTCTGGTAACCGTGGGCATCGTGCTTTTCTCCTGGGCGGTCAAGAACGGCCAGTACGACGATCTGGAAGGTCCTGCCCACCGCATCCTCTACGACGACGACAAGGACAAAATTCCGCCGGAAGCAAGGACGGACGCCAAAGCAGGCAACACCGAGGAGCAAAGTACCGATGAAGATGTCCGGAAGGACGCCCCGGACAGGGACGACCATCGCACAGGATGAATCCGGACCTCTACCTCAGTTATCCGAGCGCGTTCATGATTGGCCTGCTCGGCAGCACCCACTGCCTGGGCATGTGTGGCGGGATCAGTGCGTCCCTGTCCATGGCGCTGCCGGTGGGGCGGGGTTTCCGGTTTCGCCAGACGATGATGCTGCTGGCGTTCAATACCGGCAGAATTGGCAGCTACTGCCTGATTGCAGCCCTTGTGGCCGTGGCCAGCACGTCGGCCGCGAATCAATGGCAGGAGGCCGGCCTGGTATTGCGCACCCTGGCGGGCGCCCTGCTGATCTTCATGGGACTGTCCATGGGCCAGTGGTGGCAAGGCATTCGCCATGTGGAAAGGCTGGGCGCGCCGATCTGGGCCAAGCTTTCTCCTCTGACCCGTCGGCTGCTGCCGGTAAATCACGGCGGCCAGGCGGTTCTACTGGGCGCGCTGTGGGGCTGGTTGCCCTGCGGACTGATCTACAGCACCCTGGGTTGGGCCGCCCTCCAACCAACGGTGGGTTCGGCGGCACTGACCATGCTGTTTTTCGGGCTCGGCACCCTGCCTTCCATGCTGGCAACTGGCTACGCTGCCGGCTGGGTCCGGGGACTACAGGGTAACCAGATGTTCCGCAAAGTGACCGGCGGCCTGCTCATCCTGTTCGGCCTGTGGACGCTGCCTTTCACAGGGCTGGGCGGCCACTGATCAACTAGATATTCAGCACATCCAGACGCCCGAAGTCCGGAGCCGCCTCTGGTTCTGCTGTCTGTACCGCCTGGCGTTTGCCCCCAAGCCGCCTGCCTTCCCGGAAATCGTAGAGATCGGTATCAGCCAGATGGGACGGTTCCACATTGCACATGGCCCGAAACATGGTTTCGAGCCGACCCGGGTGCTGCTTGTCCCAGGACTTGAACATGTCCTTGATTACCTGTCGCTGCAGGTTTTCCTGAGAACCGCACAGGTTGCACGGAATGATGGGGAATTCACGCAACGCGGCATACCGGGCAATATCCTTCTCCCGGCTGTAAGCCAGCGGCCGGATTACCGTGTTGCGTCCATCGTCGCTGTGCAGCACCGGCGGCATGGATTTTAGCTTGCCACCGTAGAACATGTTCAGGAACAGGGTTTCCAGGAGGTCATCCCGGTGATGGCCGAGTGCAATCTTGGTGACCCCGTGCTCTTCTGCAAAATTGTAGAGAATTCCGCGACGTAGGCGAGAGCACAAACCGCAGGTAGTCTTCCCTTCCGGCACTTTTTCCTTAACAATGCTGTAGGTGTCTTTCTCGATGATGTGATACTCGATGCCCAGCGCCGACAGGTACTCCGGCAGAACCTCTTCCGGAAAGCCTGGTTGCTTCTGGTCGAGGTTGACAGCGATCAGCTCGAAGTCCACCGGCGCGCTCTTCTGCAAATTCAGCAGAATATCGAGCATCGCGTAGGAATCCTTGCCGCCGCTGAGGCAGCACATGACCTTGTCGCCGGCTTCAATCATCGAGAAATCGGCAATCGCCTGACCGACTTCGCGGCGCAGACGTTTCTGCAGCTTGTTCAACTCCAGTTTCTGACGGCGGTCGCGCTCAGTGTTAGGGTCAGAGTTGAGGGATGGTTCGGAACTGGCGATTATAGCTTCGGACATACCAACGTCGTTCACAGGGGAAATGGAGCGACGATTATACGCGTCACATGGATCAAGGGACAGGTTACCAACATGGATAGGTTAGAAGGGAACGACGGAGCCTCCGGCAAACGGGAGCGGAACCGCATACGCAACCGCAAGGCCATTCTTCATGCAGCCAGAGAATGCTTCCGGGAACAGGGCTACGAGCAGACCACCATCCGGGATATTGTGCGCAGAACCCACCTGGCCGCCGGCACCTTCTACAACTACTTCTCGAGCAAGCAGGATATCTTCGCCGCCCTGCTGACCGATTTCCTGACCCGGCTCAACAGCAACCTGACCCGGCACCGGCGGGCCGCAGCATCAACCGAGGATTTCATCCACTTCGCCTACCTGGCACTCTACCAGGCCACCGCCCGGGACCCTCTGGTCTACGAGCTGGCCCACCGCAATGAGCGGGCGCTGAGGGAGCTTTTCGGGGCGGATATCGTGGGCCTGACCATGCAATCCCTGGAGGACGATGTGCGGGCCGCCATGGATCGTGAGCTGCTTCCTCCTATCGATCGGGAATACCTGTGTGCCGCGTTCTTCGGCGTGGCCTGGGAAACCAGCCTGGCCCTCGCCAAAAGGGCCCAGGGTGACCCAGGGTCCGCCGACGACGAGGCGGTAAACGCCACTCGATTCTCAACCCGCCTGTTCCTGGGGGGCCTGCCGGAGCTGGCCGGACTTTCCTGAATGGCGAGACTTCCCTACCATGAAACCCATGACCAAGCCCGCCCCTAATCAAATCTCCGCCGGCCCGGGGCCGGCGGCTACCGACCACCATCTGGAACAGCAGATTGCTCACCTGCTGGTGGCGGTTGAACACGAGCTCAGGGCCACGCCCTCGGGCATCAGCGAATTGTCCCTGATCAAGGCGCTGCAACGGCCGCCCTGGGAGCTGTTGGGAGAGGTTGTGTTCAACGAACCGGAGCGGCTTTATCCCGTCCACTTCCTGCTGTTCCACGTACTTTATCGACTGCGGGATCAGATGTCGGAGGGCGGAGAGTCCGTTCACATCTCGCCCCTCAATATCCGCCTTGAGCGACAGTCCGTGGTGGGTGGCGGCGGACCTCCGGGCGATGTCGACAGCCTCCGGGAGTTCTACCTGGACCTCTCGCAGTACCGGTTGCCCGAGGAAGCAATCCACCAGATGATGGATGATTTCTGGGCAGGCGTTCCCGGCCAGTGCCCAGCGCCCTCGGAAACCAGGGCGGCAGCCGAGATCCTGGGCTTCGAGTCGGTGCCGGCAGACTTCCCGACGGTTAAACAACGGTTCCGCCGGGCGGTGATGCACGCGCACCCCGATCGTGGCGGCAACACCGAGACCATCCAGCACCTGAACCAGGCGTTTGCGGTTCTGAAGGCTCATTTTCGTAACGGCGCCTGAACCACCGCCAGCCACCCATGCAAGACTCGGAAAAAACGTGATGAAAAACAGGAGATCCATGCCAATGAAAGCCTTGTTGAGTCCGCTTGCGGCTGCGGCCATCCTTCTTACCGTCAGCGCGGCCGCGAGGGCCGATCTCGTGGTGCTCCAGTATCACCATGTGAGTGACAGCACGCCGCCGGCGACGACCACGTCGGTGTCGCTGTTTCGCAAACAGCTGGACATGATTGACGACCTTGGGCTCGAGGTGGTGCCCCTTCTCGAAGGCACCCGCAACACCCGGAACGGCAACCAGCCCGAGGAAAACCGGATTGCTATTACCTTTGACGATGCCTACGACTCTGTTTTCCACCAGGCTGCCCCCATGCTGGCCGAGCGTGATTATCCCTACACCATTTTTGTCAACACCGATGCCGTTGGCGGCCGGGGCTACATGACCTGGGATCAGATTCGCGAACTGGCCACCCGGCCGGGGGTCACCATCGCCAACCACAGCGCCGACCACGGACACCTGGCCCGCAAGCCCGATGAATCCCTCGAGGCCTGGCAGAAGCGGATTACACAGAGCCTGGATGAAGCCCAGGAAGCCCTGGAAAGCCAGCTCGAAGACCCCGCGCCAATGTTTGCCTATCCCTACGGCGAATTCGATGAGGGCCTTGAGCAGGAGATTGCAAAACGCGAATGGTACGGTTTCGGACAACAATCCGGCGCCATTGGCCCGAAAACCGCAACCACCCGACTACCCCGCTTCCCCATGGCCAACGCTTACGGCCAACTGGGCAGCCTGGAAACCAAACTCACCAGCAAGGCGTTTCCGATTGACACCGGTAAGCTGCCCGATGGCGTGATGTCGAAGAACCCGCCCACACTCGAATTCCCGCTGGTGGATGCGATGGATGCGAGCCGCCTGACCTGTTTTGCCTCAGGCAAAGGGCGGATAGATTTCGAGGTGATCGATGGCACCGTACGGGTGACGGCACCCGGCGGCTTTGACAGCCGGCGCTTTCGCTACAACTGTACCCATCCCGCCGGCAACGGCCGGTATTACTGGCTTTCCCAGCAATGGCTGGACCTGAGCCAACCGGAAGACTGAGCCGTCAGGGCTCCAGTTCCTCCAAACCGATTTCGCCCACCGGAACATGGGGAATTTTCTTGGGGCCGGCCCCGGTCTCGATCACTGTCTGGCCGGCCAGGTCCTCCGACCTGGTCAGTACCAGCAGCCATCGTTCTCCCCGTCCCGGAAAGGCCGGAATGACGGCTTCCAGAAAACCCCGGCGATGCCAGTTCTCGGGGGTGAACGCCATCACCAGATCGGTAACCAGGCGCAGCGGTTGCCGCTGGTCATCCAGAAATACCACCGAAGGCACGAACACGCCGTTCCTGACGTAAGAGCGCAGGCGGAACAGGAACGCGTCTCCACCTGCCCCGGGCGCCGGCAGTTGGATTAACTGGTACCGGCTGTTTCCAGTGAGAAAGTCATGTCTGGGCGAATCCTGATCCAGACTGATGCCGAACTCCCGATCCGGCTGCCATTGCTCATAGCCCGCGTCCAGTGAGTCGCAGCAAGTGTCGGTAAAACGCTGGAGAAAACCCGGCCCACCGGAGTCGATGCCGAGAATGGCAAAGGCCTCGGGCTCACCTGCGGGTGGGGACTGAGAAGTTGTTGCTTCCGATTGCCGGTGGTAGACGCTGGCCTCGGTAAGCTGCACCGGCGGCTCGGACCGGCCTTTCTCACCCTCTGGGCGGGTATCCGGCCGGTAGTAGCTGACCCGGACATTGCCCTGGGCATCTCGCCAGGTAAAGTAGGGTTGGCGCTCACCCGGGCGAACATAGCCATCACGGGCCAGTTGCTCGGCGTCCGGGTAATTCTCCAGGGTGTATTCGGTTTCTTCTTCAAGCGCCGAAGATGGGGGTCTGTTTTTCCCCGAACCCTGTTCGGCGGCATCCGGCCTGTTGGCAGTTTGCGCCGTTTTTTCGTCCTCGGCCTCTCCGGAGCTGCCTTCCACGATGGGCGAGTAACGGACCCTGCCCTGCTCATCAACCCAGGTGAAATAACCTTCCCGTTCCGAGACCGTCGACCCGCCCAGCTGGCAGCCGGCCAGAACAGCAGCAAACAGGATGCATAGCGGTTTCAGTCTCGCGGCTTCGGTCACGACGGTTTGCATCTCCCCGGACGGTAACGGACCTCAGAATTTGGTTCGGAAACTGAGCCCCGCCATGACAACCCTCAACGACGTCTTGATATCCAGCCCGGCGTAGGGGTTGTAGATGATGTTGGTGATATTGTCGCAGTTTACGTTACAGCTGGTGTCGGCAGGAATGGACTCAATGGAATGCAGGTAACTCAGGTTCATGTCGATCTCAGTGTCCTTGTCCCACTTGTAACCCATGCCGACGCTGTAGAGGTTGGCGCCACCGAAGGGCGCCATGACCTGCCGCTGGTCGTCCGGAATGACCGAATCACGGATCTCGACACCAGCCCGCAGATCCAGTCGGGAGGAGGCGTGGAATTCCATGCCGAAGGCCCAGTTCCACTGGCTCTTGAAGCCCAGGGGCAACCTGAGGGTATTGGGGGTTGCGTTATCCGGTGACAGGATACGGGCCGCATTGAGGAATTCCAGGTTGCGGTCGAACCGGAACACGAAGGCGTCCCACTGTTTGTAGTCGGTCCAGCCAATGTCCGCATTCAGGGTGAGCTTGGGATGCACATCCACACTGATACCAGTCTGGAAATGCTGCGGGTACACCAGATCCATGCTGACGTTCCCGGCCTCCCTCGGCGCGCCGGACGGCAGACTGAGGATGGCCGAGGTGATGGCCCCCAGAACGGAGCCGTTGACGCTCTGCCAGAAGCCGGACCAGTCATCGGTGTACTGGATCTCGAAGGTGCCCTTCATGTTCATTTCGGCTTCGGAGGTGTAGCTCGCCCCCCAGCTGAACCAGTCCGTTGGCTCCCACATCACGCCCAGGGCATAAGTGGGCGACAGGGTCTCCTGCACGTTGATGTTCAGGGCACCGATGTCGTCCCAGGGGCCCACATTGCCCCCACACAGCGCCAGCCACGGCTGCAGCGGCTCATCACCGCTTTCGCAGTTGAAGGCATCCTGCAGAATCTCCGCCACGCCCAGCAGCATATTCGGGGCCCGCATGTACTGATCGGCGGCAATACCCATGTGGGACAGGTGAATCCCCGCCCCCACGGACCATTCGTCGTTGATCTCGTAACCGACGGTGGGCGACAGGTAGGTGGTTCTCTGCAGGGCAGTAGCCTGCGGCTGATAGCGACCGGGGTCGTCCTTGTCCCGATAGAAGCCGGCCGCAAGTGGCAGGTAAAAGGCGTTACCAAAGGTGAGCTTGGAGCCGGGCGGATTGATGCTGACCCCCGCCGATGGCGCCACGGCCGGCCCCGGCGGAGCCCGCAGAATGCCATAGCCGGGGATGTACAGGGCCACATTGTTGGTGTGGCTGTGGGTATTGGCTACCGGATCCCGCTGTTTTCCGGTCAGCGGATCAATCTCAAGACCGTCGATTCCGAAAATTTCATAGCCTTCCGGAGCGGTGAAATCGGCGTCGATATCGAGGTAGACGCTCATCAGGTTGACTTCAAGCTGACGACCCTCGAGCTTGGTCAGACCGGCAGGGTTGTAATGGATGGCCATCAGCCCTGGCGGATCGGCCGTCACCGCATTGCCGAGGGCCAGGGCCTTGGGGTGGATGGTCAGGTTCTGAGCCAGCTGAGCCTGGGCACCACACGAGATGGTGGTGGCGATCAGGGCCGCGAGAATCTGCCGGTTGTGGCTGTTCTGTGCCATGAAAAGCTTCCCTTCCCGTTGATCGCGAACGACACCAATCACTCTTTGAGTCCGGAGAAATTGATGGGCAGGGAGACGCCCAGCGAGAAGTCCGGCGCGTCTTCGGTGAGGCCGATACCCAGGCTGGTATTAATGATGGTCGTGTCACTCACCCGAGTACCCAGAGACATGCTCAGGAAACCGGTCATCTGGTCCTGCGCCACCGCCTGGTCGCCGTTGGAAAAGGTCAGCACGGTTTCATCGCTGTAACTCAGCTGGGCCGAAATACTCAGCGAAATATCGTAGGACAGGGAGTAGGCAAAGCCGGCAGAGCCAGAGAGGCCGAAGCCGGGATCCACTTCTTCCAGAAGGCGCGCTCCGCGTACCTGCTGGAGATCCTCCGCCGGGAGGTTATAGGTAGCGCTGACCGAACCGAACACCACCACCGGATCCAGCACTTTCGACAGGCTTGCGCCACCGCCGATGGAGTAGTAACCGCTGCCGGTGGACAGCTGCTCCTGTATGTCAATTTCGTAGGGGCTGACACCGGTCTTGGTCGTCAGGGTGCCAAACAGCGTTGTCGACATCTTGCCCGGGACATAGGCGAAGGGCTGCCAGCGCCCGGTGAAGGAAATGTCGCCAAAATCGTAAACCGTCAACTCATCCTGGGTATCGTACTTCACCACCAGTGGAATCCGGGTGCCCACGGTCAGGTTATCCAGCAGACCGTAATCGTAGGAGAACGCGTTGGTGAAGTTGTGGGTCGCCGATGGGACCACATCCAGATTGCGCACCGAACCATTGGTAATGGCCAGATCAAGACGCTGGTCTGCGGTATAGGAGTAATCGAACGAGTAGTTCAGCGAATGGGAGCCTTTTTTCTGCAGCGAGTAATTCTTCTCGGCTGCCTGGAACACTTCCTCAAGCTGCTGGGACGCATCTTCGTCGCCCTCCTGCTTCGCCAGTGCCTCGCGGGCCTGGTCTACACTGCCTTCCTGCGCCAGGGTCATACCCGGAAGCAGACCTGCCGTGGAAACAAGGATAAAACCTCGCACAAACCAACGATTCATCCTGACTCCCTTATTTTATTTGTCTCAGTCCTGACCCGGGGTAGCCCCGGAAGATTAGTTCCGGCGGTAGTGCAGCTGTTTTCGGGTGTTCTCGACACTGCCGTCGGGGTTGTTCTTCTGCCGTTCCAGCAGATTCTGGATGCGCCTTTCGGTGGCCTCGTGAAATGCCGGTATCCGCTCCAGCGCCAGGAGGGTCATTGTCTGATCATCCACAAAGCGAAGGTCCTCTTCCTTGAGCTCGAGGTTATCAAGCGGTTTGTCACTGCCCGGGAACACAATGAACAGAACGTTGTCGTCCCACTTCTCTTCAAACTGCGCCAGCGTGAAGGAAATGTTTCCGACCGAGGGATCGGCCACATAGGCCCGACCGTCGCGGATAGTGCGCAGCACCACGAAATGCTTGAACCCGGCGTGGTGAATAGGAACGATGGCCGGATGGTCCAGGTCCTTGAGGTCATCGATGGTGGCGCGGAATCCACCAGACGGATAGCCAAGGGCCGTCACCAATCGCTTCATGTCGAGCATCGAAAAGGCGCGACGCTCAACAATGCGCTCACTCTCGCCGTAATGCAGCAAGCCTTCCATCACCTGACGTTCCGACAGGGTTCGCCCCAGGTAGAAATTCAGCACCGTGGTCAGCGCGGCACTGCCACAGCTGTAGTCGTAGGCCTGGCGGACAATGTTCCGATACTTCTGCTCCACCAGAGGCTCTACCCGCGCATCCAGTCTCAGCTCTACCGGACTGGCGTCGACATCCTGCTCGATAACAATGGTGTTCTTCTCGAACGGCTCCACAACGGTGGCTTCCTGCACCATGGTGAATGTGAGAAGGGATCCAGCGAGCACCAGCAGCATGTCAGTCGAACGTCCTGTTTTTATTGGCCCCGACTAGCGCCGGGTTACACGTTGTTACGGTAAGATACCGAAATCACCAGCGCCTGAAAGATAACTGTGCCTCAAATCTGTGGCAGCAACCGCCGGGATGCACACCGCTTTTGAGAACTGGTTCAAGACACCATCCGGGCCAGTGGCAACAGTTGACGATAGAACCCAAAGCCGGTATCAACACTTATCCAGACCGTTCACTTCCTGACGTAGATCCTGATGACAACAACACTGAATCCGGGACAGATCACCTTTATCGCCGCCAAGAACCAGAGCCCGGTGCCGCCTCCAGCCCTGTTGCCCAGAGAGAAGTTCAACGACCTGCTCCACGGCCTGGAACCGGTCAGCCTGCTTCTGGTGCACGCGCCGGCCGGCTACGGCAAGACCACCACCATGGCCGAACGGTTGGCGACGCTTGAGGCCCGGTCAGCCTGGTTCCGGCTGGAATCCGGGGACAACGACCCGGCTCGGTTTGCCGGCTACCTGGCCAACGCCCTGAACGGGGCCACGGATGGCGCGTGCGTGGATGTGCTTAACGGCCTCCAGCAGCAGGGTTACGCACATCTCGAAGCCTTTCTGACCGATTTGCTGGCGGCGCTGCCCCAGGACGACCAGCCTCTGTACCTTGTGCTGGACGATTACCACCTGATCAGCAATCCAGACATCCACGACGCACTGCGTTTCCTGCTCAGGCACCTTCCGGGCTATCTCACTCTGGTTCTGGTCAGCCGCACCGTTCCGCCGGTAGGCGTGGCTCAATTGAGGATGCAAGGCAGGCTCTCGGAGATCACCAGCCGCCATCTCGGATTCACCCCGGACGAGGCCCAGCACTATCTGCAGGCCAGACTGCCGTTCGAGGTCTCGCGGGAAGATATAGAACGAGCGGTGCGCCGGGTCGAAGGCTGGATCTCAGCTCTCCAGTTGTTGTCAGCTTCTTCTGCCACCAGCATCGAGTTCAGTGAGTTCGTGGATCAGCTGGAACACGGCAATCAGAACATCTTTGACTACTTCGACGAACTGCTCGGCAACGATCTGACCGATCAGCAACGGCGGTTCCTGATGCGCACGAGCATCCTGGACCGGTTTAATGCCGGCATGGTGATGCGGGTGATGGACGACACCGACGGCCAGGCGCTGCTCAGCAGCCTGCTTTCCATGGGGCTGTTCATTACTCCGGTGGACAACTCCGCTCTCTGGTTCCGGTACCACCCTCTCTTTTCGGTGTACCTGCGCCATCTACTCACCTGTACCACCCGCGAGAATCAGCGCGACCTTCACCAGCGGGCGACCGATGCCTGGCTGGAGCTCAACCATGCGGAAGAGGGCGCCAAGCACGCGATTGCTGCGGAAGATCCGGAACGCATCACCCGGGTTCTGACCCTTCATGGTCGCAAGTTCTTCACCGAGGGCCAGTTCAGCCTGCTGCAACGCTGCCTGGACACCCTGCCCCAGGAGATCATTGCCGATGACCCCACGCTGACCCTGCTGCGAGCCTGGGTGGCCCAGGGCCAGTACAAGTTCGATGAAGTTGAGAACTGGCTCTCGGCAGCGGAAGCCCGGCTTCAAGCCTCCATGAGCCAGGACACCCAGCGGGCCGTGCATGGCGAATTCAGCGCGATCCGGGCACAAGTGGCCATGAACTACGGGGACGGCGATCGAGCCCTGGTTCTCGCCCGAGAAGCCATCGAACAGGAAGCCCGCTACCTGCCAACCTCGCGGGTGGCCGCGGCCTCGGTGATCGGCGAGGCACTGTTCGTGAAAGGTGAACTGGAAGAAGCGCTGGCGCGGATGCAGGACACCGAACACCTGGCCCGCGCCCACCAGGCACACCAGAACGTGCTCTGGGCCCTGTGCCAGCAAAGTGAGATCAGCGTTGCCATGGGGCTGTTGCAGAAGGCCTACAACATCCAGGAACGCGCTTTCCAGTACGCCGAGGAAAACCACCTGAACCATCTGCCGATCCTGGAATTCCTGTTCCGGATTCGCAGCCAGATCATGTGGGAGTGGCACCATCTGGAGAGCGCTGAACGCTGCGCCCTCCAGGGCATCGAAATTCTCGAGGCCCAGGGCGAACGCTGGTATGTGCAGAGTTACACTTCCCTGGCCAAGGTGGCCCAGGCCCGCGGCAGGCAGAGCCTGTGCGCCGACTATATTGCCAAGATCCAGAAGATGCTGGCCTCCAGTGACTACCACCTGGACTGGGTCGCCAACGCCCACGCCACCATGCTCTCCTACTGGGACGCCGTGCGCGACCGCGACGCCATCCAACGTTGGCTAACCATCGCCCCTCACTGCGACCCGGTGGCCGCCACCAACCACTTCTACCAGTGCAATGGCCGCAACCAGGCCCGGGCACTGATCAGTCTTGGCCAGTTCGAGCTTGCCCGTCCCCTGCTGGAAGCGCTGACGTCGGTGGCCGGCGAGTTCGGTCTGAAAACCGACCTGAACCGCAACCACATTGCCCTGGCTTATCTGTATTGGCAGCTCGATGATCGCGACACGGCCTTGAGCCACATGAAAACCGCGCTGGAGCTGGCCAGCACCACAGGCGCGGTGGGCAGTTTTCTGCGCCTCGGCAAGGAGCTGATCGTTCTGCTCAAGGCGCTGATCAACGAACAGGCGATTGAAGGAATGGAGCTCCAACGGGCCGAGCGCCTGATCCAGCTGGCGCAGCAGCAACGGGATTTCAGCCGGGCGATCCGGATTTCTCTGGACGAGGCCATCATCCAGGACATCATTGATCGCCCTGATGTGCCCGAGCTGATCCGGACCTCGCCGCTTACCCGCCGGGAATGGCAAATTCTCAGCCTGATTCACGCCGGCCTCTCCAACGACCAGATTGCCGAACACCTGAAGGTGGCCTCGACCACGGTCAAGACCCACATACGCAGCCTGTATCAGAAGCAGAACATCAGCCATCGCTCGGAGGCGATCGAACTGGCCAAGGACCTGCTGAGCAAGATTCAGGGGGACTAGCGCGGCGTCAGGCTTCCATTCCGTGGAGGCCCCGTCACCTCCCGGTTGCAGGGTCGCCCGGTGTGAGCGAGCGGAGCTGGCGGTCATGCATCCGACCCAGCACTACCAGGGCAAGAATGGCACCGGACAGAGCCCAGGCCATGTCGGACTGGGTGTCCCAGACATAGCCCTGGGTGCCCAAGAACGACTCTGCAGCCTCTTCGCTCAGAAGTGCCACCCACCATTCGATCAGTTCGTAGAAGGCGCTCAGGGCCAGGCAGAAACACACGATAAAGAAAGACCGCCAGCCCCGGCGCGCAAACACCCCGAAGCGGATCACCAGCTCGCGGGCGATTACGGCCGGCACGAAGCCCTGGGCAAAGTGCCCCAATTTGTCGTAATTGTTACGCTGCCAGCCGAACCAGTCCCGGAACCAGTCAAAGGCCGGCACCTCGGCATAGGTGTAGTGACCGCCGACCATCAGGATGACCGCGTGTATCAGGATCAACTGATACACAAGCGGGGTAAGCGGGTAGCGAAAATAGCACCAGATTACCAGACCAAAACCGATCACGGCAGGCAATACTTCCAGTACCCAGGTCATCCGGTCCCGGGGACCAATGCCAGACCAGAGAAAAACCGCCAGAAAGGCGACAACCCAGGCCAGGGGGGCCAGTCTGTTACTCATTCACATGCCTTCTGTTGCTGTCGCTTTCCTGTCTCCGGCGCGCAGAAAGCGACCGAAACCCACAGTGCGGCCCAGATCCGGTTCAATCTCACCCTCGATAACCGCCTTACGCCCGTTGATCAACACATGCCTCACACAGCCGGGTACCCGATTGACCATGCGCTCAAGACCGAAATTCTGCATTTCCGCCCATTCCACTCGCTCCAGATCCTGGTCCAGCCCGCGGGGGTCCAGCACGGCGACATCGGCCCGGTCACCCACTCTCAGGTGGCCCGCGTCGATGCCCAGCCAGTCCGCCTGCTCGCCGGTGAGGCGATGCACCGCGCGCTCCAGTGACATCACCGGCGTGCCTTCCTCATGGCTGTCGCGCACCAGTTTGAGAAAGCGCAGGGGCAGGTTGTAGAACGCCATGTTCCGGAGGTGGGCACCGGCATCGGAGAAGGTGATCAGCGCGCCCGGGTGATTCACCATTTTCCTGAGCCGGTCCTGCCGGTGATTACCCACGGTGGTGTACCAGCGCAGCGCACGGCCATGGGCCACGACCATGTCCAGGAAGAAATCCACCACATGAACACCCCGCTCCGCGGCTAGCTCGGCAAAGTTGCGGCCAACCACGGACGCGTCCGGACACCCGAGAATCACCGCATCGCCGAAATCCCGCTGCCAGACCCGCGGCGACAGTTTCTCCTTGTAGAACTTCCGGAAGTTGCGCCGGTATTGCTCGTCTTTGAGCAGTTCGTTTCGCTCCAACTGGTCGCGGATATCCAGCGCCATCTCGCCGGCACCGAACTCCTCGAACAGCACAATGTCCATGCCATCGGCGTAGACGGTAAAGGGTGTTGGCAACAACTGCCAGCGGAAGTTTCCGCCCAGGGTGTTGGCCAGCCAGCCCACCAGGCTGGCCATGGGCCGCACGGTCGGGTTGCCCTTGAGGTCGATCATGGCAATCAGGGTGGTCTTGAGGGGCCGGCGCAGCCAGCCCAGGGTTTCCCTCAGGTACTGGGTCACCTGGAGCGGATTGGCGGCGTTGGGTGCGCCCTGATGCACCCGGCCGTAGCGCCGCAGTATCCGGTTCAGGCGGCTGACCTCCCGCCAGCGGGCGTAGGTGCTCGGCAGGCTCTTGGACCATTCACGATCACCGTCCACCTTGTCCCACTTCAGGCACATGGTCGACAGGCCGAGGAAGCCTTCCTGCAGGGCTTCCTCCAGCAAACCCTCCATTCGGGCCTGCTCCGCTTCGGTTGGCGTGACCGCGCGGTCGGTGGCCCGGTGCAGCCCCATCACGGCCGTGCGCAAGTCGCTGTGCCCCAGGAAACTGATTACGTTGGGCCCCAGGGGATGGCGATCCACAAACTCAACCCACTCCCGGGGCGAGCGCCAGGTTTTGTACTCTTGAAGTATGGGCAGGACCTTTTCCCGGGGCACGGTCTCTACACGGGTGAATATGTCCGAGGCATCCTCGGCCTCAGAACACACCATGCTGAGCGAACAACTGCCAATGAGCACCGTCGTTACGCCGTGTCGCACTGACTCCGAGAGCGAAGGCGACACCAGCAGCTCGGCATCGTAATGGGTATGGGTGTCCAGAAAACCCGGTGTGACCCAGCAACCTCGGGCATCAATCACCTCGCGGGCCAGGGCGTGATCGGGTTCCTCGTCAAACAGGCGGGTAACTTTCCCATCTTTGATACCCACATGGGTCATTCGGGAAGGTTCGCCGGTCCCATCGAAATAGCGGCCGCCAACAATAAGGGTATCGAACAGGTCCACGGTGTCGGGCTTCCTTGTTATTGGTCTGATGCTGTTGTTGTTCTGAAGCTTCAGTCTAGCCAGCCCATGGCAACATTTCCTGCCGTTCCGGTTGGCGAAAACGCTCAAGGCCGCTGTTTAGCGAATGCGCACCCGGCTGCCGTCCTCAAGCTGTCGATCCGGGTGCCGCACTACCTGGTCGCCGGGCTCGAGTCCCTCCTGGATAACGGTATAGAAGCCGTTGCTTCGGCCAGTGGCAACCGTTGTCAGAATGGCCCGATCCTCCACCACCCGGAACACCTGGCTGTGGCCGTCGGTGCGGAAGACCGCCGATTCCGGTACCTGTACCACATCGTCGGCACGCCAGAGCAGAAACTCGGCGTCTACCCGATAACCATCACCAAGGCTTTGCCAGGCGCCCGGGGGGCTGACGAGATCGGCGACCACCTGAACCCGCCGCTCTTCCACGCCCAGAGCCGAGACGTCCTCAAAGCCCACCGGTTCCACCCGACGAACCACCGCCTCCAGAGGATCTCCGCCCCACCCGGTCAATCTTGCCGTCATACCCGGGCTGAGATTGACCGCGTCAAAACTGAGCACGTCAACCACCACCTCCAGGGCGCCGGGATCACCCAGCTCCAGGATGGCCTCACCGGCCTGAATCACCCCTTCGCTCTTCCGGACAACGGCCAACACCGACCCGTTCACGGGGGAACGCACCGGCACACGCTCCACCGAACCATTGCCGGATGCCCGGGCCGCCGACACGTCCAGTCGAGTCCGGGCCGCCGCCAGCTCATGGGCCATCACTTCTTCATCAAACCGGGCCGACCGCAGAATTGCCTGGGCCCTGTCCGCCGCAGCCCGGGCCTGCTGCAGACGCTCGTCAGACACGAAGTTCTCGGGGCTGAGCACCTGGAGTCGCGCCAGTTCCCGCGCAGCAAGGTCTGCCTCGGCCTGTGCGGCGGCCACTTTCTGGCGGGTGGAATTGAGTGCTGACCGGGCGGACTCGACCCTCGCCTCCGCCTCTGCCCGGCTGCGCGCATCGAGGGTTGCCGCTGGCATCGGGTCCACCTCGGTCAGCAGTTCGCCAGGAATCACCGGATCGCCCACCTCCAGCAATACCCGATGCAGATAGCCGGCCACCGGCGACGACACCAGGTACCGGTCCCGAACCCGGGTCCTGCCTTCTTCGGTGATGGTGACTTCCAGAGGCCCGCGGGTGACGGAGGCGAGATCCACCCACACCGGGTCCGGGCGCAAGGTGAATAGCAGCGTTGCCAGCGCCAGCCCCGCCAATAGGCCCCAGAACAGCCATTTACTCGATATCCGCGTTTTTCCCATGCCCCACTCCCTGATACACGGAGGTTTATTCCCGCGTTTTCAATACCGCGACCAGATCCAGCGCCCGCAGGCGCCGCCACGCTACCAGCCCCGACGCCAGGGCCGAAACCACCACAACCAGGGCAGAAACCGACAGCGTCTGGCCGGTGATAATCAAAGGCACCCGGTAGAGCTCGGTTTGCATGGCGGTGATGATCAGCACCGCCAGCCCCTGTCCCGCAAACCATCCGAGAGGAATGCCTACCACGATCAGCAGCGCCACTTCGCCCAACAGGATATGGGCGACTTCGTTATGGGTGTACCCCAGAACCCGCAAGCTCGCCAGCTCGCGCCCTTTCTCCGCCAGCGAAATCCGGATGGTATTGTAAACAACCCCGAAGGCAATGATTCCGCCCATCAGGCTGTTAAAGAAGGTGAACGTAAGAAAGGTTCGCGCCAGGGTGTCGTAGAAACTGTCCAGCATCGCCTGGCGTATGCTGATACCCAGAACGGCAGGCGTTTCCCGGAGGCGGTCGTAAACCGATGAGGCCAGCGCCGGCTCCAGATTGATCATGGCCTGATTAACCAGTGGCCCATCTCCCAGGATACGATTCAGCGCCTCCAGGCGCATGTAAGCGCCGACGCCCACAAACTCGCTGGAGATGCCGGTGACCGGTACCGCGACAGTCCTGCGGTCCCCCTCCAGCAGTTGTACCTGAATGCTTTCCCCCGGGCGGACACCGAGCTCGGCCGCCAGATAATCCGTCAGCAACAGTCCGGCCACCGGCAGAGTAACTGGCTGCAGGTTTTCATCGATCACAAATTGCAGTTGGGCCTGTGAAGGAATCCCAGTAATGGCGCTGCGCCACTGGCGGTGACCGAACACAAGCCGCACCGGTACCACACGCCGGCCCTCCACGTAGCGGATGCCTGGCTGTCGCTGAAGACCAAAAAGCGCACTGGCATTGACCGGATCAATGAAGGCAGCGGCGAGATCCTGCTGCTGGACCCGAGCAAACTGCGTGTGCACCATGACCGAGACCGAATCAAACTGGAAATTACCCACCAGCACGATGGCCGTGGCCATGGCGATACCGCCAACCGACAACGCCGTCCGCCCCGGCCGGCGGGACAGTTGGCGCAGGATCATGCGCGATGGCTGGGAGAACCACGTCCGGCGCAACACGCGCTCCAGAACCGACAGATGGTACCGGGCCGGCCCCTCCGGTCGCATGGCTTCTGCGGGGGGCAATGCAGCTGCGTGGCGGATCGACCGCCAGGCGCCGCCCCAGGCAACCAGCAGGGTCAGGGCAGCGATCGCCAGCAGCCAGGCCGGCTGAATACGGAATAGCAACCCGGGAAACCGATAGTAATCCATATACAGCTCACCCAGGGCCCTGCCCAGCCAGAGACCCAGGACCATCCCCAGCAGCAGGCCCAGCACGGCAATGACCATAACCAGCTTGCTGTAATGCCAGGCAATCTCACGATTGCCGTAGCCAAAGGCCTTGAGCACGGCAATGATGTCCCGTTGGGTGCCGATCAGACGACCAATCACCACGTTCAGGAGAAACATGGCCACGGACATGAAGATCAGGGGAAACACCGTGGCCATGGTTTTCAGCTGGTTCAGCTCATCATTCAGGAACCGGTGAGAGAATTGGTCGGCGCGCCCGTAGGCTCCTGTGGTCCCGTAGGGTTCCAGGACCCGGTCGAGGGCATCGATCACAGTTTCAAGGGTATTACCCCGCCTGAGCGTCACAACGAGACTGTTTAACGCACCGTCCATGTCAAAAGCCGGAGCCAGCACGTCCCGGTTCATCCAGAGCACGCCAAAACGCTGGTAGTCCGGCAGCATGCCGCCCGGTGGCAGCACGTAAATGAACTCCGGAGACTCAACAATGCCGGTGAGCACCAGCTGCTGGCGGCGGCCATTGATGATTGCGAAAAAGCGGTCCCCCAGGGACAGCCGGTGAGCCTCGGCAAAGCTGCCAATGACGGCGACCTCTCGGGCCCGCCCCGCCTCCGGCAATCGGCCTTGCCGGATAAACAGGCGGTTGATTCCCGGTTGGCCAGTGGAGGGGACCGACACCAACCGCGCCGACACCGGATCGGAAAACCCCGGCATCTCCAGTTTGGCAGAGCCCTCCACCCGATCCTCCACCCGGGCCACCCCTGGCAGCCGCCGGATCTCCCTCAGCACGTTCAAAGGCGCCCGCTTTACCGACACGAATACCTCGGCAAACTGGTGCTGCTGGTAATAATCAGCGCGGGTCGCACTCAGGGAGGAATAGTTCACAAGAGACATCACGCACACAGCGACACCGCCGGCAATAACCAGGGCAATGGCCAGCACCTGACCGCGCATCTGCCAGAGTTCGCGCCTGAGCTTGATGTTCAGCGCCCTCTCCATCACCCCTCCCTCCCGGGCAATCTACCAGGACAGTGTTCGGGGGTTCTGGCGCTGTTCATTATGGTGCTCGCCACTGATCGTGCCGTCAGAGAGGGTGATCACCCGGTCAGCCATCGCTGCGATAGACGCGTTGTGGGTGATGATCACCGTAGTAGTGCCAGTCTCGCGGTTGGCTTTCTCCAGGGCCTCCAGTACCACCACACCCGTGGCCGAATCGAGTGCGCCTGTTGGCTCATCGCACAGCAGCACCGCCGGCCGTTTGGCAATGGCCCGCGCTATGGCAACACGCTGCTGCTCCCCGCCGGAGAGCTGGGCCGGGAAATGGTCCATACGGGACTGCAACCCCACGAGAGTCAGTGCTTCTTCGGGCGCCATGGGGCTGATGGAGATTTCCGTGACGGCAGCCACGTTCTCCAGGGCGGTAAGACTGGGAATCAGGTTGTAGAACTGGAACACGAAGCCCACGTGTTGTCGACGGTAGCGGGTCAGCTCACGGTCGCCGGCCGTACTGAGATCCATGTCACGATAACGAACCTTGCCGGAGGTGGGCACGTCCAGCCCACCGAGTATGTTGAGCAGTGTGGACTTTCCCGAGCCGGACGCACCGAGCATGACCACCAGCTCACCACCATAAAGATCCAGGTCCACACCTCTGAGGGCATGCACCTCCAGTTCTCCCTGGCGGTAGATTTTGCTAAGCCCCCGAGTCTGGAAGACCGGTGGCTCCCTCCCGATCGACTCCCCCACTTTCCCAACCTTCCCTGGCACCATGAACGGCCTCAGTCGTCCGCGCAATCCACACAGACGGTGGTATAGGGAAGCACCTGCAGACGGCGCGGGTCAATCGGTTCACCGCAGGACTCACACTCGTCGCCCACGCCGTTTTCGATCCGCGCCAGGGCCCGTTCGATCTGGGCGAGCTCGGCCCGGGTCTCGGTTTCCAGCGAATCCACCACTTCGTCATTCTGGGTCTGGGTGGCCTGCTCCTCGAAGTCCTTGTCCAGGGCGCCGTCGGTGCGATGCTGGTGCGCCTCATAGCGGGACAGCCGGGCGGTAAGGTCTGCCCGCAGCGTCTCCAGTTCCGATTTCCGGTTCGTCATAGTGCCTCTCCTGTCGTCCGGGTAGTCCGGATAACCCATGTGCCTACAGTAAAGCATAAGCTGAACCCTGAATTGATGCCTGTCAAAAACGCGGCAACGGTCTGAGTCTCGCCCGAATACTGCCGTTATGGCACTATTGCGACAGCGTTATTTCCATTCCCGGCGGAGAATCACCTGATGTTGTACACCACGTTCGCGGCCATCGCGGCTGCCATGATCCTGTTTGCCTGGCTGGGGCTCAGGGCCCGGTTCGCCGACGGCGGCCTCGATGACTATGTCACCGCCCGGAACAGCCAGGGCGCCAGGGCTCTGGGGCTGTCGTTCCTCGCCTCGGGAATGGGCGGCTGGATCCTGTTTGCACCGCCCGAGGTAGGCGCACTGGTAGGCCCGGTGGCGTTGGCCGGCTATGCCCTCGGAGCAGCCCTGCCGTTCATCGTTTTCGCGTTCTGCGGTCCCGCCATCCGGCGCTTCCTGCCGCAGGGCCGTAGCATCGGAGAGTTTGCGGATGCCTGTTACGGGCGAGGCGTTCGCCACTATGTTTCCCTGATTTCCGTGCTTTACATGCTGTGCTTCCTGACCGCCGAACTCACCGCCATTGGCGCCATCACATCGCTGCTCTCAGGCGTTGATGGCGGGATCGTGGTCATCGGCGTTGCCGTCACCACCCTGATCTACACGGCCGTAGGTGGCCTCCGGGCAAGCATTGTCACCGATCAGTGGCAGGCGGTGTTGTTGATTGGCCTGCTGGCCATTGTCAGTGTCGTGGCCCTTGGCAAATTGCCAGACACGGCGCCGGCGGCCCTGCCGGACATTCCCACATCCTCCGCCCTGGGTGTTGCACTCACACTGGTGATTGCCGTAACCGCCGCCAACCTGTTCCATCAGGGCTACTGGCAGCGGCTGTGGTCGGCCCGGGATACTGATGCGCTCAGCCGGGGTGCATTGCTCGGCGGCGTCGTCACCATTGGCGTGGTAGCGGTGGTCGGTGGCCTCGGCATTATGGCCGCAATGAGCGGCGCCGATCTCGGCACCCCGCCCATTCCCTTTTTTGCACTGCTGTCCGATGCGCCGGCCTGGCTGGCATTGCCGGCCCTGATCCTGGCGATCACATTGGTGGCCTCATCCGTGGACACCCTTCAGAATGCCCTCGCCTCCCTGGCGGTAACGGAGAAACGAGGGTTGTCCATCATCAGCGCCCGCTGGTTTATCGTGCTGCTGATGATTCCGGTGGTTCTGGTGGCCTTGCAGGGCATTTCGGTGCTGCGCCTGTTCCTGATCGCCGACCTGCTGTGTGCCACGGCCATTCTGCCAGTGCTGATGGGGCTGTGGGGCCGGATGACCACCCGTGCCGCCATTCTGGGCTGCCTGGCAGGAGTCGCGGGTGCCATCCTGCCCGGCTGGATGGCCGGCGGTAGCCTCGCGACAGGGCTCCAGGCTGCCAGTTTCCCGGGGGGCATCCCGACGCTGATGCCGTTCGTTGGGGCGCTGGTGGGCTCCGGACTGGTCAGCGTTGTCTCGGCTGGCCTGTTCCCGAAGAAGCAATAACGGGCCCGGCCCGTCTCGTTGACATCCGCATAGTCACTGCCCTCAACCCGTGCGCGCCCCCTCTCCGGGGGGGGGCGGCTCCGGTCTCCCCCCTCCTACGCCCCCCTCCTCCCCCCGACTACGCCAACAAAAAGTAGCGCAGGAGGATGAACGGCAACGCCGCCGGCCGCAGTATGACTCAAGTCTAGTTGGGTAGTTTTCCTACCACTTTCAAGAAAAATAATCTTTACCGCCGGTTTAACAAGCGAGGCTACATGATCAAGAACCCGGACTGGTGGCGTGGCGCCGTCATCTACCAAGTTTATCCACGCAGTTTTTACGACTCCAACGGCGACGGCATCGGCGACCTACCGGGCGTCACCGCAAAGCTGGACTACATTGCCAGCCTGAACGTGGATGCCATCTGGCTATCGCCCTTCTTCACCTCGCCGATGAAGGACTTTGGCTACGACGTGTCTGACTACCGTAACGTGGACCCGATCTTCGGCACGCTTGAGGATTTCGACGAGCTGATCGCCGAGGCCCATAAGCGCGATCTGAAGATCATGATTGACCAGGTGCTGAGCCACTCGTCAGACCAGCACCCCTGGTTTGTCGAGAGCCGCGCCAGCCGGGACAACCCGAAAGCCGACTGGTACGTATGGGCCGATCCGAAAGCCGACGGCACGCCTCCGAACAACTGGCTGTCGGTATTCGGCGGTTCAGCCTGGGCCTGGGACAGCCGTCGCAAGCAGTATTATCTGCACAATTTTCTCACCAGCCAGCCAGACCTGAACTTCCACAACCCGGAGGTGCAGGCTCAGGTGCTGTCGGATGTGAAGTTCTGGCTGGATCGGGGCGTAGACGGCTTCCGCCTGGATGCCATCAACTTCTGTTTCCACGACACCCGGTTGCGAGACAACCCGGCCAGCAACGCGGTGGCCGAAGGCTCCATCGGTGTGCGCAAGGAAAACCCCTACGCCTACCAGTTCCACAAGTTCGACAAGACCCGGCCCGAGAACATCGATTTCCTGAAGCGCCTCCGGGCCCTGTTGGATGAGTACCCGGGCACCACCACCGTGGGTGAAATCGGCGACGATAACTCCCTGCAGACCATGGCCGACTACACCAGCGGCGGTGACAAGCTGCACATGGCCTATTCCTTCGACCTGCTTACCGAGCAGCATGGCGCCGAGTTTTTCCACAAAACCGTCAACACCATTGAGGGCAAGCTCACCGACGGCTGGCCCTGCTGGGCCATCGGTAACCACGATGTGGCCCGGGTTGCCACCCGCTGGAACGCCCAGTCCGAACAGCAGCTGAAGGCCTACATGGCCATGTTGCTCACCCTGCGTGGCAGCGTCTGCATCTATCAGGGCGAGGAGCTGGGGCTGACCGAAGCCGAACTGCGCTACGAAGACCTGGTGGATCCTTACGGCATCAATTTCTGGCCCGAATACAAGGGCCGCGATGGCTGCCGTACGCCCATGGTCTGGCATCACCAGGAGTCCCACGCAGGCTTCTCCGATGCACGGCCCTGGTTGCCGGTTTATGATGATCACTATAACGCCGCGGTGGCGATCCAGCACGCCGAAGACAATTCCGTGCTGGCCGCCTACCGGGCCTTCCTGGGCTGGCGGAAACAACAGCCGGTACTGCTGAAGGGCGACATTGAGTTCAGTAAAAGCCCGAAGAGCACGCTGGTCTACACCCGCAGCCTGGATGGCCAGACCCTGATGGTCGCCCTGAACCTCAGTGACAGCCCCATCACCATTGCCATGCCCGGCGCCGGCATCTCCGAGCCGGACACCCCGGATTTCGTGGGCGGCCAGTGGCACGGCAAAGAACTGACCCTCGGACCCTGGGGCGTGGACATCGCCCGGCTCTGAGACCTTATTGACCCAACAAGAAGACGAGAACTATGGCCAGCGTCACTTTACGCAACATCTGTAAAAGCTACGACGAAGCCCAGGTAACCCGAAACGTGAACCTGGACATCCAGGACGGAGAATTTGTGGTGTTTGTCGGGCCTTCGGGCTGTGGCAAATCCACACTGCTGCGAATGATCGCGGGGCTGGAAGACATTACCTCCGGCGACATGTACATCGGCAACGACCGGGTCAATGACCTGCCCCCGAAAGAACGGGAAGTGGGCATGGTGTTCCAGTCCTACGCCCTCTATCCGCACATGGACGTGGCCGAGAACATGGCCTTCGGCCTGAAACTGGCGAAAACCAACAAGGCAGAAATCGACCGGCGGGTGCGAGATGCCGCCAATCTGCTGCAGCTCGACAAACTCCTCGAGCGCAAGCCGAAGGACCTGTCCGGCGGCCAGCGCCAGCGGGTGGCCATTGGCCGCACCATCGTCCGTGAACCGGAAGTGTTCCTGTTCGACGAGCCTCTGTCGAATCTGGACGCCTCCCTGCGGGTGCAGATGCGCATTGAGATCTCGCGACTGCACAAGCGCCTTGGCGCCACCATGATCTACGTGACCCACGACCAGGTGGAAGCCATGACCATGGCCGACAAGATTGTCGCCCTGGACAACGGCTCTATCGCCCAGGTGGGCAAGCCCATGGAGCTCTATCATTACCCGGCAACCCGGTTCGTAGCGGGCTTCATTGGCTCTCCGAAGATGAACTTCATCGACTGCGCGGTGGCCGCTGCCAGTGCCCAGGCGGTCACCGTGGTACTGCCCGGCGATCACAGGCTGGAGCTCCCGGTAAACGGCAATGGGCTTACCGAAGGCGATACCGTCACCCTGGGCATCCGCCCCGAGCACCTCACCGAGGGCCAGGAAGCCGACATGTACCTGCAAGGCGAAGTGCACGTGGTAGAGCGGCTGGGTTACCAGACCCTCGTACACCTGGATGTGAACAACGTGGAAGGCGTGCTTACCATGCGCACCGATGGCAGCAACCCGGTGCAGGAAGGCACTCGCATGACCCTGGGAATGAACGCCAACAAGTGCCACCTGTTCCGCCAGGACGGCACCGCCTGCCCCCGCCTCTACCGCGAGCCCTGCATCGACTTCTGACCCTATCCCCGAGGGGCCGCCGGCCCCTCATTTTTTTCGATCTGTCGCCCCCCTTGAGGGGTTACTCCTTTGGCCGGTTCTGTCACGTACCGGCCTTTTTTATGGGCAAAAAAAAGCCCGGTCAGTTGGGGGGAAAGTAACCTGACCGGGTCGCGAAAGCTAACGCTGGAAGACGCCGTACTCGCGTAAGGGCCGCACGGGATCTTCCGCTGCGGCCCGGGAGGAGACTTCAGAGAAGCCCCGGGAACAACGACTGCGTCATCCCTTGACGCCACCGGCGGTGAGACCACCGACAATCCACTTCTGGCAGTAGAGGAAAATCACGGTAATGGGCAGGCCCGAGAGCACCGCTGCTGCCGCGAAGTCGCCCCACAGATAGTTCTGCTCATACAGGTATTGCTGGGCACCTACGGCGAGGGTCAGCTTGTCGGTGTCCACCAGCAGAATGGAGGCCATCGGGTATTCCATGATGGTCATGATGAACGCCAGGATGAACACCACCACCAGAATGGGCACGGACAAGGGCAACAGGATGTACCGGAACGCCTGCCAGGTGGTCGCGCCATCCACAATGGCCGCCTCCTCCAGGGAACGATCGATGGAATCGAAATAGCCCTTGATGGTCCAGATATGCAACGCCATGCCGCCGAGCGACGCCACGATCACGGCACCGTGGGTGTTCAGGCCCAGCCAGCTCACGTGGTTACCGATCTGGTCAAACAGGGCATACAGGGCCACCAGCGACAGCACCGGCGGGAACATCTGGAAGATGAGCATCGACTTGAGCACGAAGCCCTTGCCGGCGAACCGCATGCGGGCGAAGGCATAGGCACTGGTGGTGGACAGCGCCAGGATCAGCACCGCCGATATCACGGCAATCTTGATGGAGTTCCAGAGCCACAACAGCACCGGGAACGGTGGCTGTATGGTCACGCCATTCTCCCCCGTGTAGGGAATGCCGAGCGCCAGATACCAGTGCTCAAGCGAGGGATTTTCCGGCAGCAGACTGCCGGAGGCGAAGTTACCACTGCGGAACGAGATGGAAATCACCATCAGCAGCGGAAACAGGATGATCGCGATGAACGCCAGCATCCCGAGGTGGGATGCCAGCACGCGGTATTTAGTGGAGCGGGGTTCAACCATGGCCATAGAAAGCTCCTTATACCTTGATCTTGGACAGCTTGAGATTGATCAGAGACAACGCCCCGACCACCAGGAAGATTGCGGTGGCAATGGCGGCAGCCAGACCAAAATTCTGCCCAGAGTCCTGGAACGCAATGCGGTAGGTGTAGCTCACCAGCAAGTCGGTGGTACCGGCCGGGGTGCTGGCACCGATGATATCCGGAGCGCCCCCGGTGAGCAGTGCAATCAGGACAAAGTTGTTGAAATTGAACGCGAAGCTGGCAATCAGCAACGGCATCAGCGGCTTGATGATCAGCGGCAGGGTAATATTGAACAGGTTGTTCACCGGCCCTGCCCCGTCCATGGCCGAGGCCTCGTACAGGTCCCGGGGGATGGCCTGCAGCAGACCCATGCACAGCAGCATCATGTAGGGGTAGCCCAGCCAGGTATTCACGATCAGGATCATGGTGCGGGCAAGCGCCGGATCGCTGAACCAGTCCGGGCGGATGCCGAACAGACCCTCCAGCACCAGGTTGATCTCGCCGAAGTTCTGATTGAACAGCCCCTTGAACACCAGTATCGAAATAAAGGCCGGTACCGCGTACGGCAGGATCAGCATGGTTCGATAAAAGCCCTTGCCACGGATCTGGTCCCATTGCAGCAGATTGGCGAGCAGCAGGCCCAGAGCCAGTGTAAACACAACGGTGGCCACCGCAAACGTCAGCGTCCAGACGAAGATCTGGAAAAACGGCCCACGGATCGACGGGTCAGTCACCACCTTGAGGTAGTTGTCCCAGCCGATATTCACCGTCCAGCCGGGTACCAGCTTTTCGCCGTCCGGGCTGACGTAGAATCCGATGTCGTGGTCGGGGAAATAGGTCACGCCGGTTTGCTGATTGGTCAGGGTGCCGTTTTCATGCAACGTGAACTGCGGATGGATGGCCGCAAAAGAGCGCAAAGAAGCCTGGCTGAGCTCCCGGTTGTCATCGGTGATCAGCTTCAGGCCCGCCAGCTCCTTGCGCAATTTGATGACATCGCGAATCTGAAGCGGCTGCCCCTCCGGAACCGAGGTCGCCGGAAACAGCGGAGCACGGGTTTCGCCGGCAGCCAGGTTGATCGGCGGGGTCACCAGGTTCTGGTGCTGACCTTCGAGGTACAACACGTAGCCTTCCGGCGTCTCGTAGGCATCGAAGTCGTAGCGTACGGATTCAGACTGGTAGCTGCGGCTTAACAGGTTGTCTTTCACCTGCTCGAAGCTCAGCAGGTTGCTGGCACTGTAGTTGGTAAAACCGATGCCCACCGTGTACATCAGTGGAAAGATTACGAACAGGCCCATGCCGGCAATGGCCGGAAATATGTAGCGGTGTGCGTAGAGCCTCTTGCTCACGAAAACCGCTACCGCAGAGGCGGTCAGCACCAGGAACAGCATGGCGAATACAAATTCACGCTGCACGTACAGGGCCAGGATCAGATAGAGCGCCGCGGCGACAAGTACCGCCAGCGCGCCCCACTTAAGAAAGACTCGGGTCATGGTAGGTCTGCTTTCAAAACCGGAGGAGGACAAGGTATCCGTTATCATTGTAGTCAGCCCGCTATAGACCGTCGCCACAGGGGCGACCGTCGGGTGTCACACAGGTCCGGGTGCCGCCAGCCGGATGACGCGCACCCGGCTGGCGATCAGGAGCCTATCAGCGGGTAATCCGCTGGGCCGCCGCGTTCAGGGCGTCTTCAACAGACTGGCGGCCAGAGGTGATGTTCTGCAGGGCCGGCCCCATGGACGACCAGAACGCACCCATGGCGGGAACGTTGGGCATGGGTTCACCCAGCTGGGCGTTCTCGAAGGTTGCCTTGATGTTCGGGTTCGAGGACAACTCCTCCATGAACGCCTTGTTGGCCACGGCCCCCAGAGGAACGTCGCTGTTGACCATCTTCAGGCCCTTTACCGACAGCGCATAGTTTTCCAGGAACTCAACGGCCAGGTCCTTGTTGGGGCTGGCGGAATTCAGCGTTGCCGCCATCACACCCACCATCGGCTTGCTGGGTTCGCCCGCCACCGTTGGCAGTGTGGCAACGCCAAAATCGATGCCGCTTTTCTCAAGGTTACCCCAGGCCCAGGGACCGTTAATCATCATTGCGGTCTCGCCCTTGTTGAAGCTGGCTTCCATGGCGCTGTAATCAGCACCGCGTGGCATCACGCCTTCCTCAATGAGCATGGTCAGAGTTTTCGCGCCCTTGATGGCACCCTCGGTGTTCACGCCGGTGTCGGAGACATCCACCGTGCCGTCGGCGTTCTCACCGAAGATGTAGCCGCCGGCAGCGGCCAGCATGGGCCAGGTGAAGTAGGTGTTGTTGTAGTCCCACAGGATGGCCCGTTTGCCGTCTTTGGCCAGTTCCTTGTGAATGGCGGGAATTTCTTCGAACGACGCCGGCGGCTCCGGCAGCAGATCCTTGTTGTAGATCAGGCCGATGGATTCCACGGCCATCGGGTAACCGTACTTCTTGCCGTCCACGGTAACGGCATCCCAGGTGAAATCGTAGTTGGCGTCGATGACCTCCTGGGAAGGCTTGATCTCGGAGATGATGCCACTCTGGGCCCACTCGCCGAATCGGTCATGGGCCCAGATAAAGATGTCGGGGCCGTTGCCGGTGGCGGCGGACTGCTGGAACTTGTCGGTTGCGCTGTCGGGATGGGCGACTTCGACCGGGATTCCGGTTTCCTCGGTAAACCAGTCACCCACCTGCTGCAGGCCATCGTATCCCTTGTCACCATTAATCCAGACAACCAGCTTGCCTTCCTCGATCTCGGCATGGGCCGGCGCAGCGGCGCCGAAGGTGGCAGCAATAACGGACGCGGCGAGGGTACTGCGGATAAAAGTTCGACGATTCATCAGGTCATTCCTCTGTGTGTTCTTGCCTTATTGTTGTTTTCCGGCCAGTCGCGAGGTGGTTGGGCCGGACCGAACGCAAAGGTTTCTTTTGCGAGTATTGGCACTGTGTGACAAATGTCGCGACTACGCATCACCCCTTATTTCAATCACCGAGGCGTAGTAGAGGGGAGTAGTCAGGCGTAGAAAATTCCGTCTACCACCCCGGGGCGGAGTCTGTTCAGATGGCACCCACAAGAATGAAAAACCGAACAGGAGCGCCCCCTATGCCACGCCTCATTCCCCAGTGCCTCAACCTCCGCCCCGGCCGTTACCGTCTGTACGCCGGCCTTGCGACTGCCCTGCTGGTTGCGGGTTGTGCCTCAGGTCCGGGCGCTGATGCACAAACCCCGATGCCGGTAGCAGGACCGCCTTCGGTCAATGATACCAAGGGATTCTGTGAGGCGACGTCAGCCGAAATGACGATTCCGGTGGGCTCAACCTTCCGGGACGGCACCCTGGTTCGCGATTTCTACACCGGACAAACCGCCAGGGTGAGCGGTGGCACGGTAACGTTAACCCCCGGTGCCAGTGCCGAGGGGCTGGTTCTGCTTGAAGAGGCTGAAGCCACCACCGGACAGTTCACCTGGGCCGGCGCCACCGTTTACTTTGCGGTAACCGACCGTTTTGCCAACGGCACCACCGGCAACGATCTCAACTACGGGCGGAAGCCGGATGGCAAAAAAGAGATAGGCACCTTCCATGGCGGCGACTTCGTCGGCCTCACCGAGAAGCTGGACTACCTCAAGTCCCTGGGAGTGAACGCACTCTGGATTACACCGCCGTTCGAGCAGATGCACGGCTGGGTCGGCGGCGGCGACCGTGGCGACTTCCAGCACTACGCCTACCATGGCTACTATGCCCTCGATTTCACCGTGCCAGACGCCAACTTCGGCACCCGGGAAGAGTTTCGGGCCCTGGTGAACGAAGCCCACGAACGCGGCATTCGCGTGGTGATGGACGTCGTCATGAACCACCCGGGTTACAGCACCCTGCAAGACATGCAGACCTTCGATTTTGGCTCGCTGTACCAGGGCTTCGAGAAGCACCTGCCGGAGCATTGGGGTGACTGGCGGCCGGAGTCCTGGGAGAATTTCCACGCCTACCATGCCTTTATCGATTACGACCACCCGGACTGGCGCCGCTGGTGGGGCAAGGACTGGGTTCGAGCCGGCATTGCCGATTACGATACGCCACCCAACGCCGCCATTGATGAAAAGCGCGGCTCCCTCGCCTTCCTGCCGGATTTCAAGACCGAAGCCAGCGAACCCGTGGATCTGCCAATCTTCCTGCAGAACAAGGAGACCTCACGCAGCACCAAGCTGGAGAACGCCACGGTCCGGGACTACCTGATTACCTGGCTGACCGACTGGGTACGGGAATTCGGCGTGGATGGCTTCCGGGTAGACACCGCCAAGCACGTGGAACCGGAGGCCTGGCTGGAACTCAAGCAGGCCGCCCAGGCAGCGCTGGACGACTATCGCAGCCGGAACCCGCAGGCCGCCCTGCCTGCCGAAGACTTCTGGATGGTGGCAGAAGTGTTCCCCCACTCCGTGCGCAAGAGTGCCTATTTCGATGCCGGATTCGACGCCGTCATCAACTTCGACCTGCAGGAAGAGGCCCGGGCCGGTGCTGCCTGCCTGCCGGCCATGGAACCGGTCTACAGCGACTACGCGCAGCGCCTGAACGGGAAGGACCCGTTCAACGTGCTGAGCTATATTTCCTCCCACGATACGAAACTGTTCAGCCAGATCGCCAACAACGACCCGGTATTGCAGAAGCGGGCCGCGGCTGCCCTGATGCTGACCCCCGGCGCGGTCCAGGTGTTCTACGGCGACGAATCCGGGCGCCCGTTCGGTGCGACCGGCTCGGACCCTCACCAGGGCACCCGCTCCGACATGAACTGGGCAGCCATTGAGAGCAAAGAGGTGAGCGACATCCTTCAGCACTGGCGAGCACTCGGGCAGTTCCGGGAGCGCCACCCGGCCGTGGGTGCCGGCAAACACGAGCTGATCAGCCAGCAGCCCTATGTGTTTTCAAGAACTCAGGGTGATGACAAGGTGATCATCGCCTTCGGACAGAAGTGAGCGACCATGAGCTATTCGGATTTCCTGGGGGAGACCCCTCTGATTGCCGGGATGATGCGTCTGCACGACCACCCTGATCTCTGTCGGCCCGCCGATCTCGCGGCCTGGATTGAGCAGCGCCTGGACGAAGGTGTGGATACCTTCGATCACGCCGATATCTATGGCGACGGGGAGTGCGAACGACTCTTCGGTGATGCGCTGGCGGCCGCGCCGGCGTTGCGAGACCGTCTGCGCATCATCACCAAGACCGGTATTGTGCCCGCCCACCGCGACTCTTCCGGTTGGCACACCAAGCACTACCGGGCCGAAGCCGACCACGTGACCGGGGCCATCGACGCTTCCCTGGCCCGCTTGAGGGTTGAACAGGTTGATACGTTCCTGATTCACCGGCCTGATCCGCTACTCGAGGCGGACGCGCTGTTGGCCTGCCTGGAGCGGGCGGTCAGCGCCGGCAAGATTCGCCATATTGGCGTCTCCAATTTTTTGCCTGAGCAGTGGCGCTGGCTCAAACAGAACACCGGATTGCCCCTGGTGTGCAACCAGAGCGAACTCTCACTGAGCCACACCGCCCCTCTGTTCGACGGCACCCTGGAAGCCCATCTGTGCGACGGTCTTCGGTGGCTGGCGTGGTCACCGCTGGCTGGCGGCACCTTGCCTGATGCCCTGCCTGCGCCCCTGCTGGAGGCCGTCCGGGCTGAAACCGGGCTGTGCGAAACCGGGCTTGCCATCGCCTGGCTGCGTCAGATTCCCGGAGCGCCTATACCAGTGCTGGGCTCGCTCCGTGCAGACCGGATGCAGGCAGCGCTCAAAGGCAGCAAGGCCCGGCTGCCGCGACCCCTGTGGTTTGCGCTGCTCGAAGCCATGCGCAAGATGCCGGTCGCGTGAAGGCTGGGACAGCGTTCACCAACCTACAAATTGTTACCCAAACTTCAACTTTAGTCCCATTGTTGCCTGGCTCCGGACTGCCGACACTTAGGCGCTCAACAAATAACCAAAAAAACCGGCGCCTTTGCCCTTTGGCGCTGCACGTCCGGAGGCCAACCCGAATGACCATCAGAAAAGTGCTCTTTTCTGCGTTCCTGCTGTTGCTCGCAACCACCACGGTGTCTGCCGAAACCCTGAAAATTGGACTCAATTACCCGCAAACCGGCCGCTATAAGGATCAGGGGTTGCAGCAGCGCCTTGGCGCCTTCCTGGCGGTGGACGAAATCAACAAGGCGGGCGGCATCCTGGGCCGTCAGGTGGAACTGGTTATCCGCAATACCCGTGGCGAGCCCGCCCGGGGCGCAAAGAACACCGCCGAGCTGATCGACCGTGAAGGCGTACAGATGGTGTTCGGTGGGGTTTCAAGCGCGGTCGCCATTGCCTCGGGCAAGGCCGCGCGTGACAGGGACCGGATTTATTTCGGTACCCTCACCTATTCCAACGCCACCACCGGCGCCGAGGGCCACTCCCACATGTTCCGGGAACCCTACAACGCCTGGATGACCGCCAAGGCACTCAGCCAGTACCTGACCACCAACCACGCCAACGATGATTATTTCTACATTACCGCCGACTACACCTGGGGCTGGTCGGTAGAGGAGTCCGTCCGCAAATTCTCGGGCACCGAGGACACCACCCGCCACCAGGGCGTAAAAACCCCCTTCCCCCGGGCCCTGATTACCGACTTCCGGGAGGCCCTGGAAAAAGCCGAGGCCAGCGGCGCCAAGGTGCTGATGATGGTGCTGTTTGGCGACGACATGGTTCGTGCGCTGAACGTTGCCTATGAAATGGGCCTGACCGAGAAAATGCAGATTGTGGTGCCCAACCTGACCCTGGGCATGGCCAGACAGGTAGGCCCCACCATCATGGAGGGCATCGTGGGTGGTTCGCCCTGGGTATGGAACCTGCCCTACGAGCGTAACTACCCGCGCGGCAAAGCGTTCGTGGAAGCCTTCTCGGAACGCTACGAGATGCGCCCGTCCACCGCGGCTGCCTCCGCCTACAGCATCGTGTACCAGTACAAGGACGCCGTAGAACGGGCAGGTACCACCAACACCGCCAGCGTGATCCGGGCCCTCGAAGGCCACCGCTACAGCTTCCTGAAAGACGAGCAGTACTGGCGCGCGTTTGACCACCAGAACGTGCAAACGGTCTACGTGGTCAAGATCAAGCCCCGGAATACCGTGGTGGCAGACGAATACAGCTCGGACTACTTCAGCATCATCGACTCCATGTCGGGCGACGAAGCCGCCCAGACACGGGAAGAGTGGGAAGCCAGACGCCGGGAGGCCGGCAAGCCGCTTCAGCTGTGAGGCCCCGAATCCGGGGCCGCCCGGTGTTCCCTGAGGACTGACCGCCGATTCGGTCAGTCTGTTTCACACTCCCCTTCAAGAATGCCGGACGCTTCTGCGAGCGCTCCGGCAATGGTTCCGAACTCATCGGCGTGCAGGGACGCGCCGCCGATCAGCCCGCCATCCACATCGGCCAGACTGAACAGCTCGTAGGCGTTGCCCGCCTTCACACTGCCCCCATAGATGATCCTGACGGTCTGGCTGATGTCCTCCGCGGCTTCCGGCGCGCTCCTGGCGAAGAACCGGCGGATTTGCTGGTGAACCGCCGACACCTGCTCCGGCGTGGCGGTGCGACCGGTGCCGATAGCCCATACTGGCTCGTAGGCCACGATACCGCTGGCCATGGCGGTCAGACCCACTTCGTCTATCACCGCCTGCAACTGCTGCTCAATGACCAGCGCAGTCTGGTCGGACTCACGCTCCTCCAGGGTTTCGCCAACACAGAGTACCGGAGTCAGTCCCACCGACTGCACCGAACGGTAGCGGGCCGCCACTTCCTGGTTGCTTTCGCCAAACAGGGCGCGACGCTCAGAGTGTCCCACCAGTGCGTAGCGACAGCCCATTTCCTGGAGCATGGTGGCGCTGACCTCCCCGGTATAGGCGCCCGAAACAAAGGCGGAGGCATTCTGGGCACCCAGCATGATGCCGGTATAGCCCAACAGATCCCGCACCTGGAAAAGATAGGGAAACGGCGGGCATACGGCCAGATCAATCGATTTCCGGAACATCCGTAGCCGGGGCAGCACCCGCACCATCAGTGCCTGGTTCGCCTGCAGGCTGCCGTTCATCTTCCAGTTTCCAATCAGGATGGGTTTTCTCATGACATCTCTCCGGGAAGCGGTATCAGGTATCGAGGGCACAGCGGATGGCACCAACGCCGGGGTAGAACGCGTGTGCGCCCAGGTCCTGCTCGATGCGCAACAGGCGGTTGTACTTGGCCACCCGGTCGGATCGGCACAGCGAGCCGGTCTTGATCTGACCGGACCTCGTGGCCACCGCCAGGTCGGAGATGAAGGTATCCTCGGTTTCCCCGCTGCGGTGGGAGATCACTGTGGTGTAGCCGGCATCCTGGGCCATGCCGATGGCGTCGAAGGTTTCCGTGAGGGTGCCGATCTGGTTGAATTTGATCAGTACGGAGTTTGCGATGCCCTTGCGGATGCCTTCCGAAATAATGGCGGTGTTGGTAACGAAGAGGTCGTCGCCAACCAGCTGCACCCGCTCCCCGAGTTTCTCTGTCAGCAGCTTCCAGCCGTCCCAGTCGCTCTCATCCATACCGTCCTCAATGGAGGCAATGGGGTAGCGCATGGCCAGGTCCAACAGATAATCCGAGAAGCCTTCGGAGGTGTACTGCTGGCCCGCGCCCTTCAGATGGTAATGGCCGTTCTCGAAAAATTCCGAGGCCGCGCAGTCCAGAGCCAGAACCACGTCTGAGCCGGGCCGGTAACCGGCTTTTTCCACGGCCGCCAGGATCAGGTCGAGGGCCTCCTCGCTGGAGCGAAGATCCGGTGCGAATCCGCCCTCGTCGCCCACCGCGGTAGACAACCCGTTCTTTCGAAGCAGGGATTTCAGGGCGTGGAAGGTCTCAACGCCCATACGGAGCGCTTCGCTGTAACTCGGCGCGCCCACCGGCTGGATCATGAATTCCTGGATATCAACATTGTTATCGGCGTGGGCGCCGCCATTGATGATGTTCATCATGGGCACCGGCAAAATGCTTGGCCCGTTGCAGCCGTAGAGTTCTGCCAGGTAACGGTAAAGCGGCTGCTGGCGGTAATTCGCCCCGGCATTGGCAATGGCCAGCGACACTGCCAGTATGGCGTTTGCCCCGAATCGCGCCTTGTTGGGGGTGCCATCCATTTCGCACATCAGTCGATCCATGACCAGCTGATCAAAAATCACACGGCCAGTCAGTGCCGGCGCAATCGTCTCATTAACGGCCTGCACCGCCTGCAGGACGCCCTTGCCGTTGTAGCGGCCGGCATCACCGTCACGCTTCTCCAGGGCCTCCCGGGTTCCGGTGGAAGCACCGGAGGGCACACGACCCTGCCCCAGGACGCCATTTCTCAGTTCAACGTCCACTTCCACTGTGGGGAATCCCCGGGAGTCCAGAATTTCCCGGGCCCTGATTGATTGAATGCGTTCCATAGTTATTCCTGCTACATCATTGTTGTTTTCGAACTAGTTATTTGTTTTACGAACATTTAAATCGATATTAATATTCGTAAACGAACATTATCAACCCAAAAAAGCCGCCGCTTCAGACCAGTTTGTTATATGCAAACAAACAATCCTTAGCGACGGTTTAACGCTCAGTGAATCCGGAAACGGGCCATCAGTGTTTCAATACTGGTAACCGAATCCTCCAGGCGATCGCAGGTGGTGACCAGCTCATCGATACTTTCCAGGCTCTGGGCCGCCTCGCTGCTGATGTCACCAACCTGCTGTGCCACAGACTGACTGACACTTTCCTGCTCATCCATACCATGGCGAATGTGCTCCGCGCCCTGTTGGATCCGGGCCATGGCCACGCCAATACGGTCAGCGTTTTCGGACACGCTCTCCATCACTTCCCGGACCGATCGCAACTGTTCCACACTGTGGTCCATCGACTGCACCGATTCCGACGCTTCACGCTGCAGATCCTCCACCAGGCCTCGAATGGTGTCCGTGCTTTCGGTTGTCTTCTGTGCCAGCCCCCGCACCTCATCGGCCACCACGGCAAACCCCCGCCCGGCCTCTCCGGCGCGGGCCGATTCGATGGCCGCGTTCAGCGCCAACAGATTGGTCTGGTTGGCAATGTCGTCGATGGCCTGGGTAATCCGGCCAATATCCAGCGACGCCTGCTCAAGCTGGCGCAGCTTTCTGGCGGTCTGTTCGGCCTGGTTTTCCAGACCCGCGACACAGTCCATGCCACGCTCAGCCGCTGACCGGTTATCGGCTACCTGCCCGTTGACCTCACCCACTAGTCCGTGGGTTTCCCGCACCGAGCCGGCCACCTCCCGGGCAGACGCCTCCATCTGGGTCATGGCAGCGGCGATGGCACCGAGCTCGTCAGACTGCGAGCGGATGTGCTCGTTGAAGTCCCGGGCAAAACGCGCATTGCCGGAGGCAATGATGGAGATGTCCGATCCGGCCTGCTGAAGACTGCCAAGCACGGTCGCCATCGCTTCAGACAGCTGATTGACCGATGCCTTAAGATGAATGAACTCGCCGCGCGCCGGAAAGTCCAGAGTTCGCGAGTAGTCGCCCTTCGCCATGGCCGCCAGGTGTTCCTGAGTGGCCTGAAGTGGACGACTGATCATCCGACCCAGCAGGAATGAGGTGATGACGGCGAGCACCATAACCGCCGGCAGCAAACCGTACACCATGGACTCCGAGCTGCGGGCCGTTTCATCGAGGGCGAACACCGAGGCACTGGCGCGTTCTGCAACATTTAACCCGGCGTCATCGAGAACCGAAGCCAGTTTCGACAGACTCTCCTCCGCTTGCGTGGCTGCCTGGTCTAATTCAAGGCGAGTCTGCCGATAGCCAGAGAACTGGCTGATGATGCCGCTCTGGTCGTTGACCGCAGACAGGAACGACTGAACCAACGCCGGCAGCGCTTCCAGCCGTGGAACCTCTTCCACCAGTGCCGAAATATCCTGCTCGATGGTCTGGGTATTGAATCTCAGGTTCTCAACGATAGCGCCCAGTTTGCGAGCATCTTCAGTACTCACCATCTGCATGATGAGCAGTTCGATGTTCGCCAGGTTTTCCATTACGGTTGTGAACAAATCTCGAATGTAAATGTCACGCCCTGCCGGTTCGGTTCCTTCCCTTACCAGCAAACGCTTGATTTCCGCATTATTGGCCAGGAATTCGCTCAGGCCGCTGTTTACCGACTCGGAAACTGCCAGTACCTGCCCCCGCAGTGAGACCAGCTGTTCCGACGCGGATCTCAGGGCGGCGAGTTCAGACAGGGCAAGAACCTTGGCGGACTGCAGCCTTTCCTCATTTTCGGAAAACTCGGACAGTCGCCTCTCCAGCGCGTCGAGCGCACCGGTCAGCTTTCTGGATCTGTCTTCCAGCGAGGACTGGTCTTCGGCAGAAGCAGTTTCAACGACGATTTTGCCGGCCTCTGACCGGTGGGCCTCCATTTCCTGAATCAATCGGCTTAGTGGGAACACATCCGATGTGAGTTTGTCCGTCGTTTCCGAGAAGGACGACATGATGCCGATATTGAATGCACCCCAGCACACAATGATCAGGCACAGCAGGCCAAAGCCCGCATACAAACGGTGGATCACGGAAATTTTTGTCATTGTTAGACCCCTTCCCGCCAGCGGGACGCTGAAGCGGGGAAAACGGCGGAAAAAGGGCCGGCAGGGTCACCCCGGGAGGGGCTTCCTTGAAATGCTTGAAAGGGGGGGAACTATAAGCAACCGGCCAAAACCCACCGTGACAACGGTGCTCTGCCTGCCGTAACCAACGGGTCCTGTTACGGCAGGCATTGCTCTTCAGGGAAACAGCGCCTTAGCGGGCCTGCTCCCAGGTTTTCAACAGCTCGTCATAGGCAACGGTCTTGCCCTGGGGCTTCTCGTTGGCCAGTTTGGGCTTGGGTGCACCCGGCTGGTCCAGCCAGTACTGTGGGTCACGCGGCTCGTTCAGCTTGGGACCACAGGTTTCCTGAACATTGGCCCGCTGCAGGCGCTCCATCACGCGGTCCTGTGCTTCCGCCAGACCGTCGAGGGCTTTCTGCGGGGTTGCCTCGCCGCTGGCTGCCTGGGCGATATACTGCCACCACAGCTGCGCCAGCTTGGGGTAATCGGGCACGTTGGTGCCTGTCGGAGACCACTGGACCCGGGCCGGGCTGCGGTAAAACTCAACCAGACCACCGAGTTTCGGCGCCATTTCAGTCATCGCCTCAGATTCGATATCGGACTCGCGAATCGGCGTCAGGCCAGCGATGGTCTTTTCCAGGGATACCGTCTTGGACACGGTGAACTGGGCATACAGCCATGCAGCCAGACGACGCTTCTGCGGCGTGGACTTCATGAAGGTCCAGGAACCCACATCCTGATAGCCCAGCTTCATGCCCTCTTCCCAGTAGGGACCACGGGGAGACGGAGCCATACGCCACTTGGGTGTGCCGTCCTCGTTCACCACCGGCAGCCCATCCTTGATCATGCTGGCAGTAAAGGCGGTGTACCAGAAGATCTGCTGGGCAATGTTGCCTTGAGCGGGTACCGGGCCGGCCTCGGAGAAGGTCATACCCTGAGCTTCGGGCGGCGCGTACTGCTCCAGCCAGTCAACATATTTGGTGGTTGCATACACGGCGGCGGGACCATTGGTGGCACCACCCCGGCTGACGCTGGCGCCGACCGGATGACATTCCTCAACCCGAATGCCCCACTCGTCCACCGGCAAACCGTTAGGCAGGCCTTTGTCACCGGCACCGGCCATGGAGAACCAGGCGTCAGTGAAACGCCAACCGAGGGACGGATCTTTCTTGCCGTAATCCATGTGACCGTAGACGCGCTTGCCATCGATTTCCTTCACGTGCACGGAGAAGAACTCGGCGATGTCCTCGTACGCGGACCAGTTCACCGGCACACCCAGCTCATAGCCGTAGATGTCCTTGAACTGCTTTTTCAGGTCCTCACGCTCGAACCAGTCGGCGCGGAACCAGTAGAGGTTGGCAAACTGCTGATCCGGCAGCTGGTAAAGCTTGCCGTCCGGGCCAGTGGTAAAGTCCAGACCGATAAAATCGTCCAGGTCCAGGGTCGGGAGCGTGAGGTCCTTGCCCTCGCCCTTCATGATGTCCTCAACCGGGAATACCTTGCCGTACCGGAAGTGGGTACCAATCAGATCAGAGTCGTTCACCCAGCCGTCGTAGATATTCCGGCCTGACTGCATCTGGGTCTGCAGCTTCTCGATCACGTCGCCTTCCTGGATCAGCGTGTGGGTCAGGTTGATACCCGTGATCTCGGAGAACGCTTTGGCGAGAACGTTGGATTCGTACTCGTGGGTGGCAATGGTTTCAGAAACGACGTTGATATCCATGCCGCGAAACTCTTTCGCCGCTTCGATAAACCACTTCATTTCCTCCATCTGCTGTTCTTTGGTCAGGGTTGACCGCTTGAACTCCTGATTCACCCACTTTTCAGCCGCCTCAGTATACTGATCCGCGCTGACCTGCAGGCTCAAACCCAGTCCCGCCGCACCGATCGCGGCGCTCAGAAACAGGGTTTGGGGATATTTATTGTTCTTGAACATATCCAACCTCGTTCGTCTTGTTTTGAGTGGAACGAATCACCGGGTGTTCCGTTCCGGTTTCATAGCGCTTTCGGGTCGCTATCCGTTGAGTCCGGAACCGATCAATGATCGATTCCGATCATTCACTAAAAAATAGTTCGTTTTCGAAATCATTACAAGCAATTTTATCGGTTTTTTTGCGGCCGGATGTTCGATTTAACACAACCTCCGGCCGCCCTTTCCAATCACCCCCACCGAAGCAGCACGAGCAGCCAGACCACCGAGACGGCCAGGGCAATCCAGAGCGTGACATCAGTGACCGCCAGGAAGGTCAGGTGGATATAAGCGGCCGACAACAGGCCGATAAACAGGCGATCGCCACGTGTGGTCGATATGGGCAGGAAGCCTTTACGCTCCACACAGGGCGACACAATTTCGTAAACGGTCATGATCGCAAGAATGGTTGCGATAACGGCGAAGAAAATCGCCACCGTCGGTGTCCAGTTCATCCACGCAAGCATGTTGTTTCTCCTTTATACGCGTCCGAGGGCGAAGCCGGTGGCAACATGGTTGCGGACGAACCAGATCACCAGAATGCCGGGAATAATAGTCAGTACGCCGGCCGCAGCCAGTACGCCCCAGTCTATTCCACTGGCCCCGACGGTTCGGGTCATGATCGCTCCAATGGGCTGGGCGTCCACCGACGTCAGGGTGCGCGCCAGCAGAAGTTCGACCCAGGAGAACATGAAGGCAAAGAAGGCCGTCACCCCGATGCCGGACCGGATCATCGGCAGGAAAATCTTCACGAAAAAGCGCGGGAAGCTGTAACCATCAATGTAGGCCATCTCATCGTATTCGCGAGGCACACCGGACATAAACCCTTCCAGGATCCACACCGCCAGAGGCACGTTGAACAGACAGTGCGCCAGGGCCACCGCAATGTGGGTGTCAAACAGGCCGATGGACGAATACAGCTGGAAGAATGGCAGCAGGAACACCGCCGGCGGTGCCATACGGTTACTCAGCAGCCAGAAGAACAGGTGCTTGTCGCCAATGAACTTGTACCGGCTGAAGGCGTAGGCAGCCGGCAAAGCCACCAACAGGGTAATCACCACGTTCATGGACACGTAGATCATCGAGTTGATGTAGCCGTTGTACCAGCTCGGGTCGGTGAAGATGACCGCATAGTTGTCGAAGGTGAACTTTTCCGGCCACAGAGTCAGGCCGCTCAGGATCTCCTGGTTGGTTTTGAACGACATGTTCAGAAGCCAGTAGATCGGGGTCAGCAGGAGCACGATAAAAATCGTGATTCCCAGGTTCTTGGATCGTGTCTGTTTCATCACAGTCTCCTTATTTTTCTTTATCGGCGGCAGTGATGGCGGTAAAGAACAGCCATGAGATCAGCAGCACAATCAGGAAGTAGATCAGTGAAAACGCGGCCGCACGCCCCAGGTCGAACTGGCCTATGGCCATGGTGGTCAGGGTCTGGCTCAAAAAGGTGGTAGAGCTGCCCGGACCGCCCCCGGTCAGCACAAAGGGCTCGGTGTAGATCATGAAACTGTCCATGAACCGCAACAGCACGGCGATGATCAGCACGTTCTTGAGGCGGGGGAGCTGGATGTAACGGAACACCGCCCACCGGGAGGCGCGGTCTATCTCCGCAGCCTGGTAGAACGCCTCCGGAATGGCCCGAAGCCCGGAGTAACAGAGCAACGCCACCAGCGGGGTCCAGTGCCAGACATCCATCAGCAACACCGTTAGCCACGCATCGAGGGTGTCCCCGGTGTAGTTGTAGTCAAAACCCAGTGAATTCAGGGCCCAACCGAACAGGCCAATGTCGCCACGACCGAAGATCTGCCAGATGGTGCCCACCACGTTCCAGGGAATCAGCAGCGGAATCGCCAGCAGGATCAGCGCCAGGGACGCCTTGATGCCGGACTTGGGCATCATCAGCGCAACACCAATGCCAAGCGGGATCTGGATCAGCAGAACCGCACCGGAGAAAATGAACTGCCGGATCAGCGACTCCTGCAGTCGCTCGTCATGGAGAATGATCTCGAACCACTCCGTGCCCACATAGTAGGCACTGCCGGGCCCGAAGATGTCCTGCACCGAATAGTTCACAACAGTCATCAGGGGGATAAGGGCCGAAAAGGCCACCAGCACGAAGACCGGCAGTACCAGCCACCAGGCACGGTTATTGGGAGTCTTGGTCATTATTCTTGCTCCTTGATCAGAAACTCGTCCACGTAAAGCATCAGCCACTGACTTGGGAATGACAGATGCACCCGGGAGCCGATGTCGGCCGAGAAATCCTCGTTCTGGCGGACTTTCAGGATCTCCGGTCCCAGTTGAACAGTCACGATCTTGTAGGTGCCCAGGTCTTCAACATCCCGGACTTCGGCTTCGAAGGTTTCATCGGAGGGCTGCGCCGAGATTTCCACAAACTCCGGGCGGATACCGATCTTGATATTGCCGGACTTCAGGCGCTGGAGCGCTTCCACCTTCCAGCTGTCCAGGGGCACCACGATGCTGCCGAAGCAGACTCCGCGAGGGCAGCGCTGGACCTCAATGAGGTTCATGCCCGGACTGCCGATGAAAAAGCCGACAAAGGTGTGGTTCGGCCGTTCGAACAGCTCTGTGGGCGTGCCAAACTGAACAATCTGGCCGCCGTACATCACCGCAATCTTGTCTGCGAAGGTGGACGCCTCCAGCTGGTCGTGGGTCACGTACACCATGGTGATGTCGAACTGTTCGTGAATCTGCTTAAGCTTGCGCCGCAGCTTCCACTTCAGCTGCGGATCGATGACCGTAAGCGGCTCGTCGAACAGGATGGCCGACACGTCCTCTCGCACCAGACCCCGTCCCATCGACACCTTTTGCTTTTCGTCAGCGGTGAGGTTCTTGGCTTTCTTGTAGAGCTTGTCCTCGATTTCCAGAACCTCGGCGATCTCGTGCACTCGAGCCTTGATCTTGGACGCCGGTATCTTGTTGTTCTTCAGAGGAAACGCGAGGTTATCGAAGACCGTCATGGAGTCGTAGATAACCGGGAACTGGAACACCTGAGCGATGTTGCGGTCCCGGGGCGACAGCTCATTCACGCGTTTGCCGTCGAACAGGACATCCCCCTCCGAGGGCTGAACCAGACCGGAAATGATGTTCAGCATGGTGCTTTTACCGCAGCCGGAGGGCCCGAGAAGGGCGTAGGCGCCGCCCTTGTGCCAGACATGGTCCAGTTGACGGATGGCGTAATCGTCAGGTCCCGTTGGCGCGCTCACATAGCTGTGGGCAAGTGATTTCAACTGAATTTCAGCCATTACTGAGATCCTCCTGCAACCCGGGCCGGCGTGTGCACCAGTTGCTCGTTGCTATCAAACACAAACAGCTTGTTGATGGGCAGGTACACCTTGATGGGAGCGCCCGTGTGATACTGGTGCACGCCCATGAGCTGGAGCACCATCTCGAAATGGCTGTTCTCCACGTGCATGAAGGTTTCCGAGCCACTGATATCACTCAGCTCCACCTCCATGGACATTTCCAGATCGTCGTCCCCGGTGGGCACCAGGCCAATGTGGCTGGGACGGATACCGAACCAGTAATCACCCGGGGTGAGCTTCGACAGTTCCTTGGTAAGAGCGTGATGGGAATACTCGTCGAAAGTCACTTCGGTTTCTGAAACCCGACCGCGGATCATGTTCATGGGCGGTTCACTGAACAACTGCGCAGCGAGTGTGTTCACAGGCGCGCGGTAAACGTCCATGACCGGCCCGGTCTGTACCACTCCACCCTCGTGCAGGAGCGTGGTGGTACCACCCAGGGCCAGCGCTTCATTCGCTTCCGTGGTCGCATACACCGCAATGCACTGGCGCTCCCGGAACAGATCCCGCAGTTCGGCCCGCAATTCTTCCCGGAGCTTGTAGTCCAGGTTCACCAGGGGCTCGTCGAACAGAACCAGGGTGGCGTCTTTCACCAGGGCCCGAGCCATGGCCGTGCGCTGTTGCTGGCCGCCGGACAGTTCCAGCGGGTAACGTTTGAGCAGCGGGTCGATCCGGAGCATGGCGGCCGTTTCCTTGACCCGCCGATCGATCTCGGATTCCGCCATCTTTGCCAGACGCAGCGGCGAGGCGATGTTCTCGTACACCGTGAGATTGGGATAATTGATGAACTGCTGGTAGATCATCGAGATATTGCGGTCCTGAACGCTCTGCCCTGTTACGTCTGTTCCGTTGTAGATCAGCCGACCGGTGTCAGGCTTGTCCAGACCGGCCATCAGACGCATCAGTGAAGTTTTTCCGGCCAGTGTCCGGCCGAGCAGAACATTAAAGGAACCTGCCTCGAAGGTGAGGCTGGCATCCCGTATATAGTCGACACCGTCGACAGCACGGGAAATGTTTTCCAGTGTTAAGGACATAGGTTTTCCTTTTTGTTCTTGTGGAAACGCACTCCGGGCCCACTCAATGGGGCCCTGGAAATTCGATTTCGAATCTTTGTACGCAAAGCCCGTACCAGATCCACACCTGACATAGGTACTCTTACCTATAATACTGAAATATATACTTTTTTCCGAAACGGATTATTTCTTATTCGAAAATTAAAATGTTCGTTTAGCAATACTTTGTTCAAATTGAACATTGACGTGAACACCAATTGCACAGATCATTGAGCAACAATCCAGAGCGGTTGGGCCTGTTTTTTCACAGGGACGTTCCCCAGAACAACAAACGAACAGTCGAGTGTTTGCTAATGGATAGAAACGAATATTCGGACGATCGCGACGTTATCGCCAATTCCTGGAATCGCTGCATTGCCTGGGGGCTCGACCAGGATCACGAGCCCACCCCACTCTGCCCGGAACCGGTCCGTCTAGAGGAAATCACACGAAAATACGAGGAACTGCTCTCGGTGACCGAGGCCGAAGTGCTGCCTTACTACCGGAACGTTCTGTCCAACAGCCGCTGCCTGATATTGCTGGCAGATCAGCACGCCACGGTGCTGAACAGCTGGGGCGATGAGCGCATTACCGAGGCGCGACTGAAACCCTGGTTCCGGCCGGGCGCGAACTGGCAGGAACAGAATTGCGGCACCAACGCCATCGGCACCGCCATTGCCATCAGCGCCCCCGTACAGATCCAGCGCAACGAACACTTTCTGAAATCCAATCGCAGTATCATTGGGTCCGCCGCCCCGATTTTTGACGCCCACAAACAGATTGCCGGCGTGCTGAGCGTGTTCAGTGACGCCTATCTGCCACAGGCCCACACCCTGGGCATGGTCCGGCTGCTTTCGCAGTCGGTGGAAAACCGACTGATCAGTCGCCAGTTCGGAACGGACCATTTCCAGATTACGCTCAACACAACAGCGGACAACTTCGATAGCCCCTGGTCGGGAATTCTCGTTTGCGACGATGCCGGCTATGTGATTGCCAGCAATCAGCGGGCGGACCAGCTGCTTGCAACCGCGACCGCCAATAGCCGGCTTGATGAGTTGTTCACGACACACCGCAACCACATTCTTGGGCATCCGGACACCGAACCCCTGCAGCTGACTACCCGCAGCAGGGTCAGGCTGTACGCCCGGGTCCGGCGACCCGCCAACGTGCCCGGCACCAAACCCCAGGGCGCTCCGGCGCCGCTGCCGACAGATCAGCCCGCCAGCCAGCCGCTAGACATCACGCGACTGGAATACGGGGATTCAGCGGTTAAACGCTGTGCCAGCCAAAGCCTTAAGGTTCTGCAGCGGGGGGTTCCGGTGCTGATTACCGGAGAGACCGGCGTCGGCAAGGAAGTACTGGTGAAGGCTCTGCACCGTGCCTCACAGCGCAGGGACCAGCCCCTGGTGGCCGTGAACTGTGCGGCGATACCGCCGGAGCTGGTGGAATCGGAGTTGTTCGGGTACGAAGCCGGCGCCTTCACCGGCGCCCGGGCCCAAGGTTCCGTCGGCTTTATCCGCAAAGCCCACAAGGGCATTCTGTTTCTGGACGAGATCGGCGAAATGCCGCTATCGGCACAGTCCCGACTGCTGCGGGTGCTGCAGGAAAGAGTGGTGACTCCCGTTGGCTCCACCGAGAGCGTCCCGGTGGACATTCTGCTGGTCACCGCGACCAACCGCCCGCTTGCCACCCGCATCGACCATGGAGAATTCCGGGCCGATCTGTATTACCGGATCAACGGCCTGTGCGTGGAACTCCCCGCTCTCCGGCACCGGGCCGACCGACGTCAGTTGATTCAGGCCATCTACGATCGGCACCGGGATCCTGGCCAGAGCGATGCCTTGTCGCCCCGCGTACTCTCCGCTCTCGAGAATCACCCCTGGCCAGGCAACATCCGGCAACTGGTGAATGTTCTGCGGGTTGCAATCGCGATCGCAGACGGAGAGGACATACAGATCTGGCACCTGCCGGAAGATTTCCTGGCCGAGTTTGAAGCCAGTGCTGTTGAAGATACGCCGGAACCCGCCCCCGATACCGTGGATCCTGCGAACGGCACGCAGTCAGCAGACCCGCTGGCGCGAACTCTTCAGGTTTACCACAAGTGCACGGGCAACATCTCGCAGGCGGCCCGAGAACTGGCCATCAGTCGAAACACTCTTTACAAGCGCCTGCGGGAACTGGGCGTTCGCTGACCCCGGTTCCCGCAGCGCGGGATGAACGCAGCCAGTCCTTACAGTTTCTGAACTGCCTGAATCCAGCCCTCGTACAGGCTGTCCCGGTGCTCCTTGGACATCACCGGCTCAAAGCTACGATTGCAGCGCCACAGGTCGGAGAGTTGTTCCAGAGAGCTGTAGACACCGGCTTTCAGGCCGGCCAGATAGGCGGCACCAAGCGCGGTAGTCTCCACCAGCGAAGGCCGGTCCACCCGCGCTCCCAGGATGTCGGCCAGGAACTGCAGTACCCAGTTATTGGCCACCATGCCCCCATCAACCCTGAGGGTAACGGGACGAATGCCGTCCTTCTCCATGGCCTTCTGCAGATCCTTGGTCTGGTAGCATACTGACTGCAAACCAGCCGTCACGATCTCTTTGATACCGGTATCCCTCGTGAGACCGAAGATGGCGCCACGTGCATTGGGGTCCCAATAGGGCGCGCCCAGGCCGGTAAACGCCGGCACCAGGTAGACACCGTGATCCACCGGCGTACCCTCGGCCAGCGGCTCGGTCTCACAGGCGTCCCGGATGAGCTGAAGGCCATCTCGCAACCACTGAATGGTGGCACCGGCAATGAAAATACTGCCTTCCAGGGCGTAGGTGGGCTTGCCATTCACCCGATAGGCCACGGTGGTCAGTAGCCGGTGTTTGGACTGCAGGGCTTTGTCGCCGGTATTGAGCATGAGGAAACAGCCGGTACCGTAGGTGCTCTTTGCCATGCCGATCCCGAAACAAGTCTGGCCGAACAGCGCAGCCTGCTGATCGCCGGCAATGCCCAGCACGGAGGTGCCGTTGAGAGCGCCGCCGTGGGTGATCTGACCAAAGTCGTCTGCCGAGTCCATAACCTCAGGCAGCAGGGACTCCGGAATTCCGAACAGCTCCAGCAACTCGGGGTCCCATTTCTGGGAATGGATATTGAACAGCAGGGTACGACTGGCGTTTGTGGCATCGGTGCGGTGCTCCCGTCCTCCGGTCAGTCGCCATAGCAGGAAGCTGTCGACAGTTCCAAAAGCCAGCTCACCGCGTTCAGCACGTTCGCGCACGCCCGCGACATTGTCCAGGATCCAGCGGATCTTGGTCGCGGAGAAATAGGGATCGATCAGCAGGCCGGTTTTCCCGTTGACCCAGGATTCCAGGCCCTCGGCCTTGAGTGATTCACAGTAGGAGGCGGTACGGCGATCCTGCCAAACTATGGCGTTGTAAACCGGCTCGCCGGTCTTGCGGTCCCAGACCAGGGTGGTTTCGCGCTGGTTGGTAATGCCCACAGCGACCACCTCACCCCGCTCCCCGCACTCTTCGGACATCACCGCATCGCAGGTCTGCGTTACCGAGGACCAGATAGCCTCCGGGTCGTGCTCCACCCAGCCACTGGCGGGGAACTGCTGGGGGAATTCCTGCTGACGGGTGGCGTGTATGTTGCCCTGCAGGTCAAAGAGGATGGCGCGGGAACTGGTGGTGCCCTGATCGATGGAAAGTATGTATTGGCTCATGGTTGGTTCGACCTCGCTTTCTTATTTTTTCGCATTTTTACTTTTTTGAACATCAAAGCCAAGTCATTTTCACGATAATCGCGCATCGAAGGGCAGAGGCGCACCAAAAGAGCTGCATAAGCCGCTGAAAACAACTAAACTTCAGAATATTTTCGCCAATGCAGCATTTCGAATGAGAACGATCACTCAAGCACAGGGGGTTTGAATGGCACAGCGTCGTCGACAGGATCTGATCATGGAGCTGATCCAGCAGAATGGATTTGTGACCACAGAACAGCTGGTGGACCAGTTCAAAGTCACGCCGCAGACGATCCGAAGAGACCTCAACGAGCTGGCCAAACAGAAAAAACTCCGCCGGCACCATGGCGGCGCGGGCATTGACTCCAGCACGGTCAATACCGCCTACCAGGCGCGCAAGATCATGGACCTGGAGGCCAAGGAACGCATTGCCGAAGCTCTGGTAGAGATGATCCCCGATAACTCCTCCATGTTCATCAACATCGGCACCACCACCGAAACCATCGCCAAGGCGTTACTGGAAAAGAACAATCTGCAGGTGGTTACCAACAACCTGCACGTTGCCTCCATACTCTCCGCCAAGGAAGACTTCCATGTGATCATCGCCGGCGGGGAGGTGCGCAACCGGGACGGCGGTATCGTTGGCGAAGCTACCCGGGATTTCATCAACCAGTTCAAAATGGACTTTGGCATCATCGGCATTAGCGGTATCCACAACGACGGCTCGCTGCTGGACTTCGACTACCGTGAAGTGCGGGTCGCGCAGGCCATCATCGCCAACTCCCAGCAGGTGCTGCTCGCCGCCGACCACTCCAAATTCGGCCGCAACGCCATGGTCCGGCTGGGCAGCATCACCCAGGCCGACCACGTGTTTACCGACCAGCAGCCTCCGGTGGAAATTCGCCAACTCCTTACCGAACACAACGTTCAGCTGCACCTCGTCTGATCTGACAGCGTTTTTTTCGACTTCCTCCCTTTTCGAAAATGTGACCGCCTACATATTTTCGCTTTTTTTCTAATTTTTCCTTTACGAATATCCGTGCCTTTCGCATAATGATAGACAGACCGCGTTAAGAACTTCTAGACGCGCGCGAAAGAACCATGCGTCTTATCCAAATTGTCGTCAGGAGATGACCAACAATGACTATGGAGCACGACCAGTTTGACGTTGTTGTCGTTGGCGGTGGAGTCAACGGCACCGGCATTGCGATGGATGCAGCAGGACGGGGACTGAAAGTCCTCCTGTGCGAAATGAACGACCTCGCATCGGCTACCTCATCGAGCAGCAGCAAGCTGATTCACGGCGGCCTGCGGTACCTGGAGCACTACGAATTCCGCCTGGTACGGGAAGCCCTGGCCGAGCGGGAATCATTGTTGCGGAACTCTCCGCACATCATGTGGCCCATGCGCTTCCGCCTGCCCCACCGCCCTCACTTGCGCCCTGCCTGGATGATCCGCACCGGCCTGTTCCTTTACGATCATCTGGCCAAGCGAGAAATTCTCCCGGGCTCCCGTTCGATCCGTTTCGACAGCTCGGACCCCCTGAAACCGGATATCACCAAAGGCTTCGAATACTCGGATGGCTGGGTAGATGACGCCAGGCTGGTGGTGTTGACCGCGAAAAAGGCACAACAGTTCGGCGCGCAGATCCGCACCCGCACCAAGTGCGTCAAGGCGGAACAGGGCAACAAACACTGGAAGATCACCCTGCGTGACATGACCGGCGAGCGCGAGACCACTGTTACGGCCAAGGCAATCGTCAATGCCTCGGGCCCCTGGGTCAGCAAACTGTTCGGCGAGACTCTGTCCATGCCGGCGCCCAAGATGATCCGCATGGTCAAGGGCAGCCACATTGTGGTGCCACGACTGAACAAGGGCGATGAGGCCTACATCCTGCAGAACGAGGATGAGCGGATTGTGTTCGTAATTCCTTACGAGGACGAGTTCTCCCTCGTGGGCACCACAGACGTGGATTACGAGGGTGATCCGAAAAAGGCGAAAATCTCCCCCGAGGAAACGGATTACCTGCTGAACATCGTGAACTCCCACTTCAAGCGCCAACTGGCGCCGTCGGATGTGGTCTGGTCCTACAGCGGGGTCCGCCCCCTTATGGATGACGAGGAAGAAAATGCCCAGAAGGCCTCGAGGGACTACTCCTTCGAGGTGAACAGCGAGAAAGGCAAGGCGCCGCTGATTTCGGTATTCGGCGGCAAGATCACGACCTATCGCAAACTGGCCGAGGCCGCCACCGACAAACTGTGCCAGTTCTTCCCGGAAGCCGGTGGGCGCTGGACCAAGACCGGCGTGCTGCCCGGTGGCGATTTCTCCAACCACGAGGCACTAGAGGCTACTCTGAAGCGAGATTTTCCCTGGCTGGATCAGAAGGTGATTGAACGCTACGTTCGCACCTACGGCACCAGCAGCTACGATCTCCTAAGGGATTGCAACGCCATGGAAGACCTGGGTATGCACTTCGCTGGCACACTCTATGAACGGGAGGTTGACTACCTGGTACGCAACGAATGGGCCATGACCTCCGAGGATATTCTCTGGCGCCGGACCAAACAGGGCTTGTACGCCTCGGAGTCCGATGTCGAAGCCCTCGACCGTTACCTGATGAAAACGGTCACGCCCCAGACTCACAGAACCGCTCTCCACCACAGCGCCTGATGCTCTCTCAGGCATCTTTGCTCCGGCCGGATGATCTCCGCCCGGAGCTTTTTTCGGTATATCACCCTGGATTCCAGGCCTTGGAGAAGTCAGGCAGGCGGAGGCCCCTCCCAAAACACGCTGTAAATACATCCCTGTACGCTCGGCTCCGCCATCCATGGCTCCGCACGGTTTTAGGAGGGGCCTCCGCCTGCCTTCCCAGACATTCTCGGAATCTCAAAAAAAAAGGTTGAGGCATTAACCTCAACCTTTTTGGCTTCGAGTTTCCAGGGCGCTAGCCCCAGATCATCACAATCAGAACGTCAGCTGCGAACCAAAGATGATTGCGTCGTACTCACCTTCTCCGTTGCCGGTACCCAGCGTGGTGTACTCGGCCATCAGCGTCAGGTTGTCCGTTGCCGCATACCGGGCAAACAGCATGGTCAGATCGGTGTCGTCGCCATCACCGGCAACGAAGTCGTCTTCACCCTCGCCGTAGCTCACACCCAGGGTAGTGCGGTTGATCTTGTAGGTGGTCTCAACGTACCACTGGCTGGCGTCTTCCTCGTTTGGATCGAGGCGCGCAGCATAGACATAGTTACCTGTGCCCTGAGTAATGCCGTAGTTACCACGAACCGTCAGATCACCCACCGAAACCGAACCGCCGAAGTCGACACCAGACATGGTGTAGTCCTCAAAAGCACCGGTTTTGGAGTCGACGTCCTGCGTGAAGCCACTCGACCACAGAGAGAAGTTGCTGCCGGAGTAAACGACATTGGCTTCAATCCGGGGCATCGTGTATTCCGCATCGGCCACACCGTCCACTTTCGACGGGCTGAACAGGCCGACCTTGAACTGCAGCCCACCCAGATCGTTGGAGGTGTACATCACCCGCGGGGTGAAGTTGGCGTAGAAATAGCCGTTGCCGATACGACCCGCTGTGGCGGCAACCTGGTCCGGTCCGCCAATCAGGCCCACACCCAGTCCGCTGCCATTGTCGCCAATGGCTGGCACGCCATAGATACCAAAGCCTTTACCGATGTTCACCGTACCAAAATCACCAGCAACAGCAATTTCGGACACCCGGCTGCGGAAATTGGCCTCCGCGTCTCCGGGGGCAATGTCAGCGTTCATCTGGAAGTGACCGGATACCTGCAGACCGTTCTGGGTCGGTGCGTAGATGTTGGTCTGAAGAGTCGCCGGATTGAAGCCGGTCGTGATTGTGAAGGAGTCTTCGTCGGTAGGCTCATCATAGTTTCCGAACACGGCAAAGATCGGAATATGGCCGTTGAAGCCTACCTTCCAACCATTGTCGGATTCGAGGGAAACCTCGGCCATGGCCGGCGTGGCAACGCCTGCAGCCAAGAGCAGCGCGACCGCCAGGGGCGCCTTTCGGAAAGAGCGGTTGTTGGACGACATTGGGACTTTGTTGTTTTCGATCATGGTAGCTTCCTGTTTTTGTTAGCGCTTGACTCACGCCGACCGCCAGCACCAGAGCCGAGGGTCGGCGTCGTTAACGAACTGCCCTCCGTTTTCGTTCGAAGATTAATCAGTTCGAAACAGAACAAATCTAACTCCGAACACCCCAAATGAAAAGTTTATGATCGAAAAAATTTTCGTTTAGTCGGATTTCAGTATTTCCGAAAACCAAGAGAGACAATTTATCTATCTGTTTTTAATGAATTTTATAACACTGAATTGATCATTAGTTTTTTTCGTTGACGAACCTTTTGACGAGCTCTATGATCGGTTTTTGTACGAAAACCAACAAAAACAAGAGGCGATCATGAAAACATTCACTGTGCTGGTGATCCTGGCGCTCCTGTCAGGTCGCACCGCGTCGGCGGGCCCTCTGTTTGACGCACTGTCTCCGGAAAAGCAATCACTCGTTCGCTCACTGGTGACCGATCACTTCCCTGACTCCACCCTGTCACCCGAAGAACAGGCCGAAGAACTGGCCTGGTTTGCCCATGCCGCCAGCGACCTGCAGGGGCAGGAAATTTCGGTCCTGTCTGAACAATTGCCAACCCATAATTACGAAGCAGAGGTTCTGGCGCCGGCCTTCTCCCAACTGACCGGCATTGCCGTTACCCATGACCGCAAGCCGGAGGGTGAAGTTATCCGGCAGATCAACCTGCAGCGCATCATGGCGGCCAAGGGTCGCTATGATGCGTTCGTGAATGACTCCGACATGATCGGGACCCATGCCCGCAGCGGCTGGGCGCTCGCGCTGAGCGATTACATGGAAGGCGAAGGCAAGGCGTTTACGCTGCCGAGTCTCGCGCTTGAGGATTTTATTGGCCTGGACTTTGTGACCGGCCCGGACGGTAAGCTCTACCAGCTGCCAGACCAGCAGTTCGCCAACCTGTACTGGTTCCGATACGACTGGTTCCAGCGTCCCGAGTTGCGAGCACAGTTCCGGGAGCGCTATGGCTACGAGCTGGGCGTGCCGGTCAACTGGTCGGCCTACGAGGACATTGCAGAGTTTTTCAGCGTGCACGTGCGCGAAATCGACGGCCAGCGTGTTTACGGCCACATGGACTACGGCAAACGGGACCCGTCACTTGGCTGGCGTTTTACCGATGCCTGGTTCTCCATGGCCGGCGCTGGCGACAAGGGCATTCCCAACGGGCTTCCCGTGGACGAATGGGGCATTCGCATGGAGGGCTGCCATCCGGTCGGGTCTTCGGTCAGTCGCGGTGGCGCCACCAATAGCCCGGCCGCAGTCTACGCCCTCGAGAAATACATTGACTGGCTTGATCGATTTGCTCCACCTGAAGCCCGCGACATGACTTTCTCCGAGGCCGGTCCCGTTCCGGCACAAGGTCAGGTTGCACAACAGATCTTCTGGTACACGGCGTTTACCTCCGATATGACCCGTGAGGGACTGCCAGTGGTTAACGAGGATGGCACGCCAAAATGGCGCATGGCGCCCTCCCCGCGCGGGGCCTACTGGGAGGACGGCATGAAGCTGGGCTACCAGGACGTGGGTGCCTGGACCATACCCCGCGCCATGGGCGCAGAACGCCAGAAAGCGGCCTGGTTGTATGCTCAGTTCACGGTGGCAAGAACGGTCTCGCTGCAGAAAACGCTGTATGGACTGACTCCGATCCGTCTGTCCGACCTGGAGTCCCCACAAATGCAGCAGAAGGCACCGGCCCTGGGCGGGCTGGTAGAGTTTTACCGCAGCCCGGCGCGGCTTGCCTGGTCTCCAACCGGGGTTAACGTGCCGGACTACCCGCGCCTCGCCAAGCTCTGGTGGCCCAACATCGCAGACGCCGTAACCGGCAAGGTGAGCCCTCAGCAGGCGCTGGACAACCTGGCTGCCGCCCAGGACCGCACACTCTCGGTCATCGAGCGCAACTTTCTGGCCGGTGACTGTGGGCCGAAGATGGCGGAAGGAGCCGACGTGCGGGGAGCCGAGTGGTGGCTGGCTCAACCTGGCGCCCCTAAGCCAAGGCTTGCCAACGAAAAGCCCAAAGGCGTCACCATTCGCTACGAGGACCTGCTGAAGCAGTGGGAAGTGGCCGGGGGCTAATCGTCCTCGCCCGGCTCCAGTAATTGCGCCACCCGCTCCTGCAGTGCCGGGATTACGTCTGCCTCAAACCAGGGATTACGTCGTAACCAGAGATTGTTCCTTGGGCTGGGGTGAGGCATGGGCAACACGGCGGGCCAGTGATCCCGCCACTGCCGAACCGACTCTGTGACCGATCGCCGCGGTCCGGGCAGGTGCCAGGCGTGGGCGTACTGGCCGATGACCAGGGTCAGCGCAATGTTGGGTAAGCGATCCAGCAGCGCCTGCCGCCAGGCCGGGGCGCACTCGGGTCTGGGCGGCAGATCACCGGATTTGCCGGTCCCCGGATAACAGAAACCCATAGGCAGGATGGCCATCTTCTGTTCGTCATAAAACGTATCGCGGGTAACGCCCATCCATTGTCGGAGCCGATCGCCGCTGGGGTCGTTGAACGGCAGCCCGGTTTCGTGCACGCGTCGGCCCGGGGCCTGCCCTACCACGAGAATACGGGCGCTTTCGGCCATCTGGATGACCGGCCTGGGGCCCAGGGGCAGATAGTCCGCGCAGATCGTGCAGGCCCGCACCCGGCGGACCAGTTGATCAAAGCTAAGGTGTGCAAGCTCATCAGTCATCAGTTATTGGCTTCCCCGGCGATTGCATCATCTCGCGAATCCCGTAACGATAGGAGCACTTCTCTCTCGTAACAAGCACCCGAGGACGCACCATGAACGCAAAAGCCGGCCCGACCAGCCTTCCGGAGATCGACGTTGAGGAATTCCGCAAAGTCGTCCGTTCGCGCCGATCCATCCGCCGGTTTACCGACGACCCCATTCCCGAGCAGGTGCTCGAGGACTGCCTGGAGCTGGCGACATTGGCGCCCAACTCCAGCAACCTCCAGCCCTGGGAGTTCTATGTGGTGCAAACGCCGGAGCTGAAGGCCAAGGTGGCCCACGCCTGCCTGGGCCAGAATGCCGCAAAATCCGCCGCTGTGCTGATTGTGGTGGTGGCGCGGCCCGATTCCTGGCGCGATCACGCCCGCCAGGCGCTCAAGGACTGGCCTGAAGAGACCATGCCACCTATCGTCGAGAAGTATTACCGCAAGGTAGCTCCGATTCATTACAACCAGGGCCCGCTGGGCGTTCTGGGTCTGGCCAAGAAGGCGGCCGGCCTGGCTGTTGGACTCACTCGGCCAGTGCCGCGGGGCCCCTACTCACACTGCGAAATGAAAATCTGGGCTACCAAGTCAACCGCGCTGGCGGCCCAGAATCTGATGCTGGCGTTGCGGGCTCACGGCTTCGATTCCTGCCCGATGGAGGGATTCGACGAATGCCGGGTACGCAAACTGATCAAATTGCCCGCCAAGGGCCTGGTTACCATGGTGGTCGCCGCCGGTCGTCGTGCCGAAAATGGCGTTTACAACCGCCAGTACCGGTTCGATCAACGCCAGCTGGTGCACTACCTGTAACAGGCCCTCATACTTCGGGGTTGGCCAGCGCCTCGGCGGCCCCCAGCAGGCCCGTGTATGGCTCAGTGACCACATAAACCGGCGTGAATTCCAGCAACGGGCGCATTCTGCCCTTGTCTTCGAACCCGCTCTGGAACGGACTCTCCAGGAAGAAATCCAGGAACCGGGGCAGAATGCCTCCGCACAGGTAAACACCGCCGGTGCTACCCAGGGTCAGCACGCCATTCCCGGCCACCCGGCCGAGCAGCTCGCAGAAATGACGGAGCGTGTGGCGAGCCAGCGAGTCGGTATTCGCGACCGCCGCGGCGGTGATCTTCTCGGGCGCATCCAGAGGCGCCGCCACACCCTGGATCTCCGCGTGGGCCTGATAAAGGTTCAAAAGGCCCTGGCCGCACAGGATCCGCTCCACGGACACCCGCCCGAACCTGGCCTTGAGAATTCGCAGCACGGCCATTTCGGTGTCGTCGGTGGGCGCAAAATCCACGTGGCCACCTTCGGTCATCAGGGGCACCCAGCCATTCTTGATGGGAACAAGCCCGGAAACGCCCAGGCCCGTGCCCGGACCAATCACCAGTCTGGGCCGCTGGCCGTCGCCCGGGCCACCACAGACATGAACCAGGTGCGCGTCAGACACGTGGGGAACGCCCAGAGCCATAGCGGTGAAATCATTGATCACCTTGAACGCAGACCAGCCGAACTGTGCGCGCACCTCTTCAGTATCGAATCGCCAGTGGTTGTTGGTCATGCGCACCTGGGTGCCGCGGACCGGCGAGGCAACCGCCAGGCAGGCCTCGCCCACCTCGGATACGCCCACCCGGGCGAGATAATCCCGCACCGCATCGTCCAGATTGTCGTAATCGCCACAGGGCAGAATCTCGATGGCCTGCGGCTGCACGCTGCCCTGCTCTACCAGGGCCAGCCGGGCGTTGGTACCGCCGATGTCGCCCACCAGCGAGTAATGAGTTGTGGTCATGCGTCGTGATTCCAGAAAAAGCTGGCACCTTCCTCGGGGTTGCTGGCGGCACGGCGCATCCAGCCGAACAGCTCCCGACCGTAACCGTGATGATACCCGTTCAGATCGGCTTTTTCCGACTCGCGGCTGGCAAATTCCTGTTCATCCACCTGCACCGACAATTCACCGGACCCGGCATCCAGGCGCACCAGGTCACCGTTGCGAACCCGGGCAAGCGGGCCGCCATCGAGCGCTTCCGGATACACATGGATGGCCGCCGGCACCTTGCCGGACGCCCCGGACATGCGGCCGTCTGTCACCAGGCCGACCTTGAACCCACGGTCCTGCAACACGCCAAGATAGGGCGTGAGCTTGTGCAGCTCGGGCATGCCGTTACTCTTGGGCCCCTGAAAGCGCACAATCACGATGCAGTCCCGGTCCAGGTCGCCGGACTCAAACGCGGCCTTGAGCTCGTTCTGGTCGTTGAACACCACCGCTGGCGCCTCGACGGTACGGTGTTCCGGTGCCACGGCAGAGACCTTGATCACGCCTCGGCCCAGATTGCCGTCAAGCACGCGCAGCCCACCGTCGGGCGCGAAAGGTTCGGTAACGGTGCTCAACACATCCGGACGCAGGCTTTTTTCGGGCGCCGGCTTCCAGACCAACCGGTCCCCGTCCAGCTCCGGCATTTCGGTGTAGCGCTCAAGTCCGTAACCGGCCACGGTGTTCACATCGTTATGCAGGAAGCCGCCATTGAGCAGCTCCCGGATCAGGAACGGTGTGCCGCCGGCCTCGTGGAAGGCATTCACATCCTCCTGGCCGTTGGGGTAAATGCGAGTCATCGAGGGCACCACCGAGGACAGCTCGGCGTAGTCGTTCCAGTCGATAATGATGCCGGCCGCCCGGGCGATTGCGATCCAGTGGATGGTGTGGTTGGTGGACCCACCGGTCACCAGCAGCGCCACCAGGGCGTTAACAATGCTCTTCTCATCCACCATGTCGCCCAGACCCAGCTCGCCGCCGTGGGGCTTGGAGAGCTTGATGACCTGCTCGGTGGCCGCCCGGGTGAGCTGGTCACGCAGCGGTGTATTCGGGTTCACGAAGGCGGCGCCTGGCAGGTGCAGCCCCATGACCTCGACCAGCAGCTGGTTGCTGTTGGCGGTGCCGTAGAAGGTGCAGGTGCCCGGGCTGTGGTAGGACTTGCTCTCGGCCTCGAGCAACTCCTCCTTGCCCACTTTGCCCTCGGCGTACAGCTGGCGAATCCGCTGCTTTTCCTTGTTCGGCAGGCCCGATGGCATGGGCCCTGCCGGTACCAGGATCGTGGGCAGATAGCCAAAGCTCAGGGAGCCAATCAGTAGTCCGGGCACGATCTTGTCACAGATACCGAGCAGCAGCGTGGCATCGAACATGTTGTGACTGAGCGCAACCGCGGTACTCATGGCGATGGTGTCCCGGGAGAAAAGCGATAGCTCCATGCCGGGCTGACCCTGGGTAACGCCGTCGCACATGGCCGGCGTACCGCCCGCCACCTGGGCCACCGACCCCATGCCCCGCGCTGCCTCGCGAATCTGGTCCGGGAACTTTTCATAGGGCTGATGGGCCGAAAGCATATCGTTGTAGGCGGTCACAATGGCCACGTTGGACTTGTTCATGAACTTCAGGGTGTCTTTATCGCCCTGATTACAGGCCGCAAAGCCATGGGCCAGGTTGCCGCAGGACAGTGAGCTGCGATGGGGAGACTGGGCTTTCAGGGCGTTCATGCGGTTGAGGTAGTCCTGCCGGGTGGGGCGACTACGCTCGATGATTCGCTGGGTAACCTTGTCGACGGTCGGGTGCATGGTGGGCTCCATTGCGTACATTATTAGAGTGATCGTTTTTAGACGTAATTTTACTTCCTTTTTTTGGTATTTCCACCGTTGACTCGTTCATTTCTTCTTTTTTTGTTGTTATATTTACTACATCAGACAGATTGATCGAACAAAAAACAATCAAATGAGGAGTCGAACGATGACTATCCGTATCGCAATCAACGGTTTTGGCCGCATCGGCCGCAATGTGCTCCGGGCGTTATATGAAAATAACTACCGGAACCAGCTTCAAGTCGTGGCCATCAACGACCTGGGCGATGCCGAAACCAACGCTCACCTGCTCAAGTATGACAGTGTTCACGGCCGATTTGATGCCGACGTCAGCCACGACGCTGAATCTCTGACCGTTAACGGTGACCGCATTGCCATAACCGCCCTGCGCAACCCCGAGGAACTGCCCTGGAAAGATCACAAGGTTGACGTGGTGTTCGAGTGCACCGGCCTGTTCACCAAGCGCGACAAGGCCGCGGCGCACCTGACCGCCGGCGCCCGGAAAGTCATCATTTCGGCACCGAGCCCCGATGCCGATGCCATGGTGGTATACGGTGTTAATCACAACACCCTGACCTCCGACCACCAGATCATTTCCAACGCCTCCTGCACCACCAACTGCCTGGCACCGGTGGTTGAAGCGCTGCATAACGCAATCGGCATCGAAAGCGGCCTGATGACCACCATCCACTCCTACACCAACGACCAGAAGCTCAGCGACGTTTACCATTCGGACCTCTATCGCGCCCGCTCCGCCACCCAGTCGATGATCCCTACCAAGACCGGCGCTGCTGCTGCCATTGGCAAGGTGATTCCGGAACTCAACGGCAAGCTTGATGGCCTGGCCGTCCGGGTACCTACCATCAATGTGTCCCTGGTGGATTTCGGTTTTATTGCCAAGCGCGACACCACCGTGGAGGAAGTGAACCAGGCGGTGAAAGCGGCGGCCGAAGCCAACCCGGTTCTGGGCTACAATATCGAAAAGCTGGTCAGCGTGGATTTCAACCACAACGCACTTTCAAGCGTATTCGATGCCAATCACACCCGCGTTCTGGGCCGTCACGTAAAGGTCATGGCCTGGTACGACAATGAGTGGGGCTTCTCGAACCGCATGCTGGACAACGCCATCGCCCTGATCCAGGCCGGTCAGTGATCATTTTGAAGAACCAAAGGACAACAACCATGCTCAGGCGTACCAAAATTGTCGCCACCCTCGGCCCAGCCACCGACTCGCCAGAGTCCCTCGCCGCCATCATCGGCGCGGGCGTTGATGTCACCCGGCTGAATTTTTCCCATGGCAGCGCGGAGGAACATATTGGCCGCGCCCAACGGGTACGGGAAGCGGCGGCCGCCCAGGGCCGCTTTGTTGCCCTGCTGGCCGATCTGCAGGGCCCGAAGCTGCGAATCGCTCGCTTTGCTGAGAACAAGGTCACCCTCAATGCCGGCCAGACCTTCGTGCTGGATGCCGCCATGGATAAGGAAGCCGGCACCGAAGAGCGTGTCGGCATCGACTACGAGCAGTTGATTGACGACGTCAAACCCGGCGACATCCTGGTACTGGACGACGGCCGCATCGAAATGGAAGTGCAGTCGGTAGACGACCACAGCATCACCTCCACCGTGCTCATCGGCGGCCCCCTGTCCAACAACAAGGGCCTGAACAAGCGCGGTGGCGGCCTTTCCGCCGAGGCGCTGACCGAAAAGGACAAGCAGGACATCGTTACCGCCGCCAAGCTGGGCGCTGACTATGTTGCCGTTTCGTTTGTGCGCACTGCCGAGGATATGCACATTGCCCGCCGCCTGCTGCGCGATGCCGGCTCCAACGCCGGACTGGTGGCCAAGATCGAACGCGCAGAACTGGCCCACGACGTGGCAGCCCTGGACGCCGTGATCGAAGCCTCGGATGCCGTCATGGTGGCTCGGGGCGACCTGGCGGTGGAAATCGGCGACGCCGAGCTTGTAGGCGTTCAGAAACACATCATTTCCCGTGCCCGGGTGCTGAATCGCGCGGTGATCACCGCCACCCAGATGATGGAATCCATGATCACCAGCCCGATGCCCACCCGTGCCGAGGTGTCGGACGTAGCCAATGCTGTGATGGACTACACCGACGCGGTGATGCTCTCCGCTGAAACCGCCGTGGGCGATTACCCGAAAGAGGCGGTGGAGGCCATGGTGCGCATCTGCCTGGGCGCGGAGAAACATCCGTCCATGCACCAGTCCAAGCACCGCATCCACGAAAGCATGGAAGCCGTTGACGAAGCCATCGCCCTGTCGGCCATGTACGCGGCCAACCACCTGGAAGGTGTGTCAGCCATCATCTGCATGACCGAAACCGGCGCGACGCCTCGGCTGATGTCCCGCATCAAATCCAGCCTTCCAATCTTCGCCTTCTCCCGGCACCACACCACACAGCACCGGGTTGCCCTGTTCCGGGGCGTGCAGACGGTGCCGTTCGATTCGGCCAAGATTCCCAATGAGCGGACCAACTCACTGGCGGTCTCGGAGCTGGTGAGTCGTGGGGCGGTGAAGGATGGCGATCTGGTGGTGATCACCAAGGGCGATTATGTGAATGCCCAGGGTGGCACCAACACCATGAAGATTGTTCGCGTTGGGTCGGATATTCGCTGACTCTTTTTGTTTGTTACTAAAGCCCGCAGTCGTCTGGTGTTTGACCTTGTAGCCTGAAGGTCTGTGCCGGGCGGCAGTGGGGTTCCCCTTTCCAAAGACCGCCACGAGCACATCCATGTGCGCTTGGCTGTGGCCATCCCTGGCCACAGACATTTTTGGAAAGGGATACCCCACTCCCTCCTTCCATGCTTTCAGTTAGCTCGGCGTGACAGTTTTTCGAATACCAAGAATGTCTTTAGATTAGCGAGAAGCGTTTCGTCGACCCGCTACAACCGAATTTGCGATGCCGAAGAATAGCCCTCTGCTCACCCGCTTGGCTGACAGTGGGATCACCCGGCAGCGCCAGAACATCCAAAACGCCACTTGATATATCGTGAGATTTAAGAAGCCCTTTGGGGCACGGCTTCCGGGAATGTCGCTGGCCATGGATGGCCAGCGCCAAGCGCACAGGGATGTGCTCGTAGCGTTTCCCGGAAGCCGTGCCCCAAAGGGCGAAAGCTCCCAAGAATCAGGCTACACGGTCGATCAACCAGGGTCAGAGATCAGCAAGACTGCCGCGGGCAATCTCGGTAATCTGGGCCCAGTCCTTGGCGGCTACCACCTCAGGTGGCGTCAGCCAAGTGCCGCCGACGGCCTGGACATTGCTCAAGGCCAGGTAGTCTGCCGCGGTATTGCGGCGGATGCCGCCGGTTGGGCAGAAGGTGACGTCCGGGAAGGGGCCGTTGAAGGCCTTCAGGGCCGGGATGCCGCCGGCGACTTCGGCCGGGAAGAACTTGAATTCGCGGTAGCCCAGGTTGTAGCCCACCATCATCTCGGAAATGGTGGCAATGCCCGGCAGCAGCGGCGCCTCGGAGGTCACGCCGAACTGCAGGATAGACTCGGTGACGCCCGGGGTGATCACGAACTGGGCTCCGGCCGCTTCCACCTGGCGGTACTGGGCAATGCTGGTAACCGTACCGGCACCTACCCAGGCGTCGGGGATGGCTTCGCGAACCTTTTCGATGGCCTTTAAGCCGTGTTCGGTGCGCAGGGTGATTTCCAGAACGTTGATGCCGCCATCCACCAGGGCGCGACACAGGGGCACGGCGTCTTCAAGATCATGAATAGCGATGACAGGCACCAGGGGGGAAGCATTTAGTACTGCCCTGACGCGCTCGCGATGGAAGTCGGATAACTGGTTCATGGTTTTCTCCGTAGCAAAAGTCGGGCGAATTCAGGGGCTCCAGAATACCTGCAGGCCGGGCTTGAGGAACGCGCGGATGGGCATCTCAAGAACCTGGTCCGGATCGGAAAGTGCCTTTTCCAGGGTATGCAGTTTGTCCTCACCTTTCAGATGCAAGGCGGTGAAGCGGGCATCACGCAGCGGTGGCCAGGTAAGGGTGATTCGCTTCTGGGGCTGAGATGCTGGCGTGGTGGCAGCGACGATGTCCTGGCATTGGGGATCCATGGCAGCCTCAAGCTCCGGCGCGTCCGGGAACAGCGAGGCCGTGTGGCCGTCATTGCCCATGCCCAGGATCAGCACATCGATGGGCAGCCCGAGGTCGGCGAGCTCTGCCCTAACCCGCTCCAGTCCAGCCGCCGGCGTTGCCCCCGGCTGCTTGAGGGAAAGAAATCGAGCACTGGCGGCATTGTTCTGCAACAGATTTTCCCGGACCAGGCGGGTATTGCTGGCGTCACTGTCTTCGGTCACCCAGCGCTCGTCCGCCAGCAGCACGTCCACCCGACTCCAGTCCAGTGCCTTGCCTGACAGGGCCTGAAAGAACGGCAATGGAGTCGAGCCCCCGGACACCACCAGGCTGGCCCTTGGCGCCTCCCTCAGGCGGGCTTCGAGAACGCCGGCAACCGCGTCAGCCAAGGCCAGGGCGACGTCATTGGCAGTCGAGCCGGAGCGGTCGACGACGCCTTCAGGCAGGCGCAGATCAGACATCTTCATACCAACTCCTTCCATCCCGGGTAATCATGGCGATAGAGGCAACCGGCCCCCAGGTGCCAGCGGCGTAACGCTTGGGTGGCTCGCCGCCGTCTTTCCAGTTCTGGATTACCTGGTCAACCCAGCGCCAGGCGTACTCCACTTCATCCCGGCGCACAAACAGGTACTGGTTACCTTTCATCACCTCCCACAACAGACGCTCGTAGGCGTCAGGTATGCGGTCGGTGGCAAACGTCTCCGAGAAAGTCAGCTCCAGCGGGCCCTGGCGCAGGCGCATGCCCTTGTCCAGGCCCTGGTCCTTGGTCAGGATTTTCAGGGCCATGCCTTCATCCGGCTGCAGGCGGATGATCAGCTTGTTGTTGGCCAGGTGCTTCTGGTCCGGATCAAAGATGTAATGGGGTGCCGGCTTGAAGTGAATGATGATCTGCGACAGCTTCTCGGGCAGGCGCTTGCCGGTGCGGATGTAGAACGGGACCCCGGACCAGCGCCAGTTGTCGATTTCGGCCTTCAGGGCCACAAAGGTTTCAGTGGCACTGCCCTTGTTGGCGCCCTCTTCTTCCAGATATCCGGGCACCGGCTTGCCGTTGCTGGTACCGGCGGTGTACTGGCCACGCACCACGTAGCTGTCCATCATGTCCGGCGTAATCCGCTTCAGGGCCTTGAGCACCTTCACTTTCTCATCCCGGATGCTGTCGGCGGACAGGTCCGATGGCGGATCCATGGCAATCAGGCACAACAGCTGCAACAGGTGGTTCTGGATCATGTCGCGAATCTGGCCGGCTTTGTCAAAATAGCCCCATCGGCCCTCGATACCAACGCTCTCGGCCACCGTGATCTCCACGTGGGAAATGTGGTTCTGGTCCCACTGTGACGCGAACAGGTTGTTGGCAAAGCGCAGGGCAATCAGGTTCTGGACGGTTTCCTTACCCAGGTAGTGGTCGATGCGGAACAGCTGGTTCTCGTTATAGACCTCGCCCAGCTCATCATTGATTACTTTCGAGGACTCGAGATCGTGGCCGATGGGCTTTTCCACCACCACCCGGGTCTGCTCGGTACAACAACTGGCCGCTCGCAGGTTACGGGCGATCACGCCGTACATGGACGGGGGCGTGGCCATGTACACAATCAGTTCGTTATTGGCGTCGTCCCGCCACTCATTCAGCACACCGAACTTGTCCGGATCATTGAAGTCGAGGATCTGGTAATCGACCCTGGACAGAAAGGCGTCCGCCACCTTCTGATCGAACTCCTCGGGCTTCACATACTGTTTCAGTTTCTCAAGGAGTTGTTTTCGAACACCGGCGGTATCATTTTCGGTACGGGCGATGGCCAGTACTCGACTGCCATCCGCCAGCAGGTTGGCACGCTCAAGCTGATACAGGGCCGGAAACAGTTTACGCTGGGCCAGATCACCCAGGGCGCCGAAAAGCATCAGGTCACAACGGGTATTGATCTTGTTGACCATTGGTTCCTTCTCTCTGGTGGGCAAGCCCTCGAATGGGATGAGGGCCGGACTAATGTAGTAATTTTAAACAAATAATGACATTCAAAAATCAATATTCCAAGAAAAAACTCACATTAATGATATTTTTACTACCCCAAAACCGGTAAAAAAGCGGTATAATCAGCGCGTTTTTACAACAAAGACCGCCCATGATTCAGGGAGTAGCATTAATGGCCGCGAACCAGGCGCACCGTGACGACAACCTGCTCGAGGACATTCAGTCCCGGCTGGACAGCCTCAACAAATCCGAGCGGAAAGTGGCCGAGGCGATTCTTCGGGACCCCAGTGCGGCCACACGTTACAGCATAGCCGCCCTGGCCCGGGCCGCAGACGTCAGTGAGCCCACCGTGAACCGGTTTTGCCGTGGTTTTTCGGCGACCGGCTTCCCGGACTTCAAGATTCGGCTCGCCCAGAGCATAGCCACCGGCACTCCCTACATCGGCCAGAACGTCGAACCGGACGACACCGTTGCCGAATTCGCCGACAAGATCATGCTCAGTACCATTGCCAGCCTGGACAAGGCGCGCCAGGCCCTGGACCCGAAGGCACTGGCGACGGCCATCGATTATCTGATCCAGGCCAAGCAGATCAACTTCTTTGGCATGGGCGGCTCGGCCTCCGTGGCCCTCGATGCCCAGCACAAGTTCTTCCGCTTCAACATCCCGGTCATGTCCTACGACGACGCGCTGATGCAGCGGATGGTGGCAGCAGGCTCGAACGTTGGCGACGTTATCGTGCTTATCTCCTACACCGGGCGTACGCGCGAAACCGTCGACATTGCCCAGCTTGCCCGCGCCAATGGCGCGACGGTCATCGGCATTACCAACCCGGACTCGCCCCTGGCGGAGATCTGTACCGTCGTGCTCGGCGTTACCGCGCCAGAGGACACTGAGGTCTACATGCCCATGTCGTCGCGGATCATTCATCTGACCGTCATCGACATTCTGGCGACCGGCGTGACTCTGAAGCGTGGCGCGGATTTCCTCGGGCATCTCAAGAAGATCAAGGAAAGCCTGAAGCCAACCCGTTTTCCGCCCAACTGAACCTTTCCGGAAAAGATAGCAAAGTGACTAACAGAGGGGCTCATCCTCCTACGCCCCTCCTCCCCCTGAAAACTCACCCCCAAAATTTATTGGGGCGGATGATGTACTAACCCCTACGTTACAACACTATGAAATCCGGTTTCCCAATGTCTGATTGGCAGAAGCTGCTATCGCGGGAACCGGAAGCCTGATCCGGCCGATGCTGAACCCTTTTTGGCAGCCGGAGATTCCGCTTCCCTGGCATTAAAAATCACAAAAAGCACAGGACACAGATGATGCAAAACAAAAAGCGCTTTACGCTGAACAAACTTCCCCTGGCCGCCGCCATCACCGCTGCAGCGTTGGCCACTCCGGCCGTTGCCGTTGATTTCCATGGCTATGCCCGGGCCGGGGTTTCCACGAACATCGGCAGCGGTGGTGAACAGACCTGTTTCGGCAGCGGCTCCACCGGCCATTACGTCGGACGGCTTGCGGATGAGTGTGATACCTACTCGGAATTGGCGCTTGGCGATGAGCTTTTCAGCCAGGACGGCAAGACCTTCCGTTTCGACTCCATGCTCGCCTATAGCGCAAACCGCCAGGGCAATGACTACCAGGCCCTGAACGGCTTCAACAACATCAACAATGTCGACTTCGCCAACCAGGAAACCACCGCTAATCGATCCGACCCCTACGGCGGCGGCGATATCGCACTTCGCCAGCTGTATGTTTCCGCCAACAACGTGATCGAATCACTGCCTGGCGCTACCCTCTGGGCCGGTAAGCGCTTCTACAAGCGTAAAGACATTCATCAGCTCGACCTCTTCTACGTCAGCAATGCCGGTTATGGTGCCGGTATCGAGAACATCACAGCAGGTTCCGGCCAGCTGTCCCTGGCCTTCACCAACTCCGACACCAGTGACGGTGAAGATCTCGTCCAGAACAACAAGGTGGATGTTCGTTATTCCTTCCCTCTGGCTGGCGGGAACAACCTTGAGCTGATCGGCATCTACGCCATGGCCGATCTGACCGACGCTCAGGAAGCGGCCGGAATTGAGGATGAAAACGGCTATTTCTTCACCGCCGAGCTCTCCTCTGGCGTCATGGGCGGCTTCAACAAGTTCGCCATTCAATACGGCGCTGACTCCATGGGCTTTGCACTGGCAGAAAACGCCAGCGGCGGTCGCGTGGACAATGGCAACGTGGCCGGTTATTTCGAATCCAGCTGGCGCATACTCAACCACGGCGTAATCAAGCTGGGTAAGGGCTGGGATCTCGGACATTCGGTCGTTTACGAGCAGGCCGAATCCCACGATCCATCTGCAAAAGACGGTGAGCGCCTGAGCATTGTGGCGCGTCCAATCTACAACTGGTCACCGGTCATGAGTACCGCTATTGAAGTCGGTTACAGCGACACAGACCGCCCCTGGTTCACGGAATCACAAGACCTTGGCAAGTTTGCGATTGCCCAACAGTGGCAGGCTGGCCCCGGATACTGGGCTCGCCCGGTGATCCGTCTTTACGCCGCATCCTTCTTTGGCGATGAAGCCGAATCGGCTCGCGGCGGTGAAGGTATCGACGGCGATATCCAGATCGGCGCCCAGATCGAAGCCTGGTGGTAAGGCTCTAAACGCCACACACTCTCGTTGGACCTCCTGGGCCGGCTTTATGCCGGCCCCTTTTTTTCCTTGTCTGTGCCCTTCCTACTCCCCCGGCACAACCGTATCTACGCCCCGAAAAATTCCCTTCCGAAGGATGTCCTTGCGACCCCATCGCGCAACCATGAATTTGCCCGAAAGGGTTCAAAGCCAAACAAAAACAATGGAAAAGGGGATTTCCCATGCCTGAACAAAGACTGGTTGCAGGCGGCCTTGTGCTTGCGTTGTCGCTCGCGCTGACTGCCTGCAACTCCGGAAGCGATGACCCGACAACCGGCGGAGGCGGTGACCAGGCGGACCCGCTGCTGGAGCCCGGTGAGAACGAGGCCCTGCTCTACTACAAGCGGACCGACGAAAACTACAGCGGTTGGGGCCTGCATCTGTGGAACAACCCGGCTGATGGCTGCGACGGGCTCGCCGAAGGCGTTGCCACGGAGTGGAACACTCCGAGATTGCCGGACGGCATCAGCGACACGTACGGTGCCTACTACCTGATTCCCATGCGCGAAGCCGGCGAATGCCTGAACTTCATTATGCACAAGGGTGACGAGAAAGATCTTGGCGGCCAGGACCATCGGTGGCATTTTGGTGCCCTCGGCAACCGCATCTTCACGCTCAGCGGCAGCCAGCAACTGTCGCAGACTCCGATCGAGGCCGAGGCCGTGACCATTGCCGGCGCTTCGGCCCACTGGCTGGACGAAACCACGTTGGTGGTCAAGGATGCCGGCAGTCTCGCCCGCCTCGAACTTCGCCACGACGCCGGTGCCGGCATCGCTGTCGGCCCGGACGAAACCCTTGAGGGCGGCGACGCCATTGCCCTGTCGGCCACCACCCTGGCTTCCGGGCTTGCTGAAAAATTCCCCCACCTCAGCGGCTGGCCAGCCTTCGAGGTGCAGGCGGACACCAGCCAGATCCGCAGCGCTCTCAAGGGGCAGCTGGTCGTGGCCGGTTACAACAGCAGCGACGAGCTGGTTCTGGCCACCCGCGTTCAGGTACCCGGCGTACTGGACGATCTGTACGCCTATAGTGGTGATCTCGGTGCCGTCATCAATGGCGCCAACGTGGATTTTGCCGTCTGGGCACCGACAGCCCAGAGTCTCAAACTGCACGCCTTCGACGGCTCCGGCCATCTGCTGTCCGGCTATCCGGTGGCCATGACCGAAACCGACGGTGTGTGGCGCCACAGGGGCAGCCTCAGCGAGCTCGACCGGCAGTTCTACCAGTACGAGGTGACGGTTTACCACCCCCGAACCGACGCCATTGAGACCACCCTCGTGTCCGATCCCTACGCCCTGAGCTTATCCACCAACGGCCAGTATGCCCAGGTCGTGGACCTGGCGTCGGATTACAAGCCGGCCGGCTGGGATTCAATGACCCCTCCCGCGGTTGACGCGCCCGAGGACGTCGTGGTCTACGAGGCCCATATCCGGGACTTCAGCGCGACGGATGAAACCCAGGACCCAGCCGTGCGTGGCAAGTACCTCGCCTTTACGGCGCCGGCAGACGGCAGCGTGGATGGCGTAGCACACCTGAAATCCCTGGCTGACGCCGGTGTGACCCACCTGCATCTTCTGCCGGCCTTCGATATCGCCACCATCAATGAGGACCCGGCGGAGGTCGTCGACATCGACGATCCCTTCAGTCGCCTGTGCGACCTCTCCGATGAGGCAGCCGTATCCTACGCCTCCTTCTGCTCCAGCGGCCAGTCGATCCGTCAGGTCCTGGCGGGCTTCGATCCGCTCACGGGTAATGCCCAGGCGCTCTACAACACGTTCCGGGGCCTGGACAGCTTCAACTGGGGTTACGATCCGGTCCACTACACGGTACCTGAGGGTAGCTATGCCTCCGATGCCAACGGTGGGCAACGGATTCTGGAGTTCCGGGAGATGGTGCAGGCGGCCACCAACCTGGGCCTGAATGTGGTGATGGACGTGGTTTACAACCACACCAATGCGTCCGGCCTGGCCGCCAACTCGGTACTCGACAAGCTCGTGCCGGGCTACTACCACCGACAGAATCCGGAAACCGGCGCGGTGGAACAGTCTACCTGCTGCGAAAACACCGCCAGTGAGCACGCCATGATGGACAAGCTCATGGTGGACTCACTGGTCACCTGGGCCGACCAATACAAGATCTCAGGTTTCCGCTTCGACCTCATGGGGCATCACATGCTGGCCAACCTGGACAGGGCACTGACCGCAGTGCAGGCGGTCGATCCGGACACCTACTTCTACGGCGAGGCCTGGAACTTCGGCGAGGTGGCCAACAACGCACGGGGTGTAAACGCGATCCAGGCCAACATGGCCGGCACTGGCATTGGCTCGTTCAATGATCGACTGCGGGACGCTGTCCGCGGCGGCGGGCCCTTCGATGGGGGCGATGCCATCCGCGCCAATCAGGGATTCGGCAACGGCCTGTTCACCCTCCCCAATGACCGGAACAGCGGCAGTGCCGAGGAGAAAGCCCGCCTGTTGCAGGTCAGCGACTGGATCCGCGTCGGCATTGCCGGAAGCCTCAAGGACTACAGTTTCGAGGCCGCCAACGATGAGCTGACCACCGGCGCCCAGGTTGACTACAACGGACAGAACGCCGGCTATACCGCCGATCCCCAGGAAATCATCAACTACGTTTCCAAGCACGACAACCAGACCCTGTGGGACAACAACCAATACAAGGCCGACTACGCGGCGACCACCCAGCAGAGGGCACAGATGCACGTGGTCAGCCTGGCGGTACCGATCCTGAGCCAGGGCATCCCCTTCCTGCACATGGGCTCGGAACTGCTGCGTTCGAAATCCATGGAACGTGACAGCTACGACTCCGGCGACTGGTACAACGAAGTGGACTTCAGCTATCAGGGCTCTGCATGGAACCGTGGTCTGCCCCGTCAGGACAAGGATGGCGCCAACTGGGATCTGATCACTGAAGTGGTTCAGTCGGCCGGTGCCAACGCCGATCCGACACCCTCGGCCATTGCCTACACCAATACCCAGATCCAGGAACTCCTGAGCGTTCGCCGTGACAGTGCCCTCTTCCGACTGCAGACAGCGCAGGACGTCCAGGACCGCCTCACCTTCCTGAACACGGGCTCCGGCCAGATCCCGGGTGTGATTGCGTTCAGCCTGCTCGACGATGGCTCCGGCGGCCTTGCACAACTGGATGCGGCCAATGACGAGCTGGTCGTGGTCATAAACGCCAGTAGCATCGAACAGACGCTCAGCACGTCACTGTCTGGCCCGTTTCTGGTTGCCGCCGACACTTCCCCGGGTGACACCGCAAACGTCTCGGGGGGCGACTTCACTGTCCCTGCGCTGTCTGTGGCGGTCTTCGCCAGGTGACCGGAGAAACCTTAACAACCCGCCACCGGCGATACCGGTGGCTTTAACAACAATGAAGGAGAACACCATGAACATGAAACTCAGCACGCTCGCCCTGGCTTCGGCATTGGCCATCACCGGTTGCGCCTCCACCGGGGGAGCGCGGGACTACAGTGAATCCCTTTACCTCAGGGGTCAGTTCGCCTGGTGGGATGCCTTGCCGGAATACAAGGTGAAGAAAGTGGATGCGGGCCTTTACCGCACGGAAGTTGAGCTCAAGGCAGACGGCCAGCCTTACGAATTCAAGTTCGGCGACGCCAACTGGAGCAGCGGCACCAACTGCGGCTATCTTTCCGAAAAAGAGGACGAGGTGGTGGAGTTGGACAAACCGGTGAACGCCAACTGTTCGGCGGTGTTCGAAAACTTCCGCTTCACGCCACCAGAAACGGCGGTGTACGGCTTCTATTTTGATACGCGAGGAGAAATACCGCAGGTGTACATCAAGAAAGCCCAATAACAAAAAGCCCGGGCAATCGCACCGGGCTTTTAACAACCTCTCACTCAGCTCAGGGCCGCTCGATCTCCGCGCGGTTCCTGAGGTACTGTTGATAGGCCGCGTATTCCCGCTGGCCTTCGAGAGACGCCAGGAACTGTTGCAACTGCTCAAGTTCGGTGCTGTCCTCGGCAACCTCGCCGTCAGTTACCTGCTCGAGCGCAATAACCGACGCCGCATTATCAGAAACGGCCTTGGCGTAGGCGGTATCACCCTGCTCGGGACGCGCCATCGAAAAGACCTGCTGCATAACCGCCGGACCCACGTCCGACGCGTTACGTGACAGTGCTTCGTAGCGGGTCCACTCTCCCTCGCCTTCAAGCTGTCCGTCGGCCTCGAGATCAGCGATCAGAGCATCCGCCCGGTCGGCCAAAGCCTCCCGGGTCTTGCGGGCGGTCAGCGTGGCCCGGATATCCTCGCGAACCTCCTCCAGGGGCAGCTGCTCCGCCGGGTGGTACTCTCGCACCCTCGCCACAACCGACACATTGTCTCCCACGTCAATCAGCTCGGTGTTGTAGCCGGCTTCGAGGACGTCTTCGGAGAACAGCTGGCGCACCAGCCCGGCATGATCAAAGGGTGCCTGGCCGCCATCACGGGTAATCCCGGTGGCCTCACGTACCTCCAGACCAAGCTCCTCAGCGGGACCAGCCAGATCATCGGCGGCATACGCCGAATCGGCAAGTTGTGAACGAATCTCGGCAAACCTCTCCTGGGCTCGGTCGCGGGCCAGCTCGCGACGCAGCTGGTCTTCCATTTCCGCCAGTGACGGCACCTCTGACTGCCTCACATCGTCCAGACGGATCAGATGGACACCGAACGAGCTGCGTACCGGCTCGGAGATCTCACCCTCTTCCAGGGAGAACAGGGCCTCTTCAAAGGCCTCATCGTAGATGCCGCGTCCGGCATAGCCAAGATCGCCGCCGTCCTCTGCGGATACAGTATCAATTGAGTATTCACGGGCCAGATCTTCGAAGGACTCGCCAGCTGCCAGGCGCTCCTGAATGGTCGCCATGGTTTCGTCCGCGTCGCTCCCTTCTTCAATCAGAATGTGGGACGCGCGTCGCTCCTCACTGGCGAGGTCCGCCGCCCGTTCCTCATAGTAGGCCTGGATTTCCTCGTCGGTGATGTCGATGGTTTCTGCCAGGGCACCCAGTGACAAGGTGATATAGGCCGCATCGACCCGCTCCGGCTGCTGGAACAGCCCGGAGTTCTCCTGATAGAAGGTTTGAACTTCGTTGGCGGACACCGCAACACCGCCCGCCACCATAGTGGCAGGAATGCTCAATACCCGGAAGGTACGGGTCTGGTTCTGGATCTGGAGCAACTGCCGGGCATTCTGATCGGCAACCACACCGCTCTGAGCAATCCCGGCTCGTATCTGGTTGACCACATACTGTTTGCGCATGGCTTCACGGAACTCACCAACGCCCATGCCCATGTTGCGAACGGTAGCCACAAACCGGTCGCGATTGAACTGCCCGTCTACCTGGAACTGGGGCATCTGGGTAATCAGAGAATCGATATCCGCGTCGTTGAGCTCCAGGCCCTGGGCGTTCGCGTCCTGGATCAGCACCTGTTGCTGAATCAGGGAGTCAAGAACGTCCGCACGAATCTGATCCTCGTTTAGCATCGATGGATCCGGGGTTTCCATGCTGGACAGCCGGCGCTGGCTCTCCATCTGGACCAGCCGGAGGAATTCCCGCTCGGTAATGTCCTCTCCGTTTACCGTGGCCACTTCCGGCTCTCCGGAGAAACCGCCAACAATGGCGTCCATTCCCCAGATGGAAAGCGACACGATGAGCAGGCCGATGATGATCTTGGCGATCGTGCCCTGGGCATTTTCCCGAATGTCTTGAAGCATGTGTCTCCCGAATCCCTGTTCAAGGTCGTTCAGTGTAATTCGTTTCAGCGCGCTGGCGTGGACGGGCCTAACGTAAAAAGGCGCACCCTGTTCGGAATGCGCCTTGAATTCTTCTTGGGTGGTCCCCGTTAAGGGGAACCACCTGAGAAAGAACCGTTACTTAACGGCGTCTTTCAGGGCCTTGCCTGCCTTGAAGCCAGGCACTTTGGAGGCCGGAATCTTGATCTCGGCACCAGTCTGCGGGTTGCGACCGGTACGAGCGGCACGCTCTTTAACGGAGAAGGTACCGAAACCGATCAGAGTGACCTGATCGCCTTTCTTGAGGGCACCGGTGATGGAGTTGGTCATGGCATCCAGAGCACGGCCAGCGGCGGCTTTGGAGATATCTGCGGACTCTGCAATTGCATCGATAAGTTCGGACTTGTTCACACTAAACCCCTTCGATTTCAGGTTGAAGATGTTATAGGTTGGTTTGTTTTTTCTCGGACGTTCTCGACTATCGCATAAGCGGTCAGAGAATTCCATTCTTCAGTTTTCTTATTCCTTGCGGCTTTATACCGGTGATCGGAATAGGCACTAACTGCGCGGGAGCCCTTGGTATTGGCTGCTTCACGGCGAAACAGTTATACCAACGGGCTCTCTGGCATGTCAACAACTCATCAAGTCTTTAATGTGTATTTATGCGTTCCGAGGCATCACCCTCGTCGTCGCGGGGTTTACCGGATCCGGCCTCAGTGGTCGACTCTTCGGTCCGCGGCTCCGGCGGATAGGCCAGCGCAATGTCCAGCACTTCGTCGATCCATTTCACCGGACGGATCTCCAGAGACTCCTTGATGTTCTCGGGTATCTCCTTGAGATCCCTGACATTATCGTCTGGAATCAGAACCGTCTTGATGCCTCCACGGTGCGCCGCCAGCAGCTTCTCCTTGAGCCCGCCGATGGCCAGGACACGACCACGCAGAGTGATTTCACCGGTCATGGCCACATCGGCCCGCACCGGAATCTTGGTGAGTGCCGATACCAGCGCCGTGCACATGCCAATGCCGGCACTGGGACCATCCTTGGGCGTTGCCCCCTCGGGCACGTGCACGTGCAGGTCATGTTTCTCGTGAAAATCGTCGGACAGGCCAAGCCCTGGGGCCCGGCTGCGTACCACCGTCAGGGCGGTCTGGATCGACTCCTGCATGACATCACCGAGGGAGCCGGTTTTCACCACCCGGCCCTTGCCGGGGGTGAGTGCAGTCTCGATGGTCAGCAGCTCACCGCCCACCTGGGTCCAGGCCAGTCCGGTCACCTGGCCGATCTGGTTGGTTTCCTCGGCCAGTCCATACTTGAACTTCTTGACCCCGGAATAGTCTTCCAGCATCTCGGGCTTCAGAACCACGGAGGCCTTGTCCCCGCTTTCCACATGATCCCGCACCACCTTCCGGCAGATCTTGGCAATTTCCCGTTCAAGCCCGCGCACGCCGGCCTCGCGAGTGTAGTAGCGGATCAGGTCCCTAAGGGTCTCCTCGGGCAGCTCCAGTTCGTCCTTGCGCAGACCGTTGGCCTTGATCTGCTTGGGCAGCAGGTAGCGCAGGGCGATGTTAACCTTCTCATCCTCGGTATAACCCGGGATGCGGATGATTTCCATCCGGTCCAGCAGCGCCGGTGGAATGTTCATGGAGTTGGATGTGCACACAAACATCACGTCAGAGAGGTCGTAATCAACCTCCAGGTAATGGTCGTTGAAGGTGTGGTTCTGCTCCGGATCAAGCACCTCGAGCAGAGCCGAAGCCGGGTCGCCACGGTGATCCATGCCCATCTTGTCGATTTCATCGAACAGGAACAGCGGGTTCTTCACACCCACCTTGGACAGCTTCTGGAGGAGCTTACCTGGCAGTGCGCCGATGTAGGTTTTGCGATGACCGCGGATCTCGGCTTCGTCACGCACGCCGCCCAAGGCCATGCGTGTGTACTTCCGGTTGGTGGCCCGGGCAATGGACTGCCCCAGGGAGGTCTTACCCACACCGGGAGGCCCTACCAGGCACAGAACGGGCCCTTTCACCTTCTTGACTCGGCTCTGAACCGCCAGGTACTCCAGGATCCGCTTCTTGACCTCATCCAGACCGTAGTGGTCCCGGTCGAGAATCTCACGGGCCTTCTCGATGTCATGACGGACGCGGCTGCGCTTTTTCCACGGCACCGCCAACATCCAGTCGATGTAACCGCGCACCACAGTGGCCTCCGCCGACATGGGCGACATCATCTTGAGCTTGTTCAGTTCGGTTTCGGTTTTCTTGCGGGCCTCTTCCGGCAACCCGGCTTCCTCGAGCTTCTGTTCCAGCTCCTCGAAGTCGTTGTTGCCTTCGCCCAGGTTACCCATTTCCTTCTGGATAGCCTTCATCTGTTCGTTCAGGTAGTACTCCCGCTGGCTGCGCTCCATCTGCTTTTTCACACGACCGCGAATGCGCTTCTCAACCTCAATCAGGTCGATCTCGCCGTCCAGCTTGCCCAGCAACAGATCCACACGCTTGCGGATATCCAGAGCCTCCAGCAACTCCTGCTTCTCGGGAATGCGCATTTCCAGGTGCGCGGCCATGGTGTCTGCCAATCGCTCCAGCTCTTCGATACCGGTCAGGGCATTGGACACTTCCGAGGGCACCTTCTTGGAGAGCTTCACGTACTTCTCGAACTCGTCCATCAAAGTCTTCACCAGGACGTCTTTCTCGCGATCCGGCAGAGCCTCCTCGTCCATCAACATGGCACTTCCAGACAGGTATTCACCCTCGGTGATATCGCTGATTGTGGCGCGGGCGTTGCCCTCCACCAGCACCTTCACCGTGCCGTCAGGCAGCCTGAGCATCTGCAGAACCGTTGCCAGCGTTCCCATGCCAAACACATCCTTCGGGCCCGGCTCATCGGTGGAAGCGTCTTTCTGGGCTACCAGAAGAATCTCTTTGCTTCCTTCCATCGCGGCTTCCAGCGCCTGGATGGATTTTTCACGGCCCACAAACAGCGGGACCACCATGTGCGGGAACACCACCACGTCACGTAGTGGAAGCAGCGGGTATTCTTGCACAGTATTTTCGGATATCCGGGTCATAGGGAGTCCTCTGACGGTATTTCTTTCAGCATATCACCCTTCATTGGGGCGCCCGTAAAAATTGCAATCTTTTTACCAAACGAAACAGGGTGGGAATATCGGGATACAGGAAAGCAAAAAAGGGGCGTTGCCGCCCCTTTTTTTGTGTGACCAGGAATCGCCGGCTCAATCTTCCGGCACGGCCTTGGCGTGGTCACTGCTTGCATAGATCTTGAAGGGTTCGGAGTCCCCGCTGATCACGCTTTCATCGATGACCACTTTGGTAACATCATGCTCAGACGGTATCTGATACATGGTGTCGAGCAGGGTCGCTTCCATGATGGAGCGCAGACCGCGGGCACCGGTTTTCCGGTCCATGGCCTTCCGGGCAACGGCGCGCAGCGCGTCATCCCGGAAATCGAGCTCAACACCTTCCATGTCAAACAGCTTCTGGTACTGCTTGGTCAGGGAATTCTTGGGCTCGGTCAGGATCTGTACCAGTGCTTCCTCGTCCAGTTCGTTGAGGGTCGCAACCACAGGCAGACGACCCACAAACTCCGGAATCAGGCCATACTTCACCAGATCCTCGGTTTCCACATCCTTGATGATGTCGCCGGTGTTCTTGGCATCATCCTGGCTGGCAACCGAGGCGGAAAAGCCAATGCTGTTCTTTTCCGTGCGCTCACGGATCACCTTGTCCAGGCCGGCAAAGGCACCGCCACAGATGAACAGCATATTGCCGGTGTCCACCTGCAGGAACTCCTGCTGGGGGTGCTTGCGCCCGCCCTGGGGCGGCACCGAGGCTACCGTGCCCTCGATCAGTTTCAGCAACGCCTGCTGCACGCCCTCACCGGACACATCCCGGGTAATGGACGGATTGTCCGATTTACGGGAGATCTTGTCGATCTCATCGATGTAGACGATGCCCCGTTGGGCCTTGTCGACGTCGTAATCGCACTTCTGCAGAAGCTTCTGAATGATATTCTCGACGTCCTCACCCACGTAACCCGCTTCGGTAAGCGTGGTGGCGTCGGCGATGGTAAAGGGCACGTTGAGCATGCGCGCCAAGGTTTCCGCCAGCAGGGTCTTGCCGCTGCCGGTGGGCCCGATGAGCAGGATGTTGCTCTTGCCGAGCTCGACATCGCCCTTGCCTTCGCCATAGCGCAGACGCTTGTAATGGTTGTAGACCGCCACCGACAAAACGACCTTGGCGCGATCCTGGCCAATCACATACTCATCCAGAGTGTGCCGGATTTCGGACGGCGTCGGGAGGCGATCGCTCGGCTCTTCCTGGGCATTTTCCTGGATTTCTTCCCGGATAATATCGTTGCACAGGTCGACGCACTCGTCGCAGATGAACACCGAGGGCCCTGCAATGAGCTTACGGACTTCATGCTGGCTCTTTCCGCAAAACGAGCAGTAGAGCAACTTGCCGTTATCGTCGCCCCTGCCGTTTCTTTCATCTGCCATTGAAATACCTCTGATCTCGTTCTGCCGGCGTCATACCTGCATTACGCCGGCGAAATATGATGCGATTACTTCCAGTATTATTTATTCGGTACGCGCTTATCAAGTATTGAATCGATCAGCCCGTACTCTTTCGCCTGGGTCGGATCCATGAAGTTATCACGATCAGTATCCTTGGCGATGGTGTCCAGATCCTGCCCGGTGTGGTGGGCCAGAATGGAGTTCAGGGTGTGACGGATCTTCAGGATCTCACGGGTGTGGATCTCGATATCCGTCGCCTGGCCCTGATAGCCGCCCAGCGGCTGGTGAATCATGACCCGCGAATTGGGCAGACACGCCCGCTTGCCGGCAGCGCCACCAGCCAGAAGGAAGGCGCCCATACTGGCGGCCTGTCCAACACACAGGGTAGCCACGTCAGGCTTGATAAACTGCATTGTGTCGTAGATCGACATGCCGGCAGTCACCGAACCGCCCGGGCTATTGATGTAAAGGTGAATGTCCTTGTCGGGGTTCTCCGACTCCAGGAACAGGAGCTGCGCCACAATCAGGTTCGCCATGTGGTCTTCAACCGGGCCCACCAGAAAGATTACCCGCTCCTTGAGCAGGCGGGAGTAGATGTCGAACGACCGCTCACCGCGGGCTGTCTGCTCGATAACGATCGGTACCAGCCCGGAATTGGTAACCATTGCGGGACCATCAATTGGTTTCTGCGTCATGATGCGCCTGAACTCCTTATGGACAATGGGTCGTGGCCATGAGCCACGGCAGTTTCACTCGTGTTGCATCCGATACTTTGCCAGCAGCGGCCCCAGATGAAAACAGCCGGACATGCCGGCTGTTTCATGGGACGGCGCTCGGGCGCGGAAAATCCGCCCCCGCGGCAACTCAGCGCTGCGGCTGACCTGCCTGTACGGCCTCTTCGTATTTAACCTTCTTTTCCTTGACCTTGGCCTGGGCCAGCACGTGGTCAACAACCGCATCCTCCAGCACAGAGGACTCGATCTGAGCCTTCTGCTCGGGGTTGCTGTTGAAGTGCGCGACCACTTCCTCAGGCTGTTCATACGTAGAAGCGATTTCCTGGATCTTCTCGTCTACCTTCGCCGGGTCGGCCTTCAGGTCGTTCTGCTTGACCACTTCCTGGAACAGCAGGCCTGTCTTCACGCGGCGCTTGGCCTGCTCTTCGAAGATCTCCTTGGGCAGCTGCTGGAAGTCAACCTGGCCACCGAAGCGCTGAACCGCATCCTGACGCAGGCGATCGATTTCCTGATCGACCAGAGCAGCCGGAACGTCCAGCTCGGTGTTCTCCACCAGTCCGTCAACCACGTCGTTCTTGACCTTGTTGGAGATGGCCTGCTTGAGCTCACGCTCCATGTTCTTTTTCACTTCTTCGCGGAACGCAGCCTCGTCCTCGGCGTCGATTCCGAACTTCTTGAAGAATTCGGAATCCAGCTCTGGCAACTGGGGCTCTTCCACCTTGTGGATCTTGATCTCGAACTTGGCCGGCTTACCCGCCAGCTCCTCGTTGTGGTAATCCTCCGGGAAGGTCACCTCAATTTCCATGTCCTCACCGGCCTTGCCGCCCTGAATGGCTTTCTCGAAGCCCGGAATCATCTGGCCGGAACCGAGGGTCAGACGATGACCTTCGGCGGCACCGCCCTCGAACTCCTCGCCGTCGATGAAGCCCTTGAAGTCAATGGTCAGCACGTCCTTGTTCTTGGACTTGCGCTTGACTTCCTTCATGGTGGCCTGCTGCCTACGCAGGTTGTCGATCATGTTGTCGACGTCTTTGTCGGTGATCTCGGAGGTAAGCTTCTCAACGGAGATCTTGCTCAGGTCGCCCAGCTCGATTTCCGGCAGTACTTCGAAAGTGGCAACGAATTCCAGATCCTTGCCCTCTTCCATGGTTTTCGGCTCGAACTTCGGCCAACCCGCCGGATTGATGTCCTGCTCCTGCAGTGCCTTGATGTAGTTGTCGCGCATGACCTCGCCCACAACTTCCTGACGAACACTGTCACCGAAACGACGCTTCACCACGCTCATGGGCACCTTACCCGGACGGAAACCGTTAAGACGAACGGTACGCGCGGTTTCCTGCAGGCGTTTCTGGACCGCCTGGTCGATTTCCTGGGCGGGCACACCAATCGTCATGCGACGCTCGATGTTGGAGGTCGTTTCAACAGACACTTGCATGGAAGATCCTCAAATTACAGATTCTGTAGGTGAATGAAATTAATACTAAAAGTCCGGTTACGGGGACCTGCCCGCAAAAGGACCGAAAATTAAAAGCCGGTAGTTTATCATGCTTTGGCCCGCCGAGAGAATCACTCTGCGCGGCATTGGCCAACGTCAGCGACGACCCGCGGGTCTGGCCTCGAATATGGGGGCACAACACGAAAAAGAAAGGGGTGGTGCGCGAGGAGAGACTCGAACTCTCACGGGTTGCCCCACTGGAACCTAAATCCAGCGCGTCTACCAGTTCCGCCACTCGCGCACAACAGGATGAAGATTGCCTGATGACCAGCCTGTCATCAATGGATTCATCACACGCGGAATCAAACAAGAGGGAAAAGTGGGGTGGACGAAGGGGTTCGAACCCTCGACCGCAGGAGTCACAATCCTGAGCTCTACCAACTGAGCTACGTCCACCACATAGGGACTTGCCTTTCCTCAAGCAACACGCAACAACGTGAGGCTTTCAACTTTGCTGGTTACGGTCGCTCCGGCGCGGGTGCCAGCGTTTAATGGCGCGCCCGGCAGGACTCGAACCTGCGACCATCCGCTTAGAAGGCGGATGCTCTATCCAGCTGAGCTACGGGCGCTTGACCGTTCGCCCACCTGGCTGTCCACCACTCCTGCTCGAATGTGTCCGGAATACGGACTCGGACAGTAAGTGGTCGGGGTAGAGAGATTCGAACTCCCGACATCCTGCTCCCAAAGCAGGCGCGCTACCAGACTGCGCTATACCCCGTTTCAACCGAACAACAAGTGCCTCAGCAAAGTTGGCGCGCATATTACCGGCGCCGGCGTGCTCCGTCAACACGGATTTCCAATTTCCCCCTATGCGGGCAAGTAAGCTGACCGGTCGGGGCGAGGAAAGTTCCGGCGCTGGCCCCGGCCCGCGAATTGGAGTTACGCCGGAAGCATGAGACAATGCCCGGCCTTCATTTTTTGATGTCCAACCGAAAAGACGAGACATGACCGCCAAACTGATCAACGGAAAAGAGATTGCCGCCGAGGTTAGACAGCAGGTTGCCGCCGGCGTGGAAGCCCGTCGGCAGCAGGGGCTGCGCGCGCCCGGCCTGGCTGTGGTACTGGTCGGCAACGATCCCGCCTCACACGTTTACGTGGGCAACAAGCGCAAGGCCTGCGAGCAGGCCGGAATCCTGTCCCTGTCCTACGACCTGCCGGAAGACACCTCCCAGGAGGCACTGGAAGCACTGATCGATGAACTGAACGAGAATCCCGCCGTCGACGGCATTCTGGTTCAGTTGCCCCTGCCCCGCCATCTGGATGCCGACCCCATTCTGGTCAAGATACGGCCCGACAAGGACGTGGACGGATTCCACCCCTACAACATTGGCCGGCTGATGCAGCGCAAACCAACACTTAGACCCTGCACACCGGCGGGTATCATCACCCTGCTCGACAGCATCGCTACACCCTATAAGGGTCAGCACGCGGTCATTGTCGGCGCCTCCAACATTGTCGGCCGCCCCATGAGTATGGAGCTTCTGCTCAAGGGCGCCACCACGACGGTTTGCCATCGATTTACGCCAGACCTGCCAAAATTCGTGTCAGAAGCCGACATCCTGGTGGCGGCCGCCGGCAAACCGGGGTTGATCAAGGGAGAATGGGTCAAGCCCGGAGCCACTGTGATTGATGTCGGGATCAACCGCATGGACGACGGTAAACTGCATGGCGACGTGGATTTCGCAATGGCGGCGGAACGGGCGGCCTACATCACGCCGGTGCCCGGCGGCGTGGGCCCGATGACCATTGCCACACTGTTGCAGAACACCCTGTACGCAGCGGACGTGCTGCACAAGGACTGAGTCAAAGCGTTGGGTTACGGCTTTGCCTGATCCAACCAGACACAAAAAACCCCGCCGAGGCGGGGTTTTTTGATGGCCCGGGTTTACTGCCCGAACTTGGCCTTGGCCTTCAGGCGATAGGCGTGCAGCAGCGGCTCGGTGTAGCCGTTTGGCTGCTCGCAGCCCTTCAGAACCAGCGCCATGGCTGCTTCGAAGGCAACGCTGTCATCGAAGTTCGGCGCCATGTTGCGATAGGCCGGATCCCCGGCGTTCTGCTTGTCCACAACCGCCGCCATCCGCTTCATGGTCTCTTCAATCTGCGCCTCGGTGCAGATGCCATGACGCAGCCAGTTGGCCAGCAATTGAGAGGAGATCCGTAGGGTGGCACGGTCTTCCATCAGACCCACGTTGTTGATGTCCGGAACCTTGGAACAACCGACACCCTGGTCGATCCAGCGCACCACGTAGCCGAGGATACCCTGCGCGTTGTTGTCCAGCTCCTGCTGGATTTCCTCTGCGCTCATGGAGGACGGGTCGTCCATCACCGGCACGGTCAGGATGTCCTCAAGGGCCGCACGCTGACGCTTGGACAACTCTTTCTGGACATCAAACACGTTTACCTGGTGGTAATGGGTAGCGTGCAGGGTAGCGGCGGTCGGCGACGGAACCCAGGCGGTGTTGGCACCGGATTTCGGATGACCGATCTTGGCCTCCAGCATGCCGGCCATGAGGTCTGGCATGGCCCACATGCCCTTACCAATCTGGGCAACGCCGGAGAAACCAGTCTCAAGGCCGATATCCACGTTCCACTGCTCGTAAGCGTTGATCCAGGTCGCCTGTTTCATGGGGCCTTTGCGGATAAACGGTCCCAGCTCCATGGAGGTGTGGATTTCGTCGCCAGTACGGTCCAGGAAACCGGTGTTAATGAATACCGCGCGCTCTTTCGCCGCGTGGATGCACGACTTCAGGTTGACGGTGGTGCGACGCTCCTCGTCCATGATGCCGACCTTCAGGGTGTAGCGCGGCAGACCAAGAGCATCCTCAACACGACCAAAGAACTCGTTGGTGAAGGCCACTTCTTCCGGACCATGCTGCTTGGGCTTCACGATGTACATTGAGCCCTTGGTGCTGTTCTGGAACTGGCTGTTGCCCTTGAGATCATGGATGGCAATCAGAGAGGTGATCAGTCCGTCCATCAACCCCTCGGGGATCTCGTTGCCGTCTTTCAGGAGGATGGCCGGGTTGGTCATCAGGTGACCAACGTTCCGGATGAACATCAGGCTGCGCCCCTTCAGCGCCATCTCGCTGCCGTCAGCGGCGGTGTAGACGCGGTCGGCGTTCATCTTGCGGGTCAGTTGCTTGCCGCCCTTCTCGAAGGTCTCTTCCAGGTCACCCTTCATCAGGCCGAGCCAGTTGCGGTAGGCCAGCGCCTTGTCATCGGCATCAACCGCGGCAACGGAGTCTTCGCAGTCCATGATGGTGGTCAGGGCAGACTCCATCAATACGTCCTTGACGTTGGCGCCGTCACTCTTGCCGATGGGATGGCTGGCGTCGATCTGGATCTCGAAGTGCATGCCGTTCTTAACCAGCAGCACGCCGGTGGGGGCGTCGGCAGCGCCGGTATAGCCCACAAAGCCGGCTTCGTCTTTCAGGCCAGTGGTCTCACCATTCTGCAGCTTGACCAAGAGTTTGCCACCCTCGACCAGGTATTTGGCGGCATCCTTGTGGCTTCCGGACGCCAGCGGCGCGGAGCTGTCCAGCAGGTTGCGGGCCCACTCGATGACCTTGGCACCACGAACCGGGTTATAGCCCGGGCCTTTGTCAGCACCGCCTTCTTCGGAGATGGCGTCGGTGCCATAGAGCGCGTCATACAGGCTACCCCAGCGGGCGTTGGCCGCATTCAGGGCGAAGCGGGCGTTCATGATTGGAACCACCAGCTGCGGACCGGCCTGGGTGGCCACTTCCGGATCCACGTTCGAGGTGGAGATCTTGAACTCCGCAGGCTCATCCACCAGGTAGCCGATGTCCTTCAGGAACGCCTTGTATTCGGCCATGTCAATCTTCTGGCCCTTGTGATCGCGGTTCCAGCTGTCCATCTTTTCCTGGATCGCGTCGCGCTTGGCCAGCAGTTCGCGGTTACGCGGCGCCAGCTCGTTCACGATCTTGTCGAACTCGGCCCAGAATTTGTCGGCATCAACTCCGGTGCCCGGAATCGCCTCGTTGTTCACGAAATCATACAGATTCTTGGCGACCTGAATGCCGCCGATTTGTACGCGTTCTGTCATCGTTGTCTGCCTCAGTGGGTTGTTTCCCGACTCCCTCTTCTGACGAACGAGAGGGCATTCTAATTTGAGCGCCGCATTGTAAGGGAAAATCCTTACAAGATCATGCCCGTGAGCATAAAACTGGTCAGACCAAGCGCTCTGGCACGCCAGTCAGGCCTTGCGCCAGCTCGTGCCTTCCCGGGAGTCATCCAGGATGATGCCCTTTTCCGCAAGCGCATCCCGAATGCGATCCGCCTCGGCAAAGTCTTTCGCCTTGCGGGCGTCGGCCCGGGCCTGGATCATCGCCTCGATCTCCTCGGCGGAGAGCTCGGCACTGCCGCCGGCCTTGAAGAAAGCCTCCGGGTCCTGCTGTAGCAGCCCCAGCACACCACCCAGTCGCACCAGCACTGCGGCGCTGCGTTTGGCGTCGTCTTCCCGACCGTCGCGACGGAACTGGTTGATCTCATTGGCCACGGCATGGAGCACGGCAATGGCGCCGGCGGTGTTGAAATCGTCATCCATGGCCTCGGCGAAACGCACATCGTGCTCGCCCTCGGGAACGTCGGCCGCCTTTGCCGGCACGACACCCCGCAGCGCATGGTAAAGCCGTGTCAGGGTGCGACCGGCTTCGGCCAGGTTGTCCTCGGAATAATCCACCTGGCTGCGGTAATGGCTCGACACCAGGAAGTAGCGGACCACCTCGGCCGGGTACTTCTCCATGATCTCCCGGATGGTGAAGAAGTTGCCCAGGGACTTGGACATCTTCTCCTTGTTCACGCGAATGGCGCCGGCGTGCATCCAGGTGTTCACGAAGGTATGGCCGGTGGCGCACTCGGACTGTGCGATCTCGTTCTCATGGTGCGGGAACAGCAGGTCCGGGCCGCCACCATGGATGTCGAAGGTGTCGCCCAGGCAGCAGGTGGACATGGCAGAGCACTCGATGTGCCAGCCAGGGCGACCCTCGCCCCAGGGCGATGGCCAACTGACCTCCCCTTCTTTCGCCGCCTTCCACAACGCAAAGTCCGCGGGACTGCGCTTGGCTTCCTGCACATCGACCCGGGCACCGGCCAGCAGGTCTTCAAGCTTTTTCTTGCTCAGCTTGCCGTAGCCATCGAACGAGTCCACGGCAAAATACACGTCGCCGTTGTCCGCCGCATAGGCGTGGCCGCTGGCGATCAGCTTGTGGATCATGGCGATGATTTCGTCGATGTACGCGGTTGCCCGGGGCTCCTCATCAGGCGACAGCACACCCAGACGGGCCTCGTCTTCATGCATAGCGCGAATCATACGCTCGGTGAGCTCGGTGTAAGGCTCGCCGTTGTCGTCGGCGCGGCGCAGGATTTTGTCGTCGATATCGGTGATGTTGCGAACGTAGTGCACCTCGTAGCCCCGATGACGCAAATAACGGGTGATCACATCGAACGCCACCAGTACCCGGGCATGCCCCAGGTGGCAGTAGTCGTACACCGTCATTCCGCACACATACATCCGCACCTTGCCGGGCTCGATGGGCCGAAACTCTTCCTTCTGCTGGGTCAGGGTGTTGTGAATCCGGATCATTTGCCCCCCTTGCCCCAGGAGTCGCGCAGCGTCACGGTGCGATTGAACACCGGCCGACCGGTGGCCGCCGTCTGCTCCTGATCGCAGTAGAAATAGCCTTCCCGCTCGAACTGATACGGCAGATCGGTGCGGGGCTTAGCCAGGCTCTTCTCGACGCGGGCACCGCGCAGGACGACCAGGGATTCGGGATTCAGATGGTCCATGAAATCCCCGTCCTTGTCGCTGTCCGGGGATTCGTGGTTAAACAGACGGTCGTAGACGTTGATATCGGTCTCAACGCTGTCGGTCGCGGAGACCCAGTGAATCACACCGTTCGGCTTGTAGCCCTCGGGGTTCACGCCCAGGGTAGCCGGATCGTATTGGCACTTGAGCTCAACAATCTCGCCGCTGTCGTCCCGGATGATTTCCCGGCAGGTCATCACATAGCCACCCCGCAGGCGCACCGCCTGATCCGGCGCCAGCCGCTTCCACTTGCGGGGCGGATCCACCTCGAAGTCTTCGCGGTCGATGAACAGGGTCTGGCTCCAGGTCACTTCCCGCTCGCCCATGTCCGGATTTTGCGGATGTACCGGCAGACTCAGGGTTTCGGTCTGGTCCGCTGGATAGTTGATCAGCGTCACCTTGAGCGGACGCATCACACACATGGCACGGGGCGCCCGGTTGTTCAGGTCCTCACGGATGGCGTGCTCGAGCATGCCCACATCGACCGTTCCGCCGGCTTTGTTCACACCGATCATGTCGCAGAAATTACGGATCGATTCAGGCGTGTAGCCGCGACGCCGCATACCGGAAATGGTGGGCATGCGTGGATCGTTCCAGCCGTCGACAACCCCCTCATCCACCAGGCGCTTGAGCTTGCGCTTGGAGGTGATGGTGTAGTTCAGGTTCAGGCGCGCGAACTCGATCTGCCTGGGATGACAGGGCACGGAAATGTTGTCCAGAACCCAGTCGTAGAGTGGCCGGTGATCCTCAAACTCGAGAGTGCACAGGGAGTGGGTGATCCCCTCCAGGGCGTCCGAAATTGGGTGGGTGTAGTCGTACATCGGGTAGATGCACCACTTGTTGCCCGTCTGGTGGTGGTCGGCGTAGCGAATCCGGTAGAGAATTGGATCGCGCAGGTTGATGTTCGGGGACGCCATGTCGATCTTCGCCCGCAGCACCAGCTCACCATTCTGAAACTTTCCGTCGCGCATCTCCCGGAACAGCTTCAGGCTTTCCTCCACCGGGCGATCCCGGTAGGGGCTGTTGCGACCCGGCTCTTTCAGACTGCCACGGTATTCCGCCATCTCGTCGGCAGACAGTGCACAGACGTAGGCCTTGTCCCGCTCGATCAGCTCCTCGGCAAAATCGTACAGGGCGTCAAAGTAGTCAGAGGCGTACCGCACATCGCCGGCCCACTCGTAGCCGAGCCACTCTACGTCCTGCTTGATCGCGTCAATGTATTCCTGGTTTTCCTTCTCCGGGTTGGTGTCGTCAAAGCGCAGGTTGCACTCGCCCGAAAAGGTTTCGGCAATTCCGAAATTGAGGCAGATCGACTTGGCGTGGCCAATGTGCAGATAGCCGTTGGGCTCCGGTGGAAAACGGGTCACCACCTTGCCGGTATGCTCACCGCCGGCGATGGCGTCCTCGATCAGGCTCTGGATGAAGTTATGGGCTTTCTTCGACTCGGCGCTCATACAATCTCTGTTAAAAGGGGTGAATCTTAAACCGTCTATTATACTCACAAATCCTTTCCGGACTCATGCATCGCGGCAAACTCTTCAGTACAATACGGGTTTTGACACAACCCATCTTTTCAAACACCTCTGAACAGGAAACCCTGATGATTCTGCTGACGACCAATCTTGGCGACATCAAGCTGGAACTGGATTACGACAAGGCTCCGGAAACCGCGAAAAACTTTGAACAGTACGTCCGCGACGGCTTTTACGACGGCCTCATCTTCCATCGCGTCATCAGCAACTTCATGATTCAGGGCGGCGGCTTTGAGCCGGGCATGACCCCACGCAAGACTCGCGAACCCATCCAGAACGAGGCCGACAACGGCCTGAGCAACATGCAGGGCACCATCGCCATGGCCCGGACCATGGATCCGCACTCGGCCACTGCACAGTTCTTCATTAACGTAGAGAACAACGGTTTCCTGGACCACACCGCCAAGAACGCGGAAGGCTGGGGCTACTGCGTATTCGGCAAAGTGGTCGAAGGCATGGATACAGTCAATGCCATTCGCGCGGTCCGCACCACCATGCGCGCCGGCCATCAGGACGTACCGGCCGACGATGTGGTCATCGAGAAAGCCGAGGTTCTGGAGGACGCGTGACCACGCTGTTTATTTCCGACCTGCATCTCGAGGAGTCGCGCCCGGACATTACCGGGGCCTTCCTGACCTTTCTGGAAGAGAAGGCGGCAGGCGCTGAAAGCCTCTACATTCTGGGGGATTTCTTCGAGGCCTGGATTGGCGATGACGAACGCACCCCACTGCAGGAGCAGGTGGCGGGCGCCCTGCGCCAGCTCAGCGACAGTGGTACCCGCCTGTTCCTCATGCACGGCAACCGCGACTTCCTGATCGGAGAGGACTTCTGTGCCCGAGCCGGAGCCACCCTGCTGGACGACCCGACCGTTATCGATCTATACGGCACCCCCACCCTGCTGATGCACGGCGACAGCCTGTGCACCGCCGATGTGGAGTACCAGAAGTTCCGGGCCAACATGCGCAACCCCCAGTGGCAGCAGATGATCCTGCAGCGCCCCCTGAAGGACCGCCAGCAGATGGCCCGTCAGCTTCGGGAAATCAGCATGGCGAAGAATCAGGGCAAGGAAGAGTTCATCATGGATGTCACCCCGGAAGAGGTGGTCAAGGACATGGAGCGGTACGGCGTCCAGAGGCTGATCCATGGTCATACCCACCGACCAGCGGTGCACGAACTCACCGCCAACGGGCAACCGGCGCGGCGGATTGTCCTGGGTGACTGGGACCAGAATGTCTGGTGGCTGGAGGCTCGCCCCAACGAGGAGCCGGCACTGAAAAAGCAGCCGCTGAAATGAAAAAAGCCGGGACAGCCCCGGCTTTTTCGACTTCTGGCCTCAGTGCGCCAGAATCTGCTTGAGAAACTTCTGCGTTCTCGCTTCCTGCGGATTGTTGAAGAACTCGTGGGGCGGCGCCTCCTCAACAATCTCGCCACCGTCCATGAAGATCACGCGGTCAGCCACGGTCTTGGCAAACCCCATCTCGTGGGTTACACAGAGCATGGTCATGCCGCTGCCGGCCAACTCGATCATGACATCGAGCACCTCCTTGATCATCTCCGGATCCAGCGCCGATGTGGGCTCATCAAAGAGCATGATCTTCGGTTTCATGCAAAGGGCCCGGGCAATGGCCACCCGCTGCTGCTGGCCGCCGGACAACTGTCCGGGATATTTCCGGGCCTGATCGGGAATCTTCACTCGTTCCAGATACTCCATGGCCGTTGCCTCGGCTTCCTTGCGCGGAACCTTGCGTACCCAGATCGGCGACAGGCAACAGTTCTCGAGAACAGTGAGATGCGGAAACAGGTTGAAGTGCTGAAACACCATACCTACTTCCCTGCGCACTGTATCAATGTGGCGCACATCGTCCGTTAACTCCACGCCGTCCACGATAATCTTGCCTTGCTGGTGCTCTTCCAGCCGGTTAATGCAGCGAATGAACGTGGACTTGCCGGATCCGGAAGGCCCGCAGATGACGATTCGTTCGCCCTGGGCGACCGTCAGGTTCAGGTCCTTCAGTACGTGGAAATCCCCGTACCACTTGTGCATGCCTTCCACCCGGATGATGTCCGGCTTGTTGCCGACGGAGGGTTGTGTATCAGAGGTTTGGGTTTGTTCTGTCATTGGGTTACCCATCAGGTTTTGTGACCGGTGTCGAGTTTGCGTTCAAGGTTCTGGCTGTAGCGGGAAATTCCGAAACAGAAAATCCAGAAGCAGAAAGCCACGAACACATAGCCTTCAATGGCAACGTTCTGCCAGGCCGGATCAGTCACCGTGGACTGCACGGTACCGAGCACATCGAACAGGCCGATGATCAGGACCAGCGTGGTGTCCTTGAACAGTGATATAAAGGTATTCACGATGCCCGGGATCACCATTTTCAGTGCCTGTGGCAGGATGACCAGGCCCATTTTGCGCCAGTATCCGAGCCCCAGTGCGTCTGCGGCCTCGTACTGCCCCCGCGGGATGGCCTGCAAACCGCCGCGGATTACCTCGGCCATATAGGCCGACTGCCAGAGTGTGATGCCAATCAAAGCCCGGGCCAGTTTCTCGAAGTTGACCCCTTCAGGCAGGAACAGCGGTAACATCACCGAAGCCATGAACAGTACCGTGATCAGCGGCACCGCCCGCCAGACCTCGATGAACACCACGCTCAGACCGCGGATAATCGGCATCTCGGATCGACGCCCGAGAGCGAGCAGTATTCCGATAGGCAGTGAGGCAAGGATACCGATGTACGCCAGGATCAGGGTCAGCATCAGGCCGCCCCATTTGGTACTCTCGACCACTTCCAGGCCGAAGGTCCCGCCCGGTATCAGGAAATATCCGATCACCGGCAGACCGGTCATCCCGAAGATGCCCAGCCATTTGCGCCCCGGGAACCGTTCTATGAACTGCGGCACGAAGGCCAGGGCCAGCAGGATGAACATCACGTTCACCCGCCACTGCAGTTCGTCGGGGTAGAAGCCGTAAATGAAGAAATTCAGGCGTTGGCTGATAAACAGCCAGCAGGCCCCTGCCCCGGTACAGTCACTGGCATCCTGGCCAGTAAAGTTGGCCTCGAGGAACACCCAGTTCACCAGGGGGCCGATGCTGGTTACCAGCAGATAACCCACGGCAACGGTCAACAGGGTGTTGTACCAGGTAGAGAACAGATGCTCCCGCATCCACTTGACCGGACTGAGAGCCTTCTTGGGTGGTTTCATGGTTGACTCAGCCATCATCGCTCCTTAATCGCCACGGCCCGGTTGTAGATATTCATGAACAGGGAGATTGTCAGACTGATGGTGAGGTACACCGCCATGGTAATGGCCACCACCTCCACCGCCTGGCCGGTCTGGTTCAGGGTGGTTCCCATGAACACGGCCACCAGATCCGGATAGCCGATCGCCGTTGCCAGCGAGGAGTTCTTGGTCAGGTTCAGGTACTGACTGGTGAGCGGCGGAATGATCACCCGCATGGCCTGGGGGATAACCACCAGACGGAGAGTGAGACCGTTGGGCAGCCCCAGGGCCTTGGCCGCTTCGGTTTGCCCCTTGCTCACCGACAGGATGCCGGAGCGCACGATCTCGGCTATGAAACTGGCGGTATACAGGGACAACGCCAGCCACAACGCGGCCAACTCAGGGATGATGGTAATGCCACCGCCAAAGTTGAAGCCCCGAAGTTCCGGCATTTCCCACTGCAGCGGACTGCCCGCGGCAAAATAGGCCACCGCGGGCAATACCACCAGGATGGCGACCCCTACCTTGAAGGTTGGAAAGATCTCCCCGGTCGCCAGCTGCCGCTTTTTGGCCCAGATGCGGATGCCGACCACCGCGGCAATGGCCACCAGAAGAGCCAGCCAGACCACGCCGAAACCGTCCTGAGTGAGCGGCTCCGGCACGTAGAGGCCCCGGTTGTTGAGGAACACCGTGCCGCCGACATCAATACTTTGTCTTGGCGAGGGCAGCGCACCCAAAACTGCGAAATACCAGAAGAAAATCTGGAGCAGAAGCGGAATGTTACGGATGACTTCGATGTAGACCAGTGACACCTTGGCCACCAGCCAGTTGCTCGACAGCCGGGCCACACCGATGATGAAACCTAGAATGGTGGCGGCGACGATACCGAGAGCAGATACAAGGAGGGTATTGGTCAGACCCACCCAGAAGGTCCTGCCGTAGCTCATGGTGGCATCGTAGGGTATCAGGCTCATGATGATGCCGAATCCGGCGGTCTCATCGAGGAATCCGAAACCTGTACTGATACCCCTGCTCTCCATGTTGGCAAGGGTGTTATCGACCAGAGTCCAGCCGGCCCAGAAGACCAGGGCAATGGCAACAACCTGGAAAAACAGTGATCGTACGCGAGGATCGTACCAGGGCTTGGGCGCCGCTGGCTTTGTGGCGTTAGTTTGTTTTTTCATGGAATGTCCCGAAAAGCGTCCCTGCAAATTACCTCATCAGAGAGTGCGTAGCGCGCCCCGTCGGACGGGGCGCGCCTGCGTGCTTTCAGGTCTTAGCGAACCGGCGGCGCATACATGATGCCGCCTTCGGTCCAGAGGGCATTGATGCCGCGGTCCAGGCCGAGCGGGGTGTCCGGACCCACGTTGCGGTCATACATTTCGCCGTAGTTGCCCACCTGCTTCACGATCTTGTGGCCATAATCCGCCGGCAGACCAAGCTTGGCGCCCATGTCACCATCCGTGCCGAGCAGGCGCTGGATGTTCGGGTTATCGGATTTCAGCATGTCATCGACGTTGGCACTGGTCACGCCCAGCTCCTCGGCGTTAATCTGGGTGAACAGAACCCATTTGACGATGTTGAACCACTGGTCATCGCCCTGGCGCACCACCGGACCCAGCGGCTCCTTGGAAATGGTGTTGGGCAGAATGACGGCGGCGCTCGGATCCTGCAGCTTGGAGCGCAGGGCTGCCAGCTGTGAACGGTCAGACGTCAGCACGTCGCAACGACCGGCAGAGAAACCCTGAACGGTTTGCTCGGACGTATCGAAGACGATCGGCTTGAACTCCATGCCTTTGGCACGGAAGTAGTCAGACAGGTTGAGCTCGGTGGTGGTACCCGCCTGGATACACACGGATGCGCCATCCAGCTGGGTGGCATCGGTTACCCCAAGGTTCTTCTTGATCAGGAAGCCCTGGCCATCGTAATAGTTTACGCCGGCAAAGTTCAGGCCCAGGGACGCATCACGGGTCAGAGTCCAGGTGGTATTACGGGAGAGCATGTCGATCTCGCCGGACTGCAATGCGGTAAAGCGCTCCTTGGCAGTCAAAGGCGTAAATTCAACGGCAGAGGCGTCGCCAAAAATTGCGGCTGCGACGGCCCGGCAAGTGTCTACATCGATCCCGGTCCAATTGCCTTTATCATCTGGCTGTGAGAAACCCGGCAGGCCAGTGGTAACACCACACTGCAGGTGACCTTTCGATTTCACATTCTCGAGCGTGGTAGCGGCCATTGAGCTGGTTGCACCCAGTGCGCCTACAGCCAGAGCAATCCCCAGGGCAATCGATTTCGTCTTTCTCATTGTCATTTCTCCGAACATCTGTTGGTTTTTGCAACATGCTGGCTCAGCAATTTGCGAGCCACCAATCACAACCAATTGATTTATATTGTTTTTATCCAGCACTGAGTTCGTCCAGAAAGTTCTGGCGCCCGGTGAGTCGATAATTTGCACTCAGACAGTGCCAGCCTGCGCCCGGACGCTCCCAAACGAAGCGACCTCGGGGCCAGTGCCCTATAAAGGTAGATCAAAGTTCGGAAAAACAACCAGTTTTTTTCGGGATTTTATTCCGGAATGACCCTAGAAGCGGGCTCCACGTAGGTTTCAACACGCTTGAGCCAACCCGGTAGCCAACGTTCTCTCTCGATGGGCGCCTCGGCATTGTCTGCCCTGCGGGTAAGCACACGGGCCGCCGCCTCCCGGAACTGATCCAGCGCGGTATCGGCCGGATGGCCAGACATGGCCAGCAACACCTGCAAAAGGCCCCAGCCCTCGCCGTTGTAGCGCTCGGACTCGGCCAACCCCTCCCCCTTGAAATTGACATAGTCGATCAGAGCATAGACACCGCCGGGCGTCTCGCTGAGAGCAGCCACGCGCGCCGTCACCACGTCCGTTTTCGACTCCGGGGCAGCGCCAATAACCCGGCTCAGGGACTCCCTGGCCCGGTGATAGATAAATTCCGTCTGGACGGCCCGGGTCTTCATCAGAAATGCACGAAGATCCTCAACGCTCGCGGAATCCGATACCTGCAGAAAAGCGTCACGGTCGGCCCAGGGCGCATCAAACGGGCGCAGTTCAGCCAGCGACTCCGGCAGTTCGACGTTGCGCCGACGCATGAAATCTACCAGGGCGGGGAAGCTCTCCACAAACCGGCCTTCGACTCCGGCCGGGTACCAGATGAAATGCCCGATACCCAGGGAAGGAAAGGCCTCCCCGGCGTTCCAGTGAACCAGGCACCGGGTTTGCCCGGCGCATTCGTTCCGGAAAATCTGCTCACCAATCCAATCGAGCTGTTCCGGCGAAAGTACCAGCTCGACTTCAGAAGACACAGCGTCGCTCCCTGCCATAGGTGTGATCCGCAGCAGCTTGCCGTCGGAACTGTCCGTCAACAGATAAAGTGCGCCATCGGGCCCGGTGGCCACATCCCGAATGCGCGCATCCAGCTTTCCAAAAAGAATGCCGGCGTCGTTCGCCCGCAAGCCGTTCAGCGTCACCCGATGAACATTCCTGGCCGCGAGGGCGCCTACCAGCAGGTCGCCCTGCCACTCGGGAAACAGGTGGCCCCGATAGCGTGTCATGCCCGAGGGCGCAATCGATGGAGTCCACTGCAGGAGCGGCTGCTTCATGCCTTCCCGCGCCGTGTACGGCGTGATCATCGCCCCGGTGTAGTCGATACCATAGGTAATGACGGGCCATCCATAGTTCTGGCCCGGTTCGATCACATTGATTTCATCCCCGCCCCGAGGGCCATGCTCGTGAGCTAGCAACAGGTCTTCCCGGGCATCGTAAACCAGACCCTGAACATTCCTGTGACCGAAACTGTATATTTCCGGAAGGGCATCGTCGCGACCGACAAACGGATTATCCGCCGGTACCGAGCCGTCCGGATTCAGCCGGATGATCTTACCCAGATGACTCGACAGTTTCTGGGCCTGTTCCCGGTAATCAAAACCATCACCTAGCGTGACGATAAGGGTGTCGTCCGGCAGCCATACCATCCGGCCACCGTAATGGGCACTGCCTTCCTTGGCGGGCCTGGCGCGAAAGATCTCAACCACCTCGGTAAGCTGGTCACGCTGCAACTGTGCGCTGGCAACGCACAGATGATAGGCCGCTTCGGTGCCGCAGGCATAGGCCAGGAAAATCCGATGATCATTGGCAAAATCCGGCGAAAGCACCACGTCAAACAAGCCTGCCTGGGCACTGTTGAACACCGGCGGCACACCCTTGATTGGCGCATTCACCAGTTGACCTTCCGGCGTGATCTGGCGTAGCCGCCCTGCTCTCTCGGTCACCAGGGCACCGCCATCCGGGAGAAAGGCAACGGACCAGGGGTGTTCCAGACCGGAGGCCACAGTTTCCACCTGGTAGTCATCAACGGCACTCTGAGCACGGACAGTTTCCGTAAACCCCAAGCTACCCAGCAACAGCACACCGGCAACAACCGGAGTCACGGTGCCTGTCCGGTTGGCACGATTGGTTGCGGCCAGCCTGGCGAACAGCCACCCTGCCCACGCAGCCGTGAGCAACATGACCAACAAACCAGTAACGGAGCGTGTTGCGGCAATCAGAGTCGGCATCGGCAGCAGCGCATTGGTGATTGCGAAAGCGGCCCACAGACCGGCCGCCCCGGCGACGCCGTGCCCCGGCTTGAGCATCCACCCGGGAAGCCGGGTGAGTACAAGTGCGGCAATGGCCTGGAACAACAGGAAGCTGGTGCCAAACAGGGCCGCATACAGCGGAGCAAAATGCAGCAGGTCATGCAACGTGGCGGTCCAGCGCGCCTCGAGACTGATGGCTACCCCAAGATTCTGCAATGCCAGCAGGTTGAACTGCGTCTGGACCACTGTTCCGACCAGTGTGCCGGCCACCAATGCGACCAGGAATGCGATGATGACCGTCCTTATCCGCAAGCCCATTTTCTTCACCACCACCAACACCTCCTTTTCGTCTTTCCGCCGGTACACGCTGTGTCGCCATCAGTGCAGGTTGACCGCCCCAAGGCCCGCGCCATCCATACAAGCATAAAAAAACCGGAGCATCACGCTCCGGTTTTTGATTACGGCTTATGCCTCGCGAGAAACCCGCTTACTGTTCCACAAAAGCCCGCTCAATCACATAGTGCCCCATCTTGCCACCACGGGCCTCTTCAAAGCCCATGTCGTTCAGGATGGCGCAGGTGTCCTTGAGCATGCTCGGGCTGCCGCAGATCATGAAGCGGTCGTTCTCTGGATCAAATTCCGGCAGACCCAGATCCCGGGTGATCTTGCCGGTCTCCATTGCATCGGTCAGTCGGCCCTGGTTACGGAATTCTTCGCGGGTAACGGTCGGGTAGTACACCAGCTTGCCCTTGACCATGTCGCCAAAGTACTCATTTTCCGGCAGCTCTTCGATCTCCTTCTGGTATGCCAGCTCGGATACGTACCGAACGCCATGGGTCAGGATCACTTTGTCGAAGGCCTCGTACACCTCCGGATCCTTGATAATGCTCATGAAGGGCGCAAGGCCGGTGCCTGTGCTGATCAACCAGAGATTCTTGCCCGGCAGAAGGTTATCGAGAATCAGGGTGCCGGTCGGCTTGCGGCTCACCAGGATTTCATCGCCCACCTGGATTTTTTGCAGACGTGACGTCAGCGGGCCGTCCTGTACCTTGATCGAGAAGAACTCCAGTTCCTCTTCGTAGTTGGCGCTGGCGATACTATAGGCGCGCATCAGCGGCTTGCCGTCGGTTTCCAGGCCAATCATGACAAAATGGCCGTTCTTGAAACGAAACCCGGGGTCCCGGCTCGTGGTAAAGCTGAACAGGGTATCGTTCCAGTGATGGACGCTGGTCACTTTCTCTTTGATCAGGTTGCTCATGTAAACCTCTTGCCTGTTCGTTGCGCTCTTACGGCGACAGTTTCAATTTCAGATTGCGTCTAGTGTAACCCGGCATTAACCTATCGGGAAAATGGGATATTCTCATAACCTTATTCGAGTGAGCCGATATAGAGCGAATTGTTATGAAATACAGTTTCCGACAGCTGGAGGTGTTTCTCGCAGCGGCCCATTTCCAGAACATCACCCGGGCCGCGGATTCCCTTGCCATGTCGCAGTCAGCGGCCAGCAGCGCCCTGAAAGAGCTTGAAAGCCAGTTCGACATCCAGCTGTTCGATCGGGTGGGCAAACGCCTCCAGCTCAATGAACTGGGCCGCCTGTACCGGCCGAAAGTGGAAGCGGTGCTCGCCCAGGCCAACGAACTGGAGCAGGCCCTCAGTAAACACACCGAAGTGGGTGCCCTGAAGGTGGGCGCCACCCTGACTATCGGAAACTATCTGGCCGTGGGTGTCATGGCCCAATACATGAATACCCCTACCCATCCACGGGTGTCGCTGGAAGTGGCGAACACCAGCACCATCGCCCGGCGGGTCAAGGATTTCGAGCTGGACATCGGGTTGATCGAAGGGGAGCTGCAATCGCCCGAGCTGGAGGTGATACCCTGGCGAGGTGATGAGCTGGTGGTTTTCTGCTCTCCCACTCACCCCCTGGCTGCAAAGGGTTCACTGACCGATGAGGATCTGGTGGAGGCCACCTGGATCATGCGGGAACCGGGGTCCGGTACCCGTCAGAGCTTTGAGCGGGGCATGCACGGCCTGCTCCCGGATCTGAACGTACTGCTTGAGCTGGAACACACGGAAGCCATCAAGCGCGCTGTTGAAGCCGATCTGGGTATCGGCTGCCTGTCCGAAGTAGTGCTGGCCGATGCGTTCCGACGTGGCAGCCTGGTACCGCTGTCGGTACCCGAGCACCGCCGTTTCGACCGCCAGTTCTACTTCATTCTGCACAAACAGAAATACCGGAGCGCCGGGATTGACGCCTGGATCGACCTCTGCCGGAACCTAGGCTAACGGCCCGCTATGAAACCGGAACTCGGAATCCGGCGCCTCAATCAGTTCCCGCTCCAGCTCGAGGAAACGGGCCACACGTCCCGCCACTGGCTCGCCGGCCGCCTGCTCGGCGAGCGTCAGGTAATCCCGGTAGTGTCGGGCCTCGGATTTCAGCAGGCTGGTGTAGAACCCCGCGAGCGTGTCATCGAGGTGCGGCGCCAGTGCCGCAAAGCGCTCGCAGGAGCGTGCTTCAATAATCGCCCCGACCACCAGAACGTCCACCAGGCGCCCCGGATCTTCCGAACGCACCTCCTGCCTCAGACCTGCCGCATAACGTGAGGGTGTGAGGTGGCCGTATTCCACGCCACGCTTCTTCATGATCGCCAGCACCTGCTCAAAATGCCGGAGCTCTTCCCTGGCCAGCCGGGACATCTTGTTGAGCAGGTCGGTGTTATCGACATACCGGTACATCAGGCTCAGCGCAGTGGAGGCCGCCTTTTTTTCGCAATGGGCATGATCGATCAGCATCAGCTCCTGATTTTCCAGGGCGTTGTTGATCCACTGCCTGGGCGTTGGGCAGGGCAGGAAATCGTGAATGTCTTGCAGGGCCGCGTTCATAGGGTTGATCGGTTCGCTGAATGAAAGCCGGGGAGTATACCGCACATAGCAGATTGGTCCGACCACTGTCCAACTTAACTTTATAAGGGCTTTCCTATAGAATGCAGCGCCAGATCAAGGAGTCTCTGAATAAATCCTGAAACCCCATCGGTGATTTGAGGCCTTATTCAGAGGCTCCTGCGGCCTTTTCGCCACAAAACTCCCGCCGGGCCCCGTGCCCACGGATGCGGGACATACCAACTGATGAGGGTCCATATCGTGTTAGAAGCCTATCGTGAGCACGTTGCCGAACGTGAAGCCCTGGGTATTCCTCCCAAGCCCCTGAATGCCGAGCAGACCGCAGCTCTGGTGGAACTGCTGAAGAACCCGCCCGCGGGCGAGGAAGAAACCCTGGTTTACCTGCTGGAAAACCGCATTCCGCCGGGCGTTGACGAGGCAGCTTACGTCAAAGCCGCGTTCCTGACCGCCGTGGTAAAGGGCGAAGCCTCCTCCCCGCTGGTCAGCAAGGAGTACGCCGTTAAGCTGCTGGGCATGATGCAGGGCGGCTACAACATCGCGACTCTGGTCGAGCTGCTGGACAACAGCGAGTTGGCCGAACTGGCCGGTGAGCAGCTCAAGAAGACCCTGCTGATGTTCGACGCCTTCAACGATGTGAAGGAAAAAATGGACGCCGGCAACGCCGTCGCCAAAGCGGTTGTTGAATCCTGGGCCAACGCCGAGTGGTTCACCAACAAGAAGAAGGTTCCCGAGAGCACCAAAATGGTCGTGTTCAAGGTGACCGGCGAAACCAACACCGACGATCTGTCCCCGGCCCCGGACGCCTGGTCCCGCCCGGACATCCCCCTGCACGCCCGCGCTGCCTACAAAATGGAGCGTGACGGCCTGAAGCCGGAAGAGCCCGGTGTAACCGGCCCGATGAGCCAGATCGACGAAATCAAATCCAAAGGCCTGCCGGTTGCCTTTGTCGGTGACGTGGTCGGTACCGGTTCGTCCCGTAAGTCCGCCACCAACTCTGTTCTGTGGTTCTTCGGTGAAGACATCCCGGGTGTACCGAACAAGCGTGCCGGTGGTGTCTGTATCGGTAGCAAGGTGGCTCCGATCTTCTTCAACACCATGGAAGACGCCGGCGCCCTGGTCTTCGAAGCCCCGGTCGACGACATGAACATGGGCGATGTCATCGAAATCCGTCCGTACGAAGGCAAGATCCTGAACGAAGCCGGCGAGACCATCTCCGAGTTCAAGTTCAAGTCTGACGTGATCCTGGACGAAGTGCAGGCCGGCGGTCGTATCCCGCTGATCATCGGTCGTGGCCTGACCAACAAGGCCCGTCAGGCCCTGGGCCTGGGCGCCACCGACATCTTCCGTCTGCCCAAGGATCCGGAAGCCGGCGACAAGGGCTTCACCCTGGCCCAGAAGATGGTTGGCAAGGCCTGTGGCCTGCCGGAAGGCAAAGGCGTTCGTCCGAACACCTACTGCGAGCCGCACATGACCACCGTCGGTTCCCAGGACACCACCGGCCCGATGACCCGTGACGAGCTGAAAGACCTGGCGTGTCTGGGTTTCCAGGCTGACCTGGTGATGCAGTCCTTCTGTCACACCGCCGCCTATCCGAAGCCGGTTGACGTGGAAATGCAGCACACCATGCCGGACTTCATCCGTACCCGTGGCGGTGTCTCCCTGCGTCCGGGCGACGGCATCATCCACTCCTGGCTGAACCGCATGCTGCTGCCGGACACCGTGGGTACCGGTGGTGACTCCCACACCCGTTTCCCGATGGGCATCTCCTTCCCGGCCGGTTCCGGTCTGGTCGCCTTTGCCGCTGCCACTGGTGTTATGCCGCTGGACATGCCGGAATCGGTGCTGGTGCGCTTCAAGGGCGAGATGCAGCCGGGTATCACCCTGCGTGACCTGGTACACGCCATCCCGCTGTACGGCATCAAGCAGGGTATGCTGACCGTTGAGAAGAAAGGCAAGATCAACGAATTCTCCGGTCGCATCCTGGAAATCGAAGGTCTGGAGCACCTCACCGTCGAGCAGGCGTTCGAGCTGTCTGACGCCTCCGCCGAGCGCTCCGCCGCCGGTTGCACCATCAACCTGTCCGAAGAGTCCGTTGCCGAATACCTGCGCTCCAACATCGTGATGCTGCGCTGGATGATTGCCGAAGGTTACGGCGATCCGCGTACCCTGGAGCGTCGCGCCCAGCAGATGGAAGAGTGGCTCGCCGATCCCAAGCTGATGCGCGCCGATAAAGACGCCGAGTACGCCCACGTGATCGAGATCGATCTGGCCGACATCAAGGAGCCGATCGTGTGCTGCCCGAACGATCCGGACGACGCCAAGTTCCTGTCCGAAGTGGCTGGCGACAAGGTGGACGAAGTGTTCATTGGCTCATGCATGACCAACATCGGTCACTTCCGTGCCGCAGGCAAGCTGCTGGAACAGCACAAGGGCCCGCTGAGCACCCGTCTGTGGATGTCTCCGCCCACCAAGATGGACCAGCAGCAGCTGATGGAAGAAGGCTACTTCAACACCTACGGCACCGCCGGTGTGCGCACCGAGATGCCGGGCTGCTCCCTGTGCATGGGTAACCAGGCGCGGGTCGCACCGAAGTCGACCGTCCTGTCTACCTCCACCCGTAACTTCCCGAACCGCCTGGGCGATGGTGCCAACGTGTACCTGACCTCTGCGGAACTGGCGGCAGTAGGTGCGGTTCTGGGCAAACTGCCCTCTCCGGCAGAATACATGGAGTACGCCAAGGACCTGAACAGCATGTCGAAAGAGATCTACAAGTATCTCAACTTCGACCAGATGGAGGATTACACCAAGAAGGCGTCTGAGGCCAACGTGGCCTGAGCACCGCCCTCAAGGGTATGACTTCATGAAAACGCCAGCCTCCGGGCTGGCGTTTTTCGTTTCTGGAGGGCTAGCGTTCCAGCAGGATCTTGCCCATGGCCTGTCCCGATTCCAGGTGGCGATGAGCTGCGCCAATCTCGGTAAACCGGAACCGCTGGCTGTCGATCAGCGGCCGCACCTTACCCTGCTCCAGCAGATCCTGCATGGCCTGCAAGAGTCTTGGCTGGTCGTCCATGCCAACGCCGTGCAGCAGGGATATCGAGCGGAAGATCACGTGCAGGGTCAGACTCTTGGCGTGCATCTGGGTGAGATCATGGCTTGAGCGGGTATTGATGGAGCACATCCGGCCGTTGACCCCGGCGGCCTCAATGGTGCGATCCAGGTTTTTGCCACCAACCGTGTCGAACACCAGACTGAAGCCCTTCCCGTCGGTCAGCCGCTGCCGGTACTCCTCTACCGACTCGTCCTTGTAGAAAATGATGTCATCGGCACCCAGACGACGGGCCTCCTCGGCCTTCGCCTCGCTGGATACTGTGGTGGCGACCCGCGCGCCCAGGTATTTGGCAATCTGGATGGCCATATGGCCGACGCCACCGGTACCTGCGTGAATCAGAGCATGTTCCCCGGGCTGAAGCTGAGCACGATCCACCAGAGCGCTCCAGGCCGTCAGGAACACCAGGGGCACGGCGGCGCATTCATTCAAAGGCAGGGTAATGGCAGGCGTTCGCCGTGTCAGCAGTCGCACATCTGCAACCATGTAGTCCGCCAGCGCGCCCTGCCACTGGCCAACCCCGCCGGCACAACCAAACACCTCATCACCCTCGGCAAATCCGGTAACGCCGGGCCCCACCTTGTCGACGATGCCCGACACATCGCCATTGAGAATGGCGGGCATGGCGGGACCGGTTTTGACGAGGCCCGAGCGGATCTTGGTTTCAAGGGGATTGACGCTCGAAGCAACGACCTTGATGCGGACCTGCCCCTCGGCCGGCTCCGGGGTCTCCACCTCGCGCTCAACGAACACTTCCGGTCCCCCGAACTGTTCAATAACCATCGCTTTCACAGTTTGCACCTCATCAGTTGCCTATCAATAGAAAATCAGTCTCACCAGTATGGCGGCCACCATGATCAGGGTAATAATCTTCACCCATCGAGCGCCCTGTTTGCTCATGTTTACCCGGGTGGCGATAAAGGCACCGGTGACATTGCCTGCCGCCAGAGTCAGCCCCATGCCCCAGCGAACCTGATCGTTAATGGCGAATACCAGCAGTGCCGCAACGGTAAAGGGCAGAACAATAGCCACCTTGAGCACATTCACCTGGCGCAGGTCGATCTTGAGCATGTGGTACAGCACCACGATGAACAGCACCCCCACGCCGACCTGGATGAAGCCCCCGTACATCCCGACAAAAAACATCGCCAGATAGACCACAGGCGTCAGTCGCTCCGTGGTCAGTGGTCGGGTATCAAGCGACGGCTGGGGCAGCAGCATGAATACCGAGGCGCCGATCATCGCCGTGATCAGAACCGCTTCGAACACGGCATCCGGCACGCCACTGGCAATCCAGGCTCCGAGCAGTGAGCCCAGAATGGCGGGCACGGCCAAATAAAGGCTGACCATCAGGTTGCCATGACCCATCCGGTAGAAGCTGCCCACCGCGGTAATGCTCTGCAGGGTGATGGCTACCCGGTTGGTGCCGTTCGCCACCTGGGGAGGCAACCCCAGGAACATCAGCAACGGCAGGGTCAACATGGAACCGCCGGCAGAGAGAACATTGATAAAGCCGGCGACGCCACCGAGCGCCAGGAGTGCCAAAACCTCATAGAGAGTCAACGTCATGGGGGATTCCGTTATTCAGCCGCCAGCGCAGGGGGCCGGCGCCCCTGGCGACTGCTCCAGACGAAGGCGACGACAAACAGTGCCAGGCCTGCCAGGTCCAGAAGAAGCTGACCATGGGGCCAGAGCATGAGCAGTCCCACTGGGAACATAAGCAGCCGAACGACCGGATGCAGCGGATGTTCCAGATACCCCTCGAGACCGGCTACGATGGCGTAAATGCCGAACAGGGCAAAACAAAAGACCGTCAGCATCTGTTCGAAGTCGCCGGTGATCAGCGGTGAATAGGCGAACAGCAGCGGAACGATGTACAACCCCTTGGCCAGTTTCCAGGCCGTGAAGCCTGTGCGCATCTGCGGCGTACCGGCAATGGCGGCGGCCGCAAACGCGGTCAGGCAGACTGGCGGAGTAACGTTGGAGTCCTGGGACAGCCAGAAAATAATCATATGCGCCGCCACCAGCGCCATCGACAGAGTGGCTGGCGAGAGCGCCTGCTCCAGTAGCTGGGTACTGAAGGTGTCGGGCACCAGTGCCAGGAGCTGGGTTGCGGTCGCCCGGTCCATAGGCGCTCCGAGCAACTCCATCTTGTCCGGCGCCACCAGCATGAAAATGGACCTGGCCTGCTCCGGCAGATTGCCGCTCATGATCAGATCGAGCAGTTGGCTCTGGGCAATCAGCTGGTAAATGGCCGGTGCCGAGAGAGTTGCCAGCACAATGTACGCCGCGGTCACCGGCAGACCCATCCCGAGAATGAGCGATGCCAGCGCCACCAGCACAATGGTTACCAGCAGGCTGCCACCCGCCCAATCGGTGATCATGATCGAAAAGGTATTGCCGATGCCAGTGGTCGAAACCACCATCACGATCAGGCCCACCGTAATAAGCAGGATGGCGGTGGTGGTGATATTCCGGGCCCCCGTCATCAGCGCCTCGAGTATGTCCTTCGCGCCCATGGGCTTGCTCGAGAGCCAGGATGCCACGATCACCGACAGGATGGCGATGCCGGCGGCATAGGTGGGCGTGAAACCGTACACCAGGGCACCCACAAGTACAAAAAGCGGTAACAGGAAGTGCCATCCGTCTTTCAATACGGTCATCAATGAGGGCGAATTGTCATCCTCCAGCTTGACCGCATGGCTGCGCTTGGCCTCGATTCGCACGAACATCGCCACCGAAAGGAAATACAGCAAGGCCGGCAGCGCGGCGACCGAAATAATCGTGAGGTAGGACACCTGGGTGTACGAAGCCATGATGAACGCGCCGGCGCCCATGACCGGAGGCATCAACTGCCCCCCGGTAGACGCTGCCGCCTCGATGCCGGCGGCGAAGCGCGCCGGGAAACCAGCTTTGCGCATCAGTGGAATGGTAATCACACCGGTGGATACCGTGTTGGCGACACTGGAACCGGACACGGACCCCATCAGGCCCGAGGAAAATACCGCCACAAATCCCGGGCCGCCGGTGAACCGCCCCGCGGCGCAGCGGGCCAGTTCAATAATGAAGTCCCCTGCCCCGGACTTCACCAGAAACGCCCCGAACAGGATGAACATGAAAACGTAGGTCCAGGATATACGGGCAATGGACCCCAACATGCCCTGACCACCGAGGTATGAGCGGAAAAGCACCGTCTCCCAGGTCAGCCCAGGGAAGTTGAAAATGCCATCCACGTATTGCCCCCACCAGGCCACGTAGGACAGCGCCGCAATACAAAGCACCGGAATGAACCAGCCAACCGTCCGTCGTGCGAACTCAAGGATCAGCAGGACGGAAGCAATGGAAACCACCCAGTCGGCAGTGTTGAAGTTAACGCCGCGCTGGTAGAGCGCACTCTCAAACAGGATCAGATAGGCGGCGCATCCCAGAGCCGTGAGCCCCAGAACAACATCCACCCCGAGAACTAGCCGCTGCCCGCCGGGCGAGCGCATCTGGAACATGGGTGTGGTCAGCGCGCAGATAAGCCCGAACAGCCCGAAATGAAGCGCGGAGGTCCACAGCTCCGACAGGGTGGAGACGGTGTTGAAGTAGAGATGAATCAACGAGGTGGCAACAGCGATCACAAAGATCACCGGCCCGAGAAGCCGGTGATCAATCCGTTCTGAGGAGCCATTGGCACTCTCGTCGCGGATCCCTTTGATTCCCTCCGGAGATCCGCTGTCGGGTGAGTTGGCCACGCCTATTCCGCAATCAGTCGCTCAGGAATGGTCAGACCCTGCTCACGATAGAAGCGGACAGCGCCCGGGTGCAGGGGCATGGGAAGACCCGCGATGGCCTTCTCAAGTGCCATGGCCTTGGTGGCCGGGTGGATATTGTTCAGGAAGGGAAGATTGGCGTAGATCGTCTTGGTGATCTGATACACATCTTCCTCCGGAACGTCCGCGCGCACTGCGAGGATATTCGGTTGGGCAATGGTGTTGATGTCCGCTTCCTGGTTCGGATAGGTGCCCGCTGGAATGGTGTACGGCGTCCAGAGTTCAAAATCGCTGTTTACCTGGGCCAGCTGGTCAGCCGTGAAGTTCAGAGTGGTAATCTCGTCGCCCAGGTTGGCGTAGGCCCGGGTCACAGCCGATGCGGGAACACCGGCGGGAATATTCATGCCGTCAATGTTGCCATTCTGCATGGCATCGGCGCTGGGACCATAGCCCAGGTAAGCGATGTCCACCTGCTCCAGATCAACGCCCAGTTTGCCCAGGATGAAGCGGCCAGAGCCCTCTGTTCCCGAGTTGCGGGCACCAATGGAGAAACTCTCGCCATACAGGTTGGTCATATCGGAAATCGTGCCGCTTTCCACCATGTTGTTGCGAACCACGAAATGCTCAACGTTCTGCCAGAGCATCGAAACCGAGCGCAGATTCTTGTAGGCCTTCGGTACCGGACCGGTACCGTTCCAGGCGTAGGCGCCGTACAGGCCCTGGAGAATGCCAAACTGGATCTGTCCTTCGTCCATCAGCTTCAGGTTTTCACCGGAACCCGCCGAACTGATGGCCGACACAGAAATGTTGGTCTGGGGCTCGAGCTTCACCTTCACCAGCGTGGAGATGGCAACGCCCACGGGATAGTAGGTACCGCCGGTCGTTGCAGTGCCCATCACATAATTGCCTTCGGCGTGCACCGCCGAAGAAAACGAGACGAGGGTTGCCGTCAGCGCCCCCAGGGTTGATTTCACAAACCAATTGGTTTTCATAACTCTTTGTCCTCTCGCCGTTATTTTTTTTGTAGCCCAGAGCTAACGGCAATAAATGTAGCGCCTGGTCCGGACCGCTACCAGCAAAAATCTCTCTATTGCGACCATTGGCTATATCATGAGTACTCGCAACCGCCCTCCGTAAACGAGAAAACCCCCGCCCTGTGGGCGGGGGTTTTTCGATGACACCGATAGCGTCAACAGGCTTCTGATGCCGGAATCCGACACCAGATAACCGCTTGGTTACCGGCTAATCGCCTGATATTCGCCAGCGTCCTCGGTAACCAGACTGACTACCATGATGGCAATCCAGGCGGCAATGAAGCCCGGGATGATCTCATACACACCCGGACCACCCATGAACTCGGCGTTCCAACCAAGGGAGATCCAGATCATGACAGTTACTGCACCCACCACAAGGCCGGCTACCGCACCAGCACCGTTGGTGCGCGGCCACATCAGGGACAGAATGATCAGCGGACCGAAGGCTGCGCCGAAGCCCGCCCAGGCGTTACTGACCAGGGCCAGCACCTGCGAATCGGGATCGGAAGCGATTACGGCTGCCACCAGACCCACCAGCAGAACGCACACCCGGCCGACAGTCACGCACTCCCGGTCGGTAGCCTCCTTACGCAGGAACAGTCGATAGAAATCCTCCGTCAACGACGAAGAAGACACCAGCAACTGACTGGAAATGGTACTCATCACCGCTGCCAGCAGCGCGGCATAGAGGAAACCGGTAATCAGCGGATGGAACAGCAAATCAGAAAGGATAATGAAGATGGTTTCCGGGTCAGCGATATCCATGCCGTTCCTTACCGCGTAGGCCCGACCGAAAATACCCAGTGAAATCGCACCCACCAGTGAGATCAGCATCCAGCTCATACCAATGTTCCGGGCAACAGGCACATCCTTCAGGGTACGGATCGCCATGAAGCGGACAATGATGTGCGGCTGACCGAAATAGCCAAGGCCCCAGGTGACCGCCGACAGCCAGCCAATGAACGTGAGTCCTTCCGTCCATGACAGCAGCGTCGGGTCCACTTCGTTAAGCGTCTGGGACGCCTGGGCGAATCCACCGCCGCCCTCGCCGAACAGCACCACCGCGGGCATGATCACCAGCGCCAGCATCATGATGCAGCCTTGCACGAAGTCGGTCATGCTCACCGCAAGGAAGCCACCGACGACGGTATACGCCAGAACCACACCCAGGGTGATGATGATACCGGCCGCGTAGTCACTCAGACCGCCAAAATTGAAAATACCGGCAAACGCGCTTTCAAACAGCTTGCCACCAGCAACCAGTCCAGAGGCGGTGTAGACCGCAAAGAACACGACAATTACGATGGCAGACACCGTTCGCAGCGACAGTGCCTTGGTCGGAAAACGGTTGGCAAGAAACGACGGGATGGTAATGGCATTGCCGTAGTGCACCGTCTGCTCCCGCAGACGCGGCGCCACCAGCACCCAGTTGAAAAAGGCACCCACCAGCAGGCCGATACCAATCCACGCAGATCCCAGACCGGACACGAACAACGCACCGGGAAGACCCAACAACAACCAGCCACTCATGTCGGAAGCACCGGCAGATAAGGCTGCCACCTTCGGACTCAGGGCCCGACCACCGAGCATGTAATCCTCGGATGACGACGTTGATCGACGCATGGCAAAAATGCCGATGGCGATCATGAGCGCAAAATACGCAAAGAGACTTATCCAAACACCAATAGCCATAGAGCTCCTCCGGTTTAATGAGTCGGATTGCGATCCGCTCGCCAAGCACAGTGCTGGCCGGGAAGCCAACAGGCTGCACTGTTCTTCTTGTTTACCTGATTTCCGTCCAATCTGGAGCGGGAGATCCAAGCGCTATACGTTAGTACCACCTTCTTTTTCGGGCTTACGAAATCCTACGATTCTTTTACACAATCCTACGGGACTGGCGATCTAAACCCCGCCTCAAGCGGCTCGCTTGCCCGCCTGAAGCCTTGAGGGTGTCGTTCCCTTGTATTTGCGCAACGCATTGGTCAGGGCACTCTGGGACGAGAACCCGGTTCGGTAACTGATTTCGGAAACGGTCAAAGAGGTGGTAGCAAGAAGTTGGGCGGCCTGGTCCAGCCTCGTGTGCAGAAGAAACTGGTGAGGCGTGATGCCTGCCGCTTCCCGGAACACTTCGTGGAACCTGCTGACACTGAGACACGCCTTACCCGCCATGTCTTCAACCGTAATCTTCCGATGCAGGTTGTTCAGGATAAAGGACCGGATAGCCTCAGGGCTGACGCCATGACGATTGGAAGACAGGGCCTGGCCTCCGGCGATTCTGTCGGCCATGCAGTAGAGGACGCTGGCAGCCAGATGCTGCTGGAGCGTGGTGTTTTCGGGGGCGCGGTTGAATTCACTGGCAGTGAACTGAACCAGGCTCTGAAGGCGACTGTCCATGTGCAGGGTGCGGGGCTTCTCGAACACCCGCATCATGCGTTCATAGTCTGCATGGGCCGGCGTATTGATGGCAGGTGCCAGGGGGTCGAGGTTGATAACAAGAACGTGGTTACCGGCATTGCCGCAGTAGTCGTGGCGTGCCTCGGTGGGTACAAAGATGGCCTGCCAGGTATCCAGCAACGCGCCGGTGCCATCGACGCTCAGTTCAGCTTCTCCCCGAACCCCGACGACAATCTGGTGATGCTCATGCCGGTGCCGATGGGCAGCAATGGGAAGTTTCAGGAGCTTTGCGTTAACCATGTAACTGCCGGCTGTTAACTGAGAATGTACATCAATTAAAGCAGAACATTAAAAAAAGTGCACGGAAGTGGGCAAAATCGGCCGGGAAATCCTCAAATTCCGGCAATACGGGAGAAAAACCCGGAAACGTCAGACGACACCTGCTCGAGTGGACGGTTTGCGTCGATTACCTGATACCGGTCGGGCGCGTCTGCGGCTCGCTGGCGATAGGTATCCCGTATCCGCTGGAAAAACGCGAGATCCTCCTGCTCGAACCGGTCCAGCTCGCCACGGTTCCGGGCTCGGGCCATGCCGGTTTCCACCGGTGCATCCAGGAGAATGACATGATCCGGACGTACGCTGCCCTGCACCAGTGTTTCAAGCAGTGCAATGCGCTCCGAAGACACGCCGCGACCGCCTCCCTGGTAGGCGAAAGTGGCATCGGTAAACCGGTCGCAGAGTACCCACTGCCCCCTGTCCAGGGCCGGCAGAATCCGGGTATGCAAGTGCTGGGCACGGGCGGCAAACATCAGCAGAAGCTCGGTGGTCTCATGAACCGCTTCGTCTCTGGGCGCCAGGAGCAGCTCACGAATAGCCTCAGCCATCGGCGTACCACCCGGTTCCCGGGTGACGAGTACGTCCACGCCAGCGCTGCGAAGCGTACTGGCAGCGTTGGCCAGCTGGGTCGACTTGCCAACGCCCTCGGTACCTTCAAAGGTAATGAACAGTCCTCGCTGATTCATCCGGCGCCCCCTTTTTCCTTATCCTCGGAAGCCGCTTCCTCGGGTGCCGGGGACGAGCGATAGTCGTCACGCCGATTGAGCTGGAACTCGCGCACCGCTTTCTGATGCTCAGCCAACGTGCGCGAAAATTTGTGGGTGCCATCACCACGGGCCACGAAATAGAGCGCGTCTCCGTCGTCAGGGTGAAGGGCAGCGTGTATGGCTTCCCGGCCCGGCAGGGCGATGGGTGTAGGCGGCAACCCGTCGATCCGGTAGGTGTTGTAGGGGGTGTAGGTGCGCAGATCCCGTCGACCGATCCGGCCCTGGTAGCTGTCTCCCATGCCATAGATCACGGTCGGATCGGTCTGCAGGCGCATGCCCTTCTGAAGGCGACGGACGAACACTCCCGCAACCTGCTCACGCTCGTGCGGCGCTCCTGTCTCACGTTCTACGATTGACGCCATGATCAACGCTTCGTAGGGTGAGTCATAGGGCAGCCCCTCTTCCCGTGCCGCCCACTCCTCGGCCAGAACCTGCTCCATGCGAATGAAAGCCCGCTTGAGCAGCTCGAGGTCCGACCCGCTGCTCGTGTACGCGTAGGTATCCGGGAAGAACCGACCCTCAGGATGCTCACCCTCGGCACCGACCGCCGACATGATCTGCTCATCCGTCCAGTCAGTGGTCACTTTGTTCAGTCGGTCGGCGCGGGCAAGGGCCTGACGCATGTCACGGAAGGTCCAGCCCTCGATAAACTGCACGTACCAGTGCTTGGTATCGCCCGAGACCATGATCTTCACCATCTCTCTGGGGCTCATGCCATCGAGAAACTCATAGTCTCCGGCCTTGATCACCGACTGCTGCGGGTAAAGACGACCGAATACCCTGAGCCAAAGTCGGTCCGGCACCAGGCCTTCGGCTTCCAGCCGGCCAGCAACCTCACTGAAAGTGGCGCCCTGGGGAACGTTAAACAGCACGGGTTCTTCCAGCGCTACCGGGCGTTCGAGGCTCTGGAGCCCCTGCCACACCCAAAGACCGGTTCCGGCCGCGGCCAGCACCGCGACACTGACGCAGGCAAGCAGTAACTTCTTGATCAAACGATTATTCCAGTATTTCGAGAGGATTGAAGATTGTCGCAAGTCCGCTGTCCACAGGCAAATCGTGTCCAGCAATTGTGCGAACGGGAACCACTCCGAGCACACTGTTGAGAAGGAAAAAGCCCTGGCATTCCCGCCCCAACACATCGTCTGTGGTGACCGGCCGCTCCACCACCGGTTCACCCCGGTACCTTAGCCGCTCGAGCAGCCACTGCCGGAGGACGCCGGCAACCGCGAGGCTGGCCGTTGGCGGCGTCACCCAGGTGTCGTTATGGCGAAGCAGGATATTGGTACGGGTTCCCTCGACCAGATGCCCGTCCCGGTCTGACATGATCACCTCAAACAATGGATCGGTGATTTCTGCCGCCGCCATCACCTGTTCGAGACGCCCCAGGGACTTGATGCCTGCAAGCAGGGGGTTGACGGTCAGGGGAATGCGTGAAAAGTCGACAACTACGCCCTCAGGCTCCGGGGTTGGCGGCAGCGGAGACGACTGCACCATCAGGTTGGGCAGCATCGCAGAGTCGGGCCGATAACCCCGACCCCCACTGCCCCGCGTGAGCACCAGCTTGAGCACCCAGCCTCCCCCATACCTGGAATGGAGGCGCTCAACGGCCTCCGAACAGACCCTTGCCAGATCACGGTGGGCTACCGAAATTCCCAGACGTCGGGCGTCCCTGACCATCCGCTCAAGGTGTCGAGACAACAGCACCCCCTGCTGCCTCTCCATCCGGATGGTTTCGAAGAGACCGTCACCGTAGGCTGCTCCCCGGTCATCAGCCGGCAGGCCGCTTTCATCGGCCCAGATAAGACGGAACACGAGTTGTTCAGTCCTCGAAGCGGCGGAAGATCAGGGTTCCGTTGGTACCACCGAATCCAAAGGAATTCGACAACGCCACGCGAACGTCTGCAGTGCGACTGGTGTGGGCAACCAGGTCCAGGTCGCAGCCCTCGTCGGGGTTATCCAGATTGATCGTGGGCGGAAGCACGCCGTCCTGTATGGCCAGCACCGAGAAAATGGCCTCAACCGCCCCGGCGGCACCCAACAGATGACCGGTCATGGACTTGGTGCTGCTCATGGCCAGTTTGTCAGCATGACTGCCGAACACCTTCCTTACCGCCGCCACTTCCGCAACATCCCCAACCTGGGTGGATGTGCCATGGGCGTTGATGTAATCGACCTCTTCAGCCTTCAGACCGGCGTCCCGGAGAGCATTGGCCATGGACCGGGCAGCGCCCTCACCGTCTTCCGGGGGAGCCGTGATGTGGTGGGCGTCGTCACTCATTCCGAAGCCAACCAGCTCCCCATAGATGGTGGCACCACGACGACGCGCATGTTCGAGCTCCTCAAGCACAACCACCCCGGCGCCGTCACTCAGGACAAAACCATCCCGATCCCGGTCCCAAGGCCGACTGGCCTTTTCCGGCTCGTCGTTACGGGTCGACAAGGCCCGGGCTGCGGAAAACGCAGCCATTCCAGTGCGGGTGGTGGCCATTTCGGAACCGCCGGCAAGCATAACGTCGGCATCGCCGTAAGCAATGGTACGGGCGGCATAGCCGATGTTATGGGTGCCGGTGGTACAGGCCGTCACAATGGCAATGTTGGGACCGCGGTAGCCGAAGCGGATCGCTGCGTTCCCGGAGATCATGTTGATGACCGAGGCCGGCACAAAGAACGGTGACACCTTCCGGGGTCCGGAATTATCCATGGTGATCACGCTCTTTTCGATGTACTCCAGGCCGCCAATCCCGGAACCAATGGCAATACCTACCCGCTCCCTGTCCAGTTCGTCGAACGACGCCAGACCGCTGTGGTCCACTGCCTGCTGGGCGGCAATCAGACCGTAATGAATGAAAGCGTCGAGCTTTCTGGCGTCCTTGGCAGACAGATAGGGCTCCATGTCGAGGTCCCGAACTGCCCCGCCAATGCGGGTGTTGTAGCCCGATGCGTCAAAACGGTCGATCATTCCGATCCCGCTGCGTCCCGCTTTCACCCCTTCCCAGGACGATGCCACATCGTTTCCCAGTGGAGACAGCATGCCCATGCCTGTAATGACAACTCGCCGTTTGGTCATAACCCCTTGCACCTGATCTTGTCCGTGTGTAACCGAAGGAAGATTGAACCGGATTTCCAGGCAATAAAAAAGCCGTCCCTCGCTATTTCACAAGGACGGCTTTTTGCCTGGCTTGCTTGAATGCAGAGTATCAGGTGTGCGCGACGATGTAGTCGATCGCGTCCTGAACACTCGTCAGCTTCTCGGCTTCCTCGTCAGGAATCTCGGTTTCAAATTCCTCTTCCAGTGCCATGACCAGCTCAACGGTGTCCAGTGAGTCAGCGCCAAGATCCTCTACAAAAGAAGATGAGTTCTGAACTTCGGACTCTTTAACGCCCAACTGTTCACAAACGATCTTCTTCACGCGCTCTTCAACTGTACTCATAATGTCCTCACTTTGTGTGTCAACCAAGCAACTTTCGTGCTGCCAGTTTAGTTTAAACCCTACCTGCAAACAAGCAGGGACTCTGTCAAACATGTTGTGCGACAAGGAGTTGCGCACAGCCCCCGGTTCGGGGGCTATCCCATGTACATCCCGCCGTTCACATTGATGGTTTCACCCGTCACGTAACCGGCTGCATCCGATGCCAGAAACGCCACCACAGCGGCAACTTCTTCCGGCTCACCGAGACGACCCGCAGGTATGATTTCCAGCATAGCCTCACGCTGCTTGTCGTCCAGTTTTTTCGTCATATCCGTGTCGATAAAACCGGGCGCCACACAGTTTGCGGTGATGCCCCGGTTCGACATTTCCTTGGCAAGACTGCGGGTAAAGCCCTCGACACCGGCCTTGGCCGCGCAGTAATTGCCCTGCCCGGGATTGCCCATACCGGCAACCACGGAACTGATATTTATGATGCGGCCCCATTTCGCCTTGGCCATGCCCCGTAGCACCGCTTTGCTGGTACGGTAGACGCTCGACAGATTGGTTTCCAGAACCGCAGACCAGTCGTCGTCTTTGAGACGCATCAACAGGTTGTCCCGGGTGATACCAGCGTTGTTGACCAGAATCAGCGGCGCGCCGGATTTGTCCGTCAATTCCTTCAGGCCGGCCTCAATACTCGCGGGGTCGGCAACATCCATGACCATACCGTAGCCCTTGAACCCGCCCGACTGCAGGTCCTTGGTGATGGTCTCTGCGCCGGCTGCGCTGGTGGCAGTGCCAATCACTTCAGCGCCCTGTTCGGCGAGCGCCCGCGCAATGGCCTTGCCAATGCCGCGGGTAGCGCCTGTTACCAGAGCCGTCTTACCTTCAAGAGACATGAATCACTCCCTTTCGTTTCAGGACTGGCTGAAGGCGTCCAACGCCTTGGCCAGAGAATCCGGATCTTCGATGCTGTGCACCGCCAGAGAACGGTCAATGCGCTTGACCAGTCCGGCCAGTACCTTGCCAGTTCCACATTCCACGGCCACTTCCACGCCACTGTTGACAAGGGCTCGAACAGAATCGGTCCAGAGCACCGGGGAATAGAGTTGTTTCAGCAGGTTGGCCTTCAGTCTAGCCGATTCCGTCTCGGCTGCGGCGTTAACATTCTGTATAACCGGGATGACAGCGTCGTTAAAGCGAACCTCGTCCAGCGCCTTGGCCAGTTCCTCGGCTGCACCTTTCATCAGGGCGCAGTGGGAAGGAACGCTGACCGGAAGTGGCATGGCCTTCCGGGCACCCTTCTCTTTGCAGGCCTTGACCGCGCGATCGACAGCGGCCGCGGAGCCGGCAATAACAACCTGGCCCGGCGCATTGAAATTGACCGCCGACACCACGTCACCCTCGGCCGCATGCTCACAGGCCGCAATCACATCGTCATCCTCAAGACCGAGGATCGCGGCCATTTTGCCTTGGCCAGCCGGGACAGCGTCCTGCATCAACTCGCCACGAAGACGAACCAATTTCACCGCTTCAACAAAGTCGAGGCTTTCGGCAGCGACCAGGGCGCTATACTCGCCAAGACTATGGCCGGCAACAAAATCCGGTTTGCCGCCTCCCGCCACAAGCCATTGACGCCAAAGCGCCACACTGGCTGTCAGCAATGCAGGCTGGGTAACGGCGGTTTGGTTGAGTTCCTCGGCAGGGCCTTTCTGGCAGACCTGCCAGAGATCGTACCCAAGCACGTTGGAGGCTTCAGCGAAAGTGCGGTCGATGATCGGCCAGGCTTCAGCGGCCGCCGAAAGCATGCCGACCGATTGTGACCCTTGTCCGGGAAAAATAAAGGCTGATTTCATAAGCGGAATCTTATCGTCATTGAGGGGTTACGTGAGATTAGCCAATAGTACAAGTTAGGCCAATTATCCGCGAATGATTCGCAGAACCGCGACAGACTTTAGTCTCAGGGAGGGAATCAGAGCATGAGATCGTCAAGACGCTCATTAATGCGACGGGGGACTTCCAGTTCCACCTCCCGAACCGCCTGACGGATGGCGGACAGCATCGCGCGCTCGTTGGCGTTGCCGTGGCTTTTGATCACTACCCCCTGAAGACCCAGGAGACTGGCACCGTTGTGGCGGGAGGGGTCCATCAGTTGCAGAAGCCGGCCTATAATTGGTCTGGCCAGCAGACCTACCAGTCGACCGTAAAGATTGCGGGTGAACGCCTGCTCCATCAATTCAATCAGCAGACCGGCGACGCCCTCACCGGTTTTCAACGCAATGTTGCCAACGAAGCCGTCGCACACAACCACATCGGCCACATCCCGGAAGAGGTCGCTGCCTTCTACATAGCCGATATAGTTGATGGAGTCGCACTGCGCGAGCATGTGCGAGGCCAGCCGAACCTGTTCATTGCCCTTGATCTCTTCTTCACCCACGTTCAGCAAGGCAACGCGGGGCTCAGCCTGGCGGCAGATCGCCGACGCCATCAGCGACCCCATCAAAGCATACTGGTAGAGATTCTCGGCCGTGGAATCCACGTTGGCGCCGAGATCCAGGACATGGCAGCGCCCTCTGAGCGAGGGAATCAGCTTGGCAATGGCCGGCCGCTCGATGCCCGGATACATCCGTATCAGGCTGCGACCAAAGGCCATCAGTGCACCGGTATTACCGGCGCTGACACACCCCTGGGCTTCGCCATCCCGAACAAGCGCCAGCGCGATGGCCATGGAGGAATTCTTTTTGTGACGGAGGGCGTGGGAGGGACGCTCGTTCATGCGCACCACATCCGCGGCTTCCACAATACGGATTCTGGCGTGCCCCTCACGCAACAAAGCCTCAAGCTCACTCCGGATACCTACCAGAATGATGCTCAAGGCTTCGTTTTCGCGCACCGCCTGAAGCGATGCCGCAACCACCACGGCCGCCCCGCGGTCGCCACTCATGGCGTCAATCGCGATGGTGACGGGTTTCACCGTTCTGCCATCTGATTCCGGGCGGCTCATAAGGGCAACGAACTTACTCGTCGCGCGCTTCGATTACCTGCTTGCCACGGTAGAAACCGTCCGGAGACACGTGGTGACGGCGATGAACTTCACCGGTAGTTGCGTCAGTGCTCAGAGCAGCAGCGCTCAGTGCATCGTGGGAACGGCGCATGCCACGCTTGGAACGGGTCTTGCGGTTTTGCTGTACAGCCATGGTTATGCTCCTGACCTGTTATCGTAAACGTTGTGCCACCCGGAGGGCGGCCTGTATTCCTGGATTCGATGCCTGCCGTGAACCCCGGGCAGACACCCTCCTAATGCTTCGTCTTTTTCAGATCCGCCAGAACACTGAACGGATTGTCGCCGGATTTCCTCGCTGGCTCTGCCGCCTCGCCTTTCGGCTCGAAGGTTTCAAGCGTCTCCCTTGCGGGACAATCACTCCGCCCATGGAGCGGAAACGCCGGCAATACCAGAAGCAGCTCGTCTTCGACCATCGACCAGAGATCTGCACTGAAATCTTCGGTCAGAAACGGCTCCAGCTCTCTGGGCAACTGCTGCGCCTGTTCGTCGCTGGTCACAAGACCAAGCACGAAGCTGGAACTCAGCGTCGCTTCCATAGGACCCAGGCATCGCTGGCACTCCAGCTGCACCGGGGCCTCCAACTCGCCCTTCACCATCCGTCGACGCTCTCCGTCCATTGTGAACGCGAGCCTGACCCGGCACTGGGCGCCTTCCGGTAGCCCGAGAACCGCTTCGCGGAAACGACCAAGCCCGCTGAGGGGAACCATTCCCTCCAGTGTGCTGTTATTTTCCGCCAACCTGTAAGGATCAACAGATTTGGGCAGCTCGGCGAGTGACGCGTTTGACATAGGCGCGCAATTTTAGGGGCGCAGCCCTCGGCTGTCAAAGACTTCGTTGCTTTTTGGCGGGGCTTTCCGGACAGATAGGTGTAATTTACGATAACGACCGCGAATGTTTGCCAAGGCCGTCATCAAAAGGAACCCGCCCCATGAATTACAAGCCACTCCTGCTGGCCTCGTCATCACCTTACCGGCGGGACCTGTTACAACGCCTGGAACTTCCGTTCACCAGTGCCAGCCCGAACGTTGACGAGTCCCCGCTGGACGGCGAAACCGGAGAAGCGCTGGCACTGCGACTGGCCGAATCCAAGGCCCGGGCACTGGCAGACCGCTTCCCCGGACACTGGATTATCGGATCGGATCAGATTGCCTGCCTGCCGGACGGCACAATACTCACCAAGCCGGGGAACCATGAACGGGCGGCAGAACAGCTGCGCCTGAGCAGTGGACATCCGGTGCTGTTCCTGACAGGCCTTGCCCTTCTGGACGCCGATTCGGGAAAGCTTGAGCGCCTTTGCGAGCCCTACCAGGTAAGATTCCGGAAGCTCTCCGACCGGGAAATCGAGGCCTACCTGAGGCGGGAGCAACCTTACGACTGTGCCGGAAGCTTCAAGATGGAGGGACTGGGTATCACCCTGTTCGACGCCCTTGAAGGCCGCGACCCCAACTCCCTCATTGGTCTGCCACTGATCGCCCTGAATGAGCTGCTTCGCCGCTGGGGCCGTAACCCTCTGCTCGAAGACCGGCCAGCAGCGATCGCCCGTTAGCGCAGCTCCAGGCGAGACTCGATCATCTGGCTGGCAAAACCTTCACCAAAAGCCACGCCCAGTTGATCGACGATGTCCTGGAAGGGCGATTTGCGACGACTGTAATCCACCAACTCTTCCTGACCGATGATCTGGCGGGCCACATGAGATGCGCTGCCGAGGCCGTCTACCAGACCCAGCTCTACCGCCTGCTCACCACTCCACACCAGACCGCTGAACAGGCGCTCGTCATCAGCCAGGCGATCACCTCGGCCCTGCTTCACCGCCTCGATAAATTGTTCGTGAGTGCTTTCCAGAACACTCTCCCAGAACTGCACCTCGTCCTCGTTGACCGGTGAGAAAGGATCCAGGAACGCCTTGTTCTCGCCGGCGGTGTACAAGCGACGATCCACACCAACCTTGTCCATCACACCGGTAAATCCAAAGCCGCCCGAGACCACACCAATCGAACCGACCAGACTGGCCCGATTCGCGTAGATCTCATCGGCCGCAGCGGCAATGTAGTAGGCGCCGGAGGCCCCGATGTCTGAAATCACCGCATAGACCTTTTTGTCGGGATAGTCTTCGCGAAGGCGTTGGATCTCGTCGTAGACATAACCGGCCTGCACCGGACTTCCGCCGGGACTGTTGATCCTCAGAATCACAGCCACGGACTGCTCTTCCTCAAAGGCGCTGCGCAGGGAACCGACAATATTGTCGGCACTGGCCAACTCATCGGCGGCAATGGTGCCGCTGATTTCCACCAGGGCCGTGTGCTTACCGGTGACGGCGTCCATGGATTCGCCCAGCGGAAACCGCAGCATGAACAGCAGCGCGAACAGGTAGCCGAAGGTCAGCAGCTTGAAAAAGATCCCCCAACGACGACTGCGGCGCTGCTCGGCCTGCAGCGACATCACCAGTTTTTCGATCAGTCGCCAGTCGCGGCCGGACTCCGGCGGCAGGTTCGGCGACTTGCGCCCGAACAGCGGCTTGCTTTCCTTCTCACTTCCCGGTTCGACAGGCTTGTCGCCCCAGTCTGCGGGCTTGTCCGATTCCCAGTCACTCATGCGTGCATCCTGTTAACAACACTCGACCCTTAACAACCGTCGACCCGGCGGCCAGCCGTCTGACGGCAAGGCAACCTCACAGCCCCAAGACTTTCCGTAGTTCGGGTACGGATTCGACGATGGCGTGAGGATCATAGTCGCCCAGCACATCGCGCTTGTGGACACCCCATTCAACGCCAATGGAGGGCATGCCAATGCGCCTGGCCATCTCCAGGTCGTAGCGGGTATCACCAATCATCACGGCATCCTCGGGCTCGATGCCATAGAACTGCAGAATTTCCCTGAGCATGGTCGGATCGGGCTTGGAACGGGTTTCATCCGCGCACCGGGTGATCTCGAAATGACTCCCCAGACCACTGGACACCAGCGCTGAATCCAGCCCACGGCGACTCTTGCCAGTGGCAACCGAACATTGCCGGCCCGCGCTGCGAAGATCTGCAACCACATCCGCCATACCCTCAAAGACGTTCTGCGGCGTAGTCACCTTCTTGAAGAAATAGCCAGCATAGCCTTCGCGGATCCGGTTCATCTCTTCCCGACTGATGCCCGGATACAACTTCTCCAGCGCCTCCACCATACCGAGACCAATAATGTCCCGGTATGCTTCCCGCTCAAGGGCCGGATACCCCAGATCGGTCGCTGCCTGGTGCAGACTGTCGGCAATGTGCTCGACCGAGTCCACCAGGGTCCCGTCCCAGTCAAAAATCACCACTCTGACGTTCATGTTCTGGTCCCTTTCGAACGCGCTTCGAGCTTCTCAAGCACGCTGTTGAATGCTTCGTCATAGGGCGCCTCCAGCCGCATGGACTCGCCCGAAACCGGCAATGTGAATTCAAGGACGCGGGCATGCAGCATCAGGCGCTGCCCACCAAACGCCCGGAACGCTTTGAGGCTGACATCATCCATATACTTGTCGTCGCCCGCAATCGGATGACCCACCTGGGCGCTGTGTACCCGGATCTGGTGGGTGCGCCCGGTAACGGGCGAGGCCTCCACAAGACTGTAGCCCTGATATCGGGCCAGACAGCGAAAGGTGGTCAGAGATGCTTTGCCAGTGTCGTCGACCCTGACCCTGCGCTCACCGTTCGGCATTTCATAACGGAGTAACGGCGCATCCACCCGGTCCACCCCGTCGGGCCAGTCACCAGACACTAGCGCATGATAGATCTTTCGAATCTGTTTGCGACGCAACTCCTCCTGCAGGAAGCGCAGGGCCGAGCGCTTCTTGGCGACCATCACCAACCCCGAAGTGTCCCGATCAAGACGATGCACCAGTTCAAGGAATCTGGCCGATGGCCGCGCCGAGCGCAGCACCTCGATGAGCCCGAAGCTCAAACCGCTACCACCATGCACCGCAATACCGGAGGGCTTGTTGACCACCAGCATCTGATCGTTCTCGAACACCACGGCCGCTTCCATCACCCCCTGCACGCGGGGCCCCGGCGCCACGGTTTCCGGCTTCTGCTTTCGGGTCACCGGCGGAATCCGGACCTGGTCCCCTGCCTTGAGGCGCGTATCAGGCCGGACCCGACCCTTGTTGACGCGAACCTCTCCCTTGCGAACCACCCGGTAGATAATGCTTTTGGGCACACCACGCAACTGGGCCAGGAGAAAGTTATCCAGGCGCTGCCCCTCGTTGTCTTCGTCAACCGTGACCCATTGAACGCCCTGACGAACCTCCCCGCTTTGAACAGGAGCGCCGGAGCCCTTTGGCCGGGAAGTGACGGAGGGCTTATCAGCGCCGGATGCTGGCGAGTTCGGGCGCCTGGATTTGGGGGACATGCAGAACCTTAAGTGGCGATTTGAATACAGGATTGAACGACCGTCTGAATACTGTTATATTCCGGCGTGCTCTGCCGTTTGTCTACGGCCTGACCAACTCACGTCAGAAGCCGGAGCGGCAGAAGTATACCGACACTATTCGAGAGTTTGAACGCCGGGCACCCAATCATTACCGGGAACGGCGAGAGAAGAACTCCCGGAGGACCAGGCCAGATCACTGCAAGAGATCCCTGCAAGACTGTTGCCTGTACCCGGGAGATGGAAAACACGCGGAAAACCGCGGGCGACATCGCGAAGAATCATTGCCACCCAGGGCCGGGCCGTCCAGCATACGAATACGACGTGAGACCCAGGCACCTGAGTGAACCTGACATCGGATAACATGCGTCAACAGACACGAACCTTACACGACCTCTCCCTGCCTACAGGCAGCCGGACCGTCGGCGTTGGTCTCAGACCAAAAGGATCAATCCCCGAAAGGGTCTGATTCGTCTGGCCGCCGGTCCGCCCCTGATGTGACGGGGCCCGCGGCACGCACATTCCGCTTCGCTGGTGCGAACCCCTCCGGTTTTCTGTCAATTTAAACGACAGGAACGATTTCTTTCCATGAAGAGAATGCTCATCAATGCAACTCACCCCGAGGAGTTGCGCGTTGCCCTGGTCGATGGCCAGCGTCTGTTCGACCTTGATATTGAATCCAGCTCCCGCGAGCAAAAGAAAGCCAACATCTACAAAGGCCGTATTACCCGAGTCGAGCCCAGCCTCGAGGCCGCCTTTGTCGATTTCGGCGCAGAGCGCCATGGCTTCCTGCCGCTGAAGGAAATTTCCAAAGAATACTTCAAGAAGTCCCCGGGCCAGATCGAGGGCAAGATCAATATCAAGGATGTGGTCTCCGAAGGCCAGGAAGTCATCATCCAGGTTGACAAGGAAGAGCGTGGCAACAAAGGCGCGGCGCTCACCACCTTTATCTCCCTGGCAGGCCGTTACCTGGTGCTGATGCCCAACAACGCGCGAGCCGGCGGTATCTCCCGCCGCATCGAGGGCGATGAGCGGGCCCAGCTCAAAGAGGCGATGAACGATGTCCAGGTACCCAAATCAATGGGTATCATCGTGCGCACGGCCGGGATCGGCCGCACCACCGAAGAACTGCAGTGGGACCTGGACTACCTGGTCCAGTTCTGGGAAGCCATTACCCAGGCCGCCGGCGAGCGCAAGGCGCCCTTCCTCATCCACCAGGAAAGCAACGTCATTATCCGCGCCGTCCGCGATTACCTTCGCCAGGACATCGGTGAGGTTCTGATCGACGCCAATGGCGTTTACGAGGACGTCCTGACCTTTGTGCGCGCAGTCATGCCGACCTTCGAAAACAAGATCAAGCTGTACAAGGACGAAATCCCGCTGTTCAGCCGCTACCAGATTGAAGGCCAGATCGAAACCGCCTTCCAGCGCGAAGTGAAGTTGCCGTCCGGCGGCTCCATCGTGATCGACCCCACCGAAGCCCTGGTTTCAATCGATATCAACTCCTCCCGGGCCACCAAGGGCCAGGACATCGAGGAGACGGCGCTGCAGACCAACCTGGAGGCGGCTGAGGAGATTGCCCGCCAACTGCGTCTGCGGGATATGGGTGGCCTGATCGTCATCGACTTCATCGACATGACGCCGGCCAAGCACCAGCGCGAAGTTGAACAGAAGATGCGCGAGGCCCTGGAAATCGACCGGGCCCGAGTTCAGGTTGGCAAGATTTCCCGGTTTGGCCTGCTGGAGATGTCCCGCCAGCGCCTGCGCCCCTCGCTGGGTGAAACACGCAGCGAGGTGTGCCCCCGTTGTGAAGGCCAGGGCACCATCCGTGGTATTGAATCCCTGGCGCTGAGCATCATGCGCCTGATCTACGAGGAATCCTCGAAAGACAAGACCGGCGAAGTCCGGGCGGTGGTGCCTGTGTCCGTGGCCACCTTCCTGCTCAACGAAAAGCGCAAGCAGCTGGCTGACATCGAGGCCCGCCAGGAAGTAAACATTGTGGTGGTTCCGGTTCCACACATGGAAACACCGCATTTCGAAATCATCCGGATGCGCCAGGACGAAACCACGCCCGAGCACATCGCCAGCCACCAGGTGGCCCAGGAATACAGCGAGCGCGAAGAGGAAATCTTCGAGGCACCGCCGGCGGAAAAACCGGTTCGCGAACAGGCGGCCGTCAAGGCCATTCGTCCGAGCGCACCAGCTCCGGTACCGGCCGCCACCAAGGCCGAGGAAACAACAGAGCCGGAAGAAGGCCTGTTCCGCCGGCTGGGGCGCAAGATTGCCGGTTTCTTCAACGGCGAAGAGCAGACCCAGGGCGAGCAGCAGGACCAGGGCCGCAACCAGCGCGACGACCGCCGTAACCAGGGTCGCCAGGACCGTCGCAAGTCCCGGGTTGCCCGTGGCGAAGACCAGCGCTCCGGCGGCAACCGCAGTGGTAACGACCGGCGCCAGGGTGGCCAGCAGGGCCGCGGCGACGACAACCGCAACCGCGGGCGTGGTCGCAACGACGACCAGAATCGCGGCAACCAGAATCGCCAGGGATCTGATAACAAGAGCTCTGATAACAAGGGCTCGGACAACCGTAATGACGGTAAAGGCGGCGACAACAAAGGTTCTGACAACCGTCGTGACAATCGTCGCGACAACCAGGGCCGTGGTCGCAACAAGCCGTCCAGGGACCAGAAAGACAACCGCGAGCAAAAGGACCAGGCGCAGCAGGACAGCGCTGCGAAATCCGGCGCCGCCGACAAGTCCGGCCCCGACGACAAGCGTCGCAAGCCCCGTCGTCAGCGTAACCGCGATGGCTCCCCCTCTGAAGCTCCGGCGTCCACTCCGGCAGACCGCAAGGCGGCCCGCAGCGAGAAGCACCAGAAGGACACCCAGCCCGAGAATGGCCGGGACGATAACAAACAGGAGCTGAGGAACGAGCCGTCACAGCAGGTGGCCGCCCAGAAGGCGCCGGAAAAGGTCGAAGGCAAGGTGGAACAGCCTCAGAAAGAGAGTGCCACCTCCGGCAACAAGCCCGAGCCCAAGACTGAAAAAACCGAAAAGCCGGAGCCCAAGCGCCAGGAAGCCACCGAGACGTCAACGCCCAAGACCGACGAGAAGGTAGCCGAAGCCGAGGGCCAGTCGGCCGAAAAAGCACCGGCAAAAGACAAAGAGCCGTCAGCTCAGGCAGAACCTTCAACTGGTAAGGAATCTTCTGCTGGTAAAGAGCCCTCAGCTGGTGAAGAGCCCTCAGCTGGTAAAGAGCCCTCAGCAGGTAAAGCGCCTTCGGCCGATAAAGAGCCCTCAGCGCAGACCCAGCCATTGGCCGAGCAGAAGCCGGCGAGCGATCGTAAGCCGTCAGAAGAGAAAAAACCTTCGGCAGACCAAAAGCCTGCCGTCGGGCAAGAGCCTTCGGCGGATAAAGGGCCTTCAGCGGGTAAAGAGCCGTCAGCCGAGCAACAGCCGTCGTCAGGCAAAGAAGCCGCTCCGGCCAAAACCGGCGCTGAGAATGCAAAGCCTTCCTCGAAACCTGCACCTGCTGCCGAGCAGCAGCCTGCCAAGGCGGAGAGTCCTGCCAGGCCGGCGGACGAGGCACCCAAAGCAAACCAGGCTGAGCCGGCGAAACCCAGCAAGGCGCCTGAACCTGAAAAAGCCGCCGAGACCAAAGCCGAGCCGGCGAAGACAGCAGAGCCCACGGCTTCCGAAGCACCGGCTGCGGACGTACCCGTCACTCCGGGACGGGCCTACAATGACCCGCGTGAAGTGCGCAAACGCCAGAGAGCGGCGGAAGAAGCCAAAAAGGCCGGGAGCAACTGACCTATGTTATCGAACGCCGACATTGAAGCGCTGGAAGACATTCTTTTCGCCGAACCGTGGGGCGATGACGCCCTGGACTTCTTCGGCTTCCACGGGGTTGTCTGCGCCAGCGTGGTCGGCCCCACCGGACTGGATGCTGAAGAGATCTTCCGGTTGGCAACGGGGACAGACGATGTCCCCGACGCCGGCATACCGCCGGTGTTCCAGCGCTGCGCCGAGCAATTAGCACGTGACATGGCTCATGCCCTGGACATGGGCCAGGCGCTCGAACTCCCGGAGCCGGAGGACGGTGACCCGATGAATGCACTGGAAAACTGGTGCGCGGGCTTTGTAGACACCTTCCTTGCGCATGAGGAAGAGTGGCTTCAGGCCGCGAGCGAGGAGGAGACCGCGGATCTGATGGTGCCCATGCTGACGCTGTCCGGGTTATTTGACGACGAGGACTTCCAGAAGGTTCGTAACAGCGAGAAGCTGTCCCGGCAGATGGCCGACGCCATCCCGGACGCGCTGACCGACCTTTACCTGCTCTTCCACGCGCCGGATTAAGCCGACGCCGCTTCCAGAACAGGATGCCTGAAACTCTGCCAGACCGGTGCAAGCCCGTCTGGCATTTTCATGATACGCCCCAATTCGCACCAAGGCGCTCCGGGAAAGTGAAAATCGCTTCCCTGGGATGCCATCAGTTTTTCTTTCCGGCATAACTCTGCAAGGAAACCGAGGTCTCCGCTTGACTGGCCGGAGGTGGACACCTCCAGTGCTCGTCCCCCTGCCCTGCGAAAATCGGCCGTAAGTTCCCGCAGCTTTGTGGCCGTCAGCTGGTATTTGCGCGGATGAGCAAGTACCGCAATCCCACCCGCAGCGTTGATCCAGTTAACAACTTCCGACAATTCCGGCCAATAGGCTTTTACATCCCCCGCCTTGCCTGTGCCCAGATAGCGTTTGAACGCCTGAGCCGCGTTACGCACCACGCCCTGCTCTATCAGAACCTCTGCAAAGTGGGGTCTTCCCGGAACGTCGCCGCCGGCCTTTACGGTCGCACGGTCCAAAAGGTCCGGCACCGCCAGCTTTTCCAGCCGACAGGCGATCATCCGTGCCCGTGACCAGCGGTTGTCGTTCTGCTGCTCCAGCGCCGCCAGTAGCCCGGGGTCGGCCGGGTCAAAGTCGAGCCCGACGACGTGAATAGTGCGGCTCTTCCAGAGGCAGGATAGCTCCGTCCCCGGAATCAGCTGGATATCATGTTTCCTGGCGGCGGAAGCCGCTTCGGACAGTCCGGTGATGGTATCGTGATCGGTCAGCGCCAGGTGAGTAACACCTTGTTCCGCCGCTCGGGCCACCAGCGCGGCCGGCGACAACGCACCATCCGATGCGGTGCTGTGGCAATGCAGATCAATGCACAAAACCCGGTCTTGCGGTATAGTCACGTAACATCCTGAATCAGTGGCGTATCGATAATGTAGCCTGTCCTTGCAGTCTACCAGCCATCTCTTTACCGCACGACCGCTGATCGATTCCTTGTAGCTTTTACAGAATGTCTTTTCGGAGAGCTGAATGTACTACGCGATTATCAGTGAAGATGTCGAGAACAGCCTGCCACTGCGACAGCCTGCCCGACCCGCTCACATCGAACGCCTGCAATCGTTGAAAGCAGAGGGGCGCCTGCTGGTTGCCGGCCCGCACCCCGCCCTGGACACGCCTGAGCCAGGTGATGCAGGTTTCACAGGTAGTCTCGTGATTGCTGAATTCGACTCGCTCGAAGACGCCCGGGCCTGGGCCGATGCGGACCCCTATGTGGAAGCCGGCGTTTACGAGAAAGTCACCGTGAAACCGTTCAAGGCCGTGCTGCCGTGATTACCGGCGCCCGCATGAGCGGATTGTAATGGTGGCCCGCTTGCACAGGGCGACATCTGTGACAGAATTGCGCCTTTAATCAGGCTCCGATTTCAATTGCAGATTTCAGGGAACGTAACCAGTGACGCTTTTTCGCCTTGCCATCATTGCTCTGCTAACCGTATCGTCCGTCGCCGTGGCCCAGGCCAAGACCGTCTGGGTCGACGACCAGTTGTATCTCCCTGTCAGGTCGGGTGCCGGTTCCCAGTTCCGCATTATCGAAAACGCCGTGCCAAGCGGTACCCCTCTGGAGGTGCTGGAAACCTCCGATTCCGGCTATACACTCGTGCGCACGCCGAAAGGCACGGAAGGCTGGGTGTCCAGCCAATATCTGAGCGAGACGCCCATCGCCGCCGATCAGCTGAGGACCGCTAATCGCCAGCTCGAGGATACCCGCGCAGAACTTGCCCGGGTCAAAGAACAGTTGAGCGAGGTGGTCAACGAGCGTAATGCCCTCGAGAGCGCCGAGAATTCGCTCTCCAACAAGTCCCAGGAGCTTCAGGAAGAGCTCCAGCGGATCAAGAGCATCGCGGCGGACTCCATCAACCTGGAGCGCCGTAACCGGGAGCTTCGGGAGGAAAATCAGCGAATCCGTAACGACCTCGAAGTGCTGACGGCCGAGAACGAACGGCTTGAAGCCAGTAAAGAGTATGATTTCATGCTGCTGGGAGCTGGCCTGGTGCTGGGCGGCGTGCTGTTAGCGCTGATTATCCCGATGCTCAAACCAACAAGAAAGACCGACAACTGGGCCTGATGCCATGAAGGACTATTCGGAAAAACGTGATTTTCACCGCATGCAGGTGAACTCTGAGATCGAGATCACTGACAGTCAGGGCAATCAGTTCAGGGGCGTGTGCCGAGACCTGAGCGCCACCGGCATGCAATTGTATGTGGACCGTGAAATTGCGCCTGGTGAGGAACTCAGGACCGTTCTCCATCCCAGCAGTGACCAGTTTCCTCCCCTGGAAACCGTCTGTGAGGTGATCCGCTGTGAGCCCGAGGGAGACGGATTCCTGCTTGGCACGAACATCAGCGAAGTCACTCGCTGAAACGAAAAGCGGCGGCCAGTGGCCGCCGCTTCTGTTTCCGGATTGCGGAAATCGCTCAGACCAGCGGCTTCTCGGAAACGATGATGCCGTTGTTGTCGGCGTAAACGTAGTGGCCCGGATGAAACGTCACACCGTGGAAAGTGACTGGCACGTTCAGGTCGCCCAGCCCACGCTTCTCGCTCTTCCTCGGGTGCGTACCCAGCGCCTGGACGCCCAAAGCGGTATTGCCGATCTCGTCGACGTCGCGTACACAACCGTAAATGATCAGGCCGGCCCAACCATTGTTAGCGGCTTTCTCGGCCAGCATGTCACCGAGCAGCGCGTGGCGCTTTGAGGCGCCACCGTCCACGACCATCACACGGCCGTTGCCGGGCTGACCAACCTGCTCCTTTACCACGGAGTTGTCTTCAAAGCATTTTACGGTCACGATTTCGCCGCCAAACGCCTTGTTGCCACCATAGTTATTGAAGCCCGGCTCAACCACCTGCACTTCCGGATATTCGTCACACAGATCCGGGGTAATAATCTTGGTCACGTTGCTGCTCTCCTTTTCCTGCAAATGAACTCAGTCGATCTTTTCGTCGGCCAGGAAGAACCAGGTATCCAGCACCGAATCCGGGTTCAGGGAGACGGTATCAATACCCTGCTCCATCAGCCATTTCGCCAGATCCGGATGATCGGATGGACCCTGGCCACAGATGCCGATGTACTTGCCGGCTTTCTTGCAGGCCTGAATAGCGTTGGACAACAGCACCTTGACGGCCTCATTACGCTCGTCAAACAGGTGCGCGATGATGCCGGAATCCCTATCCAGGCCCAGAGTCAGCTGAGTCAGATCGTTGGAGCCGATGGAGAAGCCGTCGAAGTGTTCGAGGAACTCGTCCGCCAGCAGGGCGTTCGCCGGCAGTTCGCACATCATGATCACGCGCAGTCCATTGTCGCCACGCTTCAGGCCGTTCTCCGCCAGCAGGTTCACCACCTGCTCTGCCTCACCTACTGTACGCACGAACGGCACCATAACCTCGACATTGGTCAGGCCCATCTCGTTGCGGACCTTCTGCAAGGCACGGCACTCCAGCTCAAAGCAGTCCCGGAAGGTCTCGGAAATATACCGGGACGCACCACGGAAACCGAGCATCGGGTTTTCCTCGTCCGGTTCGTACAGGGTGCCGCCAATCAGGTTGGCGTACTCGTTGGATTTAAAGTCCGACAGCCGCACGATCACCTTCTTGGGTGCGAAAGCGGCAGCCAGGGTGGAGATACCCTCCACCAGCTTGTCGACATAGAAATCTACCGGTGAACTGTAGCCGGAGATCCGCTTCTCGACGGTTTGCTTGATGTCCCGCGGCAGGCCGTCGAAGTTCAACAGCGCTTTGGGGTGCACGCCAATCATCCGGTTGATAATGAACTCCAGGCGGGCCAGGCCAACCCCTTCGTTCGGCAGGGCCTGGAAATCAAAGGCGCGGTCCGGGTTGCCCACGTTCATCATGATCTTGAACGGGATGTTGGGCATGGAGTCCACGGTGTTCTCGCGCAGTTCGAAATCCAGGGCGCCTTCGTAGATCATGCCGGTGTCACCCTCGGCACAGGATACCGTCACTTCCTGGCCGTCCTTCAGTAGCTCGGTGGCATCGCCACAGCCAACCACCGCCGGAATACCCAGTTCACGGGCAATGATCGCCGCGTGGCAGGTACGGCCGCCGCGATCGGTCACGATGGCAGACGCCCGCTTCATGACCGGTTCCCAGTCCGGGTCGGTCATGTCGGTTACCAGCACGTCGCCCGCCTGCACCCGGTCCATTTCCTTGATACTGGTGATGATCTTCACCGGGCCACTGCCAATCTTGTGGCCGATACTGCGGCCTTCCACCAGCACCTTGCCGGTTTCCTTGAGCAGATAGCGCTCCATGACGTTGGCCGCTGCCCGGCTCTTCACCGTTTCGGGCCGGGCCTGAACGATGTAGATCTTGCCGTCATCGCCGTCTTTGGCCCACTCGATGTCCATCGGGCGCTGGTAATGCTTCTCGATGATCATGGCCTGACGGGCCAGGTCTTCCACCTCGGCATCGGTGATGCAGAAGCGGTTGCGGTCGTCCTGCTCAACCTTCACGGTTTCCACAAACTCACCCTCGCCCGGGCTGGTGTGGTAAACCATCTTGATGGCCTTGCTGCCCAGGTTGCGGCGCAGCACCGCCGGGCGCCCGGCTTCAAGCGTCGGCTTGTGCACGTAGAATTCATCGGGGTTCACCGCACCCTGCACCACCGTCTCACCGAGGCCGTAGGAGGCGGTGACAAAGACCACGTCGCGGAAGCCGGACTCGGTGTCCAGGGTGAACATTACGCCGCTGGCGGCGGTTTCACTGCGTACCATCTTCTGGATACCGGCCGACAGCGCCACCATCTTGTGATCGAAGCCGTGGTGCACCCGGTAGGAAATGGCACGGTCGTTGAACAGGGAGGCAAACACCTCCTTGACCGACGTACGCACCTGCTCAAGGCCAACAACGTTCAGGAAAGTTTCCTGCTGGCCAGCAAAGGAAGCGTCCGGCAGGTCCTCGGCGGTAGCCGAGGATCGCACGGCAACGGCCATGTGCTCGTTACCGTCCTGGAGCTTGGCAAAGGCTTCTTTCAGGGCGTTCTCGAGGACGTCAGGGAACGGGGTATCAACAATCCACTGCCGGACCTGCGCGCCGACCCGGGCCAACTCGTTAACGTCGTTGATGTCCAGAACGTCCAGCGCGTTGTCGATGCGCTCCTTGAGTCCATCGGTGGCGAGGAATTCACGATAGGCGTGTGCCGTGGTGGCAAAACCACCCGGAACGGTAACACCTGCGTTGGCGAGATTACTGATCATTTCGCCGAGAGAGGCGTTCTTGCCGCCCACCCGATCAACATCGGACATTCCCAGGTGATCAAACCAAATAATGTAATCTTCCAAAGCACGTCTCCCTTGAATCTGTGTAGCGAAGAGCAAACCGGGCCAGCGATATAGAGCGGCAAAGCAGGCAATATCCACTGCGGAGTCTCGAACTTGGCGTGTATGATACTGTAACCTGCGGAAATTACCTAGGGCACAAAGGAACTGGACTTCACAGCATGAAACGCACCGCTTTCTTCATTTCTGACGGCACAGGCCTCACTGCCGAGGCCCTCGGGCACAGCCTTCTGGCCCAATTTGAAAAGATCGAGTTCGAGCGGATCACCGTTCCCTATATTGACGACGAGGACAAAGCCCGGGAGATGGTCAAGCGGATTACCAAGGCCGCCGAGGTGGACGGCGCAAGGCCGCTGGTCTTCGACACCATCGTAAACAGCGACATCCGGGACATCATTGCCACGGCTGACGGCTTTATGGTGGATATTTTCGGGACCTTTCTCAATCCGCTGGAACAGGAGCTGCAATCCTCGTCGTCCTATTCCGTCGGCAAGTCCCACGCGATCAACAACGAAGGCAGCTACGAGCGGCGCATCAACGCGGTGAATTTCGCGCTGGACAACGACGACGGCGCCCGCACGCGGCATTACGATGAGGCCGACCTGATACTGGTGGGTGCTTCCCGTAGCGGAAAGACACCCACCTGCCTGTATCTTGCCCTGCAATACGGCATCAAGGCGGCGAACTACCCGATTACCGAGGAAGATCTGGCGGACCAGCAGATGCCGACGGCGCTGAAGCCGCATAAAGAGAAGATTTTCGGCCTCACCATCGACCCCGAACGTCTGGCCACCATCCGCAACGAACGCCGACCCAACTCACGGTATTCTTCCATCCAGCAGTGCATGCATGAGATTGAGGAGATCGAACTGATGTACAGGCGTGAGCGGATTCCCTACCTGAACACTACCGCCTACTCCATTGAGGAGATTTCCACGCGGATCATGGTGACCACAGGACTGAAGCGCAATCGTTGAACGGAACGAGGTAATGTGAAACAGGGCCGGCTGACGAAATCAGCCGGCCCTGAGCCTGCTACAGCTCTTCAATGTCCAGGCCAAGCGCTTCCGCCCTGGCCCGGTTCTCCGGACTGGTGACCACAGCCGTGCTGGCTTTTTCCGGCACCAGCCAGGTGCTGGCCACACGTTTGAGGTCGTCAAGCGTCACCGACAACACCCGCTCGCGGAAGCGGGCGCGTTGCTCCGGCGTGCGACCGAACAGCTTGTTGTGGAAAGCGTGCCGGGCAGCGCCAGCCGGTGAGCGAGGCCGGTCCAACTGACCAATGACACCCAGGATGGATTCTTCCAGCTCCTGATAATCGTGCTCATTGGACTGCAACCACTCCAGGGCCTTGTCAAAATCCGCCAGCGTGTCCTCCAGCCTCGGATCCCGGTAGGAGAAGAACCGGAAGGTACCGTTCACACTGTCCTGGCCGGCGCCGCCGCCATAGGCACCGCCCTTCTCGCGGATGGCTCTGTGCAGGTAACCGTTACGAAGGAAACCACCCAGCACAGTCAGCGCCGCGGCGTCGGGGTGATCCACGGGCACGGTATTGTAAGCCTTGGCGCAGAAGTTCACCTGCGTTGAGGTAAGCCATGCCTGACGGGTGGTGTAGTTGACCGGATCCATCTTCCAGGCAGACGCAGAAACACCAGGCACGTCACCCCAGGCGGACTTGAGGTCGTCCACCATGGCCGGCAGCTGCTCCTCTTCACCAATCACCAGGAACTCGCGGGCCTGATGGCGGATCTTGTCATGCAGCGCCGCCAGCTTGTCGCATAGAGCCGCCAGCTCACCGGCATCCTTTAGCGCCCGATCCAGCTCCTTGGTGCCCTTGATACCGGCCAGCCCGCCCAGACGGAAGGACAGCCAGGCGCCCGGGCTCATGCCCTGTGACGCCGCGCCCATGGCCAGAGCATGACCACTGCCGGTCACCGCCTGTTCGCGACGGGCGCGAATCTGGGCAATGATCTCGCGAATCCGCTCATGCTCGTCAAAGCGGGCGCCGGAGCAGACATCCCGAAGTAGCCTGGTCAGGGCGCTGCGGTTCCGGGCCAAGGCCTTGCCGTTGAATATGATGTACCCGGAGAGGTCCTGAACATCGTCTATGCGGCCCTTGGCACTGAACGACGCACCGATACCGCCGGATTCCGCGGAAATCCGGTCCTGCATCTGCAGGTAATCCAGCTCCCCACAGCCCACCTCGGAGATCAGCGTCGTGTAGTACGGCACCAGCAGCAGCTCTTCCTCGGTGAGCGCCGGCATGGGCACCACCACCTGCTCGTAGACCAGGCCGTTGGTGCCCCGAGCGTAGACCGTGGCGGCAATGTCGCCGTCGTAACGGCCCTCGGGTTCGGGCATCTGTAGCGGGACGTCCGACAGGTCCACCTTCGGCAGAATGGAGTCGTCGTCCTTGCGCATCTGGCGTTCTTCCAGGGCACGAGCGCGCTCAACAATCATCCGGACTTCGTCTTCGGTCAGCTCGGCCTTGCGACGGGCCAGGGCTTCCCGAATCGCCGCCTGCCGGCGGTGCTCCAGTTTTTCGTCCGGACGCAGGGTCAGCGTGACCCGGTGCGGGTTTTCGAGCAGTTTGCGACGGATCAGGTCCGGCACGTACTGCGGGTCACGAATTTTCTCGCGCAGATTCGCCAGAACGGGCTCCAGGTCCAGCAGCTCCACAGGATCGCCGCCATGCACCATCGGCGCGATGGCGCTCATGATCAGTTGCAGGCCATAGGGGAAGCTGTCGCCGGCAATTTCGCGCTGGTGCAATTCCAACTGGTGCAGGATCGCCTCCAGCCGTTCTTCGCTGACGCCCTCCTCCACCACATTCAGCAGCGTGGATTCAATCAGGGCTTCCAGATCTTTCTGCTTTTCCGGCTCGCTGCCTTCGATGCCGCAGACGAAGGTCATTTCCCGGTTGGAATCCTCAAGGCCGCACATGGGCGATGGCGCATGGCCCAGATCGGTGGTTTCCAGGGCACGCATCAGAGGCGATGCACTGTTTTCCAGAAGCACCGCAGAGAGCAGCTGGCCTTCCAGATTTTCCTGGAGATCAAAGCTGTGTCCGAGCAGCCAGCCCACCACTATGTGGGTCTTGTTCTCGGTGCCCTCGCCTTCGTTCACCGCATAACCCTGCTCGACGCGCACCGGCGCGAACAGGCGCTTCTCGTCCCGCACCGGGAGCTCGATATCAAGACGGTCAAAACGCTTGAGCGCCAACTCCTCGAACTTCTCGTGGTGCTCCCGGGCCGGGATGTTGCCGTAGGTGGCAAAAATCGCATTGCTCGGGTGATAGTGATGGCGGTAGAAACTGACCAGATCCTCATAGCTGAGATCCACAATGTGATCGGGCTCGCCACCGCTGTTGTAGTGATACGTGGTTGTCGGGAACAGGTGGCTGCTCAGGTTCTGCCAGAGCTGAGAGGTGGCCGAGCTCATGGCGCCCTTCATTTCGTTATAGACAACGCCCCGGTAGACCAGATCCGTGGACGGATCCTCCGGCTTGTCGAACTCCAGGCGATGCCCCTCCTGGGCAAAGTCCAGCGGATCCAGCTTCGAGAAGAACACCGAATCAAGGTACACCGACAACAGGTTGTCGAAATCCTTCCGGTTCATGCTGGCAAAGGGATAGGCAGTCCAGTCGCTGCTGGTGAAGGCGTTCATGAACGTGTTCAGCGACCGGCGGATCATCATGAAGAACGGATCCCGCACGGGGTAACGCTCACTGCCACACAGCGCCGTGTGCTCCAGGATGTGGGCAACGCCAGTGGAATCCATCGGGAAGGTCCGAAGCGCAACGAAGAACACATTCTCATCGTTGTCGGCCGCCAGGTGCAGGTGCCGGGCCCCGGTTTTCTTGTGGCGATACTCCTCGACCTCAAGGTTGAGGGTGTCGATCCGGTGACTGCGAAGCTTCTCAAAGGCCGGATGAATTGCGTTGTCGATCACTGCAGCCATTCAATCTATCCTGTCTTTAAACAATTGGAGAATTGTAGGGTAACACGTAGTATCGATTATCATGCACCCGTCGAGTAGCCAGAAGGTACCCTGCCCACCCATGACCACACCCGCACCCGAATCGAGGGCCATTGATGCCCCGGAAGTTGCCGCCTACTGGGCAGAGCGCCGCCGCTACCTCGAACGCATCCGCAAGGTGCCGGAAATACGACAGCGGTTCTGGCGCGAAGTTGCCGTTTACCTGCTGCGCCGTCTGCTGTGGTCGTTCGGGTTTTTCCCAGTCTTCATCGCCTTCTGGGTGCCCTTCGTTCTGGCCAGTTTCAACCCGGTGGTGATGGCTTCAGATCTCATTCCACTGCTGCAGGAGTTCGTCAACTCCAATCCGGAAGTTCAGGCCACCACCATCAGTACGCTGGTGATCGCATGGGCGTCCATCGGCTTTTTCTTCCTGGTGTTTGATTTTGTCCTCACCCCGTTCCGATCGCCCTATCAATACGAAGCCGACGTGTACATGAGATCATGGGAGCAGCTCAACCATGACCAGCTTCCGGACAAAGTGTGATTTGGCCTGCATTCTCGTTAACTCCGGACACTTTCTGTTACATAAGGTTGCAATCACTGGTTAAGATGAAGCGGTAGACAGAATTCCAGAATGCAGGATCAAGGGGTTTCTCCATGGTCGATTTCAGACCGCTTCTGTTCATCAACGCCCTCGCGCTCATGCTGCTGGTTACGGCCGGGTTTGCGTCGGTACGTGATGAGTTTCGGCTAACGGAAACCCTTGATTCGCCACCTGTTGCGCAAGCCGTTGCCACCGCCACAGAGGTACCGTCCGAAGCAACCAATCCTGCTCCGGTAACGAGCACGAAACCCCAGAGGGATGCCCCGGCCACGGCCAGCGTGATTTCCAGGGCAGATCCTGGCGCCCGTGACGAAACTGCCTCTACAGACATTGACGAGAGCCCTGCCAACGCACCGTTTACCATTGCCCCGATGTCGGAAGATCCGCAGATGCTTGCGGTCGCCGAGCCGCACAGCGCCATGACCGCCCGCATGGATGCCGCTCCTGCTCCACAGGCCCGGAACAAACCAACGCCGGCACCCCCAACCACGGGCACGTTGGTGCTTCGATCCAACGTGGTGGGCGACCAGGTCACCATCAATGGCAAGACCTATGGCGCTACCCGCCTGGATCTGGAGTTGGAGCCCGGCGACTACGACGTCACCATTTCCAAGGATGGCTACCGGTCCTGGTCCCGCAAGGTCACCCTGGAAGCCGGCCGCGAAATGACGCTGGTTGGTGAGCTGGAAGCCTACACCACGGTTAACTTCCGGGACGGCACCTGGATCGGCGGCGTGAAGACCGGGGACGGCACTTACGAGAATTCCGACGGCCTGCGTTACGAGGGCCATTTTGTCGACGGCGAGTTCGATGGCGACGGCACCGCCTGGTACCCGGACGGCAGCCGCTACGAGGGCGAGTGGTCCGGCGGCAAGCGTCATGGCGAGGGCGTCTGGCGCAGTGCCGACGGCGCCCGCTATTCCGGAGACTTCCAGGACAATCAATTCAATGGCAAGGGAACTCTAACCCTCGCCAACGGCGACATACTCACGGGCCACTGGCAGAGCGGCCAGCTCAACGGCCACGGCTCCCTGACCACCGCCGACGGCATGTTGTATGTCGGTGGCTTTCGCAACGACGAATTCCATGGCAACGGCACCCTTACCTACCCTGACGGCCGCCATTACGAGGGCGAATTTTCCAACGGGGCGTTCCATGGCTCCGGCTCCGAAGTCTTCGCCAACGGCAAGAAGTACGAGGGTCAGTACATTGAGGGCAAGTTCCACGGCAAGGGGTTGATCAAGAACCCAAATGGCAGTTCCATCGAAGCCACATTCCGACACGGAGAGCCCTACGGCCAGGTGCGCCTGACCACCGCGGCAGGGGAGATTTTCACTGCCCGCACCACCGAGCCCGGCGTCTGTTATCGGGACAAGAGCTACCGGGCCACCGAGTGCCCGACACTGGAAGGCTGGTAGACATTCACAGCCCGATGACACACGCGTTTGCAGTAAACGATTGAGGTAGTGACATGGCGATCAAAAACGCTCTGCTGGTCGATGACTCCAAAGTGGCACGCTTTGCACTGAGCAAACTGCTGGAGAGTCGTGACATGGAAGTCAACATGGCGGGTTCGGCGGAAGAGGCACTGGACTTCCTGAACAGTCATGGCCGCCCGGACGTTATTTTCATGGATCACCTGATGCCCGGAATGAACGGCGTGGAGGCCACCAAGGCGATCAAGGGCAACCCGGAAACCGCCGGCATACCGATCATCATGTGCACCTCCAAGAAGTCCTCGACCTTTATGGAAGAGGCAAAAAATTTCGGGGTGTACAATATTCTTACCAAACCGCCGCAAACCCAAGGGCTTATGGAAGTGCTGGACCAGCTTGCCAGCGACGTAACCAGTGGCAACCTGCCTGAACCACCGGCCCAGAGCCCGCAACCGGCCGAGCAGGATGACTGGCTGAACGTTCCTGGGGACGCCTCGGTGGAACTTTCCCCCAAACCCTCCGATGCTCTTGGGCGTGAGACTACCCAGTCCAGCGTGGTGCCCCTGACCAGTGAACTGATCGAGCAGATTGCCCGTTCGGCAGTAAAAACCCACATCAACAACCGTCTGCACGAGCTACTCAGCTCCCTGTTCGACGAACAGTTTGACCACCTCAAGCGCGCCCTCGACGAAACCCGAAGCAAACAGGAGTCTGCCATCGAGGAACGCCTGCAGGCACTGACACAGACCGTGGAAGAACGCACTCGCAATCTCAGGGATGATGTCGCCGCCGAGGTCAATCTCAACCTCGGCAGCGAACTGGCCACCCTGAGAAAGGAACTGAAGAAGAACTCCGGGTTTACCAGCGAACACATGGCTGAACTCAAAGACCACATCACCAGCGTTCAGACCATAGACACGGAGTTCTGGCAAACGCTGCAATCCGAAGCCATTCAACAGGCACACGAGATCTCTAGGGAAACCGCTGAAGACATCGCCCAGCGCACCATCGATCTGTTCGTGGCGCAGCAGCGCTCCGCCTCGTCACGGGTTTACACGATCGGCCTGGCCGTCAGCCTCGGCATTTTCAGCGTCGGGATTGCCTGGCTTTCCGGCCTGTTTGGCTGAGTAGTGCCTTGACCCTCAACCAATCCCCGGGGGTATCCACGTCCTCGTGAACCCCCGGGATCACGACCCGGGTCGCCTGCACTTCCGCCAGCAGGCCACCCGCACCCCGGTCCCCCTCAAGATCCATCACCAACGGCCAAAGCCACCGTGGCAAGTAGGCAGGAACGCCCGGCCGGTCGCCATAATCCGCGGCGATGGGCTGATCCGGAAAACAGCGGGCCGCCTCGCCCAAGGCTGCCAGCGCGTTCAGATCCAGCAGCGGCTGGTCTGCCACCAGCACAAACACGCCCCTGGCCTGCGGCCCGACACTGCGCAAACCCGCCTGCAGCGACGCCGAGAGCCCCTCATGCCACTCCGGCACCCGCAGCCACGCCGACGGTTGTCGATAGCCACGAAACCGGATCAGAGGGTACCAGGCACCGCATAACACCCTGACATCAGAACTGAGCATCCGCCCCTGCGCAATCGCAGCATCGAGCAGGGTGCGATTGCCGGCATGCTGTTGGGATGCCCGATCGGAACCCAGCGGCAACAACGCCTTCGGGCGCCCGAACCGGCGCGCGGCGCCGGCCGCCAGAACCAGTGCCGGGAATTGGTGATTTTGGCTGCGCCTGACGAGGTTCAGAATGACAGTTCCGATGGTCCAAAAGAAATGAGGCTCTGGCCGTTTGCCAGACTGCTGTATTCGGTGATTTTTGCTAGAATCCGCCCATCAATCAACCATACCCGCCGGAAATTTGATGAACCATCTGTTTGTAGACAACCTGACCGTTATCGATTTTGCCTACCTTGACCCGACCCGGGGCCTGGTGGGTGAAAGCTGGATTGCGGATGTGGTGCTCGGTGGTGAGCTGGACGAACAGGGCATGGTGTTCGATTTCAGTAACGTGAAACGCACCATCAAACGGGTCATTGATGAGCGGGTTGACCACCGGCTGGTGATTCCCCGCGGGTATCAGGGGCTGTCCTGGAACGAGGAGAAGCCAGACACCTTTTCCTGGGCCCTCACCGACGGCAGCGAGATCCTTCACCGTTCCCCGGATGAGGCCATTGTCTGGCTATCCGCGGACCGTGTAGTACCTTCGGCGGTTGCAGAATTGCTCGAGCGGGAAATCAAAGCCGTACTTCCCGCCAACGTGACGTCGGTGGAAATCAATCTCCGCGAAGAGGAGATAGATGGTGCCTACTATCACTACGTGCACGGACTCAAAAAGCATCTGGGCAATTGCCAGCGCATCGCCCACGGCCACCGCTCACCGATCCGGATTGATCGAAACGGCCATCGCGATTACGACCTGGAGCGCCGCTGGGCGACCCTGTGGCGGGACATCTACGTCGGTTCTGAAGAAGACGTGGTGCGTCGTCACGTGGGCGAAGACGGTGTTCGGTATGTCACCTTCGAGTACGAAGCCAATCAGGGCGAATTTGCACTCGTTCTTCCGGAAGAGCGGGTGTACATGCTGGATACGGACACCACCGTGGAACTCATTGCCGCTCACATGGCGGACAAGCTGAAGGTGGAATTCCCGACCGACAGTATCCGTGTGAAGGCTTTTGAGGGAGTGGGCAAAGGGGCAATTGCCATCCGCTGACGAAGGGCGCACCTCTCCCTTCCCGGAATCAATCAGACAGACACAAAAAAACCGCCACGAAGGCGGTTTTTTTGATGGCTTACCGGTGGACTAAACCGTCAAGCCGTATTGGCGTCCCCTAGGGGGTTCGAACCCCTGTTGCCGCCGTGAAAGGGCGGAGTCCTAGGCCACTAGACGAAGGGGACTAGAAATTGGTGGAGCCAAGCGGGATCGAACCGCTGACCTCAACACTGCCAGTGTTGCGCTCTCCCAGCTGAGCTATGGCCCCTCAACGGCTGCGTATATTAAGGATCCGCCCTATGGGCGTCAACCTTTTGAACACACTTTTTTTCAGTTTTCTGAACGTCCCTGTCCAGATCGATTACTTCTTCGCCAAACCGGTTATTACGCGCCCAGTGCGGCGTATTCCTTTTCCACTTTCTTGGTTTCCTTCTTGGAGAACCCACCCATCACGTCCAGCGCGTGCCGCAGTCGCGAGCGGGTCATATCGGGTCCCAGCAGGGCCATGGAGTCCATCACCGACCAGGAGTTGGGTGTTCCGGCAATCGCCACGAAGATGGCGAACATGAAATCCCCCATCTTCAGATCCATGGCCTTGGCCAGCGCCTTGATGTCGGCAAAGATGGTGTCCTTGCTCCAGTGGCGCTGAGCCTCCAGCCTCCAGAGAGTGAACTGCAACACCCGCTTGATCTGGGCTTCGTCCAGTTTGTTGTGGGCAAAATCCTCGGGCTTGAGGTTGAGCATGCCGGAGAACATGAACTGGGCCATGGGTGCCACATCGGAGAACACTTCCGCCCGACCCTTGATATGCGGCACCAGGGCCCGGAGGGCATCTTCATTGAACCACCACTGGCGCATGCGCTCGATGAACTGTTCTTCGCTCAGCTCGTCACGCAGCCACTGGCCGTTCAGCCAGCGAAGCTTCTCGACATCAAACACCGGGCCGCCCAGGGAAACACGCTGAATGTCGAAGTTCTCGATCATTTCATCCAGGGTGAATTTCTCCCGTTCGTCGGGCATGGACCAACCCATCCGGCCCAGATAGTTGGTGACCGCCTCCGGCAGGAAACCCATCCGCTCGTAGAAGTTGATGCTGGTAGGGTTCTTGCGCTTGGACAGCTTGCTCTTGTCGGGATTGCGCAGCAGCGGCAAGTGGCACAGCACCGGCATGTCCCAGCCAAAATACTGGTACAGAAGCTTGTGCTTGGGGGCGGAGTTGATCCACTCCTCACCCCTCAGCACGTGAGTGATGCCCATCAGGTGATCGTCAACCACGTTGGCCAGGTGATAGGTGGGCATGCCGTCAGACTTGAGCAGGATCTGGCAATCCACCTGAGCCCAGTCGATCTCGATGGTGCCGCGGAGCATGTCGTCGATTTCGCAGACACCTTCATCAGGCACCTTCATCCGGATCACGTAGGCCTCGCCCGCATCCAGACGACGCTTCACCTCCTCTTCCGGCAACTCCAGGTCGCCCTTTATACCGGGGTTGAGTCCCTGGGCCTTGCGTTCCTCGCGAATGGCCTCGAGCTCTTCAGGCGTACGGAAGCAATAGAAGGCATGGCCCGCCGTTACCAGGTCTTCGGCATACTGGCGATAGGAATGCTTGCGCTCAGACTGGCGATACGGACCGTGGGGGCCACCGACATCGGGACCTTCGTCCCAGTTCAGGCCCAGCCAGCGCAACGCCTTCAAAATATCCTGTTCGGATTCGGCGGTGCTCCGGGCCTGGTCAGTGTCTTCAATCCGAAGAATAAACTGGCCACCGTGCTGGCGGGCGAAACAAAGATTAAACAGGGCCACGTAGGCGGTACCAACGTGAGGATCACCGGTGGGTGACGGAGCAATTCGGGTACGTACAGTCATGAAACCTTCCTGAAATCAGTGGCCGTTAAAAGGCACGCATTATACCGGCCATCGCCCACTTTCGCATGACCCTCATATTTGTTATATTATAACATTACTTTTCAGACACAGGACTCAGTGCCCATGCGCGTTTCCCTAAAAGCCATCAGCCTGGCGTTTGGCGCCCTGGCGTTCAGCAACGCCTCACAGGCAGCCATTCAGATCGTCGCCTCCATCAAACCGGTCGAACTGATCGTTCGCGCCGTGGCCACGGACGACATGCAGTCCACCACCCTGGTACCACCCGGCTCAAGCCCGCACACCTACAGCATGAAGCCGTCCGAACGCCGGGCGCTCGAGGAAGCAGAGGTGATCTTCTGGGTGGGGCCGGAAATGGAAACATTCCTGAGTCGACTGGTTTCCGGAAAGGAGTTCCGGCACCGGGCTGTGGCCCTCATGGTCCCAGACCAGACGATTACTGAGGACGATGGACACGGGCACGACGACCACGACAACACCCACCGCGAGCACGCGGACCACGCTGGTGATGACGATCACGGCCACGATGCGCCGGCACACGACGACGGCCACAACCACGGGGACGGCGAAGATCCGCACATCTGGCTTGATCCGGAACTGGCCATTGAGATGGCGCGGACCATCCACCAGACCCTGTCAGCGCTTGAAGGCGTGGACACTCGTGCGCTGGACAGCAACCTGGCGCGTTTCACGGACAGCGTGCGGGAAATGGACGGAACAATCCGCAGGCAGTTGGCACCCGCCCACGAGATCAGCCTGTTTGCCTACCACAACGCCTTCAACCGGTTCGCCGGGCATTACGATCTGCAGCTGGACGGCGTCCTCACCCTCAATCCAGAGCTTTCTCCCGGCGCACGCCATATCGCCGGGGTGCAGGACAAGCTGCGCAAGGCCAATCATCCCTGCCTGCTCACCGAGCCCCAGTTCAATCGCCAATGGTGGCGTTCGATCACCCAGGGCCTGAATGTCACCTTCAGCACCTGGGACCCCCTGGCCACGGACGTGGCGGTGTCAGCGGACGGCTACAACCAGTTCCAGCAACGCATCGTCGACGCCGTGCTCAAATGCCTACCAGAGAATACTCAACATCAGGGGAATGGAGGCAATCGCCAGTAAGGTCTGGCCGCTGATGATGCCCGCCATCAGGGGGGCATCGCCTCCCAGCTGGCGCGCCAGGATATACGCCGAGGTGGCCGTAGGCAGCGCCGAAAGAAGCACCGCGACCTGAACCATCAGGCCGTCGAGCCCCAACATCCAGGCCAGCCCGGCCGTCATCAGCGGGAACGCCACCAGCTTCAACACCGAGGACACGATAAAGGGCATGGAAGCACCGCGAAGCGCCTTCAATTGCAGCCCGGCCCCAACCGTCATCAGCCCCATGGGCAATGCCAGGTTGCTCAGGGGTTCCAGAATGCCGGCGAGCAGCGGATGGAAACCGAACTCGAAGAAACTCCAGATAACCCCCACCACAGATCCCACAATGAGCGGGTTGGTGATGATAGCCCGAAGCACTGGCCCAAGCCGAACCGGGCCGTCTGAGGCCACCAGCGAGAACATGAGTATGCACAGCAGGTTCAGCAGCGGCACCATAATGGCCACCGCAATGGCGGTGAGAGAGAGCCCCTGATCGCCCAGAAGCATACCGCCTGCCGCCAGCCCCACGTAGGAGTTGAACCGGATCGCCCCCTGATAAACTGACGAGAACACAGGCCCCTGCCAGCGCCAGATCCACTGCGCCAGCACCAATACCAATGTCATGCTCAAGAGCATGGCTACTATCAGCACAGCAATATCGCCGTAGGCAGACACCGGCAATCGAGCCTGCCCCAGCTTGAACACCAGCATGGCCGGAAAGAGCACATAATAGGTAAAACGCTCCGCCTGGGGCCAGAAATCGCCTCCCGGAAAATCCAGACGCCGGAACAAGTGCCCCAACATGATCAGGACAAACACCGGCAACAGGGCCTGGACCATCAGTGGCATCGCTACTACTCCAATCCGGGGAAACAGGCGCCAGTCTACTCGCAGGCCTGCCCTGCTGCTATAGGATCAACGGCTGACCAGAAAATCCGTCAGCCGGCGCGTCAGGCTCCCCGGGAGCAGCTTATTGGTGAACCAGAGCAACCGTGCCCGCTTGCCTGGAATGATCAGAAACCGTCGCCGGTCGATGCCACGACGAATCTGCTCAACGGCATATTCCACCGGCAGTGTACCTGCCATCAACTTCAGAGTTTCAGTCTGTTTGGGACGGTTCTTGCGCTCTTCAACCACCAGCGGCGTCTCGACCTCCGGCGGACAGACCAGAGACACAGCAATGCCACGGGGCGCCAACTCGATACGCAAAACCTCGGCCAGACCCACTACGCCGTATTTGGCGGCGCAGTATGCCGAATATCCGTAACACCCCAGCAACCCGGCGATGGACGCCACGAATGCCAGTTGGGAGCCGGACTGCAGATATGGCAACACTGCCGCGGCCACGTGCCGGGAACCCAGCAGGTTGATATTGATCAGTCGCGTGTAGGCCTCATCACTAATCTCCTCAAAGGGCGCTGCGATGCAGATGCCTGCACAGTGAATGACCAGATCCGGCCCCTGCTCCGCCGCAGCCTCGGCGATGACTTTGCGAACCTGTGCGGGGTCACAGACGTCCATGGCGAACGCCCGCACCGGTCCCGCTTCGGGGATGGCTGAAAGCTCGGCGACCGCACCTTGGGTGGGCTGGATATCAAACAGGGTAACTGCACAGCCAGAGCCCGCATAGTCACGGGCGAGCTGGAGGCCGATGCCACTGGCGCCGCCGGTGATGAAGATGTGGGCCACTTCTTTGGTCGTTGGATAAATTTGGGACATACTTTCGCCCTGGGGTTCAGGAGTTACCCAGAATAATAGTCGGACCGAGCTCCAAAACCTTTGTCCGCGATGACCGACCCGTCGTGTCGGAGAGTCAACGCGCTTCGAGCGACCACTCAGAAGAGCGCCGTTTTTCAGCGATGTAATCAGCGATGTAAAGAGTGTCCACATGAATCAGCAACCGAGCACACCCTTCAGATTCCGCTTCCGCGTGCGCTACGGCGAGTGCGACGCCCAGGGCGTGGTCTTCAATGCCCGCTACGGGGACTTTGTAGACATCGCCGTTAACGAATACATTCGGGTACTGTTCGGGGACTATCAGCGCCTGCTGGATCAGGACCTGGACTTTCAGGTGGTGAGTTTTACCGTGAACTGGAAAGCGCCGGCCCGGTTTGATGATGTTCTGGAAGCCCGGGTGCGCACCGGGCGGATCGGGAACACCTCGTTCACCCTGCACCTGGAGTTTTACCGATACAGTGACGGCCAGTTCATCGCGGATTCCTCGATCACCGATGTGATGATCCGGCCTTCGAGCATGTCCAAGCTGGCCGTTCCGGATTCTATCCGGGCTCGGCTCGAGCAAGGCGCGCCCGGCGTTCTGATCAGCCACGCGGGCGAGGACGGACTGCCCTGAATCGTTTAGGGTTATCGAAAATACCGGTTTGCCTTGATTTTACTCATTGATTAGGATCGCCCGCCTTTCACTGCACCAAATCAGGGCATAACCGGTTATGGGATTACGGAACGAGCAACTGCGCTGGCAACTGGTCCGGGGACTGGTCCGGACCTTACATCTCGAGCGATTGGCAAACCGTTACAGCCGAACCACGGTGATGGCCGTATTCAATCTGATCAACGGTGGTTTGAGCATTGCGCTGGTCTCCTTTGTTGCCCTGGTCACCCAGGAAGCCTTTATCTTTCCATCCCTGGGCGCTACGGCCTTTATCCTGTTCTATGTTCCTCTTGCCCAGCCGGCGTCACCAAGAAACACACTGTGCGGCCACCTGATCGGGGCGTTGGCGGGGCTACTGAGCCTGTACCTGTTTGGCCTGCAGCACCACCCTTCCGCCTTTGTCACGGGTGTCGACCTGGCACGCGTGGGTGCCGCGTCGCTCTCGCTGGGGCTGACGGGGTGCCTGATGGTGTTGCTGCGAGTGGCCCACCCACCTGCGGGCGCGACGGCACTGATTGTGTCCCTGGGGTTGATGCCCGACCCGGCCCAACTGCCTATACTGATGGCCGGCGTTGGTTTGCTTCTCGTTCATGCCTTTATAATGAACCGGCTTGCCGGCATTCCTTATCCGGTCTGGTCGACCCGACCAACGGCACCGGCTACGACGGTATCTTTGCCGTGAGGATGGAATAGCAGGGCCAATGAGGAGACGAGGCCATGAGTGATTTTTTCGGAACAGAGCTACCAGTTATCCAGGCGCCCATGGCGGGTGTTCAGGACCACAGGCTGGCCGCGGCGGTCTCGAACGCAGGCGGCTTGGGTTCTCTCCCTTGCGCCATGCTTGGCGCCGATGCCCTGCGCGCTGAACTTGAAACATTGAAAGCAGCCACCGGGCGCCCATTTAACGTCAACTTCTTCGCCCATAGGCCTCCTGTTCAGGTTGAAGCAGACGAACGAAAGTGGCGCCGGGCACTGGAACCCTTCTACCAGGAATTCGGTATCAATCCGGATTCCATCGAATCCGGGCCCGGCCGAATGCCCTTCAATGAGGAATCGGCCGGTATTGTGGAAGAGTTCTGCCCCGCGGTTGTAAGTTTTCACTTCGGCCTGCCAGAGCCCTCTCTGATGGAGCGGGTACGCAGAACGGGCGCCAAAGTTCTGTCCACGGCGACCACCGTTGAAGAAGCCGTCTGGCTAGAGCAACACGGTGTCGACGCCATCATTGCCCAGGGCCTTGAGGCCGGTGGCCACAGGGGCATCTTCCTGACCACAGACATGACTACCCAAATGGGTACCTTTGCCCTGCTGCGCCAGGTCGTCGCTGCGGTGAAAATCCCGGTGATTGCTGCCGGCGGCATTGCCGATGCCCGGGGCGTGAAAGCCGCTCTGGATCTTGGCGCTGTCGCCGCCCAGGTGGGCACCGCCTTTCTGTTGTGTCGAGAGGCAACCACAAGGCCAGTGCACAGAGAAGCACTGAAAAGCCAGAATGCCCGGCATACTGCCATTACCAATGTGTTCTCGGGAGGCCCCGCACGGGGCATTGTAAATCGGGTGGTCCGGGAGCTTGGCCCGCTCTGCCGTGAGGCTCCCCCATTTCCTCTTGCCACAGGGGCAATCGCACCACTCCGGACGGCTGCCGAGGCGGCTGGCTCTGGAGATTTTTCACCACTCTGGTGCGGGCAGAACGCATCTGGCTGCCACGAAGGTTCGGCCGCCGAGCTGCTTGAAAGGCTCGTACCCTGACAAACGGAACCGTGGTGGTGGACTAACACCGCACCCGGGCTTCGCCAAAGCCCTACGGAAATCAGCCGGCCAACCCTGTTAAACTAGGCGCTTTCAGGAGCGTAAGAACCAGCCTTTACCCGCAATTCAGTCAATCAGGTAACCGAAATGTCAGTCATAGCATCACCTACCGCCACAACAAGCGAACCCGGCCTTTCCCGCCGCTTCTGCGTGGCCCCGATGATGGACTGGACCACGAGCCACTATCGCTATCTGGCCCGGCAGCTGAGTCGACACACGCTCCTGTACACCGAGATGGTCACCACCGGCGCCCTCATTCATGGCGACACGGCCCGCTTTCTTCGCCACGACGAAGCCGAGTACCCGCTCGCGCTCCAGCTCGGTGGCAGCGATGCCGGTGAGCTGGCCCATTGCGCAAAGCTGGCCCGGGACTACGGGTTTGATGAGGTTAACCTGAACGTGGGTTGCCCGAGCGATCGCGTGCAGAACAACATGATTGGCGCCTGTCTGATGGGCCATCCCGACAAGGTGGCGGAGGGGGTACAGGCGATGATCGAGGCCACAGACCTACCGGTGACGGTCAAGCACCGCATTGGCATTGATGGTCGGGAATCCTGGGACGACCTCTGCGAGTTTGTGGAGAAAGTGGCCGCCGCCGGTTGCAGGACCTTTATCGTACATGCCCGTATTGCCATTCTTGAGGGCTTGAGCCCGAAGGAAAATCGCGAAGTTCCGCCGCTCAAATACGACTGGGTGTACCGGCTCAAGGCGAAATATCCGGAGCTTGAGATCATCATTAACGGCGGCATCAAGACCTTTGACGAGTGCCACGAGCATCTGCGTCACACCGACGGTGTGATGCTCGGACGTGAGGCTTACCATAATCCGTGGCTGCTGGCCGGTGTGGACTCGGAGTTCTTTGGCACCGACGCGCCGGTGCGCACCAGACACGAAGCGTTACGCGCCATGCTGCCGTTTATCCAGAGTGAACTGGAGCGGGGCGTTTACCTTACCCATATGTCCCGGCACTTGCTCGGTCTGTTCCATGGCCAGCCCGGAGGCCGCCAGTTCCGACGCTACATCAGCGAAAACGCCCACAAATCCGGCGCAGGCCTCGAAGTCATCGAAACAGCGCTCGATAAAGTGCGCGAATCCGACGCCGAGATTGCCGAAGCGTAACCGGCGTCAATCACCGCCATACCTTTTGTTGTCTTGTTCCTGTCAGGACGGCCCGTTATTGTAGGCGTATAGCCAGCGCCCGGGAGTCGGGCGTACCAGTAACAGATCAACCGGGACGACAGAACGAATGACCAGCAAGCTTGAACAACTGAAAGCCATGACCACAGTCGTGGCCGACACCGGCGATATCGAGGCCATTGCCAAGTGGCGGCCGGAAGATGCCACCACGAATCCGTCGCTGCTGCTGAAAGCCGCCGCGTCCGACGCCTACCGCCCGATGCTGGACAAAGCCGTGGCCGAGGCTCGCCGGCAGGGCGGATCCGACGCCGAGCAGCTGACTGTAGCAACGGATACCCTGGCGGTACTGGCCGGCAAAGAGATCCTGGGCCTGATCCCGGGCGTGGTATCCACCGAGGTGGATGCGCGCCTGTCCTTTGACACCGCGGCCACTCTGGAACGCGCCCGCCGACTGGTGGAGCTGTACGATCGCCAGGGCGTGGATACCAGCCGCGTACTGATCAAGATAGCCTCCACCTGGGAGGGCATTCGCGCGGCCGAACAGCTTGAGAAAGAGGGCATCCGTTGCAACCTTACCCTGTTGTTCTCGTTTATCCAGGCCGCCGCCTGCGCCCAGGCGGGTGCCTTCCTGATTTCACCCTTCGTGGGCCGCATCCTTGATTGGCACCTGGCAAACAGTGGTCGGGACAGCTACGCCGCCGCGGAGGATCCCGGGGTATTGTCGGTAAGCCGGATCTACAATTACTACAAGGCAAACGGGTTCGATACCGTGGTCATGGGCGCCAGCTTCCGGAACACCGGGGAGATTGAGATGCTGGCCGGCTGCGACCGCCTCACCATCAGCCCGGCCCTTCTGCAGGAACTCCAGGACGATGCTGGAGAACTGCCGCGCCGACTGGCTCCTGAATCGGCCAGCAGCCAGGACCGTCCAGGTGCCATCGATGAAAAGTTGTTCCGGTGGGAGTCTAACGAAGACGCCATGGCCACGGAAAAACTGGCCGATGGCATTCGCCGGTTCACCGCCGACCAGATTGAGCTTGAACACCGGGTCCGGCAGCTTGCCAAAGCCGCCTGAGATCAGACCCGAACGACCGTAACGGAGAAGAAAGCCTGACCATGATCGAGCGTCTGAAAATGCTCTTTGCCGGCCCCGAGGGCAACCAGCCGGAACCCGACAGCCACCAACTGGCAGTGGCGGCCACCGCGCTGATGGTTCAGTTGTCGAGGGTGGACCAGCACGAGGACGAACGGGAACTGAAGGCCATTGTCGACGGCGCGGTAAAAGCCCACCAGGTGTCCCGGGAGGAAGCCGAGGAAATCCTGGCCGATGCACTCAGCCATGCTGACGACGCCGTCTCGATGTACGAGTTTACCGGTTTGATCAACGAGCACCTCAACCAAGAGGATAAACAGGCCCTGCTCGAAAGCATCTGGCGCGTGGCCTTTGCCGACGGTCGTATCGATAAATACGAGGAACACCTTATTCGCCGCATGGCGGACCTGCTGCATCTTAATCACAGAGAATACATGCAGGCGCGGCACCGGGCCGAAGGCACCGGTTCCTGAAAGGAGACATCATGCTAGCCATTCTGCATCCGAACATTTCGCTGGACAGCGAGGAGTACCGCACCACCCTGCACTACCTGGAGCATCTGCCGGGAGTATCGATCCGGGTCCACGAGGTACAGGGTGCCAGCCAGCGGTTAACCGAGATCTATCTCCTCGGGGAAACCAAGTCCCTCAACAAGGAAGAAATCGAGGCCCTTCCCGCTGTCGAGCGCGCCATCCGTATCTCGGAAGACTACCGGATCCTTGGCCGGCACCGGGACGATCGGCGCCAGAGCGGGTTCACCTACAACGGCGTGGAGTTCAGCCAGTCCAACCTGAATGTCTTTGCGGGGCTCTGCGCCGTGGACGTGCCAGAACACGTTGAAATGATGATGCAGGCCCTGGAAGATCACGGAGAGGTATGCACGCGCATGGGCGCCTACAAGCCGCGTACCAACCCCTATTCATTCCAGGGCCATGGCAAAGGCTGCCTGCCCTGGGTGTTCGAGAAGGCGGGCAAGCACGGTATCAAGGTGATCGCCATGGAGATCACCCACGAGAGCCACATTGAGGAAATCGACAACTGCCTGGAAAAGCTCGGGCGGCCAACTGGTGTCATGCTGCAGGTGGGCACCCGCAATACCCAGAACTTTGAATTGCTGAAGGCTATTGGCCGTCAGAACACCTATCCGGTTCTGCTCAAGCGGGGCTTCGGTATTACCCTGAACGAATCCCTGAACGCAGCCGAATATCTGGCCAGCGAGGGTAATGCTAACGTCATTTTCTGCCTGCGCGGCATGAAAACCGAGGCCGGCCAGCCGCACCGGAACATGGTGGACTTTGCCCATGTGCCCGCCGTCAAGCGCCTCACACGTATGCCCGTGTGCGTGGACCCATCCCATTCCGTGGGCAGCCGGGAACAGTCCCCCGAAGGCATCCTGGATGTCATGCACGCCACCGCCCAGGGCGTCATTGCCGGCGCCAACATGGTACTGGTGGATTTCCACCCGAAGCCGGAAAAGGCTCTGGTGGATGGCCCACAAGCCCTGTTGATGAATGAATTACCGGCGTACCTGGAGGACATCCGGCTCTGCCACGACACCTGGAAAAAACGCCAGGCCATCTATGATCGGCTGAAGGAAAACGCAGCAGAATGATCGTATACGGACACAGGGGCGCCAAGGGAGAAGCGCCTGAAAACACACTTCCCGGCTTTCGCCATGCCTATCGACACGGCATCCGTCATTTCGAACTGGATCTCGTGTTGTCCAAGGATGGAATACCGGTTCTGGTGCACGACCTCTCGGTAGACCGCACCACCTATCTCAAGGGCGACATCAGCCAGTTTACCGCCCGGGAGCTGGCCGCCATGGACGCGCGGCGAAACACCAGCTCCTGGCCCACGGCAGCCGGCATTCCGTCGCTGGAGGACCTGCTGGATCAGTTCGATGACCTGGAGCACCTGCAACTGGAGGTGAAGAAGGACAAGCGCCCGCGACTCAACATCCTTTCCAATCGGCTGACAGAAATCATCCAGCGCAGGGATCTCTACGAAAAGGTCGCGATTACCTCGTCAGACACCTGGTTCCTTAACGAAATCCGGCGCCGCAACCGTAACATCCGCATTGGCCTGGTGAGCGACCGAAAATTCCCTAAGCCCCTTAATGTCGCAACCCGCCTGAACTGCGAATACCTCTGCATCAACTGGAGGCTCTGCTCGAAGGAACTGGTGAGCATGGCTCATCGGCGAGGAATGCACGTCTCCACCTGGACGGTAAACCGCATTCACGACATGTTGCAGCTGGAAGGAATGGGCGTAGACAGCATCATTACCGACTATCCCACAAGCACACGAATTTTCTTCGATAACCGGTCCCGGACGCTACTGAACCTCCCCGGACAGGAAGCATCGACGACCGCACCCGAGCCCAAGGCGGAAGAGAGATTCCGCCTGAGCCCCAGTTCACGCTGAGCCGGATCAGAAGATCCGGTTCAGGCCATTCAGGGCAGCTACGCGGTATGCTTCTGCCATGGTCGGATAGTTGAACGTCGTGTTGATAAAGTAGTTCAGGGAGTTGGCCTCCCCTTCCTGGTTCATGATGGCCTGGCCGATGTGCACGATCTCGGCGGCCTGGTCACCAAAGCAGTGAATCCCCAGGATTTGGCGCGTTTCCCGGTGGAACAGGATCTTGAGCATGCCCACCGCCTCACCGGTAATCTGGGCGCGCGCCAGGTCCTTGAAGAACGCCTGCCCCACTTCGTAGGGTACCTTGGCCTCGGTCAGCTCGCGCTCTGTCTTGCCTACGGAGCTGATCTCAGGAATGGTGTAGATGCCGGTTGGAACGTCCGAAACGAACCGGAAGTACTCGTCCTGAACGATATCCGAGGAGGCTGAGCGACCCTGGTCGTAGGCAGCGCTGGCCAGGCTCGGCCAGCCAATCACGTCGCCGGCGGCGTAGACATTTTCCACCTCGGTCCGATAGTGCTCGTCCACAGCCAGTTGGCCACGGCCATTGGGCACCAGACCAATGTTTTCCAGACCAAGCTTCTCGGTATTACCGCTGCGCCCATTACACCAGAGGAAGGCATCGGCCCGGATTTTCTTGCCCGACTGCAGCGAAAGCACCACGCCGTGGTCATCGCCCACCACGCTTTCATACTGCTCGTTGTGACGCACCAGCACGCCGTTGTTCCTCAGGTGGTAGCTCAGTGCATCGGAAATCTCGTCATCCAGGAATGTCAGCAGGCGGCTGCCCGGGTTGATGAGATCCACTTTCACGCCCAGACCAGCAAAGATCGAGGCGTATTCCGAGCCGATAACCCCGGCGCCGTAGATTACGAGTGTACGCGGCGTGTGCGACAGGTTGAGGATGGTGTCAGAGTTGTAGATCCGGTGGTGGCGAAAATCCACATCGGGCGGCAGGTAAGGCCGGGAGCCGGTGGCAATGATCGCCTGCTTGAAGTGCAGGATTTCCGAGGACTTGCTACCACGGACTTCAATGCGGTTTTTATCGATGAAGGAAGCCCGGCCGTTGATCAGATCCACCCGGTTGCGGGCGTAGAACTGAGTCCGCAACTTTACCTGTTTACCGATCACCTTCTGGGCATTCTGGAGCACCCTCGGGAAGGAGAACCAACGGGGCTCGCCGATATCCCGGAACATCTGGTTGGTGTTGAAGGTAATGATCTGCTTGACGGAGTGACGCAGCGCCTTTGAGGGGATGGTTCCCCAGTGAGTGCAGTTACCACCAACGGTCGGCTTGTCCTCGATGATCGCGACACGTTTGCCGTGTTTCGTCGCATTCATCGCCGCGCCTTCGCCGGACGGTCCGGCGCCGATAACGACGACGTCGTAATGATGTTCTGCCATGCGCGCAGTGACTCCTTATCTACGTCGTGGATATGTATTGTGCGTCAACAACACCAGGTCGGCTTATTGCCCGTCGGCCTTGGTCGCATCGTAAGCGAGCTCTTCACTGCCCTTCCTGGAAAGGCGCTCGTTTTCCTCTTCGCATTTTTTGGTGTTGCCACCACAGATCTCGCAGGACTGGCTGATGCCGAGTGCACCGATGCCGCCACAGGTGCCACTAATCGGCTTGCGACCGAACATCACGCCGATCGACATGGCCGCCACCAACAGCACCACAATAAACAGAACCAGAAGAAAGGTACCCATGTTGCCCTCCCCTATTGAGTCACAAAGGACGAAAAGGCCGGCGTCTGATGCGTTTCAAAGCCGTCTTCCGTCCGGACAATAAAATAGGCGGGAATGTTTTCCCGCACCGCCAGTTCGTTGGCTCTCTCGTATCCCATCACGTTAAAGCCCGTTGCCAGGGCATCAGCGGTCATGCAGTCGTCCGCCAGAACCGTTACCGATGCCAGGTTATGAGTGATTGGCTCACCCGTCTCAGGGTCAATTGTATGGGAATAACGCCGACCTTCCGATTCGTAATAATTACGATAATCACCCGATGTTGCCATAGCGCGGGATTCCAGCGCCACCACACGATTTACCTGCCGCCCCTCAGACACCGGCTGCTCAATCGCCAGCCGCCAGGCGATACCATCAGGCTTGCGGCCGTTCACACGCACCTCGCCGCCTATCTCCACCAGATAGGCCTGGATGCCCTCGCCCTCGAGAAACCGAGCCACCACGTCCACGCCGTAGCCCTTGGCAATGGCTGAAAGATCAACGTATTGGGCTGGCGTCGCCCTGACTGCCGGCGGCTCTGCCCTCAGCTCGAGCTTTTCAAAACCGGTAGCAGCGAGCAACTGGGCCAGCGCCTCTGGCGAAGGCACCTGTTCTGGCCGCGCCTCGGGCCCAAAACCCCACAGGTTGACCACCGGACCAATGGTCACGTCAAAGGCGCCATTGGTCAGCCTGGAGACACCATGGGCGGCCTGAAGCACTTCCAGCAGGCCGCTTGAAACCGGTACCCATTCAGACTGGTCGTCCATCCGATTGAATCGGGAGAGTTCCGAATCGGCGCGCCAGGTGGACATGGACGCGTCCACCTCCTCCAGAACGGTTTCGATGCCGCTGGCCAGAGTCTCGAGCCTTTCCTGATCGTCCGTCAATACGACATTAATGTGGTAGGTGGTGCCGAATACAGGGCCGGAGATCTCCCAGACCTGTTCCTCGGGCTGAAACGAACAACCCGCCAGAACAACCAGGGCCAGCGCTGAAAGCGCGCTGGCCAGGGTCACCCTGGCGGGTCGAATCATGCGGGATGTCATCAGTCGTGCTTAGCCCCCGAAGTCATCCAGCATGATGTTCTCATCTTCGACACCCAGATCCTTGAGCATCTTGATGACGGATGCGTTCATGATAGGGGGCCCGCACATGTAGAACTCACAGTCCTCAGGTGCCGGATGGTCCTTCAGGTAGTTTTCGTAAAGCACGTTGTGGATAAAGCCGGTCGGGCCTTCCCAGTTGTCTTCCGGCAGTGCGTCAGACAGGGCCACGTGCCACTCGAAGTTGTCGTTCTCTTCCTGGAGCATGTCGAAGTCTTCCACGTAGAACATCTCGCGGACGCTTCGTGCCCCGTACCAGAAGCTGATCTTGCGCTTGGAGTTCAAACGCTTGAGCTGGTCGAAGATGTGAGAGCGCATCGGCGCCATACCGGCACCACCACCGATGAACACCATCTCGGCATCGGTCTTCTTGGCGAAGAACTCACCGAACGGCCCCATCACGGTCACCTTGTCACCTGGCTTCAGATTGAACACATAGCTGGACATGATGCCCGGCGGATGGTCGGTACCTGGAGGCGGTGTAGCAATACGGATGTTGAACTTGAGCACGCCCTTCTCTTCCGGGTAGTTCGCCATAGAGTAAGCCCGGATGGTCTCTTCCTTGTTGACGGCCTTGTAGCGCCAGATGTTGTGCTTGTCCCAGTCCTCGTGGAATTCTTCCTCGATATCGAAGTCCTTGAAATCGATCTCGTAGGGAGGACACTCCAGCTGGACGTAACCGCCGGCGCGGAAGTCGACTTCCTCACCTTCAGGCAGCTTCAGTACCAGTTCCTTGATGAAAGTGGCAACGTTGTGGTTGGAGATAACCTCGCACTCCCACTTCTTCACACCGAAGAATTCCTCCGGCACTTCCACCTTCATGTCCTGCTTCACCGGAACTTGGCAAGACAAACGCCAGCCTTCCTTTTCCTCACGGTTGGTGAAGTGGGTCTTTTCCGTGGGCAGCATGGCGCCGCCACCTTCCAGAACCTTGCACTTGCACTGGGCGCAGGTACCGCCGCCGCCACAGGCGGAGGACAGGAAAATACCGTTGTTGGCCAGCGTACCGAGCAGCTTGCCGCCGGCTTCGGTCTTGACCGTGTGCTCAGGGTCGTCGTTGATCTCGATAGTCACATCACCGGTGCTTACCAGCCTGGACCGGGCCGCAAGAATCACTGCGACCAGGGCCAGTACGATAACGGTGAACATGACCACGCCAAGAATGATTTCTGTATTCATGGTCTCGCCTTTTCGTTAAACCGAATCACCGGGTGAATTACAGTGAGATACCAGAGAAGGACATGAAGCCCAGGGACATCAGACCAACCGTAATGAAGGTGATGCCCAGGCCACGCAAGCCCTCGGGAACGTCACTGTACTTGAGCTTCTCACGGATACCCGCCAATGCAACAATAGCCAGGGCCCAGCCAAGGCCGGCACCGAAGCCGTACACCAGACTCTCGCCGAAGGTGTAATCCCGCTCAACCATGAACAGGGAGGCACCCAGAATGGCGCAGTTCACGGTGATCAGCGGCAGGAACACACCCAACGCGGCATAAAGAGCCGGGATGTACTTGTCCAGTACCATTTCCATGATCTGGACGATCGCGGCGATAACACCGATGTACGTCAGCAGGCCGAGAAAGCTCAGGTCCACGTTCGGCAAACCGGCCCACGCCAGCGCTCCCTCACGGAGAATGCTGTTGTAGAGCAGGTTGTTTACGGGAACGGTGACTGTCAGTACAACCACTACGGCAATACCGAGACCGGTTGCCGCCTCAATCTTCTTGGAGATGGCCAGGAAGGTGCACATCCCCAGGAAGAACGCCAACGCCATGTTTTCAACGAAAACGGCCTTAAGAATCAGACTGATATAGTGTTCCATCAGAAGGCCTCCTTGGCGACGTGACGAGACATCTTGTAATCCGGCTCTTCAACCTGCTCCGGTTTCCAGGTACGCAGGCCCCAGATTGCCAGACCAATAATGAAGAACGCGCTCGGCGGAAGCAGCAACAGGCCGTTCGGAATGTACCATCCGCCCTCGTTGACGACGGGCATGATAGACACGCCGAACAGCGAGCCGGCGCCCAGCAGTTCACGGAAGAACGCCACGAAGATCAGCAGTACGGAATAGCCAAGGCCGTTGCCGATGCCGTCGAGGAAGCTGAGCCACGGGCCATTTTTCATGGCGAAGCCTTCCGCCCGGCCCATCACGATGCAGTTGGTAATGATCAGACCGACAAACACCGAGAGCTGCTTGGATATTTCATAGGCGTAGGCCTTGAGCACCTGATCCACCACGATAACCAGGGAGGCAATGATGGTCATCTGCACGATGATCCGGATGCTGCCAGGAATCTGGGTCCGCACCAGCGAAACCGCCAGGTTGGAGAACGCCGTTACCGCGGTTACCGCAGCACACATAACCAGGGTCACGTTCATGCTGGTGGTCACCGCCAGCGCAGAACAGATACCCAGGATCTGCAGGGCAATCGGGTTGTTGCTGAAGATTGGTTCGAAGAGAACCTGTTTGGCGGATGCATCTGCCATGATCAGACCTCCCCTTCACGAAGTTTTTTCAGGAAAGGCGCGTATCCGCGGTCGCCCATCCAGTAATTGACAAGCTGCTGCACACCACGACTGGTCAGGGTAGCACCGGAAAGCGCATCAACCTTGTGCTCCTTTTCCGGCGTGTTGGCACTGACACCACCTTTCACCAGCTGGATCTGCGGCTCGGTCTTGTCCTCGTTGTAGAGTTCCTTGCCGGTCCATTGCTGCTTCCAGCGAGGGTTGTCGACTTCACCGCCCAGTCCCGGTGTTTCAGCGTGGGCATAAAAGCCGAGGCCCTCAATGGTGTTCAGATCGCCTTCAAGCGAGATGAACCCGTACAGCGTTGACCAGAGGCCATAACCGTGAATCGGCAGAACCACTCGGGTGATCTCGCCGTTCTCGCTCATGGTGTAAACCTTGGCTACGTTGGGCCGGCGCTTGATGCCCGCCTTGTCTTCCGAGGAAGGAATGTTGACCGACATGGCCGGATCAGACGCCGCCTTGTACATGTCGTACTTCATCGGGTCCTGCACGCCCACGGCGGACGGCTCGACGAACTCACCGCTGTCGAGGTCCACCAGCCGGACGTCGAACTGAGCGAACTGCTGTTCGATTTCATCGGCACTGGAGCCGGGCTCCAGCATGCCTGCGGCCGACAGGATGTTAGTCTTGATATCGAGATTCTGGTTCTTGATCTGCGCCGGGCGCAGCATCACGGCCGCGGTGGAAACCACAACCGAGAAGGCAATGCTCAGAACCAGCGCAACGATCAGTGTGCGGGAGACGGTTTCTTTAGCTTTAGCCACGAGCAAGCCTCCGTTTGATGTTGGCCTGAACCACGTAGTGGTCCATCAGCGGCGCAAACAGGTTAGCGAACAGGATCGCCAGCATGATGCCTTCCGGGAAGGCCGGGTTGATCACGCGGATCAGCACGGTCATCACGCCTACGAGGATGCCGAAGCACCAGCGACCGGTGTTGGTCATGGCCGCTGAGACAGGATCCGTTGCCATGAACATCATGCCGAAGGCGAAGCCTCCCATCACGAGATGCCAGTGGGCCGGCACACCGAAGAACGGGTTGGTGTCAGAGCCAACCAGGTTCAGCAGCAGCGACATGCCAATCATGCCGATCAACACACCACCCACGATCCGGTAGCTGGCGATCTTCATGACCAGCAGGATCAGGCCTCCGATGAGAATGGCCAGGGTGGAGGTTTCACCCATGGAACCCTGAATGGTGCCGATGAAGGCGTTCATCCAGCCAATCTGGCTCTCGAGCGCCTCCAGTCCGCCAGACGCCGCCCAGCTCAGGGCAGTTGCGCCGCTGAAGCCATCGACGGCGGTCCACACGGTGTCACCGGAAATCTGGGCCGGATAGGCAAAGTACAGGAACGCGCGACCGGTCAGCGCCGGGTTCAGGAAGTTCTTGCCGGTACCGCCAAACACTTCCTTGCCGATCACCACGCCGAAGGTAATACCAAGGGCCACCTGCCACAGCGGGATGGTGGGCGGGCAGATCAGCGCGAACAGCACGGAGGTTACAAAGAAGCCTTCGTTCACTTCGTGACGACGGACGGTGGCAAACAGGACTTCCCAGAAGCCACCCACCACGAACGTCACGAAGTAGATGGGCACAAAGTACGCCATGCCGTAGACGAAGTTATCCCACACGCCGGCACCGGCACCGGTTACCGCCAGCGCCTGGATAAAGGCCGTGCGCAAACCGCCATCGGCCACCATGGCATCCGGATTGGCGGCAAGGAAGCTGTTGGCCTGGAAACCAATGTTCCACATACCGAAGAACATGGCGGGGAAGGTGCACAGCCACACGGTAATCATGATGCGCTTGAGATCAACGCCATCACGCACATGAGCCGTGGTCGAGGTCACCTTTCCCGGAGTATAGAAAATGGTGTCCACGGCTTCGTAGAGCGCGTACCAGCGCTCATACTTGCCGCCCTTCTCAAAATGATGCTCGATTCCATCGAGAAACTGTCTGATAGCCATCGTATTAGCCCTCGATCTCGATTCGGGTCAGGTTCTCGCGGAGAATCGGACCGTACTCATATTTACCCGGGCACACGAATGTGCACAGCGCCAGATCTTCTTCATCCAGCTCCAGTGCACCGAGCTTCTGTGCCATTTCGGTGTCGCCGACAATCAGCGAACGCAGCAACTGGGTCGGCAGGATGTCCAGGGGCATGATCTGTTCATAGGCACCCACCGGAACCATGGCACGCTCACTGCCGTTGGTGGTGGTGGTGAAATTGAACAGCTTGCCGCGCGTCAGCTTGGACAGGTAGATGTTGAGCACCGAGAACTTGTTGGGGCCCGGCGACAGCCAGCCCATGAACTCGCGCTTGTTGCCCTCCTCCAGCACCGACACCTGGTTGGCAAAACGACCCAGGTAGGCACAGGGGCCATCCGCCCGGCGACCGCCGAACACGGATCCGGAAATGGCCCGCACGTCGCAGTCTGTGGCAATCTCGCCGTCCAGGAGTTCCGGCAGGCAGGCACCGACACGGGTACGCACCAGCCGTGGCGTCAGGGCCTTCGGACCGCCGATGGCCACGATCCGCTCGACCGGCAACTCGCCGGTTTCGAACAGCTTGGCGATGTCGATCACGTCCTGATAATTGATGGTCCAGACCGTCTTGCTCACGGAAACAGGATCAAGATGATGGATATGGGTACCCACATTGCCAGCCGGATGCACACCGTCAAACTGGTGCACTTCCACCGCATCTGACTTGGGAACAGACACATTGGAGCCGGGCTTGCCAGTCACGAAGACTTTGCCGGTGGTCAGCCTGGTGAGCAGGGTCAGGCCTTTCTCGAACGCCTGGCTGTTCTCCTGGATGATCACGGTCGGATCGGCCGCCAGAGGGTTGGTGTCCATGACCGAGACAAAAATGGAATGGGGGGCCGAGTCGATTGCCGGCACCTTGCTGTAAGGACGCGTCTTGAACGCCGTCCAGAGTCCCGACTCCACCAGATTGTCGACAACCTGCTGACGTTCCAGGCCCGGCAGGTCTGCCTCACTGTAACGGGCAAAGGTTTCCGCATCGTCGCCATCAATTTCGATCACGATCGACTGGAACACCCGCCGCTCACCACGGTTGATTTCTTTCACCACGCCGGCAGCCGGAGAAGTGTAACGAACGCCCTCGGTCTTCTTGTCCGTGAACAGCAGCGTGCCGCGCTTGACACGGTCTCCCTCTTTCACAGCCATTGTCGGCTTCATGCCGATATAGTCAAAACCGATCAACGCCACGTGGCGAACGGGTTTGCCATCTGTAATGGTCTGTTCGGGAGCGCCGCTGATGGGAAGATCCAGGCCTTTTTTGATCTTGATCATTAGCCTCGTCCAATCATCAGAAACTGTTTAATGGATTCGTAACGCCCGACCACTGCGGCCCAGGAAGTGAATGAGAAACGGAGTGCCAGACGTACCCAAAATCGCGCCAATTATAAGGATTAAGGAATTCTATTTCCACCAGAAACCGGAATGGGTTTGTACCGCTTCGTAAACCGCTCAATTCACACTCTGACACAAAAGAAAAACCCCGACAGCTCTCGCTGCCGGGGTTTTCAGGGCCCGCATGCTCAACGGGAGACCAGGCGCAAATCAGTCCCGTGCGCGCTTGGGAAAGATCGGATAAGTAACGCCGGCCATCTGGTTGACCACGCGAACCACCTGGGCGCTGTAGCCGAACTCGTTGTCGTACCATACATACAGGATCAGGCGCTTGCCGCCGGCAATGGTTGCCTGCGCATCCACCACACCCGCATGACGGGAGCCAACAAAATCCGTGGACACTACCTCCGGTGAATTCACGAAATCGATCTGCTTCTGCAACTCAGAGTGCAGAGCCATATCCCTCAGGTAGTCGTTCACCCCGGCAACATCCACCTCTTTCTTGAGGTTCAGGTTCAGGATAGCCATGGACACATTAGGTGTCGGCACCCGGATGGCGTTACCGGTCAGCTTGCCTTTCAGGGCCGGCAGGGCCTTGGCCACGGCCTTGGCCGCGCCTGTCTCGGTAATGACCATGTTCAGAGGTGCGCTGCGGCCGCGGCGACTGCCCTTGTGGTAGTTGTCGATCAGGTTCTGGTCGTTGGTATAGGAGTGCACGGTCTCCACGTGACCGTCTTCAATCCCGTACTCGTCATCAATCGCCTTCAGCACCGGGGTGATGGCATTGGTGGTACAGGAAGCAGCCGAGAGAATCTTGTCCTCGTCGGTGATCCAGTCGTTGTTGATGCCATAGACGATGTTCTTGATATCGCCCTTGCCCGGGGCGGTCAGGATAACCCGGCTTACGCCCTTCGACTTGAGGTGCAGACCAAGGCCGGCTTCGTCACGCCATTTGCCGGTGTTGTCCACCACAATCGCATTATTGATGCCGTACTGGGTGTAATCCACTTTGTCCGGGCCGTCGGAATAAATCACCTTGATGTAGTTGCCGTTGGCAATCAGGGCGGATTCCTTCTCATCCACGGTGATGGTGCCGTCGAACGGGCCGTGAACGGAGTCGCGGCGCAGCAGGCTGGCGCGTTTCTCAAGATCGTTGTCGGCACCGCCGTTACGAACCACGATCGCGCGCAGACGCAGGTTGTTGCCGCCGCCGGCCTTCTCGATCAGGATACGGGCGAGCAAACGACCGATTCGGCCGAAACCATACAACACAACGTCTTTGGTGTCCTTGCTGGCGTCTTCCTCGGATTGCGCCGGATACTGCCCCACAATCGGCCCGATTTCGCGCTTGAGAAACTCGGTCAGATCGCCACCCTCGGCCTTGAACTTGACGGCGAGCTTGCCGATGTCGACGTGGGCACGACCCAGCTCCAGCTTGTCCATGGCCTGCAGAATGGGCAGCGTGTCGTGAACCGACAGCTCGCTGTCCTCAACCTGACGCACAAAGCGGTGAGCTCGGATGATATCGATCACCGACTGGTTGATGATGGCGCGGCCATACACAGACGTAACCACGTTGTTCTTGCGGTAGAGACGGCCGATCAGCGGAATCATGGCTTCCGCAGTGGATTCTCTTTCCGTCCAGTTGGACAGGTGCTGATTGATCTGTTCGTGACTCACGCTTGGACCTCTGCAGTTGGCACTTGGAAAATTGGGCGCACATTATCCAACTTAATCCCGCCGACCGCAAATACAGCCGGGACCCGTCTTCGTATCTTTGCGCCCAGCAGTCGCCCCCATGCCGGTAGGCCGGCGGCTGCCATGACAGCACCACCAGCGGGCGTTAGAATACGCGCCTCGTCATCACCCGGACATCCACCGCAGGAGAACCAGACTGCCCATGAGCCAAGGTGCTACCAACCAACCCGCGCCCAGCCCCATGATTGCCCCGGAGTTTCCCGCGAAACCGGGCGATCACCGCACCTGGGGCCAATTGCATGGCAGCAGCGACGCCCTGGCTATCTGCGAGAGCGCCCGGACGCACCGTGGGCTGACCCTGGTCATCACCCGAAGCACCGATGAAGCCATTCGTCTGGAGCAGGCCATGCGTTTCTTCCTGGGGCTACCCGCAGAAGAGGACGGTCCGGCAGTCACAGAGGATGGCCTGGAGCTGCTGTCGCTCCCCGACTGGGAAACGCTGCCCTACGATCTGTTTTCACCGCACCAGGACATCACGTCCCGGCGAATCCGAACCTTGCACAGACTTCCCTCTACCCGGCAGGGCGTGCTCGTGGTGCCGGCCCGGACGCTGATGCACAGGCTGCCGCCGGTGAACTACCTGCAGGGCAACACGCTGCTGCTGGAAGTGGGGCAGTCTCTGGACATAGACACCTGGCGCCAGCAACTGGAAGCGGCAGGGTACCGCCATGCAGAGAACGTCTACGAGCACGGCGAATACGCCGTGCGCGGCGCGATTCTGGACATCTTTCCCATGGGCGCCAGCCAGCCCTACCGGATTGATCTGTTCGATGATGAAATAGAAACGCTGCGCACCTTTGATCCTGAGACCCAGCGGTCCATTGACCGGATAGATCGCATTGAACTCCTGCCGGCGTTCGAGTTTCCCTGGCACAAGGAAGCCCGCTCGGGGTTTCGCAGCCGATGGTTTGAGCAATTTCCCAATGCCGACCGCGATGTCCCGATCTATCAGGACGTGACCCATGGCATCACGCCCCCAGGTATCGAGTATTATCTGCCGTTGTTCTTCGACGAGACCGCAACCCTGTTCGATTACCTTCCGGGCAGCACCCACGTGTTCACGGCGGCGGGCCTGAATGAGGCCGTCAGCCATTTCGACAGCGAAACCCGCAACCGTTACGAGGACCGCCGCCACGACCGTCTGCGGCCCATCCTGCCGCCAACCCAGCTGTTCTTGCAGCAGGACGAACTGTTCGGACAGCTCAAGCGTTTTGCCAGGGTTACGCTGTCTTCAGACACAGCAGAATCCGCGGGTTCCTTCAACTGCTCCACCGCCGCCCTGCCCGATGTGGCCATGGATGGTCGGGCCGCCGATCCCTCCGCTCGCCTCAAGCGCTTCCTGAGCGATTTCAACGGTCGGGTACTGCTGTGCGCCGAGTCCTCTGGACGGCGCGAAGCGTTCCTTGAAAACCTGGGGGCCCAGGGGCTTGAGCTGGCCACGGTGTCCGGCTGGCAGGATTTTCTGGCGTCCCCTAACTGTGTCCTGGCAATCAGCATTGCCCCCATGGAGCAGGGCCTGACATTGCCGGAGCATTCCATTGCCCTGATTACCGAGACAGCCCTGTTCGGTGAGCGGGTTCTGCAAAGACGCCGTCGGGAGAAACCGACCGAAGTCGACGACGCCGGTTTCCGAGACCTGTCCGAGCTGCGCATCGGCGCCCCGGTGGTGCACATTGACCACGGCGTGGGCCGATACCTGGGCCTCGAAACCATTACTGTGGAGGGCGAGTCCAGCGAATTCCTGATGCTGGAATACGCCGGCGGCTCCAAGCTGTACGTGCCAGTGTCCAGCCTTCACCTGATCTCCCGCTATGCCGGCACCGACACCGAGCATGCGCCCCTGCACAAACTGGGCACCGACCGCTGGACTGCCGCCAAACAGAAAGCCCTGGAAAAAATCCGCGACACCGCCGCAGAATTGCTGGATGTCTATGCCCGCCGGGAAGCCCGCAAGGGGTTCAGTTTTGAGGACCCAAAAGAGGCCTACCGGGCATTCGCCGCCGGTTTTCCGTTCGAGGAAACGCCGGACCAGCAGGTGGCCATCGAGTCAGTGATTGAGGACATGACCAGCGAACGACCGATGGATCGGCTGGTCTGTGGCGACGTCGGTTTCGGCAAGACCGAAGTGGCCATGCGCGCCGCGTTCATGGCGACCTGGTCCGGCAAACAGGTGGCGGTGCTTGTACCCACCACCCTGCTCGCCCAACAGCACTACGAATCCTTCCGGGATCGATTCTCGGACACCCCGGTGCAGGTAGAACTGCTCAGCCGCTTCCGGACAGCCGGCCAGACCAGTAAGGCAATGGAAGCCGTGGAAAATGGCAAGGCGGATATTGTCATCGGCACCCACAAGTTGCTCCAGGGCGACATCCTTTTCAAGAATCTCGGACTGGTGATCATCGACGAGGAGCATCGGTTTGGCGTGCAGCAGAAAGAAAAGCTGAAAGCGCTCCGGGCAGAAGTGGACATGCTGACCCTCACAGCCACACCGATACCCCGTACTCTGAACATGGCCATGGGCCACTTGCGCGACCTGTCAATCATCGCCACGCCACCGGCCCGGCGCCTGTCAGTAAAGACCTTTGTGCGTCAACGGGACGACGCCATGGTTAAGGAAGCGATCCTTCGGGAGATTCTGCGTGGCGGCCAGGTGTACTTCCTTCACAACGACGTGGCCACCATCGAGAAGACCGCACAGGACCTGCGCGCGCTCATTCCCGAGGCCCGCGTTGGTGTCGCCCACGGCCAGATGCGCGAGCGCGAGCTTGAGCAGATCATGTCGGACTTCTACCACAAGCGGTTCAACGTGCTTGTTTGCACCACCATCGTCGAAACCGGCATCGACATTCCAAGCGCCAACACCATTATCATCGAACGGGCGGACAAATTTGGCCTGGCCCAGCTGCACCAGCTTCGGGGTCGCGTGGGACGGTCCCACCATCAGGCCTACGCCTACCTGCTGACACCGCCGCCCAAGGCCATCACCGCAGACGCGAAAAAGCGCCTGGACGCCATCTCCGAGGCCCAGGACCTCGGGGCCGGGTTCATGCTCGCCACCCACGACCTGGAGATACGTGGCGCCGGCGAGCTGCTGGGCGAGGAGCAGAGCGGCCAGATCGAGAGCATTGGCTTCACCCTTTACATGCAATTGCTCGATGAAGCGGTGCAGGCGATCCGGGAGGGCCGAACACCCAATGCTGACCTGCCCCTGAGCCACGGCACCGAAATGAACCTGCGAATTCCGGCACTGATACCGGAAGATTACCTGCCGGATGTCCACAATCGACTGATGCTGTACAAGCGCATCGCCAGTGTTGAGGACCGGGATGCATTAAAAGAACTTCAGGTTGAGATGATCGATCGGTTCGGATTATTACCGGAACCGGCCAAGAATCTCATACGCCAGACCGAGCTTCGGCTGCAGGCGGAGGCGCTTGGCATCGTCAAAGTCGACGCCGGCAAGGAGTGGGGGCGCTTCGAGTTCGGCAGTTCGACTCCGGTCGACCCCCTCGTGCTGGTTAAAAAAGTGCAATCCGCTCCTGACCAGTACCGCCTCGAGGGAGCCAACAGCTTCCGTTTTCGGCTGAACGATACGACAACCGGTGGTAAACTCGACGGCATTTCGAGGATGCTTGCCGAACTGGCGCCGCCCGCCAGCGCCCCGGCTGGATCATGAACGCCCGACAAACACGTGGAGTATGTCCCTTGCAGATTGATGGAATTCGCTGGTACCAGGTTGCAACCAGGGCCACGCTCGCCGCTCTCCTGCTGGCTCTGTCAGCCCTGGCTTCCGCCCAACAGGCCGCCTCGCCAGCCGGGCAAACCATACCGGACGACTACTATCGGGCCGAGTTTGTCATCCTGAAACGCATCGTGCCGCCCGAGGCAGTCAATGAAAAGATGGCAGACCGGGAAGTAGAGCCCACGCCGGAAACCGGTCAAGTGCTCTGGGCCGTTGGTGAGGACGGCACCGCGCGGACCACACTGAAGCTGGCACCAAGGAACGAACTGCATCTGGCGTCGGCAGCCGAGCGGCTGGAGCGCAGCGGTCGCTACCGGGTACTGGCCACGGCGGGCTGGTATGAAGCGTTTCCGCCCGATTACCAGGGTGAAGCATTGCGGGTTGCGGTGGGCGACTGGCTCGAGGGGGCCAACACCCGCGCCGTGGAAGGCACCATCACGATTGATCGCCAGCGGTACCTGCACGTCAACGTGCACCTGAATCACTGGCAGTTGGCGAAGACTACCGATTCCGCGGCCCCAGAAGCCGATCCTGCCACCTCCTCAGGAGCCGTTGAAGCGCCAACTGCTGCGGCTGAAACCGGAGAAACGGGACAATCCCCCGATCCGGCGGCAGAGCCGGCCGCAAATCCGATGATGTCGGCCTTTGCCGAACCGGCTCCCCTGGAACTGGTCACCTGGATTCGCGAGACGCGGAGAATGCGCAGCGAGGAAGTCCACTTCCTCGACTCCCCTACCCTGGGCGTGCTGATTTTCTTCAAGAAGATCGAGAAAGCGGAGTAAGCACCCCAAGACCAGCCATCGACACTTCCAGAATCCGCTTCACGCCGGACATACCCTGGTCGATGGCCTCTTCGATTTCTTCCATGGTAATGATGTGGTCGGACTTGCCGGCCGCACGGTTGACCACCAGCCCGAGACAGACATAGCGCATGCCGAGTTCCGCCGCCAGGGCGGCCTCCGGCATACCTGTCATGCCCACCAGATCGCAGCCATCACGTTCCATGCGGATGATTTCCGCCGCCGTTTCCAGGCGCGGCCCCTGGGTCGCGCCGTACACGCCAAAGCCGGAGAACGGGATGTTCTCGGCGCCCGCAGCGTCAATCAGGATCTGACGGGCGCTCTCATCATACGGCCAGGTGAAATCGATATGGGTGACCGACTCGAGCTCACCCTCAAAATAGGTGCTGTCACGCCCCCAGGTGTAGTCGATGATCTGATCCGGAATCACAACGTGGGCCGGTCCCATGTCCGGATGGATCCCACCTACCGCATTGACGCCGATGACCGTGCGCACACCCGCGTCGTAGAGCGCCCTGAGATTGGCACGGTAGTTTACCTGGTGCGGCGGGATCCGATGCGGGTTGCCGTGTCGCGCCAGGAAAATCACCCGTTGATCTCCCAGTCGTCCCTCAACCAGCGGCGCAGAGGGCACGCCCCAGGAAGTCCGAACCTGTCGCTCCCCGGATATCTGCAGCCCAGACAAAGTTGTCAGGCCGGTGCCCCCGATGATGCCTACAGGGAGCATTTTCTCCGGTGATGTCATTCTGAATCTCCTGAATTCTCAATATCGCCACGGCTGTTACCCGCCTGTTGCCCCCTGGGTGCACTCCCACGCGACTCCGTATCGGCGGCCTGGCTGCCCCCATCATCTCGATCCTCGCCGGCCAGACGGACACCGTTGGGAAGATGAAGAGTACGGGTCGGAAAGGCCACTTCGGCGCCATAGCCTTCAATAATGTCGCTGATCTTCAGCAATACGTCCTGTTTTACCTCATGGAAGCGAACCCACTCGGTGGTTTTGGTGAACGTATAGACCATGATGTCCAGCGACGAGGAATTGAAGGCCATAAAGTTCACAATCAACGTCTGATCGGAGTCAATGTCGTCATGGCCCTGCAGCATTGACTTGATGTCGGCAACAATGCTGGCCATTTGGCCGACGTCCACGTAACGGATCCCGATGGTCTCGTAGATACGACGGTTAGTCATCCGCGACGGGTTTTCCACCGCTATGGTGGTGAAGGTTGCGTTGGGGACGTAAAGAGGGCGCTTGTCAAAAGTGCGGATGGTGGTCAGACGCCAACCAATGTGCTCTACCGTACCCTCGATGTTCCGATCCGGTGAGCGCACCCAGTCGCCTACCTTGAAAGGACGGTCGAGGTGAATGATGAACCCGCCAAAAAAGTTGGCGAGCAGATCCTTGGCCGCGAAGCCGACAGCGATGCCGCCCACGCCACCAAAGGCAAGAACCCCCGATATACTGTAGCCGAGGGACTGCATGGCAATCAGTACGGCGGTGATCATCACCACAGCTCTGGACAGCTTGCTCACCGCATTCACGGTGGTGTAATCCATGGGCTTCTGCATCTTCATGGGCGAGATGAGGATATTCTCGCCCTCCTTGATCAACCGCAGGACCGTCCAGACCAGGATGAAGATAAAGCCGACCTGAAGGACCGTGCCATTGGCCTTGAAGATCTCTGCCTCGGAATAACGGTGAGCCACTTCGGCAGCCCAGTACACACCCTGCAACCAGACAAAAGCGACCACCGGCTTGCGCGCAGCATGCAGCAGGGTGTCGTCCCAGAGGTTATTGGTCTTGGCAAATTTCCTTTCCAGGGCGCCGATCACGTGGCTCGCCAGATAGGCGACAGCCGCAGTACCGAACACCAGCGCAAACACAACGATCCCGACACGCCAACTTTCCGACAGCAAACCGAAATTCTCGATCCAGCTGTTCACCATCGCTGTGATATCCCCGATCATCGGATTCCTCGGTCTCAGTAAGGTTTAGCGGATTAGAACGGCCGTACCGGGCCTGACGCGATCAAACAGGTCAATCACATCGGCGTTGCGCATCCGAATACAGCCATGTGACAGCGGCACACCCATGGGCTCGCTGTCCGGCGTGCCGTGAATGTATATGAACCGGCGAAAAGTATCGACTCCCGGGCCCCGGTTTTTTCCCCATTCCCGACCACAAAGCCAGAGAATGCGGGACAGGATCCAGTCCCGGCCTGGATGCTTATCGGCCAGCGCCGGCGTGTAGGTTTCGCCGGTAGGACGCCGCCCGCGAAACACGGTGCCGGATGGCAGACCGGCGCCGATCAGCGCGCGGATGAAATGCTGGCCACGGGGGGTGCAGCCACTGCCATCCCGTTCACCGGCGCCATTGCGGCCGGAGGAGATGGAATAGACAGCCACAGGCCCGCAGTCACCGGCGCGAAGGGTCAGCTGCTGGCGTCCTAGATCAATGTCGATGCTTGGAGGTTGGGGATCGATCACCGCTGGTCAGGCTCCCTTGATGGATCAGGGAAGCCTAACCGAGAGAGCGGAACTCAGGCAACCGAGACCTTGGTGCTTGGGGGCGGGATGAGCATGGTGTCCTGTGCCTGCATGCCGGCTGCCAGGAACGGTACCAGCCGGGCGGCAATTTCCTGAACCGACGTTTCAACACCCAGCTTGTTCTGCAGGATATCCCGCAGGGCGTCGCTACTGGACATGGTGAACGCGGTGGCGCCCAGCATGAACTGGATCCGCCAGTAGCGGTCCACCGATGACAACTGGGGCGTGGCTTCCTTGAGCAGCCGCATGAACCGGCTGAACGGCTCGCTGTACTCCTGTTCAAGGAACTTCCGCAGATGGCCCTGGGACTGGGTGTAGGCCAGGCCCAGCAGACGCATGAAGATGGAAATGCCCTTCTCGTTACGCTGAGGCATGCGTACGGCACTTTCTGTAAGGGCCCAGAGTGTCTGATTAAGCGTGGGTGGCGTGCCGTCACAGCGCGCTTCGAGATCATCAAACGCCTTTTCCAGAGTTGCCGAGAAAGGTGTCAGAAAGCGCGCAAAGACGGCATGAATCAGCGCGTTCTTTGAACCAAAGTGGTAATTGACAGCAGCCAGATTTACTTTAGCCTTACTGGTTATCATTCGGAGCGAGGTTTCAGAGAAGCCACGCTCAGCGAACAGCTCCTCGGCTGCATCGAGAATGCGATCGACCGTATCAGATTGCGCCATCTTGTTTTAATGCCTCTAGCAAACGTCTGTTTCAAACATACGTTTGAAAGGCCTGCATGTCAAGTTCGTGGCGGGGGCTCGACAGCCACCTCATCCCAACCCCGATCAATCGCCTCCTGGTGTCCCTCGAAAAAGGCCTTCTCAACGCGCCCGTAGGCTTTCTCGGCTTCGAGCAAATAGATCAGGTACAGCCTCACATGCTCGCGCCGGGAGAGGTTCCTGGCCAGAATCCGGCTCTCCGAGAGCCTGAGCAGGTGACTGAACCGGGTGTTCCTGAGCGCCGGATTGAACTCGGCCATCTGTGCGCACTGCCAGATGAGGCCGTCATCTCCTTCAAGGCGGGCGATGTGCTGACGGGCCTCCCGCAGCATACGCCGGCGGGTAAGCACAAGGTCCAGGTACGAGGGTCTGGAGGTGTAAATCCGTCGGATGGCCGGCATGCCGAGCAGGAGGATGATCACAAACGCCCCGAACCCACCCCCGGCGATCCAGGCCGGCACAAAGCCGGTCAGCCCGCTCAGGAACACGACGGCCGCGATCAGGGCACTGAACAGCCAGAGATCCCGGTTTCGGCGGGCCAACGCCATGGCGTAATTGTCTGGCCAGCCACTCATGGCCAGAAGATCAAAATCCATCAGCAGTACCCGATCGCATTGCCGCAGCATAAGACGCAATTTCCGCTGCCGCGATTCCGCAAGCACACGCTCGACTTTTACATCGTTTCCGGCCTCAGCTTGTCCGCCGTCCTCTGCAGAGTCAGAAGACTTTTCGGGGCCGGCAGTCGTATCGGTCTTGCCGGTATCGACAGGCGCCTCGGCGGGTGACGACCCCTGCGTTTCCAGCGCGTCCCCATCAGCCGGCACAGGCACGGGATCGGCAGCACGGCCGGGCCGCAGCACGGGCGCCTGGGCAGGCCCCTTCGCTTGTGTCACATTGGTCTGGTTTTCGGCCATGGCAGGCAGTCCGGAGCTTGGTTGATAAACGTCTATCGGCCACCGGCCGGGTTTCTTGAACCCCGTCTTGCCCGACTGCCGCTGCCCGACCTTGGCATTGCCGGGCGCGCTCGTTATCCTTTGCGCTCCCGCCAAAACGGCAGCCGCACATCAGTTCGGGAGGTCACCTCATGTTTACAGGCATCGTTCAGGGTATCGCAACCGTCGAAGAGATCACCGCCCGGCCCGGCCTCAGCACGTTTGCCATTCGGCTGCCAGCAAAAAACACAGAAGGCGTCACGATTGGTGCCTCCGTGGCCATCAACGGCACCTGCCTGACGGTGACCCGCCAGGAAGGCGACGTTCTGTTTTTCGATGCCATGCAGGAAACCCTGAGGCTGACCACCCTCGGCAACCTGGAAGCAGGCAACACCGTGAATTTTGAGCGGGCCGCCCGAATCGGCGACGAGATTGGGGGGCACCTGCTCTCAGGCCATGTTCACACCACGGCACGGCTGGTCGAAATCCTGAGACCGGAAAATAACGTCACACTCTGGTTCGAGGTACCGGAGGCCTGGACTCGCTACATCTTTCCGAAAGGCTACATCGCGATCAATGGTGCCAGTCTTACCATTGGCGAGGTTAAGGGCAACCGGTTCAATGTCCACCTGATCCCCGAAACGCTGCGAGCCACCACCTTCGGCCGGGCCACCGAGGGTGAATGGGTCAATATCGAGATCGACAGCCAGACCCAGACCATTGTCGACACCCTGGCCAGGCTGGGCTATGACCGCCCGGCCCCGACCCTTTGAGCAGACCGCCAACTCAATCGTTGCTGGCCTCAAAAACCACGAATTTGGGGCTGGCATCCCGCTGTCGAACCCGGGCAAAGAATCGCTCAAGGCTGCGGTGATAGCCCAGATGCCGGTTGCCCACCATCAGCAACCGACCGCCAGACGCGAGGCTGCGTGAGGCCTGGCCGAACAGCCTGAGGGCAATGTGATCCCCTACCACGCCGCCCTCATGAAACGGCGGATTGAGCAGGATCAGATCCCAGGGGCCCTGATTTTCCGGCACCCCGTCCCGGTGAACACACGACACCCGGGCACCGGGAAACGAACGGTCGACGTTGCACCGCGTGCTGAGCACCGCCTGGCTGGACACGTCGCTGAACGTCACCGCCAGCCCGGGACGCTGGCCCAACGCTGCCAGTCCCAGCACACCGTTGCCACAGGCGAGATCCAGCACCCGGGTTTCCCCGGAGGCTGCGCCCGCAGCCTCAATCACGTGCGGCAATAGAAGTTGGCTGCCGATGTCCAACCGTTCACGGGCAAAGACCGCGGGCAACGCCTCGATGCGAGCGCAGCCGGCGACACCCTCATAACCCTTCCAGCATTCTGCCCAATCACCAAGCCGAGCCCGCCCTGGAGAACAGACAATAACGCGAGCCTTCTTGCGTGCGGGAAGCACCTGGTCGGTCTGAACGGCCTTGGCAAAGACATCGACACTGCGATCGGGCAGATGCTTGATCATGCCCCCGGCCAGAAGCTGCGCGGAGTCCGTCATCACTTCGTTGAGCCAGCGCAGCAGCCACGCCAGATAATCCGCCTGCCGGGGAATGCGCATAATCACGAGATCGAAAGGACCCGTGGGTGGGTTAAGCCAGCTGTGAATCGACAGCGGAGGGCTCAGTTCCGGATTCTGCCGCCCGTTGTTCTCCAGGGCTTCCGGGAGCATGGCACTGTCGGCAACCACGGTCGGAGACAATGCCGACACGCCCAGGGTCAGCGCTCCGAACTGATCATCCACCACCAGAACCCGGGGCTGGCAGCCTTCGGCCAGCCTGTGCGCCTGCTCAATTAACAGTTCGTCAGCTGCATCCCAGGCACGCAATGCAGGGTCCGAGGTTCCCGGCCGGGTAAGTCGCAGTGAAAGCGGCAACATCGGAAGCGCCAGCTCGGCAGTTGTCATTTCGGGCATCCCGGAAGTGATTCGTCACAAAGCCGTCATTCTAGGCTGTTTATTCTAGAAATTAAGCCTAACGTTGAAAGTGTTCACTCTGAACACCCTTTTCCGGTTAGCTCCGTTGTTCTGGACGCCAACCCTTTGCCCCTTACCCCAGGGGCTTTTTTCGTTCAGGCCCTTCGAGATGCGCGATAAACAGTAAATCGTCGGTCTTCCCGCAGGCGCTCGACTGGCCCGACAAAGCGCTCAATCAAGGCCTCGTAGGGCAGAAAGCTGTTCGCCACAAGCCGCAGTTCTCCGCCGGGGGAAAGGTGCCCGGCCACGTCCCGCAGAAAACGTTCGGTCATTGACAGGTCGGTTTTGACACCGCTGTGAAAGGGGGGGTTGGTGACGATCGCCGGCCATTGCCCGGCAACCCCTGACAAGCCGTCCGAGGCCATAATTCGGCCCGAAACGTCGTTGCGCTGGTAGGTCGCCCTGGCGCACACCAGGGCCTGGGACTGCACATCCACGGCGTCCACCGTCACCGGCGGCTTGCCATGTTGCTTGCACCACTGGCTCAGCCAGGCGCCTATCACGCCCGCCCCACAGGCAAAATCCAGAAGAGTACTGGCATGCAGAGGACGGTTGCTGAGCGTTTCCAGAAGCATCCGGGTACCCTCGTCCAACTCCCCGTTGCTGAAAATACCCGGCAGGCCTGCTACGTCGAGGGCCACGGACTCACATTCAACGGCAGTCCATTGCAACCAGTCCGCCAGGACAAATCCAGCGTGCCCGCGAATTCCGTTGGCGCACCAGACCTGGCAGTGCCGGGCACTGTCCACCTTTGCCGCCTGGGGAGCTACTGCACGGAGCTGCTTTACCGCGCCGGCCACCCCTTCCTTTTTTTCGCCGACCAGCACCACACAACCGCCATCGCTGGCCAGCGATAACGCCAGGGCAAGACGCATGTCCAGCTCAGCTCGGGCCTTGGGGAGAAAAACCACCAGAGTGTCGAATGCGCCCTCGGCCAGGGCGGGATCTTCGTAGCCAAAAGCAATCTGCCAGTCAGCCTGCCCTGCCAGAGCGGCACACACGCCTGCATTCTCGCTCATGGCCAACCCGCCCTCGGGCAGATCTGCCAGGAGGGCGCGAGCCGTCACGCCGATCAAGGCGACCCGGCCGCGTAACAGGTGCCGGTTTCTGAGCAGGGCTTCGTGGGAATTGGGTAAAGACATCAATCAACTGGTCCCGCTTGGCTATTACCGAGGCGGGCTACTTTACCCGGAAACAGTCCCCGCGTCTCCCGGGCAAGAGAGACGGTGCGGGAACAAGGTCGCCAGGGGTTACTTGTAGCGGGCCACAGTCCCGACCTTCAGGGCGTCCTCGGGCGACATGCCCCAATCTTCGGCCACTTGGGGTTCGGCGGCTTTACTGCCGTTGCCCCCGGACTGCCGACCGGTGGAGACCTCTTTACGCTGGCTGAGCGCTGTCAGGGCTTTCTGCATCAGTTCTTTCATGATCCACCTCCTCGATACTACAGAACCGACTGTATCAAGAAGACGCGCCACGGGCTGTGATGACGCCGAGGGTCACCAAGTGACGTTGGTCACGATTTTTTGACGCAATTTTACATTCTTTGGAGTGCTTTTTTCTGGCGCCCTGAGCGAACCGGGCGCTGCACAAGCTCCTCAATGCTGGCGCGGCGGGCGGGTTCACGATCCTCCTCGCAGGCGATTGAAAGCCCCAGATCCCGGAGCACGCCGTCGCCAACGTCATACACAAAGCCGTGAACGGTTAACGGCTGTCCGCGCAGCCAGGCTTCCTGAACAATGGCGTTCTGGCACACGTGTCCCACCTGCTCCACCACGTTCAGCTCGCACAGGCGATCCACCCGATCCTGAATGCTAGGTAGTGCATCGAGCACGTCCTGATGACGGTCACGCACGTCCTGAACATGGCGGAGCCAGTGGCTGATCAGCCCGAAGCCCTCGTTCAGCATGGCCGCACGTACCCCGCCGCAGCCGTAATGGCCCACAACCAGCACGTGCCTGACCTTGAGAACCTCAATGGCGAACTGCAGCACCGACAGACAATTGAAATCGGTGTGCACCACCACGTTAGCCACGTTTCTGTGCACGAACAGCTCGCCCGGCAGCAGATCCACTATCTGGTTTGCGGGCACGCGGCTGTCCGCGCACCCGATCCAGAGATACTCCGGCGCCTGCTGGTTCGACAGGCGATGGAAAAACTGCGGGTCCCGGGCCTTGATACCATCCGCCCAGGCCCGGTTCTTCTCGAGAAGATGGTCAAGCTGTCCCACTGTCCGATTCCCTCATGTGTTTGGCGCCCGCCGATTGAACGGGAATACCGCAGTGAACGCAATACTCAATCCGGGGGAGTCGCCGAATCGGGCGCAGGCTGGTGCATGGTGCTCTGCGCCAGATCCAGCAGTTCCCGAAGCGCAACGGAAAACATGGCGTATTCCGGCTCCCTGACACCCTTGAGCTCGGCGAGCATGGATTTCCACCGATCAATCATGTGCTGGTGTCGGTCCAGCCAGGCCTCGACCGACGCGGGCACATCCTCCGGTTTTCCAGCCATTTTCAGCACCCCGGTGGTGAGTGCACGCTGCTGCCAGTCAAGATCCTCACGGAAGCTTTCCCGGGCCAGCGCCTGCCAGTGCGACGCCGGCTTCAGCACGGCAATGGCATTGGCGAACCAGCCCAGGTCGAGCCGGTCGCCGAGCTCGTAGTAAAGGTTGGCCACGGTCTTGAGCGGCATACCCGACGCCTCCTGGGCCTCGATAATACCCAGCGACGAGTACAAGTGACCGGTGCCGGACACCACGGAAGCCAGTTCCGAGGGCAGCCCGGCGTCCACCAGCGCCTGGTGGCGTTTCTCCCAGGCGGTGCGAGCCTGATCGCCGAGGTATTCGGGCAGGCCCGCGGTGATGGCCCAGACACTGTCAGCGAAGCGCTCCATGTGGTTCTGGATACTGAGCTCGGCCCGGCGGTTGCGTAGCAGCCAGCGCACCGAGCGTCGCATCAGGCGCATCAGATCCTGCATCAACTCCATCTGCAATTGCGCCGGCACGTGGAAGTCGAGATCCTCGATCCGATCCCACCAGTTGTCGATCCGGAACACATCCCGGGCAATGATCCAGGCCAGAGCGATGGATGCGGCATCGGCGCCGGTACTCTGGTTGAGTCGCTCCACAAAGGTGATGCCCATGTGATTGACCATGTCGTTGGCAATCTGGGTGGCGATGATCTCGCGCCGGAGTTGATGCTCTCCCAGCTCCTTCGAGAATTTCTGGGTCAGATCCCGTGGGAACACCTTGTACATTTCGCCGGCCAGTGACGGCTCGTCCGGCAGGGTACTGTCAATCAGCGTCTGCTTGAGATCGCCTTTGACGTAGGAAATCAGGATGGACAGCTCCGGCCGGGTGAGTCCTTTCTTGTCGAGCTTGCGCTCGGACAGGGTCTCGTCGTCCGGCAGGAACTCCAGCGAGCGATTGAGCTTACCCTCGCTTTCGAAGGTATTCATCAGCCGGCGATACTCTTCCAACCGGGTAGCAGCGTCCTCGCTGGCGATACTGATGGCCTGGGTCTGCCGGTAATTGTTCTTCAGCACCAGCTCGGCGACATCGTCCGTCATCTCCTCCAGCATGATATTCCGCTGCTTGTTGGTGAGATCACCCATGGCCACCAGCTGGTTAAGCAGGATCTTCATGTTCACTTCGTGGTCGGAGCAATCCACGCCACCGGAATTATCGATGAAGTCGGTGTTCAGGCGACCACCCCGTAGCGCGTACTCGATACGCCCGAGCTGGGTCAGACCGAGGTTGCCGCCCTCGCCCACGACCTTGCAGCGAAGCTCGGAACCATTGATTCGAAGGCCATCGTTCGCCTTGTCGCCAACATCGCTGTGGGACTCACTGCTGGCCTTCACATAGGTGCCGATACCGCCGACCCAGAGCAGATCCACCTGAGCCTTGAGGATGTGCGAAATCAGCATGTTCGGTGGTACGCGGTCTGATTTGATGCCCAGGAGCTTTTTCATCTCCGGGCTGACCGGTATCGATTTGGCACTGCGGCTGAACACACCGCCGCCCTTGGAGATCAGTTTGCTGTCGTAATCGGTCCAGGCAGAACGGGGCAAAGCGAACAGGCGCTTGCGTTCCTTGAAGCTGCGCTCGGGATCCGGCGCGGGATCAATGAAGATATGCATGTGGTTGAAGGCGGCCACCAGCTTGGTTTTCTCGGAGCATAACAGGCCGTTGCCGAACACATCACCGCCCATGTCACCAATGCCGATGGCCGTGAATTCATCCAGCGCCGGGTTGATGCCCATTTCCCGGAAGTGTCGTTCAACAGACACCCAGGCGCCCCGGGCCGTGATCCCCATTTTCTTGTGGTCGTAACCGTTGCTGCCACCGGACGCAAAGGCATCGCCCATCCAGAAACCATATTCGGCAGCAAGGCCGTTGGCGATATCCGAGAAGGTGGCCGTGCCCTTGTCGGCAGCTACCACCAGGTAGTGATCGTCATCGTCGTGACGGATCACCCGCTCGGGTGGCTGTATGCCGCTATCCACCAGGTTGTCGGTGATGTCGAGCAGACCGCGGATAAAGGTCTTGTAGGCTTCGATGCCCTCGGCCTGGAACGCTTCCCGGTCCGAAGGATCGGGCAGTCGCTTGGCAACAAAGCCACCCTTGGCACCCACCGGCACAATCACCGCGTTCTTGACCTGTTGCGCCTTCACCAGCCCCAGGATCTCGGTACGGTAATCCTCAAAACGGTCAGACCAGCGCAGCCCCCCACGGGCCACCTTGCCACCGCGCAGGTGCACGCCTTCCACCCTCGGTGAGTACACGAAAATCTCGAACATCGGCATCGGCAGCGGCATGTCCGGAATACGCGACGGGTCGAACTTCACGCTGATGTAGGGCTTTGGCCCGCCGGCTTCATCCAGCTGGTAGTAGTTGGTGCGCAGGGTCGCCTGCATCAGTTCCAGGTACAGACGCAGCACCCGGTCTTCACTGAGGTTGTCCACCTCCTCAAGGCCGGCGTTGAACTCGATTTCCAGTTTCTGCTGGGCCGCCTGGCTCTTGCCGGGGCTCTGATACCGTTCTGGGTTGAACCGGATCTCGAAGAAATCCAGCAGAAGCCGTGCCAGCGACACGTGATTGACGAGGGTGTTGGAGATAAACGTCTGGCTGTTGGAGAAGCGGATCTGCCGCATGTACCGGGCGTAGGTACGCAGCAGCGCAATTTCACGCCAGCTCATGTAGGAGGACAGCAGCAGCCGGTTAAAGGCGTCGTTTTCGGCGTCCCCATGCCAGACCCGACGGAACAGGTCCTCGAAGATGGGTCGGATACGATGAATATCGACCACATTCCCGGTGTAGGCCTGCAGCGTGAAATCGTGGATCCATACGGTCTTGTGGTGGCGGTCAGTCACCTCGAACGGATGCTCACCAATCACCCGGAAGCCCAGGTTGTCGAATACTGGCATCACATCCGACAGCGGCAGCGGCTCATCCGGATAGAACAGCTTGAAGTGGAGGGTGCTCTCCTCTTCTTCGAGGGCGCGGTAAAAGCTCATGGCCAGGTCATGCCGGCTGGCCGAGGCTGAGATGTGCTCCAGATCGATCGCTGCCCGCCGGGGTGAGAACATATCCGTGTAGCTCGGCGGGAAGCCGCCAGCCCACAGGCGGTATAGCTCATTACCCTGCTCTTCCCCATAGGCCTCACTGAGGGCCTCGGACAGCCCGTCACGCCAGGACTGGGCCAGCTCGATCACCTTTTCGCGAATTTCCGAAATGGGCAACTGGCGGTTTTCCACCTGCGGCACCCGGATGGTGAACTGGACCCTGGCCAGCACCGATTCGGAGAAGTGGGTGACGAACTCCACGTCCTCCGCCTCCAGACGGTCCACCAGGACCTGCTCCACCCTCAGGCGCAGCTCGGTGTTGTAGATATCCCGCGGGAAAAACGCCAGGCAGGTGACAAACTGCCCGTACACATCCTCGCGCATGAACAATTCGATGCGCCGGCGCTCCTGGATATACAGGATGCTTTTGGCCACCTTAAGCAGATCGTCCGGTTCGATCTGGAACAGCTCGTCACGGGGATACACGGTGAGGATCTGTTCCAGCTCCTTGCCCGCGTAGTCGTCCCGCAGGAAACCGGAGCGCTTCATCACCGCCTGGAACTTGCGGCGCAGCAGCGGAATCTCATCGGGGCGCTCGTTGTAAACCCGGGCCGTGTAAAGGCCGAGGAAACGACGCTCGCCGACGACCTCGCCCTTGCTGTTGAACTTCTTGACGGCAATGTAGTCCGGATAGGCTGGCCGGTGCACTCGGGAGCGTTGGGCAGACTTGGCGAAGATGAAAATGTCGTCGCTGCGAGTCATCTCATGCCGGGTTCGTTGCGGCAGCTCGTTCAGCCGGACCCGATCCGGACGCTCATTGTTGACTCTCAGAATCCCCAACTCGGAATTCTCGACCCGCCGAACCACCATGCCGCTTTTGTCCTTGGCAAAGTCGTATTCGTCATACCCCAGAAAAGTGAAGTGGTCCCGGGACAGCCACTCCAGAAACGCTCTGGCCTCGGCTTTCTGATCGTCATTGATACCGGCAGTAGTGCTGTCCAGCTCGCCGAGAATCTCGTTCACCTTCTCGGTAACGACCGGGAAATCCGACACGGCGATGCGAACCTCATGGAGAACGTTCTGCAGGGAATCCTCGATATCCCGGAGATCCTGCGGGTCGCTGTGACGATCAATCTCCAGCACGATAAACGCCTCGTAAAAGGATTCGGAGGCGGTTTTCTTGGTGGAGTGGAGTTTCTTGAGCTTGCCGGCCTTATCGCGCTCCACCTGGAGAATCGAGTGCTGGATGGAGTGAGTACCGATTTCCCGCTGGTTGATGGCGATGCGCAGGGAATCAATCAGAAAGGGGATATTCGGATGCAGGATAAACACCACCGTATGTGTCGACTGCCAGCCATCACTCTCCAGATCCGGATTGAACACCGAGACGGGCGTCTCTTCAGCAGAGCGCTTCTGCAGAAACTGCCAGGCGGCCAGTACGGCACCGTAGGTGTCCGCGAATCGTCGGCTTACAAGTTCCTCCAGAGGTATGTGGGCGTAATGCTGCTTGGCAAATTCGCTGATTTTTTTAGCTTCGGTCTTGTTGATCTTTTTCGCGAAAGCCTCAGCCAACTGTTCAAAGAATTGATCCTTGCTGGCCACTGTCAGCGCATTCATGGTCGACCTCAGTTAGTGTGAAAGAAACGTAATCGGGGTATCGTCACATAAGCATAGTCAAACCCTTGATTTTTGCCGGCCAGACGCCAAAACTGCGGCAACTACCTATGAACGATACGGGTTTCCCCGGAAGAGCCTCAGCAAGAGGGAGCAGTCATTTCCAATGTCGTTACAGCATACGTTCGGAGAGTTACGGGCACAGTTAGCCAAACGGATAATCGGACAGAACAAACTGGTGGATCGCCTGTTGATCGCCCTGCTTGCAGATGGCCACCTGCTGGTGGAAGGGGCTCCGGGACTTGCCAAGACCACGGCCATCAAGGCCCTCGCCGATCATCTGGAAGGTGACTTCCATCGCATCCAGTTCACCCCCGATCTGTTGCCTTCGGACGTGACGGGCAGTGAAATCTATCGGGCGGAAACCGGCCAGTTCGAATTCCAGCGTGGCCCGATTTTCCACAACCTTGTGCTGGCCGATGAAATTAACAGGGCTCCGGCAAAAGTGCAGTCGGCGCTGCTGGAAGCCATGGGCGAGCGTCAGGTGAGTGTCGGCATGCGCACCTTCCCCCTCGATCGTCTGTTTCTGGTGATGGCCACCCAGAATCCGATCGAGCAGGAGGGCACTTACCCCTTGCCCGAAGCCCAGCTAGACCGGTTCCTGATGCATGTGATGATCGACTATCCCTCCGCGGAGGCGGAAAAGGCCATCCTGCAGCTTGCGCGAAACGATTACCGCCACGGCCTCCCCAAGACGGAGCTGAAGCTCACCGCAGAGCAGGTATTCGAGGCCCGCAACGAGGTCGCCAGCATTTACATGGCCGACGCCGTGGAGCAGTACCTGCTGGCACTGGTTCTGGCCACCCGGGACCCGGCCACTCTCGATCCGGAACTGGCACGCTGGACAGCCTTTGGCGCCAGCCCCCGGGGCACCATCGCCCTGGATCGATGTGCCCGGGCACTGGCCTGGCTGGACGGTCGCGACTACGTTACACCGGATGATGTCCGGGCCATCGCCTTCGACGTGCTCCGGCACCGGATTCTGCTCACCTTTGAAGCCGAGGCCGAGGGCATGACCGCCGATACTGTGATCGAGCGGCTGGTGGAACGGGTACCGGTAAGTGCCTGAAACCGGCCAGCAACCAAGTCACGGCTGAAGCAAGGCACGGGAACCCACAACCATGGGCATGACCAACGCGACCACGCACATCGGTTTACCGGACCTGATCCGGCTACAGGCAGACGCCCGGGCCCTCAGGCTGCCCTCGGCGCGTCCGGTCCGGTCGCGCCAGTCGGGTTTGCAGAGGTCACCACAGCGTGGCCGTGGCATGGCGTTCGCGGAAGTGCGACTGTACCAGCCCGGAGACGACATCCGCAGCATCGACTGGCGGGTAACCGCCCGGCGCCAGGAACCCCACACCAAATTGTACGAGGAAGAGCGCGAACGACCGGTCCTGCTGCTGTGCGATCTCGGCCCGAGCCTCTACTTTGCCAGCACCGGTGCTTTCAAACAGGTTCGCTGCGCCCAGCTCGCGGCCATTCTGGCGTGGCTGGCGCTGTCCGCCGGCGACCAGGTGGGTGGGATTGTGTTCAATGGGGAGGCCCTGGAGGTACTGCGCCCAGCCCGACGCAAGAAGTCGGTGTTAAAACTGCTCGACGCGCTGGCAAACCGGCAGCGCACCGCCGACCGTGGGCCTGCTCCCGATGCCGGAGCCGGCGACGGCAGACTGGACAAAGCACTCACCGAGGCCAGGAGAGTCGCCCACACCGGCAGCCGGATCTTCGTGATCAGCGATTTCCTCGACATTTCTTCTGAAACGGGAACCCTGTTGGGCGCCCTGGCGCGGCACAATGCAGTCAGCGCCCTCCGGGTTCTGGATCCGCTGGAGCAGTCACTGCCAGCCAGCGGCCGCTTTGCGGTGGCCGGCCCCGAGGGGCCAGTGTGGTTCGATGCCGGTAATCCCCGCTTCCAGCGTGCCTGGCAGCAGAAAGTGGCCAGTCACGAACGGCAGCTGGAAGACTGCTTCAGAACCTCCGGGGTGGCGGCGGCTGACATCTCCACGGCCGGGGACCCGGCGGTTACGCTTAAATCCCTTCTGGGCCCGGGGGGACGCATCGGATGAATCCGCAAGATCCCCTGAGCCAGCTCCGGGACATTCACCTGCCGGCAACCGGTGGCCTGTGGCCCCCAGCCCCGGGCTGGTGGGTCCTGGCCCTGCTTTTGCTGGCCACTCTGGCAGCGATGGCATGGTGGCTTCAGAGACGCCGGCGCCGGAACCGCTGGCTGCGAACCGCCCGCCGGCAACTGGCAGCGCTTGAACAGACCGCTCGCCCTGAGCCCGACTGGTTCACTGCCCTGAATACCCTGCTGAAGGTAGCGGCGCGTCAGCGCTATCCGGAGCAGCACCCGGAAGCCATGTCGGGAGAGGCCTGGGTAACGTTCCTTCTTGCCACATCACCGCGGGATCGGATTGCCTCAAGACCACTGGTGGAAGCCCTGGTCGAGAGCACCTGGCGTCCGTCAGCATCCGCGCAGCCGACCCAGGCGGTGGCGTTCGCCCGGCTCTGGCTGGGAGGTCAGAAATGCTGACACTGGCCTGGCCCTGGGTATTACTGCTGATTGCGTTGCCGGTACTGCTTCAATGGCGAAAACCCCGGGGGCAATCGGTGGATGCCCCGGTGCTCCCCGTAGGGCACTGGCTTTCAGACCTGCCCGGCGTGAGCCGAAAAGGGTCCGCTGTACCCTTCTGGCAGCGACTACTGTTGCTCCTGATGTGGGTGCTTCTTGTTATTGCCCTCGCCCGCCCGCAGCACGTTGGCGAACAGGTACAGATGCCGGTCTCGGGGCGGGATTTGATGCTGGTGGTGGATATTTCTCCAAGCATGGACGAGCAGGACATGGTTCTGCAGGGGCGGAGCATCAACCGACTGCAGGCCGTCAAACGGGTACTGGATGACTTTATCACCCGCCGACAGGGTGACCGTCTCGGGCTGATACTCTTCGGCACCGAACCCTACGTTCAGGCGCCCTTGACCTTCGATCTGGAAACCCTGAGAACCCTGTTGAATGAAGCCGGCCTCGGCATGGCGGGACGCGCCACGGCCATTGGCGATGCCGTTGGCCTGGCAACCAAGCGTCTCCGGGACCGGCCACAGGATCAGCGCGTGGTGGTACTGTTGACTGATGGCGCCAACACCGCAGGTGAAATCACGCCGGACAAAGCCACCGAGATTGCGGCCGCGGCGGGCGTGCGAATATACACCATCGGCATTGGCGCCGAATCCATGGTGCAAAGGGGGCTGCTCGGTTCACGCCGGGTCAACCCCTCCCGCGACCTGGATGAGGACCTTCTCACCCGCATGGCACAGCAGACCGGGGGCGAGTACTTCCGTGCCCGAAGTTTGCCCGAGCTGGAGCTGATCTACGAGAGCATCAACCGTCTGGAACCCATCGAACTGGAAGGCAAGTATTACCGCCCGGTGACCGAACTCTATGCCTGGCCGGCTGGTCTTGCGGTGCTGTTATGGCTGATGCTGTTTCTTCACAGGCACGCAGGACAGTTTGCCAGTGCAGGCCGGCGTCGTACCAAGGAGCAAACCGATGTTGGCTGAGTTCCACTTACTGCGTCCGTTCTGGCTGCTGTTACTGCTGGCCGTGCCAGTCGTCGGCCTCGCCTTGCGCCATGTGCGTCTGGGTGACAGCGGCTGGTCACGATTCATTCCCGCGCGACTGCTGACCCCGGTGCTGCAGCGCGAAGGTCGTTCCGGCAGGCAACCCGGCGCTTCACCCGCCGTTCCGGCGATGCTCGCAATTACCCTGCTCACCCTTGCGCTCGCCGGCCCCGCGTGGCGCGAGGCGCCGACACCTCTGAAACAGCCCGGCGATAGCCTGGTGATTGCATTGGACCTGTCGTTATCGATGCTGGCAACGGACGTAGAACCCGACCGGCTAACCCGCGCCAAGCGCAAAATCAGGGACATACTCGCAGCGCGCGAGGGCGGTCTGACAGGCCTGCTGGTCTACGCCGGGGACGCCCATGTGGTGACGCCTCTGACCGACGATAGCAGGACCATTGAGGGCATGCTCAATGTACTGGACCCGGTCATCATGCCCGCCACCGGCAACCGTGCGGATCTGGCGGTAGAACGTGCGACGGAATTGCTGGCGCAAGGCGCCCCCGGAACGGGCCGGATTCTTCTGATCACCGATTCGGTCGGTGACCGGTATCGTGAGCCGATACGTAAAGCGCTTGCGGGCAGCCCGTTCACGCTCAGCACCCTGGTGGTGGGCACCGAGGAAGGCGGGCCCATTCCCCTGGCCCGTCGTGGGTTTATTCGTGAGGACGGCGAAATCGTGATCAGCCGGGCTGAACCCGGGCAGTTGGCGGAGCTGGCCAGAAACACCGGTGGGCAGAGCCATGAGCTCACTCTGGACAATGCGGATATCAATGCCCTTGATCTGAGCCCGGAAGCACAGGAAGACTGGCAGGAATCCAAGGACGGCCTGACCGTCAGCCGGTGGCAGGACGACGGTTACTGGCTGCTCTGGCTGGCGCTGCCGTTGATTCTTCTTGGCTGGCGCCGCGGTGCCCTCACCGTTCTGGCGCTGGCGCTGCTACCGGCACTGCCCCGCCCGGCCCAGGCCATCAGCTGGGATGAGCTCTGGCAACGGGAGGATCAACTGGGGCCAGCCCTGATCCAGACCAATCCGGAGCGGGCCGCTCGCCTTCTGGACGACCCGTCCTGGCGCGGTTCCGCGCTGTACCGGTCAAAGCAATACGACCAGGCGGCGGAGGCGTTCGCGCAGGCGCAGGGCCCGCAGGCCAGCTACAACCGGGGCAACGCCCTGGCCCGTGCGGGTAAGCTCGAACAGGCCCTCGCGGCCTACGACGAGGCGCTGACCCAGGCACCTGACATGGACGATGCCAGACACAACCGGAAACTGGTCGAGGATCTGCTCAACCAGCAGAACCAGGGCAAGAACAGCAGCCCCGCAGACAGCCAGCAAAACCAGTCCGGAAACAATAGCAGTCCCGACAATTCCGGTCAGAGCCAGCAGAACCGGAATAACCAGAACCAGGGCAACCAGAATCCCGGGAATCAGGCAAACGACTCACAGGGCCAGCGCAATCAGGGAGAAGACATTCCGGGCCAGGGTAAACAGGGCGAGGAAGGCGACAGGTCTCCGGAAGAGCCTCAAGGCGAGAGAGAGTCCCGCGGGGAGTCTTCAGGCGAAGCGGGAACAGAAAGTGCCGAAGGCCAGGCGCCCGCCCAGATTTCCGAAACACCCCTGACGCAAAGCCAGGAACAGTGGCTCAGGCGGGTACCCGACAACCCGGGCGGGCTTCTGCAACGCAAGTTCCTGCAGCAGTATCAGCAGCGCCAGACTCCATCCGATGAAGGGGATACACCATGGTAAAGCGGATCTTTACATCGATCCTCTGCCTGTTGTGGCTGGCGGCCATCGGGCTTCCGGCCCAAGCGCAGAACCAGCAGCTGACCGTTGAACCGGACAGGACCCGGTTATACGAAGGCGAGGTCCTGACGCTGACCGTCAAGGGCAGCATGGAAATCGATATTAATCTCAGCAATCTGTTCGATTTCGACATGTCGAACCTGCCTTCCCCCAACATCGAGAAGGTCGAGCCTGATTTCGAGATCCTGGCCAGAAACCAGCAATACAGCATCCGGACCGTAAACAGCCGGATGGTGGGCGAAATTACCTGGACCTACCAGTTGGCGCCCAAAAAGACCGGCGAGCTGACCATTCCGGCGCTGAAGTTCCGTGAATCGATGTCCGAGCCGGTGACCATCGAAGTGGTGGACGGAACGCCGCCGAACCAGGCGGCAACCGGCCGAGACAGTTTCATCGAGCTCTCTGCAGACAAGGCAGAAGTGTACGTTCAGGAGCAGTTGATTCTGACCATTCGACTGTTTTTCCGGGGCAATCTGATTCGGGGCGAGTTGTCCGAGCCCGATCATCCCCATGTGATCATCGAATCTCTGGGCCGGCAGCAGGAATCGTCCCAGTATCGGGATGGTTTGCGTTATCGCGTTGTGGAGCGACGCTACGCCCTGTTTCCCCAGCGCCCGGGCATGCTGAAACTGCCGCCCATACGGTTCGAGGGCCAGATGCGGGATAGCGCCGGCAAGCTCAAGTTCCTGCGAGACAGTGAGGAATTGTTCGAGGTACCCGTGAAGGACGTGCCGGCGCAGTTCAGCGGCAAGACCTGGCTGCCGGCGACCGGGCTGGCACTGGAAGAATCTGGCCTGCCACCCAGCCTGGAAGTGACCACCGGGGAAAACCTGACCCGGGAAATCCGCATGACCGCCGCCGGCCTGCCCTCCGAGACGTTACCGCCCCTACCCGATCAGGTGCCCGACGGGCTTCGGAGCTACCCGGAGGCGCCGGAGCGGAACACCGAAACCACCCCTACCGGCCTGACATCGTCCCTCAGCCAGTCGGTCGCCCTGGTGCCCGTGCAACCCGGCACCATGACCCTGCCGGCCATTCGTATTCCCTGGTGGGACACCGAGGCCGACCGTGAGCGCGTCGCCGTCATTCCCGCGCGGACCCTCATGGTAACTGACGCCGGGACGGCGCCGAACACCAACGTCCCGGCAGATGCTGCTACAACCAGCGCCAATCCGGACACCCCGGAAAAAGAAAACGCCAGTTCAGCGCAGAATGCGTCGGCAACCGACAACCCGTGGCTTTGGACCAGTCTGGGCCTGGCGTTGCTATGGCTGATCACGGCTCTGGCCTGGTGGTACTCCCGCAAGCATTATCGCCAGCGCGACACCAGCCCCGGCGGGGCCGTGCACGATACCAACGAACGGGCAGTTTTTGAACGGCTGATCCGGGCCGCCCGTGACGGGTCGCCAGCGGCGCCAGAGCTACTGGTGGCCTGGGCCAACCTGAAGGCGCCCGGGCGGGGCTTCCATTCGGCTACCGAGGTAGCCCAATACTTCGGGCACAACACGCTGCTCTCGGAAATCCGAAACCTTCAGGCCCGGCTGTTTGCGCCCGATCAGAGCGGGCAGGAACCGGCCCCATGGGACGGACGGCCGCTGGCAAAATCACTTCAGGAAATACGGCAATCTCAGGCAACCGACGAGGCCCCCGATCTGCCACCGTTGTACCCACGAGGCCTCGGCTGACGCCGTCCGGGGGCCTCCCGGCGGCCATCAGTCAATCAGTTGCTGATCAATTACCAACTCAACGGGCGCACCCTGTTCTTCGACTACGGGTACCGGGGAATCGGTGCTGCCCTGCCAGTCACCGGCCTGAGCGGCAACGTTACCAGAGCGGCTGAGCCTGGCAGTCAGCATCACTTCACGGGCACCGGAAATACTGGCCTGGGGCGACATGGCGTAACGATCGTCCAGGCGAATTTCTGCCGGTAGCTGCGCCGCCGTCAGCCGAGCCACCGCCAGGGGCGGCCCTTGCCTGCTCCCCGCTTCGCGGGCGAACACAAACAGCGTGGTGTCGTCCGGCACCTGGCCCTTAAAATTATCAGCCAGCGTTACCTGAACAGTGACCCCCGGGCCAGAAGGCCCAGGCTCGCCTTTCGGCGCGGGTGGCTGTTCACCCAGGCGGGTATAGGCCTCGCGAATTCCCTCACGGATGGACGGCAACTGGGGGTGATCCGGGGCAACCGTTTCAATCCGCTCCCAGTAGCGGATGGCCTCGCGATAGTTGTCCTGGCTGAAGGCATTGATACCCAGCAAACCCAGGGCATTCACCTCGTCCGGATTCAGCTGGCGGGCCTGGTCGATGGCGGCTCGTACTTCATCGGTCATCGTGCCCTGGCTTTGAAAGAACAGTGCCTGGGCGGCCAATCCGTAAGCGACCGCCTGGGCGCGCTGGTCCCCGTTGACGTTGGTGGCCAGTTGCCGGAAGGCCCAGGCCGCGTCTTCATAGTTCTCCAGGCGCATATAGGTCCTGCCGAGCATGGCCCAGCCTTCCGGATTGTCCGGGCTGGCCAGCAAGCGCTCCCTCAGTTGCTGCGACAGGTCGGCCATCTGGGCCTGTCGCGCCTCATCGGAGCTGGCCATATTCTGCATGGTGAGGAATTGCTCCACGCGGTCCATCGCGCCCCAGCGCTCATAAAGGAAAACCGCGGCGGCAGGAATCAGCAGGATCGACACCAGAGCCACCGCCATGGCACTTTTCCGGCCGCTTACCAGCGGCCGGGCGGTCATGTTCTCGGGCACATCGTCAAGCATGCTGCCAGCCAGTTCTTCCTTAAGCTGACGGTAGTTGTCGTCATCCAGGATGCCGGCGTCGTATTCATCGTCCAGTTCCTTCATCCTCGAGCGGTAGGCCATCAGGTTCTGGTTTTTCAGATCGGCCTGCTTTCTCGCGCTGGTCCTGTGGAAAAACACCGGATAGAGCACGAACGCCAGGGCCAGGATGATAAGTACCGTTGCGGCAATCCAGAAAGTGTCGGTCATTGAGTCTCAGTCACAGATTCAGAATGTTTCAATGGGAGAAGGGCTTACAAACCATCGCCTGTCGCCGGGGTGTGCTTTTGTCAATCAGGAGCGGCGCTGCTCGTCGCCGTCCGCAAGCATACGATCGGCCCGGGCTTTTTCTTCGTCGCTCAGGGCTGGCCGTCCGGCAGAAACGCGGCGCCCACGGATCACAACGCCAATCACCACCAGCAATCCGCCCAACACGGCAATGGCAGGCGTTGCCCACAGCAGGAAGGTACGGCTGTCGAGCTCAGGCTTGTAGCGAACGAATTCACCGAAGCGTGCCACCAGTGCCTGAGTAATCTCTTGATTGCTCGCGCCGTCCTGCATCATGCGGTACACCTCATCCCGCATATCCTTGGCAATGGGCGCGTTGGAATCTGCAATGTTCTGGTTCTGGCACTTCGGGCAACGCAGCTCCGAAATCAGGTCCTGGTAACGCTGTTCCTCGGCCCGGTCTGCAAAATCATAGACATCGGCTACTTCGGCCATCGCGCCGGACGCAAAGAGCAGAACCAGGGCAACGATCAGACTGCGGGCCATCATCCGTTCCCCCGCGCCTCGTTCACCACCGGCAGCAGGGTCTGCTCCCAGACGGTCTCGTTGACAACACCCACGTGGCGGTACCGGACCACGCCAGAGGCGTCGATCACGAAGGTTTCCGGCGCGCCGTAGACGCCCAGATCAAACCCCAGTGTGCCCCTGGGATCGTAGATAACGCTCCGGTACGGATCGCCCAGGCGGTCCAGCCAGGCCAACGCCTCTTCCCGGTCATCCTTGTAGTTCAGGCCAATAATGGCCACGTTCTTTTCCTTCGCCAGCCACATGAGGTCGTCATGCTCGTCCCGGCAGGCCGGGCACCAGGTTCCCCAGACATTCAGCAGGGTGACCTGGCCCCGGAAAAGCTCGCTGGTCAGTTGAACCTCGGGATCGTGCAGGTCCTTGAGACTGAATTCCGGCACGGGCTTGCCCACCAGCACCGATTCCAGTCTGGTCGGATCTTTGCCGATTCCGGCAAACAGGACAATCCCGATAACCAGGGCAACCAGCAAAGGCAGGAACAACAGAAAGCGCTTCATGAAACCGCTCCCGCCGAGGCGCCGGATCCGCTATCAGAGACCGGGGACGGCGCCCGCTCCGAGGCACTCTCCTTGATACGGTAACGGCGATCGGCAATGGCCAGGAAGCCACCCGCCGCCATGAACAGAGCGCCCAGCCACAGCCAGCGTACCAACGGCTTGTACTGTAGCCGTATGGCCCAGGCCTCATCGGTAATACGCTCGCCAATGGCCACGAAAATATCCCGGAACAGACCGGCATCAATGTCGGCCTCGGTCATCACACTCATGCCCACCGGATATTGGCGCTTCTCCGGGTGCAGAACCGCGATGCGCTCGCCGTCCAGCATCACCTCGAAGGTGCCGTACTGGGCGCTGAAGTTGGGGCCCTGCCGGGCGCCGATGTCTTTGAACGCAAACTGATAATCCCCCACCTCTGCTACGTCTCCCGGCACCATACGGACATCCCTTTCGATGCCGTAGTTGGACACCACGGTGGCACCGGCCATGGTAATCGCCAGACCCAGGTGGCCCAGAACCATGCCGTAGTAACTGCGGGATTGTCTTTTGAGTCCGTGCAGGCGTCCTTTGCGCGAGGACGACTTGTCCCACAGATCCCAGAGGGTGGCCAACGTCACCCACAAAGCCGTGAACACGCCAATGAACGCCCAGGGCTTGAATCCACCATAACCAATCAGAACGGCCGTGGTAGCGAGGGTGCTGACAGCCAGAGGCCAGAGCAGCTTGCGCGCCAGCCAGCCGCCGTCGGTTTTCTTCCAGCGGGAGAATATGCCGGCGCCCAGCAGCAAACCGGTGGCGACGGCCAGCGGGCTGAACGTCAGGTTGAAGAAGGGTTCGCCGATGGACAGCTTGCCCAGCTCCAGGTAGTCCAGAACCAGGGGGTACAGGGTGCCGACGGCGACCAGGAGCGTGGCGGACACCAGCAGCACATTATTCAGCAAGAGGAACACCTCCCGTGAGAGGGAGCCATAGCGGGAGCGCACATGAACAACTGGCGCCCGGAAGGCATAGAGGGCCAGGCTGGCAATCACTGTAACGGCCAGCAATCCCAGCAGGAAGGTGCCCCGCTCCGGGTCCGAGGCGAACGCATGAACCGAGGTGAGCACGCCGGAACGCACCAGGAAGGTACCCAACAGGCTGAGGGCAAAGGTGACGATGGCCAGAAGGACGGTCCAGCTTTTGAATACGCCGCGCTTTTCGGTCACCGCCAGCGAGTGCATCAGCGCGGTTCCAGACAACCAGGGCAACAACGAGGCGTTTTCAACCGGATCCCAGAACCACCAGCCGCCCCAGCCAAGCTCGTAATAGGCCCACCAGCTGCCGAGGGCAATACCCAGTGACAGGAAGGCCCATGCCACCGTGGTCCAGGGCCGGGACCAACGGGCCCAGGCCGCATCCAGCCGGCCATTGATCAGCGCGGCCACGGCAAAAGCAAAGGCCACCGCAAAACCAACGTACCCCATGTATAGCATGGGCGGATGCACGATGAGGCCAAAGTCCTGGAGCAGAGGGTTCAGGTCGGCGCCATCGGCGGGCACATTCGGCAGCAGGCGATCAAACGGGTTGGAGGTGATCACGATAAACAGCAGGAAACCGACGGTCACCATGCCCAGCACCGACAGCACCTGGGAAATCATCACCGACGGCAGACGGCGGCTGAAGATGGCCACGGCCAGGGTCCAGCCCGCCAGCATCAGGATCCAGAGCAACAGCGAGCCCTCATGACCGCCCCACACCGCACTGAACTTGTAGTACCAGGGCAGCATGCTGTTGCTGTTATTGGCCACGTAGGCAACCGAGAAGTCGTCGGTCACAAAGGCATGGGTCAGCACAGCGAACGCCAGACCTATGAACACAAACATGCCGGAGGCCAGGGGCCTGGCAAACGCCTGAAGATTGTCCCGGCCGGTCAGTGAGCCCGCCAGGGGTACCACGGAGAGGAGCACTGCCAGCAACAGCGCGAGAATCAGTGCGAGCTGTCCGAGTTCGGGATACATCAAAGCCCTCCAGAAGCCAGGCTGTCAGTTGAGTCGTTTAATAGGATACGGTGTCAGCAGCGCCACCGGCCTTGTGCTGTCCTTTGGACGCCTTTTCCAGGGCATCGGCCACCTCCGGTGGCATGTAGTTTTCATCATGCTTGGCCAGCACCTGGTCGGCGACAAAGCGGCCGTTGGCGTCCAGTCGTCCCATGGCCACAACACCCTGCCCCTCGGCAAACAGGTCCGGCAGAATACCGGTGTATTCAACCGGCACCGAGGCATTGAAATCCGTCACCCGGAACTCTACCCGAAGACTGTCCGGATCACGCTTTACCGAGCCCTCTTCCACCATTCCGCCGGCACGGATCCGCACATCCACCGGTGCTTCGCCGGCGGAGATCTGGGTGGGGTCGTAGAAGAGATTGATGTTCTGCCTCAGAGCGTAAGTGGTCAGCCCCACGGCCAACCCCAGCCCCAGTACCAGAAAAAGCACAATGGTCAGCCGTTTTTTACGGATAGGATGCATCAGATACCTGCCACTCAGTCTTGGGAAACCTTGATCCGGGTGAAGGCCGCCACCGGCTGTTGCGAGGCCTGCTGGCTGTGCCCGTCGGCCTGGTGCTCAAAGCCACGCCGACAGGACTCGATCGCAGCCCTTCTACGGCGGAGCGAGATGACCATCAAACCGGTCATCAGCAGAAAAAAAACGCCGTAGCACGCCCAGACATAGGGTCCATGACCCTCCATCACCACAAATGCCGAAAAGGAATCAAACGCCATTGGTCAGCCCCTCCCGGCCATCACGAATTCTTTTACCCAGCGGGTGCGCTGCTCCCGGAGCAGAATCTCGGTTTGCATGCGCAGACAGGCCAGCCAGCCAAACAGCAGGTACAGCCCCAGTACCGACAGCAGCAGAGGCACCCACATCTCCGCTGGCATGGCCGGCTTCTCGGTGAGCTTGAACGTGGAAGGCTGGTGCAGGGTATTCCACCACTCCACCGAATACTGGATGATCGGAATATTCACCACGCCCACAAGTACCAGCACGGCCACTGCCCGGGCTGCCGACTTCTCGTCGTTGATGGCCCGGTCAAGCGCGATCACACCACCGTATAGAAACAGCAGGATCAGCATGGAGGTCAGCCTTGCATCCCACACCCACCAGGTGCCCCAGGTGGGCTTTCCCCACACGGCACCGGTAAACAGAGACAGGAAGCAAAGAACCAGGCCCACAGGCGCCACCGCCTTCACAAAGACATCGGCCAGCTTCATGCGCCATACCAGGGTCACCACCGCGGCAACAGCCATCATGACATACACCGACTGGGCCAGAAACGCGGTGGGTACGTGGATGAAGATAATCCGGTAACTGTTGCCCTGCAGATAATCCTTGGGGGCAAACGCCAGCCCCCAGACAATGCCTGTCAGCAGCAGCGCGACGCCGCCAGCCAGCAGCCAGGGCATGAGCCGGGTCGCTATACCGAAGAACCACTTGGGCGAGCCCAGCTTGTGAAAAAATTGCCACATCAGATGGTCACCGTCTTACCGTAAGCTTGTTTCATCCGTTCGACAGGCTGATTCGAAGTGCCGCTGCCGACGCAAACGGTGCCAGGGTCAGTGCCAGCACCAGAAGAGCCCCCATCAGGGCCATATAGGCAGCCACCGGGGCGCCCTCTGCGGCCGAAGCCACGGTGCCCGTGCCGAAAATCAGCACGGGAATGTACAGCGGAATGATCAGCAGGGACAAGAGCACGCCTGCCGAGCGCAATCCAAGAGTCAATGCAGCGCCGATGGAACCGATCAGACTCAATACCGGTGTACCGATCAGCAGCGTTAGACACAAAACTCCGATGGAGTTCCCGTCCAGATGCACCATTACGCCGAGAACAGGCGCCAGGGCCACCAGCGGCAGCCCGGTGAGCACCCAGTGCGCCGCGGTTTTGGCCAGCACCAGCAAGAACAGCGGATGGGGCTGCAACACCAACTGCTCGAGGGTGCCGTCATCAAAATCGTGCCGGAACAGGTGATCCAGCGACAGCAGAACCGAGAGCAACGCCGCAACCCACAGGATACCTGCTCCGGCTTCCCTTAGAAATGACACTTCCGGACTGACTCCAAGGGGAAAAAGTGCCACTACCATTACGAAAAACAGCAAGGGATTGAGCAGATCCTGACGCTGTCGCAACGCCACTCGCAAATCCCGGCTGAAAACCGCAACCATGGCGGACAATACGCCCGGAGTCTCATGCTGGAGTGCTTCGAAAGGCCGGTTCGCCACGTTCATGAAACACCCCCTTCCCCGAGTGTTATGCGCTGCATACCCGGCAACTGGAGTTCGTGGTGGGTGGTCACCACTACCGCCCCACCCTCCGCCGCCCGCTGTTGAAGCAGCGATTCGATCGCACTGACGCCCTCCACGTCGATGGCGGTAAAGACTTCGTCCAGCAGCCAGAGCGGCTCATCCGCCACCAGCAAACGCGCCAGTGCAACCCGGCGTTGTTGGCCAGCAGACAGGGTGCGGCAGGGCACATCCTCGAAGCCCGCCAGCCCGGTACCCGCCAGCGCCTGACGCAGGACCTTTTCCGGCAGGGGCCGCCGCCCGGCGGTGAGCGCGCGCAGATTCTCGACCGGCGTCAGCAGCGCCTTGATGCCTGGCCGGTGGCCAAGGTAAAGGGTATTGCGCAGGAACGCTTCCCGGCTGGCAGACCTGGGCGCGCCGCACCAGAGAATTTGCCCTGACCAGGCGTCGTTGAGGCCGGCGAGAATCCGCAGAAGCGTCGTCTTGCCAGAGCCGTTGGGGCCCTCGACACGGGTGACCGTACCGGGCACTATGGAGAACGAAAGATCGCGGAAAAGTAATCGTTCATCCCGTTCGCACTGCAGGTCGACAGCCTGTAATAACGGCTCAGACATCAGGTCCCCGTAACCAGGACGATGCGCGTGTTGACGGCACCGGGTGTATTCACAGCCGCTGCCAGCGCTACCCTTGAGTCAGTGGCGAAACAGATGCGGCCGGCCGGCGCGGCGTATTATAGCGAAAGCCCGTGCCGATTACTCTTGTTCAACATCAATTCGGTGGCGATGAAACTACCCAGCGGACAACAGCCTCCGGCACCCCAGCCTCAGCCCGTGTCGACAACCAGAACCGGGCAGACACCGACCAGCGGTTCCGGCGAACCGGCCTCCGGTCCGGGCCAGGGCGGGCAGCCGATAACACCCGCCTCTGCGAGGCAACTGCTGGACCAGCTCCAGCTCGCCAACCGGGAAACCACGCTGGCCCGGGTGGCGGAAATCATTCAGCAACAGGGCGGCAAAGGCACTGACTTGCTGCTGGACGTGCGAGGCAAATCTCTGCTGGTTCAGGCCGCCACCGGTAAAACCGAGTTTGCCGCGGGCGACTGGGTCAAAGTGATGCGGGCCGGCAACGAGCTGCAACTGATGGGCAAACTGGCACCGGCTCCGGAGGCCGGAATAGCGCGGGCCATGGCGCAGCGATTGCCCTGGCAGCAGAGTCTGGACGCCGGGCTGGCACAATTACTGGGGGCTCTCAAACAGGGTCTGAAGCCGGATCCGTTGCCCGGCCAACTCCCCTCTACCCGCATACCCCAGCCTCTGCCGGAAGCGGCCCGGCAGGCCGTTGAACAGATGCTGTCCCGATTACCCGGCAGTACCAGCCTGTCGCCCGGCGACGGCACGCAGCCACAGGTCGCAAGGCAGGTGCGCCAGTGGCTGTCGGAAAGCGGCCTGTTTGCCGAATCCCGGCTGGCCCAGACCCCCTCAGCCCAGCTCCCCGATCTGAAGCTCGCCCTCGGGCGGATTGTGACCACCCTGCTGGCCCAGCAAGGACAACCTCCCGAGCAGTTCAACCGCCTCACTCCCCTGGCAACCGCGGATCTGATGCGGGCCCCTCTGCAATTTCCGCAACCTTTGACAACGCCCCAGCCAACAGCGAGCGGTGAGCCCGCCACAGTCGGGCAGATGCTCCGGCTGCTGGCCGGTATGCTGAACCGTATCACCGTCAACCAGTTGCACAGCCAGGCGCTCACGGCCCGAGGCGGTGCCGAGGCCGCTGCGCCGGCGTCCACACTGTTGCTCGACCTGCCCTGGCTTACCCCGCAAAATGAGCCCAGGCTGGCCCAGCTCAGGATTGAGCAATACCCGGAAAACAAGGAATCGGATCATAAGGCTGCGACCACGGCGGTTGCAGAATGGCGCCTGTCGCTGGCCATGGATCTGGACGAAGCAGGTCCTCTGCATTTCGACGTATCCCTGCGCCAGCAGTCCGTCAGTGCCAGGGTGTGGGCAGAAAAACAGAGCACGCTTCAACGGATCAACGAAGAACTGCCGCTGTTACGGCAGAGCCTCACCGACCTCGGTCTTGAAGTGTCGGATCTTGAATGCCGAAGGGGAACGCCTCAAGGCAGCGTTACCCGTCTGGAACATCGACTGGTGGATACCCGGGCATGAGCACAGATCAGGACTACAGCAGTCGCGCCGCAGTGGCGCTGCGTTATGATGGCGAGCGGGCCCCGACCATCAGCGCCACGGGCACCCACGAACTGGCCGAAGAGATCATTCGAATTGCCCGTGAACACGGCGTCCCGCTGTACGAGAACGCCGAATTGGCGAGCATCCTTGCCCGACTGTCGCTGAACGAGGAGATTCCGGAGTCACTGTACCGGGTAATTGCAGAGATCCTGGCGTTTGCCTTTCACATCCGGGGCTTCACGCCTGAGGACCGGAGGCCGGGGGCTAGGCCGCCTGACGCTTCCTGAGCGCTGACACCAGCTCGGCCTCGGGACGGGATATTCCGCACGTGTTCATAAGATCGTCGATATCAGCACCGAGATCAACCAGGCGTGAGGCTTCGTCGTAGGAAATGCGCAGCGGATCGTTCTGTCGCATCTCATCCAGGGTGCTGCGCAGTTCGTGGAGCTGACGCTCACAGGTGACGAGGCGTTGGCCCACGCCCATGCTGCCGCTGGCAGTAGCGTGCAGCTCACGACCAAGCGTATCGCAACGGTCTTTCAGTTGGGTGCGCAAGCTGCGGATCTGGCGCCGGTGCGAAAGCCCCTGTAAAAACACCAGGGACAGGGCGGCAACAGTCAGAGCCCAGGGAAGGTACGACGGAATTTCTACAAACATGACGGATGTCTCCCGTTTGTGACCACGGAAGGCATCCATCGGTTGGCACTGCGCAGGGTAGCCCCCTATTACAGTGCGGCGATTTCAGCCCATTCGTGATCTGACAGCATCTTGTCGAACTCGACCAGTATGATCAGTTCGCCATCCTTGTTGCACACGCCCTGGATAAACTTGGCACTTTCCTCGTTACCCACGTTCGGTGCGGTCTCAATTTCACTGGACTTCAGGTAAACCACTTCGGCCACCGAATCCACCAGAATACCCATGACCTGGTTTGCGGATTCCATCACCACAATCCGGGTGGCGTCGGTCACCTCTGCGTCGGCCAGGCCGAAACGGCGACGGGTATCAATGACCGTAACCACGTTACCCCGCAGGTTGATAATGCCGAGCACATAATCCGGGGCACCAGGAACCGGCGCAATCTCGGTGTATCTCAGCACCTCCTGGATCTGCATGACATTCAGACCATAAGTCTCATCATCCAGCCGGAAGGTAACGTATTGCAGTACCTGATCGTCCTGGGCCTGATTGGTTTTTCCGCTCGGGGATGCCATAGCGATGTTTCTCCTCTGGGGCTGCCCGGCGGGCAACCTGATCGTCAAAAAATTATCATCAGTGCCCAATACTATAGTTAAGGGCACAAACCGTGCCAGCAAGGCTCGGTTTCATTCGGTAACGGTTGTTTGCTTCAGCTCAAGTCCAGATGGTGCTCTCTTTCAGCCCTGATCAGCAAGTCGGCCATGGTGCGAACGTCAATCAGTGCGCACATATGATCAATAACGGTTCCTGCCAGCCAGGGGCGTTTGCTGCGGGCAGTCCGCCAGCGCACTTCGTCGGGCTTCAGCGTAAAGGACTGGGCGACATCGTCGCAGGCCAGGCCCCACTCGCTGTTATCGAGCCGGATCACGAATCGGTAATTGTCCCGGGCATTTTCCGGAACCCGCCCGGCCATGATCCACTCGGCTGTGTCTACCACCCGGAGGTTCTGGTCACGGTCGGCCCGAATGCCCATGTACCAGCGGGGGCTGCCGGGAATCGGGCGGATCTCATCCTCAATCCGGTGAATGGCGCCCAACAGGATTAATGGCACTGCCAGCTGCAGCCCTGCTACCGTAAAGATCAGGCACTCGAACGGCTTGTCCGACCACTCAGGGCGGGAGGGTGGCGCTACAGGTGCAGGCTCGGCCGGAGCTTTATCCAGTTTCTGCGCCACTGGCTCCGCAATGTGAGGGGCCACTGGCGTCTTTGGGCTGGCCGGTTCCGAAGGCTTCGCCCTGACCGGCCTGGCTGGTTCCGGCTTCGGTGCCGGTTTTTCGGCGGTAACGGCCGGGCGAGGTGCAGGAGCTGGTTTCGTTGCTGGCGCTTCCTGCACCAACGATTCGGATGTCTCCTCACGCCTGGCGGTATCCGTGGCGGTGTGAAGCAACTCATCGAGGTAACTGGCAATGGCGGATTCCGGGTCCGCCAGCCGTGTCAACTTTTCGTCAGCCATGCTGACGCTCCCTCACCTGGCCAACCCGCGACATCAGATCGTCCAGCAAGTGGCTGTAGGCTCGAACTCCATGGGTTTCAGCATCCTGAGCGGAGGGGACCACTCCTGCCTGGCTGGCGTCCCGGAACTTGGTATCCACCGGAATCGCAAACTGCCAGAGCGTGTCCCGGTATGTTTTCCGCAACAGGTTGAGGCTTTTCACCGAGGCCTGGGTACGTCGGTCGTACAGGGTGGGCACGATGGTGTAGGCAAGTGAATTCTTCTGCGAGCGCATGATCATCTGAAGCGTGTGCAACATCCGCTCCAAGCCCTTGATGGCCAGGAACTCCGTTTGCACTGGAATAATAAGGTGCTGGGCCGCCGCGAGGGCATTGACCATCAGCACGCCGAGCGAGGGCGTATTGTCCAGCAGCACATAGTCAAAGTCGTCCCACAGCTGGGTCAATGCCCGGGACACAATCAACCCCATTCCCTCAACACCAATCATACGGCGCTCGAGAGTCGCCAGCGCCGCGCTGGCTGGCAGCAGGGACAGTCCCTTGCAGCTGGTTTCCGTAATCAATTGGGCTGGCAGACCCTGTGGCACCTTGCCCTGGTGCTGGAAGAGGTCGAAGACGCTGTGAGCAATGGTGTCAGGGTCGTAACCGAACCAACTGGTCAGCGAGCCGTGGGGATCGAGGTCGACGACAAGTACCCGCTTGCCCCGTTCGGCAAGCAATCCGCCGAGGGTGACCACGGTTGTCGTCTTACCCACACCACCTTTCTGATTGGCTACTGCCCAGATTCGCACGCTTTGGTTCTCCAGAAGACAGGTCATTTCGCCGACAGCCCGCGGCGCGTACCTGAGGGGTTATCGGCCAGTCTGCGGGCAACTTGAACGAGCGGCGAACAGGAATACCGGCAAGCGGTTGCCGTCGTTTGATATTAACCGGGAGTAATACAGGAACCATGCCAACCGGGATATACGCATCTGCCGAGGAGAACTGTCAGCGCATTGCGCCCCGGATGCTGGCATCCCGCGAAATCAGCAATACCACCCGGCGATTCCTTTGCCGTCCTGTCTCGGTGTCATTACGGGCTACCGGCTGGTATTGGCCATAGCCAACGGCCGCCAGCCGTTCCGGCTCGATACCTTCCATCACCAGCATTCGGACAACCGCCGCCGCCCTGGCCGCGGACAGTTCCCAGTTGGATGGAAAGCGGGATGTGTTGATGGGCTGGTTATCGGTAAAGCCCTCAACCTTGACGGCGTTGTCCCGGTTATTCAGCACCGTGGCAATCTTCTCAACCACTTCAAAGGCATCGTAATGAGGCTCGGCGTCGCCACTGCCAAACAACAGGCTGTTCGGCAGATTGAGCTCAAGCCAGCGGTCACTGGTCTCCAGGGTCACCACCCCCTGATTGATCAGCTCATCAAATTCCAGTGCCAACTGGTCGGCCATTGCACGGAGGGCTTCAGTCCGGGCCTGGGCGTCCATTTCGGGGTTCTGAGGGGCTTCCGTTACCGTCGGAGGAATGACGTCATCGGCCGGAGCCTCCAGGGATCGTCTGGGCTGGTCTCCCACCTCAATGGGCTGAAAGGAGCGCTGGGGCGCGTTGAAGACGCCGGTCATGGTCTCGGAGAGCACTTTGTACTTGCCCTGGTTCACCGAGGACACCGAATACATCACCACGAAAAAGGCGAACAGGAGCGTGATGAAATCGGCGTAGGAAATCAGCCAGCGCTCTTTGTTGTGCAGATCGTCCGGGGCTTGCCTACGGCGCCTCATAAGTTGGCCTGCGTGCGGTCACTGCAGGAAGCCCCGCAGCCGCAATTCGATGGATTTCGGGTTTTCGCCTTCGGCGATGGCAATAATGCCGTCAATCATCATGTCTTCGTAGCGGGTGCGCTCGCGCACAATGCCCCGCATCTTGTTGGCCACAGGGAAGAAAAGCAGGTTGGCCAGGGCAACACCGTAAATGGTGGCCACAAAAGCGGTGGCAATGCCGCTACCCAAGGACTGCGGATCTTCCAGATTGGTCATCACCTGGATCAGACCCATGACCGCACCGATGATACCGATGGTGGGCGAGTAGCCCCCCATGGCCTCAAACACCCTGGCCGATTCCAGATCCCGCTGTTCCCGGGATTCCAGATCCACCTCCATGATGCTGCGAATGGTTTCCGGTTCGGCACCATCCACCAGCAGTTGCAATCCCTTGCGTGCGAAGGTTTCCGGCTCCCGCTCCGCCAGCCCTTCAAGTCCCAGAAGCCCCTGCTTTCGAGCTTTCACACTCCAGTCGATCACTTTGCCAATGCCGTCCTCCAGGCTGATAAACGGCGGCACGAACACCCAACGCACCTGACTGAAGGCACGCTTGAGCATGGGCCAGGACGTCTGCAGAATGGTTGCCGCCACGGTTCCACCGATGACAATGATCGCCGCCGGGGCATTGAACAGGGAAGCGAGGGCACCGCCCTCAAGCAGATTACCACCGAGGATCGCGGCAAAGCCCAGAACAACCCCGAGCAGGGAGAGGATATCCATCAGCTCACGCCCTCGATCAGCCGGGGGCCAATGTCATCCAGTGACAGCACTTCGTCGGTCAGACCCGCCTTGGCCACGGCCATGGGCATTCCGTAAATGACCGAGGACTTCTCATCCTGCGACCACACGTCCGATCCGCTCTGCTTCATCAGCCGGCAACCTTCCTTGCCGTCCGAGCCCATGCCGGTAAGGATCACGCCAAGGGTCTTACCCGGAAAGCTGCGAGCCAGCGAACCGAAAGTGACATCCACACAGGGTTTGTAATTAAGGCGCTCGTCCCCGGGCAGTATGCGAACCCTGGCCTGGCCGCTCCGGTTCTCGATCATCATCTGCTTGCCGCCCGGCGCCAGCAAGGCAAGTCCAGGCCGGAGCACATCGCCATCTTCGGCCTGGCGCACTTCAATCTGACACAACTTATTGAGTCGTTCGGCAAAGGCGGGGGTGAAGCTGGCAGGCATGTGCTGAACCAACACCAGGGGCGCCGGAAACGAGGCCGGCAGAGCCGTCAACACTCGCTGGAGGGCCACCGGGCCACCGGTGGAGGTGCCAATACCCACCACGGCGTAATGCCGGGCGGGACCTCGCCGAACCGGGCGGCGGCCAGCCTCCGGGTCGCCGACCGGTGCCTGGGTAGCAGGCCGTTCCCGTAGCGCGGAACGAGGCCGTTCCACCGGCGCCGTTCGGGACCGCAACGCCGGTGATGATTCCCGGCCTGCCGGCGCCGACGGCCCCGGAGCAGCTGGCGCCGCCTTGTTACCGGGCCGGCTGCGGGCTACGTCCAGAATCCGGTCGATGAGGATCTTCTGTAGCTGGCTGTTGTCGCGCGCAATCTCTTCGAAATTCTTCGGCAGGAAGTCCACCGCTCCCGCCTCGAGCGCGTCCAGGGTGACCCGGGCACCCTCATAAGTGAGGGACGAGAACATGAGTACCGGTGTCGGGCGCTTGCGCATGATCTCCCGCACGGCGGTGATGCCATCCATTACCGGCATCTCGTAGTCCATGGTGATCACGTCCGGGCGCAACTTTTCGGCAAGCTCCACACCCTCGCGCCCGTTAGTGGCGGCACCCACCACCTTGATCTGGCCGGAACTGGTCAGGATCTCCGTCAGCCGTTTTCGAAAAAAACCTGAATCATCAACGACCAGGACAGAAACTGTCATCCAATTCTCCTACCCAATCCTTCGCTCTCTGCCTGGTATCACCTGTGCGGTTCAGCTCAGCCGTAATGCTGCAACAGGCTTGGAACATCAATAATGAGTGCAATCCGGCCATCGCCCGTGATGGTCGCACCGGCCATGCCGGGGGTTCCCTGGAGGGCGCGGCCCAGCGGTTTGATAACCACCTCTTCCTGTCCGACCAACTGGTCAACCACAAAGCCAACCTGCTTGGTTCCCATGGCAACAATCACCACATGGGCGTTCTCCGGCACCTCCTGGGAAGAGCCGTTTCGAACCAGCCAGCGCTTGATGTGGAACAGCGGAAACACCCGCTCCCGAACCACGATGCACTCGCGACCATCGACGATGTTGGTCTTGGTCAGGTCCAGGTGGAAGATCTCCACCACGTTCACCAGCGGCAGGGCAAACGACTGGTCGCCCAGCATGATCATCAGGGTCGGCATGATCGCCAGCGTCAGCGGTACCTTGATGACAATTCGCGAGCCCTTGCCCAGCTCGGACTCAACATTCAACTGCCCGTTGAGTTGGCCGATCTTGGTTTTCACCACATCCATGCCGACCCCACGGCCGGACACGTCGGAGATCTGTTCCTTGGTGGAGAAGCCGGCGGCGAAGATCAGATTGTAGCATTCGGTCCTGGTAAGCCGGTCTGCCGCATCCTGATCATAGATCCCCTTCTCCACGGCCTTGCGACGCAGGACCTCCGGATCCATACCGGCACCGTCGTCCTCAATGGAGAGCAGAATATGATCGCCTTCCTGCTCCGCTGACAGGGTGACCGTGCCCTGGCGAGGCTTGCCGGCCTTCTCTCGTACATCTGGCGACTCAATGCCGTGATCCACTGAGTTGCGAACCAGGTGAACCAGGGGATCGGACAAGGCTTCCACCAGGTTTTTGTCCAGATCGGTCTCCTCTCCGTGCATGACCAGGTTGACCTCTTTTTTGAGGCTCCGGGCAAGATCACGCACCACTCGAGGGAACCGGCCAAACACTTTCTTGATCGGCTGCATGCGGGTCTGCATCACCGCCGACTGGAGATCGGTGGTCACCACGTCAAGGTTGGAAACCGCCTTGTGCATGTGTTCGTCTTCGCTTTCCGCACCCAGGCGCTGGAGTCGGTTGCGCACCAGTACGAGCTCGCCAACCATGTTCATGATGTCGTCCAGGCGCTTGGTGTCCACCCGAACGGTCGTCTCCGCCGCGGGGGCATTCTCGCGCGCCGGCATGGCGGGTGCAGCACCGCCCTTGGCTGCCGGTTTTTCGTCGGGCTTTGCGGGCCCGGCGGATTTGGCAGATTTGGGTTTGGCGGAATCAGGTTCCGCGGCTCGCGGCTTTTCCGGTTGCGCAGAACCGGCAGCCTTTCCGGCCGTAGGGCCACCACCTTTGCCGTGAAGGTCGTCCAGCAGTTTTTCGAACTCGTCGTCGGTAATCAGGTCGTCGCCGGATCCAGCCGGAGACTTGTCGGCGGCCTGGCCCCCGGCGTTTCCGGCTTGCTCCTGACCGCTTGAAGACTGCTCATCGGCTGCCGGAGCACCCGCAAACTGACCCTTGCCGTGGAGCTGATCCAACAGCGCCTCGAACTCATCGTCTGTGATGTCGTCGTCGCCGGAAGCGTCGCTGTTCTTCTCATCCGCCTGTGCTTTTTCCGCAGTCGAGGCTTTCGGCTCATCAGCCAGCGCATCCAGCAACTGCTCGAACTCATCGTCGGTGATATCCCCGCCATCTTCAGCCGCTTCCGCGGTCTCCGTCGACTGGGCGGGCTGCGCCGGGGCGCCAGCGTCCTGGGATTCCGGCTGCGCAAACGCATCGAGGCGCGCAATCAGCTCGTCCGGGGCCGGGGTGAGCTCTTCGTGGTTGCGAACCTGCTCGAACATGGCGTTCACATGGTCCAGAGCTTCCAGAACCACATCCATCAGCTCAGAATCCACCTTGCGCTTGTGGTTACGCAGGATATCGAACACGTTCTCCGCCGAATGGCAGCAGTTCACCAGCGCCTCGAGCTGGAGAAAGCCGGCGCCGCCCTTTACGGTGTGAAAGCCACGAAAGATGGCGTTGAGCAGATCACTGTCATCCGGATGTCGCTCAAGTTCTACCAACTGCTCTGACAGCTTCTCGAGTATTTCGCCGGCCTCCACCAGGAAGTCCTGCAAAATCTCTTCATCAGCATCGAACGCCATGCGTTACCCTCTTTAATCAGAAACCGAGACTGGACAACAGGTCGTCTACGTCGTCCTGCCCCGAAACTACATCTTCCCGCTCATGGGCCTTGATCTGGGGCCCGACACCCTGTTCCGCGGATTCCTGCCGCTCTTCAATCTGGTGGACAGTGCCCGTCAACTGATCCACGTGGCTGGCCATGACCACCAGACTGAGCATCTGCTCTTCCACTTCCTTGACCAGAGCGGTGACCTTCTGGATTACCTGGCCGGTGAGATCCTGGAAGTCCTGGGCCAGAAGAATTTCCGACAGGTTGTTGTACATGGTGTCGGCGTCTGTCGCCATGCTGACAAAGAACCGGTCGATCCGTCCGTACAGCTCCCGGAATTCCGCCGGCTGCATCTCCCGACGACGCAGGCGCTGCCATTCATCGCGAAGCGACGAGGCTTCATCCCGCAGGGCGTTGGCCACCGGCATGGTCTCTTCTACCAGGTCCATGGTGCGGTTGGCCGCCTCGCCGGTCATCTGCACCACGTACTCAAGCCGGTCGGAAGCGTCTGTCATTTTGGACAAGGCTTCCTGCTGCTCGGCATTTCGGGGATCTATCTGGAAGTTCCGGATAGCTTCGTGCAGGCTTCGGGTCAGCCGACCGACCTCCCGATACAGACTCTGATCGCGAACCTCGCTGAGTTCATTGATCAGGGTCATGGCCTTGGCATAATCACCGGCGCTAACGCTCTCCGCCAGCTCGGCCGCCTGCCGCTCGAGTTTTTCCGTCACCTCCGGTTCCAGGCCCCGATGGTTCTGTTTGCTATCGCTCATGAGAGCCATCCGACCTCTGGTTACTGGATTCTTTCAAAGATTTTCTCAATCTTTTCCTTAAGCACTGCGGCAGTAAACGGCTTGACAACATACCCGTTTACGCCCGCCTGGGCAGCGGCCACAATCTGGTCCCGCTTGGCTTCCGCGGTAACCATCAGCACCGGCAGGGTCTTGAGATTTTCATCGGCCCTGACCGCCTTCAGGAGATCAAAACCGGACATGCCGGGCATGTTCCAGTCAGTCACCAGAAAATCGTATTTACCGCTTCTGAGCATCGGCAGCGCGGTGTTGCCGTCGTCCGCTTCATCCGTGTTGGTGAAGCCGAGATCACGCAGCAGGTTCTTGATGATCCGTCGCATTGTGGAAAAATCGTCCACAATGAGGATTTTCATGTTCTTGTCCAATGGGACCTCCAGTTAGTAACACCCGGAATTCGTTTGACCTATCTGCTCGAAGTCTAGCAGGCCGCTGTTTTAACCGCTTATTGTCAGTCCTTTACCACGGTTGTAAAGCGTCGGTTACCAAAAACTACAGTCTGCCTGAGTGCGGACACACGGCGCGCGCTCAGCGACCGGCACCCTGGTGCCAGTCCGACAACCGGCTTCTCAGTCGCAGCGCAGCCTGGCTATGAATCTGGCTGACCCGGCTCTCACTGACCCCGAGCACCGCACCGATCTCCTTCAGGTTCAGCTCTTCCTGGTAGTACAGGCTCAACACCAGCTTCTCGCGCTCCGGCAGATCCTCAATTGCCTCAGCCAGACTGCGGCGGAAAGCATCCGATGACAGCCCTTCCAGGGGATTGTCCTGGGTCTCTGTCTCTTCTATCGGCAGCTCCCCGGATTCATTGAGCTCATCGAGACTAAAAAGTCGGCCACTGTTGGCGTCGGAAAGGTATGAATGGTATTCAGCCAGGCCCATGCCCAGCTCATCGGCGACTTCAAGGTCGGTCGCCTCACGACCAAGACGGTCTTCAACGGCCTTGATGGCCTGGGAGATTCGGCGGGCATTCCGGTGCACAGAGCGTGGCACCCAGTCGCCCTTGCGGATCTCATCCACCATGGCACCCCGGATGCGGATACCGGCGTAGGTTTCAAAGGTGGCACCGCGGGTGGAGCTGTAGCGCTGGGCCGCCTCAAGCAGCCCGATCATGCCGGCCTGCATCAGGTCTTCCAGTTGTACAGAGGCTGGCAGCCGCGCCATCAGGTGCAGGGCGATTTTCTTCACCAGGGGCGCATGCTGTTCCACAAGCTGGGAGGGCCTCTGGGTGCCAGACTGGTTGTAGATACCGAGGTTGTTCGCCAATGCCATGTATCCGGTGTTGTTTGACAGGATCCGATTCAGACTTCGACGAGCCGCTCCACAAAAAATTCCAGATGTCCCCGGGGTGAAGACGGCAGCGGCCAATTGTCCACTTTGTCCGCCAGTGCCTTGATGGCCAGGGACGCCTTGGCCCGGGGGTAGGCATCCAGTACCGCTCGCTGTCGCTGAACCGCTTTTTTCACAGCTTCATCGTAGGGCACTATTCCCACATATTGTAGCGCTACATCAAGGAAGCGCTCGGTAACACGGGTCAGTTTTTCGAACAGGTGGCGTCCTTCCTGCTCGTTGCGCACCTGGTTGGCGAGGATGCGGAAGCGGTTGGTGCCGTAGTCGCGGTTCATCAACTTGATCAGTGCGTAGGCATCTGTGATGGAAGTGGGCTCATCACAGACCACCAGCAGCAGTTCCTGGGAAGCCCGCAGAAAACTCACCACCGATTCGGAAATGCCGGCGGCGGTATCGACAATCAATACGTCAATCTGGTCGCCCAGCTCACTGAAGGCATTGATGAGCCCGGCATGCTCCATGGGGGTTAGCTGGGTCATCCGCTGGGTACCCGAGGACGCGGGGACAATCTTGATACCCCCAGGGCCATTCACCAGCACATCTTTAAGATCGCACTCTCCGGCCAGCACGTCCTGGAGATTCCGGTTCGCGGTAATGCCCAGCAGTACGTCGATATTAGCAAGGCCCAGGTCGGCATCCAGAAGCACTACCCTGCGCCCTTTCTGGGCTAGCGCTATGCCAAGGTTCACCGACACGTTGCTCTTGCCGACACCACCTTTGCCGCCTGTCACCGCGATCACCTGTACCGGATGTGCTTTGCTCATACTCGTTTTTGTCTCTCGCCACGTTTAACCGGGTCTTGTGTGTCCGGACACCTGCCACGCATCCGATGACAGGTCTCAATCTTCAGGCGCCCTCAGCAACCGCCTGCTGTCGCTGCAGGGCTTTCAGGCGATCGACTGCCAGCCGCACCAACGGAACGGCCTGGGCATGGTGCAGATCTTCCGGAATCTTCTGCCCGTCAGTGTAATAGGCCACGGGCAGGCCGGTTTCCATGACAAAGCCGAGAGATTCGCCGAGCGTCAGGGCCTCGTCTACCTTGGTCATCACACAGCCCGCAAGATTTGCCATCTTATAGCAATGCCACACGGATTTCATGATCCGCGGTTGACTGGTCGCCGACACCACGAGGTGCGTGCGGACATTGTGGTGGCTTTGGGCGAGTTCAGCCAACTGTTCCTGATAGCCCTTGTCAGAACTGGTCAGCCCGGCAGTGTCAATGAGCACCAGGTGTCGGTCGGAAAGCTCGTCAAGAATATCGTCAAGGCTGTGGCTCTCATCCACCACCCGCACCGGAACGTTCAGGATGCGGCCAAACACGAACAGCTGCTCGTGGGCGGCTACCCGGTAGCGGTCCGTGGTAACCAGCGCGACCGCGTCCGAGCCATGCTTGAGCACATAGCGCGCCGCCAGTTTTCCGATCGTTGTGGTCTTGCCGGAACCGGTGGGGCCTACGAGAGCGAACACGCCGCCCTGGTCCAGCCACTCGGTCCGCGCTGTGCGTACGCCGGTGCACAGCATCTTGAGGGACTGTTTCCAGCCGTCCTCCAGACGTCCGGCCTTGTGCCGTCGGGCAATGGACACTGCCAGCTCGTTGCCAAGACCGAACTCCTGCAGCCGTTCCGCCAGCCGTTGCTGGACGGCGCTGGTGGCCGATGGCTCAGACGGGGACTGGGGCTTTTGCCCCTGCATGAGATCGCGCAGCGAGCTGATCTCGGCGCGCATCTGCGCCAGCTCATCAGAATAGGCCTCACCTGCACGACCAATCGACGGTGCCCGGACATCCGCCTGCTCGTCCACCGTCTGCTGGATGTCTGAAAACGATGCCCGGGCGTAACCGGCACCCTGCCCGGCCCGCTTCTCCCGAACCTCGCGAATCCGATCGCGGGAGCGGCTCAGCTCGTCCTCGAGCCGACGGTGCTGGTCGGCCTGCAATTCAGCCAGCCGGGAGCCATTGGTGGCTTCCTCTGCACGGCTTCCCAGCCGCTGACGCGCCATATTTTCGTCGTAGTCCAGTGCCGTCACAATTTCGACACCACCGTCCACGCGCCGGTTGGAAAGAATGACGGCGTCCGGCCCCATCTGTTCACTGACCTGTTTCAACGCCTCTGCCATGGTCTGAGCAAAAAACCGTTTTACTTTCATGATGCCTTTTCCTCCACCGGCAACGCCGTTCCGGCGCCGTCCGTTCTGTCATCCGCGCCGTTACTGGCCAACGGACGCCACAATCGTAATCTGCTTGTTATCCGGTATTTCCTGGTAGGAGAGCACGTGCAGCCGCTCCACCCCGTAGCTGGCGAACTTCGCCAGCACCGGCCTCAGCGGGCCGGATACCAGCAGGATGGCCGGCTTGCCGAGCATCTCCTGGCGCTGGACGCTGTCCTGCAACGAACGCTGGAGCTTCTCTACCATGTTCGGTTCCAGAACCAGGCCAATATCCTCCTGACCGCCGGATTGTTGACTCTGCTGAACAGACTTCAGCAATAACTGTTCCAGGTCTGGATCCAGGGTGATCACCGGAATCTCCGATTCGTTGCCGCAGATGCTCTGGATAATCATCCTCCGAAGCGACTGGCGCGCCACGGTGGTCAGCAGCTTCGGATCCTGGCTCTTCGGATGCACGTTCACGATCGCCTCGGCGATGGAGCGCATGTCCCGGATAGGAACCTCTTCCTTCAGAAGGTTCTGCAGCACTTTCAGCAGCAGGCTTATGGACACCGTGGTCGGCACCAGCTCCTCCGCCAGTTTTGGCGATATCTTCTCCAACTGGTCGAGCCACTTCTGGACTTCTTCATGGCCCAGCAGTTCGTGGGCATGCTTCTGCAGCACCTGGTTGAGATGGGTCGCCACCACAGTACTGGCATCAACCACGGTGTACCCGAGGGTCTGGGCCTGGTCCTTCTTGTCAGGCTCGATCCAGATGGCATCCAGCCCGAACGCCGGATCCTTGCCCTGGATACCCTCCACCTTGCCGAACACCTGCCCCGGATCAATGGCCAGTTCCCGATCGGGATGAATCTCGGCTTCGGCGATGGTCACGCCCATCAGCGTGATGCGATAGACATTGGGCATCAGGTCGAGATTGTCCCGAATGTGAACTGACGGCATCAGGAAGCCCAGATCCTGCGACAGTTTCTTGCGGACGCCTTTAATGCGACTGAGCAGTTGGCCTCCCTGGGACTTGTCCACCAGAGGAATCAACCGGTAACCCACTTCCAGGCCGACAATGTCGACCGTGGCGACGTCATCCCACCCCAGCTCACGGGTCTCTCCCGGCGCCGGCAGTTGCCGCGCCTGATCGCCCCCGGCATCACCGCCCGGCGGAAGATCCCGGCCCGCAGGCCGCGGCGCACCGCCACCACCCCGCGCCGGAAACGCGCCCTCTTCCTCCACGGTCTGGCGCTGGTGCTTCCAGATGTACCAGGCGGCGCCGGCGGCCAGTGCCCCCAACCCCAGGAAGGCTACGTGGGGCATGCCGGGAATCAGGCCGAGGATGATCAGGATGGCGGCGGCGATGGACAGCGCCTTGGGCGCGCTGAACATCTGCTGGAGGATCTGCCCGCCCATGTCCTGGCTGGAAGTGACGCGGGTTACCATGATCGCCGCCGAGGTGGACAGCAGCAGCGACGGGATCTGGGCGACCAGACCGTCACCGATGGTCAGCAGCGCGTAGCGCTCCATGGCCAGGCCAAAATCCAGACCGTGCTGGAGCATACCAATCGCCACACCGCCGACGATGTTGATGAACAGAATGAGCAGGCCGGCAATGGCGTCGCCTTTCACAAACTTGGAGGCACCGTCCATGGAGCCGTAGAAGTCCGCCTCCTGGGCAATCTCGGCGCGCCGGTGTTTGGCTTCGTCCTGGTTGATCAGGCCTGCGTTGAGGTCGGCATCAATGGCCATCTGCTTACCAGGCATTGCGTCCAGGGTGAAGCGGGCACTTACCTCGGACACACGGCCGGCACCCTTGGTGACCACCAGGAAGTTGATGATCATCAGAATGGCAAACACCACCAGACCCACGGCGTAGTTGCCGCCAATCAGGACCTCACCGAAGGACTCGATGACCTTACCGGCCGCATCCCCGCCCTCATGGCCGTTCAGCAGCACGATCCGCGTGGAGGCCACGTTCAGGGCCAGACGCAGCAACGTGGCCACCAGCAGCACCGTGGGAAAGGAGGCAAATTCCATGGGCCGGAGCGCGTACACGCACACCAGCAGGATGACGATAGACAGCGTGATATTGAAGGTAAAGAACACGTCCAGCAGGAACGCGGGCATGGGCAGGATCATCATGCCCAGCAATCCCATCAGCATGAGGGGAACGCCGATATTGCCTCGCGTCAGGGATTTGACGTTGTTAAGGACCAAAGCTCTGTCCATGCCGGAACCTTCTCCGATTGGCGGTGCCCGAAGGCGCTCTCAGGGTCGAAAATCTGACGCCGGGGCGTCGTTTCGGAGAGAAGCGGCAAGATCCGTACCACCCCGGGTATTTTTTCGGAATCACGCCGGCTCGCGACCTGACTCGCTCCGCCAGATGCGGTATCCTTGCGCCATTTGATCGACCACACTCAGACCACAGGTGATCCCATGCCAATCCACGAGGTAAAACACCCCCTGATCCGCCATAAGCTCGGCCTGATGCGCCGTGCGGACATCAGCACCAAGAATTTTCGTGAGCTGGCACAGGAAGTCGGCGCACTGCTGACTTACGAGGCCACCAAGGACTTCAACCTGCAGGAAAAGACCATTGAGGGCTGGGCCGGCCCGGTCACCGTGGAGCAGATCCACGGCAAGAAAATCACCATCGTGCCGATCCTGCGAGCCGGCCTGGGCATGCTGGATGGCGTGCTGAGCCTGATCCCGGTGGCCCGTGTGAGCGTCGTTGGCCAGATCCGCAACGAAGAAACCCTGGAAGCGAGTACCTACCTGGAAAAGCTGGTGGGCGAGCTGGACCAGCGCATGGCGCTGATCGTCGACCCCATGCTGGCCACCGGCGGCTCCATGATCTCCACGATCGATTTGCTGAAAAAGGCGGGCAGCACGGAAATCCGCGCGCTGGTACTGGTGGCCGCACCGGAGGGTATCGAGAAAGTCCTCGAGAAGCATCCGGATGTGTCCATCTATACGGCCTCCGTTGACCAGCGTCTGAACGAGAAAGGCTATATTCTCCCGGGTCTCGGCGATGCCGGTGACAAGATCTTCGGCACCAAGCAGAAGGACGTATAAATATGCAGGACCACTCCAACGACCCGGTCTGGAAACAGGCCATTGCCGGCTCACAGATGTTGCTGGTGGCGTTCGGCGCCCTGGTTCTGATGCCGCTGATTACTGGCCTGGATCCCAACGTGGCCCTGTTTACCGCCGGCCTCGGCACCCTGATTTTTCACGTGGTGACCGGCGGCCAGATTCCGATCTTCCTGGCGTCCTCGTTCGCATTCATCGCACCGGTTATTGCTTCAAAGGGCCGCTTTGGCATGGAGGAGACCCTTGGCGGCCTGATGGCAGCGGGTATCCTCTACATCGTGCTGAGCGGACTGGTTCGCCTGCGCGGCACCGGCTTTGTCCGGCGGCTGCTGCCCCCGGTGGTTATCGGACCGGTCATCATGACCATCGGCCTGGGCCTCGCTCCGGTGGCCGTTCATATGGCTTCCGGCCGTACCGGTGACGGCTCGACGCAACTGATCCCCTACGACACCGCCATCTGGATTGCGATGATTTCCCTGGCGGTGACCATCGTTATGTCGGTCTGGGCCAAAGGCATTTTCCGGCTGATCCCGATCATGTTCGGGGTGATCACCGGCTACATCCTGTCTGCGTTCGCCGGCATCGTGGATACCACCCCCATCCGCGAAGCCGCCTGGTTCGCCATGCCCAATTTCGTGGCCCCGGAATTCAGCTGGGGTGCCATCCTGTTCATGGTGCCCGTGGCCATCGCCCCGGCCATAGAACACATTGGTGACGTGCTGGCCATTGGCAACGTAACCCGCAAGAACTACCTGGAAAAGCCAGGCCTGCACCGCACCCTGCTCGGTGACGGCCTGGCCACCAGCGCCGCTTCCATGCTCGGCGGACCACCCAACACCACCTACTCGGAAGTGACTGGCGCCGTTATGCTCACCAAGAACTTCAACCCGAAGGTTATGTGGTGGGCCGCTGGCATTGCCATCGTGCTGGCGTTCGTCGGCAAGTTCGGCGCGGCACTACAGACCATCCCGGTGCCGGTCATGGGCGGCATCCTGTGCCTGCTGTTCGGCTCCATTGCCGTTGTTGGCCTCAACACTCTGATCCGCCACCAGGTGGACCTGGCGCAGTCCCGCAACCTGGTTATCGTGGGTGTCACCCTGGTGTTTGGCATCGGTGGCATGGTACTCGGGCACCTGGAGGGCATTGCCCTGTGCGCGGTGGCCGCCATTATCCTGAACCTGATACTGCCGGGCAGTCGCGAGGCCTGGGGCAAAGCGATGTATGAGCAAAAGGCCGACTGACAGCTCCGGTATCAGCTTCACCGCCCTGTACACCGGTGCCGTCTGGCACCGGTACGGGCTCTCCGACGATGCTCTGGCCACAGAGAAAGGCCGCTGGCTCTACCGCCTGATGACCCCCTTCGAAGCCGCCAGCAAGGCGGCCATCGGCGGCAACATCCGAACCTTCCTGCTGCAACGCCACCTGATCATCGATCATCTGATTGACCGGGCCATCAACGAAATGGGCATCACTCAGGTCCTGGAAATCGCCTGCGGCATGTCCCCGAGGGGCATTCGATTACGCCAGAAACACCCCCTGCTCCACATGGTCGAAGCCGACCTCCCCGACATGGCCGCCCGCAAGGCCCTCAGGCTCATGGCCGCCGGTCGCCTCGGTGACCATCACCAGGTCACGCCCATCGATATTCTGGCCGACTACGGCGAGTACCAACTGGAAAAGGTCATCGACCGGGTATTCGATAACCGCGAGCCGGTGATCATCGTCACCGAGGGCCTGACCAGCTACTTCTCCCTCGAAACCATCACCGATTTCTGGCGCCGCCTGGCCGCGGCCATGGCCACGCGCCCGGGGTCCATCTATCTGTCCGAGAGCTATTACCAGCCCTCCCAGCCACTGCTGAACACCTCCCTCAAAGCCCTCGGCTCGCTCCTCGGCGCCGCAACTCGCAGCCAGGTGTCGTTCCACTTCCATACTGACGCTCAGGCACGGGAGCATTTCCTGTCCTGTGGATTCGCCTCGGCCACCGTGCATGACCCACGGTCCTGGTATGGAATCTTGCCGATTCCCGAAAGCCGCGGCGAGCCGATGGTTCGAGTTATCGAAGCTGGTTGCTGATCTAGCCAGTCGACTCCTGCCCTAGCCTGCAGGTTCGGGTGGAAGAGGTTCGTGGGGCTACCTCCCAAAAACCGCTACGAGCACATCCATGTGCGCTTGGCGTCGGCCATCCTTGGCCGCCGACATTTTTGGGAGGCAGCCCCACAAACCTCGCAAACCTGACGGGAATCCGCCAAAAGCTCCTGAGTTAGATAAGTATTTCTCAGCGATATCGAAGCGGTTTGATAAGCGATTGTGGGTGGCCTTTTCAGGACTGTCTGTGGCCATGGATGGCCACAGTCAAGCGCACATGGATGTGCTCGTAGCGTGTCCTGAAAAGGCCACCCACAACCGCGCGAACTCCCAAACCCTCAGGCTACCAGAAGGAACCCAACTCCAAACTCAGACGTCACGCCGCAAATCCGACGGAATCGGGAAGTCAGGCATGCCGGGCTTGGGCCCACGTCCCTTGCGGAACTGGCGGAGCTGGAACACGTAGGCGAGCACCTGGGCAATAGCCATGTACAGGCCGTCGGGGATCTCCTCGCCGAGATCGGTGTTGTGGTAGACCGCCCGGGTCAACGGCGGCGTTCTGAGGATCTCCACTTTGTTTTCCCGGGCAATTTCCATGATCTTGAAGGCCACTTCATCGGCACCCTTGGCCACCACCACCGGCGCCGCCATGGCCTTCTGGTCGTACTTCAGCGCCACGGCATAGTGAGTCGGGTTGGTGATGACCACGTCGGCCTTGGGCACGTCTTGCATCATCCGGCGCTGGGCCATTTCGCGCTGGAGCTGGCGGATCTTGCCCTTCACTTCCGGCTTGCCTTCGGTGTCCTTGTATTCGTCCTTCACCTCCTGCTTGGTCATGCGCAGTTTCTTCTGGTGATCGTAAATCTGGAACGGCACGTCAATGGCGGCAATGATGATGGTGGCGCAGGACAGAAGGAAGAAGCTCCAGGCTACGGTCCAGAGCACGTGTTCCATGGCCGGCACGACCGGCTCCTCGGCAATGGCCAACAGGTCTTCGGTACGCAGGTTCAGGATAAGGATGGCCAGTGCCAGCACCAGGCCAACTTTCGCGACGGCTTTAACCAGCTCGATCAGGGAGCGCGCGGAGAACATGCGCCCCAGGCCCTTGATCGGGTCCATGCGGTTGAGTTTCGGCGCGATGGCCTTGCCGCTGATCAGCAGGCCGCCGATACCGATAGAGCCGAAGACGGCGGCGATGAGCAGCATCACCAGGATGGGAGCCAGCGCCCAGGCGGCTTCCTTGGCGGACTGGATGAGCTGTACGCTCATGTGGCGCATGTCGAAGATGGCGGAGCGTTCGATCACGAAGCTGTCGCGCATGATGGCCTCCAGCGAGGCCCCAAGGCTGGCACCGAACATCAGCAGGCCGCCGGCACCGGCCAGGAGCACGGCCATGGTGGCCAGTTCCTTGGAGCGGGCGGTCTGGCCTTCCTCCCGGGCTTTCTCAAGTCGTCGGGGGGTGGCCTCTTCCGTTTTTTCCTGACTGTTGTCGTTTTCTTCGGCCATTCCGGTCTTCCGAAATTGTCAGTTTCGGCGGGCGGGGCAAGCTTGCCCCACCCGCCTCTGCATACTCACTGCGTAGAGTCTCCGAGGCGCACATCAGAGAGATTCAAGGCTGCCCCTGCAACCCCCGCATAAATTCAAACGTCTCGCGGGAGTATTGGTCAAAGTGCGGCAGGAAATTGGCGTGCAGCACCCATATGGCAAACAATCCAAAAATCAGGCCAATCGGGAAACCCAGCGCGAAGATGTTCATCTGGGGCGCGGCGCGGGTCATCACGCCGAAGGAGATGTTAACGATCAGTACCGCAGTCACGGCCGGCAGCGCCAGCAGCATGGCGGAGGCGAACATCCAGCTGATGCGGTGGGCCAGTTCCCAGACACCGGCCTGGCCCAGGCCTTCCATGCCGATGGGCAGGGTGCGAAAGCTTTCTATGAACACTTCGAAGGCCACCAGGTGGCCGTTCATGGCCAGGAACAGTAGCGTGATGGTAATGGTGTAGATCTGGGATAACACCGGTACGTTGACGCCGTTGGCCGGGTCGACCATGGAGGCGAAGCCCAGGCCCATCTGCATGGCGATCATCTGGCCGGCGATGACGAACAGTTGCCAGAGGGCCGTCAGCGCGAAGCCCATGCCCACCCCGATCAGGATTTGCTGCAGACTGATGACAACGGCATCGGCGCTCAGGGCATCCACCTGGGGCACCGGAGGGATCATGGGTACGATCAGGACGGTCATCAGCAACGCCAGCCCAAGGCGCACACGAGCCGGAACCAGCTGGGTACCGAAAATGGGGATCACCATCAGAAAGCTGGCCAGGCGAAACAGCGGCCAGAGGTGCTGACCGACCCACTGGCCGATCAGGTCAACGCTGATCTCCGCCGGTATCATCCGCTAGCCGATCAGGTAGGGTATGTTGCCGAACAGCCGGTTGGCGTGATCAAGCAACTGGGTCAGCATCCATGGGCCCCAGACGATGATCACAATGAGCGTGACCAGCAACCTCGGCAGGAAGCTCAGGGTCTGTTCGTTAATCTGGGTTGCTGCCTGGAAGGTGCTGACCACCAGGCCAATGACCAGGCCCGGGCCGATGATGATCGACGCCAGCAGCACGATCATCCATAGGGCCTCTCGGAGGATGTCGATGACGGTTTCCGGGGTCATGACGCGGCTCCTATATTCCGTAACTGGCGGCCAGGGTTCCCATGATCAGGGCCCACCCGTCCACCAGGACAAACAGCATGATCTTGAACGGCAGCGAGATGATGATCGGAGACAGCATCATCATACCCATGGCCATAAGCACACTGGCCACCACCATATCGATGATCAGAAACGGTATGAACAGTATGAACCCGATCTGGAACGCGGTCTTGAGCTCACTGGTCACGAAGGCCGGCATCAGCACCCAGAAAGAGACGTCCTGGGGTGTGTCGTACTGAACGTCGGCAATTCGCATGAACAGGGCCAGATCGTCCTCGCGGGTCTGTTCGAGCATGAACTTGCGGAACGGCTGGCTGGCCAGCTCCACCGCCTCCAGGGAGGTCACTTCCTCCTGCAGGTAGGGCTGAAGCCCCACCCGGTTTGCCTCTTCCAGCACCGGCTTCATGATAAAGATGCTCAGGAACAGCGCCAGGCCCAGCAGAATCTGGTTGGACGGTGTCGACTGCAGGCCGATGGCCTGGCGCAGTATGGCAAACACCACGATGATGCGGGTAAACGACGTCATCATCATGAGCATCGCTGGCAGGAATGTCAGCGCGGTCATCAGCGCCAGGATCTGCAGGGTCACCGAGTATTCCTGCGCGCCCTCGCCTTCGCCGGGTGTCACGGTAAAAGCCGGAATACCGGGAATGCCGGTGGCGCCAGTGGCGTCCTGGGCCATGGCGAAAGCCGGCAACATCAGGCCGGCAATGCCTATCAACGTGGGAAGCAGTCGTTTCAGGGTTTCGGCTCGCATGGCCCTAGTCATTCCTTGTCGGCGAGGTCCAGGACTTACCGATCATGCCCTGCAGCTTTCGGGCAAAATCCCCGGAACCGGCGGCGCTGGCATCGACCACAGGTTCGTCGAACACGTGCAGCGTGCGGATGGCAGAAGGCGTAATGCCAAGCAGTATCTGCTGCCCTCCCACCTCGATCAGCGCAATGCGCTCTCGGGCGCCAATCGCCATCACTGAGACCACCTTGATGGCGTTGTTGTTCATGCCCGTCATGCCATTCATTCGCCGGATGATCCAGGCGCAGCCATAGATCACGGCAACCACCGCCACCAGCCCCAATCCCAGGCTGACGATGGTGCCCAGGGTGTCGGGCGCCCGCACTGGCGCCTGCTTCGCTGCCGTATTGGCGGCCTCCTGCGCCCAGGCAGGCGCAGTGACAAACAGCGCCAGAGCGCCCGGCAAAGAAAATCGCATGTTATTTCTGCAACCGTTTGATGCGTTCGCCCGGGCTGATCACGTCGGTCAGGCGAATGCCGAATTTCTCGTTGACCATGACCACCTCGCCGTGAGCGATCAGGGTGCCGTTTACCAGTACATCCAGGGGCTCACCGGCCAGCCTGTCGAGCTCAATCACTGACCCCTGATTCAGTTGCAGCAGGTTTCGGATGGGAATCTGCGTATTACCCACTTCCATGGAAATGGTCACCGGGATATCGAGAATAACATCAATGTCCGGCGCCTGGCCGCCGCCCTTGGCGAGACTGCTGTCCTGTCCAAACTCTTCCATGGGCGCCGCCTGAACGTCGTCGTCTTCCGACTCGCCGGCCTCGGCCATGGCTGCGGCCCACTCGTCCTCGCGGTCACCGTCGTCGCCGGATTCCTCCATGGCGGCTTCCCACTCGGCGGCCAGCTTCTCGTCTTCGCTGAGCTCCTGCTCGTCTTTCTTGTCGTCGTCAGCCATTACGTCCCACCTTCAGTTGTTTCTTTACCTTGGGCAACGTTGCCCGCTCTTGAACTTTCAGTGCCAGTTTTCCGTCTCGGGTGCCCAGCGTGGCCTTGTAGATGGGAATTCCGTTGGCGGTCACCGTCAACTGCTCCGGAATTTCCACGGGGATGATGTCACCGGCTTTCAGCTTGGCGATATCCCGCAGGGAGATGCGCCGCCTGCAGACCGTGGTGTTGATGGGCACACTTACGTCCTTGATGTCTTCCTGGAGAGCATTCACCCAGCGCTCGTCCACATCGTCGATGTCACTCTGAACGCCGGCGTCGAGAACGTCCCGGATGGGCTCGATCATGGAGTACGGGAGGGCAAAATGTAGTTCGCCCCCGCCACCGTCCAACTCAATGTGGAAGGTGCTGACCACCACAACCTCGCTGGGACTCACGATATTGGCCATGGCAGGATTCACCTCGGAACTGAGGTACTCGAACTCCACCTTCAGCACCGCATGCCAGGCTTCCTTCATATCGTGGAATACCTGATCGAGAACCATCTGCACGATTCGGGTCTCGGTCGGTGTGAATTCCCGTCCCTCGATCTTGGCATGGCGACCCTCGCCCCCGAAGAAGTTGTCCACCAGCTTGAACACCAGCTTGGCGTCGAGCACGAACAGGGAGGTGCCGCGCAACGGACGAACCTTGCACAGATTAAGGCTCGTGGGTACGTACAGGGTGTGGATGTATTCGCCGAATTTCATAATCTGGACACCCCCGGTGGAGACATCCGCGTTTCGGCGCATCAGGTTGAACAGGCTGATCCGGGTGTAACGGGCAAAACGTTCGTTGATCATTTCCAGGGTCGGCATCCGGCCCCGGACGATACGGTCCTGACTGGAGAGGTCGTAGGACTTTACACCGGTATCGTCGGTTTCCTCGTAGGTATCAATGTCGCCGTCGTCCACACCGTGGAGGAGCGCATCGATTTCATCCTGTGATAACAAGTCCTGCATGTTTAGTCCTGCCCCTGAAATGCCTGGCTCGTGCCCTATTGCACAACAAAATTTGTGAACAACACCCGCTTGATGGGAGCCTCGCCTTCCTGTTCCAGCACCTGGTTCACGGTGGCCAGCATACGGTCAGCCAGTGCCTGGCGTCCTTCCGGTGTCTGGAGATTGTTGAAGTCACTGCTGCCAAGCACCATCACCAGTTGGCTCCGGATCAGCGGCATGTGCAGCATGGCCGCTTCGAGTGCCTCGGGACTGCCAGACTCCAGCGCCAGGTGAACCTGGCCGTAACGTTGCCGCCCTTCCGCCTGAATGGTGGTAACCACTGCCTTGTCCAGGACATGGTAATTGCTCGGGGTAAACGCCTCCTCCGTGACCTCTTGCGCTTCGCCGGAGTCATCGCCCATGCCTGGCAATCCACCGCCGAGGAACCACAGGGTTCCCACTACCGACAATACGATGGCCAGAATCACCACCACAACCAGCATGATGATCAGCTTGAGTTTACCCTTCTTGGCAGGCGCCGCCTGAGTTTCGTTGTTTTCAGCCATAGTGTCCGCTTTGCCAGAAATCCGTCGGCGGAAGCGCTTTTCCGCGACTTTTCAGGAGTGGATGCAAAGGGCGGGCCAGAACACCCAGCCTTCCCGTTCAAAACCGCAGTTTAGCGTTGCAGGGAAGGATGGGCAAAGGAGTTTGGAAGAGGCAGGACAAACGATCAGGCGAAGATGTCCACTTCGCCCTTCCAGCTGAGATCCAGGGTATGGGCGTGGCTACCATCGGCGTCCGGATCCCCGTCAACGAGAGCGGTGCCGGTGCCCCCGGCGGCCTGGCCGTCAGCAGTCTCCTGCTGGCCGGACTGCTGCTGGGGCGAATCCGAGACATCAAAGCCGGCCAGGGACAGCCCCTGCTCGCTCAGCATGTCACGCAGGCGGTGGGAGTTCAGTTCCAGCTGGTCACGTACCACCGGATTGGCAGAGTGTACCGTGATGCTGGCCTGCTCGTTCTGAACACGCACCTTGACCTCCATGGGGCCCATATCCGGCGGTGTCAGGTGAATTTCGGCAACCGACATGTTTCTGGCGGTGAGCCAGCTCAGCTTACCCACCAGCTTGTCGCCCCATTCAGCATGGCCAACCGGCACATCGATGGAGGTGGCGTAGCCACGAAGGGGGGCGGCTGTTTCTGGAGTCAGACGGGCCGTGTTGTTGCCGCCGGCCGCCTGCTGGGACACCAGATCCATGGCCGACTGAAAGCGCCCGTTAGCAGGCAGCGAGTTCGCCTCCGGGCTACGTCCCAGCTCGGTCACCAGCGACGCTTTCAGGGATTCGGCCGTAGGCCCGTCCTGTACCACGCCGGCATTCCTCAGGGTTGCCTGGCCGGTGGCGACCCCTCGCAATCCGTGCAGCGGGCCCTGCGACGCAGTCTGAAGCCCGCCCTCCCTCAACTGACCGTTCATGGCGTTCTGAAGCCCGGCTGCCACGGCGGGCGCTTCCAATGCACGGGCACCCTGCGGGTTCACCAGGCTCTGAAGCTCCGCAAAGGTCAGCGGCAACAGCAGTGGATCGACGGCCAATTCACCGTTCCCTGCCGCCAGTGCGTCCGCCGGCAAAGGTTCAGCGGTGTCTTGCGACTCCTGTGGCCCGTTACTGGCCGACACCTCCCCGTACGCCGCTTTCCCGGAGGTTTCGCCGGCCTTTGCCTGATCGGGCGACTCCGGCCGGTATTCACTGGTCTTTTCCTGGGCTTTTGCGTCCTGGGCTTTCGCGGCGTCTTTGCGCTCGGCCTGCTTGCGATCAAGACGCTGCTGTTCAGCCTTGGAGACAGACTCGAAATCGCTTTTCCTGTCGGCCGGATCAGGGCTGGAAACAGACTTTGACGGGCCGGGATCCTTGTGGGTCCCGGGCGCGGGGGTTTGGGGGAGAACCATCTGGGCCATGGCAACCTCTTGCCGCTTTTATCGCATGATCGCCCTTACCTTGCCGGTTTGAAGCCGTGGTAGAGGCAGTTTGTTCCGTTATGCGATAGTCAAAGCAAATGTGATGCCATGGTACCGTCAGCTTACCAGAAGCGCGTGTAGCCTCTGCGTGACCTGCCGGAATTCAGCGTCAATGGCATCCAGCAACGCGGGTGCCTCATCAAGCCTTGATGCCTTTCCAGCCTTCTCCGCCTCCAGACAAAGCTCCCCGAGCCTGGGTGCACCAATGTTGATGCAACTGCCCTTGAAACTGTGGGCGGCTTTGGTAAAAGCGTCGCCATCGTCGGCCTCCAGCGCCTGCCGAAGGCTGTGAATTCGATCCCGTGAATCGGCGAGATAGGTCTGGATCAGAACTTCGAATTCGTCCTCCATCACGTCCTGGAGTTCTGCCAGTGCCTCTTCATCTAGGTGTGGTTTGTCACCCATGACCAACCCTCCTTGTGTGTTCAATACCGTTCCCCCCTATTGGCCGGGGGTCTCGGAAAAATGCCAGTCGTACACAATTTCAACATGATTGCCCCGGCCATGAAACCGGATCGACTCGGCAAGACGCCGGAGCAGGAGTAAACCCCGACCGGCATAGTGCCCTCTGCTCACCTGCAACCCGTCGGATACCAGGCCAGGGTGGTTGTGGAAGTCGAAGCCACGACCACTGTCTTCGCAGGTGATGCGCAGCCGGCCACCCTCATCTTTCAGTGAATGATGCAGGGTAAAGCGTATGTAGTGGCCGTCAATCTCGGCGAGGCGGCGCCGGCGCTCTGCGTAATATTGACCGAACCCGTCCCTGGATTGCTTCCACTCTGACGGCAGCTCCAGCACACCGTGCTCCAGGGCGTTGTTGTAGAGCTCCGCCAGCATGGTATAGATTTCACCACTCTTGCGACGCAGCCCAGGGACCTCCATGCAGATATGCAGCAGCAGCGGTAGCGGACTGAATTCGCCCAGGGTCTGCTCACGCACCTCGTAACTGCACCGCCACTCCGCCGGACCAGCAAGGGCTGAAGGCGTTACCCGGTCCGTCGGGAAGGGCATGCCCGACTCATCGCTCATATCCAGACAGCAGAGCGTGAGATCATCGCCATCACCCGGCGTCCCCTTGAACTCCCGCACCGCCGACATCAGGGCGTCAAACGGGTGCGCCTCACGATTGAGCGAGCTCAGGGTGTCGCGAACCCCTGCCTCACCGAACACCCGATCTTCCGCATTGGCAGCCTCCAGGAACCCGTCTGTCATCATCAGTAGCCGGTCCCCTTGCCGGGCTCCAATCCGTTCAAATTCGGCATTGAACGCCTCGGGGGCAAGGATACCCAACGGCAGGTGGCGGGAGGGCAGCAGCTCGGTCTCTCCGTCTCCCCGGACCAACCAGCCATCCGGCAAACCTCCGTTCCATACCTGGAGCTGGTTGTGCTTGAAATCCGCCTCGATCATAGCGCCGCAGCAGAACATGCCCGTGGGCAGAATACGCGTGAGTTTCTGGTTGATTTCCTTGAGCACGTCCTGGCCATTAAAGCCCTTGCTGGACATGCCATAAAAAATCTCCGCAACCGGCATGGCCCCGATGGCCGCCGGCAGGCCATGGCCCGTGAAATCGCCCATGAATACCAGCATGCCGCCCGAGGGCCTGGGGGAGGCAAACAGCACATCGCCGTTGAAGATTGACTGGGGGGAAGCGTGGTAGCGGATGTTGTCGGCATCCAGACAGCCGGAGTGAGCAACGTTGTCGAACACCCGCTTGGCGACCTCCTGCTCCTCGGTCAACTGACGGTTACGCTCGCGGATCAGGTCTCGTTGGTTGGACAGGGTTCGGTGCATCAACCGCATTCGGTTGAAGGCCTTGATCTTGGCTTCAATGATGATGCGGTTGTAGGGCTTGCCGAGGAAGTCGTCGCCTCCAGCCTCCAGACAGCGTGCGAGAGCGCCGGCTTCGGACAGGGAGGTAAGGAAAATAACGGGCACCAGTTGCTCGCCAGCGAGGGCCTTGATCTGCCGCGCGGCTTCCATACCATCCATCACCGGCATCAGTGCGTCCAGCAAGACCAGATCGGGCGACAACTCCCGGAAGCGGGCGACGGCGTCAGAGCCGTTGGTGACATCCACCACGTCATGCCCGAGGCGCTTGAGCAGCGTCTTGAGAATGAGTCGGTCGCTGTCGGAATCGTCGGCAATCAGGATCCTGAGAGGGCCGTGTTCTGCAACGGAATCATCCATGAGAACTCCGGTTGGGGCCTGGCATTAGCGGATCTGAAACAGCTTCTCGAAATTTGAAATAGAGAGGATTCGCCGGACGTCGCTGTTGCAGTTTTCAATCACGACCCGGGCACTATCACCACCGGCGTAGTCACGAAGCAATAGCAGCATGCCAAGGGCCGAACTGTCGAGATACGTGGTTTCAGAAAGATCCACTACGTAGTGCTGCACCGTCGAGTCACCGTGTTCATAGGCATCTCTGAAGGCCTGGTGAGTGCTGAAATCGAAACGCCCCTCAATGCTGATAACAAGGGTCTGACCGTTATCATCCCGGCGCGTCTGAATCGGCATTCCAAACCTCCATGGGCATCAAGAGCAATGTTCCCGCGGGCTTCCACCCACTTTCCCTTACCGGTAAAGGATAGCTGAGTTGACTGGATTTGCACCCATTTTCCGACGGCGATATCGGGATTTCAGCGCCGCCGGCGTTGAAAGGCCCGAACGGCCGCTTCGTCGGCCAGCTTCTGCTCACGCAGGTCCTGCTCGCGCTGCTCCTGCTGACGGCAGCTCTCGATGTACTTTTCCATGCCGCGCCGACGCTCCCAGGCCTCCTGCCACGCTTTCTTTCGCGTCTCGAATACCTTTTCGGCCTGTTCCAGTTGCTTCTGCTGCTGGCGAATCACCTGATCAAGCTGTGCGATGAACGCCTGCCAGGCCTGCAGACGGGTAACCTGAACCACACCCTGCTGACTGCTGCGGATCTGGTCACGATATTCCTGCTGGTAACGATGCAGGTTCTCAACCTGTTCACGCTGTTGCTCGACCTGCTTCCTCGCTTCTCCCATACGCTCGAGGGCTTCCTGCTCCTTTCGCTCCTCGAGGGTCAGAACCACTTCCAGACGCCGGGACCGAAGCATCAGGCCTCACCTCCGCCGCCGGTACCCGAGGGATTTGGCACAGCTGAGCGCCGCCGCTCGGGCGACCGGCGTTCTGGCACCACCGCAAGTAACTGCTCAATGCTCTCGGCCAGGGGCGCGCTCTCGTTCAGTCCCTGCTGCAGGAACTGACGCATGTTGCCTATGTGGGTAATGGCGAAATCAGTTTCCGGATCCGAGCCCTTCACGTAGGCCCCCACGGAGATAAGGTCCCTGGCCTGTTGATAGCGGGAATACACTTGCTTGAATCGCTGGGCGCGCGAAAAATGCTCGGTTTCGGTGACCTGGGGCATGACTCGGCTGATAGAGGCCTCGACGTCGATGGCGGGATAATGTCCTTCCTCTGCCAGGCGCCGGGACAGCACGATGTGACCGTCGAGAATGGCCCTTGCAGCGTCCGCAATGGGATCCTGCTGGTCATCACCCTCGGTGAGAACCGTGTAAAAAGCGGTGATCGAGCCACCACCGGGGCGGCCATTGCCGGTACGTTCAACCAGTTGCGGCAACTTGGCAAACACCGAGGGCGGATAGCCCTTGGTGGCCGGCGGTTCGCCAACCGCCAGAGCAATCTCCCGCTGGGCCTGGGCGTAGCGGGTCAGGGAGTCCATCAGCAGGAGTACCCGCTTGCCCTGATCGCGGTAGTATTCGGCAATTCGAGTGGTCAGCATTGCTGCCCGCAGGCGCATCAGTGGCGAATCATCGGCCGGCGCCGCCACAACTACAGAACGCGCCAGGCCCTCGTCGCCGAGGATATCCTCGATGAATTCCTTGACCTCCCGGCCCCGCTCGCCGATCAGACCCACAACGGTGATATCGGCATTGGTAAAGCGCGTCATCATGCCCAGCAGCATGCTCTTGCCCACGCCACTGCCGGCAAACAGGCCAAGCCGCTGGCCCTGCCCTACGGTCATCAGCGCATTGATGGCGCGAATGCCCACGTCCATGGACTGGCGTACGGGCGCCCGGTTCAGGGGGTTGATGATATCGCCGGTCAGCGATACCCGGGCTTCGGCCTGGAGCGGCCCCTTGCCATCGAGCGGCTCACCGCTGCCATCCACCACCCGGCCAAGCAGTTGCGGGCCCACGGGCACCCGGCTCGCCGCAGACAATGGCACGACACGGGCACCGGGCCGGAGCCCCTCGATGGCCGTCAATGGCATCAGGTAGACCTTGTCGTCCTCGAAGCCCACCACTTCCGCTTCCACATTTCCGGTGTTCTGGCCAAATATGACGCAGCGGTCGCCCACCACCATGGGGCAACCCACGCATTCGAGGGTCAGGCCCACCATGCGGGTCAGGCGGCCGGATAATTCGGGTTCGGGTCCGTTACCAAGAAAGTCCTGAAACCGGTTCAGGCGCTCAGCGAGAGTCGATGTCATCGTCGTCTCCGGGGGCATCCGGCTCAGCGGAATCCAGAACGTCGCGGTGGAACCCGGTCAGATCTTCCATCATGGAGTCGAGTTCTTCGGTTTCTCCGCCTTCGCTGCCTTTCATCTGCTGGTCCAGCATGCCCTGGACTGCCCGCTGGAATCGTTTTTCAACGGTGAAATCCACCAGGCTGTGACGGGTTTCCACCTGACAACCACCGGGCAGAATACTGCTGTCTTCGACAACCGCAGCCGACGCTTCCAGGCGCCCGGCAACCTCCCGGACCAGTTCGCAATCTTCCGGGTTCACGCGGATCCGGATGTTTTCGGCGGTCGACGGCAGGGACTCCATCGCCCGGCGAACCACCTGCTGAATCTGGGAGGAATCCAGAGTAAGTTCCCGATACACTACGGCCCGCGCCAGCACCGTGGTCAGGTTTACCAGCGCCGTCTCAAGCTCGTCTTCATGGCGCTTGATCGGCAATACCAGTTCTCCCATCAGATGCTCAAGTCGATCGAGTTTGCTGTCTATTTCCTTGCGGGCGTCTTCGTAGCCCTCGCCCTTGCCCTGCTCGCGGCCTTCCACAAGGCCAGACTCCAGCCCCTCCTTGTGACCCGCCTCCCGACCTTCGGCAAACCCGGCCTCATAACCCTGTTCGCGGCCCTCGTTGTAGCCGTCCTCGCGGGCCGCCTGGCGGATTTCCTCGATGTCACCGGCCGTCAACGGTTTGACGTCGCGCTCTTCCTCGCGGGGCACTTCGTTGCCCCGCTCATCAAGTAACGGCAACTCCCAGCGCTCATAGGCTGTCAGCTGCTCCTTGGGAATCCGGTTGCGGTCGCGGGTGGAGTCTTTCATTACATCATTTCTTCACCGGCACCACCGAGGGAGATCTCTCCGGCCTCGGCCATGCGCCGGGCGATGGTGATGATGTCCTTCTGGGCTGCTTCCACTTCGCTGACCTTGACCGGCCCCTTGGCCTCCAGATCATCCTGCAGCAATTCCGCGGCACGCTTGGACATGTTCTTGAAGATTTTCTCCTGCACTTCCTCGTCGGCACCCTTGAGGGCCACCACCAGGACTTCCGAGGAAACCTCCCGCAGCAGTGCCTGAATACCCCGATCGTCCACCTCTTTGAGGTTGTCGAACACGAACATCAGGTCCTCGATGGTGCTAGCGAGGTCTGGATCCATGTCCTTGATGGAATCCATCAGGCTGCCCTCAATGCTGCGATCCATGAAGTTCATAATGTCCGCCGCCCGTTTGACGCCCCCGATCCGGCTGGTCTGCGAAGCTGCGCCACCGGAGAACTGTTTCTCGAGGATATCGTTGAGCTCCTGCAGGGCCTGTGGCTGGATGCTCTGCAGCGAGGCGACTCGCATCATTACGTCTAGACGGACCTTATCATCGAGGGTAGCCAGGATTTCCGCGGCCTGGTCCGGATCAAGATAGGAGATCACGATCGCCTGAATCTGCGGATGTTCATAGCGGATGATGTCGCCCACTGCTCGGGGCTCCATCCATTTGAGGGTGTCCAGACCGGTGGTGTTGCCACCGATCAGAATCCGGTCAATCAGGCTGGCGGCCTTGTCATCGCCCAGGGCCTGGGTGAGCATGGCGCGGATGTATTCATCGTTACCCACGCCCAGACCGGTCTGGCCGCCAACGGCGTCCACGAACTGGTTCAATACAAAGGTCACGTCGTCCTTGCTGACGTCCTTCATCTGGGCCATGGCAACGCCTACCCGCTGAACCTCCTTCGGCCCCATGTGCTTGAGCACTTCGGCGGCGTCGGCCTCACCCAGAGACATCAGCAGGATGGCGGCCTGTTCAACCCGGGGAATCTTCCGCTGGGGTTTCTGCGGGGTACCGGCCCCCTGCTGGTTGGCTTGTTCAGTCATCGACGTTCACCCACTGGCGCATCACCTGGGCAACCCTGGCCGGGTCTTCCGCGATCAGCCCTTTCAGTGCATTCAGCTGTCTATCATAACTGTCCGTGGCGCCGGGCAAAAGCAGGTCATCCTGAGACGACATGGCCTTGCGCAACTCGTCACCGCCCTCAATCTCGTCCAGCCCGCCGTAGCCGCCGTCGGAGGTATCCAGGCCGCGCTCTTTCTGACCGCCACCGGACAGGCTCTTGAGCGTCGGGCGCAGCAGACCAAGCACCAGCACCAGAATCACCAAACCCGCCAGCACCTGCTTCATCAGATCCCAGAACCAGGGTTGTTCCCAGAAGCCGGGCGCTTCGAATTCCACCGCCTCCTCGGGCGCAAAGGCCGTGTTCATGACGGTCACACTGTCTCCGCGGGCCGCAGAATAGCCCACGGCGTCACGGACCAGCATACTCAGGCGCTGCAGCTCCTGCTCCGGCCAGGGTTGATAGCTGACTTCGCCAGTCTGGGGGTCCACCACTTTCATGTCATCCACAGCCAGGGCAACGGTCACCCGCTTGATCCGGCCCAGTTCCTGGCGCACATAGCTGACAGTGCGGTCCATTTCATAGTTGCGAGTGGACTCCCTGCGCACGTTTACCGGCTGCGGTGCTGCTCCCTCCTCACCTTCGGCACCGGCGGCCTGTTCGGGCACGGTGGCTTTGGCCGGTGGCTGGTTGGACAGCGCACCGGGAATACCACCCTGTGCACCGGCCGCTCGCTGCTCGGTAAGCTCCCGCTCGCTGCGTACCGCCTGCTGTTCCGGGTTGAACAGTTCCTCAGCCTGCTCAACGGATGAGAAGTCCAGATCCGCCGAGACCTCGGCGCGATAGCGACCATCGCCAACGATGGGCGCAATCAGGGACGCCACCCGACGGGTCAGTCGCTCCTCGACCTTGGCAGTGTACTCGTACTGGTCCTGCATGCGATCGGCATCACCCTGGCTTTCCATGCCGGTGAGCAGGTTGCCGTTCTGGTCAACAACGGTCACCTGGTCCTTGCTCATCATGGGCACGCTGCCGGCCACCAGATTGACGATCGCACTGATCTGCTCCTGCTCCGGGCGGCGGCCGGCAAACACTTCCAGAAATACCGAGGCGGAAGGTTCGCGAGCGTCGCGTACAAACACCGAGCGCTCGGGAATGGCCAGATGCACCCGGGCATTGCGCACACCGCGCATACTGGCAATGGTGCGGGCCAGTTCACCCTCAAGGCCGCGGCGGTAGCTGATGGTTTCCATAAACTGGGAGGTGCCCAGACCGCGCTCCTGGTCCAGCAACTCGTAACCCATGGTCTTCTGGTCTGTTACCCCTTCGGCGGCCAGCTTCAGGCGAGCATTGTAGACCTGTTCTGAGGGCACCAGCAGCGCGCCGGTGCGGGGATCCATCTTGTAGTTAATGCCGTTGCTTTCGAGAATACTGGTGACGTCCTGGGGGTTATAGGACGAGAGATCGCCCACCACAGGCTGGTAATTGGGCTCCTGGGCCCAGAGCACGACAGCGAGACCAAGCGCGACGCTGGCGGCAAGCCCCACCATCAGGCCGATCTGGCGCAGGAGATTCAGGCGGTTGAAGCCCAGGAACAGGTCGCTCCGGCTCTCCGGCGCGTCACCCTCACGCGCGGCGGGCACGTTGGAGGCGTTGGTTTCTGCAGGTACGCTGGCCATCACTCTGCTCCGTTATCAGATCGGCATGTTCATAATGTCTTCGTAGGCCCTGACCACCCGGTTACGAACCTGAGTCAGTGCCTCGAAGGAAACAGAGGATTTCTGGGCGGCAATCATCACCCGGGTGATATCCACGTTGGGATCGCCCATGTCGTAGGCGGTGCGAAGATCGCTGGCCGTTTTCTGGAGATCGTTCACATTGTTGACTGCCTTTCCCAGCATATCGCTGAAACTCGGGGTTTCCTGCGTTTCCTGGGTCTGGCGCGGGCCGTCAATTCGGCCACGAACCGATTGATCCTGTTCGATTCGCTGGTTCTGCATCATCTGTGAACGCAGGGACCGGATATCGGACAAAACGCTGTTGATGTCGGCACGCTGAACCATATCTCACTCCTGGCTCTGCCCACGGCAAGGGCAGCTCTGCTCTGGAAATTCTCAAACGAGACTCTGTTGAGCAAGCCCAAGCAATCGACAGGCCAAAAACCTTTTATTTATATTTATCAGCATCTTGAGGCCGACATTTTCGACTCACCAAGAACCAATGACGGAGTTTTGACAAGGCTTTCCGGGGGGGCCGGACATATCGGGGGTGTCCGGTAAAAAAACGGCACCCCGAAGGGTGCCAATGAAGGAGTTCTTTTGCAGGGGGTCAAGCTATGGACATCTCGGCGTCCAGATCGATACCGGCGTCGCGCATCTGGGCCAGTTTGTAGCGAAGCGTCCTGGGGCTGATGCCCAACTGCTCCGCGGCCCTGTTACGGCGCCCACGCTCCTTGCGCAGGGTCTGGATGATGATACGGAACTCTTGCTGCCTCAGATCATCTCCCAGCGATACCGCCTCGGAGCCAGACCCACGCGCCTCGCCTGGGAACAAACCCTCAGACCGGTTGTCCGGAACGGCGTCGCCCGACTCAGTTGTTGACTCCGGCCTGGAAACCAGTTGCGGTGTCGGCGCTGATGCGTAACCATCCTGCCGACCGGTAATGCCCAGCTCCAGGCAAAGATCGCCAGCGTGAATGACATTGCCCTGATGCAGCACCAGCGCCCGCTGTATGGCGTTGTCCAGCTCCCGGACGTTGCCCGGCCAGCGATGATTCATCAGGGCCGAGCGGGCATCCTGAGCAAAGCTGATGCCTGTCAGTTTCATCTTGCGGGCGTGCTGTTTGAGCAAAGAGGTGGCCAGCGGCATGATATCCAGTGGCCGCTCCCGCAACGGCTGCCAATGCATCGGGAACACTGTCAGGCGATAATACAGATCTTCCCGGAATTTGCCTTCGCGCACGTAATCCGCCAGATCCCGGTTCGTGGTCGCCACCACCCGCACATCGAGGCTGATGGTCTTGCGACCACCCACCCGCTCCACTTCCCGCTCCTGCAGCACCCGCAGCAGCTTTGACTGGAGCCCCAGGTCCATTTCCGATATCTCGTCCAGCAGAATCGTGCCGCCATTGGCCTGCTCAAACTTACCCGGAGACGAAGACACCGCTCCGGTAAAGGCGCCCTTTTCATGGCCAAAGAGGATGGCCTCCAGCATATTCTCGGGTATTGCTGCGCAGTTAATGGCCACGAACGGTTGATCAGCCCTTGGAGACTGCTGGTGAATATACCGCGCCAGCACTTCCTTACCGGTACCGCTTTCGCCGGAAATCATCACCGTCGAATCGCTGGCTGCCACCTTTGCCGCCAACTGGAACATACGTTTGCTGATCGGGTCCTCAGCCACTGGCTCATCACCAGCCTTCCGGGTTCCGCCACCCACCACCTTGCTGACGGCATCGACCAGGAACCGTGGTTCAAAGGGCTTTACCAGATAATCGATAGCTCCCGCCTGCATCGCCGATACCGCATCACTGATCTGGCCATAAGCGGTAATCAGCATCATCGGCAGGCCCGGGTACAGGCGCTGCACCTCTGCAAGCAACTCGTGCCCGGACAACCCGGGCATGTTGACATCGCTCACCACCATATCCACCGGCGACTCCGCCAGTCGGGCCAGGGCCTCACTGGCGTTTGACGCCTCGCGAACGCGGAATTTTGCCAGCTCAAGGGTCGTTACCAGCGCTTCCCGCAGGTCACGGTCATCCTCAACGATCAGTATCTGGGCCTTGGCCATGGGTACCTCCGATCAATCTCTGTTGCGCAGTAACGGTAAACGCAGGGCGGCAACAGCGCCCCCCTGCTTCGGCGATTCGATGGAAAAGCGGCCCTGATGGGCCTTGATCACGGCCTGCACAACCGCAAGACCGAGACCGGTTCCGTGGGACTTGGTGGTGTAAAAGGCTTCCACAAGGCGGTCGGCGTCGCCCGGTGCAAAGCCCGGGCCGTTGTCGATGACACGGATCACCAGTTCACCGGACTCCACCAGGGTTTGCACCGACACCCGGGTAGCCCCCGCTTCCAGACTGTTATTAACCAGATTGGTACACGCGCCGACGAGCGCGTCACGGTTGCACATCAAACGGCAATCACCGCTCAGCGCATTGTCCAGGCTCACGGAGGCACCGGCAGCCAGTCGAAGCCCCTCCACCGCCGACGCCAACGCATGAACCAAGCGGTCCGCAGACAGCTCTTCCGCCAGTCGGGTCTCGCCGCGGGCGAAGATAAGCATGTCGCGTACCTGTTGCTCGAGATGAGTCAATCGCGACATCAGACGGGAGGCGCAGCGCTGGCGCATCTCCTCGTCCAGATCTTCTTCGCTCAGGTGGCCGCCGTAGAGAATGGCGGCCGACAACGGGGTGCGAATCTGATGGGCCAGGGAGGCCACCATCTTGCCCATCGCCGAGAGACGCTGGGCATGAGCCAACTGCGCCTGAAGATGACGGGTTTCGGTTAGATCTGTCAGCAGGATCAACTGGCCGGGCTGGTTTTCCATGGTCCGGATCTCGATACTGACCCGGCGACCGTCTTTCAGAGACACCTCGTGACCATCGTCGCGCCGGGGCGCAAAGCAGCGATGGATCACGTCAATCCAGCGAGCGCCGTCGAGCGGCTCTCCGAGCAGGGCGATGGCCGCCGGATTGGTCTGGGTTACCACCCCCTGGCTGTCCAGAACCACCACACCGGCCGGCAGGGCCTTGAGCAGGGTCGAGAGCCGGTCGGCCAGCTGTTCCTTTTCTTCCAGCTCCTGCTGGCGCTGCTGGGATTCCTGATTGAGCTCGCCGGAGAGCTGATTTACCCGGGATTCAAGGGTGCGGTAGGAATCAGTAATCTGGCGAGACATCCGGTTGAACAGTTCCAGGGCGGAATCGACCGCCTCGTCGTCCTGTTGAGGGAACAACGCGGTAACCTTGTCGTTAACATCCGCCGCTGCATTGGCCTGTTGTTCACCAACGCGGGACTGCAAAAGAAACTGTGCCTGACTCATAACCTGACTCCCCGATCGGCCCTGATTCAGCGGACCCTGTGTTCGGATACTTCGTTTGCAGGTTGGTAAGCCAGCACCGTGCCAAGTTGAATTTTTCTTTATATTTCAGAAGGAAAGAAAAAGGGAAAGGCGGAAATTGACGGTTTTACGTCGGTATGAACGTGGGGCGCCGCCTGAACTTACGATCCTTTGACGCCGCCCCAACAGTACTGAGGGCTTTTCAACTGGGCTCAGGGCTTTTCAGCAAACAGAGCTCAAGGCTGTTCGGATTCCTCTTCTCGAAGTCCGTATTTGCGGACTTTCTCCACCAGGGTGGTCCGGCGGATACGCAGCTTCTCGGCGGCCCTTGCGACCACACCACCCGCTTCGTCCAGCGCCTGCTGGATCAGCTGCTTTTCCAGATTTGAAAGATAGTCCTTGAGGTCGATGCCATTTACCGGCAGCAAGGCCGGCGCGTCGAGCCCCACCAGCCCCGGGATTCCGGACGGCATGCCAGTGTCCTCCACCGGGCGGTTCTCATCGTAATCATCCACGTAGCGGAACTTTTTCGGCAGTTCCTGGACCCCGATCACGCCATAAGGATGCATAATGGCCAGGCGCTCCACCAGGTTGGCCAGCTCGCGAACGTTGCCCGGCCAATCGTGCCGGCAAAGGCTCATGATGGCGGCGGAGTTCATCCTCAGTGAGCCACGTTTTTCCTTTTCCATCCGGGAAATAAGTTCGTTGATCAACAGGGGAATGTCTTCCACCCGATCCCGCAGCGCCGGCATTTCGATCGGAAACACATTAAGCCGGTAGTACAGGTCTTCCCGGAAATCACCGGCTCCAATCATGTCCTCGAGATTCTTGTGGGTGGCCGCAATAACCCGTACGTCGGCTGTCTGGGTACGATTACTGCCCACCCGCTCGAAGGTGCGCTCCTGTAGAACCCGCAGGATCTTGACCTGCATGTTGAGCGGCATGTCACCGATTTCGTCAAGAAACAAGGTGCCCCCCTCGGCCAGCTCGAACCGGCCAACCCTTGCGGTAATCGCGCCGGTAAACGCGCCTTTTTCGTGGCCGAAGAGTTCACTTTCCAGCAACTCGGCAGGAATGGCACCGCAGTTGACCGGAACAAACGGCTTGTCGCGGCGGGAGGAGTGATAGTGCAGGTTCCGGGCAACCACCTCCTTGCCGGTACCGGACTCACCGGTGATCAGGACGCTGACGTCTTTGTCGGCCACCTGCTCCATCAACTGGCGAACCTGCTGAACCTTGCGGCTGGTCCCGACAAGACTGCGAAACAATTGCAAACCACGCTGCTGTCCGCGCTCCCGAGAGCGGCTGAACTGGTCCCGGTAGATCTGGGCCCTGTAGAGGGAATCCACAAATTTGGTGTAGTTCAGGGGCCATTCCATGCGGGCGATGATCCGGGCACCCGCCTCCTCAGGCAGCCCCTTGGGACTTGGGTCACCGGTAACCAGTAGCGGAATACCTTCAGCGGCCCGACAAACCAGCGAGATGTTTTCCACGGCACCGGCGTCCTCGCCGTTCACTACGGCCACGGAAATATCAGCGAGAGTGTCGTCATCACCACTGCCCAAAAGCGCCTTGGCTTCGTCGCCTGCGAGAATTTGCTCCTCACCAATGAACTCAAGAATGGTTACCAGATCCCGACGTCTTGACTCGTCCTCGCTTAGCACCAGCACTTTGTTATTTTTAGACATTAAAACCAAACTCTTGGGGGATTTGTGCGGTATTTAAGACTGTAAGAACGGCCGAGTCAATTTTATGACGCTATTTTGACGGGTTAGACGAAACCTTCTGGTAAGCACGTGCGGCGCTGCGGTTGCGGTTGACGCCCTTGAGTCCGTCTTCGGCCTCCTGACGCGCCGCGCGGGCCGACTGGTCGGCCGCGTCAATAAACTGCTGCAATTCCTCGAGCCGGAGTCTTACCGGCTCGGCTTCAATCTCTCCCGCCTCCAGGCAGGCCATCAGTGGCGCCACCGCAGGCTTAACCTGTTCATTGAGACGGGCCATGGCATCCCAGTCCTGATCCGCGAGCGCCCGGCCCAGTTGCGCCATCAGTTCATCAAGCCGCGCCAGATGCGCTTGTGGGTCTGCCATGCTCTTCTCCCGGAGTATCAGCGGCGGGCGGCTCGACGGGCCGCGGAAGCGGTAAACTCATTGCCCCGGAAACCCGGCTGGAAGTTGTAAGCCGGAAATCCATTGTCCAGACCGTCGATGTAGTAACGCCCCGCCTTGAGGTCGTAGGTCATCTCCATGGTAGTCCAGAACACCGGCTCACTGTAATAGCTGATGTTATGGGCCTCGGACACCCGCCAGAGATTGCCCTGGTCATCGTACTCTTCCGACGCCAGGATCTGCCAGCTGTCCTCATCGATATAGAACACCCGACGATCGTAGATATGGCTGATCCCGGTGCGGCGCTTCGCTTCAACCACCCAGACCCGATGCAACTCATAGCGGGTCAGTTCCTGATTGATGTGACCCGCCCGGATCACGTCTTCGGCGCGGAATTCCGGGCTGTGCAGACGGTAGGCGTTGTAAGGTACGTAGATCTCGCGCTTACCTTTGAGCTCCCAGTCGTACTGGTTCGGCGCCCCGTTGTACATGTCCTTCTGGTCAACCGAGCGCAGGGAGGACGAATTTGGCAGGTCGGTCTCATAGGCCAGATTGGGCGACCGGCGGAGTCGCCGGGATCCGGAATCGTACCGCCATGCAAGGCGGGGCGAACGCACCTGATCCAGAGTTTCATGCACCAGCGTTATGGTGCCCGCGAGCGCGGATGGCGATACCGTATCGGTTTTCAGGTAAAAGATCTTGTTGTCGATCTCTGCCAGTTCGGCACCTTTCTGGCTGTACGCAAAGAAATAGTCGTAATCATTCACGACCGGATTGAAAGAACCGTCCCTCTGCGGGGTTGCCGAGGCACTGCGCAGGGATATGGCCTCACCGCGATAACGCAGAATGTGGTTCCAGATTGCCTCGAGCCCGTTGGATGGAATCGGGAACGGGCTGGTCATAATGGTGTCGCGCACCCCATTGCCGTTGTCCAGCAGTTCTGCAGTGACAGCGTTTTCCCGAAATTTGTCATAGACGTGCTCGGGAAACGCGGCACTGCGTCGAGTCTGATACACCGGCATGAAAAACTCCGGGCCGTAGTTCTCCAGCATGGCAATGTGGCCGTCCGTGAGTTTGTTACGATAAAGATCAAGGTTGCCGGCCGTAATCACGAACAAAGCGTCGTCTTCCGGATAGGGATCTACTTCAACCTGCCCCGGGCGCCAGGCCTTCGGGGGTTTAGCCAGCCCTCCGGTCCAGTCGGGAATGGTACCGGCGTCATTGCCGGCCCGCTCGGCCCCGACCGGGGTCAGATCTCCACCCAGTCGCTCGGCTTCGGCGGCGGCCACTTTCGAGAGGACTTGCCCTGAAAAACCCATACAAAATACTGCAACACCCGCTAGAACGTGACTCCGCACCACTCTGGCCTCCAGAAATTCTTGCTGTTGGTTCGCTGCGACCTTGTTCCCGACGCACACTGGTGGCCCTTTTTGCCAAATTCAAACGACCGTTTCAAGTGGTCGTTTGTATTTTATTGTGAAACACACATCTGGCGGACTCTTCTTTCCCGGCACCGTACAAGCAGAATTGAGGGCAAGGGCGAAATCTGCTGACAGAAATGGTAAGCTCTGTAGTCAACTTTTTCGGAGTTCATCCGCGTCTGATAGCGCAGGTATCCCATGGCCTCTCAATGGCATTCACTCGTTTCCCAGAAACTGTTTCTGGCCGGCACCTTACTGCGGCAGATTGAGCGCGCAGGTGAGGCTGGCGCCGATGCCGGCACGGAGCAGGCCCTGCAGCGCGAAGCGGCTCTGCAAGGGGCCATTGAGCTTTTGCTAAGGGGCCGCCGGCTTTTGTTGGTGATGATTGCGAGGTTGTATCAGGACAAATCAGGACAACCAGATACGCTCGAAGCACTGGGCGCACTGATCGGGAAGGAGTCCAGCGAGGTCATCCGATTGCGGGAACTTGAGCAGACAACCGGAAGCTGGTGGAACCACCTGGATCAGCTGGAGATGTCGCAGGACCGGCCGCCGGCCACACGGAAAACGGTCAGTGCTGAAAACATCATTGCCATCTCGACCGAGACCGGCCCTGATCGCTCAGTTTCGGCAATGCTCAAAACCCTTGCCGCTATCAAGCAGTTCACCAACGAGCTGGAAGAGCAGCATAGCGAGTGGTAGAGCCAGACCTGCCCCGGACACCACGAATTCAACAACGTAAAGGCTTAATGAATGTCACCGTCGTTTTTTGAAATTGTTCAACTCAGCAATGGCGATTACGCGCTGCGCCGCATTGACGATGATAGTGCGCCGCTGGTGAAGATCTCTTTCTCTGCGGAAGCCCGCGAAATGATGGAAGATCGGGACATGTCGGTTGCCAAGGCCATGATTGCCGCTGGCATCGAGGCGGTTGGCAACGTCACCCACGATATTGACTGGGAGGATGATGAGCTGGATGCGGTTGAAGAGGCCCAGCCCTCCTACACCCTCCACTGAGGCTCAACGCTGCCGGAGCACAACGCCGTGGCTGTTTCCCTTGGCCGATGCCTGCTGGAGCGACTCGAGCGCAGCCCTGCCAAGCTTCCCCGTCCACATTACGACAGCGTGACAGGTGCCCGCGCTCAGGGCTCTCTCTGCCAGCTCCTGGGCCGGGTATTCCGGCGTTGATCGGAGTACCAGCAGCTCGCCGGCTACGATTCCGTGCATTTTCTGCCATTTGCTGACCAGAGCCTGGGGCGGATCGATCCAGGCCAGCCAGCGCTTCTCCTGGTTCAGCTGGGTAAGCATGGGCAGCAGCAACTGGAAATTTTCCACCTGGCCCTGCGGCAGAATGATCTCGGTAACGTTACCAGTGGCCTGAGAACCTGTAACTTCCTCCGACTCCGGGTTCCGCCGGGCACGAATAACCGTGCGTCGCTCGCGAGTGGCATTCGCCGATATGGAACCGGACAGGGCATTCGGCTGGTATGCGAGATTCTGGTTGAAGCTGAGTTGTTCCATAATTCACCCGTTATTCAAATGGTTCTGCCGTTGTCTGAGCCGCTCAGTGCAGATCAGAGCGACGGATAACACCCACGCCGAGCCCTTCGATAAACAGTTCCTGTTCGGCCAGGTCTACTTCAATCGGCGCAAATTCCTCGTTCTCGGCAATCAGGTAGACCTTGGAGCCCTCGCGTCGAAAGCGCTTCACAGTGACTTCGTCACCAACCCGGGCGACCACGATCTGGCCGTTGTGGACATCCTGGGTGCTGTGCACCGCCAACAAATCTCCGTCCAGAATCCCGATATTCTTCATGCTCATGCCGCGAACCCTGAGCAGGTAGTCGGCGGATGGCGAGAAAAACTCGGGCTGTAGCGTGCAGTGATCTTCTATGTGTTCCTGGGCCAGGATCGGGCTACCAGCGGCGACCTGACCGATCACCGGCAACCCCAGATCCTCTTCCGCTTCCGGCAGGCGGATACCGCGACTTGCCCCGGGCACCATCTCGATCGCGCCCTTGCGGGCCAGCGCTCTCAGATGCTCCTCTGCCGCGTTGGCCGACCGGAAGCCAAGTTCCGAAGCAATTTCGGCGCGGGTAGGCGGGTAGCCGGTCTCATCAACGTAACGACGGATAATGTCCAGTACCTGTGACTGTCTTGCTGTGAGCTTCATTGACCTACTCCGCTGGCTAAGGGCCTGATATCTGTCTTGACCGCAGTTGCAATGTCGTTAATAGCCTTTTATCGGCCCTGTTTTTTTATACAGTAATCAGACTATATACAGTGTTTTATCCAGTGTAAAGCGCATCCCGCCAATTTCTTCTCCGCGCTTAACGATCGTGCGCTCAGGTCTATGTTATGGTGAAGCGGTACGAACTCACACCAGGGAGTACCATGACACAGTCCAGAGCCTGCAGGATGCCGGATATTCTGAAAACCCGAGAGGGAGAGGATCGAAGGGTTGGCGTTGAAATTGAGCTGTCGGGTATTGGCTATGACGATCTGGTAGCGCTGTCGGCAGAGCTCCTGAAGGGCATTCCCGAACTCAGATCACGCTACGTGACGAATATTGAAACCGGGCTTGGCGAATTTACCGTCGAGCTGGACTCTGATCCCATCAAGGAACTGGACCTGACCGATGAGCGTCTGCCCGAGTCCATACGCGAGTTTGGTGGGCAGGCGATGGATGTGATCGATGCCGCCGCCGAACGGATTGTGCCACTTGAGATCATCAGCCCTCCGATCCCGTTTTCCAATCTGGGTGTGATCGAGTCCCTGATGGACAGCCTGAGGGACGCCGGCGCTCTGGGTAGCCGGGAAGCCATCTACTTCGCCTTCGGCTTACAGTTGAACCCAGAGCTGCCGGACCTGCAGCCGGCTACCCTCGTTCGGTACTTTCAGGCATTTGCCGGGCTCTACGAGTGGTTGAAACACCGACACCAGCTGGATGTCAGTCGCAAGGTCACCACCTACATCGAGCCATGGCATACCCGCTACACCGAGCTGCTGATGGAAGACGACTACCATCCTGACCTGGCGCAGCTGATGGACGACTACCTGGAATACAATCCAACCCGGAACCGCGCCCTTGATCTGCTGCCCCTGTTTGCGCACCTGGACAGCGATCGCCTCAAACGGCACGTGCAGGATCCACGCATCAAGAGCCGGCCCACACTCCATTACCGCCTGCCCGACTGCGACATCAACAACCCCGAGTGGCACTTTTCTACCGTGTGGAACGACTGGGTGGTGCTTGAGCAACTGGCCAACCGTGCCGACGACCTCGCTGAGCTGCGGGCCCTGTTCCGGGAGCGCAGGAAACTGAGTCTCCACAACCTGACACACAGCTGGCGGGAAACCATCGAGGACTGGCTGAGCAAGAAGGGCTATGTCTGAGCTACGGTTGGCAGAAGAGCCGGACGTTCCCGGCCTGACCATTGGCATCAGCGGTCCCACTCGGAAAAGCCTGGCTCACCGGCTTATCGGCCTGGGGCTTCGTCTGCAGGGAGCGCGGACTTACTACATACGGCCCGGTGCCCGTGTCGATGTTACCCTGCTGGACGGCCTGGTCCTCTCTGGCGGCACCCATGTGCATCCGGAACGCTTTGGGCAGCAACCGCAGGTGAGCGCCCGCTATGACAGAAAGCGGGATGCCACCGACCAGGCGCTCCTGGAGGGCGCAGAGGCCATTGGTATTCCAGTGCTGGGCATCTGCCGCGGGGCCCAGTTCATCAATGTGTTTCGAGGCGGATCGCTGTGCCAGAACGTAACACCGCTGCGAGTAAACACCCGCCACCGGCCTCTGCTTTTGCCGCTGCAAACCGTTCGGGTGGTGACCGCCAGCCGTCTGGAGCAGGCCATGGATTCGCCGGTTATCGGTGCCAATCGGATTCACAGCCAGGCCATCAAGCGGCTTGGCCGGGACCTCCGGGTGACAGCACTGGACAACGATCTGTTCGTCCAGGCATTCGAAAACACCCGGGGCCAGTGGCTTATGGGTGTGCAGTGGCACCCCGAATACCTGCTGTACCACGGCGGGCATCGGCGCATCTTTGCCCAGTTCGTGGCGGCCGCCCGCAAACTTAAACTGGCCCGGCTGGATCCTGATACCGGCGAGGCCTGACAACATTCGCGCCTATAGGAGGCACACAATGGACGTACAGAAACTCAAACGGCGCCTTGGCGTCAGCCTTGCCCTGTTGGCGCCGGCATTGGCAGTAGCGGGAGAAGTAACACTCACGGGCGAGGGCCGGGTCCGCTACGAGCCGGACAGTGCCCGACTGCAGTTCACCGCCAGTGCCGAACACGCCCTGCCCCAGAAAGCCACCGAACGGGTCGCCAACCTGATGTCGCAATGGCGGGAGGGTATTGCCGATTACCGGGACCGGCTTGCAGACTACAGCGATGCAACCGTGAATCTCTACACTCGCACCCTACCGCCCGAGGACAGGAACAAGGAGCCCGAGAAGCGCGCAGTTGCCTCCCAGACCATCAGCTTCAGCATCAACGACCTGACCCTGCTCAATCCCCTGCTGCAGGAAGCTCAGGCCATCGGGCTGGACTATCACCTGGGGCCACACCAGTTCTTCCACTCCAACGAGACCGGACTGGAACAGGAGGCGCTGGCCCGGGCCATTGCCGACGCCAAAGCCCGCTGCCAATTCGTGGCGAAGCAGCTTGATCAGCGCTGCGGCGAGGTCGTGACCCTTAATATCAATGGCGGCCACCGTCCCATACCCATGATGATGGCAGAGGCGAAGTCCGCCTCGGATACCGTTTCAAGCGTGGGAGAGCGGGAAATCGAGGCTTCGGTCAACGCCACCTTCGAGCTTGAGTGACGCCGGAGGCCGGTGAGATATCAGAAGTCCCGCGTGTAGAAAATATCCAGCGACGCCGCCAGACCACTGGCGGCTTCCAGGTAAAAATAACGCCCCAGATCGTAACGCAGGGCCACGGTGGTAATGGGCTCGAAAATACCAACGCCATAGCGAACGCTCAGCTCATCGGTCAGATAGCCACTGGCCACTACCGAGGTCTGCTCGCCCGAGCCCTCCGCTTCCAGGGTGAGCTGACGTATGCCAAATTCCTCGCCGATCTGCCCTGTCACCTTGTTGGCCTGGGTCAGCCCCAATGACAGGGCTGCGCGACTCATTTGTCCCTCGTCACCGCGGCTTTGGGGCGCACGACCGAGAATCACATAAGACAGCGCGTCGGTCTGCGGCATGTCCGGGTTGGAAAAGACCTCTGTCTCCGGCGACTGCACCGGACCTGTCAGCCGTATACCGGCGACTACCGTGCCGACCGTTCGAATCGCCTCAATATCCAGATAGGGCTGGGTCAGATTGCCAACGAACAACAACCGCGCCCGCCTGAGCTCCAGCTCCTGGCCGTAAGCTTCATACTGGCCGTTAACCAGTTGCAGGGTGCCGCGTGTGTCCATGTTGTCGCCAATTCGCAGCGACCCTTCCAGATCCCCGGTTACACCGAAAGCACTGAAGTTCACCTCATCCTCACCGACTAAGACCCGAACGTCCATATTGAGATTGGTAACGATCGGCTCCTCCCGTTCAACCCCTACAATCACCTCATCTTCCGACACCGATACCGCTTGGGCCGGCAACGCCTTGATCTCGATATCGCCTCTGGGAACCGCTATTTCTCCGGACACCATCAAAGTGCCGTCCCGGAAACGGATGGTGAGGTCCGGCGCCACCTCCAGCTGGGCATAGGGTTCAATGTGAAAGGGCACCCGGCTCCCGGAAATAGTCACCTCGCCCCGCGGGGACTGTGCCCAGTCAATCTCGCCATCCAGAGTGGTCTGACTTCGGGCGTTACTCTGGATTCGCCCGCTGAGCTGGGCGGAATAACCGGAAAGCTGGACGCTGGCTACGAGCTCCTCTATCGGTACCGGCAATCTGGGATCCGACACGCTACCCCCCGTCAGGTGCAGCTCGCCATTCACCGCTGGTTTCATCAGCGGCCCTGACAACCGCCCCCGGCCATCAATACGCCCGGCCACCTCATCCAGCCCCGACAGCAATCCGGCAACGGCAATATCGAGGTTCTGGAGCCGGAACTCACCCTCCACAGCCCGATCCGGAGCAGTTGGATCCAGGCCCAGTTCCAGAGCAAACTCTCCCAACCCGGGACCGGAGAGGCGCATGGCCAAGTCGGCCTGCTCCGGGCGAAGAGTCAGCTCCGTCGAGAACACGTTGTAGGACAGGGTCTCCCACTCACCGTCCACCAGGATCTCGAACTGTCCGTTCCCCGCATCCAGAAAAACCCGTCCATCCGGTCCGCGATCGGTAGTGGTGAATTCGATAACGCCGTCGATCAGGGCATCCCACCGGAGGGTGTCTGGCAGCAGCGGCGCCAGCGCGAGGGCGGGAAACCGTTGGATGGTGTAAGCAATCCGGGGCACGGGTAGCAGGGTCTGGTCATCGGCACAAACCGAACTCTGCTGCCAGCGCCAGCAGTGTTGGCCGAAGGTCAATTCGCCGGCGCCGTAGGTCAGCGATGCCGGCGACGCCAGTTCCCAGACCTGGGATTGCTCGGGTATGCGGATCTCCCCACGAGCCAGCGCCCCCCGCCAGCCCTGCCAATCCTTCGGTGCGCCACCCTCGAGCGCAAGCTCAACGTTCGCTTCCGGGTGGTCAACGGTGAGACGAACCGCGTGTCGCTCACGCGTACCCCGCACTTCCAGGGAGGCCGTATTCACCACCTGACCGAACCCGCGCAGCTCGCCAAGCTCCAGCCGTCCGTTCAGGCGCTGGCCGGTTTCGAGGACCGCCTCCAGATTCATTGCATCGACGGCGAGCTGGTCCTGCCAGCGCATCTGCTGGCCTTTCACCATTAACGTCCCAGTGGGATTTTCGGGAGTGCCGCCTGCGGTCAACTCTGCCTCCAGGGCACCCCCCAGTCCCGGCAACAACAGTTCCGGCGTCGGCAGGCTCAATGCCAGATCCCCGGCCAGCGTGTCGCCCCAGGTGCCTGAACCCTCAACCCGGTTCTCGCCGACCACCAACGCCAGATCCGCCAACTTCCAGTTACCGGATGACGTGTCCAGCGAGCCAGACAATGAAGCCTCGGTGGAGCGCCATGTTCCGTCCAGTTGCCAGGTTGCGGTGAGGTCCGGAATACGGTTTTCGCGAAGCTGCCCGCTGCTGGCGACATCGCCACTGAGACTCGCCTCAAGTACCGGGACCCAGTAACCGGGATTGAAATCCTGCAGTTTCAGGGTGGCATCCCAGGACAGCGGGCCCGCGAAGTGGACCGAGCCTTTGCCCGCCAGTGCGCCGGCGCCGGTGGTGGCAGACAGGTCGGTCAGCGTTACCTGCTCCATATCGCCGTTAACCGTCGTCGCCAGGCTGGCCATGCCCTGGGGACTGTCCACTTCTGCGGTCAGATCAGCCTGGTAGCGACCGTCGCTCCAGGACACATTGCCATCCAGGGCCTTCAGGCTCACCGGAGGCGGCTCTAACCCGGGAACCAGCGTATACCACGGAAATTCGCGCAAACGCAGGTTGGCGCCGGCCTCCAGGCCCTCTTGCCAGCTCACCTGGCCACTGGCAACGGCGCTGCCCTGGCCCTCGCCGGTTGCGCTCCCGGAGTTCAGTTCAATCCGGATATCGCGAGCGTCCCGTGTGGTCACCTTCCCCTGCAGCGCCAGCTGCACGGGTCCCGCCGTGCCCGGCAATCGCGCCTCGCCCCGGGTCTGGAAACCGTCGGCAAGGCTGCCGCGGGCCTCCACAAACCAGTCATGCAATACCAGGGTGTCGGGCATGGCCGTCACCGGCTGGAAACGCTCCGAGTTGATCCGCGCCCGGGCCGGAAGTGAAGGATCCAGCGGCGCCACCCGCCCGGTCAGCTGAGCCTCGAGATAACCGCTGCTGCGGGCCGACACCTGAACATCACGAACCGTACCCGACAGGCGGGCGTCGATTGTCCATTGATCACCTTCGGGTGGCGGCAGCGTGGCGGTAACGTCGAGCGAAACCGGCCAATCCCGCCGGGTTTCAACGCGTCCAGAGGCGGAGACAGTGTAGTCCCCGCGCCGGTACCACACCCGGTCGATTTGCCAGTCGGCACCGGACCCGCCAGCATCCAGTTCAAACCGGTCCCACACGGTATTGCCATTGAGTGTGAAGGGCCCCATTCGTACGCCGTCCACCCGGATACCGAGGGGTAGATCAACTCCGGGTAGCGCGATGGCACCGCCGCCATCCTCGGATGGTTCCGCCGGCGGGAGCTGGGTGACACTCAGTTCCTCCGCCTTGAGCTGATCGACACAGAACTGCTTCTGGAACAGGCACGACGGCGACCAGTCCACGAGGGGAGACTGCACCACAACCTCCACACCATACCCGCGCCAGACCAGATTCTGCGCCTGCCACTGACCAAACAGCGAGCCGCGATCGCCCACCACCTGCAGACCTGGCACCTGATCGATCACCCAGGCCGTGCCAGTCTCGGACCGCAGGGCCAGCAGCACCACGGCCAGCAACAGAAGCGGCACCAGCAACAGCAGCCCCAGACACAGCAACAACCAGAACCGCAGCCCGCGACGGGGCCGGGGGGCAGGCCTGTTGTCTGGTGTGTCCGGAGTCTGTGTCACAACTCGGGTCCCATGGAAAAGTGAATTCGCCAACCACCGCCGAACTCCGGGTCCAGGCCCTTGGCGACATCCAGGCGCAGGGGACCGACCGGACTGATCCAGCGAATCCCGACGCCCGCGCCGGTGGCGAGGGGATCGTTGACATTATTGACGGCGTTGCCGTGATCCACGAACAGCGCCGCCCGCCACTTGTCTGCAAACTGATACTGGTACTCGGCGCTGGCCACCATCAGGAAGCGGCCCCCGACCGGCACACCGTTCTCGTTTTCGGGCGAGAGCGTTTCATATCCGTAGCCACGCACACTCTGGTCGCCGCCGGCAAAAAATCGCAGGGACGGTGGCACATCCTCGAACCGATTGGTGGCCACGGCACCAGCCTGAACCCGCCCGAGGAAACGGTGCCTATCGGCCAGCGTGAACAGCCCCTTGGCAAGGGCGTTGACGTGCAGGATATCCACGTCCGATAACAACGCCCTGTGCGAGCCGGTCATATCCAGCTGCAATCGATAGCCCCGGGAAGGATCCAGCGGCGAGTCCGCATGAATGCGGGAATAACCGGCGCCCGGCAGGAACAGTGAGCTGGTGCCGGTTTCGTCGTTACCAATGTTGAATCGCTCCCCTTCCCAGCGTAGTGACAGAACCTGAAGCCAGCCACTGTCCAGCTGGTGCTGCCATTGCTGGCCCAGGGTCAGCAGTTCCGATTCGACGTTCTCGATGTCCTCGCGCTGGTAACCCGCAGTCAGTCGGATCAGGTCCGTCATAGGGGGATCGAGGGGCAGCTCATACCAGGTGCTCAGGTTTTGCCGTGGCACAGACAGCTCGGTTTCGGCTCCGCGCTTATGGCCCATCGGGTTGATCCAGTGCTCACGCCAGGTACCGCGAAAGCGAGGCCCCACGTCTGTGGAGAAGCCGACACCGGCCGCCACCGAGCGCGCCTCGCGCCGCTCAAGCGCCACCGTAACCGGAATCACACCGTTCTCGGCTCGGGACGGTGAGGCGTCTATGTCAACGCCCCGGAAATAGCCACTGCTCTGCAGATCGCGATTCAACTTGGCAATTTCATCGGAGTGAAAGGGCGTACCTGGCTCAAACGTTACGAAGTCCCGCAGCAAGTCCAGTTCGAACCAGTGCCCTTCCTCGAATCTCACATCGCCCAATCGGTAGCGCTCTCCGCTTTCATACACAAGTGTAATTTCTGCGCTGCGGCTGTCTGGATCCACCCTCAGGGTCCGGGTTTCAAAACGACCGTCGAAATAACCACGCCGGCGTGCCCGGTTCTCAATCGTTCCGCGAAGGTTGGCATATTCGCCGTGGTTGAGGATGTCACCCTCAGCGGGGTGGGCGGGAAGGTTTGCGGTGAAGGCCTCATCAGTGGCCGCGGCGCCCCGGATTTCAACCACCCTGGATGTCACTCGCACAGGCTCGCCCGGGTTTATGGTTAGCGTCAGCGTTGCCGTATCTTCGGAATCGCCTTCTTCAACCGTCCAGGAAATAAGGGGCGAATAATACCCCAGCGCCCGCAAAGCCTTCTCGGCCTGGTCCACAGCCGTGGGCGCAAAACGCCTGAGATTGCCCTCACTTCGACCTTCCACCTCGCCGATAAAAGCCTCAGCGTTGTCCTTGAGCGCCGGGTAGTCGCCTTCCATTCTGATCTCGACCTGTTGCGCCTGCGCCGTTAACGACAGCGCCCACAGCAGGGCCGCAAGAAACCGGATGAAACCCGTTGTCACTGCTTTATGGATTGACGGCATCCGGAGCTTTCAACGTTGGCGATTGCAAGAAGGGTTTGCGTTCATGGATGGGAGTGTAATGGTAGATGGCCGGCTAAATCCACGGTGAGTCGTGTGCTCCTCATAAATAAGCTAACCTGTCAGAGACTTAGCATCCAACCAGGCGCATGCGAATGCTGAAAATAAACCGCGAAAACCTCAAATCCAGCCACCAGCTGATCTGGTTCATCATTGATTTCCTGATGCTGGGCCTGCTGATCATCAACCTGGCATTCATCATCTGGGACTCAATCTACAACTTCGTGGCCGTCCAGAGCCTGCTCAAGGAACACGCACCCGCGCTTCAGTCGCTCTACCATCCTATCCACGAACGCTTCATTTTCTACGATCTGATTTTCGTCTCCATTTTCCTGGGCGAGTTCTTCCTGCGCTGGGGCTATGCCGTGAAGGCGAAGGTCTACGACCGGTGGTATTTCTATCCATTCATACACTGGTACGATCTGGTTGGCTGTATTCCGGTCGGCAGCCTGCGTTTCCTCAGGATTCTCCGGGTGATTTCGATCATTTACCGGCTGCACCAGTACAAGATCATCGACATTACCAACACGCGCATCTACCGGTTTATCAGTTTCTATTATGAAGCATTCATGGAGGAGCTGTCGGACCGGATCGTGCTCAAGGTCCTGAGCGGTGTCCAGCAGGAAGTGAAACGGGGCTCGCCGCTCTTCGAGAAGATTCAGGAAGACATTCTTTACCCGAGACGGGATATGTTATCCGACTGGATTTCACAGCGGGTTGCCGAGGCCGCCCAGCAAGGCTACGTGCCCAATCGGGGAGCCTTGCGAAGCTATCTGGAGGATCGTGTTGACCATGCTCTGAAACAGAACCTTGAGTTATCCCGTCTGAAATACCTTCCGGTGGTGGGCCCCACCATTCAGGAGACCCTCGAGGAGGCGGTGGGGGACATCGTCGCCAACGTCATCCACCAGATACTGGAAGATCTTGCCTCGGCATCCAACCACGCGTTCATCGAAGACATCGTGCATGTTTTCCTGCCCTCACCCGACGACGCTCGGGCGAACCAGGCCCAAAATGAAGCGCTGATCAACCTTATTATTGAGATCATTGAAGCCATCAAGGGCCAGGTCAAAGTCAAACACTGGCGAGCCGAACTGCCCTGATCCAGATAGACATTGCCAGCGACCAACTACAAGAGAATACCCATGGATGCACTGCATTATCAGTCGGCCCACGCCCTTCTTGAGCAGCTGAACGCCGGCGAGCTCTCCAGCGAGACGCTAACCCGCGCCCTGCTCGATCGCATCCGGTCGGTCAATCCCAGGGTAAACGCGGTCATCACCCTGGACGAACAGCAGGCACTGGCCGATGCCCGCCAGGCCGACGCTTCCCGTGCTGCAGGACAAGTAAAAGGCCCGTTGCACGGCTTACCCCTGACCATCAAAGACACTTGGGAAGTCGCCGGCATGACCTGCACCGCCGGGGCATCGCCGCTACGGGACCATAAACCGGAGCGCCACGCTGATGTCATCGAGCGACTGGAGAGCGCCGGAGCCATAATCCTGGGCAAGACCAACGTGCCGATCTATGCGACCGACCTGCAGAGTTACAACAAACTCTTCGGGGTCACCAACAATCCCCACAATCCGGCTCATACCCCCGGTGGCTCCTCGGGTGGCGCCGCAGCCGCACTGGCCGCGGGCATGACAGCGCTGGAAGTAGGCAGCGATCTGGCCGGTTCCATTCGGACCCCTGCCCATTTCTGTGGCGTGTTCGGCCACAAACCGTCCCGCTCGCTGGTGTCTTTTCGCGGCCATATCCCCGGACCACCCGGCACCCAGTCCCAGCCCGACCTGGCAGAAGGCGGCCCCATGGCCCGCAACGCCCGGGATCTTGAACTGCTGCTCAAGGTGATTGCCGGCCCCCGAGCGGACCAGGAGCGCAGCTGGGCCCTCAAGCTTGCGCCTGCAACGGTAAACAGCCTGGACCAGGCCAGGATTGGGTTATGGCTGGAAGATCCGCTATGTCCGGTGGAACCGGAACTGACAGAGGCCTACCGTAACCTGGGTATCGCCCTTGCCGACCGCGGCGCCCTGGTAACCGAGGCCCGGCACCCTCTGCTGACTCTGGAGCACATCCTGCCGGCGTATTTCAATTTGCTGGGCAGCCTGCTCAGCACCTCGCTCAAGCCGTCCCAGCGTCGACAGATGAAATGGATTGCTCGACTGGAGCCGTGGCTCAAGTTCCTTGGCCCCGCCACAGCCTGCATCGGCGAATACGGCCGGGGCGTGAACCAGCCGGTTCACCAATGGATGGCGTGGAGTGAAATGCGCGAGAAAATGCGCGCCCAGATCGAATCTCTGTTCGAGGAAGTGGATGTCCTGCTGACGCCGGTTACACCGACCACGGCCATACCCCATGACCATTCGAACCCGGTGTTCAAACGGCGCATTACCGTGGCGGGCAAACCGAGGGCCTACCTGGACCAGTTCTGCTGGATTGCCCTGGCCACTCTGCTCGGCCTGCCAGCTACCTCGGTGCCCCTTGGACGGGCAAAAAACGGGCTGCCCTTCAACGTACAGGTGATCGGCGCACCGGGGATGGATCTGACGACGATTGGTTTCGCAGGGCTGCTTGAAGAGGCGGGACTGGCGGGATTTGTGAAACCCGAGGGGTATTGAGAAACAGCATTGCCCGCTAAAGCAATAAAGCCCGCATAAGCGGGCTTTATTCCATAAATGGTAGCGGGGGCTGGATTCGAACCAACGACCTTCGGGTTATGAGCCCGACGAGCTACCAGACTGCTCCACCCCGCATCAAAACTTGTATCTCTGTTTGACTCCTGAGTCCGGCGAAAGCTCGGGCTCATAAGCCGAAGGTCGAGACTCCCTTCGGCTTTTGCGGGATTGGGAGCCCGGCAAGCCACCAGACTGCTCCACCCCGCATCAAACTGGTTGTTTCTCGGGGAAGCCCCCGATCAACGTGGCGCGCATGATAAGGGGTGAGGTCGCCGCTGTCAAAGGAAACCTCAGCCTGTCCGGAAACTTATCGCTCGAGAATGGCCGTTACCCCCTGGCCGCCGGCAGCGCAAATGGAAATCAGGCCGCGGCCGCTGCCCTTCTCTTCCAGCAATTTCGCGAGGGTGGCCACAATGCGTGCGCCGGTAGCGGCAAAAGGGTGGCCCGTGGCCAGGCTGCTGCCTTTCACATTCAGCCTGTCGCGGTCGATGCTGCCCAACGGCTTGTCCAGCCCCAACCGCTCCTTGCAAAAGGTGGGATCCTCCCAGGCTTTCAGGGTACAGAGCACCTGAGCGGCAAAGGCTTCGTGAATTTCATAAAAATCGAAATCCTGCAGAGTCAGGCCGGCCTTATCCAGCATCCGGGGTACCGCGTAGGCAGGCGCCATCAGCAGCCCCTCCTTCTTGTCCACAAAGTCAACGGCGGCCACCTCGCTGAAGGTCAGCCAGGCCTTCACCTCAAGATTATGCGCCTTGGCCCATTCCTCGCTGGCCAGCAGCACGCAGGAAGCGCCATCGGTCAGCGCTGTGCTGTTGGCGGCAGTCATGGTGCCATTCTCCCGGTCGAACACTGGTTTGAGCGTCGCCAGCTTCTCGAGGGTGGTATCCGGACGCAGTACATTGTCCTTCTCAAGCCCCGCCAGCGGCGTCATCAGATCGGCAAAGAAGCCTTCCTCATAGGCTTTGGACAGCTTCTGATGACTCTCCCACGCCAACTTGTCCTGATCCTCCCGGGGAATGGCCCACTCCTTCGCCGTAACCTGGGCGTGCTCACCCATGGACATCCCGGTGCGTGGCTCACCGTTTTGCGGAATCTCAGGCTTCAGATGCGCGGGCCGGAATCGGGCAAGAATCTTCAACCGCTCTCCGGCGGTCTTCGCCCGGTTCAGATCCAGTAGAATCTCCCGCAGCCCCTCACCGACGCCGATGGGCGCATCGGATGTGGTATCAGTGCCACCGGCAATGCCACACTCGATCTGCCCCAGGGCAATCTTGTTGGCCACCAGAATAGCCGCCTCAAGCCCCGTTCCACAGGCCTGCTGAACATCGTAAGCCGGCGTCTCCGGCGCCAGACCGCAGCTCATCACCGCCTCACGGGTAAGATTGAAATCCCGCGAATGCTTGATCACCGCACCTGCGGCCACCTCACCCAGGCGCTGCCGCTGCAAACCATATCGGTCCACCAGCCCGCGCAGCGCTGAGGTCAGCATCTCCTGGTTGCTGATCTTGCTGTAGGCGGTATTGGAGCGGGCGAACGGAATGCGGTTGCCCCCAATCACCGCCACCCGACGAACGCCGGCCGTCGCGGCCGTGGCTTTCTTCGATGAACTGGTCTTCTTGCGCGGAGTTTTCGATGCTTCTGCCATAATTGCCAATTCCTTAGTAGTGAGCCGAAATCTGTGATGCCCGAGGATTATTGGAGGAGGGCTTCCCAAAACCGTGGAGCGCCATGGATGGCGCGACCGAGCCCTACAGGGAAGTATTCACGGGCGTGTTTTGGGAAGCCCTCCTCCAATAATCCCCGCTCCGAAGTCTGAAAATTTGGACTGTAAACAGTTTAGCGACAACCCGAAATGCCTCATTGGCACCCCTGACAACACCCTACAGGCATTGAGTCAATCCAAAAACTGGCCGATTCTTTAACCTGTAGGACGATTCGCAAACCGTCATTCGAATGCAACCACAAGGAACCGCAATGTCTGACCTCTACCTGAGAATAGTCAACACCCCCGTAGGCAAGACCGCAGCCCAGTCCCTGGGCCTGCCCGCCCCGGTACCCCTGAAACGGCTCAAACGCACCGACCAGCCGTTTATTGAGGGCGACGTTCTGATTGGCGCCGCCAACGGCGGCAAGGCCATTGCAGCCCTCGGCGCCACACTCGGCGCAAGCGCAGCAACGATTCACCACGCCAGCGGCAGTGACCGCCTGCACGACTCCGCCAAGGCCGGCAACAAGGCCCAGCCAATGGATCTCGGCTCCGAGGTATCGGAAAAGTTCAGCGCTCTGGTTTTCGATGCCACCGGCATCCGTAACCCGGAGGAGCTTCGGGCACTGTACGACTTTTTCCACCCCACCATCAAAAAGCTGGGCACCAACGCGCGCGTGCTGGTCATTGGGCAGAACCCGGCCAGTTGCCGAAAAGCGCCCCATGCAGCCGCCCAACAGGCGCTGGAAGGCTTCGTGCGCAGCGTTGGCAAGGAAATTGGCAAGAAAGGCGCCACTGCCAACCTTCTCTGGATGGCACCAGGCGCCGAAAAGCAGCTGGACTCCAGCGTCCGCTTTTTCCTCTCGGCCCGATCGGCCTATGTCTCCGGACAGGTGGTCCGGGTCAGCAAAAGCGAGCCGGCGTCGGCAACCAACCCGGTGGCGCCCCTGAGCGGAAAGGTTGCTTTGGTCACAGGCGCCTCACGGGGCATTGGCTCCGCCATCGCCCAGACCCTGGCACGGGACGGCGCCACCGTGATCGGCCTCGACATTCCGCCAGCACTGGAAGAGCTTGAGAAAGTCACCGGCGCCATCAAGGGCAAGGCCCTGGCCTGCGACATTACCGATGACAAGGCCCCGAAACTGATCGCAGACTTTGTTGAAGAGCATTTCGGCGGAGTGGATCTGGTTATCCATAATGCTGGCATCACCCGGGACAAAACCCTCGGCAACATGCCGGAGCATTTCTGGGACATGACCATTGCCGTGAACCTTTCAGCCGAGGAACTGATCGACGAAGAACTGGCCAAGCGGGAGCTCCTGAGAGCCAACGGTCGGATTGTCTGCATCTCGTCCATCAGTGGCATTGCCGGCAACTTTGGCCAGACCAACTATTCAACGGCCAAGAGCGGCGTGATCGGCTATGTCGAGGCCATGGCCCGGCAGGTCAAGAATGGCGTGACCATCAATGCCATCGCCCCAGGCTTCATCGAAACCCAGATGACCGCCGCCATGCCGCTGACCATCCGAGAGGCGGGCCGCCGGATGAACAGCCTGTCTCAGGGCGGACTGCCGGTGGATGTGGCGGAAGCCATTGCCTGGTATTGCAGCCCGGCGTCCGGCGGGGTGAACGGTAATGTTGTGCGGGTGTGTGGGCAGTCTCTGATCGGCAAGTAACATTACAGCCGGATCGTGGAGTCGGATTACGCCTTTGGCTAATCCGACCTGCGGGCTGAGAGGGGATCAGTGTAGGTTGGATTAGCCGAAGGCGTAATCCAACAACACGGACCACACAAACAAAAAAGGGCCGATCCTTGCGGATCGGCCCTTTTCGGAATATTGGTGGGTGGTACTGGGATCGAACCAGTGACCCTCGCCTTGTAAGGGCGATGCTCTCCCAGCTGAGCTAACCACCCGGGAAAAAGTGGCGGAGCGGACGGGACTCGAACCCGCGACCCCCGGCGTGACAGGCCGGTATTCTAACCAACTGAACTACCGCTCCGCATCAATTCGGGCCCGTGGGCCTGAACCTGAAACCGGATGGGTTGATCCGGTAATGCGCTTGAAAGTGGTGGGTGGTACTGGGATCGAACCAGTGACCCTCGCCTTGTAAGGGCGATGCTCTCCCAGCTGAGCTAACCACCCACTTTCGGGCTCCGTTCTCAAACAGCCGGAGCCATACACCCGGTTGCCAGCGCAGCTGTCTCAACCAAGTGAGAGGCGCATTTTAAGCATTTGGCTGACGGTGTCAAATATTTTCCGGGAAATTTCTGAAAAAACCTGCAAGCCATTAAAAAGCGTACAGTTTTCGTCCAATTTTACTTTTTGCCGGCAGACGGTTCCGGGGCTGATTTGACGCTCCGGAGCGCAGGCTTGCGCTGCCCTGCGCGCTGGGCCTTTTCCTGCAAGGATAGCTCGCTGACCCTGGCACGCCGGTCTTCGGGGACGGATCGTTCCGCCAGTGAGCAATTCAGGTCATCCAGACGTTTTTGCAGATCGCCCCAGCTTTCGAGGAGCTGCGGCACGACGTCGTCGGTCAACTTTTCAAAGCGGAGCCTGAGAGAATCCTTCAGCGACATGGTGTTTTAAATCCCGAGCGTTGTACCTGCCGACAAGTGTAGCCAGCACTCAGAAAATCCACCAGCCACCGTCGGATTCCGCCTCCTCTCGACGCTCCCGCTCCCGTTCAAGTTCGGCGTATTCGCGCTCGAGCTTCTTGATTTTCCGGTCCGTTTCCAGCGGAACGGTCGGGCCGCCACCAAAGGGCCAGAACCAGGACGCGGATTCATACTTGCCCTCGGCCTTCAAGCGCTCGAGCTCCAGTTCCCGTTCTTCCTCAAGCAACACCCGCTCGCGCTCGTAATCCACGTCTTCCGTCACTTCCACGATCGAGGTAGCCGCGTGGTTCGGCGCCAGCAGGTCGCTGTTCAGAAAGCGGGTGGACACAAGCTCATCGGCCTGCATGGCGTAGTCACGCGTTACCAATTGCAGGTCGCCCTGGGCAAGCGGATGGTCCGGATCCAACTGCGGATGCCGCTGGTCAGGCTCCGTCAGTTCGTTATATCGAAGGTAATAGATCTTTCCGGGCTCAACCTTGAGAGTGGCGTCTGCAATCAGACTCAGACTGAAGGAATTAAGCCCTTCAAGACCCAGCAGCGGTCGGCGCATGGCAATGTGTCGCTCCCCGGGGCTGACCTCCAGCCAGGTAAAACTGTCATTGCGGATATTGAAGTAATGCGTGTCATCTATGTAGACGCTGGGCGCCTCGATCTCGTCGGCCGCCCACTGGGAGTGAGTGCGATAAAAATACAGCAGCGCGTTACGACGGTCCCAGCTGTCGTTATCAATGTGAACGAAATCGTGCCCGGACACCGGATGCAGGAACGAACCGACACTCTTGCCGATGGACTGGTACACCGTACAGCCGGACAAGGCCAGCATCAGCAGCGCCGCAGCCAGCGGCCGAAGAAAAGCGGGAACGGAAGGCACTCGGGTTTTCATGGTTGGCAACTCTTCATCCTGATTGCGAGTTGCCTGATCATAACAACTGGCAAACGGCAGAAATGAGAGCTACCGCAAGGGCTGGCTACAAACCGTTACAAAACCCGCGATGCCGCCCGTTCAGGTCAGCGTTTATTGCCCGCTGACCTGGGTCCGCAGCTGATTCACTTCTTCCGAAAGCCGCACCAGCCGAGACGTGAGCTGCGACCGAGAAGCATCGATGGACTCCACCGTGCGCTTCAGGGTTGCCAGCTCTTTGTTCAGGGCCTGCACCTTGCCATCCCCGGCGAGCTGATCGGTTTCCCGCTCCAGGGCGGCCACACGCCCTTCAAGCCCGCTGATGCCAAGCTTCTGCTCCTGCTCGAAGCGACGAATCCGGTTCTCGATCACCTGATCCACATCCGCCAACTGCTGGCTGAGACGCGTCAATTGCTCCGTTGCCTGTCGGTTCGCGTCCTGCAACGCCGCCACCGACGTTTCGGTCTGGTTTTTCAGGGCGGCAATGTCTGCGGACAACGACTGACGAGCCTGCTCAACCGAGGCTTCGACCGCACCGATGGCCTTGTCATTCTCGGCCAGACCGGATTCCAGCGCGGCCAGACGCTCCTGGTGCTCGTCCAGGCGCTTCTTATTCCGCTCATTGGCCACCGCCCATAACTTGCGGATCTCGCTGTCCGCGGTATCAAGCCGCTTCTCCTGAGCCGCAATCTTGTCCTCCAGCGACTCGCCCCGCTCCTGCAGATTCTCGCCGGTTTCCGAAAGCTCACCCTCAAACCGAGCTAGCGCCAGCTTGCTCTGCCGCGCCCAATAGTCCGCTTCCTCAAGCTGACTCTCCAACGCCTGAACCCGCTGCTCCTGGGTGTACCACCCGGCACCGGCAGCCGCTGCCACCACAACCAGAAGCACCCAAAGCATTGCAGAACTGCCCCGCCTACCGCCGCCGTTGCCACCTTTTTGCCTCGCGGCTGGCTTCTCTCGAGGCGGCTCTGCCCCGCCGGCAGATGACGCCTTCGGCTTCCTGTCCGCCGGTTTCTTTGGCTCGGCACTGCCGATCGGTCGCTCGGCCCTCAGTTCATCATCATCTGGACGGATGGGTTCCATTACAGCTCCTGACTATGGACGGTTACAGCAATAGGGACTGATAATACCTGTACTTAGACGCAGGTAAAAACGATGGCTGCACCAGACGAATACTCGCAGAGAGTTCGGGGGCAGGGTTGGTGTTCTTCCTGGAAATGTCTGAGGCCATGGATGGCCTCAGCCAAGCGCTCAGGGACGAGCTTGTAGCGGTTTCCAGGAAGAACACCAACCCTGACCTTCCCCGAGCTATAAGTTTGCATGGTACATAGGCAAAACATACAATGGCCGGCTTTCCAATTATCACAGGATGTTGCACATGCAGCCGCTTGTAGGACTCATCATGGGCTCCAAATCCGACTGGCCCACCATGGAACACGCCGCCACCATGCTCGAAAAGCTCGGCGTACCCTACGAAACCAAAGTCGTCTCCGCCCATCGCACCCCGGACCTCCTGTTCGACTACGCCAAAACCGCCGCCGACCGCGGTCTGAAAGTCATTATCGCCGGTGCCGGCGGCGCGGCCCACCTGCCGGGCATGGTCGCCTCCCAGACCGCCCTTCCGGTACTGGGTGTGCCTGTGCAGTCCAAAACCCTGAATGGCCTCGATTCGCTGTTGTCGATCGTCCAGATGCCCGGTGGCATTGCCGTGGGCACCCTGGCCATCGGCAAAGCCGGTGCCACCAATGCAGGTTTGCTGGCTGCCCAGATCCTGGGCACCTTCGATGAGAGCATTCGCAACGCCGTGGAAGAATTCCGTTCGACCCAGACGCAAACCATACTGGACAACCCCGACCCTCAGGATCCGTAACATTAACCTCTGTGCAAGAAACGGCAGGAGAGCTCAAATGAGAATTGGTGTACTGGGCGCCGGACAACTCGGGAGAATGCTGGCGCTGGCCGGGTATCCACTGGCCAAGACCTTTGTTTTCTATGACATGTCTGGCAGCCCAAGCGCAGGCCTTGGCGAAGTTATCATCGACCGCGATGGCGAGTACCTGGATGACTTCCTTTCCCGAGTCGACCGCGTGACCTACGAGTTCGAGCATCTGCCGGTGGACGTAGCCGAGCAGATCGGCCGCCAAAAGCCGGTGCACCCCTGCCCCAGGGCCCTGCAGGTCTGCCAGAACCGGGAAGCCGAAAAAACCCTGTTCGGGCAACTCGGGATCCCGACTCCAGAGTGGAAAATCGCCGACAGCGCAGCCTCCCTGAAAGCAGCCGCCGAAGCACTTGGCTGCCCGGTGGTTGCCAAATCCAATACCGAGGGCTACGACGGCAAGGGCCAGGCGGTACTGAGAAGTCCGGAAGAAGCCGAAGCAGCCTGGGCGTCTATCGGTCATCCGCGGCTGATCGTCGAGAAGTTCGTGGACTTTCGCCGGGAAGTATCAATGATCGCGGTGCGAGCGGAAGACGGCGAGCTGGCGTTCTATCCGATGGCCGAGAACACCCACCACGAGGGCATTCTGCGCTACTCTATCGCTCCCGCTCCGAAGCTGGAAAAGCACATACAGGAAGACGCCGAGCGTTACATCAAGGCGCTTCTGAACGAATTGAACTACGTTGGCGTATTAACCCTCGAGCTGTTCGAGACCGCCAACGGTCTTGTTGCCAATGAAATGGCACCCAGGGTTCACAACTCCGGGCACTGGACCATCGAAGGCGCCATGACCAGCCAGTTCGAAAATCACATCCGGGCCGTGAGCGGACACCCGCTGGGCAATGTCGCGCCCCGAGGGGTGAGCTGCATGATCAATATCATCGGCGAGCATGGCGACATTGAGCGCATCCTTGAATTGCCCTATGCCCATGTGCATCTCTATAACAAGGGAGAACGCCCGGGCCGGAAGCTGGGCCATGTGAATATTCTGGCCGACAGTTACGAGGAACTGGTCTGGCGAGTGAAGACCTGCGCCCAGTTCCTGCCGGGTTGCCCCGAGTTCAAAAGCTCTTTGACAGCAAAGGGTTGATATCAGTCAAACCGCCCCTATAGTTGGGTGAGTGAACGTAAACACAAACAGAGAGACAGGGAGAACGACCTCATGGCATTTGAACTTCCCGCACTGCCGTATGAAAAGAACGCACTGGAACCGCACATCTCTCAGGAAACGCTCGAGTACCATTACGGCAAGCACCACAACACCTACGTAACCAAGCTCAATGGCCTGATCGAAGGCACTGACAACGCCAACAAGTCGCTCGAGGACATCATCAAGAGCGCCAGCGGGCCGCTGTTCAACAACGCAGCCCAGGTCTGGAACCATACCTTCTACTGGCACTGCCTGAGCCCGAACGGCGGTGGTGAGCCCACAGGCGCCGCCAAGGAAGCCATTGAGAAAGCCTTCGGTTCTTTCGAGGACTTCAAGAAAGAATTCAACGATAAGGCTGCCAACAACTTCGGCTCTGGCTGGACCTGGCTGGTCAAGAAAGCCGACGGCAGTGTTGCCATTTTGAACACCAGCAACGCGGAGACCCCGCTGACCGGCGCCGACAAGCCGGTGCTGACCGTCGATGTCTGGGAACACGCTTACTACATCGACTACCGGAACTCCCGCCCGAACTATCTCGAAGCTTTCTGGAGCCTGGTGAACTGGGATTTCGTAAACGAAAACCTGGCCTGATCCGGTCCGGACTCAAGCTATCGGCCCCTGGTGGCCTTAACAGAAACGCCCGCCTTGCGCGGGCGTTTTTGTGTCCATCTTCCCGACACAATTACAAATCGATACAACTGCTCTCTGAATAAATCAAAAAAATCGCCGATACTCCATGAAGATATGGTGATACTGAACCATACTGACGGGTAACCTACAGGCCGGCCTCAAGGGGCTCGCCCATTGTCCGATTTTTTCACACAGCCGTTCGTGAAACGATCGTCCTGATGGAACCGGATTAAAGACAGTACTGAATGCAGAATTCCTTTGAGGTAGAACATCGGCTGGGGTCACGGATACTGCGCTGGATTCTCGCCGTGGCCCTGATCAGCGGTATTGTCGTCAGCACCATACAGGTTGTGCTGGACGCCAGGCGCGTGTCCGCCGTACTCGATAATGATGCCCGCCAGACCATCGCAATGATCAAGGATGCTGCAACGCAGGCCGTCTTCAGTATTGATGCGGATCTTGCCCAGCAGGTCGTGGACGGGCTCTTCGCCAAGCAGTCCGTGCACATGGCCCGTATCGTCCATCCAGACGGCGTGCCCCTTGGTGAGCGGAGCCGTCCCCTGCTGGAAGCGGCCTTTCGCCCACTGACCGACCCGATTTTCGAGGACGAACGTCAGTTTCGCGAGCCTCTGTCCCGCGAGGCCAATCCGGACACGGTCTACGGCTACCTGGATGTCCACTACGACACCGCACCGGTCGCCAACACCTGGCTGGACCGGGCAGCTGTGACCTTCGCTTCCGGCATCGCCACCGCCCTGATACTGGGCATGGTGCTGTTCTATGTGTTCCACCTCCTGCTGACCCGCCCGCTGCTACGAATCGTTGCTTCGGTCAAACAAGTGGACCCGGCGCATCCGGACGACCGGCTGGTGACCACGCCCTCCGGGCACCAGAGTGACGAGCTGGGGCTTTGGGTCAACGCCACCAACAACCTGCTCGTTGCCATTGGCGACAGCCAGAAACGCCACCAGGAAGCCGAAGACCGGGTGAGCCGCTTGTCCCGTTATGACCAGCTCACCGGACTGCCCAGCCGCGACACGTTCATGGAGCTTCTGGTACGGGATATCGAGGAAGCCAACAAGCGCGACATCCAGTTGTCACTGATCGTTTGCGGCATTGATGACTTCAAATCCATCAACGAACAGTGCGGTTTCCGGTCCGGCGATCTTATCCTCCAGACCATTGCCGACCGGCTGACCAGCAAGCTCGACAACGCCCGCTTCACCATTGCGCGACTTGGCAGCGACCAGTTCGTTATTGTTGAGAAGGGCCTCCGGGATGGCTTCCAGGCGGCGGATACCGCTGACCGGATTCTGGCCTGCATCAGCGAGCCCATGTTGGTGGAAGACCAGAACATCGCCATGACGGCCACCATGGGTGTCGCCCTCTACCCGTCCGATACCGGACAGGCCGACCGGCTCCTCCAGTGTGCCGAGCAGACCATGACCCTGGCCAAACAGAACGGCCACAACCACTTCCAGTTCTACGTTGCCAGCATCGACCAGGAAATACGCGACCGGAAGCAGCTTGAGAAAGATCTGGCCAAGGCCCTGAGCAACCATCAGTTCCACCTCGTTTACCAGCCCCAGATCAATCTTGAGAGCAAACGGGTCATCGGCGCTGAAGCCCTGCTTCGCTGGGAACATCCGATCCGGGGCCTGGTTCCACCGGATCTGTTCATTCCCGTGGCAGAAGCCAACGGCTCCATTGTGGAGATCGGTCAGTGGGTGCTGGACCAGGCGTGCTGGCAGGCGGCACGATGGGCATCGGACGGCACGCCGCTTCGCATCGCGGTGAACCTGTCGGCGGTGCAACTGCGCCAGAACACGATCGTAGAAGACGTACTGGACACACTCCGACGACACAACATCCCGGCCGGACGCCTGGAGCTGGAAGTGACCGAGACCAGCTTCATGACCAATCTCTCCGACGCCGTCGCCAAACTACACCGGTTGCACCAGGCCGGCATCAGCATTGCGGTCGACGATTTTGGTACAGGCTACTCCTCACTGACCTACCTGAAGCAAATGCCGGTCCAGCACCTGAAAATCGACAAGCAGTTCATCCGCGACCTGCTGGTGAATGAAGAAGACACCCGAATTGCCAACACCATCATCGACCTGGGCAAAAGCCTCAACCTGTCCGTGGTCGCCGAGGGGGTGGAAACCGCCGAGCAGGAATATTACCTGAGCCAGCGAGGCTGCAAGCTGGCCCAGGGCTTCTATTTCAGTAAGCCGCTGTCGCCCCGCGATTTTGAGACCTTTGTAAAAGGTTTCCACCAACAGATTGTGGAAAATAACGCCTGATTCATTTCTCCGAGGAGCCGCAATGGGAACCACTGTCATTGGCCTGATTGTTATTGCCGTCGTCGTTTTCTACCTTGTTTTTATCTATAACCGCCTGGTTTCCCTCAGAAACCAGTTCAAGAACGGTTTTGCACAGATTGACGTGCAGCTCCAGCGCCGCCACGATCTCATCCCCAACCTGGTCGAGGCCGCGAAAGCGTATCTGAGCCATGAGAAATCCACCCTCACTCAGGTCATGGAAGCCCGCAATAATGCGGTGAGCGCCCAGAAAGACGCCGCCCGCGACCCCGGCGATGGCACCAAGATCCAGCGCCTTGGCAGCGCCGAAAACCTGCTGACCAAGGCCCTGGCCAACTTCTACGCGGTGGCGGAAAACTACCCGGACCTCAAGGCCAACGAGACCATCCAGCAACTGATGGAAGAGCTCTCCAGCACCGAGAACCGCGTGGCCTTCGCCCGCCAGGCCTACAACGATGGTGTGATGAGCTACAACACCTTCCGTGAGCAGTTTCCCAACAACATCGTGGCTGGCATGTTTGCCTTCAAGGAAACCTCCCAGCTCGAACTGGAATCCCCTGAGGCCCGCCAGGCACCCAAAGTGGCCTTCTGAGGCCCTGATACATGGCTCATCCCGGTTTTTTCCAGCGCCAGGCCCACGCCCGGCGCAACACCAGCCTGCTGGTGTTTCTGTTCCTGACCGCCGTAGCGTTAATTACCCTGGCTGTTTGCCTGGTGGGTTATCTGGTGACCCGCAGCGAAAGCTCGGGGCTCGCCTTTCACCACTGGCTGCTGTCGAGCCACGGACTGCTGACGGCCGCAACGGTGGTTGGCCTTATCGTGCTGGGCTCGTTGCTACGCTGGGTGGACCTTGCCGGGGGCGGCAGCCGGGTTGCCAAAATGGTGGGCGCACGCCCCATCGATCCGGATACCCGTGACGCCGACGAACGCAAGCTGCGCAACATCGTTGAGGAAATGTCCATCGCCAGCGGTGTGCCGGTTCCCGAGCTTTATGTGATGGATCAGGAGACCGGTATCAATGCCTTTGTTGCCGGCTACACTCCCGGCGAGGCAGTGATGGTGGTGACTCACGGGGCGGTTACCCAGCTCACCAGAGACGAGCTTCAGGGCGTCGTGGCCCATGAATTCAGCCACATCCTGAATGGCGACATGCGCCTTAACGTGCGGTTGATTGCGTTGCTGGCCGGAATTCTGATGATCGGGCAGATCGGAGGCTTCCTGTTGAGAGCCTCCTTCTATCGGGGCCACCGGGTGGGTCGATCGAGGGACGGGCGGGCCCAGGCAGCCATGGGAATCATTGGCGTCGCCCTGTTTGTAATCGGTTACGTCGGTGTGTTCTTTGGCCGGCTGATTCAGGCTGCGGTTTCACGGCAACGGGAGATGCTGGCGGATGCCTCTTCGGTCCAGTTTACCCGCAACCCGGAAGGCATTGCCGGCGCCCTGTTCAAGATCGGCCTCAAGGGTGGCTATCTGGACACCACCAGTCACGCAAGCGACATGAATCACATGTGCTTTGGCGAGAGCGCCCGGATGAAATTCACTTCCCTGCTGGCCTCACACCCCCCGGTTGAGGAGCGGATCAATGCCATCCAGCCAGGTATGCTCGCCAGGCTCCGGAGCCGGCTTCGTGACACCGAGCCAGGCACCCGCCTCTATTCCGGCGCTGAGCCAGCCCCTACAGCCGGGGCGGCGGCATTCGCCGGCGGGCAGCCCCGAACTTCCACCTCGCCCCTGGCATCCAATCTCTCGCCGCCCACCAACACACGGAAATTCTCCGATCAGGTGGGCACGGTCAACCGGCGCAGTGAAGACTTCGCCCTGCAGTTCCTCGAGCGGCTTCCGGCCACCTTCCGGAATCTTCTGTACACCCGGGCAGGCGCCATTCAGCTTTGCTACGGGCTGCTGATCAGCGAACTGTCTCGCCAACAGCAAGCCGAGCGGCTTGGCCTCCTGCCTGACCATCCGGTGCTTGGAAGCCAGCCTGACTTGCTCGACAAGTTGCTGCCGGCGCTCAAGACCATCGGTGAGGGCGTGCGGTTTCCGGCCCTTGAGCTGGCGATGCCGGCACTGCGCAAACTGGATCCGGAAGAACGGGAGCTGCTGATCACCAACGTCCAGAAACTGGTGGCCGCGGATAACCGCGTCACCCTGTTCGAACTTGCCCTGACCAGCTTCCTGTCCCGGCACCTGGGCGACGAGGCCGAGCGGATTGTTCCTGTTCGCTACAAGAGCTACCGGCCAGTGCTTCCAGCGCTGCAAAGGGTCCTCAGTCTGCTGGCACGGGCGGGTACTTCAGATCAGGACGAGGCAGAGGCGCTGTATCGGGAGGCGATGGCGGGCTTTGTGGACGGCCGTGGTGACAAGGTGCCGACCCTGGAGAAGGTTACCATGCGCCAGCTTCGGGAGGCGCTCACGGCCCTCAACGGGCTGTCACCGCTACTCAAGCCGGCGGTGATTGATGCCTGTGGCTACTGCATTACCCGGGACGGCCGGGTAGACGTGCGGGAGTATGAGCTGATGCGACTGGTGGCGGACCAGATAGACTGTCCGATGCCGCCACTGTCGGTTTGAGGGGCCGGGTTACTGAGCCCGGGTGGTGCCCTCTTCGAACAGCGTGTCCGCCGTCGGGTTGCCCTCCTCAGACGAAGGAATGCCAAGCTTTTCGCGGATGTTCAGATTGACTTCCCACAGCTGGTCGAACTTGTCTGAGGTGGCGGCAATGGCCTCTTCCTTGCCCAGCAGAATCTTCGGGCGCAGGAATACCAGCAGGTTCCGCTTCACCCGACGTTCCGACTCGGAAGAGAACAGGCGCCCGAGCACGGGGATATCCCCCAGCAGAGGCACCTTGCTTTTGTTAACCTGGTAGTCGTCCCGCGTAAGGCCGCCAAGAACGATGGTTTCGCCATCGTCGGCCAGCACCGTAGTCTTGATCTCACGCTTGTTGGTGACGATGTCCGAGGCGTTCTCGATGCTGTCAGCCACGCTCTCCGTGGTTTGCTCGACCACCAGCCGCACCAGGCCGTCGGCACTGATGGTCGGTGTGACCTTGAGCGTCAGGCCCACGTCCCGGCGCTCGATGGTGGTGAAGGGGTTAGTGGCGTTGTTGCCCGTCGCGGTGTACTGCCCGGTCCGGAACGGCACGTTCTGACCCACAGTAATCTCGGACTCCTGGTTATCCAGGGTAATGATACTGGGGGTGGACAGCAGGTTGGCTGCAGATGAAGTAGACAGCGCCTGCAGCAGGATGCCCCAGCTGATGCCGTTCTCATCCCGCTGACCGGCGCCAATGGTGATGCCGCCCGTTGCTGGCGTGATGGCAGATTCGGTAAGGATCGCGCTGAGTACCTCACCCAGGCTGCGTCCGACATTGCCGAAGTTGGTACCTGCCACCGGGGTCGACTCCCCGGACTCGTCGCCAACCGCCACCTGGACGCCCAGATCCTGCCCCAGCTCGTCGCTGATCTCCACAATGGCCGCCTCAATCATCACCTGCGCCCGGCGCACGTCCAGGGCCGCAACAATCTGTTCCGCTTCCTGCATCAGGGAGGGCTCACCCCGAACCACCAGGGCGTTCAGGCCTTCGTCGGCAAACACGGCAAAGTTGCTCTCGGGCCTGGAACCGCCGGCGGCGCCCCCGGAACCGGCGCTCTCTTTCACCAGTTCGCCCATCACTCCCTTGAGGATTTCGGTCAGGTTCTTTGCATCGGCGTGTTTGAGGCGCAGCACCTTGGTGGTACCACCGGTGGCCGAGGGTTGGTCCAGCTGTCGGATAAGCCCGCGCATCTTGTCGCGGAAGGTCTCGTCGCCCCGGAGAATCAGCCGGTTGCTGCGCTCATCGGCGGTCACGCTATACTTGCGGGCAACGTTCTCCCCACCGCCACGGCCCAGTTCATCCGGTGCCAGCTCCTGAAGCAGGGTTACCATGTCGCCCACCCAGGCCTCCTGCAGCTGGATCACTTCCACCTCGTATTTCGACGGGCTGTCCAGCTCCCGGACAATCTGCTCAATGCGCTGGATATTGGACGAGTGGTCGCTGATGATGAGTGCGTTCGCCGCCGCGACACCGGCCAGGTGACCGTACTTGGCCACCAGCGGTCGCAAAATGGGCACCAGTTCCAGAGCGTTAGCGTTATCTATCTGGATCACCCGGGTGATCAGTTGTTCAGAGGGGGTTTCCTCAAAGCGGCTCAGGGACTCAGCGGACTGCTTGGCATCCACCTGCTGGACCACTTTGATCACCTCTTCACCGGGTATGGCCGTGAAGCCGTGCACGTTCAGAACCGCCAGAAACAGATCGTAGATCTCATCCTTGTTCATCGGCGCACTGGAGAGCACCGTGACCTTGCCCTTCACCCGCGGGTCCACCACGAAACTGTAGCCGGTGATGTCAGCCACCTGGGTTACGAAAGCGCGAATGTCGGCGTCTTTCAGGTTCAGTCTCCAGGTCTCGGCCTGTTGCCCATGGGCCACGGACATGAACGGGAGAAGAACCAGCAGGACAAGCGCCCGCAGAAAATTGATCTTGTGGTTATACATCTGGCGATTTCGTCCTGTTTCGATGAACCCGGTCAGCGCCACTGCTCGGGTATGGCATAACTGATGGTGAGGATGGATCCGTCACGCTCGATTTCTATGTCAAGCTGGGCCTGGCCCCGCCAGCTTTCCAGCAGTGCCTTGTCCTGGCTGATATCCCCCAGCCTCTGACCATTGATAGCGGTGATCACATCACCGGCCTGCAGGTTGACGGCATTGAGCATGGGGTTGGAGCCGTCGTACACGTATCCCGACGCACCGCTCTGATCCACCGGACTGAGACCAAACGGCGCGAGGGCGGCGACACCCTGGCTATCGATCTGTTCCCGGGCATTGGCCAGGAACGCATCCGGGGATGATTCTGCCGACTCCGTGGCCACCTCTGCAACCAGTTCCGAGGACTCCTGCTCCTCGAAGGTCAGGGATTCGTAGCGTCCTCCCCGACGAATCAGCACCCTGCCCGGCTCAACCTCAGCAAGCTCGGCGTTACCCGGCAGCAGGTCACCGACCCGGTAATACGCCGTTTCACCATTACTTCCCGCAACTATAGCACCGGAGTCCTCCGGACGCTGTCCTACCAGAACGCCCTCAAGGCGCAGACGCAGACGGGTCTCCGGGGCAGAGCGGCGAACCGCCTCGGCCACCTCGCCGGGGCTCTCCGAACGACCGAAGAAATCGTAGACCGCCATCGACGAGACCTGCCCGGCGCTTCTTCCGGCCAGGCTAGCGCTCCCGGCGGTTGGCGCCTGCGGCACGGGCCGATCATCCCAGGCAATCAGCCAGCTGATCCGGGCCATGAACACCGCAAGGTACACCACCAGCGCCACCAGCAGAAGGTTGGCGAACGCCCGCGATACCCGGGTTTGTGCAGGCGTGCTCAGTAACGCCATGGGATCGGTCTCCTGCTCACCCGTTCAGTCAATGGCCACATGATCACAGCCCCGGCACCAGGGGCTGACGAACCCGGAACACAATGTCGCCCGGGCGCGCAGTGTCTGGCCAGGGCTGTCCGGCAAGATCCACCATGCGTTTGTAGACCCGCAGCTCCAGCATGCCGTTCCAGAACACGGTAGCGTCCGCCGCCGGACCCTCGCCACCGTCGCCACTCTGGGCGGATACGGTCAATGCCACGCCGCCCTGGGTTGTATCCATGGTGGCCTGCATGGGCGGGAATTCGGCCTGGCCGCGCTGATCACCCATGGGCCATGTCACCAGCCCACCCGGCCATCGGGCAATGCCCTCGGCCTCGACAATCCGGTTATCTGCCCAGGCCAGTTGCAGACGATCAACCGTTACCTCGCCCTCAATCATGGCACCCCCACTCTGGCGAATGAGTTCCTCGAACTCGGCAACCGTTACCTGCCCGGTGGCCATCAGCCGTGCGCTGGCCGGCCATCCGATCGTAACATTGCCATTGAGGGAAGAGTGTGACGACGCCACAGAAATGTCGATCGGCCAGGAGAACTCCGTGAACCTGGGCGTATTCAGACTCCAGTCGACGCGCAGTGGAAAGCCGGCAACCACCAGGCCCGCCTCGCCATCCCAGAGCTTGCCGGCGACCTGGCGAACCTGCACCTGTTGCGGCAGGGTCACAAAACCCGAGGCGTGATGCCACACCCAGCCGGCGGGGACCAGAACAGCCAGTGCCAGACTGTAAACAATCAGCCCCAGCAGCAGAAGGACAAGCAGCTTGCCTGGGCGCAGAAAGGATTTGGGTTGGGCGTCACTCATTCAGCGTTGCACAGATAATGGACCGGTAGCCGAGTCTAGCAAAGCCCATAGGCAAGTTCATGACAAAAAAACAAAAACCCCGCGTTAGCGTGAACCAACGCGGGGTTTTCGATGTGGGCCGGGCAACGCTTCAGGAATGGAGCGCTGCCTGGAGTCTGGCCGGCATTACATCATGCCGCCCATGCCTCCCATTCCGCCCATGCCACCCATGTCTGGCATGCCGCCGCCGGCTTTCTCGTCTTCCGGCTCGTCGGCAACCATCGCCTCGGTGGTGATGATCAGAGATGCCACAGAAGCGGCCGCCTGCAGGGAGGAACGGGTCACCTTGGCAGGATCCAGGATACCCATCTCCAGCATGTCGCCATACTGCTCGGTGGCGGCGTTGAAGCCGAAGGAGCCTTCGCCTTCCTTCACCTTGGCAACCACGACTGACGACTCACCGCCTGCGTTGAACACGATCTGACGCAGCGGTGCTTCCATGGCACGGCGCAGAATGTTTACGCCGGCCTTCTGCTCTTCGTTGATGGCATCCACCTTGCCCAGAGCCGCGATGGCACGGATCAGGGTAACGCCACCACCAGCCACGATGCCTTCTTCAACGGCAGCGCGGGTGGAGTGCAGCGCGTCTTCAACGCGAGCCTTTTTCTCTTTCATTTCCACTTCAGAACCGGCGCCCACCTTGATGACGGCAACACCGCCAGCCAGCTTGGCCACACGCTCCTGCAGCTTCTCCTTGTCGTAGTCGGAGGTGCTGTCTTCGATCTGCTTGCGGATCTGGTCAACGCGGGCTTCGATGTCTGCCTGCGCGCCGGCACCGCCGATGATGGTGGTGTTTTCCTTGGTCACGTTCACACGCTTGGCGGTACCCAGGTCATCCAGAGTGGTGTTCTCCAGGGTCAGGCCCACTTCCTCGGAAATCACGGTACCACCGGTCAGGATAGCGATGTCCTGCAGCATCTCCTTGCGACGGTCACCAAAGCCGGGTGCCTTGACGGCGTTGACTTTCACGATGCCACGCATGTTGTTCACAACCAGGGTCGCCAGGGCTTCGCCCTCGATGTCCTCGGCAATGATCTGCAGCGGCTTGCCCGCCTTGGCAACGGATTCCAGCACCGGCAGCAGTTCGCGAATGTTGGAGATCTTCTTGTCGACCAGCAGGATGTAAGGGTCATCCAGCTCGGCAGACATGTTGTCCTGGTTGTTGATGAAGTACGGGCTCAGGTAGCCGCGGTCAAACTGCATGCCTTCAACCACGTCCAGCTCGTCTTCCAGGCCACGGCCTTCCTCAACTGTGATGACACCTTCTTTGCCGACTTTTTCCATGGCGTCGGCGATGATCTTGCCGATGGTCTGGTCGCCGTTGGCGGAGATGGTGCCTACCTGGGCAATCATCTTGCTGTCGTCACAAGGCTTGGCCATTTCACGGATGGCTTTCACGGCCTCGGCAGTGGCCTTGTCGATGCCCCGCTTCAGGTCCATGGGATTCATACCGGCAGTGACGGCCTTGATGCCCTCGTTAACGATGGACTGGGCCAGTACAGTGGCCGTAGTGGTGCCGTCACCGGCACTCTCGTTGGCCTGGGAAGCCACTTCCTTCACCATCTGGGCGCCCATGTTCTCGAACTTGTCTTTCAGTTCGATTTCCTTGGCCACGGACACACCGTCTTTGGTGATGGTCGGTGCGCCGAAGGACTTTTCCAGAACCACGTTCCGGCCTTTCGGGCCGAGGGTTACTTTCACCGCGTCTGCCAGGATGTTGACGCCTGCGACCATGCGCTTGCGTGCACTATCACCGAATTTAACGTCTTTTGCTGCCATGTCTTCTATTCCTGTTCGTTAAACCGAAATCGTTGAACCAATCGGATTAATGAGAGTTCGTGCGATTCGCCTCGGCGATCACTCGAGCACGCCGTAAATGTCGCTCTCGCTCATGATAAGGAGCTCTTCGCCGTCGATCTTGACGGTGTTACCGGCGTACTGACCGAAGACCACGGTGTCACCCACCTTGACCGCCAGTGAGCGGGTTTCGCCGTTGTCCAGGATGCGACCGTTACCCACGGCGATCACTTCGCCCTGGGAAGGCTTCTCTTTGGCGTTACCCGGCAGCACGATGCCACCCGCAGTTTTCTCTTCTTCTTCCTTACGGCGTACGACAACACGATCGTGTAGCGGACGAATTTTCATTGCTCGGTTTCTCCAATAGTCAGATTAATGTGGCAATGACATTTGCGTTAACAGGTCGGACCGGCGATGCCCTGTCCGACAAATTGCCCGGCCGCTAACCAACTGATTTCAGCGATTGCAGGCCCGCAGCGAACTTGTGGGACTTATCTGGGGCTGGCACGGTGGTTTTCAACACCCGGAAGAAAAAATTTTTCACTTTTTTTCGATGCGATCCCGATCGGTTTCGGTCTCGTCCTGATACTCGCCCTCAATGATGTTGCCTTCGCTGTCGCGATCGAACGGTCGCTGCCGCCCAAAGGGGTTTTCGCGGCCGCCGAAAGGATCCTGACCAAAAGGATCAGCGCCTCCACCGGCCCGAAAATAGAAGCTGCGGCTCTGCCCGGAGGCGACCATCCTTTTGAGGGCCTGAGCGGCCAGCCAATGACGGGTACCCGGGATCAGACAGAGGAATCCAATGGTATCTGTGATAAAGCCCGGCGTGAGCAACAACGCACCACCCACGGCCAGAATCAGCCCTTCAGCCACTTCCCTGGCCGGCAATTCCCCGCTGTTGAGTCGCTGGTTGGCTTTCAGCAGTGTTGCCAGGCCCTGCTTACGCAGCAGCCAGGCGCCGATCACGGCGGTCAGCAGCACGAGACCAACGGTATTAAGCACACCGATCATGCCGCCCACCTTGATCAGCACCGCCATCTCGGCGATGGGCATGATGATGAATAGAAACAGGAATACGGACAAAGTGCCTCCTCAGCTCCGGACTCTGTCGGGTTACGCTTTGCTAACCCGACCTACGATATTTGCCAATCACCACTGGCCTCCGGCCAGGTAGGTCGGATTAGGCAAAGCCTTAATCCGACGCCAACCACGCGCCTGCATCAGCCTGTTTGGTATACTCCGCGCACAAACAATAACTATCCGGACGCACAGCAACCGTAAAACACCTGACAATAGTGATTAGGGCAAACCATGAAACTTCAAGATTCCGTGATTGCAATTACCGGCGGTGGCCAGGGCCTTGGCCGTGCCATGGGTGAATATCTGGCGGCCAGGGGTGCGAAAGTCGCGCTGATCGACCTGGTGCCGGAAAAGCTGGATGACGCCGTTGCCGCGTGCAAGGCCGCCGGCATCGAGGCCCGTAGCTACGTATGCAACGTCGCCAGGGAAGAAGACGTTGAGAAAACCTTTCAGGCCATCGTCAACGACTTTGGTCACCTCAACGGCCTGGTGAACAACGCCGGTATCCTTCGCGATGGACTGATGGTGAAAGTGAAAGACGGCGAGATTGAGCGCCGGATGGAGCTGTCCCAGTGGCAGGCGGTGATCGACGTTAACCTCACCGGCGTGTTCCTCTGTGGCCGGGAAGCGGCTACACAGATGATCAAGAATGGCGACCAGGGCGCGATCATCAACATCGCCTCCATTTCCCGCGCGGGCAACATGGGCCAAAGCAACTACTCCGCCGCCAAGGCTGGCGTGTCAGCCCTGGTGCCTGTGTGGGCCAAGGAACTGGCGCGCTACGGCATCCGCTGTGCCGGCATCGCCCCGGGCTTCGTAGAAACGGAAATGACGGCCTCTATGAAGCCGGAAGCCCTGGAGAAGATGACCGCAGGTATTCCGCTCAAGCGCATGGGCAAGCCTGAGGAAATTGCCTCGGCGGCAGCCTTCATTTTTGAGAACGACTACCTGTCTGGCCGGATGATTGAGGTGGATGGGGCCCTGCGGCTCTGATCCGCCGACTGCAGACCTGCTTTAAGGTTGCCACTGGAATCGGCTCATGGAGACACGGCCAGTGGTGACCTCCACCCCTTCATCCCTCAATCTCCCAACCTGTTCATTGTAGGCGTCCGAGCCTTCGGGGAACGCAATCTGGCCATTACTCCGGATAACGCGGAACCAGGGTATGTTGTGGCCGGTCGGCAGCTTGCCCAGGGCACGGCCGATGTATCTCGCCTGCCGCCCAAGGCCAGCCATGGCCGCGACCTGGCCGTAGCTGGCTACCCTGCCGCGTGGGATGGCGGCAACGACTTGCCAGATTCTCTGGTCTTTTGTGGGCTCTGACATGTTCGTAGGCGCCTTATTTTTCCGGATTGCGCTGCTCGAAACACCAGTCTATACCGAGCGGCCTTCCAGTTCGCCCTCGGGCTTCTCTTCATTCCTGGGCGCCAGGGCATCCAGCCGGTTGCCGTGGCGGATCATGAACACCGCCAGCAGAATGGCGGGCACGCCCATGAGTCCAGCAATCAGGAAGAATTCCGCATAACCGAACCCGGCTACCACAATGCCAGAGAAGCCTCCGATGAACTTACCCGGCAGGGTCATCAGCGAGCTGAACAAAGCGTACTGGGTGGCAGTAAACGAAGCACTGGTCATGCTCGAGAGCCAGGCAATCAGGGCCACGTTGGCAATACCGCCACTGAGGTTGTCGGCACTGACCACGGCGGCAAGGGACATGATATTGGGCGGGTACTGTGCCAGGCCAACGAAGAACAGGTTGGTCGCCGCTGTCATGATCGCCCCGAGCAAGAGGATGCGGCGCACGCCATAACGAACCACCAGCACCCCGCCGATCAGCGAACCGGCGATGGTCATGAAAAAGCCGAAAATCTTGGTCACATCCGCCACCTGGGTTTTGCTGAAGCCCATGAAATCCAGGTAGAAGGGATTAGCCATCACGCCCATGGCAATGTCGGAAATCCGGTAAACCGCCACCATCAAAAGGATAATCAGCGCCAGTTCCCGATAGCGCCGGAAGAAGTCCAGGAACGGCCCCGCCACGGCCGCATAGAACCAGCCGACCAGCCGTGCCAGACGCGGATTCAGGTGGCTGCGACGAGCCGCTTCCTGTTCGATCTTGTGGGCGATGTCCTGGGCAGCGGCGAAATGGTTGACCGCCGGCTCGCGAACCACCAGCACGGTGAGCGCCCCCACACCCACCAGGGCCGCCATGACTTCATAGGACACCTGCCAGGACCAGAACTCCGCGAGGTACAAGGCGCCCGCGCCGGCCACCAGCAGGGCGAGCCGATAACCAAAGATGTAGGTGGCTGCGAGAGCCGCCTGCAACCGCTCCTCGGCAATCTCGATGCGGTAGGCGTCAATCGCCACATCCTGGGTAGCGGAGGAGAAGGCCACCAGCAGACCGCACAGGGCCATGATCTCTGGCGCCGTGGTGGCATCCACTTGCGCCATCAGATACAACCCCGTGGCAATCCCCATCTGGGCGAACAGGATCCAGCTCCGGCGCTTGCCCAACAGTCGGTCCAGAAGCGGCAACTGCAAACGATCCACCACCGGCGCCCAGAACACCTTGATGGAATAGGTAATGCCCAGCCAACTGAAGAAACCAATGGTGGCAGTCTCCACACCCACATCCGCCAACCGGGCGTTCAGGGTGGAGAACACCAGCAGGAACGGAAGACCGGCGGAAAACCCCAGGAACAGGAGTGCGATCACCTGCCAGCGGGTGTAGGTGTGCAGCGTGTCCCGGATCAGAGCCAGGCGGTTGCCGGTAAGAATGATCAGGCCTCCGGATCAGTCGCGGAAATTGTTGAACTGTAACGGGATATCCAGCTCGGCCTCGCGCAGCATGGCAATGGCCTCCTGAAGGTCGTCACGCTTCTTGCCGGTCACCCGCACCTTGTCGCCCTGAATACTGGCCTGGACCTTCATCTTCTGGTCCTTGATCATCTTGACGATTTTCTTGGCCATGTCGGTCTCGATGCCCTGCTTGAGCTGCAGGTGCTGCTTCACCAGCTTGCCCGACTTGCTGTCGCCGTTCTCAGCAAGAGCCCGGGTATCGATGTTGCGCTTGGCGAACGCCATGCGCAGCATGTCCATCAACTGCTCGAGCTGGAATTCCTGCTCGGCACTGATGGTGATGCCCTTGTCGTCCAGCTCGATATCCGCTTCCACGTTTTTGAAGTCCCATCGGTTACCCAGCTCCCGTTTGGCCTGGTCCACCGCGTTGGTGACTTCGTGCATATCGATTTCCGAAACAATGTCAAAAGAAGGCATGGTCGTTATTCTCCCACTGGGTAAGAAGGTATACTGCCGGAATTTGCTGGGGATGATACCAACCCCCGGGATCTCCCGCACCTGACAACGGACTGGTAGAAGACGATAACAATGCCGAACCTGGACCTTCCCATCCTCGTAGTAGACGACGCGAAATTCAGCAGTATGGTGGTAAGCCGCACGCTGCGAAATGCCGGATATCGCGACGTACGCATCGCCAACAATGCCCCGGCGGCCCTTGAGCTGATCGAGCAGCGGCCGGTGAGCGTGCTGATTGCCGACTGGCTGATGCCGGAGATGGATGGCCTGGCCCTCACCGATCAGGTGCGCCAGCAGGATGAACAGGACAACCACTACACCTACGTGATCCTGCTCACCGCTCGGGAAAGTGTTGAGGCCTTGTCAGAGGCGTTTGACCGGGGCGTGGACGATTTCATCTACAAGTCCGACATGACCAAGCAGCTCATTCCCCGGATTTTTGCGGCGGACCGCATGGCCGACCGCCAGAATACGCTGCTGCGGGCCAATTCCTTGCTGATCGAGAACAACCGGGAGCTGGAATCCACCAATATCATCGATCTGGAAACCGGCCTGTGTAACACCCGGTACGGCCGTGAGCGCCTGAACAAGACCCTGCGCCATGCGGAGTCCCGGGGTGGCTGCACGGCCTATGTCCTTTGCGGTATCCGCAACTGGCAGGAACTCAAGCGCAAGCACCCGCCGACGGTCATGAGCGAACTGGCCATCGGTATCGCCCGCCGCCTGAGCACGTTGATCCGACCCATCGACGCCCTGTGCCGGGTGGGCGACAACCAGTTCGCGATCATTGCCTATTTCCCCAACAGCGATCACTGCAGCACCACGGCCTTCCGGCGGGTGTTCGACGGCATCAATCACAAGGCTCTGAAGACCACCGCCGGTTATATCTCGGTGGAAGCGGGCATGGTGCTTTGCAAGGCCGATGCCCAGAAGGGTACCCCCTCCACCCAGGATATGGAGCGGGCCGCGGTTCACGGCCTGGTGGACGCCTACGATACGCGACGGTTTACCGAGACGGTGCCCGAGATTGGCGCTAGCGCTTAGTTCAATGACTCGATTTCGGCGACACACTCGGTAACACTGGGACACACATCACAAACAGACAGGAGTGAGCGAGAGGCTTATTCTGAGATCGTGGATTCAAGCAGTATCCCCCATGGTGGAGGAGCCGTGTAGTACCTCCGCCGCCATATGGGGAATGAAGTCCACCGGATTAACGAATTTTTCAGGCACTTTCGTTCTTTCCTTGTTTTTGGGCCAGCTTTTTAGCTGGCCTTTTTATTTTCTGGCTTTTTCCTCTGGCCTTGGAGTTACGCGGCGCTGTGACTGGGAAATGATTTCCAGAAAACGCCCGTGAATACCTCCCTGTAGGGCTTGGTCGCGCCTTCCCTGGCGCTCCACATTTCTGGAAATCATTTCCCAGCCCCATCACCGCTTGGCCAGAGTTCACAGTCCGGCTTCCCTTACCGCAATTCCAGAACAGTTATCCGCTATACTGCGTCTACAACGATTCCAATAACGCCAATGCAGTAGTCGAACCATGACATCCCTCGGAACCGCCTCCGTCGCTGCCCTGCGCCAGTATGTCCGTGCCGCCGAATCTGCAGGCGTGGACACCGGGCAGATGTTCGAAACGGTAGGCCTTAGCCCAACCATCCTCGATACCGACGACGGGCGCATCAACGGCGACCAGTTCCAGCGGTTTATCCGGCGTTTGTGTGAACAAACCGGCAACCCGATCCTGGGCCTGGAGACCGGCGACTTTGTACAGCCAGGCTCCTACAGCGTTCTGGGCTACATCACCATGAGTTGCGCCACGCTGGGCGAGGCCGTGGCGCGCATTGCACCGTTCGAGAAACTGGTGGGCGACATGGGCACCACCAGCCTGGCCATGAAGGGCGAGGACATCCGGCTGACCTGGAACTGCAACTACACCGATCCGGTGGTGCGCCCTCAACTGGTGGACAACGTGTTCGCTTCATGGGTGAACTACGCCCGATGGCTGGCCGACAACCAAGGGGCATCCCCGAGTTGCGTGAGACTCCAGCGGCCCTCCCCAGGCGCTGAGCTGGAGCAGGCCTACCGGGAACGCTGGCGGTGTACGGTTGTCTTCTCTGCGGAAGAAGACAGCATCACACTGAAGAAATCCCTGCTCGACACCCGCCTGCGCCAACCGGACCCCATGCTTCGCAAAACCCTGGAAGCCCACGCACTCAGCCAACTGGCGGCGCTGGATACCGACAGCGACCTGTCGAGCCGGGTTCGCCACAGCATCCAGCAGCAATTGATGCACGGCATCACCCGGCAGGACATGGTGGCAGAGGAACTGGGCATGACCAGCCGAACCCTTCAACGGAAGCTCAACCAGGAGGGGGTGTCGTATCAGAAGTTGTTGGACGAGGTGCGGCAAACCATGGCCGAGGATTATCTTCGCAACAGCGAGTTGGCCATTCCGGATATTGCCTTAAGGCTGGGGTACAGTGAAACCACCTCGTTTCACAGGAAGTTTAAAGCGGTGACGGGGAAAACTCCGGGGGAATTTCGTCAGTCAAAGACGAATCCGGGGGTCTGAAAAGCGAGGCGGGCAGCGCTTTTCAGGACTGTCGTTGGCCATGGATGGCCAACGTCAAGCGCACAGGGATGTGCTCGTAGCGTGTCCTGAAAAGCGGTACCTGCCCGGCGACTCCACCGAGCTCGAAGGCTCAGAGTATTAGTTAAAGCTTACGGCCTTTCCCAGCCGCAATCCGCAACCGCAGGGCATTCAGCTTGATGAAGCCTTCCGCATCCTTCTGGTCGTACGCGCCCTGATCTTCCTCGAAGGTGGCAATCTTCTCGTCAAACAGGGAATCCTCGGACTTCCGGCCGACAACATCCACATTGCCCTTGTAGAGCTTCAGACGGACGGTACCGTTCACGTAGGCCTGGGTCTGATCAATCAGCGCCTGCAGAGCCTCCCGCTCCGGGGACCACCAGTAGCCGTTGTAGATCACCTCGGCGTAGCGCGGCATCAGACTGTCCTTCAGGTGAGCCACTTCACGGTCCAGAGTGATGGACTCGATGGCGCGATGCGCCCGCAGCATGATGGTGCCGCCCGGGGTTTCGTAACAGCCGCGAGACTTCATACCCACGTAGCGGTTCTCAACGATGTCCAGACGACCGATGCCGTTGGCGCCCGCCAGCTTGTTCAGGGTTTCCAGCACCTCGTGGGGCTTCAGGGCCTGTCCATCAACGGCAACAATGTCGCCCTTCTTATAGGTCAGCTCCACATAGGTGGGCTTGTCTGGTGCGGCTTCCGGAGACACGCTCCAGCGCCACATATCCTCTTCGGCTTCCGCCCAGGGATCTTCCAGGTTGATGCCTTCGTAGGAGATGTGCAGCAGGTTGGCGTCCATGGAGTACGGGCTCTTGCCCTTCTTCTTCTCCACCGGAATGTTGCGCTCATCGCAATAGGCCAGCAGCTTCTCGCGGGAGTTCAGATCCCACTCACGCCAGGGCGCAATCACCTTCACGCCCGGCTTCAGCGCATAGGCACCCAACTCGAAACGCACCTGATCATTGCCCTTGCCGGTGGCACCATGGGAGATGGCGTCGGCGCCGGTCTCGTTGGCGATTTCCACAAGACGCTTGGCAATCAGTGGGCGTGCAATAGAGGTACCGAGCAGATACTCGCCCTCGTAGATGGTGTTGGCGCGGAACATCGGGAACACGTAATCGCGAACAAACTCCTCGCGCAGGTCCTCGATGTAGATTTCCTTCACGCCCAGCGCCTTGGCCTTGGCCCGCGCCGGCTCCACTTCCTCGCCCTGGCCGATGTCGGCGGTGAAGGTCACCACCTCACAGTTGTAGGTGTCCTGCAACCACCGCACGATCACGGAAGTATCCAGGCCACCGGAATAGGCCAGCACCACCTTTTTAATATCAGACATGCCCTTGCTCCAGACTGAACAGAATGGATGTGTTGAAAATAAGGGCGTTATTGTACGGGACAGCGGGGGGAATGGCTATTGGGGCGAAGGTCTAGAGGTACCCACCCTCTCCCCTGAAGGGAGAGGGTTCAAGTTGCCCCGGTATCGAAGAGAGATAACGATCATCCAGCCTGTTGCTGGGCAACCACCTCATCACGGATGCCGTCCCAGCCTTCCTTGATGGAACGCAGTAACTGGGCAACTTCATCCAGTCGGTTGATGTCGTTACGGGCGTTCGCCTCCCAGAGCGCGCGCTCCATGTACTCGTAAAGCGCATCAAGACGCTCGGCCAGCTCGCCGCCCTGCTCTTTGTCCAGAAAACCCCGAAGAGCCGCAACAATATCCATGGCCTTGAGGATCAACTTGCCTTTGGCGTCATAATCCCGGGCCTGAAGCTTTGCCTTGGCCATGTTGATGCGCTCAAGGGCCCCGTCATACAGGAGCTGAATGAGCTTGTGCGGATCGGCATCCGTGATGCTGGTTTGGGTGTTGATTCGCTGGTATTGCTGAAGACCGTTCATAGGTAACCTCTTGGAGTTCAGCGCTGTTTACTGCTGACTGCCGCTGGATTGCTTGGGTGCAATTGCTGCCAGCTGTTGGCTGACGTAATTGCCGGTATTGTTCAACTGGGCTATCAGGGAGTCGGCTGCGGAGAACTGCGCGACCAGCCTCTCCCTGTAGGTTTCCATCCGGAGCTCAAGGCGATCCCGTTGTTCCTGAATCTGATCCAAAGCGTTGTTGAGACCTTTGGTACGGCCTGAAATGGCGCCGTCACTGGCAAGGTAGCTTTCAATCGTCGCCTCAATCTTTCCGGCGATTCCATCAACTCCGTTCTGCTCCGAAAACAGTGCGGTTACCGCCTCGGGATTTGCCTCAAGCTTCTCTTTGAACACGGCGGCATCAAATTCGAGTTTTCCGCTACTGGGTTCGGTTTTGATCCCAAGATCTGCCAGAGTGCGAACCGTGCTGTTTTCCATGCCAGCCGGTACGGTCGTTAACGCTGACCGCAAATCACGCTCAATGTTCCGGATGGTGGAGTCACCCGACAGAATGCCGCCGACGCCGGTATCGGCGTTGTAGCCGGATGCTTTGTCAATAATATCCTGGAGGGCGTTGTACTTGTCGACGAACTCCTGCACCCTGCCTGCAACTTCGTCCGGGTCCCTCTCAACTTTCACCGTGGACGTGCCGACGGATTTCACGTCGAAGGTCACGCCCTGCACAACATCCTCTACCGTATTGGAGGACCGGCTGACCGAGATACCATTCACCTCCAGCAGAGCGTCTTTCGCAGCAACAGTCTCGGTGAGATTGGAGGTGGTGCCATCAAACGCAAACTGGGACAGACCGGAGGCATCGGTGTTGTTGCCATCGCCGTCGGCAACCGACACCTGGATCGCATTGTCCAGCCCACTCTCGTCGGAAGACAGAACCAGCCGGAAGCCGCTGCCGGTGTCGACAATACCCGCCGACAGGCCAGCATTGGCGTCGTTAATAGAATCGGCAAGACCCTGTAGCGTGTTGTTGCTTCCGTCTACGGTTACATCGGTGCTGACGCCGTTAACGGTGAACGTGAGCGTACCGGTGCCAATCGTTGTGGTGTCTTTATCGGCAAAGGTGCCTGAAGCCAGCGACTGGGCCTGGGCCAACTGCGTTACGTTGACGCTGTAGGAGCCTCTACTGGCGACGGAAGGGTCAACATTGACCGTTGCGACCGATTCGTTGGATGAGGACGCGGTCAATGCTTTCAGACCCTCTGGCGCTGAAAGGGTCTCCAGCGGCTTTTTGAGGGCCTCCAGGGCACCCTTCAACGCGCCAAACGCGGATATCTTGGTCTGTGCCTCGCTTTCCCTGCGATTCAAACGGAGCTCAACGGGCCGTCGCTCTGCGTTGACCAACTGGTCAACCAGATCGGCGCTGAAGATTCCGGAGCCAGCACCAAGCGATGAAATTCCTGCCATATCGAGCCTCCTGCAAGGCTTAAATGTTCTTGTTGAGGTTATCGGCACAAAGCGGCAAAACTTTGCCCATTCCTCTGCACCTTTTGGTTACCTTTTGTAACTCGCCTCAATACACAGCATAGACGAAAACGCCGCCAACCCTTTAGGGGCGGCGGCGCTAACGCAGATCCACAGCGTCGGAGAACAGCTTGCGACTCAGACTTTCAAGTCGAAGAGCGTTAGCGGTTCATCCTGCTGCAAGTTCTCTGCCAACCTCAAAGCAACCTCATCCGGGATTTGCCGAATGACTTTCTGGGTCTCCTGGTCCACGACCCTCACGATCGTTCTACCGAGCTCCTGATCCACTTCGAACTGCAGATCTCGCTGCACGTTCTGGACAAAGTCATTCAACTGCGAGACCGCCCGCCCCACTTCTTCAGGGTCAATAACCCGGCTCTTTTCTTTCGCCTGGGCCTGATCGACCTGAGCGGGAGGGGGTTGTGCAACACCTGCAATAGCGGTTCCCGAGGACAAAGCTTCTTGAGCGGAGGCATTTCTGCCATCTGCTCGAGGTGACACGGACGCCCGAGCCGGAGCTTGTTCACTGGTGCGAACCAGCTTCAAATCCGGGCTATTCAGGTTTACGCCATTCATGATCCACCTCGCTATCCCTTTATAGAGTTAACCGGCCCTTTCAAGAAAGGACCGGTTCACTCCGGCTGCCCCGATTACTGAAGGAGGGACAGAACCTGGTTGGGACGAGCGTTCGCCTGAGCCAGTACCGAGATGCCTGCCTGCTGCAGAACGTTCGCTTTGGCCAGTTTCGCGGTTTCCGCAGCGAAGTCGGCATCCACGATCCGGCTGTTAGAGGCACTCAGGTTTTCAATGTTGGTGCCCAGGTTGTTGATGGTGCTTTCAAAGCGGTTCTGCACAGCACCGAGGTCAGCGCGGAAGGCGTTAACCTGAGACAGTGCGCCATCAATAGTCGCCAGAGCTGCACTCGCGCCGCCGGCGGAGGAGATGGAGATACCACTGATGCCCAGACCCGCTGCGTTCATTGTGGAGTTGAAGTCGATCGAGATAGTCTGACCGGCGTTCGCACCTACCTGGAACGCAACACCTGCACCCAGGGAACCGTCCAGAACGGACAGGCCATTGAATTGGGTGTCGGTGGCGATACGGGTAATCTCGGAAACACGCTGATCAACTTCGGCCTGCAGCAGAGAGCGATCGGCATTGGTGTTGGAGCCGTTGGCGGCCTGAACCGCGAGTTCACGGATCCGCTGGAGGTTCTGTACGGTCTCGTCAAGGCCGCCTTCAGCAGTCTGAACCATGGAGATACCGTCGTTGGCGTTGCGCTGGGCAACGGTCAGACCACGGATCTGGGTGTCGAATCGTGTAGAGATGGCCAGACCTGCCGCGTCGTCCTTGGCAGAGTTGATCCGGAGACCTGAGGACAGACGCTCCAGAGCCTGGTTGCTCAGGTTCTGTGATTTGCTGAGCTGGTTCTGTGCACTCAGTGAAGCGATGTTGGTGTTAATTCCGAGAGCCATAAAATTTCCCCTTCATTTACGTTGTCGAGACGCATAGAAACGGTCAGCTCCCTTTTGGGTTGTTGGGATCGCTGCCGAGTTATTCCAGTTAACGGCAGCTCCCCAATCCGCTTTAGCGAAAAAATTCAGTTTTGTGTAAAGAAGTGTTAAATGTTCTCAGGTATCGCCCAGTCGGGTTCCGGGTTCATCAAACGAGTGGTAACCCAATCGTCGTTTTGTGGCGCCTCACCAGACTCCATAACCGCCCGGAAGTGTCCCGGCAACAGGCGCAGGAACTCTTTCAGCGTGTCACTCCAGTGCTTGAGGAACGGCGCAAGGTTTTCATCCTCATGAGCAAGCCCGTGGCATAAGCCCACCTGCAAAAATCTCTGGACCGTGCCCTTGATCATCTGCCAGCCCATCAGTTGAACAACGATGTGTGACTGCCGGCCGCTGCCCTGCCCGACACGGTTCACGAAATCGCGAATCTGGTTACACACCACCACCAGGTCCTTTCTTCCCGCCAGACGACTCCCCTTGAGGATGTCCAGGCACCCGTTGCTGGTCATGGTGATCTCATCGACCACGGACCGCACGAGCACGCGGGCGTCCAGATCCGGCATTTCAACGATCGAGGCCTGGACAGACCCGACCGCTGCGTGGCGGTCGGCGTCTGAAGCGCCAGAAAATTGCTGAGTGAACGACTCTGCGGACATCCATTCAGCCCCCTCGATGACCGCACCATCGGAACAGTTCCGAACTGAAAACGTGAGCCCCTGCTTGAGCCGATCCTGGAGATAGTTCTCCACAGAACGCTTCGCGGTGTAATAGTCACTTTGGGTGATCACAGTCCGGTTGTTGACACCCTCCACCTCAAATTTCGGCCGGGCTTCAGTTTGGGCTTCTGTCTCGGAACGAAAACGCGTAGCGAACTCTGACGCAGATTTTTCGCCGTACACCGAATACATCGAGTGATGCCGCTGCTTGTCCACATAACCATAATCTGTACCAAAGAGGTAAAGGTTCCGGAAGCCGATGGAAAATGCAATGGCGAGGGCCGCGTTGGTGCAGGTTGGAGTACAACCCGGGATAGCATCTGCATGAAGGCCCAACAGCGCAGGTATGTAATACTCGTTGGAAAAGTAGAAACTGGAACGCTCGAACAGGGGCGGTACCAACGGGTTGACGCTGACAGTGCATAAAAGCTCAATCCCATCCAGCCCGTAGGATTCCCGAATGTCCGTCAACATCTCATAGATCATGTAATCGGCATCAAGTTCTACATGGAAATCCGGACGCACCCCATGACTTAGCAACGCCCGCAATCCGGTCCCTGCGCTGAAGATGACAACCTTGTCCCGATTCTTCTTCAGGCTCTCGATGCGATCATCCAGGGATGGGCCACTGCCGACGATGGCAACCGGCAGGTGACTCTCTGATCCCAGGTAAGGCTTCAGATAGGCCCCCCGGAGGTTCAGGTTGTGATAAACGTTCCTGAATCCCCGCAGTTCAAAGTCATAGCTGCCCCAGTTGGCACCCACCACGGGCAGGTCGCGCTCCACTTCCCGGGCAATACGATACAGATCCACATTTGCCAGGTGATTAAAGTAGGTGCAGAGGTACGGATATAGAGGGACCATTTCGGCAACCTTGGACGACAACACCCGCCTGATGTTGTCCTCAGATGGATCCGTCGATAGACAAAAAGATATGGAGCGCCCCTTCTGACGAAACTTCTTGCAGATTTCCTCCCAATCCACGGTAAATAGGGTCAGGGCAAAACGATCCGGATCCGGCTCAAACACCACAGCGTCGATGAGCTCTGCTTTCTCAACAAGCGCCTCGATGTGATAGCCAAGCCCACAACCCAGGAAAATGACACAGGGGAAACTCTTCCCCCGAAAATAACCCCGGAACGATTCGGGCGTGAGCGAGGATTCAGACGCGCTCTCACGCACGTACCGAGAGGCAAACCTGGCATCCTCGCTCGGCTTCAGGAAGGGCGGCTCCATACTCTGGAGAGGCCGCTCGGGCGGGTAGTCGTCGAGAAACCTGCTGACCTCGTTCCTGGAGTATTCACACGCCAGGTGGCGATATACCGAACGTCCCGAATCCACAAGATCCACGTCGTCACGCCCCGGCGTAATGACCAGCTCGCAGTGGGTTGGCTGGTAATCGGAAAAATACTGAAAGATTTCTGGCCGATACTTCTGGAAGTAGGCGAGGTTTTTCTGCTTTCTCCGAATGAACGGTACAGCGATATCTTCGTTCTCAGACATCAAAGGTTCCTTGGCCGGGTGTCAGTCTCAACGTGTCAAACAGAGTAGCGTCCCCGCCATAAAATTGCATTCAGACCCGGAAAATACGGCAAACCCTTTCCGCAAGTCTTGCCCACTGGGCTGCAACCGGACTCTACAGAATCCGTTTATTATCATTTATTTCATTATCTTACGTTACTTTTTCCAACTATGGCACGGAACTGGCTTAACAATCCTCAGGCATACCAATCGATTGTCCGGCTGTTCGCAGTGAATTGCGGTGGCGAGGACCAAAAGCAACGAGGAGAATAGACATGCCTCAAATTATCAATACCAACATTGCTTCACTCAACGCCCAGCGCAATCTCAACGCCACGCAAAGCGAGGCCAACGTTGCTTTGCAGCGCTTGTCTTCCGGTCTGCGAATCAACTCCGCTAAAGATGATGCGGCCGGCCTGGCCATTTCTGAACGTTTTCAGTCCCAGATCACCGGTCTGAACATGGCCCAGCGCAATGCCAATGATGGCATCTCCCTGGCTCAGACCACTGAAGGTGCCCTCGACGAGATCACCGCTAACCTTCAGCGGATTCGTGAACTCGCTGTTCAGTCCGCCAACGCGTCCAACAGCCCTTCGGATCGCCAGGCACTGAATGCCGAGGTTCAGGAACGCATTCAGGAGATCAACCGGATTGCAGCCCAGACCTCCTTCAACGGTCTGAAGATCCTCGATGGCAGCCTGCTGACCCAGACCTTCCAGGTTGGCGCCAACGCCGGTGAGACTATCAGCGTTTCTGGGTTTGATGCCCGGGGTTCACAGCTCGGCTCCACCATCAACCAGTCGACAGGCCTGTTGGCCCTGACGGACGGTACAGACACACTCCAGACCATCTTTGATGAAGGCCGCACTGTCGACATCGCATTCGCGATCACTGGCATCGATGGCACGGTGACCAACGTGAATGTGACTGCTGCCGGCTCGCTTCAGGACGTTCTGGGCCAGATCAACGCGCAATCTCCTACCACCGGCGTTGAAGTCAACATGAATCGGAGCAACGATGAGTTGATTTTTTCATCCCAGTTCGGAGAGGACTTCTCAGTTGACATTACGCCTGCCGGTGGCGGCACGCTGACTGTCGCAGCAACAGCCGCTGCCAATACCGTCTCGGCCAACGATACCGACATCTCCACTCAGGACGGTGCAGACCTGGCCATGATCTCCGTTGACTACGCGATCGACACCATCAACGGAATTCGGGCGGAGCTCGGTGCTGTTCAGAATCGCTTCGAATCCACCATCGCCAACCTGAGTACAACGGCAGAAAACCTGGCTGCGTCCAATAGCCGGATCCGTGACGCCGACTTTGCCGCTGAATCCGCCGAGCTGGCCCGCACCCAGGTGCTTCAGCAGGCCGGACTCTCGGTTCTGGCCCAGGCTAACGCCCGGCCTCAGCAGGTGCTTCAGCTGCTGCAGGGTTAATGAGTGAGAGCAGCTGATGTCGGATTACGCCTTTGGCTAATCCGACCTACGGTCAAGATCGCAGTAACTGCCGCAGCAGGATTATGAGGTGTCCCATGCAAGCCAAGCATCAAGTCCAGGTTTCCCGATCCACTCAGACCGAGGTTGCTCGCCTGCTCCTGCAGGCCAACCTCGCCTACGGCGAATCGAACAGCGGTGGCCTCAGCCACATCCAACGGCTGAAGGCCAGGCAGGAGTGTCGCGAATCCCTGAACGAAGCGCTGACCCTTGAGCCCGGGAACGCCGGGGCCCTGGGCCTGCTTGGCCGGGTGGAGCTGGACGATGGCCAGCTCGAGCGCGCCCATGCCCTGTTCAACGCCAGCCTGGACCAGCAACCGGGCCAGGCACAGCAGTATTGCAACCTTGGCTACTGGGCCCTCAAAACGGAGCGCCCGGCCCTGGCGGAGCAGTACTTCCTGCAGGCGCTGGACTGCGACCGGCAATCGGCCGCCGCTTTCTGCGGTGTGGCTCACGCCAAACGGCTTCAGGGCCAGTTCGATGTGGCCTACCTGCACTACCGCAAGCTGCTCGAGACCGGCGCCGATTGGGATTCCGTTTATAGCGGGATGCTGTCTTGTGCCCAGCACCTGAACGTCAACAAGGCCGACACAGCCCTCGCTCTGGATGCCATCGCCCTGTTGCAGCGAGACGGATTACCGCATCAGGAACTGGGCCGCTTCGTGGGCGCGCTTATTCATCAACAGTACGACCTCGACAACCCGGACGCGCAGATCTTCCTGAATGCCGCTTCTGAAGATGAGTTGCTGATCCTCGCCCTGCAGAAAACGTTGATGCCCAACCCGGCGGTGGAAGAACTGGTAACGCTGCTTCGCCGGGCCATCCTCGCTGAAGTGGCACAAACCGTGGAGCTGCGCGACGAACTGCAACGCCTGACACTGGCCATTGCCCAGTATACCGACAGGACCGGGTATGCCCTGGCCGCGGAGGACGATGAAACACGTCTGGTGTCTGCCATCAATGACAGTATCAAGGCGCAACTCGCCATGAACGAGGAACAGGACGGTCTGGTTGGCTCGCTGATGATCAGCGCCATGTACGGAGCCCTGTTCCACCAGAGCTTTGCCCCCCAGCTAGGCCAGTGGAGCCTGGTGGACTGGCCCCTGGCCTTGCAGCCGGTGCTCGCTGCCAGCTACTACGACCGGGCCGACGAAGAGGCAATCAAGCAAAACTTCGATGAAAAAGCTGAAGAGCTTTGCCTGGAAAGATCCGACGTGCCCCAGGCCTGGCCGGCCTGGTCGCAACTGGCTTACCAGACCGAATCCAGCCTGAAAATCCTGATGGCCACCGAACTCGGCCTGGCCACGGAAAACCTCCCGGCGACCCTGCGCATCATGGTCTGCGGTGCCCAGTCTGGCCAGCGCGCCATGGAATTGGCCCGCTATCTGGATGACGTGGAAGTGATTGCCGTGGACGAATCCCTGGCAAACATTGCCAAGGCGACGCGCATGGCCAACAACATGGGGCTGGATAACATTGTGTTCTGGCCCTGGTCGATCGCCCAGCGCTTTGTCGCGGACGGGCATCAAGTGCATTGGATTGAAGTCGGCCGCCTGCCCTCGCCGGCCATGAGCGATCTCTCGCTCGCCGCTCTGGTCAGCGAAGCGACAGCGGGTGGCGCGGTTGTGCACCTGCACACAGCCGTGAGTGAACAAACCAGCGGCGACCGTCAGATTCGCAGGCTGGTCAGCGAGCACCAACTACAACCGACCCGCCAGACTCTGCGTCAACTGCGCCGCATGGCGCTGGCAAACCGGCAGGACAGCACCTGGCAGGACCTTGTTGCGGACGCAGACTTTTACAGCCTGGGCGGCTGCCGGGACCGATGGTTCCGCCCACAAGACTCTGCGCAACTGAAAGAGTTGATGGCACTAGTCAGTAATGAAGTGGACTGGAAGCTCGTGAAAGCGCGCGACGAAGATGGCCACAGCCTCGCTACAGGCCCGGTGCAACAGCAGATCCAGGCGGAGGCACTGGGGAGTGAGGTGCAGAGTTTGATGGGGCAGAATCTGAGTGTTTATTTTGTGAAGCGACGGTGAGCATGAATCCGGGGTCAGAAGAAAAGTTCTTCTGGCCCCACCTTCAGATGTAGGGAATCAGAGACTCCCCATACAAATGCAAATCCTCCAAAATATGCCGCCGCTCTGGCGTCAACTCCGGATCCGCGGCCAGGCGTTGCAATTCCTGCCCAAAGGCTTCCAGTGATCGCCAACCCTTCTTGGGGTGCATCAACCTCTCACTGCGGAATTTCTCCCAACGCTCCATCTCCTCACCCTGAAGAGTGCCCGGATAGTTACGGGCGCGATAGCGGAACAGCAGCTCCTGCAGTCGGTCATCTTCAAAGTTCACGTCAATTTCACCGAGGGTTTCCACCGGCTGCTCAAGAACCCAGTTCAGCTTTTCACGGTCGGCCTTGCTGATAAACCCGCCTGCGTAGAGCTGCTCGTCGGGATCGGTCAGATCGCTCTCGTGGGGCTGATCAAAGGCCTCTGCGATTCTGGCGGGCAGATCAGGCGCCTTGCGCAGCCTGGCCAGGTTCTCCCTGAGGGTATCGCCATCGAGCTCCAGCTCTTTGAGACGCTCGGGCGACAGCGTCGACAGCATATTGGCCGGCGCCAGCACCGGGCATTTGTTGAGTTGCACGCCTTTCAAGGGGAAACGGCTGACGCCCTCCCCTAGCTCGGACTGGGCCGTGAATACGCGAGTACGAATCTCCTCGGCTGTCGCATTGATGAGATCACTCGGGTCTTCCCGAAGGTCGTACACAATCACCAGGTTCTTGTTGGTCGGGTGCTCGGCCACCGGCGCCACCAGGGCACAGCATCCACGGCTCGCCGGGTACTTCGCGGAGATGTGGAACACAGGCTTCATACTCGCGGTATCGAGCATGTTCCTCGCCGAGTGCTTGTCCTTGTTCTGAAGCACGAAATCAAAGAGCTTGGGCTGCTTTTCCTTGATCAACTTCGCCACGGCAATCGTCGCCTCTACGTCCGACATGGCGTCGTGGGCGGTTTCGTGGGTGATGCCGTTGGCGGCCGTCAACTCCTCCAGGCGGAAACTTGGGCTGCCATCCTCCTTGCGCGGCCAGTTGATGCCTTCCGGACGCAAGGCGTAGGTCAGGCGCACCATATCGATGATGTCCCAGCGGGAATTGCCGTTCTGCCACTCACGGGCATAGGGGTCCCGCAGATTGCGATAAAGGGTATGGCGGGTCACTTCATCGTCGAAGCGAAGGCTGTTGTAGCCCACCACGCAGGTTCCCGGCTGACTGAAGGCCTCGTTGATCTGGGCAATGAATTCGGCCTCGGGAAAGCCGTCTTCCAGGGCCTTCTGCGGCGTGATGCCGGTAATAAGGCAGGCTTCGGGTGATGGCAGGTAATCGTCTGCAGGCTTGCAGTAAATCACCAGGGGGTCTTCGATGATGTTCAGATCCGCATCGGTGCGAACACCGGCAAACTGGGAGGGCCTGTCGTGAACCGGGTCTACCCCGAAAGTTTCGTAGTCGTGCCAGTAGAACGAGCGGATCAAGGGACTTCACTCCTGCCAGGTGAATTACAAACAGGCAGGAGTTTAGCATTTAAAACAGTTTCGTCCCCATATCCTGCCGGTGGGTCTGCAGACGGTCCACGCCCTGGGTAATCAACTGATTCATGTTCACCGTCATGCTGGTGGGCAAGTTGATGAATACACCCTGCCCGGCGTTGATAACGGTAGACCCGTCCGGGCTCTGCCAGTCCACACCCTCGCGCTGGAAACCAATAAAGAAGTCGCTGGTAAAGCCAGTGGTGCCGTCGGTGTTTTCTTCGCCGACAATCAGGGATTGGAGCTGTGTGAGCGGCGCGCAATTGACGCCGTTGGCGCAATCTGCTGTTCCGTCATTGATACCGATGTGGCTGGCCCGGTAATCCGTCGCTACCGTGTTCTGGTCAAACAAGGTGGCGTCATAGACGTTTCCGGAACCATCGTCCAGCTTCAGTCCGATATTACCGCTGAAGCTACTCGTCAGCGACGACACCGAACCCCTGGCCTGAGCGAATCCCATCCGAAAGCCAGACAGACGGTCACCCTCTGTGGGGTCTGAAGCCAGTTCAATGTATGGTTTGATAGCCTCGAAGTGCACGGTTTCGCCGGCACTGTAACTGCGGCCATTGAACTGCACGCCGTCGGTTCGGGCAATGTGGCCCAATGCCAGATGTTGGGCGGCAAAGTCGATACCCTGGTCGGTTTCACCCACCTTTATGTTGTCCACATTCACGCGGGTTTCCACGTCCACGCCCAGGGTCATGCGTGTGAACTCATGATTGGTCCCCGGGATGTTCTCAACCTGCATAAATGCCTGCCCGGTCACCTCACCCATCGTGTCATCTGAAATGGGCTGCAATTCGGCCTGGACAACGGGCGCAATCCCCAGGCAGAACAGGGTGACGGCAGCGTATCCGTACGCTTGCTGTCTCATAATCTCGTGTCTCTGAAGTAGTGGCTTGAGTCAGTTTCCGACGCCCGACTCATCTGCGCCCCGTCGATTCTTCTGTTTTTTTGTTTTTCCGGGCGCAGGCAGCAGGTCTTTTCACTTTTTATTTGCCGCAAACACACTATAACCAAGGCATATCGGCCAATAGAGTGAGCCGAGTCACAATCACCGCTTACACTTCCGCAATAGATGAGCAAGTTTGAACACAGTCACAAACACAACTCCCTCAGAACTTACAGTGCCTTACGAAAGATTACGAATGATGTAGCTGACATGTACATAAATTAGCGCGCTGCTATACTAGGCGCCCAAATTTTGCTCACACCAACGGCCATTCGCACATGACCACCCGCATACTGATCTGCGACGACTCCGCCCTTGCCAGAAAACAGATGGCCCGCGCCCTGCCAGAGGGCCTGCGTGGAGAGGTCAGTTTTGCCAAAGACGGCGTGGAAGCCCTGGAGCGCCTGCGGGCCCAGAAAGCCGAGCTCATGTTCCTGGATCTGAACATGCCGGAAATGGACGGCTATGAGGTGCTGGAGCACGTGCGCCGGGAAGACCTGCCCGTCATGACCATCGTCGTGTCTGGTGATATCCAGCCGGAGGCCCGTGAGCGGGTAAAGAAGCTGGGCGCGCTCGACTTCATCAAGAAACCTACCGACACCGGCATTGTGCTCGATTTGTTGATGGAATACGGGATGTACCGCCCGGGCGAGTTGGAAGATGTCGCACTCCAGGACAGCAGCCTGAAAAGCTCGGGCAAGGCAGCCCCTGAAATCTCGGTGTCGTTGAATGACTACCTTCAGGAAATCTCCAACGTGGCCATGGGCCGCTCCTCGGATCTGCTGGCCAGACTGCTGCGGGTGTTCGTCAAGCAACCCATTCCCAAGGTAGCCTTTCTTGCCAACTCCGAGCTGCACATGGCCATATCCTCGGTGAGCGAGAGTGACACCTATTCGGCCGTCTGCCAGGGCTTTACCGGTGCCGGCATTGCCGGAGAGGCGCTACTGCTGTTTGCCGACGCGAGTTTTCAGGAGATGGCGGAGCTCCTGCACTACGAGGGTCTTGAGGGCGAGGCCGTCAATGTCGAAGTGCTGATGGACATGTCCAGCATCCTTTTCGGGGCCTTCCTGAAAGGCATTGGCGATCAGCTGGATCTCAAGCTGGGGCTTGGCCACCCGACCGTACTGGGGCAGCATCGGCAGATCAGTGAATTGCTCGAGCATCATAGCGCCCGAGAAGAGCAGCTGTTGTGCATTGAAATCTGCTACGCGCTGGAAGATCGCGACATTGAATGCGACATGCTGATCCTGCTGACCGAGGATTCAGTGCCCTTCCTTGAAGATCGCCTGCAGTACCTGGTGGACTGACCCATGACCATGAACGACGTAGAAGCGAACTCCTTCCACTGGCTGGTGGACATGATTGAATCGGTTGAGGTGGGCCTGGTGGTGCTGGACCTGGACTTCCGGGTGCAGGCCTGGAACGGATTCATGGAAAACCACAGCGGGATCACCGCCAGCAAGATCCGCAACCAGGTGTTGTTTGACGTGTTCCCGGACATTCCCAAGGCCTGGCTGACTCGCAAGGTAGATGCGGTGGCGCTGCTGAACACCCGGGCGTTCACCTCCTGGGAACAACGGCCCTACCTGTTCCAGTTCCGTAACACCCGCCCCATCACCGGAACCGAGGAATACATGTTCCAGAACCTCACCATCAGCCCTCTATCGGGGCCCACTGGTGAGGTGGAGAAGGTCTGCCTGATGGTGTACGACGTAACCGACATCGCCAGCAGCAAGATGGCGCTTGAGCGGGCCAACGAACAGTTGGCCAAGCTGAGCATGACCGACCGCCTGACAGGGTTGCTCAACCGGGGCACCTGGGAAAACCTGGTGGATGCCGAGTTCGAACGTTTCCGCCGCTACGGCCACACCACCAGCCTGGTGATGTTCGACATCGACCACTTCAAACCGATCAACGACACCCACGGCCACCTGGCCGGTGACGAAGTCATCAAACACACTGCCAGCCTGACCCGCAACGCCATCCGCCAGTCCGACAGCGCCGGGCGCTACGGCGGCGAGGAGTTCGGGATTATCCTGCCGGAAACCGATGCCGAAGGCGCACGGATTATCTGCGAGCGCATTCGCGAGACCATTGAGCAAAGCGTGGTGGAAACCAGCGTGGCGCCGATCCGTTATACCGTGAGTGTGGGCATTGCCCAGCTCACCGACGAGCCGGAGAACTACATGCAGTGGATGCAGAAGGCCGATGAGGCGCTGTATGCGGCCAAGGAAGGTGGGCGGAATCGGGTGGTGGTTGGATAAGGATTCAAGGATCGCCCCTCTCCCCACCCCCTCTCCCGCCGGGGGAGAGGGGCTAATAAGAAATAAACGCAAACTATGTCTCCCCTCTCCCCTGGCGGGAGAGGGGCCGTGGGAGAGGGGGCTGAAAATCAGTCCTGCTGCCAGCTCTGCACCGCTTCCTTACCGTGCTTCTCACGCCACTCGTTCAGAGTCTTGTGGTTACCACCGCGGGTTTTGACCACTTCACCGGTGTGGGGGTTCTTGTAGGTTTTCAGCGGACGCTTCGGGCGACTGCCGGTTGCTACATCGGCCTTGGCGCCGGCTACAGAAGGATCAATGGCCGTCAGAATCTGCAGCACGTCCTTCGGTGACTTGTCATACTCCTTCATCAGAGCGCGAACCTTGTTCTCAAACTCCAGTTCGCCTTTCAGAGCCTGGTCTTTTTCAAGCTGCTCCAGCTCTGCTGCAAGCTTTTCCATAAGCTGTTTCTTCTGGTAATAATCGTTAATCTTTGCCATGGAATTAAAACCTTATTCAAATAGGGGTTTTAAATACTGTAAAAAATCGAAGGGTATTGACTAAAAGAGTTGACTAAGAGTCACTGATGATATTAGTGAAATTATTCAAACAAAGCAAAGCTATTTATTTACGAAGCGTTAATAATAAAAAAGCCGGCTCAATGCGCCGGCCTTTAACATCTCTCAGCAGAATAAATCTACAATCGCAGATCTGCTTCACCGAGTGGCAGCACGCCTTTAAGGTCAAATAACACACCGCCGGGTTTCAAATATCCCCGCAACTCACTGGATGTTTTTTGAGCATATTCACGGTGGGGGACTGCAAGAAAAACAGCATCGTAATCACCGGTTCTCGGTGAATCAATCAGGGATATGCCATATTCCTCCTGAGCCTCTTCATTGTCGGCCCAGCAGTCGGTGACATCGACGGCGCAACCGAAGTCTTTCAACTCATCTACCACATCAATCACCCGGGTATTTCTCAAATCCGGACAATTTTCCTTAAAGGTGAGCCCCATAACCAGAATTCTTGAACTGGCGACAGCGTGGCCCTTTTTAATCAGAGCTTTGACCAGCTCGGACGCGGCGTAAGGCCCCATATTGTCATTTACGCGACGGCCCGCGAGTATAATCTCAGGATGATACCCGATGGCTTGGGCTTTGTGGGTCAGGTAATACGGGTCCACTCCAATACAATGGCCGCCTACGAGACCCGGCTTGAAGGGCAAGAAATTCCATTTGGTACCGGCGGCCGCCAATACTTCATGGGTATCGATTTTAAGCCGAGCGAAGATCATCGATAATTCGTTCATCAACGCGATATTCAAATCACGCTGAGTATTCTCGATAACCTTGGCCGCTTCTGCGACTTTAATGGAGCTGGCCTTATGAGTGCCGGCAGTAATAATACTGGCGTATAACGCATCCACTTCATCGGCAATTTCCGGCGTTGAGCCAGAAGTCACTTTCATAATGCTGGTAACACGATGCTCCTTGTCACCTGGGTTAATCCGCTCCGGGCTGTATCCGGCATAAAAATCCTGATTAAACGTGAGGCCGGAGATCTTCTCAAGTACCGGAACACAGATCTCCTCTGTCGCACCGGGATAAACCGTCGACTCATAAATAACGATGTCACCCTTCTTCAACACCTTCCCAACTGATTCACTGGCTTTCACCAGGGGGGTCAGGTCTGGTGTTTTATATTCGTCGATAGGGGTAGGAACCGTGACAATGTATATCTGACACTCTCGTATACTTTCCAGATTATCCGCGAACGACAAACCAGATGCCGCTGCCAACTCTTCTCTGGACACTTCACGAGTAAAGTCCACCCCTTCTTTCAATTCGGCTATACGCCGGGTATTGATGTCAAAACCAACAATTTCACGCTTTTCTCCAAACGCCGCGGCCAGTGGCAAGCCAACGTACCCCAGACCAATAACTGCAATCTTCTTCATGTAGCGTCCTTTTCAGGAATAAGTTCAAGCATGGCTGCTCTAATCTGATGGGATAATTATGTCTGCATTGAAACGGGATTGAAAACACCTTTTCAGTGCTTCTTTGGCACTCCGGTCGCCGTGCACTATGCGTATCTGTTTGGGAGTGGCAGGCACACCTTCGACGAAGCGAATCAAATCACTCTGCCCGGCATGCGCGGAATAACCACCCACCTGATGAATCCGGGCACGGATATTGAAACGCTCACCATCCAGTTCTACCCAGCCACCTCGGGGGCCATGCCTCAGGATATCCCGCCCCGGGGTGCCGGCAGCCTGGTAGCCGACAAACAACACGTCGTTGCGCGGATCCCCCAGCATGGCCTTAAGGTAATTCACGATTCTGCCCCCGGCGCACATACCGGAGCCCGCCAGGACGACGCAGGGACGATGGGAGCGGGCCAGGTAATCCACCGCATTCAGGTGATCTTCGTGGGAATTGATCACCGTGAGCTGCTCAAAGGAGAGCGGATGTCGGCCCTCGCCAACTCGTTCCAGAGCCTCTTCGTCCCAGAAAGGCTTCAAATCTCGGTAGATTCGCGTGAACTCGGCCGCCAGCGGTGAATCCACGATAATCTCCAGATCACTCCAGGGTTCACCCCCAAACTCATGTATGAGGCTCTCGATCTCGTACAACAATTCCTGCGTACGCCCGATACTGAAGGCAGGCACCAACACCGTGCCACCATCCTCCAGCGCATGTTCGAGTACCGCCTTCAGGCGGTAACGGCGGGTTTCGCGGTCTTCGTGGTCTTTGTCGCCGTACGTACTTTCAATCACCAGCCGTTCCGCACGCTCGGGTGGTTCCGGCGCTGGCAGCAAAGGCGCGTGAGGCGCACCGAGGTCGCCACTGAATACAATCCGCTCCTCTACTTCACCACATCGGGCATCGCATTCCACGTACGCCGATCCGAGGATGTGCCCCGCCCGCTGCAACCGCACCGATAGCGAACACTCACCATCATCGAACACCTCGTGCCATTCACCATAAGGCACCGGCACCAGCCGGAATCGAACCAGGTTCAAAACCCGTTCGATCAAGTCGCGGTCCCGGGTAAAGCCAATCTTCAGGGCGTCTTCCAGAATCTCTGGCAGCATAATGGCCGAAGGTTCGGAGCAGATGATCGGCCCCTCAAACCCGGCGGCCAACAGGTACGGAATGCGCCCCACGTGGTCGATGTGCACGTGGGTGACCACCAGGGCGCGGATATGGCCAATAGGAAAGTGGATGGAAAGGTCATCGGCGGAGGCACCGCGGCCTTCATCCTGGCCCTGAAACAGGCCGCAATCTATCAGAATGCCTGACGGACTGCCCTTTCCGGACAGGGTTAATTCGTGGCAGGAGCCAGTGACGCCGGTGGTGGCACCGTGGTGGCAAATACTGAACATAAAGAACTTCCATGTTTATAATACAACCCGCGTGATTATACAGGTTTACCCCAGTCCTGCGCCTACTTGAAACAACCGGCGATTCAAAAGGCACCAAGTATGCCTGTCCTAACCAGTAGCAATGGATCGCACAAAAAGAAAATTGAAACCTCCAGCAAACCGTGACATCTTCACGACCTGCATTTTCAGACAAGCCGAATAGAGACTCCTCGTGACATCAAACATAAGCCCGGCGGGCGCCTCCAAGTCCAAATTCCGCGCAGACATCCAGGCACTGCGAGGGGCAGCCATTTTGTTGGTGCTGTTTTATCATGCGAACCTCCCAGGCCTGGACTATGCGGGGTTTCTTGGCGTTGACCTTTTCTTCGTCATTTCAGGCTTTCTAATTACGGGCATTATCCGGGATGGTCTGGATGCCGGGACGTTTAGCTTTCTGACGTTCTATTTCAGGCGGGCCAAACGCCTGTTACCCGCCGCATTTGCGGTTATTGCGGCCGTTGTTATTGTCTCTCCTTTTATAATGACCGAGCTCGCCCTCAATGACCTGCAGGAACAGGTGTGGGGATCGTTACTTTTCATAGCTAATTTCGTTATATGGGATCAAACCGGCTACTTTGAAGCGGCTGCCGAAACCAAGCCACTGCTGCATTTTTGGTCGCTGGCGGTAGAAGAGCAGTATTACTTTGTGATGCCACTGATGCTGTTCTTCGTCCGAAGGCACGCCTGGTTTCGGGTTGTCGCTGCGATTTCAATTGCAAGCTTTGTACTAAGCGTCTATCTGGCTCCCAGATACCCCGATGCAGCCTTTTACCTTCCCCTTACGCGCATGTGGGAGCTGGGCTTGGGGTCAATGGCAGCGATTGCAACGATACCAACCCGCCAACTTCGCTGGATCTCACTTGCACGACTGCCCGCGGTTGCGTTGCTTATCATCGTGCCGTTCTTTCCAACCGGCCTCTCCCATCCGGGACTGGACGCGTTGCTCGTTTGCGGTGCGACATTAATCATTATTCTGGGGCAGACTGGTTCATCTTGGGAAACCGCCCTTCCCGTAAAGGCCATGGCCCGCATTGGTGATATCTCCTATTCTCTTTATCTGGTTCACTGGCCAGTACTGGTCTTTACGCGGGAGTTGTACGAGGGAGAGCCTCCTTTGGCTGCCATCTGGGTAGCCCTGTTACTGTCAGTACTGATCAGTGCAATGATTTATCGATTTGTTGAGGAACCCTTCAGAAAGTCTTCCCCTCGAAGCCGACGCAGATTCGTCGGCGGTTTAACAAGCTGCGCTGCCGCAATCGCCATCTCACCGGTCGCCGTCTCTGCGATGGCGGCGCCAGATCAAGACTTCGAACACATTCGCCGCACAAACTACGGCGTTGCTTTCGAATGCTCACTTAAGCCGAACGCTCCGTTTACCATCCATGACACCTGCATAACGAATGCCCCTCCCCGAGTTCTGGTATGGGGTGACTCCTATGCTATGGCTTGGGCTTCTGCGCTCATGGGCCCTCTTGGCGAGCTCGGTATGCAGCAAATCACAATGGGCGCTTGTGATCCGCTCTATCGTTTAGCACGCTTCTCACAATCATCAAAAAGCCCGTACAACCGTGACTACGCTCAGGCTTGCCTCGAATTCAATTCGAACGTCCTAGACTATGCCAAAAACAGCGATGACATTGAGATCGTCGTGATTGCCGGACGAATGCAGGCTCCATTAAGCAAATCCAATTTGTTGCTTACCCAAACTGAGACTGGCGGTTTCGAAGAGGTCGACGTCACCACTGATCGAGTAACAAAGGCTCTGGCGGCGTTAGCAATGGAACTTCATAAATCAGGAAAAAAGGCTGTATTCATTGCCCCTCCCCCTGCAGATGGCTCAGACATCGGAGATTGCCTGGAAAACAAGGCCCGGGAGAAACTCAGATTAGTACCGCAATCTGATTGCACAGTAACGGTCGAGGCAAATCGAAAGTATCGCGGCGCCGCACTCGATATGATGGCTGATGCCGCAGAGCTTGCTGAAGTCGAACTTCTGGATGTGTTTGGTTTCCTTTGTAAAGACGGGGTTTGCAGAACAGAGATTGATAAAACGATTCTTTACCGGGATTACAGTCATCTGACGTACGGCGGCGCGGCTCTGATTGGAGAACAATCGGACCTTGCACAAGACATCTTGACTAAAGCCCGCTGAAACTTATTTTTAAGGGCCATAATGAACGCATCTATGCCACCGGATTTGGCTTGCCACTTGTAAAACGACGCATGGTTCACGCCGTGCTCATGACACAGCTACGGAACTGGTATGGCGTTCTTGGTTTGTTTCAGGATAGACGATACTTGGCTTTCGGAAACTCGTGTCTTCTTACGCAGAACCTCCCTGCGGGTAGCGTACGGAAAATTCTACTTTGAGAACCGCTACCTTTCGGGGGCATCACCCTAAATTCGATTGGGCACTTACTCCGTTTTATTTCGAAGCTCGTTGAACTTCATACACAAAGACTGTGTACGGTGATTCGTTAGTAGAGAAAACACCCACTTGCTTTAGGACTTCCTTCGAATCTTGCCCGAACCTGTAAAAGGAAATGATGTATCGAATACCCATTTCCCTCAGCTGCTCGGGATCAACTGGCAGCCGAACCACGTCAGAGGGAACACTGATTGTTGGCTGATAGCCTGCTTCCGGAGAGAACAGATAAGCACGCCCTCCCCAATTATCGAAATAATTGGCGTACCGGGCTGAGGCGTCCAGCGTTGGACGGATCAGCTCCCGAAACTCTTTTTTGTATTCTCTTGCGTAGGCATTGTGATAGCCATCGGCAGTAAAAAATCCATTGTAGGTGAGTACCGCAGGGTGAAAGCCGAACGCCACAACCAGTTCCCCCCTGTAGGAAACTCTCTCTTTGATTTCCTCAAAAAGCTGTTGACTATAGAACTGCCGATACGTGAGCTTCGATGAGCATTCGGAGAGGTATCTACACGAAACCGTATTGGCAAGATCATTGCCATAACTGGGGGTAGCCGGAACCACAAGCAGATGAGACAAAGCGAGAATCCAAGAAACAATTGAAGTAAAACGTCTGCCGATGGCCACCAATGAAACCACGAAGATCAAATGCCAAGCCAGTGGATTCAACCAGATAAACCGGGAAAAATTAAAACCCGAAAGAGGCGGAATAATCGTTTGCAGAAAATGCTTGTACTCGGTTCCGTTGTACAACGCATGAACTAGGGAGAAGACGCAAATTACAAAAGCCAGCGCCAGGTATATTCTTAATTCAAAACCCTTCGCGCTCTCCTTGACTCCCTGAAAGAAACCCCGGCTAAAGGCTTGAAAATCCAGGAGAGCAATGAATCCGACTGCCGCGACGGGCAAAATGACGTAAAGGTGCTTTGACTGTGCATGGTATTGATTATAAAGAAAACCATCCTTAACCAGCTTCCAAAAATCGCCTGGAGCAATGGCAAAATCAGCCCGGATTGTTACTTCGTCAGACAAAAGCATCAACCGAAAAACGCGGTAATCAGTAACAATATAACCAATCGCCAAAACCACGAGGGCCAATAATGTCCTTTGGGCCATTAGGCGGTCGAAGAAGAGAAAATAAATAAATACTGCGCCCAGAAGTCCGCAAAGAAAAATTCCATACCTCGGGAACTCGGAAAGCACCGGATAGACCAAGATTGTCAGCAAAACCCAGGGAGCTGGAGACCTCAAATAGCGAATATACAGGAACACTATCAGCGGGAGGGAGGCTTGAGCTATAAAAAGGTTTTCGTAGCCCGGCAGCAATGCATAAGCTGCAGAGACCAGCGGAACAACGACCTGATAGCGAGCCGTTTTACCAAAAATCTCCCGAGCCAGAAGCAGGAAGGAGAGGAAACCAATACAAAGTTTTATAATAAAATTTAGAACATGGGCATCAAAGGGCGAAAATAAATGATAAATCAAATTCCCGAGCTGCAGTTCAGACATGAAATAATCGCGCTCCATCCCGGAGAGCATCGGCACCTCTTCCTCTCCACCAGAAAAAAATAAATCGTGCTGATGCAGAGTAGCTAACCAGGCATGTGAAGAGTCGAGATTATCGTGAATCTCGACATAAGCGTCTTGCCCGAAATACACTTTCAACGAGGCAGCAAAAAGTAGCACCGATAGTGCTGATATCAAAGATAAGTTACGCAAAAATTGAGAATTTGAGATCATGAAACCCTTAATTTTTATCGATATACGAAAAGTCGGTTAAATGCATAAAAAATAATGGTGTAGAAAATCATCGACACGATCTGCGCAAGCTCGGGCCTGACACCGACTCCGAACACAAACCACCATAGAACTAGTTGGTTCGATCCAAAGGAAATAGCGAAGGAAAAAATAAACTTTATATAATGCGAAGCCTTATAGCTCCGCACATCAAAAACATACCTTCGATTCAAGTGGAACGCTAAGGACAACGCGACTGCATAACCTACAGCGTTTGATGCATTTGGCGACAGGTTCCCCCATGTCAACATTACCCAAAACACCACATAGCCAACTATGGTATTGATGAACCCGGCCAGCGTGTACCGGAGCGCTACCGATACTTCCTTAAAAGCACCACTCAACCTAATCTCCAAATACTCTGGATTCGAGTTCATGGGAGCTTTGCATTGGCATTACTTTATTCAGACAACCCCAAAAATCCAACGCATCTTTTAACTGAGCCCTGGTCCTGGGTCCCAAAATAACGCCACCTAAATTTTTATTACAGAACGCATGAAACAGCGTAAGGTCAGAGACGGTTCTGACTGCCGGGTATAGGTCATTCTCATTCAAAAAACGTCTGACAGAGTCAACCAACCAAGCTGGATGAGTAATGTTTCTCAGCTGCTTCGATGATTCCGGCCAACCCTCATCTATTTTCAGCCCGCCCATGTTCAGCCCATAAGCGAGGTACTTTGCATCTGGAAAAACCAGCTCGTAATTAGCCCGGGCCTGGTGCGTTAGAAGGTTTTCCTTCACTTGAATCCATAAATCACTGGGGCTCAGTTCGAGGTATTTTCGGTAAGCCGCAGGATTTCTAATCCCTGAAAGCCCAATCTCAAAGCCGCTGGTGCTCAACTCTTGAAGCTCTTTGGCCGTCTCCTCAATCCCTGCATAATCCTCGAGACTCTGGCCTCGATTGTCCCAGTGGACAGAAATACAGAAGAGTGACTCTCCTAGTTTCTTATCGGCCTCATTGACTAACCGCGCTATTCGGTCCCGACTGAGATCAAACTGACTGCTGCCCTGATTATCGAGCGCGCCAAGCTTGAGAATAACTTGCAACCCCTTATGACGACGGGACTTTATCCAACCTGAAATGTACTCCAGAGCGATTCCATAATCGGAAGCAACTTTATTGATCGGGTAATTTGTGGCAACGTCAACGACGGCCCCTCCACTCTCAGCAAAGTGATCAAGGATCTGAAACGCTTCGGCCTTGTCGACTCCCCACCCCCAAAGAGCCGTTCCCAGAACAACCCGTTTGGGTGAAAGGCCCTTTGCGTCTGCCTTCAGAAGGATCACATCGACCTCGGAACTTGGCTGAGTATTTTCTTGAGTGACTTCATCGCCCGGATATATTCAAGACTTAAACTGACGATCCTTACTTTGGTCTCAGGATCGTCGGTCCAGCGCACAGGCAAGTCTTTGACTCGGAGACCCAGATGCTCACCAACTATCAGCAATTCGGTTGCGAAGAACCAACCATCACTACCGGCACCATTTTCAATCAACCTTTCGACTTCAGTCCGCTTCAGAAATTTGAACCCGCACATGCCATCCGTAAAAGTCGTCGAAAAGACCAGCCTAACCAATAGGTTCAGGCCGATACTCGTAACCTTTCGAATAAACTTTCGGCCAATCACGGTGGAGCCCCTGGCAAGGCGTGAACCGGTAACTAGGTCTGCTTCGTCGCGAATCAGGGCACTCAGGGCCGGCCTCAGGTATGAGAGATCCGTAGCGAGGTCGAGGTCCATATAACCGACAATATCGGCCTGGGACCGCGTCCACGAAGCTTTCAAAGCTCTACCCACACCGCGCTCGGCGAGCCGGAGGTATTTAACCCGGTCAAGAGTGGCGCTTAGTTCCCTTGCTATGGCTTCGGTTTGATCCGTAGACCCATTATCGGCAATAACAAGATCTATACTCTCGCCTGAAAACTCTGCAGAAAGAAATCGATCAACCTCCTCTACCTTGTCGGCAATCGTCTCCTGCTCGTTCAGAACGGGGATCGTTATCTCAATTCTCATAATAGTCCGGAGTGAATGCTCTTATCAGTACAGGGTGAAATATTCTCGGAGTCCAGCTTCTCAATAACATCATAAATATTATCAATTTTCCCACCCAGAACTGAGAACAACCCAGGAAGTGAGGCTTGTTTTTCATACAGGATCGGCCTGCTATCGTCCTCCTCACTCTTCATCAATACCGTTTTGATTTCAAAAATGGACTCTTTATATTCCGCATCGGAAAAGGACGGTATGTATCTGGAAACATCCCGGATCATTCGATCAGCCCTCGATTCCTTATGATAAGAATTCAATTCTTCGTAAGGATCTCGTGCAACCTGGTCAACCCAACTGAAGTGAGGTGTATAGCGTACGTGTGACAGGCTATGTAACCCTCGGGCGGGGAATGGCATCAGTGAAAAAAATGGGCCATCCATTACCGTAATTCCGAGTTCTGAAAATACCTCAGGTGGTTTAACAAGAGACATCTCCGTCACCTCGTGCTTGAGCGCGGTCTGGGTCCCTTCAAAATCACCAGCCAACTGATTGAGGCCACTGTAAGTACAGTTGAACACATATTTCGAGTGTACCATTTCCAAGCCCGGCATAGGCCCACAAAGCGTCAGACACAGGTCACCAGAGGCATCTTTGTTAACTGAACTCACAGTTGTCCCTAAAGCAACGCCTATGCTTTCACTATTTATCTGACTCTCAATGCTTTTCGCAAGCTCAACCGCATTAAATGCATACTCTTCTACTAAAAAAACTCCTTCGATTAACTTAGGATCAAAAAGAGCCGTTATATCTGGTGGAGCTGTTTGAATATCTGCCCCAATCTCTCTGCAAAAGCGTAAAAATTGCTTCGCCGTTACTTTGGAGTTATGCCTGGCAATCGCGTATACCTTTAAAAAGTCTTTTTTTATCGCGACATCCCATTGTTCTGTGAACTTTGGCATGTTGATACGGCTGCGAAAGGCCGTTGTAAAACTTCTAGGATAATGATAGCCATTGTGAACACGAGCTTGGTTGGTATACGAAGCTCTGGAGAGAACTCTACCCTCCTTTTCAACCAAAAGAATATTATTAAACCCTCTTTCTTTTGAAAGGTATAACGCAATTGCACAGCCATAAAAGCCCCCGCCAATTATCACAGCATCATATTTTGATACCGGAGAGTCAGTCCTAGGCATTGTTCTTTGCCAGCTGTCCAGTAGCTCTGCTCGATACAGAAACTTCCTCGATATTCAGCTTATCTTTCCGAGTTATTTTGGCACTATTGAACTCTTGCCCGACGTGATAGGGCGGACCTTCATTCGAGAGGCTTGCCATATTCAGTATGTATTCACCCAATACAAGCAGAACCAAGGAGATTAAAAAAAACATTCCGGACATCTGTAGTGAAATACTTGCCCAGCCTTGGGCGACATCGTCTTTCATGATTACTACCGCCAACACATACACTGAATATAAAAGGTTGGCCACGGCCCCAAACAGCGAAAGACTCGTGACAAACCTCATGGGCGCTCGAGTCGTAGACACGAGTAATTTCATACCCCGCTCAAAACTGTCAGACAGCCTTTTAGTATTGTTGGTAATCGGTTCGGAACTGTATTCAAGGTGCTTTTTCGAAAAGCCTCCCGTAGCCGGGAGATGGCGGTATGTGACTGATGGCTGCGGGTGACGCAGAATAAAGTTAATGACTGATCGGCTCAGAAGCCGATACTGCGGAGCCTCTTTGGCCAGATCGACGCCCCCAAAAACCTTGTAGATCCTGTTAAAGGAGGCATTCGCGGCTCTGTAGGCCATGCTTTGCCTGGGCTTTTTCTTGTTGTTGGCGAATACAACATCAAACCCGGCGGTAGCTTCTTCAAGCATTTCCGGGAGAAAAGCTAAGTCATCGGTTCTCGGATCAAACACCAGCACAAAATCACCGAGAGCGTTTTCCAAGCCTACCCAAGAGGCACTGTCAGAATCCACTTCCTTCGTTAACGCAAAAACCTGCAGATTTGGGAGGCCGTCGACGCCCGTCAGCGCCTTCAATGTTGAGACGCTTTCATCCTCGGAGGCGTTGTCTATGAGGATGATTTCGTAATCGCTGACCAGAGGCTGCATCACCTCTGTCGCGTCTTTCAGGAATTGCCTGAGCCGATCAGATTGGTTCCGAACGACGCATACCACAGACAGGAATATCGGATAGTCTGTCACTTAGACTCCTGTTATTAAAACTTCCATTTGCTGCACGACCTCAAGCTTGCGTTCGGCTAACGCTAATACTGCAATTATTGCACAGAAAGGAGGGTTTATGGAGACGAGAACTGGAATGGTCAGGGCCTGGAAGCAGGCACGCTCTTCTAGTTCTCCAAAGTTCTATCCCATTTCTGCTTAAACTCTATCTCCCCAATCTCCCCGGATTGTATCCAGCTCATTTGCCATGGTGCGCTTCGGTTTCCACTCCAAAGCATCGCATAAAGCCTGAATATCAACCTGCAAATTACCAACCAGCCGGTCTATTGCCTCTTTTCGTCCCAGGAACCAGCCAGCCATGCGCATCAAGGTGACCGGTATCGGAACCATCCACACGCGAATGCCTTGCGACCTTGCCAGCGCTGAAACCAGCTCGGCGGTGGACACATCGGTGCCGTCACTCACCAAAAACGTCCCAGATAACGGCTGGGACCGCTGAATGCATTGCTCACACACATCCAAAAGGTTACCAATGGCCAACAGACTTCGTTTGTTTCTAATTGCGCCCAGCGGCAGGGGCACGCCTTTTTTCACCAGCCGCATCAGGGAGTCAAAATTACCGCCAACCCCGGGCCCATAGATAAGGGGCGGGCGAAGGATCACAGCCTCCATGCCCGTTCTATCACCCACCGCCGTCAATGCCTGTTCTGCCAACCATTTTGAGCGGGCGTAATCGTACCGAGGGTTAGGTGGATCATCAGCTCTGAACGGTCTGCCTGGCTCTGTGAACTCGCCGAGAACCTTTACTGTGCTGAGAAACACAAACCGGCGAACACCTGCATCAGCCGCGGCCTCAGCCAGTAATGCCGTGGCTGCTGTGTTGATCCGGTAGTAGGCGTCTGGGTCGGCCACGCCGTTCATCTGGTGCACGAGAGCGGCACAGTGGATTACTACGTGCACATCATCCAACATACTGGCCCATTCGGCGCGGGTGACGGATGCCAGGTCATGGATGGGCGCATACTCAACGCCCGCCACCGGTCGTTGATTGCCCCGCACAACCCCTCGCACACGGTAGCCATGGGCTACCAGATGCTGGCAAAGAGCTTTGCCGACAAAGCCGTTCGCACCGGTGACAAGAATTCGCTCAGGCATTTTCTGATCCCGGCAGACAATCCAGAACATCTTCTGCCATTCTGGCCATAATTTCCCGGCGGCTGAATCGCGCCACGAAGGCAGAGCGGTCGGTCACCGTAAGGGACAGCCTCTCGAACGCAGCAACCCCCTCCGTTACATCACAAGGTGCAAACACCCCAACGCCCGGCAACTCCCGTTCGATGAACGTTCTGGCGTATCCGCCAACGCCGGCCAACATCGGCTTACCTGTGGCAGCGTACTCAAACAACTTGGACGGCAATACCCGCTCAAACGCAGGGTAATCGTTCAGGTGAAGGAACAAGACATCAGCAGACTCATACACCGCCAACAGCTCATTGCGTGGCATGGGGTCCAGCACGGCAACGTCGACAGCCAGCCCCTTGCATTCCGCCAGCAGCCTACCCCTGGCACCGCCATCCCCAATAACCGTGATTCGGGCGCGGTCCCCGAGGGCAGCCGCCAGGGCCGGCAGGATTTTCTCAAGGCCCTGGCCATCCCCAATATTCCCAGCATAAACCAGATGCGGCGTCTGGCCCGTGCGCTCGCACGGCAGCGCCGGTGGTAATTGGCCCGCAAGCTCAACGAACTGATCATCAATACCATTAGTAAACAACGCATAATCGCGGCGCGTGTATCTCTTCCGGAAGTAAGGCAAAAAGCCTTCCGAGACCAGGTTCACCCGGCGCGCCCGCCGAAGCGGCCAGCGCTCCATCAGTGAGAACAAACGGCGCACAGGCCAAAGCAAAGGCCCGGGGAAAACATCATCCAGAGTCTCCACAAAAATATCGCGGATATCCAGATACAACGGGCAACGAGCTCTGGCACCCACCCACGCACCCAGGCAAGCGGTCATCAGCCGGGAGGAGGTCGCAATCACCAGATCGTACTGATGGCCCGCGACCTGCTTTCTGACACCGTTGGCAAAGGCCAGGAATGAGAGCACCTGCCCGACCAGCCCATGGCGTTTAACGGGCAAAGGGACACGCATAACGTGATAAGGTGGCGCGTCTTCCGGCAAAGCGGATGGGCGATGACGCTGGTAGCGGTTTGGCTCTGTGGTGATGATATCCAGCTGCAAACCGGGGTCAGCGGCCATCAGGGCATCGGCCAGCGCCCTGGCCCTGAATGAACCTGCGGACAGATCCGGAGGAAAATAGTACGTCAGCAGCAAGACGCGACGCTGCAGTTTACTGGATACAGGCGTCATTCCGGTGTCCGAGAGAGGATGCGTTCATACATCGCAACCAGGGACTGTTCCTGTTCTTCCCAATTCAGCGTGCTGGCCGCCTGCTCCGCCCGCCCGGAGTAATAGCTGCGTAACTCTGGGGCATCCACCAGGCGATTCAGAGCATCGACCAAGGCATCGGAATCCCCGGGTTTTACCAACAATCCGAGATCATGGGCGCGCACCACCCTGGCGATCTCGGGAAGATCTGAAGCAATGACGGGCAGGCGCGCAACCACGTACTCGAACAACTTGTTCGAATCCGTGGTGAAGTGGTTCAGGCAAGTGTTCTCAATGGGCTGAACACCGATATCGGCAGAGGCTGTGAAAAAAGGAAGCTCCGCCAGGGGAACGGTTGGGATGAAGAACACCCGATCGGTCAGCGACAACTGCTCTGCCAGTTGTTTCAAGTCTTCATGCAAACTGCCGCCACCGACGAATACGAAGTGGGCATTGGGAACACGGGCGGCACAGGCCACCAGGCGCTCAAGACCCCTGCCCGGCTGCTGACCACCCTGGTAAATCACAATGGGCCGATCCGCAGACAACCCCAGCATTTTGCGAATGCGGTCATCACCGGGTACGGAAACCAAACGCGGACGGTTCTGAAGCACCAGGGGCCGGGCAATGCCATAGGCACGGGCGAAGAACTTGGCGCGGGCATCCGTTGTGGTGATGGTGCCGGCCGCGCGGGGCATGATCTTCTTTTCTATCCAAGCGACCAGTCGCCCGATCTTGCGGTAACCCTCGCGGCCGGAGCTGATTTCGTGGGCATCGTAGACGAGTTTGGCGCCGCATAACCGGGCAGCGAGCCAGGCTGTTGGTAATACGTTCACATCGTGAGCGTGAACGACATCCGGGCGTTCTTTCACGATTGACACCATGACCACAAGGTGGGTCAAGACGCGGCTGACCAGCAACATGCCGAGCTCAAACCCGCTTCGCTTTGCCGTGTGGACTCGGGGCTTGGCCAGCCTGATACCCTGCTTGCGGCCGTGGCGTTTAACCGCTACCCCTGCGGCAACTTCCTCGTAGTGGGGGGTGACTCCATCGGTAAACAGCGCATGTACCGTCACCGAGTGGCCAGCCGACGCCAGGGACAGCGCCTCGTTCTTAACACGGGCATCGTTACGAAAATCGTTCCAGACAAACATGGCAATTTGAGCCACAAATCCTCCACCTACCTATTGTGTCAAATGCCAGATACTTGCTCGTACTCGGCTAATAAGGATGAAACCAGTGCATAGGCCTCCAGATACCGCCCACGCGTAAGCCTGAACTCAAATTCTGAAAAAATAGCAGCCAACCGAACACCATGTGGATCCAAATTAGCCATTCCTACTCTGTGTTGACCTAACTCACGCAGATACTCGGAAAAACGGTTGTCATCATCGTCACCAAGCGGCCATTTCGTTCCAATGGGCTCAATATTCCAGACGGCCCAGTGCAACAGGAAACAGTTTTGATCGCGATCTTTCCACAACATGCCGACTCTGATGTCCGGAGCACTGAAAGCCAACGGCAACGCCTTCAAGCAGTGTTTGAGATCAGGCAAAACAGCTGAAAGGCGGTCTATGAGTTCGAAGTCCGCCTTTGCACCCAGCAAAAGCCCCATACGACGCACGAAGAGATCGTCAACGCGCTGCCATACCTGCGGATGAGACCGCAGATAGGTTGACGTCAACTCTTCTGCAGGCGTGTGGGAACACAGCTGGCGCCTAAAGTCAGGCAGCCCTTTGGCCATCTCAGATTTGCTACATGGCGTAAGTCCCTTTATGTCGAAAACATGGCAGGTTAAACCGTGGACTTCGGTCAATAGTATGCAGGGTACCGTAGGCAATTCAGGTTGACTCGTCAGCAAAGTGGCCTCGTGTCTGGCCCAAGCAGATCGGTTAGTATTGAAAACTTTAACCAGAAGCTGCTGTTCTTCGTCAGCCGTCGTCACTTTGACTTTGTAACAAAGAACATCCGGCAAACCGAGGTCAAACCATTCCGCATGAAACTGGGATTCACTAAAGCCCGTCGCCTCCACGACCAAACTGCCGATCCATTCATCACGAACCTCTGGCGCTATCAGCCCCCATATGCCCTTATCGAGGCTCTTCGGCTTTTGCAGAAAAATTCGGCCATGAAAAAACAACGCCGCCAACTGCGCTCGCTGGCCATACAAGCCCTGAATATCCTTTACCAGGCCGGCCATCCTGCCAAACGCTTGGCGCCCTAAAAGCAACGAAATCACCGAAATGATGATGCCTGGCGCCGCCCCATATAAGTGGTCAAGTACGATGAAAGCGAACATGGCGAGGAAACCGACGCCGCCCAGAGTTTTCGCCATTGAACCCAGCTTTGTGGGCAAACGTGCTGTAAATGACTCTGACAATGAACTCAAAACAGCCACCGCCAAAAGACACATAACCACATAAGCCACGATGACCAAAGCGAGTTTCCAGTAGAAAACCAGCATCACAGCGAGACACAGGCTCACGAAGGTTACGGTCGCCAGGCTCTGGCTGTAGCGCTGATAACCTTTTGTCGCAATGTCCTGTTGATTCTCGAAGATGGCCATTTTTCGGCTTCTGGCCAGCAAATGATCGCTGGCCAGAGTGGCGGTCTTCTCGACCAGCTTTCCTGTGAACAAATGCAGCGTGTAAAAAAGAACGGATGCGCCACTCAGCATCAACACCAACCCGTTTCGGCCGAACTGCTGAAATACGGAGGGAAAATAACCAGGAACGCCGTCGCTGCCCAGCAACAGGACCACTTTGAGCGGCAGTAAAAAGCCAATCAACAAGAAAAACTGGCTGAAAACACTGAAAATGACCGCGAACAGCGTAAGCCAGGGAACCACCTGAATGAACTTATTGCCGAGCGAGATCGACCAGCGGATGGCTTTGCCAATATCCGTGAATACTGCCTTCATAGTTGCGCGCCAATCATCACTCTGGATTTACCTTACCCGCGCAAGCAGGCTTACGGCTGAGGCAGCGCCATTTCGTTGGCCTGATTGCCCTTCGGAAGAAGGCCCTTCTGCAAGGAGTTTATCGACAACCCGCTCAAACTCGTTCTCGCTGAATTCCACCATGACCTCGTAACGGCCGAATAAACGAGCATTCTGAACGCGCTTCAGTTGATCATCAGCCCCCGTCTCTGTGTTGGGAAAAAACACGGCGGGTAAGCCAAGAAGCACAGCCTCGCAAACGGAGTTATAGCCTCCGGCAAGAACCGCAAAATCAAACGCTGCAAAATATTTGCTGTTCGGGTAGTCAACGATGACGGAGTCCGCACGCAGATCGGGTTTCGGCTTCAGGGCAATAGGCGACTGCCCAAGAACAACCTGAATGCCCTTACGCTTAAGTACCGCTATGATCCGGTCTTGAACATCTGCAATGCCATTGATATTACCAGCACCGAGTTGAACGTAGGCGCAGCGCTGGGAGGAGTCCAACCGCAAAAGCTGTCGCGCGACTGTTTTCTCAAGCAGGTCTGAGGAGTCCAGCAGCGAAATGGGCTCGACTTCGTGAATCTTTGAACCATTAACCGGCCCGGTCACATCAGCTCCCAGCTCCCCCGGCGAAATCACGGCCTCAAAGCCCTTGCTCAAAGAGGTCAGCCGTTTTGTATCAGTGCCATCTTTATACAATCCCCTCTTGATCCAGACATAACGTATAGTCCGGTAAGAGTGCATTACCCGCTGCAACCCCAGATAAGGAATGGTTCCGTCGAACACTAGGCAATGGGGTTTGTGAATGTCCAAAACATTCTTCAAGGATTTGAAAAACAGCGAGTTCCACTCAATTGCGCCGGCGTTGAGCAGCGCTGCAGGCGTAACGTGGTGGCAGGCGAAGCCCTCCCGGTGTATCAGAGTCACTCCGATGCTTGTAGTTAAAAAAACAATCTCGGCATCGGGCTGGTCTTTCTTCAATCTGCGGGCAATGGCGAGCGACCGGGTGAGGTGGCCTAAACCTGCCCCGTTAATCGGCAGGAACAGATAGGTTTGAGCGCGGGGCTTGAAAAACAAACCTCGCATGGACGGCAACCTGACCCACAGATACTTCAGAAGCGAAGAGAACAAAGAGCACCTACTGTCATTCAACGGGGCGTAAAATGGCTTCCATCCTGGCCATCAGCGCAGGAACGGCAGCGCGCCAGGAGTCATCGACCGCAGGGCTGTAGGCTGCGAATCTGGATACCCACTGCTCATCATAAAATCTAGACACCCAAAACGGCTTTCGCAGATCTTCCACGGAGATTTCTGGGGCGATGCCTTCCCTGACAAAGCCATAATAATCACGATCAACATTATCCAGATTAAAAAGCTGAAAAACCGGAATGCCTGTTTCAAGCAACTCGATAAGCACCGATGAGTTTGGCACTACCGCGACATGATCGTCGCTCGGAATAGTATCGTAAACGCGAACATCCCGTATAGAATTAAGAAACTCATGGTTTGCTCTCGGATGAGGTTTAACACTGACACCGAGCACATTTGCATTCTCTTGCAACGCTTCAATGCAACGCTTCAATGCGTCCTCCTGATACACCGAACTCAAGTACACAACGATATGGGTTTGACCCGACTGGGACTCTATCAATCTTGTAAATCCAGCCACCTTTTCTTGGCGGGGGATAACGAAAGTGTCACCAAGGACGTCTCCACAGCGTTTGTAGACTTGTAAAGATTTTTCATTTCGCAATACTGACACGCTAAAATCCAGAGGTGGAAAACTCGGCGACACCTCAGCATGCTGAACATAAATAACTGGCACGCCGAAATACTGCATGACCATGGATGCAGCAACCGGGAAGTCAGTATGGTCGTTGGCGACAACCAATACTCTAGGAAGGCTCTTTAAGCGATAAAAGCTTATAAATGTCTGAAGGTAAACTTTTCCGAATGTTGACAAATATTTAAAAGATATCGGATTCAGCTTAATCTTAAAAAGATAGAAAAAGCAGACGAACAAAGCAGAAAAAGAAAAAACATTCTCAATAAACGTTTTCCTCAACTCCTTAGCTGACACAAATGACAAGTTGGCATCTCTGGCATAGCCAACCATTTGAATTTTTTTTGAGCACATTTTAGAAAAGAAGGAGAACTCACGCTCATTATTCTTAGAGCCGCCACAATAAATCACTGGCACATTCGGGACGGTATAAACTTTCACTGTGGGTTTCAAAAAAATTCTACTCAACTCTTTAAATGACCGAAGAACTCCGCGACTTCTGGGCTGCGCATATGAATAGCGCTCCATAACATCATGTACCTTATAGACATCAGGAACATCACCAAAGTTAATAATTTTGAAATTACGGTTCAGACCCTTTAAAAGCAGCCGAAGAGAGCAAACGAAATTCATGCGCGACCCCACCTAGATCCAATTTCCGTTGCTAAAGCCTGGCCGATATCGAGGGCAACTGCCCCATGCTCCGCCGCTTTTGAAACAAAAGATTTACCGATAAAGCCAGCCGAAACCAAGAACAAGACTCCCGGTGCAGCGTTTTTCGATATGATATTAAAGTATCGCTCATACTCAAAGGGTAGTATTCCGTCAATATTACTACCAATAACTCCATCACGCAGCAACCTATGTGTCGGTATCTCTACGCAAATCAACTTAGGATCATTGGATGCCCAACGACGAACAAATTCAGACTTTATACCTGAAATTACAACAATTTTATCTGCGCTACGAAAGAGATGCTCCATGAACGTATCATTAAAGAGATAAAGATTACTCTGATCCTCTACAACAATTTTATTGGGCAGAAAAGGCCCGACCGATTTCATTACGCAAACCAGCCTTGCCAACAGGGAGTTAGTTGGATATTCGCCCTTGAATTCAATATTGAAATCTTTTATCAGTCTTAACACAGTTGGAACCCCGAGAATATCGGATTTTTTAACAGCGCTCAGGAATTCCTCTTTGAGTTTACTTCGAATCGGAGCATCAAGCTCAGTCCCCCACCAGTGCTTTTCCTGACGCACCTCTCCTCTCTCATCAACATTCTGATAATCGACAAAGCCATAACATTCGCCATCACCAAGCCTTATGTATGAAAGTGGAGAACGACTGCGGAGTCGATCCACTACTATTTTTTGAACTTTTCTTATTTTTTTTTGATCAAACTTTGCATTAATATAGTTTTTTTCATCCGATAGGGCATCAAAACCTGGCTTCAGCTCCTTCCGATATATATGAGAGATTGAGTGAGGCAACGATAAGAAACCATCTTCGAGCTCCCGATAAATATCGGCTTGGCAGGGGGCCAAGCTAGCTCTGATCAAAGCGACTTTAATAAGGCCAGCATGGGAGAAGTCTCTTTTTAATTTCTGATACCAACTTTCAAACATCGGGAAGTCAATATCTCTAAAACGAGAAAGGAACTTCAGCTTCTGAAACTCAGTCAAATTTTTGATGGAACCACCAAAAAGTCCAAGCATTTCTTCGACATCATTTAATGGTGCGTTAAGCAAAACTACGGTAGATAGCAAGCCGACGATCTTGTTCGATCTATACACATCATCGTTTTTAAGCGATAAATATTGTTCAATCAACAAGTTGCAATTTACATCAAAGGAAACCTTCCTATTCAAACAATCTTTCAGTTTAATATAAAGAAGCATTTCTTTCGAATGCACCAGCGAACATTCATCACACAATGATTTCCAGATATCACTTTGCTCACTTGAAAATCGGTCAATTACCACCCAAAAATACTTAAGAGGGTAACCAGATTCACCCATCAGAAAGTTAAGAGTGTGTATCGGTTGCCTTGAATACAATAACGAATGCTCAATAACTCTAACGTGGCTTATGTCTGAAGATGCCCGACTTTCTATTGCCCGCACCAAGCCTGGAAAATAGGCAACTATGAGCTTTAAAATAGCTAACTTTATCTTCGTTACAAGATTTCGATACATAAAAATAACCGAAGTCGAATTTGAGAGGGAAATCCAAGAAATCTCCTTACCCAACTTAGAGTATATCATCAACAGATTTTGCGAATTCATGGTGCAAAAAAGAACCAGCGAAGGCCCTTATACACTATCGAAACAGATAATCTAGGATAAAACTCCGAAATAATTCAGCTCATTAAAAACAGAACTTGAACGCGCTTACCGCTCTTTAAACGTTTAAGCAAGCATACTTTCAAAAAGGGGTTGATCAACACCTGAGAAGTTCACTTAATAGACTCCCAAGTGAGAGGCTCTCCTGCTTCCAGCCTCCTTTTCGCCAATCTGCCAAGTAAAGTATCCAAAAACTTTGGAGCCAAGCCATATCCTGGCCTTACACTGCGAACATTCTCCCTCGTAATTGGCGCACCTGCGGCGATCGGCTCACACACATACAGCGACCGCCTAAACTGCGCATTCCCCTTCTCACTCTCAGACCGCCCAGTCTTGACCTTTCCCAAAGCCGACCAAGCTATCTTGGTTTGTTTACACAGGGCTTTCAGGTCTGCCGGTTCCAAAGAAAAACTGTCATCTGGCCCACCTCCGTTCCGGTCCAGGGTGAAGTGCTTTTCAATCAAAGCCGCACCGAGTGCGACGCTGGTTACCGCCGTAGTGTTATCGAGCGTGTGGTCAGACAGCCCGGTCACAAGACCATGGCGCTCAATCATTGCGGGTATGGTGCGCAGATTGTATTCGTCCGCGGGTGCAGGATATCCGCTTACACAGTGAAGAATAGCCAGCTCCTTACAACCCCCTTCACGAGCGGCTTCAATGGCCTCGGCCACCTCCTCGGCGTTGGTCATGCCGGTTGAGATGATCATCGGTTTGCCGGTACCGGCCACGTAGCGGATCAACGGCAGGTCGATGGCCTCGAAGGAAGCAATCTTATAGGCCGGCGCGTTCAGGTCTTCCAGCAGGTCTACTGCAGTATTGTCAAACGGTGAGCTGAAGATCGGGATACCCAGCTCGCGCGCGTGCTCGAACAGCGGTTTGTGCCACTCCCAGGGCATGTGCGCCTCCTGGTAGAGCTGGTACAGGGTTTTGCCATCCCAGAGGCCACCACGAATCTGAAAGTCTTCGGAATCGCAGTTCAGGGTGATGGTGTCGGCGGTGTAGGTCTGCAGCTTGACGGCGTCTGCACCGGCCTTTTTGGCCTCTTCGATAATCCGCAGAGCGGTTTCCAGCCGGCCGTTATGGTTCGCAGACAACTCCGCGATAATGTAAGGAGGCTCGTCAACGGCGATGCGGCGGCCCGCAATCGTAATACTTGGGTTGGTCATCTCAGATTCTCCTCAACGATTCTTGTCCCATTCGTGTTTCAAGAGCCCGAAACACACAATGTCATGATACCGGTTACCATCAAAATGCTGCTGCCGCAGCACCCCTTCACGGGTAAATCCCAGCTTCTCGTGGAACCGGATGGACCCTTCATTGTATGCCAGGGCCTGGCCGCACAGTTTGTGCAAGCCAAGCGTGTCAAAACTGTAGTGCAACGCCAGCCGGCCAAGACGACCGCCGGTACCCTTTGGTGCCTCCGGGGCATTGTAGAAGCCCCAGTCTGCAATGCGGCTGTCGCCCGCCACGGTAATGTTCATAAAGCCCAGCGGTTGCTTGCCTTCCTCGTAAATGAGCAGATGGCGGTTGCTGTCTTGCTCGCATCGTTTGAACCAGCGCCGGTGCTCCGCCGGGGAAATCTCGTGCTGGGTGTACATGAAACGGCGCACGGACTCGTGATTCCGCCACGCCAGTACGGGCACCAGGTCATTGGCCGTCATGGCACGGAGGTTACCGACAGACGCTGCCATATCAGAATACCCTCTTCCCTTCGGTCATGGTCGCAATGGCGGCAACCACCCGTTCAACCCCGCGGCCGTCGACAATTGCAGCCGCCTGGCCGGCCATCTGCTTTACCCGCTCTGGATTGGCAGCCAATGCCCCCACCAATTCCGGCAGATGGGTTTTGATCTTGGCCGGCTCATCGATCAACAGCGCCGCCCCGGCTTTTTCCAGATTGGTGGCGACGGTTCGCTGGTTCTCTGCCAACACCACCATAACGCTTGGCAATCCGAGACAACAACGCTCCCAGGAGGTCGCCCCCGCCGCGCCAATGGCAAGATCCGCATTGGCCATGCGATCCGCCATATCCGACACGCCAGACACCACCTGCGTTGGCCAGGGCATGGCCTTCGCGGCTGCTGCCACGGCGTCACGCCAGGGCGCGGACGCTCCCATTACCACGGTTAGCTCGGTTCCCGGTGCTAACGTTGCTTGTGTCAGCGCTGACAGAATCTGCCCAGTGGCGTTGTCTTTGTCCACGCCGCCCATGGTGACCAGAATGGACCGAACGGCACCCTCACGCCTGCGCCGCAGGCTGTGGTCCCGCCGGGCGGCGAATTCCGGCCTCAGCAGTGCGTAATCGGAACCGCACAGGGCCTGGCAACCGGCTGGAATCAGGCTTTGATAGTCCGCAGCGGCTCGGCCCCAGGTCTGGTCGAGAAGCAGATCGCAGCTGTGGGGCCGCTCAGCCAGGTCATCCATGGCCAGAATCCGGATGGTTTCACTGCGGAACCGGTCCTCCCAGGCCCGCCCCAACGCGTAATGGTCAACCACCAGCCAATCAGGGCGGTATTCGTCAATCAATGCCACGCAGTCGTCGGCATCCTGTGCCTCGGTGGTGCCCAGCCAGCGCGCATAACCGGTCAGGTCTGGTTCGTTGCGCGCTGGCAGCTCATCAACCGAGTAACCCCGGCCGCGGATGGCATCGGCCAAATGCCCCGGGTGCAACCGCGTAATGAACCGCACCGCATGGCCCGCTGCCGTTAAGGCATCTGCCAGGGTGAGGCACCGCATTACATGGCCGGTGCCAATGTCTGTCGACGCATCCCCCCTGACCAGAATGTTCATACCGCGCCGGCGTTCGCGGACACCATGGCCTTGAACAGCCATTCCGCCCGCTCCCAGTCTTCAGGTGTATCCACATCCTGCACCCGATGGCGCGGCAGAATCACCGGCCGGGAGTGCGGCGCGAAAATCGCCTCACCGTTGAGCCAGGCGGATGCCTGGCCCCAATAGAACTGGCCGGCGTCATGCCAGGCCTCTTCCAGATCCTGGGAACGGGCGTTCAGGTGTTCTGGATACAGCATCTCTACACCACCCTGTTCGCTGATGCGCAGCGCCCGCTGGACGGGAAATGGAAACGAGGTAACGGAGAACGCATACTGCGTACCGGGTTCCTGAATTTTTTCCAGGCCGGCCCTCAAATCGGCGGCCTGCACAAACGGCGCGGTGGCGTATATACAGCAGGCCAACGCCACCGGTTGATGGCGGTTCTCCAGAAACTCCACCGCATGACGAATCACAGGCACGGTGCCGGTGTAGTCGTCCGAGAGCGCTGCCGGGCGCAAAAACGGCACCTCAGCGCCGGCTTGCTGGGCGACATCCGCGATCTCCTGATCGTCTGTCGACACCAGCACCCGGTCAAAACAACCCGAAGCAAGCGCCGCTTCAATCGACCAGGCAATCATCGGTTTGCCGCAGAACGCTTTGATGTTCTTGCGGGGAATGCGCTTGCTGCCCCCTCGGGCCGGTATAATCGCGACGTTCATGGGGTTCATGGCATTACAGCCCCAGCGCCTTGTCCAACGCGGCAACCACCTCGTCCTGCTGAGCGTCTGTCAGGCCTGAATACATGGGCAGGCTGATGGCCTCCCGGTAATAGGCTTCTGACTCCGGGAAGTCGCCCGGCTGGAAACCCAGATTCTGGTAATACGGCTGGGTATGCACCGGAATGTAATGCAAGTTAACACCAATGCCCAGCTCGCGAAGCGATTCGAACACCTGGCGATGGCTCCGATTGATGCGGCTCAGATCCAGCCGAATCACATACAGGTGCAGCCCAGAATAGGTATCTGGCAATTGCCAGGGAGTGACCACAGGCCGGTTAGCGAGCAGATCGTCATAGCGACGGGCAAGCTCGTGGCGCCGGGCGACAAAGTCATCGAGGCGCTCCAGTTGTGAAAGCCCCAATGCGGCTTGAAGCTCTGTCATACGGTAATTAAAGCCAAGATCAACCTGCTGGTAGTACCAGGGGCCGTCGGGCTCATGGGTCATTTTTGCCGGATCGCGAGTAATGCCGTGGCTGCGCAGCAGCTCCATGCGCTCGGCCAACTCTTTGCTGTTGGTCAACGCCATGCCGCCTTCGGCGGTGGTGATGATCTTGACCGGGTGAAAACTGAACACCGTGATATCGCTATAGCGGCCATTGCCCACGAACTCGTCCTGATACTTGCCTCCGATGGCGTGGGAGGCGTCTTCGATCACACGAAAACCGTACCGCTGCGCCAGCGCGTGAATCTCGGCCATGTCACAGGGCTGGCCGCACAAATGCACCGGCACTACGACTTTCGGAAGAGTACCTTCCTGCTCGGCTTCTTCCAGCTTGGCCGCCAGCGCTTTCGGGCATAGATTGTAGGTTTTCGGGTTTATGTCCACAAAATCCACGGTAGCGCCGCAGTACAGAGCACAGTTGGCAGAGGCCACAAACGTGACCGGTGAGGTCCACAGCCGGTCACCGGGACCTAGGCCCAAAGCCGCACAGGCCACATGCAGCGCAGAGGTGGCGCTATTCATTGCCAGCGCGTACCCTGCGCCCACGTGGCTGGCCACTGCCTGCTCAAAACGCGGCACGACCGGCCCCTGCGTCAAGTAGTCCGATTGCAGAACGGCTGTTACCGCATCAATGTCTGCTTGTCTGATGTCTTGTCGCCCGTAGGGAATCATGGCGTTAAATGCTCCCGATTTTTTCCCGGTTGGCTTCAATCCAGGCCTGCAACTGCTCGTCCGTCATCCACTCGCTGTTGTTATCGCTGGAGTAGACAAAACCATCCGGCACTTTCTTACCGTCCTTGATACGCTTGGGACAGCGAGCCCATTCATTGATGGTGGGAAGAATTTTGAAGTGCTCAGGGTACTCGTAGGTGTAATAGGCGTCTTCAGAGCTGATCATCTGCTCGTGCAGCTTCTCGCCAGGCCGAATACCAATTACTTCCTGCTTCGCTTCCGGTGCCACTACGCGAGCCAGATCCGTCACCTTCATTGAAGGAATCTTCTTTACATAAATCTCACCACCTTCCATGTCGTCAAAGGCATGCCATACAAGCTCTACGCCTTCTTCCAGGGAAATCATGAAGCGAGTCATCCGGGGGTCTGTTATTGGCAGGGTGCCTTGGTCCTTGATGGACATGAAGAACGGAATTACCGAGCCACGGGAGCCCATCACGTTGCCGTAACGTACAACGGCAAAGCGGGTGTCATGGCCGCCAGCATAGGAATTACTGGCTACGAACAACTTGTCGGAGGCCAGCTTGGTGGCACCGTAAAGGTTGATGGGGCTGCTGGCTTTATCTGTAGAAAGTGCAACCACACGCTTGACCCCTTTGTCGATACAGGCATCGATCAGGTTCATTGCGCCGTCTACATTGGTTTTGATGCACTCAAACGGGTTGTACTCAGCAGTGGGCACGATTTTCGTGGCAGCAGCGTGGACTACGTAATCTACGCCATCCAAGGCGCGGTAAAGGCGATCTTTATCGCGAACGTCGCCAATGAAGAACCGCACGCGCGGGTCGCCCTGAAACTTTTTAGCCATCTCCCACTGTTTCATCTCGTCCCGGGAGAAGATGATAATCTTCTTCGGGTTGTAACGCTCCAGCGTCATCGGAATGAATGTGTGGCCAAATGAGCCCGTGCCCCCGGTCACTAAAATGGTTTTCCCTTCGAGCATAGTATTTACCTTTAGATCAGAGTATTCCAAGTTGTTGATGCGAGATGATGCACGCGGGTCAACGCGGGTCAACGCGGATCAACTACACCGCGCGTGTCCAATAGGCGCTGATCCATGTTCAGACTCATTTTGAGCTGCTTCCACTCTTTATGGTCCACTAACAGAATCACGATATTGGCATCAAGAGCAATTTCCAGGGACGCCAGCCTGGCATCAAAACGACGCAGATCCCCAGGCAGTTGATTGATATGTGGCTCAACCACCATTACCTTTCCAGGAAAGTCTTCAGCAATCATCTGAGCAATCTGCAGAGCAGGGCTCTCTCGCAGGTCATCGATATCTGGCTTGAACGATAGCCCAAGGCAAGCGATCGAGAGTTCATCACGACTCACCTGGCCACTGCCGATCAGTTCCGACGCCAGCCCCCTGACTTTGCCACACACCCACTCTGGCTTGCCGTCGTTAACCTCGCGTGCCGTTCGAATCAGCCTTGCTTCTTCTGGACTGCCACTAACGATAAACCAAGGATCAACCGCTATGCAGTGGCCTCCAACTCCTGGCCCCGGCTGCAATATGTTAACTCTGGGGTGTCGATTAGCCAGACTAATCAGCTCCCAAACATCTATGCCCTGTTTGTCGCAGATGATGGAAAGCTCATTAGCAAAAGCAATATTCACGTCCCTGAAACTGTTTTCAGTCAGTTTACACATCTCTGCGGTGCGTGCGTTGGTCAAAATACACTCACCTTCAACAAACGATCCGTACAGCTCTACGGCTGCCCGGGAACAATCCGGGGTCATACCGCCAATAACCCTGTCGTTATGCACCAACTCGCGGAGGATGTGACCAGGCAAAACGCGCTCCGGGCAGTGGGCGATCCGAATATCCGAGGCGCTTCCAACGCTCTGCGGAAAACTCAGATCCGGACGAGCGTCGGCTAGCCAGTCGGCCATTTGTTCTGTGGCACCCACTGGCGAGGTAGACTCCAGAACCACAAGGTTCCCTTTCTCCAAGACGGGCGCTATGGATTCGCAAGCTGCCTGAATGTAGGAAAGATCCGGTTCATGGCCGGCCACCCCTTTCTTGAACGGCGTTGGTACCGCAATTAGGAACGCGTCCGCCGGCTCAGGAGAGGTTGAGGCTCGAAGATATCCCTCTGAAACCGCCGCATGCACCAACATGTCGAGATCGGGCTCGACTATATGAACCTCGCCCTGATTGATCAGATTAACTGCCTTGACATTGATATCCACGCCGAGCACACGCTTCTTCCGTGAGGCAAAAACGGCCGCGGTTGGCAACCCGATGTACCCAAGACCGACGACAACTATATTTTCAAAACTCATCTCTGGCTCTTTAAAAAGGTTTTGAGACTGGTGACGATGCGGGCACATGCTTGGCCGTCGCCATAAGGATTCTGAGCTTTCGCCATGGCTTCATAAGCTTGTTGATCCGAGAGAAGCATCCTAAGCTCTGCCTCGATTCGGGCTTCATCAGTTCCAACGAGACGGACTGTTCCTGAGCTCACAGCCTCCGGTCGTTCAGTCGTGTCTCGCATAACCAGAACAGGCTTACCCAGAGAAGGCGCTTCTTCTTGTATTCCCCCGGAATCGGTGAGAACGATTGAAGAGCGGTTCATCAAATAGACGAATGGCAGATAATCCGTTGGCTCGATTAGGTGAACGTTCGACTGCCCTTTTAACAATCTGTGCACCGGCTCCAGCACGTTGGGGTTCAAATGCACTGGGTAAAGGAAGTCCACATCCGGCCTGGCTCTCGCAACTCGCAAAACCGCATTGCAAATTCGATCAAAGCCGCCACCAAAGCTCTCTCGGCGATGGCCAGTAATGAGCACCAAACTCGCCTCATCACGCAGCATTGGAAAACGATGGGCAAGATTTGCTCTCAGCTCCGCATCAAGCGAGAGGCGCTGGGAAATATCCTGCAGGGCATCAATCACCGTGTTGCCAGTTACAAGAATTTGCTCTGTCGGAATATTCTCAGCAAGAAGATTCTGCCTTGCTGTATTCGTGGGCGCGAAATGCAAAGTAGCCAAGGCCGCAGTGAGACGCCGGTTCGCCTCCTCAGGCCAGGGTGAGAATACGTTACCGGTTCTTAGACCGGCCTCAATGTGACCGACTGGAATGCGCTGATAGTAAGCGGCGAGCGACGCCGCAAGGGTAGTCGTTGTATCGCCATGAACAAGTACAATATCTGGCTGATCTTCCCGAAGCACGGGATCGAGTTTAGTGAGAATAGAGGCCGTCAGGTCGGAAAGACTCTGGCCAGGCTGCATGACGTTTAAGTCGTAATCCGGTCGGATCTCAAATAAATCCAGAACTTGATCCAACATTTCCCGGTGCTGACCCGTGACACAGACTTTTCCGTCAATGCAGTCATCCTCATAGATGGCTTGCACTAACGGCGCCATCTTGATTGCTTCCGGCCGCGTGCCGAAGACGATCAAAGCCCTCATTCAAGACCTCGATTTGCTCCGGCCAAATATTGGTTCCCTGAAAAATCCGTTGTAAACATTCAAGTAAATGACCGTTTCATGAAAAGGCGCGGAGTTTAGCACAGCCGTTGAGCTTTTTGCCTGCGGCTCCGGTTCTCTTTTGATTAATAGAGAAACCGAACGTTACTGGGAGCGGCACCCCTTGAGCCGGAATCAAACACTTCCCCGTCGCTTTCACACCATACCCAGTCTTCGATTCGTTCATGCGAGGAATACCCTATCGACGCATCCTTAAGGGTCTCAATGATTCGGGCGCAGTCGAAGGAGCGACTTGCAGCATCAAGGCGTGACAGAAGTTTTTCGACATCCTGCCATGACAACGCCATCTCATGCGCCATCATAATCCGCGGATGCGGCGTACCTTGCGGATCATCGCCAATCAGCAACTCCTCGAAGAGCTTTTCTCCGGGCCGCAACCCCGTGTAGACAACCCTGACATCCCCTTCCGGATGTTCGTCGGTCTTTTCACTGAGGCCCATCAGGCGGATCATCTTTCTGGCCAGATCGGCGATCTTGACGGGTTCCCCCATATCCAGAACAAACACTTCCCCGCCCCGGCCCATGGCTCCGGCCTGAAGAACCAGTTGGCTGGCTTCCGGGATGGTCATGAAATAGCGGGTGATGTCTGGATGGGTCACGGTTACCGGGCCGCCATCGCGAATCTGGTCACGGAAGAGGGGCACAACCGAGCCGGAAGAGCCCAGCACGTTGCCGAATCGCACCATGGAAAAAATGGTTTCTGTCTGGCGGCTGGACAGGCCCTGGAGGACCAGTTCGGCCAGGCGCTTGGTTGCGCCCATGACGTTGGTCGGCCGTACCGCCTTGTCGGTGGAGATCAGCACGAACCGCTCTACGCCGGCCTCAATGGCCGCCTCTGCCGCGTGCCAGGTGCCAAACAGATTGTTCTGCACGCCTTCAATCACATTGTGCTCAACGAGCGGCACGTGCTTGTAAGCGGCGGCGTGGTAAACCACTTGTACGCCGAAGGCCCGCATTACGCGCTCGCAGCGTCGATGATGGCAAACGCTGCCCAGCACCGGATAAACGCCCACACCCAGATTCTCTATCTGGTTGATGTTGCGCAGTTCTCGCTCAATGTCGTAGAGGCCGAATTCACTCTGCTCGAAGAGCACCAGGGCCTTGGGTTTGTGGCGCACGATCTGACGGCACAACTCGGAGCCGATGGAGCCGCCAGCGCCGGTTACCATAACAACCTTCTGATAGAGGCTTTCAGCCACAATGGCGACATTGGGTTGCACGGAATCCCGCCCCAAGAGGTCTTCCACGTCCAGGTCGCGGATGTCATTAATGCGGGCCTGGCCTGCAACCAGTTCAGACATGGACGGAACCGTCTGTACTGGCACAGCGAGTTCCTCGAGACGCCTGATCAGGCTTTTCCGGTCTACTCGTCCGTCATCTTCCAGTGCCAGAAAGATTCTCTGGATGCCCTGTTCGCGGACGGCCCGCTGAATATGCGTGACGCCATACACCTGCATACCCGCGATCAAGGATTTGTGCTTGCTTCCGTCGAAGGAAACAAAACCCATTGGTCGGTACTCGGTGCCTTGGATAAGAGCCGATGCAAGTTGCATGGCCTTTGGCCCGGTGCCAACAATAAGTACCCTGCCCTTCGCTTTTTCCCGAGGCCGGTTGATGAGCCCCCGAAACGCAAAACGGGTCCCGGCAACCAACATGAACACAAAAGCACCGTAGATAACTGGCACGGAACGGGGAACAACTGCCTGGAACAGATAGCCGTAGATGATCAGTGAAATACCGGAGATTGCCACTCCGGTCATCATGACCATCAGTGCTTTCTCGCTGATATATCGGATTACAGCCCGGTACAGTCCAAGCCGCGCGAATACGAACAGGGAGGTCAGCACGGTGCCCGCAAACACCAGCTGTTGCTTGTGGTTGGGCAGCCAGGAGTAATTTTCATACCGCAGTGCGTAGGCTGCCCATAGCGCGGCAACGATGAATATGGTGTCGGCCACGAGCGAGACGAGCCGCTTCTGAGGCCGAGGCAATTCGAACAGGCGGTGCTTAAAGAAATTGAAAATCTGGCTCATAATCCCTCATACACGGGCAAATATCCGTATCAATGCATTACTCTGTCACCTGCACCCTTTCCAAGCGCGGTGAACAGGATCAACCTGAAGTATTGTCGGCAACCCAAGTCATTCAACATTTGATGATCCGTTTTGGCAAGAAGGGCCGGTGTTGACATATCAATTCCCTGGATCTGCGCCAGGCCTGTGATTCCAGGGCGCGCCTCAAACACACCGAGGCTGTCTCTCTCGGCGATCAACTCCTGCTGAATCGGCAGGCATGGGCGGGGCCCAACCAGGCTCATATCACCTTTGAGCACGTTCCAGAGCTGAGGCAACTCATCAAGCTTCGATGCTCGCAGAAAACGACCAAACGGCGTTATGGCGCCAGCATCCACCAGATGCGTGGCGACCGAGTCTGTTCCCGCCTTCATGGTGCGGAATTTGGTAAGGACAAACGGCTTTCGCTTCCGACCCACTCTTGTCTGACGGAACAGTGGGGAGCCGGTGTCGATAAAGCCGATAAAAAGCAGGATCAAAAAAGCTGGAAAGAGGACAATCAAGCCCACCAGAGACAATGTAATGTCGAAGAACCGAAGCACCGCTGCCATACACGTTGAAATCCGCCAAAAAACTTCGCGAAGTATACCAGATGAGGAGCCAGTGAAACGTTGCGTTTACGAAATTCAACCTTCATTTTGATTCTTAAAAATACCAATCCCCGGCAGCAACGAAATAGGGATTCAAGGGATGTTCTTTGCCATAAAGCAAGGGCGTGCCGTCCAGCTTTCTTACGTTGCCCCCGGCTGCCAGCAACACGGCATGAGCCGCCCCGGTATCCCATTCTGAGGTTGGGCCGAGCCTTGGATAAATATCCGCGTGCCCTTGGGCAATTCGGCAGAATTTAAGGGAACTGCCAGCCTGGACAAGCTGGTGCTCACCCAGTTTTTCGATAAATTCTCTCGTCTCCGCATTTAGATGATTCTTGCTGGCCACTACCCGCTTCAAACGCTTTGGTTCTGCAACCTGAATTCGGTGTGCGCGCCCAGTTCGATCCCGTAGGTAGGCACCCTCACCCTTTGCGCCCCAGAACGCCTCTTTCAAGGCAGGCGCGGTTACCACCCCCAGCACAGGCTCCCCATCCTCGATCAAAGCGATGTTGACCGTGAATTCGCCGGTTCGCTGCGTAAAATCCTTGGTGCCGTCGATGGGATCCACCAACCAGAAGCGGCTCCAGTGTTTTCGATCCTCCCAGGGAATTTCCCTGCCCTCCTCCGACAGAATGGGAATGTCTCGACTGATGCCTCGGAGACCGCGAACAATAATGTCGTGCGCTGCGGTGTCGGCGGCTGTGATGGGCGACTGATCTTCTTTGTAACTCACTTTGAAATCAGTCTGATAAATTTGCAGGACTCGCTCGCTGGCCTCATCAGCAACCTTTATGACGTCGGGGAGAATCGAGGCGAAATCCATAAGATGCGTTTCCTGCTTCAGATCAAAACGTTATCAACTATGATAAGTCATAGTAGCATTCAGCACACGAACTGCGAGAGGAATGGCACCATGTATCTTCGCTTCCTTGGCGGAACCGGAACGGTTACCGGCTCGCGCTACCTGCTTTCCGATGACAAACATCGGCTGCTCGTAGACTGTGGCATGTATCAGGGCGTAAAGACCCTGCGGAAGCGGAACTGGGCGAAGTTTCCGGTGGATCCTGCAACGATTGATGCGGTGGTTCTGACGCACGCCCACATCGACCACTCGGGTTATCTGCCAGCGCTGGTTAAGAACGGATTCAAGGGCAGGATCTATTGCACCAAAGCAACCCATGAGTTGTGCGGGGTACTGCTGCCGGATGCCGGTTTCCTCCAGGAAGAGGACGCCAAGTATGCGTTCCGAAAAAAGTTCTCCAAGCATGAGAAACCCGAGCCTCTCTTCACCGAAAAAGACGCCCGGGAAGCACTGAAACACTTCGAGTCCCTGCATTACCACGAGACTTTCGAGCCCGTGAAAGGCTTCCAGGTAACCTTTACACCAGCAGGACACATCCTCGGCTCGTCCTGCGTGCATGTCCACCACCGAGAAAGCGCCCGAACGGTCGTCTTCAGTGGCGATGTCGGGCGACAGAACGACATCATCATGCGGCCTCCCGAACCCCTTCAGAAAGCCGATGTACTGATATGCGAATCCACCTACGGCGACCGGGCCCACAGTGATATAGACCCCGAGGCCGAACTGGCCAGCATCATCACGCGAACAGCCGGCCGCGGCGGCATCGTCCTTCTGCCTGCCTTTGCGGTGGGCCGCGCCCAGATGCTGCTGTATGTGATTCACAAGATCATGGGCGAAGGCAGAATCCCGAAACTGCCGGTGTTCCTCAACAGCCCCATGGCGATCAAGGCGACGGAGATCTTCTGCAAACACCACAAGGAACACAAACTCAACGCCGCGCAATGCGAACTGATCGACGACAAAACAGAGTTTGTTCGCACGGTGGAAGAATCCATCGAGCTCGATGCCGTGCGTTACCCCTGCGTGATTATTTCTGCCAGCGGCATGGCCAGTGGCGGGCGGGTACTGCACCACCTGAAAACCCTGCTACCCAACCCACGCAACAGCATCGTGTTTGCTGGCTTCCAGGCCCCCGGAACCCGTGGCGATGCGCTGGTGAATGGCGCAGAATCCGTGAAAATCCATGGCGACTACTGGCCGGTGAAGGCTGAAATCCACAATCTCGACTCCCTTTCCGCCCATGGGGATTACAATGAAATCCTTGCCTGGCTGGAGCAGGGCACCCTGAAGCCCGAGAAGGTGTATGTAACGCATGGAGAGATGGTGGCCAGCGATGTTATGCGCAAGCGTATTCGGGAAAGGTTTGGGTGGGATGTTGAGGTGCCGGAGTTGGGGGAGGAGGTAGTGGTCTAATAAGCGAAGAGGCCCGCCTACCAATGTTCACAAAACGATCAACAAGTGCTCACTTTCCGAAGCACAAGTCTCAGACCGACCTCCTTTGAAAGCCAAATCCCAAGTGCAGACAGGATAACGGCAAGAACAACTGACCAATATGGGGTTACATCTTTCAGAGTGAGAGCCAAAATAACAAAAACCAGAAATCCGAAAACGTTGGAACAGACAATAACCCGGTCCTCTGACAGAGCGTAAAGCGCATAATGTGGCATCATTCCGAATATTGAAAAAAGAACACCAATCAAAACAAAAATAAAGAGAGGCCAATTTTCAAAATATATCGGATAAGGAAGAAAATAAAAAATCAATGGTCCCAAAGCCGAAGCACCGAAAAACATTAGCACTGAGAACATTACCGTTTGTTGCCGAAGCAAATTCAATGTTTTCCGGAATCCAGACCAACTTGAATCTTTAGACTGAGCAATCAGCTTTGGATAGAGAAAAGCAAAAACGCCAGCATCCAGGAAAGTCAACATCGCTCCGGCCATACCGATATAGAGGCTGTAAGCTCCGAGCAAATCTTTACTATTAAATGCCTCAAAAAAATATCGATCAAAAGTTGTAACTCCTCGTAGCGCTAAAGAGGCCAATAGCAACGGTATGGCTACAACCACACCCTTTTTAATCCATCCAAAATTGAAGTTGCTTAGGGAGCCTCGCCAATTCATCGACCATAAATAAAATGCACACAAACACACACTTAAAGATGATCCAAAAACCCAAAAACTCAATACAGCTTCAAGGGTTCTAAAACCGGGAAAAATAGACATTAGTGGAATAATAAAAAGAACCCAACTTGCTTGCCGGGTGAAAGTTAATATGCTTGAGAATACTGGCCGTCCCGCAGCAATCGCCAACCGTGAAACCTCTTGGCTTATATGTTCGAGAACAATTAGCAGGGCTACGAATCCCGAAGTCCACCATGGGAGAAGCCCAAAATGGAAAACTAAAAGTAGAGCGGGCAGAAAGATCAAGTAAAGCGAAAGGAATAGGATACCCTCAGAAAAAAGGTATCTTGGCCAAAGTTCAATAGGTTTTCCGACAAGGAACCGCAAACTAAAAGTGTAGAAGTCTAACCCAACAAAATATAAAGAGTATATTACAGAAACCGAAATTAACCCAAATAACCCAAGCTCTGAGGGGGTTAGATATATTGACAAAAATAGTATTAAAGAAAACCGAACACCAAGCGTGAGGCCACGTATAAAAACATTAATCGCTTGGGCATTAATCCTCATGTATCCCTCATAGCTTTCTCTGCATCGTCAGCAAACACCAACGAGATCTCCTTTCTAGAGATACTCAGATACCTCAACCTGTTTATAGAATCTTCTCCATGAGGAGGAGCCAGCACCATGGCTTGATTCCCAGAATCTTACATCAATTTCAGGAAAGAACGCTTTGATCAGGTGAAGGGCCGAACTTCTAAAACCAATGACCAACTTAAACATTATCCCTGAAAAAAAAGCTAGTTCACACGGAATATTATCGGGCAATATTCCATACAAATTCCCAAAATCTAATTCGCTCATATATTTATCCTGTCGACGTTCTCTGGGGTGGAACTTAAGCACCACCTTAAATCCATCTGAGAGTAATTGACGAAGCAGGAACTTCATTATGCTTATATTCTCAGCTGTGATTACTGGAAGAATCACCAGAGCTACCCTGTTGCTCCGAGGACCTTCAGGGTTGAGGAAACCCAACTGAGAAGCTAGACCTGACCCATTCCCCAGAACAAGCTGTTGCAAATCCTTTCCCTTGGCGACCTCAGCCGTTACCAAAGAAGGGCAAGCAGCAAACACTTTATGAATGCGAGAGTCCGCACCAATCTTTCTCTTTGGACTCCACCAGGTGCCATAGAGCAACTTTCCTAACCAAGTATCCACTTTCGATGACCGAAATTCTCCTCCGACGTCATAGATTGCAACACCGTCCTCACCTAGCCAAATTGGTGATCCATTACGACTTACAACGTGGATTGCAAATTGATCTTCAACTGCGACATCGTTGAAGATCAGAAGACGTTCATTGCCGCTTGCGATTTGCGCACGCTTTAAAAACTTTAAGTTTGCACGCCTCCTGAGCAGCCTCGACGCTATATTTCTACAGCCTTGAGATCCGGGCAGCACCACCAGCCGGGCCGAGATGTCACTAGCGATTCTGCGCAAGAATTCATAATCAATGTTGGCATCAGATATAAAGAAAAGCCGATTGGTCGGGTTAGGCACACAGATAAAGGCAGCCAGCAGACAGTGAAGTGGCGTGTGGCAGATGATAACAGTACCGACCTGTTCCTTAGCCTCAAATCTCATTCACTTTCAGCCTTGCTTTAACACTATTCATGCGCGCCCCATTGTTAATTCCCGATAAATTTCAAGATACTTTCCTACGACAACCTTTGCATTGAAAAGAGTTCTTGCTCGTGATGCCGCAGCTTTGCTCATCTCACTATGCAAGTTTGGCGTATCGGCCAGTTTCATTACAGCTGACACAAAATCCTGAATTTCGTCCTGTCTACAAAGTTCGCCTGTGACGTCCTGCACTACGACTTCCGGCAGTGAGGAGGAATTGGAGCACACAACTGGCAAACCCGACGCCATCGCCTCCAGCACGGAAAGCGGTAACCCTTCAAGGCGCGAAGGAAATAGCAGGGCGTCAGAGTTGCGATAAAGCGCAGCAACCTCTTCTTCATTGTTGATGTAACCGAGCGCTATCATGTTTTCAGGAATATCATCTTTTACATGAAACCAGTCCGGCGTACCCGTATATCGCAACTCAAAGCCAGCACCCAACCGACGCATGATGTGAGGCAGAAGATCGGCCCCTTTTCGTCTGCTTAAGTTACCAACAAAAAGGAGCCGGAAGGGCCGACGTTTAAAAGCGTCATCGGAAGGAAAGAATCGGTCGGTATCCACCCAGTTCGGAATGACTTCAATCTTGGTGCTGCCGAAACATGTTCTCGCGGAATTAGCTGTATAGGCACTTACAGCCGTTATCTTTGAAGCCCTTTGGATTGCCTGCTTCTCCCGCTGGAAAACCCAAAGTCGATGATAAGCTCTCTGAGCAACCGACTTGTACGGCATGAGGTTCGAATCATGCACACAAGAATGCAGAGTTACCAACGTTGGCAGACTCGTATCGTAGAACCGCTTGTGCAACCAGGAGTTGATATGCGTAACGGTTGCCCACTCTGGCGGCGCCGGAGCTTCAACTGTCCATGGCAGATACTCAGCGTGAGGGGGCAGCCAGGTGATCTCGGCGCGAACACCTAAAGAACGAAGCCTTTCAACCAACGACACCGTAAATCGATCAACCCCCGTTCCGGCCCGGATGGTCGGGAACCATACCCCAACTGGTCTATTCACCTGCTACAATCACCTTCTAAGAGCTCCAATAAAATATCCTCGTAACGCCCTGCCACCGCTTCCCAATCGAAACGCTCCTTTATCCGCGAACCGGACTCTCTGGCCCCCTCTTCGAAGTCAGTCAAATCACCAAGAATCTCAGAGACGGCAAGTGCTATGGCATCTGAATTTTTTTGCGGAACGGTGATCACACCATCCAACCCATCTATGACATCCCTAGCAGCAGGTATATCAGAGACCACAGTGGGGCAACCGCAGCCAATTGCCTCAACCAAAACCAGCCCAAGGCCTTCTTGATCTCCATTAGCAGCCTCAACAAAAGGGGCAACGAAAACGGCCGCCTCCCTGTAAAACTCTGGAAGTTCCTTATTACTCACTGGCCCTGCAAATTGTACTCTGTCTTCCAATCCCAACGCCGCCACTAGCTCTCTTGCATTTTGTTCTTGGGGCCCAAAACCAACTATCCTCAGAAACGCGTCTCTGTGGTGCTGCATTATCGTCGGCATTGCATAAATTAGGTATTCCAAACCCTTTTTTTCTACCAGTCTTCCAACAAACAGGATGCTGGCCCCACGCCGGGACTCCGCGGCGCCCGGATGGAAGTCTTGCCCTAAGGAAACGCCCATTGGCTCTACCATAACTTTTTCAGACGAGATGCCGAGCTGTTCGATCTTCAATTTCATTACAGTGCTTACGACCGTTATTCGTGATGCTCGCGTTAAAACAATTCGCTTCAAAAGATCAAACCATCTACCACGAAGGGCAAAGAGGTCGGCCCCATGAGACGTAACGAGTACGGGAATATTCCGCGACAGAACTAATTGAGAGATGCTAACGCAGAGACCTTGAGGTATCAGCCAGTGAGCATGGATTACGTCAGGTTTCAAGATGAGTAATAGCCGAAGAAGGGCAAATATCTGACAGAGGAGAAATGCCGGAAGCAATAGAGCTTTCCATGGCTTTTTCTTCAGATTCTCGATCAAACCACCGTCACTAATCAGAGTTTCAAGCTGCTCAGGCGCATATCGATATCGAACTACATGAACAGAGTCCAATTCTTCTCGTGACTTGGCCCCGTATGATGAGGGGCACAGCACAGTGACATGGAACTCCCTGGTTAGCCGTTTACTGAGTTCATGAACAAAGCCTGGCTCATAGTCGCCTTTCCAGCGCGGATATGTTGATGCCAAGACGAGCAATTTAGGCTTTGGCATACATGCAGAGGGCGAGTTTCCGCTATCCATCTAATCACTATCTTTGTATAGAAGTGATGTTATTTGCTCCGACACCAAACCCACAAGGAAGACTATTAGCGCTGTCGTAAACATAAGCGCACTCATGTTTGTAAAGCGGCCCTCCGTAAAGTAAGTGTACCCGTAGTAAGATATCCCCAGCATAAAAACCCCAAAAGATACGGGAACAAACAATTTCAGAGGAGAATACAATGTACCAATTTTGAAGATAATGAGAAGAAATCTAATGCCATCTTGTATTGGTTTAATATGGCTTTTTCCACTTCGCCTCAAAACTTTTACAGGAACATAGGCGACGGAATAGCCTGCTCTAAAGAATGCAATTGTGGAGGTGGTGGGATATGAAAATCCGTTAGGCAGCAAAGACAAGAACTGCAAAAATTTTTCGCGCCGGACAGCCCTAAACCCAGATGTCAAGTCCGCTATTCTATGCCCCGTTACGTAACTCGATAAACGATTATAAAGGGAGTTTGCTAATAGGCGACCGAAACTCGCTTGGGACCTCGAATCACGCGATCCAACAACCAGATCGAACCCTTCTTCAATCTTGGACAAAAGCTTTTGAATATCCTCAGGTGAATGCTGACCATCCGCATCCATAAACACAAGTACGTCACCGACTGCGGCTCGTGCGCCGGTTTTGATTGCAGCGCCATTACCCTTAGAATAGGGATGAGTTATCAACTTTGCCCCAAGGCTCGATGCTATTTCTCCCGTATGGTCGGTCGAACCGTCATCTACCACGATAACTTCATTGATAAGTTGATTCGACACCAACGCCTCTATGACTTTGCTGATGCTGGATGACTCGTTCTTAGCGGGAATAACAACAGATACCTTGCGATTTTTCATGGTGGAGACACTCTATCGTTTACGTCGCTGTCCTCGCTGATGATATCGGCTCGGATTTCATCTATGTGCTTCTGATGCACGACTTCGCTTAATAGACCTGAGGTACGGGACTCCGCTTCCCGCAGGAGTGACAGAGCTTTATCAATTTCCCCCGCAAGACCATAATACCTTGCACCCAAAATGAGCTCATCAATGCTCACTCTTTCCTGACCTATCCGATTAACTGATTCTGCAGCTTGAAGCCACTGCCTCTGATCAGCTAATACAAGCGACTTTAAAACATGCAAGTTATTTCTATACTTGTAGTTTGGATTGTTCAAAAGAGCATGGATTGCATCAAGCAAGCTTTCCGTGCTTACACTTGGACACCTATCATTATTTGGCCGCTTCATCCGCCAGATTTCTTGTAAGGCAGACTCCGTGCCTCGATCAAAAGCCGCCGTTTCGAAAATGGCGATAATCTTAGATTCAGTCGGGACGGGAACCTCCGATGTATGACATTTCAGTAATAGGAGTTGCGCGTACGTACCTGCAAAAACCCCAAAATCTGAGTCCATGCTATACAAAACTGTAGCGGCACTCGCGTAATCTCCAATGCTCATCAGATAGGTCCCTATCTCCTGCCGAGCTCGCAATGAATTAGGGCGCTCAGTAAATGCTGCAATCGAGAAGGCTCTGGGATCTCCCCATACTCTGGCTTCAATAGCACACACAACTCCCAGCCAACCGACCCAGGATACAAATAAAACGAGCGCTACTTTTCCCTTCCACTGACTGGCTTGCCGTAGTTTCGAAAGCCAGCTGCCCACGCCAAGGACCAAAGCAATAATGAGTCCCACCGATGGTATATAATTTCGGTGCTCAAAATATAATTCAAGTGGAATAACAGTCGATTCCAGCACATGCCCAGCGAAGAAAAAAAGAATCCCGAGCGATAAAAATCTATCTTTACAGCTTAAAGCAACCAAATTGAGCGCCGCCAAGCCAATGACCGAAAACCCGACGAGCCAAAAATTTCTTGCCACTTCCTGAAAGGGATATCCGTCATTGTAAAGGTTGATTCGAGCATTGGTTGGAGCCAATACTTTTGAGAGATACTCCAAAACTATGACGCTTTCCGAAACGAGCCTCTCAGAGATAGAGAACTCTCTGTGCCCATATCCACCGAATATCTTACCCGCCAGAAGCAGATAACCAAAAACCAACGCCACCGGAAGCACCAAGAACACCAGCATCCATATCCGACTTAGAGGAGGTTTCAAGCTCGAAAATACTGAATACTCGACAGTAAGGATAAGCAGGCCCGTCAGAATCGCGGTTTCCTTGGCAAAAACCCCAAAATAACCGACTCCCACAGCCATCGACGCCATCAGGTATTCGAGTCTTGTCCATTTGTCGTGTCGCATTCTCAGATAGCAGTACCCAGCCAGCGCCACCAGAGTCATCGTACTCGACAACAGAGTCATTCGTTGTACGACATAGAACACGGTGCTCAGGTTCATCGGCAAAATGATCCAGACAAACCCGGCAGAAAGACTAAGGATTTCAAGAACGGTTGGACTGGCCTCTTTTGCCCAAACTACCTTTCCAATCAGATAAGCGAGCGCTGAAACCAGAGCGCCATTCACCAAGTGAATGAAAAGATTCACTAATTTGAAGGGAAAAGGATTTCCGGGCCAGTGCTCGGCCTGGAACAGGAACGATAGATACGCTATTGGGCGACCACTCCCGCCTACAGGAGTGTCAAGGAGATAACCGAGCGATGCTATGAAGTCTGTATTCGGTCCAGGAAGCCCGCTTAGGTTGGGATAGTCATCCAGATGAAAACCGCCATATAGCCCTGGCCACAGCAACCAAACCGCGACGGCCAGCAGGGCCAGACCGAATAAAAATATCTTGGATCTATTTGAGAGGTAATTTTTCAACACGCCACCATGAAAAAAGCCGCCCCATGAGCGGGGCGGCTTTCAGCTCGCGAGAATGCTCAACCTAGACTAGCAGATTAGCAGTTCTTGGGAGCGATTTCGGTCGGCATGCTGCAGCTCCAGGTGAAAGAACTGTCAGTCGTAACGAAAGTAAGGGTCATGGATTGACCCGCCAGCTTAGCTGAAACGCTACCAGCCCCCTTGAACGTGGCAACGTAGTCGTCGGTACCGTCGAAGGTGATGCTCCGCACGTACTCGCCATCGTCGGTAATGGATCCAAGCTGAGCGATAGTAGGTACAGCACCGTTGCTGAGGTAGTACTCAGAGATAGGGGTCTTCAGACCACCCAGCAGCGTGGCGGCTTCGGTTGCCTGAGAGCGTGCAATGTAGTCCTGATAAGCAGGGATAGCGACCGCTGCCAGGATGCCAATGATGGCAACAACGATCATCAGTTCGATCAGGGTGAAACCTTTCTGGGTGTGCTTGATTTGCATGTTTTTCATCATCGACCTCTTACGTTTGTCGGTATTCTGTTCGGTATGGCCCGGTCCCGTTGGAGCCGTACCCCGCGGTTTGAGCCTGAGGGTACCAATGCAGAACGTGTGCCAGCTTTAAAAATTCACCAACAAAAAAATATTCCCCGCTATTTTAAGTTGTTGCAAGCATTCGTGAACCACTTCACATAAGTCACTCGAGCAAATTTGCTGCCCGTAGGCGTCAATGGGTGACGTTTTTGGTCACCCCTAACCGTCAGGACTGGCTTGTCAGACGGCAATCTTTATGAAGCCCCTCATCCGGCAACTCCCGAGGCACGTCTTTCCAAATCTCTGCAGGCCATCTAAACTCACTGCAATTCACGAAATCCTTGATTCAGTTACTTAGGCTGCGTTCTTTACTTAATTTATGTCTACCAATAAAAGCAACATCACGCTTACGGGCCTCGCGAGGCGCTTTGTAGATGACGGGCACCTTGATGAGGCAACCGCGAAGGATGCGTTTCTCCAAGCCTCTCAGAACCGAATTCCACTTATTACCTACCTCACCCAAAACAAACTCGCCGACAGTTCAAAACTTGCCTTTTCGGCCGCGATGGAATTCGGCGTTTCCGTGCTCGATCTCTCAGCCTTCCTACCGGAGATGATGCCGGAGAAGATTGTTGATGAGAAACTGATCCGAAAGCACAACGCGCTGCCGCTCTATAGGCGTGGGAACCGGCTGTTTATAGCGGTTTCGGACCCAACGAACATCCAGGCCCTGGACGAGATAAAGTTCAACACGGGTCTCAGTACAGACGCAGTGCTGGTTGACGACAGCAAGCTCCGTGAAGCGATTGACAAGTTTCTGGAGTCCCAGGACACCACGATGGGTGATCTGGACGACGCGGATCTGGAAGGTGTAGAGACAGAGGGTGGCGAACAGGAGGACGATGGAGCCGTATCAGCAAGCGAAGTCGATGATGCACCAATCGTTAAGTACGTAAACAAAATGCTCCTCGATGCCATTCGTGGCGGCGCCTCGGACATCCATTTCGAACCGTATGAGAAGACATATCGTGTGCGTTATCGGACAGATGGGATCCTGAAGGAAGTTTCTCGCCCCTCCATAAAGCTGGCTCCCAAAATTTCCGCCCGCGTGAAAATCATGGCCCAACTGGACATCTCTGAACGGAGGATTCCCCAGGACGGCCGCATCAAGATGAAACTCTCCAAGACCAAAGCCATTGATTTCCGGGTGAACACCCTGCCCACACTCTGGGGCGAGAAGATTGTTCTGCGGATTCTGGATCCGAGCCAGGCAAAGCTCGGTATCGACGTTCTGGGTTACGAAGAAGATCAAAAGCAACTTTACCTGGATGCACTTGAACAGCCACAGGGAATGATTCTCGTAACGGGGCCCACGGGTTCAGGTAAGACTGTGTCGCTTTACACTGGCCTCAACATTCTCAACACCAATGAGCGAAACATTTCAACAGCAGAAGATCCTGCAGAGATAAACCTTGAAGGCATCAACCAGGTAAACGTGAATACCAAGGTTGGGCTCGGGTTCGCGGAAGCCCTGCGCGCCTTCTTGCGCCAGGACCCCGATGTCATCATGGTCGGCGAGATCCGGGATCTGGAAACAGCGAACATCGCCATAAAGGCGGCTCAAACAGGCCACCTGGTTCTGTCTACGTTGCATACTAACAGCGCCGCCGAGACTCTTACGCGGATGATGAACATGGGTGTGCCGGCGTTCAACATCGCAACGTCCGTGAGCCTGATAATCGCCCAGCGACTCGGTCGAAGGCTTTGCAACGCCTGTAAACAACCCGCCGAAGTCCCCCAGGACGTGCTTTTGAAGGAGGGGTTCACACAAGAACAAATTGATACAGGCTTCACGTTGTACCGCCCCAAGGGCTGTGATAAATGCAATGGTGGATATAAAGGCCGCGTCGGGATTTACGAGGTGGTCAAAGTTACAGACGAACTGGCGAACATGATTATGGAAGAAGCCAGTTCCATCAAAATTGCAAAGCAGGCTCAGGCGGAAGGCTTCCGCAATTTGCGGCAGTCAGCGCTCTTGAAAGTGATCGAGGGTGTGACAAGCCTTGAAGAAGCCAACCGCGTGACGAAGGATTAAGCATGGCAGAGAAAGCGCAGAAGCTGGAATCTTACATCTGGGAAGGCAAGGACAGAAAAGGCAACAAGGCAAAAGGTGAACTCGCGGGCTCCAATCTTGCCCTTGTGAAGGCGCAATTGCGCAAGCAAGGGATTATTCCCGACAAGGTAAAGAAAAAGCCCAAACCGCTTTTCGGCGGCAGCAAAAAAATCACCCCGTTCGACATTGCCATGCTCACCCGGCAGCTCGCCACCATGATGAAGGCCGGTGTACCGCTGGTCCAGAGCTTTGATATTGTCGCCGATGGCCTTGAAAACAAGGGCTTGCAAGACCTAGTTGTCGCCATCCGAAACGATATCGCTTCTGGAACGAGCTTCGCCGCTTCACTAAGAAGGCATCCAAAGTATTTTGATGACCTGTACTGCAACCTTGTAGATTCCGGTGAGAAGGCGGGCGCACTGGAGCAGATGCTTGACCGGATCGCCACCTACCTTGAGAAAACGGAAACGCTCAAGAAGAAGGTTAAAAAGGCGATGACCTACCCGATCGCGGTAATCATCGTAGCGATCGTTGTCACAGCAATTCTCCTCATAAAGGTCGTTCCGCAATTCGAAAGCCTTTTCCAGGGCTTTGGTGCCGAGCTCCCGGTCTTTACTCAGTTCATTGTGGAAACATCGGAATGGCTGCAAAGTTGGTGGTTTATAGTACTTCTTGGAATCGTTGGAACAATTTTCTTGTTCAGAGAGGCGAAACGGCGCTCTCAGAAGTTTTCGGACTTTGTCGATAAGTACACGCTCAAACTTCCAATCGTTGGAGAAATACTGGACAAATCAGCGGTTGCCAAATTTGGGCGAGTGCTCTCGACTACCTTCGCAGCGGGTGTTCCGCTTGTGGATGCCTTGGAGTCGGTGGCCGGTGCGACTGGCAACGCCGTCTATCGCGATGCCGTACAGAACATAAAGAATGACGTATCCAGCGGTACCCAGTTGCAGGCATCGATGCGTCAGCAAGGAGTTTTCCCGGTGATGGCAGTACAGTTAACTGCCATCGGGGAAGAATCGGGCAACCTGGACGATATGCTTTCCAAGGTTGCCGAGCATTATGAAGCGGTAGTCGACGATATGGTGGACAACCTCACCGCACTGATGGAACCCATGATTATGGCGGTGTTGGGCGTTCTCGTAGGGGGGCTGATTATTGGTATGTACCTGCCCATCTTCCAGATGGGTCAGGTTGTTGGGTAAGGCCCCCACTCTTAACTCCCCTCTCGCAACCCCTCTCCTCGTTTACGGAGAGGGGTTAAACCACCGATAACTGAGCGAATTGATGTTAAGCCTCGAATCCTTCCTCGCCACACCCTGGCTCCTATACCTGACATTAACCCTCATCTCCCTCTGCATAGGCAGCTTCCTCAACGTCGTCATCCTCCGCCTGCCCAAAATCATGCACCAGGACTGGCGCTGTCAGTGCGAGGAGTTTCTGGAGATCCCGGAGAAGCAACGTAAGCAGGAAGAAACCATCACCCTGTCGAAACCTGCCTCAACCTGCCCATCCTGCGGCCACGGCATCCGGGCCTGGGAGAATATTCCGGTGGTGAGTTACCTGGTGCTCGGAGGCAAATGTGCCTCCTGCAAGGCCCACATCTCACCGCGTTACCCGATCATCGAGGCCGTAACCGCGATCTTTTCGGTGGTCACCGTTGCCTTGCTGGGGCCTACCGAAGCCGCATTGTGGGCGCTTTTGCTGGTCTGGTCGCTGATTGCCCTGACAGTCATCGATTTTGACACTCAGCTGTTGCCAGACAGCATCACCCTGCCCCTCATGTGGCTTGGGCTGGTGCTGAACTATTTCGGCGTGCTGACGGATTTCACCAGCGCCTTCTGGGGAGCCGTCGCCGGATATCTGTCGCTCTGGTCGGTGTACTGGCTGTTCAAGATTGTCACCGGCAAGGAAGGCATGGGCCACGGTGATTTCAAGCTGTTGGCGGCATTGGGCGCCTGGCTGGGCTGGCAGCTTCTGCCGGCGGTGATTCTGCTGTCCTCTGTGGTAGGTGCGGTTGTTGGCATCAGCCTGATGGTGTTCAAGAAGCATGGGCGTGAGGTGCCGATTCCCTTTGGTCCGTATCTGGCGACCGCGGGCTTGCTCTGCCTGTGGTTTGGTCCGGAAATCCAGGCGTTCTGGTTCGGTTATCTGGGGGTCTGAGTGGCAATTGTAGGCCTCACCGGGGGTATTGGTTCCGGCAAATCCACGGTGGCGCGTCTCTTTGGGGAGCTCGGCGTGCACTGGGTGGATGCGGATGACGTGGCCCGCGAGGTGGTAGAGCCGGGTACGCCTGCACTCGCGCGGATTGCCGAGCATTTCGGGAGCGGCATCCTGACCAAAGACGGAGCACTGGATCGGGCCCAGCTGCGGGGCGTTGTATTTAAAGAGCCGGAGGAGCGGAAGTGGCTCGAGGGTTTGCTACATCCGGTCATTCGGGATGAGCTGGTTCGGCAATTGCAAAGTCCCCCGCACCCTCAACCTTACGTACTGCTCGTCTCTCCCCTGCTACTCGAAACCAACCAGCACGAACTCGTGGACCGCATAATCGTCATTGATGTACCCGAGGAAACCCAGATCGCCCGCACCATGGCCCGCGACACCAACAGCCGGGATCAGGTGGAGCGGATCATTGCCGCCCAGATGCCCCGGGCAAAACGGCTTGAGCGGGCGGATGCAGTGATTGATAATGATCGGCCCATGGATGAGGTCGAACGTCAGGTTCGCGACCTGCATGAACGGTTAATGGTGGACTTTGGCTGACAGTTCTTTTCGCGCCTGGCATGCAGGCCTGCTGGCGTACCTCGCTCTCGCACTTCCCCCTGTTTCGCACGCCGCCGAGCCGGTTTTCGAGGTTCAGGAGCGGCCCGTGGCAGACATTCTGTCCCCGTCACGCCTGCCCATCGGTTTCTTTACCTTTGAGCCGGATGAGTACTGGGCCGAGCCCCGGGATTCCTATTGGCTGAAATTCAGCAACTGGGTCCTGCGCCAGGAGCGCATTCAGAGCCCCAAGGTCCAGTCCCTCGGGCAATGGGCCGACCGAACCCTCTCCGGAAGCGATCGGAGCCTGCCCAACAACGAAAGCTACTTGCGCCTGGGCTTTGCCACCGAATCCGAGTACGGCGATCCGGCCCAGTTCGAACCCGAAGCCCGATTCCGGCTGGACATCCCAACAACCGAACGCAAACTGCGACTGGTTATCGAGAGTGAAAGTGACGAACTCATTCCACTTGGCGAGCGCCAGCGCGACCGCCAGCTAACCGAACCCGAGCGGTCCGATACCGAAGCCACCGGCGCCCTGCGCTATCTCACCCGCATCGGCGACGCCATTAACTTTTCCAGCGATGTGGGTGTACGCCTGCGGCTCCCGCCGGATGCCTTCTGGCGCGCTACCGCAGAGAAGCGATGGAGACTGGACGATAACTGGATCATCAACGCCCAGCAGCGGTTGTACTACTTCCATCAGGACGGCTGGGGCGAGCGCACCTGGATAGGAGCCGGAAGGCCAACCCGGAATGGCTGGTATTTCCGCTCATCCTCCGAGCTCGAATGGATTCACCGGGAGAAGGAATTCGTGGCCGCGCAGATCTTCAGCCTGCGCAAACAGATGAACAACCGGCTGATTGTGACTCCCCGGCTCGGTGTGCTCGGCGAGAGCAAGCCCGGATGGCGCACCACCTCGGCCTTTGGCGACGTTACCTTCCGCTACCGGCTGCACAGCAACTGGCTGTTTGCCGAGCTGATTCCGGCACTGGAGTTCCCGCGGGAGGACAGTTTCAAGGATCGGGCGTCGCTGATTTTCCGGGTTGAGATGTTTTTCTCCGGCGTTATCGAGGAAGATCGTTTCTGATGCCCAGACACCCCTCAAGACCTGCCGCCGAGGCGCTTACGCTAACGCCAGTGGCGATTACCCGCTCCTGTTTTCGTGACAAGTTTGGCGTACCGCGCCAGCCCGGCCTTACCCGCCATGCCCGGGCAGACCTGGTGATACAGGCCCCGTTTGATCGCGAGGACGCCTTCCGGGGCCTGGAAACAGCCAGTCACCTTTGGCTCACCTTCCAGTTTCACGAAGCCGTGCGGGCCGAGTGGCGGCCGGTGGTCAGGCCCCCGCGCCTGGGAGGCAATCGCAAGATGGGGGTGTTCGCCAGCCGCTCGCCCTTCCGCCCCAACAGCCTGGGGCTGTCGGTGGTTCGGAATGAGGGTCTGGTTCGAGAGAACGATGAGCTGGTTCTGCGCATCAGCGATCACGATCTGATCGAGGGCACGCCCATTCTTGATATCAAACCCTACCTGCCGTTTGCCGATTCGGTACCTGAGGCAACGCTCGGCTGGGCCGATTCGCCCCCCACCGACAGACTGGATGTGGTCTTCCTCCCAGAGGCCGAAACGCAGCTCGCCGGGCTGCCGCCGGATCGTTACCCCGAACTGAGGGCGCTGATCGAGGATGTGGTCGCCTACGATCCACGCCCGTCCTTTCGTCGGGGCCGAGATGAGGAGCGCATTTACGGCGCCCACCTGTACGATTTGAACGTGCGGTTCCGGTTCGTGAATGGCCCGTCACAGAAGCGTGTCGAAGTGCTAACGGTCTGTTAGACTCTTACTGTTCAGTTTGTAGCCGACACAGGGAACATGTGCCTTGCCATCAACACGGTTGTTCAGACGATTGGGAATACGGCCCTTGGCGGCGCGGCTGCTTGCCTACGTGCTCCTGTTCAGTGTCGTGCTTTCACTGGTCGCCACCGGCGTCCAGATGATTGGTGATTTCGAGCGCCGGAAAGATGAACTGCTCAGCACCCAGACCAAGGCGGCCGAGCTGGTGTCTGGCAGCATGAGCAACAATATCTGGCTGATGAATTTCAGCGAGGTGGCCAACAGCCTGGACGACATGAAAGCGGTGCCGGCCATCCAGTACGCCCGCTTGGTCACCTCCACCGGCGAGGCCTTCAGCACCGGCACCTATCCCGAGGGCCGGGTTATCTCCCAAACCTTTCCGCTGGTGTTCGACCGCTCCAACGTTCGACCACCGGAAGAAGTCGGCACTCTGACAGTCACCTCCTCCGTCGACCAGATCTATTCAGATCTACGCAACCGGGCGCTGCTGAACCTGCTGTTCCAGTCCATTGTGGTGATGCTGGGCACACTGGGGCTCCTGATCATCGTTCGCCTGACCTTGTCACGACACCTGGAGGCCATGGCCGATTACGCCGCCCGTCTGAATCTCGACGCCCTGGTCGACCCGCTGAAGCTCAAGCGCAAGTCACCACGAACACCCGATGAGCTCTCCGAGCTGGAACAGGCGCTCAACAAGATGCGCCTGCAAATCCTTGAAGACACCCGCTCCTTGCGCCAGACCACCATTCAGTCCCAGGGCGAACGGGATGAGGCCGTTCGCGCCAATCACGCCAAGAACCAGTTCCTGGCCAACGTCAGCCACGAGCTGCGCATTCCCCTGCAATCGGTGCTCGGCTACGCCAATCTGCTGACCGACACGCCTCTGGATCAGGAGCAGCGGGAATACGTACACACGTTGCTGAGTGCCTCGGAAAGCCTCTCCGCCATCATCAACGACCTGTTGGACATCTCCAGTATGGAAGCCGGCAAGCTGGTACTGGACGAGATTCCCTTTGATCTGCGGGAAACCCTCAACGATCTGGTGCACATGCTGGGCGCTCGTGCCCGGGAAAAGGGGCTGGCCCTGGAGCTGCGTGTGGACGAGGACCTGCCCTGGGCCCTGAAGGGCGACCCGGTGCGCATTCGCCAGATACTGCTCAACCTCACCTCCAACGCCATCAAGTTTACCGATTCAGGTCACGTGCTGATCAGCATCGAAGTGCTGAGACGCAGAGACGACAAGGCACGTATACGCCTGGCGGTGGAGGACACTGGCGTGGGCATCAATCCGGAGGATATTCCCCTGGTGTATGAGCCTTACGTTCAATTGGGGCAACAATTCCAGCGCCAGCTGCCTGGAGCAGGCCTGGGACTGACCATCTGTAGGCAGCTGGTAAACCTCATGGACGGTTCCATGGACCTGGAAAGCCGGCCTGGGGAGGGGTCCACCTTCTGGATGGAGCTCACCCTGCCCGTTGCTCCAGAGAGCGCAACCCGGGTACGCCCAGACACCCGGATGGTAAAAAACCGCCGGATACTGGTGGTGGATTCCTACGAGCTGTCGCGCAAGATCACCCTGGAGATGCTGTCCCGGCATGAGGTGCACATTGAAGCCGTGAAGTCCGCCGGAGAGGCGCTCACCTCCCTGCGCACAGCCTTTGACGGCCAGCAACCGTTCGACGCCATCATCCTCGACGGCTTCGTGCCGGACATGGACAGCGATCTGCTTTGCCGGCAGATTCGCAGCAACCCGCTCTGGGCCGACATGCGCCTGCTGATTCTCTCTTCCAACCCCCAGCGGGGCGATGCCGAGCATTTCCGCCAGGCCGGTGCCGACGCGTTTTTGAGTAAATCGCTTCGGGAATCCTGCCTGACACCCATCCTGAACCAGCTGTTTGCCGATGCGGCCCGGGAAGAGCGGCGTTTCCTCACCCGATTCTCCCTGCAATCTGTGTCCGACACCGCCCGCCGCCGGGAACTGCCGTGCGGTCGGATGAAGGTGTTGTTGGTGGAAGACAACCCGGTCAACCGAACCCTCACGCGTCGCCTGCTGGAAAAACTCGGCTGCGACGTGATGACCGCCAACGATGGCGAGGCCGCGGCCAGCCTCTGGCAGTGGCACCCGTTCGATCTGGTGTTCATGGACTGCGTGATGCCTCGGATGGACGGCTTTGAAGCCACCCGCCGGCTCCGCGAGTGGGAGAAAACCCACAATCGGGCCCGCACTCCGGTGGTCGCCCTGACCGCCAGTGCCATGGAAGAGGACGAGGAGCGCTGTCGCCGCTGCGGCATGGATTCCTTCGTCGCCAAGCCTGTCAATATTGAAATGCTGCGGGCAGTGCTGGAACAATACTGCAAGGCATCGGCCACACCCTCCGAGTGAGGCGCCGATAGCCAGCGATTTCCATTGTTTCGTTAAACTGACCAAGGCTGCCATGAACGTTGACTGCCCGACCTGCAAGAAATCCGTGGAGTGGACCGACTCCAACCCCTGGCGCCCCTTCTGTTCCGAGCGCTGCAAGTTGATTGACCTGGGCGCCTGGGCCAACGAGGAATACCGGGTACCCGCGGAAAACGCATCGCCGGAGGATCTCGACCAGGGCGGTGAAACAACCCGACACTGAGCCCACCACGGTCAATCAAGAACGCTCAGGTTAACGCGGACTTACTGCCATTTAAGTTGAGTGGTGCCAAACGCCCCGTTAACATACCGCCAATCTGTCCATAACCAAGAAGGTGTACGTATGAAAGCGACCCGGATTTCCCTGATGCTTCTCTCACTGGCGGCTGCTCCGGCTTTCGCGGGTGATGTCGACCTGAGCCTTACCAATGACTCAGTGAAAGGCCAGGTAAACTTCTTTGGCAGCAACAACGATCTGCAGCTGGGTACTGGTTACACCTACCACGAGGGCGGACGCGACATCTTCAACGCGGATTTCCATGCCCAGGGCCGTACGGCCATCGGTAACCTGCCTACCACTGCCGGGATCGGCATGCGCGGCATCTACTGGGATCAGAACCGGGCCGATGGCGGCGCTGTTGGCCTTGGTGGCTTCGCCACCGTGAACATTCCCCGCGTGCCGGGCCTGTCCTTTACCGGTGGCCTGCATTATGCGCCCAGCATCCTGTCGTTTGGCGACTCCGATGATATGACCAGCCTGGAGCTGCGCGGCAGCTATCGGGTTATCCGCAACGCCGAGCTGTTCGCTGGCTACCGTTACCTGAACACTGAGATTGAAGGCACCAACCGCGACGTGAACCTCGACGAGGGCGTTATGGCTGGCATGAAGATCTTTTTCTGACCAGCAGCCCTGCGCGGGCGCCCTAACCGGGCGCCCGCTCTCCTGGAAATCCCCGTCTCCATCCTTTGTGCTTCTCCTCACGCTTTCCCTGATTGACCACTGCTAGACTGACGACCTGTATTTCCTGCACGGACAGCTCAGGCATGCGACTCTCTCTCGGATTACTCCTCTCCTCCACTCTTCTATTGGCAGCCGGGTGCGGCAGCGGCGAGGACGCCGTGGAGGGTGCCCGGAATGAACCGAATGATTTCGGGAACAGTAAAAATCCTGCGAACGACTTCAGCTCTGGCAGCACCGGCGACTCCAATAACACCAGTGGCCTCGCGCGTAATGAAGTGAGGATTACCATGGAGGTGCCCTCTGGAGTAACCACGGAGGGCACGCCAACCCGGAGAAACCTGAGAATCGTCCGGCCCGACAGGGTGAGTGTTTACGTTACCAACACGGCCTTGCAAAACCTGGGCGAGCCTGCCATTACAACCCGCACCGATGACCAGGGTTTCACGGTCATCGAGTTCACCAACGGGCTGCCCCTGGGCCCGAACGTGGTGATAGAAGCCAGTTTTGGTAACACCGTGATGCGCGCGCTGGCGGCCGACGCCGATCGCGATGTCAAGGTGAATCCGTTCTCCGAATATCTGGTACGCAATACACTTGCCCGCTACACCAGCACGGAGTTTCAGGGCATTCTGGATTGCGTCAATGACGCCGGCGGCGAGTTGTGCCTGAACAAGTATGTGTGGTCGACGCTCGCCGACCAGGTCCACGATTTCGAGATTGAGATCCCCTCTAACCTGGGCCTCTCCGGTGCCCTCGACCTCCTGGAAGCACGCGGCGATTTCGCACGCTACGTCAGCGCCATGGCCGATTACGCGCTTCTGGATGAAAACTCCTCCGGGAAAATCAGCGCCAGCTCCGCCGATTACAATTCGGTATTCCTCGGTATCGAGCTGGGCCAGACGTTCCTCGAACCCTCGATCAGCGGGTCTGGCCAATGGGGCATCCGGACAGCACAGGAGGAAGTGCTTGCTGACGCCAACGGCACCGGTTACGTCTACCCCGCTCTGACTCTGACCAGCTTCGACGCCTTCGGCATTAACGTTACCTCCCTGGCCAACGACATTCCCTACGATCGCGAGGCCCTGATCCACGAGCAGGGCAACAATTTCTACCTCAGGGGCTCCGAGCGTTGGGAGCGCAACACCCACTCCTCATCCCCGGGCGCGGCCACCTTGCTCAGCGATACCCGCCTGTTGGCTGGCCGGGCCCTGTTCCAGAGCATTACCGGTAGGGGTAGCTCCACCATCATCGGCTGGACCCGCAACCCTTACTATCTTGACGCCTTCACCAGCGTGCCGCCCGACAATACCACAGGCCCCGACCGGGTTATCAGCGGCTATTTCACCGCAGGCAAGGCCATTGAACTGGAACCGGTGGGCGAGCGCCTGGAGAGACTGAGCACGCTCGAAGATCACTATCTTTCCGTACTCGAAATCAATCTGCTCAGAGAGGATGGTTTCAACGCCGACATCCTCGACAACCGAGACTACAACGTGGTGTATCTGAGCTCCCGATTCAGCGAAGATGCAACGCCCCTGGCGGTAGAGAGCGGCTTCGGCACCTGGCAGATCGACTGGCAAACGGATTCCGGAAACGTGGTCCAGGCGCAAGCGGTCACCACCGTACAGCGTGATTCCTCAGGCTCGGTTACCAGCGACAACACCGGCACCCGGACCCAACCCTGGACACTCAGCAGTCGGACGGCCCGGCTCAGTAATGGCAACCGCGATATTGGCCGGCTGAATCTGGACATCAGCACCCCCTCCGGCGATCTGGAGCAGCCCGACCTGGGGGTTGGCGCCAGCACGCCCGATGGCAGCCTGCTGGCGTTCAATCTGGATGACAGTGGCTTTGGTGACGGCCTGCTGATTGCCGGCGAGCAGACCAGCAACAGCGCGCCCACCAGCGGACAGTTCCGCCTTCAGGGCGTAGCACTGGGTCTGGCACCTGACGCCAACCGCCTGAGGCATTTCGACAATGCCCTTCTGCGCATCGACTCAGGCACCCAGGCAACGCTTTCATCGGTTACGTTGAACAGCACACATGATGTTGCCAATCAAACGGTTACAACCCCGAAGCTCGTGGAGCAATCCGATGTCAGCCTGACCTACAATGGCACGTTGGGTGGCGGTCAGGTCCGGTTTACGTCTGGCCCTCTCACGATGGAGGGGTTCTATACGGCCAGCCAGGACCAGTTCTACCTCAGATACCGCACCACCGACGGCGATGAGGAGCAGATCGGCCTGGTCCTCGCGACGCGGCTGCCCTAGAGGGAATTGCCGGACCTGAGCCAAGACGCAGACGCGCCCGTATAACCTGTTATAATTATTGCTATATCGGCTTTAACGAGAGGTTTTATGTCTGCAGGTAAACGGGCGTTTGTGCTTCTGGTGCCCCTGATTGCGTTCGCTATCGGTGGCGGCTTTTACGTGCCGGACGCCAGCCTTACCCAACGACAATCCGACAACACCGGCTCTGAGCCGGCTTTGGCATCACTCCCCCCCTTGCCAGACTGGGCCAACGAGCCATTGCCAGACTTCTCCCAGTATCAGGACACTACCCAGAAAAAAGCGGAGTTTTTCTCCTTCCTGTATCCGCGGATCGTTCTGGCCAATTCCCGTATTCTCATTGAACGCGATTATCTGGATAGCCTCGCCAACAAGGACGAACTGACTGAAAAAGAATACGACTGGCTGGCCCAGCAGGCCGAGCGGCTCCGGGTGGATGCGGAACCGGGCAGCAAAGAACAGTTTGCCCTGCTGCACAAACGCCTGGATGTCATTCCGCCCTCGCTGATCCTCGCCCAGGCCGCCAACGAATCCGCCTGGGGTACATCTCGCTTTGCCACCCAGGGCAACAACCTGTTCGGGCAGTGGTGCTTCTCCAAAGGCTGCGGCCTCGTGCCCCGGGGCCGCGAAGAGGGAGCAAGCCACGAGGTGGCCAAATTCTCCTCGCCCTACCGCTCGGTGCGCGCCTACATCCAGAATCTCAACCGCCATCCAACCTACCAACTGTTGCGGGATGTGCGACTCAAGGATCGGAGAAACCAGGCCCCACTGTCGGGCATCGAACTGGCGGAAGGCCTGCTTGGCTATTCCGAAAGGGGCGAAGAGTACGTAGAAGAGATCCGGGCCATGATTCACTACAACAACCTGGAATTCTACGATGACGATTTCCGCAGCGTGGTCCGCAACCTGAAGCCTGGCAGCCTGCAACAACTGGCCTCAACACAGGCTGAAACCCAGCTCTTGCCCGGCCAGTCATCACTGAGCGCCGCTCCGAACGAAGGATAGAGATTTTCCCAGATGCTCGATTTCTTGCCCGCGCCGCTAAAGGGAACCCTGGCGGCCCTGCTGATCCTGTGTAACACATTAATTCTCTTTCCTGTTCTGATGGTGTTCGCGATCGTGAAACTGGCGTTACCCGTCACGCCGGTGCGCAAGGCCTGCACCGTTATTCTCAACAACATTGCGTGGATCTGGATCGGCTTCAACAACCTGCTCATGGATCTGCTGCATCGGGTCGCCTGGGATGTTCGAGGCGCCAGCAACCTGAGCCGCCAGCACTGGTATTTCGTTACCTGCAATCACCAGAGCTGGGCCGACATTCCCGCTATCCAGTATGTGCTCAACAGTCGCATTCCCCTGCTGAAGTTCTTTTTGAAGAAACAGCTGATCTGGGTTCCCTTTCTGGGCATCGCCTGGTGGGCATTGGATTTTCCCTTCATGCATCGCCACACCAAAGAACAGATCGCCCGGCGTCCGGAGCTGAAAGGCAAGGATGTGGCGGCTACTCAGGCTGCCTGCGAGAAGTTTCGCTATACGCCCGTAACCATCTTCAATTTCATGGAAGGCACGCGGTTTACTCAGGAAAAACACGACCGCCAGAACTCCCCTTACCGACACCTGCTGAAACCAAGGGCCGGCGGCACCGCGTTTGTGCTGGGCGCCATGGGTGAGATGATTCACACCATGCTGGATGTCACCATCGTATATCCGGACGGCAGGGCGGGCTTCTGGGATTATCTGTGCGGACGAATCCGTCGCATCATCATTGATATTCGGGTGCGGGAGATACCCGGCGAGTTCCTGGGCATGGACTACGAGAACAACCGCGAAACACGGGTTGCATTCCAACGCTGGGTGAGCCAAATCTGGGCGGAGAAGGATGCCAGGATTGAAGCACTCAAGGCCGAATCGCCGGCCTGATCATAACGCTACAGAAGCCCCAGCTCCCGGGCCTTCACGATGGCCTGTGTTCTGGATTTGACCTCCAGTTTGGCATTGATACGCCGGGCATGCGTCTTTACCGTGTGCAGTGAGATGTGCAGTTTGTCAGCTATTTCCTGATTCGAGAGTCCCTTCGCGATCAATTCCAGAACGCCCTGCTCCCGTTCACTGATGGGTTCAGGCAGTGACTCTGCGCCCAGGGTCGTGTCCTGCAGTTCAAAAAGACCGCCCAGCGCGCTCTTGAATGGCCCTTCGGGCAGCAGGCCGAAGGTCTTCTCCATAACCTCCTGCAGCTCGCTCCGTAATTCCACGAAGGGGCTGATGAAGTGCTCACGGGCTGCTTCGGCCACCGCTGCCTGCAGCGCTTTCTGGGCAGCTGTTGTACCCTTTTCATCCAGGAGGATGACCGATTCCAGCAAGCGCATGTGCAGCTCCACGCCCCGTGGAATGACACCCTCGTAACGATCGCGAATACCCTGAAGGATCTTCCTGGCGCGAATCAGGTCGCCTTTCGCCATATCAACGCGCACCTGAAGGCAATCCAGCAGCCCCGGCATCATTGGGAACAGCTCAGGCACGCAGCCGGCTTCTCGATATGGCGCCAGTTTCTGCACCGCTTGCTCGGCACTGTCGATCTGATTCTGGGAGAGCCAGCAGTTGGCCTTGAGCGCTTCAAGCACCGGCACGAACAGGGACTCGTCTACCTGCCAGGCGTGCATAGTACGCTCCGCCCGGCCAATCCAGACAAAGGCATCCTCAAGCCGGCCCTGCGCCCGACACATCAGAACCCGGATAGTCATTGCCAGCAACAGGCCCAGGTCCCGGGTCTGCTCTGCATGACGGCCGCAGGTGACCAGCAGGCGATCCGCCTCCGCTTCCCGCCCCTGATGCCATAGCACCAGGGCAAGATTCAGCTGAAGCCGGGTTTCACCAATCCGGGCCGGACGAGCCAACTCCTGCATCGTGGTGTCCAGGCCCGTGCGAAGCAATTGCTCGGCGTGCTTGAGTGCGCCCTTTCCAAGTTCAATCCGGGCATGGGCATACACCGCCAGCGCCTCCGAACCTGAGTCTCCGGCTTCCCGAGCCAGTTTTGACGCTATCCGGTTCGCTTCCCGGGCTTCCTGAAAGCGCCCGAGGGCGCACAGGGCGCTTGACCGCACCATCTGGGTCACCAGCTGGCCCTGGGGGCTCATCTCGCCCCCGTCCATTGCCCGGTCTGCCATCGCCAGTGCCGGGCCAACGCTGCCCTCACCCCGCAGGATAAACGCCCGGAGCGCGGCGATTCGGGCAGCCTGAGACTCCGCATCCTCTGCCGACAGACCTTCAATGAGCGCGCGGGCCTGCCGGAACTGGCCACCAATCGCGTGTACCCAGCTGTAAACAATCTTCAGGCGCACACTGCGTTCGAGCAGTTGCGCCGGCAGGCTCTTGCGAAGCCGGAGCAGAGAGGCGGTATCCTGGCCCAGCAGCAAAGCCTCCGACCCTTCTGAGGCAATCTGGATGACCTCATCGGCGTCACCGGCGAGCAGTGCGTACTTGAGCGCTTCCGGAAACTGGTCACGTGCGCCAAACCATCGACTCGCCTGCAGCATTCGTTCTGCGTATCCCGCCATCGCAGGTGATTGCAGCCACTCCTGCAGTAGCGGGTTCAACCGGTACCAGCGCCCGCGACCGGGCATGGACTTCAGAGGCAACCCCTTCTCCAGGGCCTGCGATGGCAACAGCCCGACCTCCGGCAACAGGGGGGCCAGTGCCAGGAAAAGCTCATCCGAACACAGTTCGAGTTCTGCTATACCCCGCATGGCACGGATCTGACCAGGCGTGAGCTGGCCAAGCACCGATTCCTTGAGAAACCGCTCAACACAGGGCGTTTCCTGGATTGGCTTGCGTTCAAGATTCCGAAAAACCTCGCGACGATACAGGGCCAGTGGCGTGGCCCAGCCTTCTGTCCTGTCATACAGGCTGTCAACAGCCACGCTGGTGATCTGACTGCTCTCGGTCGCCGATCGGAAGAAGTCAAAGGTCTCCGAGCGGGAAAATTCCAGGGCGTCCACACCAATACGAGTAAACCGGTTTTCCAGCTCGAGGCTGTGGGTCTCGAAGGGCAGCGCTTTGCGAGAAATCAAGACAACGGAACAGCCAGAAGGGCAATCGCATACCAGTTGCTGGAGCACATCCACAACGGCGGGGTTGGTCAGATTCTGCAGATTATCAAGGACCAGGACCTTCGGCTGCCGACTACCGCTACGGGCAATAGCCATCAGCATCAGGGAAAGAAGGTCTGAGAAGCTTGCGCCGCCCTGGGCGCCCTGTTCGAGGGTTTCCGGTAAATTCAGGGCTATAGAAAGTAGCGTGAGAAAACGCGAGGGGGCATTGTCTTGAGCGTTCAGGGAAATCCAGCGAACCTGCTCCTCAGACACATCAGAGGCCTCGAGAGCACTGACCAGGCTGTGAGATTTGCCATACCCACAGGGGGCCTCCAGAAACAGGACGCCTTTGGAGGTCAGAGCGTCGGCAATTTTCTGGTCCAGCCGGGGACGTTTCAGTGCATCGGACGGAATGCGGGGAAGCTGAACCCTCTGGCTCAATAAATCCCGGACCAATTCACCCCGCTGAAGACCGCCGTTTGCTGACTGGAACTCATCGTTGGCTGCACAGCCATCATTCAATGGTTTCACGCACTGCCCCTTTCAATCCGTAACGGGCATCCTGGCCCCGTCGGAAAAGTGGTTCTTTACAGGCACTTCGATATGGCGACCGACATCGGGTACGCCTTTAGTATGAGTGAGAGGTTAAACCAATTGAGGGGTGGGCTGCAAAATTTTGACGTGAAAGGATTTTATGGAGCGATAAAAAAACGGCGGACCCAGGGGTCCGCCGTTTTTCCAGTCCGGCCCGCTTTACCGGGTACCGGCCCGACGCAGAGCAGCGGGGGTGTAATCCCGTGAGCGACGCTCAACACCAAAGGTGTACGGCTCTTCTTCCTCGTTGGTCAGGCCCAGGGCCAGATAACGACCGGACAGCAGATCGTACAGGACTTCGATGGCGTACCAGGGAACCACCTGATCGTAGAACTGCATGGCGTGGGCTTCCGCTACCCGCCAGAGCTCGCCACGACCGTCGTAATGGTCAATGACCGCAGCCTGCCAGGAGTCTTCGTCGATATAGAAGTCACGCTGCGCGTAGATGTGGCGCTCGCCTTCCTTGAGGGTCGCACGTACGTGCCATACGCGGTGCAGTTCGTAGCGGGTGAAGTCCTGATTGATATGACCGGCCTTGATGATCTGGTCGTAGGTCAGGCTCGGATCAACCAGCTTGTAGGAGTTGTACGGGATGTACATTTCCTTCTTGCCGATCAACTCCCAGTTGTAACGATCCGGTGCACCGTTGAACATGTCGAAGTTGTCCGAGGTACGCATACCGTCGGCTGCAGTACCCGGGCCGTCGTAGGCAACCTGGGGCGCACGGCGAACACGACGCTGGCCGGCGTTGTATACCCAGGCACGACGCGGCTCGGCAACCTGGTCAATGGTCTCGTGCACCAGCAGCACGTTACCGGCCAGACGCGCCGGAGCGGTGATCGCCTGCTTGAAGTAGAACAGCACGTTCGGGTCCATGCCTGGCTCAAAGTCTTCCAGGTAGGTTCTCCAAGTCAGTTCGTCCTGGAATTTAACCACTGAGAAGTCACCGCTTTCCGTCGGCGTTACCTGCCCGACGTTACGCATAACAGAGCCACCGCGATACCGGGTGATGTGGTTCCAGATGACTTCCAGACCGTTCTGGGGAATCGGGAACGGCGTTGCAGATTTGTAATTGCCCAGGCCGTTACCGTTCTTGATCAGTTCCACCTCGGTGGCGTTTTCCATGGTCTGCTGCATGACAGGCTCTGGATACGCAGCCGAGCGGTGCGTCTCATAGACCGGCATGAAGTAGTCATCGTAACGCTTGATCATGGCAACCTGGCCCGGCGACAGATTGTCGGCGTACTGGTCGACGTTGCTCTGATCGATTGTGAACTTCGGCTTTTCATTGGGGTACGGGTTTACATACACGCCGTCTCCCTTGTAGTTGTCCGGGGGCGTGGTCAGACCGCCTGTCCAGGCAGGAATCGCACCGCCGTTACCGGCTTTCTCGGCCCCCATGGGGGTCAGCGAATTACCCAGCTTGGCCGCTTCTTCAGCAGAAACCGCACCCCAGGCCTGGCCAGCAAACATCGTTGCTGCCAGAACACCTGTGGCCAGTAGTTTCTTGTTCAGTTTCATTTAAATTACCTCGTTAAACGAATTCTTTCCGGTTCAGAATGAGTAGGAAACGCTGGCACTCACGAAATCACGGTCAGTCAACTCGTTGTACGGCTTACCGCCGAAAAAGTTTGTATAACCGATCTCACCGGTAATCTTGTTCTGGTATACGGCTTCCAGAGACAGGCCGATGGCTTTGCTGCCCTCATTAAAGGCGCCGCCCGGCTGCGGGCTGTAACCCTGCACATCGTGGCTCCAGGCGAGTTGCGGCGACAGGTTCACACCGGCCAGTGCGTTCGGGTAGCTCCACACCAGGCGGGTACGGTAACCCCAGGAGAAGTCGGTTGTGAAGCCTTCGTTGTTACAGTAGTTGACGTTGATGTTCGCGCCGGCCCGACAGAAATCTCCTGTGAAATTCGGCCCTTCCAGAGGCAGCGTTCCAATCCCGAAGGTACCGGAGCGTCCGTAACGAGCCTCGTCAGGATCTGGCAGGTCGTGGATGTAGGTCGCACCAAACTCGGTAATCAGAGACAGGCGGCTGGCTCCCATCACCTGGTCAAAGAACTTGATCAGGGTGAATTGTGCCTGAGACACGTTGAAGCGATCATAGCCGGCAACCGGCTTACCGGCGAGGTTCGCACCATTGGTTTCAGCCAGACGCTGGCGCTCAAGATCACTCAGGATTTCACCGTTCGGCCCACGCTGCTGGAGACCACCAAAGATCAGCTCGAAGGCGTTCCACTGAAGCGGGACGTTGTCACGGAAGCTATACTCGGCGCCCAGTGACCAACCACCGGGGGTGGTGGTGTTGATGCTGATGCCGTACAGGTTGATATTTTCCGGGTACTCGATGAAGTAGCTCGGGAACGTGGACGGCGGCAGATTCGGATCGCTCTGCTGGTTGGTACCCGGGTTCGACGGGTTGTTCACCAGACCACTGACATACGGCAGACGGCTGTTGTACTTGATGTAGTAGAAGCCCAGTTCCGAATCGTTCAGCTCGGGCACGTACCACCGGATCGCCATACCGAACTGATCCTTGGAGTCGGCTTCCTGGTCACCCAGACGCGGGGCGATGAAGCCTTGGGCGAATGCCTGGGAATCCGGCAGCTGGCCAGCCAGCAACACAGGGCCACAGCCGTCAGCGGCGAAGTCGTTGGTGGAGAAGAAGGTGCCGCAGTCGTCCGGGCGCACCGGCTCCCAATCCGCCTGAACGAAGGTTTCAACAGTGACGTTTTCGGTCACACCCGCCGACATGTAGAACATCTCAACCGGCAGAAGGGCATCTTTCAGCTCGGAGCCCGGCGCACGGAACGCAGGCACGTCAACCGGGTTGATAACGTTGATACCGCCCTGAATAAAGGTGCTCTCACCCCAGCTCAGAACCTGCTTACCGTAACGGACGCTGACCGGAATGTTTCCGAAGTACCAGTCCGAGAATACGTAGGCGTCCAGAATCTCACCGCCGGAGGCGTTGTCCTTGGCTTCTTCGTTCAGTTCGCGACGCTGGCCTACAAAGTCAACGGCACGGCTTTCGTCTTTCAGTTCGAAGTCGTACCAGTAACGGCCGCGCAGAAGACCACCGACGCGGGTGAGATAGGAGCTGTCAACGTTGTAGTTGAGGTAAAGCTCACTGTTGCCCTTCACGATCTTGGAGTAGGTGTCGCCACTCTCGAAGTTCAGGTTGCCGTCGTCGTAGTTGTTGGTGGAGGCACCAATGTTGGCAAGGGGCTGACCGGGCGTGTATTCCGGGCCAAGGTTACCCTGGCCGATCAGTCGCTTGTCACGATCCTCAACCCGCCAGCCGGCACCGGCAGACAGTGTGGTGTTGAACTGGGCTTCAACGTCTCCCAGATAAAACGATAATGCGGATGCTTGGCCGGACATACCGGCTGCAACTGCCACGGCCAGCGGTAACTTGGTCCAACGCTGCCATTGATGTGTTTTTCTTGTCATTGGAAGGCTACTCCATTGTTGTTCTGAGTCGCTGCTCTGATTATTGGTGTTCACGATGTATTGGAGGCTTCATGCACAGTGCTCGTGATGTTGGCACTATAGCTAACGCCCTGTGGCGCTTTGATCAGTCAAAAGTATGATTTTGCTCTCACACCCCTGTTACCGCCGGGTTTCGTCGCACAAAATCACTATAGACAACAAAATTGGATGCAACCACTTTGGTTTTTGTGGTTTTTTCGCGATTTTGATGGTCGTCCCGAGTTAGGCGAAGCGCCGAGCGGATGAATGTTTCTCCGGGAACCGCTACAAGCACATCCATGTGCGCTTGACGTCGGCCATCCTTGGCCGCCGACATTCCCGGAGAAACATTCATCCGCTCAACGCCAGGCCATTGAGTTCGCTTTCAACGGAGCGCGCGAAAAAGCAGTTTCCGGGACGTCTAAACGGAGGTCTGCTTGGCAGGGGCGGGAGCCTTTCCCAGAACTGTCGGCAGCATGGATGCTGCCGTCAAGCGTACAGGGACGTATTTACAGCGTGTTTCGGGAAAGGCTCCCGCCCCTGCCACACTCCCAGGTTCAGAGCATTTCGATGGCCATAGCTGTGGCTTCGCCGCCGCCGATACAGAGCGCGGCAACGCCTTTTTTCTTACCGTAGCGCTGGAGGGCGTACATCAGCGTAACCAGAAGGCGGGAGCCGGTGGAGCCGACCGGGTGGCCCTGGGCGCAGGCGCCGCCGTGGACGTTGACCTTCTCCGGATCCAGGCCCAGTTCGCGGATTGGCATCATGGCCACCATGGCGAAGGCCTCATTGATCTCGAACAGGTCAACGTCGTCTTTGCTCCAGCCGGTTTTGGCAAACAGGGTCTCAATGGCACCGACCGGGGCACAGGTGAACTCGGACGGGTGCTGGGACTGAGTGCTGTGGCCGACGATCCGGGCCAGAGGCTTGAGGCCGCGTTTTTCCGCCTCGGATTCGCGCATGAGCACCAGCGCTGAGGCGCCGTCAGAAATGGAGGACGCGTTGGCGGCAGTCACGGTGCCGTCTTTGGCAAAGGCCGGACGCAGGGTCGGGATTTTTTCGATGTTGGCGTTGTGGGGCTGCTCGTCGTCTTCCACTACCAAGTCGCCCTTGCGGGTCTTGACGGTGACCGGGATGATCTCGTCCTTCAGCAGGCCTTCTTCGATGGCCTTCTTGGCGCGGGTCAGGGAGCGGATGGCGTATTCGTCCATCTCCTCGCGGGTATAGCCCTTCTTGTCAGCCATTTCCTGGGCAAAAGCGCCCATCAAACGACCGGTCTCGGCGTCTTCCAGACCGTCCAGGAACATGTGGTCCTGCGGCGCCTGACCGGGCCCCATTCGGTAGCCGCTGCGCACGCCCTGCAACACGTAAGGCGCGTTGGACATGCTTTCCATGCCACCGGCAACCATGATGTCGTTGCTGCCCGCCTTGATCAGGTCGTGTGCGAACATGGCGGCTTTCATGCCCGAGCCACAGAGTTTGTTGATGGTGGTGGCGCCGGTGTGGTCCGGAAGTCCGGCCTTGCGCATGGCCTGGCGGGCCGGGCCCTGTTTAAGGCCTGCGGGCAGTACGTTGCCCATGATCACTTCCTGAACATCAGCTGGCTGAAGACCGGCACGCTTGACCGCCTCGGCGATGGTAATAGCACCCAGGTCGGGGGCGGTAACGCTCGCCAGGCTGCCCTGGAAGCCGCCCATCGGTGTTCGCACGCCGCTCACAATTACTACGTTGTCACTGCTCATACATGAATCTCTCTGTCGTTTGTCTGGCAGGTCAGGGTTCAGGAACGGTGCCACCAACGGTGTGCCGCCGCTCCGTCAGTCCCGCCTGTTCTCATGGGTCTTTTCTTATGGTTTATGAGGTGCTTCGAGGTATTCCCGGGACTGCATTTCCAGCAGGCGGGATTCGGTACGCTCGAATTCAAAGCCCAGTCGACCACCGGCATAGAGCTCGGTGATGGGCGCCGCAGCCGAGATAATCACCTTGACGTTGCGGTCGTAGAATTCGTCGATCATGTTGATGAACCGGCGGGCCTGGTCGTCCTTGTCATTACCCAGCACAGGCACATTGCTGATAATGATGGCATGGAACTGCCGGGCCATTTCGATGTAGTCGTTCTGGCTTCGGGGGCCGTCGCACACGTCCTTGAAGTCGAACCAGACCACGTCATCCGCATGGGCCTGGGCGGGAATCTTGCGGCCATTGATCTCCATGGTCTTGCTGTGTTTGCCGGCTTCTACCGCCAGGGCGTCGAAGCTCTTGCGCAGGCTGACGTCGGCTTCTTCGTCCAACGGCGAATGGAACAGTTCAGCCTGCTCCAGGGTACGCAACCGGTAATCCACGCCGCCATCAACGTTCACCACTTCGGTGTGCTTCTTTACCAGATCAATGGCCGGCAGAAATCGTGCGCGCTGCAAGCCATCTTTGTAGAGGCCATCGGGCACAATATTGGAAGTACACACCAGGGTGACGCCCCGGCTGAACAGGCCGTCCATCAAGGTGGCCAGGATCATGGCATCGCCAATGTCGGAGACAAAGAATTCGTCGAAGCAGATGACCCGGGTTTCATCGGCAAACTTCTTTGATACCAGCTCCAGCGGGTTCTTTTCGCCCTTGAGGTTTTTCAGCTCGTTATGGACCCGCTGCATGAACCGGTGAAAGTGGACCCGCATCTTGCGGTCAAACGGCAGCGATTCGTAGAAGGTGTCCATCAGGTAGGTTTTGCCACGGCCAACCCCGCCCCAGAAGTACAGGCCCTTCACCGGCTCTTCGCGTCCCTTGCTCAGTTTGCGGCGCAGCTTGGCCATGGGCTTGTTACGATCCCTTTCGGCTTCCACCAGTTTGTCGTACAGTGACTGCAGGCGTTTGACGGCATCTTCCTGGGCAGCGTCCTTCTGGAAATCCGGGCGTTCAAGATCCTTCTGGTAACGTTGCCAGGGGGTCAGGTTCGCACTGGTTTCGGAGGACATCGCAGCTGTCATCAAGAAGTTCCCGGAGGTTGGTCGTGAATTTGGGCGCCGTATTGTCTCGCATTTGGCGATTTTTCGCCACGTTGGACACCGACAGGAGCAATACGACGATAGGCGCAACCGGCAATCATGGGATGATGGAGCCCGGGGCGTTATACTCGTGGTACTGGAGCTTGGCTCACTTCTAGGTAAAAGGACGACACAGCATATGACAAACCTGATTCTGGCAGCGATTGCCGCTTTGGTTGTTGGCATTGTCATCGGGGTATTTGTTGGCCGTTCCGGTCAGGGAACGACGCTTCGGCAGCGCCGGGCGGAACAGCAGATTGAGGAACTGAGAAGCGAGTACACCCGCTACCAGGCCCAGGTGAATGAACATTTCATGGAGTCGGCCCATCTGCTGCGCCGGTTCAATGATGCCTACCGGGATGTGAACCAGCATATGGCACGCGGTGCGAATCGTCTGTGTAACGACGAGGAGTGGATGGAGGAGCTGGCTCAGGAAACGTCCAAGAAGCGTCTGGAAGAGGTCCGCGAGGACGCCGCCGAGCCACCTCGGGACTATGCGCCGAAGACCGATCCCAAGGCTTCTGGTACTTTGGCGGAAGATTTCGGGCTCAAGAAGGGTGACAAGGCTCAGCAGGCCTGAGCAGTTCAACTGCCTGGCGATAGCTTTGGAGTCACGCCTCTTCAAGCCTGCTGAGTTCGGGAAGGGAGCAAGGTAAGAGCCCCTTTCCGGGAACCGCTACGAGCACATCCATGTGCGCTTGACGTCGGCCATCCTTGGCCGCCGACATTCCCGGAAAGGGGCTCTTACCTCGCTCCCGCCATCTCTGTGCAATTCGCTACAGGCCCGACCTCGACGCAAGCATCAGACCGGGTTATCACAGTCGATAAACTTGTGAATCAATCCAAATTCTTCTGCTAACGCCTTCCCGAGCGCCTGCACACCATAACGCTCTGTCGCATGATGGCCAGCAGCGTAGTAGTGGATACCACACTCCCTGGCGGTATGGGTAGTCGGCTCGGAGATTTCACCGCTGATGTACGCATCCAGTCCGGCATCCAGAGCGTTATTGATGAACCCCTGGGCCGCACCGGTGCACCACCCTACCCGCTTGATCATCGACGGTCCCTCGCCAACCCAGAGGGGCTCGCGATGGAGCTGCTCGGCGATGTGCCGACCGAATGCCTCCGGCGACATGGGTTCCGCGAGTTCGCCTTCCCAGACCAGACCGCCCAGCGGTCGCGCATTCCGGATATCCAGAACGTCGGCCAGTCGGCGGTTGTTGCCATACTCCGGGTGGTCGTCCAGCGGCAGGTGGTAGGCCACCAGGTTGATGTCGTTATCCAGAAGCTGCTTCAGGCGCTCACGCTTCATGCCCTGAATGCGCTGATCCTCGCCTTTCCAGAAATAGCCGTGGTGTACCAGGATCATGTCGGCGTGGGCGTCAATGGCGGCTTCGATGAGGGCTTTGGAGGCGGTAACACCGGAGATGATGGTTTTTACGTCGGATTTGCCCTCTACTTGTAGTCCGTTGGGGCAGTAATCCTGGAAATTCTCTGGCTGGAGCCATTCGTTGATTTTGTTCAGAATATCGATTCGATTAGCCATACAGTTGCGCTCCGGACTATCTCTGAGAAATTGAACGAGGAAGGCAGGCACCCCTTTCCGGGAATGTCGGCGGCCAGGGATGGCCGCCGTCAAGCGCACATGGGCGAAGCAAGCGTTTTAGAAGCGAAGCTTCGCGCGCCGCGTAGCGACAGCAATCTGTGATTGCTGGCTGGACCCGCTTGCGGGTGCTCGTGGCGTTTCCCGGAAAGGGGTGCCTGCCTTCCGCAGCCTCCATACCCAAAAGGCTAGAGCGATTCCAAACCAGAAATCAAAGCATCATTCTGTTCCGCAGTACCAATGGTAATCCGCAGAAAATCGCTGATTCTGGGTTTGTTGAAGTGCCGAACGATAATGCCCTGCTCCCGAAGGCCTCGAGCCAAAGCCTCGCCGGACTGCTCTTTGTGGCGGGCGAAGATGAAGTTCGCCTTGGACGGTAACACCTCAAAACCCAGATTTTCGAGGGCGGCCGTCACCCGCTCACGCTCGGAAATCACGCCCTCGCAGCACTTCCGGAACCAGGCCTCGTCTTCATAGGCGGCCTTGGCACCGGCCAGTGCCAGGCGGTCCAGCGGGTAGCTGTTGAAGCTGTTCTTGACTCGATTCAGGGCTTCAATCAGATCCGGATGTCCCACGGCAAAGCCGACTCGCAGGCCGGCCAGAGAGCGGGCCTTGGAGAGGGTCTGGGAAACCAGCAGATTCGGGTATTTGTCTATCAGGGTAATGGCCGTTTCACCGCCGAAATCGATGTAGGCCTCGTCGACGACCACCACGCGATCCGGATTGGCCACCAGAATCTCTTCAACGTGCTCCAACCCCAGATACCGGCCGGTAGGCGCGTTCGGGTTGGGGAAGATCACGCCGCCATTGGGCTGCTTGAAGTCCGCCGGATTGATTTCGAAGCTTTCGGTGAGTGCCACCACCTTGCTCGGGATCCCGTAGAGGCCGCAGTACACCGGGTAGAAGCTGTAGGTAATGTCTGGAAACAGAATCGGCTCGCCGTGCTGGAACAAGCCGTAGAAGATGTGCGCCAGCACTTCGTCCGAGCCATTGCCCAGGAAAACCTGGTTTGGCTGAACGCCGTGGTAGGTGGCGATAGTCTGGCGCAGGCTTTCGCCTTCCGGGTCCGGATAGAGGCGCAGGCTGTCGTTCAATTCCGCCTGGATGGCTTCGATGACCTTGGGTGATGGGCCGAACGGGTTTTCGTTGGTGTTCAGCTTTACCAGTTTGGCCATTTTGGGCTGCTCGCCCGGGACGTATGGAACCAGGTCTTTGACTAAGGGGCTCCAGAATCTGCTCATCTGTATTGCACTCCATTTGGTGCAGACGGGCAACGGGCAGGTCAATCTCCGAGAACCGCTACGAGCACCCGCAAGCGGGTCCAGCCAGCAATCACAGATTGCTGTCGCTACGCTGCGCGCGAAGCTTCGCTTCTAAAGCGCTTGCTTCGCCCATGTGCGCTTGGCGCCGGCCATCCATGGCCGCCGACATTCTCGGAGATTGACCTGCTCGCCGCCCTGCATACTTGGGGAGATAAACCTATGTCGGACCTGCAACACGCCGTCCGACAACGAACGTCATTCCTTAATTCGATACTCCGCCGACCGGGCGTGGGCCGTTAACCCCTCACCCCTCGCCAGAACCGACGCCACGCGACCCATCCGATCCGCACCCGCGGCGCTGAAGCCGATGATGGAGGACCGCTTCTGGAAATCGTAAACGCCCAGCGGCGAAGAGAACCGGGCCGTCCCACTGGTGGGCAGCACGTGGTTGGGGCCGGCGCAGTAGTCACCCAGGGCCTCAGCGGTGTAGCGGCCCATGAAGATGGCGCCGGCGTGGCGGATGTCCTCAAGCAGGGCTTCAGGATTCTCCACGGAAAGCTCCAGGTGCTCGGGGGCAATCCGGTTGGAGACGGCGGCCGCTTCTTTCAGGTCTGCGACCTGAATCAGGGCCGCCCGGTCAGTCACGGAGGTGCGGATGATGTTGGCGCGTTCCATGGTCGGCAGCAGTTTGTTGATACTCGCTTCCACCGCATCCAGGAAGTCCGCATCCGGGCTGATAAGGATGGACTGGGCCTGTTCGTCATGTTCGGCCTGGGAGAACAGGTCCATGGCGATCCAGTCCGGATCGGTGTTGCCGTCGCAGATCACCAGAATCTCGGACGGACCGGCAATCATGTCGATGCCAACCACACCAAAGACTTCCCGCTTGGCGGTGGCCACGAAGATGTTGCCGGGGCCGACAATCTTGTCGACGGCGGGAATGGTTTCGGTGCCGTAGGCCAGCGCGGCAACCGCCTGGGCGCCCCCCACGGTGAATACCCGGTCAACGCCGGCAATGGCGGCTGCTGCCAGCACCATGTCATTCACTACGCCATCCGGCGTGGGCACCACCATGATGACTTCGCTCACACCGGCCACTTTTGCGGGAATGGCGTTCATCAACACCGACGAGGGATACGCAGCCTTTCCACCAGGCACATACAGGCCGGCCCGATCCAGCGGCGTTACCTTTTGGCCCAGCACAGTGCCGTCCTCGTCCTCGTATTGCCAAGACTTCTGGTTCTGCCGTTCGTGGTAATCCCGAATTCGCTCGGCCGCTTTCTCAAGCGCCACGCGCTGGTCTTGGGGAATCGCTTCCAACGCCTGCTGCAAACGGCTCTGATCCATTTCCAGTTCGGCAACGGAGCCGACCTTCAAGCGGTCGAACTTCTCGGTAAATTCCAGAACCGCCTGATCACCTCGGGTTTTCACTTGATGCAGGATATGACGCACCGACTCGTTCACCTGATGATCAACACTGTCGTCCCAGGCCAGCAATTTGGCCAAAGCAATGTCGAAGTCACTTTGTGAGGCGTTCAGTCGTTTGATGCTTACGGTCATATCTCTCATCCTGTAACCAGGCTCTATTGCGGCTCTCGTCGTTTCTCAACGGCTGCCGACATCTTTTCGATTATGGGGTTAATCCGCGCGTGTTTCATCTTCATGGACGCACGATTCACCACCAAGCGGCTGCTGATATGTTCAATCAGTTCCCTGGCCTCAAGACCGTTGGCCTTGAGGGTGTTACCGGTGTCCACGATATCGACGATCTCATCCGCCAGCCCGAGGATCGGCGCCAGTTCCATCGCGCCATAGAGCTTGATGATGTCGGCCTGGCGACCCTGGGCTGAATAATACCGACGGGCCAGATTCACGAATTTGGTCGCCACCTTGATACGACCGGCAGGTGGGGTCTGGTTCTTCGGCCCGGCGGTCATCAGTCGGCATCGGGAGATGTTGAGATCCAGCGGCTCGTACAGTCCCTCACCACCATGCTCCATAAGAACATCCTTACCGGTCACGCCCAGGTCGGCGCCGCCGTACTGAACGTAGGTGGGCACGTCCGTAGCCCGCAGGATCAGCACCCTCACTTGCGGGTCGGTGGTCGGGAACACCAGCTTGCGGGATTTCTTGACGTCGTCGACCAGCTCGATGCCCGCCTCCGCCAGCAACGGCAGGGTTTCCTCCAGGATTCTTCCCTTCGACAAGGCGATGGTGATGGAATCTGTCATCAGTTCTTCCGGTTTCCCTGTAATGTCTGGTTGGGTGTCTCAGGCCGGCAGGCGGCGGATACTGGCGCCCAGCAGCTGAAGCTTCTCTTCAATACACTCGTAACCACGATCAATGTGGTAAATGCGGTCAACGATTGTGTCTCCGTCGGCCACCAGGCCGGCAATGACCAGACTGGCTGACGCCCGCAGGTCAGTGGCCATCACCGGTGCCCCGGTCAGGTGGTCCACCCCCTTGATGATGGCGGCATTGCCTTCGAGTGTGATGTCTGCACCCATGCGGATCAGCTCCTGCAGGTGCATGAAGCGATTCTCGAACACCGTCTCGACAATGGTTCCGGAGCCTTCCGCCACGGCATTCATGGCCGCAAACTGGGCCTGCATGTCGGTGGGAAACGCCGGATAAGGCGCGGTGCGCAGGCTTACCGCTTTCGGGCGGTTGCCCTTCATGTCGAGCTCAATCCAGTCCGGACCTGTGCTGATATGGGCGCCGGCTTCTTCCAGCTTGAGAAGAACCGCTTCCAGCAGGTCTTCTCGGGTGTCCTTGAGCTTGACCCGACCGCCAGTAGCGGCGGCAGCCACCAGATAGGTACCGGTTTCGACCCGGTCCGGCAGCACGTTGTAGTGGCAGCCGTGCAGGCGTTCAACGCCATTGATTTCGATGGTTGCGGTGCCGTGCCCCTTGATGTCGGCGCCCATGGCAATCAGGCACTCGGCCAGATCCACCACTTCCGGCTCTCGGGCGGCGTTTTCGAGAATGGTTTTACCATCAGCGAGGGCCGCAGCCATCATCAGGTTCTCGGTGCCGGTAACCGTGACCGTGTCCAGGAAGATATGAGCACCTTTGAGGCGCCCGTTGCTCTTCGCCTTGATGTAGCCGTTCTCAACCTTGATATCCGCGCCCATCATTTCCAGGCCGTGGATGTGCAGGTTCACGGGCCGGCTGCCAATGGCACAACCACCAGGAAGGGACACTTCCGCCTCACCGAAGTGCGCCACCAGCGGGCCCAGCACCAGAATGGAGGCACGCATGGTTTTTACCAGCTCGTAAGGTGCGTGGAAATGCTTGATGGTGTTGGCGTGGATCTCCACGCTCATCTTTTCATCAATCATCAGCTCCACGCCCATGCGGCCGAGCAGCTCGATCATGGTGGTGATGTCGTTCAGGTGCGGCAGGTTGCCGACGGTCACCGGCTCGTCCGCGAGCAGGGTTGCCGCCAGGATTGGCAGCGCGGCGTTCTTGGCACCGGAAATCCGGATTTCACCATCCAGGGGCTTGCGCCCCCTGATCAGAAGTTTGTCCACAATGAATATCCTGTCTTGTTCGGGCGGTTCAGCCCTGGCGATCTGCCCATTCGGCCGGCGTGAACGCGCGCGGGTGAAGTGCGTGGATTGTGCCATCCATTACCTGCTGGAACAGCGCCTTGTTGATCAGCTGCTGGCGCTTGATGGTGGACAGGCCTTCAAACACATCGCCCACGACCACAACCAGATAATGGGTACCGTCAACCTGTACCTGCACGTCGCAGTCAGGGAAGGATTCCTTGACCAGCTCGGTGACTTGGTTGGCATCCATAGAAAAACCTCGGGTGTTTGGAAATCAGGGGCGAGATTGTAACCAATTACGGCGCCCGGGTCAGCTTTACCATGCAGTAATGAGGGGCGGCGAAACCGTAGGCTTTCAGTGAGTGGCGATGTCGGATCCCGGTGCAAAACCGGGCAACTCCTCTTCCAGATTGCTGAGTGCAGCCAGCGACGCCAACCTGTCGCTGACACCACGGAAGGACAGCTCGATATTCCGGCCTGCCGCCAGGCGGCGCCAACACAGCAGAAGAGACAGAACGACACTGTGCGCGTTCTCCAGAGCCTCCAGGTCTACCGTCAGCGCCCGGGAGCAACTGGCAATCAGCGCTTCGCCCTGTTTTCGCAGGGCGACAACGCTGTCGAAGTCCACAAAGCCCGAGACAACCAGGACACCGTCCGACAGCCGGGCCAGCGGCGCCGACGGGCTCATGACTTGTCCACTTCCTGCTCAAGATTGAGGGACTGGATAGCATCGCTCCAGCCGTCGATCACCGCCTGGATCCTGCCTCGGTTCTCTTCCATTTCCTGGCTGAACCGGTCGCGGAAAGCCAGACCAATGTTCACGCCCTCAACGATCACGTTCTCCATCATCCACTGACCACTATCGGTCTTGTACATGGAATAGGTTACCGGGTAGCGGTTACCCGACGCGGTGACCACTTCCATCTGCACGGAGGCCCGGCCGCTGTCCTGAGGATTGATGGTGGCACTCTGCACGTTGATTTCGAATTCCTCGGCACTGACCAGCGCCTGCGCGTAACTGTCGAACAGACTGCGCTTGAACTTGACCACGAACTCATCACGTTGCTCGGGGGTTGTCTGACGTGCGTACCGGCCCATCACTCGGGCGGCGATCCGCCGAAAATCAACAAAATCCGACAGTGCCTCGTCCATTTTCCGATAGAAGGCTTCCGGGTCCTTGTCATACAGGCCACGCTCCCGGTTGAGCTTATCCACCAGTCTCTGGGTATTGGCATCCACGTACTCGCGCAGGTCTTCGGCCTCGCTGGCATGGACGGCAGACGCCAGAAACAGGGCCAGCACCAGGCCCAGCAGTGTGTGGATTCTGAAAACAAACATCCCGATCTCCTGTGTAGTCTTTTCCGGCCTGAATCACCGACCCGATGCGAAGTTACTGATCAGTCGCTCAAGGTTCATGGCCGACTGGGTTGAGTAGAAGGTGTCGCCCTCTTTCAGGGATTCCATATCCGCGCCAACGGAAATATCAATGTACTGCTCTCCCAACAGGCCGGATGTACGTATTACTGCGGAACTGTCAGCGGGAATGTTATCCACGTTCGAATCGATGGACATGGTCACCCGGGCCTGAAAGGTGTCCTTGTCGAGGGCGATGGACTCGATGGTGCCCACCGTGACGCCCGCCATGGACACCCTGCCGCGCGGCGTCAGACCACCGGTGTCGTTGAAGTTGGCGTAAATGGTATAGGTATCCCCGGCCGATTTGGGTGACAGCCCGCTTACCTGTAACGCCAGGAACAGCAGCCCCGCACAGCCTGCAATCATGAACAGGCCAACAATGATTTCAGTGGTTCTCTGTGCCATTTCCGGCTCCGTTGAAATCCCGTTATCGATGGTTTCAGAAATCGCCGAACATCACGGCGGTCAATACAAAATCCAGCCCCAGAACAGCCAGCGAGGAATACACCACGGTCTTGGTAGTCGCCGAGCTGATGCCCGCGGAGGTCGGAACACAATCATACCCCTGATACACCGCAATCCAGGCACACACAAAGCCGAAAACGATGCTCTTGATCACGCCATTGAGGACATCGTCCACGAAATCGACCGAAGACTGCATGTTGCCCCAGAACGACCCCTCGAACACGCCCAGCCAGTCGACACCCACCAGCATGCCACCCCAGATGCCAACCACAGAAAAGATCACGGCCAATACCGGCATAGCGATGAAACCGGCCCACAGACGCGGCGCAATAACCCGACGCAGCGGATCAACCCCCATCATTTCCATGCTGGACAACTGCTCGGTGGCTTTCATCAGGCCAATCTCGGCTGTCAACGCGGAACCAGCCCTGCCGGCGAACAGCAGCGCGGTCACCACCGGGCCCAGTTCCCGGACCAGAGTCAGGGCAATCATCTGGCCAATGGCAGACTCTGAGCCATAGTCACTGAGAATGGTGTAACCCTGCAGCCCCAGCACCATGCCAATGAACAATCCGGACACCACGATAATGGCGAGGGACAGCACTCCTACTGCGTACAGCTGCCGCACCAGCAGCGGGAACCCGGTTGCCGGTTTGGGCACACCTCCGAGGACTCCTGCAAGGAAACGACCAGAGCGCCCGAAGGAGGCGACAATATTCAGGCCAAGGCGACCCAGGGCTGCGACTCTGTCGATCACACACCACCCCCGGAGAAACCGAAGTCCCGGCCGGCGTCGTCGGCCGGGTAATGGAAGGGTACGGGCCCGTCCGGTTGCCCCTGGAGGAACTGCTGGACCTGTTCAGACGGATGTTCCCGCAACTGCTCGGGCGTACCCTCACCGATGACCTTCCCGTCGGAGATGATGCAGGCGTAATGGCAGATGCTCAGGGATTCGGGCACATCGTGGGATACCAGCACACTGGTCAGGCCCATGGAGCTGTTCAGATCGCGGATCAGTTTCACCAGCACACCCATGGCAATGGGATCCTGGCCAGCGAAGGGCTCGTCGTACATGATCAGCTCAGGATCCAGGGCAATACTGCGGGCGAGTGCGACCCTGCGGGTCATGCCCCCGGACAGTTCGGATGGCATCAGATGGCGCGCACCGCGCAGGCCGACTGCCTCAAGTTTCATCAATACGATGTCCCGAATCATGTCCTCTGGCAGGCGGGTGTGAACTCGCAGCGGAAACGCCACATTTTCATACACCGACAGATCCGTGAACAGAGCCCCACTCTGGAACAGCATGCCCATGTTCTCGCGCAGCGTATAGAGTGCCTTGCGCTTTAGCCGGGGCACATCGTGTCCGTCCACTACCACCTGGCCGGAATCCGGCTTGAGTTGCCCGCCAATCAGGCGCAGCAACGTGGTTTTACCGGTACCACTGGGGCCCATGATGGCGGTAATGCGGCCACGGGGAATGCTCAGCGTGATCCCATCGAAAATACGGCGTCCGGAACGGGAAAAAACGACATCCTTGAGAGTAATGTAAGCCGGCGAATCCATAGTCCTTACCTTTCGAAGTGGGGCTACATTATGCCAAGGAGCCGCCAAGCTCAATCCATGGCGGCGAAATACTACCCGAAATCCACTGACCGCCATGATCAGTTTGACTGATCTTTCGATCACCGGGCATCGTTAGCCGTTGAAAATGATATACTCCGGGAACAATTTTCGATGTCACTTTTCAGCGACATTTCCCAGAGACGCGACAGCCAGGCCCCAAGCCCGATGACCGACCAGACTGCAACCGACTTTCGTACCTCCGCCCTGCGTGCCATCCGCATTGAGCGGGACGCCATCGACGCGCTCGAAGGCCGCATTGGCGAACAGTTCGACCGTGCATGCGAAGTTATCATGGCCTGCAAGGGCCGGGTTGTGGTTACCGGCATGGGCAAGTCCGGCCACGTTGGCAATAAGATCGCCGCCACCCTGGCCAGCACTGGCACGCCCTCATTCTTTGTGCATCCGGGCGAAGCCAGCCATGGCGACATGGGCATGATCACCCCCCAGGATGTGGTGATTGCCATCTCCAACAGCGGCAACACCAGCGAGGTGGTTACCATCCTGCCACTGATCAAACGCATGGGCGCTCCCCTGATCAGCATGACCGGCAACGCCAATTCCACACTCGCCCGGGAGGCAGTGGCCAACCTCGATGTGAGTGTGGCAGTGGAAGCCTGCCCGCTGGGCCTCGCTCCCACCTCGTCCACTACCGCGACTCTGGTCATGGGCGATGCGCTGGCCGTGGCCCTGCTCGAGGCCCGCGGTTTCAGTGCCGAGGACTTTGCTTTCTCCCACCCGGGTGGCAGTCTCGGGCGGCGGTTACTGCTGAAAGTCTCGGACATCATGCATTCCGGCGATCGCATTCCGGTGGTAAACGAGAGCACGCCACTCAGCGGCGCCCTGCTGGAAATTTCCCGTAAGGGCCTGGGTATGACCACCGTGGTGGACGACCAGGGCAAACTTACCGGAATATTTACCGACGGCGACCTGCGGCGGACACTCGACCGCTCGGTGGATATTCACAACACCCCCATCCGCGAGGTCATGACCCGACACGGCAAAACCATCGAAGCCGATCACCTGGCGGCGGAAGCCCTGAACATCATGGAAGAAATGAAGATCAATGCCCTCCCCGTACTGGACGACGGCGGCGCCCTGGTGGGCGCGATCAACATGCATGACCTGTTGCGGGCGGGCGTGATCTGATGGCCGACAGCACGACACCCCACCCGATGATGGCCTGGTGGCCGGACGCCCTGCTCGCCAAAGCCCGTCGGATACGTCTGATTGCCCTGGATGTCGATGGCATCATGAGCGATGGGCGACTGTATTTCAGTGCCACGGGAGACGAGCTGAAGGCGTTCAACATTCTTGATGGGCTGGGACTGAAACAGCTTATGGCGGCGGGCATCACCGTCGCGGTAATTACTGGCCGCCAGTCTCCACTGACGGAAAAGCGGATGCGCGACCTCGGCATCCCCCACCTGATGCAGGGCCGTGAAGACAAGAAAGCGGCGCTTCAGGAACTGGTAGGGGCAATGGACATTACCCCGGATGCGATCGCCTATATGGGCGACGACCTGCCCGACCTGCCGGCACTGAGGTTCGTCGGCCTCGGTCTGACAGTACCCAACGGCTACTGGCTGGTGAGACAGCACGCTGACTACTGTACTCAGGCCCACGGCGGTGCCGGGGCGGTGCGTGAAGCCTGCGACCTCATCCTGGCCGCCCAGGGTAAGCTCGACGCCGCACTTCAGCCCTATCTGGAGCCGCAGCCGTGAACTGGTTTGCCGATCGGCCATGGCTGAGAATGCTGGCGTTAGGCGGCACGGTTGTGGCCGCGGTTTTCCTGCTCTGGCGCAGTGACGAAGCGCCGGTTGTCGACCAGGAGGCGGCAGCCCTGCGCGGCGATGCCGAGCCCGACGGCTTTGTGGTCAATGGCAACTACCGGTCGTTCGACGAAACCGGAAACCTTGAGATCCGGTTTGTAAGCCCGCGGATAGAGCAGTTTGAAGAGAAAAACCTGGCAACCATGGATTCGCCGCGCGCGGAACTCTACGGCGATGCCGACACCCAGCCCTGGATTGTTGAAGCGGATCGTGGCCGGCTGATGCAGAACCGGGAGCTGGTGTATCTTACGGGCAATGTACAGGTGCTCCGCAGCGTCGGTGAACGGGACACCACACTGACGACCCGGACACTGACCCTCGATAATAACGAAGGCGTGGTATACACCGACGCGCCGGTGGAGATCCGGGATGTGACCGGCATTACTACCGCCGTTGGCATGAAGGCATGGATAGACGAGCGCATTCTGGAACTGAACTCCCAGGTGGAAGGATATTATGACACCGGAAACTAATGTACGTCGGCGCCTGGCGGCTGCGCTGGTATCACTGGCGATCATGGCCCCGGCCGCCGCCTTCGACCTCAATTCCGACACGCCGATCAAGGTAACGGCCGATAACGCCCGCCTGGACGATGCCAAGGGGATCGCAACCTACACCGGCGATGTCGAGCTGGAACAGGGTCAGACCCGACTGGATGCCGAGCGGGTGGTTCTCTACCGGGACGCAAACGGGCTCAGCCGGATAGAAGCGTCCGGAGAACCGGCCAGGTACCGCCAGCCAGCCCGCGACGGTAACGGCGAAACCGACGCACGGGCCCTGAACATCACCTGGTCTGCGACCGATCAGCGCATCACCTTTGAACGGGAGGCCATCATTGAACAGAATGGCAACCTGTTCCGGGGCAACATCATTCATTACGATACCCAGGACCGGGTAGTTACCGCCGAAGGTGGCACCGACACAGGATCCGGACCGGGCCGGGTCGAAATGGTCATACAGCCACGCAGTACCGACAGCCGCACTGATTAAACAGGATTCCGATGGCAGTTCTGAGAGCCAGCAACCTGGCAAAAAGCTACAAGCAGAAGAAGGTGGTCATTGACGTTTCCCTGGAAATCCGCAGCGGGGAGATTGTCGGGCTCCTGGGTCCCAATGGGGCGGGAAAAACCACCTGCTTCTACATGATCGTCGGGCTGGTTCCCGCTGATCGTGGCCGCATTACCATCGACAGCCGCGATATCACCCCCCTGCCGATGCACGGTCGCGCCCAAAAGGGCATTGGCTACCTGCCCCAGGAAGCCTCGGTGTTCCGCAAGCTGTCGGTTCGCGACAACATCATGGCCATCCTGGAAACCCGTCGGGGCATGGGTCGCGCCGAGCGGGAGCAAAAGCTGGAGGAGCTGCTGGAAGAATTCCACATCACCCACATTCGAGACAGTGTCGGCATGGCGCTGTCGGGTGGCGAACGGCGACGGGTGGAAATAGCCCGGGCCCTGGCCATGGAGCCGGCGTTTATTCTGCTTGACGAACCCTTTGCAGGTGTTGACCCGATTTCAGTCAGTGACATCAAGCACATCATTCGCCATTTGCGCGATAAGGGCATCGGGGTACTGATCACCGACCACAACGTGCGAGAGACCCTCGATATCTGCGAGAATGCCTATATCGTTTCCGGCGGCCACATTATTGCCTCCGGCAACGCCGATGCCATCCTGGCCAACCAACAGGTCAAGGAAGTGTATCTGGGCGACGAATTCAGGCTGTGATACCAAGTGCGGATTGTTTTGATGACCTGCAGCAAGTAAACTCGGCAAAGAACTTGCTAGGGTAAATGAAACCCAAGGCAAGTAACCGGCATATAACGACTTTTTACTGGCTAAGGCACGAAGCGCTGATGAGTGACGGATCCTGAACCATGGTTATGAAAGCCTCTTTACAGTTAAAGCTGGGTCAGAGCCTGACCATGACGCCCCAGCTGCAACAGGCGATCCGGCTACTACAGCTTTCCACCCTGGACCTTCAGCAGGAAATCCAGCAGGCACTGGAATCCAACCCGATGCTGGAAACCTCCGAGGACGATGACCACCCTGACGCCTCCTCCGAAGGCCCGGAATCGGGCGAATCCGAATCCTCGGAACACACCGCCGAATCCCCGACCGAAACCCAGACCGACTGGGACGAAAGCGAGAACGGCCCGGACTGGGCCTCGGAAAACGACATCCCCGACAACATCCCCGATGACCTGCCGGTCGATACTGCCTGGGACGATATTTACCAGTCCGCACCCGCGCCGGCGGCCCGTAACGACGACGAGAACGACCACGATTTCGAGACTCGCAACTCACCGACAGAAACCCTGCAGGATCACCTGGAGTGGCAACTGAACCTCACGCCCATGAGCGAACGGGACCAGGCCATTGCTCATGCCCTGATGGATGCGGTGGATGAGCGCGGCTACCTGACCAGCTCCCTGGAAGACATTCACGCCGGGCTGCTGGATGAGGCTGAGGAAGATCCCCTCGAACTGGACGAAGTGGAAGCGGTGCTGCACCGCCTGCAGCACTTCGACCCACCAGGCGTCTTCGCCCGGGACCTTCAAGAGTGCCTGCTCATCCAGCTCAACCAGTTGCCACCGGACACTCCCTGGCTGGCCCAGGCCCGGCTGGTGATCACCCACTACATCAATCTGCTGGGCAACCGTGATTACGCCCAGTTGCTGCGACGCAGCCGGCTGAAAGAAGATCAGCTCAGGGAAGTACTGGCACTGATTACCGGGCTGAACCCGCGGCCGGGCGATGTCATTGACCGCGCCGAGCCAGACTATGTAATTCCAGACGTGATTGTGCGCAAGCACAACGGCCGCTGGCGGGTGGAACTGAATCCGGAAATTGCCCCGCGCATTCGGGTAAATGCAAGCTATGCTTCACTTATAAGGCGTGCAGACAGTAGCGCCGACAACACCTATCTGCGGGACCAGCTGCAGGAGGCGAAGTGGTTTATCAAGAGCCTGCAAAGCCGGAATGAAACACTACTTAAGGTGGCCACGCGCATCGTCGAGCACCAGCAGGGGTTCCTGGACCATGGAGAGGAGGCCATGAAGCCTCTGATACTCTCGGACATTGCCCAGGCCGTGGAGATGCATGAATCAACTATCTCAAGGGTCACTACCCAGAAGTACATGCACACCCCGAGGGGCATTTTCGAACTGAAGTATTTCTTCTCCAGCCACGTAAGCACGGACGAGGGCGGCGAATGCTCCTCAACGGCAATCCGGGCCATGATCAAGAAGCTGATTGCCGCGGAGACGCCCAAAAAGCCGTTGAGCGACAGTAAAATTGCAGCCATGCTAGGAGAACAGGGAATCAAGGTTGCGCGACGCACCGTTGCCAAATACCGGGAGGCCATGCACATTCCGCCTTCCAACGAGCGCAAGCGGCTGGTCTGATCCCTTACGGGGAGCGGCACGCAACGCAGTATTCGCCGGCGCCAAGGGCGCCTGCACCCAGACCGGCTCTCCGGAGCCGGCACGATGACAACAGGAGACGCCTATGCAACTCAATATTTCAGGCCATCACGTAGAACTGACTCCCGCACTCAAGGATTACGTTTCAGAGAAGTTCGAGAAGCTCGAGCGTCACTTTGACCACATCAGTAACTGCCAGGTTACCCTGGAAGTGGAAAAGGTGCGCCAGATCGCGGAAGCCACACTGCACGTGGTTGGTGGTGAGATTCACGCAAAGGCGGAAAACGAGGACATGTACGCGGCCATCGATGCCCTGATCGACAAGCTGGACCGCCAGATCCTCAAGCACAAGGAAAAGAATGTAGACCGGATGCACGGAAACGGCTCTCGTTAACCGGCTGTTATGGTGTAATTCATACAATCGAGCTGCGACACGAGTGACGTGTCGCAGCCTTTTTTTTAACGGAAACCCAGTCGATCCATGAGCGACACATCCCTGACCATAGACAACATTCTTGCGCCGGAGCTGACCCTATGCAGGGTCGCGGCCTCCAGCAAGAAACGGGCCCTGGAGTTTATTGCCGAGCAGATAAACCAGCAGGACAACACGCTCAGCGAAACCCAGATTTTCAACAATCTGATTGCCCGCGAGCGCCTGGGCAGCACCGGCATTGGCCAGGGTATTGCGATCCCGCACTGTCGGCTTGAAGGGCTGGATCACGTGGTGGGCGTGCTGATGACCCTCGAGGAAAGCGTCGACTTCGACGCCATCGATAATCAGCCGGTCGACCTGATTTTCGCGCTGATCGTGCCCAAGGAGGCCACCAGCGAGCACCTCGAACTTCTCAGCCAACTGGCCGAAAAGTTCAATGAGCGGTCGTTCTGTGACCGACTCCGGCAGTGCCAGGATGCCCGAACGCTTTACGAACGCATGACCGCTACGGGCGGATGAGAGCTACCACAGCAGAGGAAGTTTGGTCATGAAGCTGATCATCGTCAGTGGCAGATCCGGCTCGGGCAAGAGTACGGCACTTCATGTGCTTGAAGACCTTGGCTTCTACTGCATCGACAACCTTCCCATTGGCCTTCTGTTCCCGCTCACCCGTGAGGCGGCAGGCCAGGCCAGTCCGGGCCGGCTGGGCAAGATGGCAGTGAGCATCGACGCCCGCAACCTGTCGGGAGAACTGGCGAATTTCGAGGACATCTACCGCAGTCTTCAGGGTACCGGCGTTACTGTGGAGATCATTTTCCTGGACGCCGACGAACAGTCGCTGCTTCAGCGTTTCCACGCAACACGCCGCAAACATCCGCTGAGCGACGACAAAACCTCGCTGCGGGAGGCAATCAGCAGCGAGAAAACATTGCTGGAGCCGCTGTCCAAGCTGTCAGACCTGTATATCAACACCACTGGCATGTCCATGTACGAACTGCGGGACATGGTCAAACAACGGGTGGTGGGTCGCAAGGACCAGGAGTTGGCTCTGCTGTTCCAGTCCTTTGGATTCAAGCACGGTGTTCCCCTGGATTCGGACTACGTTTTTGATGTCCGCTGCCTACCCAACCCTTACTGGGACACCAGTCTGCGCAAATATGTGGGCACCGACCAGCCGGTTATCGATTTCCTTGAACAGGAGCCGTCCACTCGAAAAATGATCGAAGACCTGACGACGTTCCTGGATAACTGGCTGCCATCCTTCGCCGACAGTAATCGTAGCTATATGACCATCTCCATCGGCTGTACCGGCGGCCAACACCGGTCGGTCTACATGTGCGAACAGTTGGGCGCCTACTTCCGGCAGAAATACAGCAATGTGCAGGTTCGGCACACGGAGCTGCCACACCTTCAGGCAAGGGAAGAGATCTGATCCACTCATGATTCGTCGCCCCATTACCATCATCAACAAACTTGGTCTTCACGCTCGCGCCACTGCAAAGCTCGTTGCCACGGCTTCCGGGTTCGAAAGCAGTGTTCGCATCAGTGGCAAGGGCCGGGAAGTGGATGCCAAGAACATCATGCAGGTGATGATGCTGGCCGCCAGTCAGGGTACCGAAGTGGAGATCATTGCCGAGGGCTCCGACGAGGAGCAGGCGGTCGAGGCCGTGGCCGACCTGATCAACGACTATTTCGGCGAGGGCGAATAAGGCGAATGCCGTACGGCATTCACCTACAACTCATTCTCACCTACAGCGCCTAACTCCGCTATAATGCAGGCGTTTTCTGACGCCGGGTGATTCATGACCGATATTCTGGAAAAAAGCCAGGCCCGCCAGCGCCTTCGCTCCCTGAGTGAAGCACTGGACAGTGGTGCGCTGAAGCAGGTTGCCCGCATCCTGAATGGCGGCCTGAGCCCCAGCGATATTGCCCACCTGCTCGAGTCCTCGCCGCCCCGGCAGCGGGCCCTGCTCTGGAACCTGGTCGACAAGCAGCTCGAGGGGGAAGTTCTCCAGTACCTGAACGACGATATCCGGGGCTACTTCCTGAGCCAGTTGAATGCCCAGGAACTGGCGGACATCATCGAGGACTTCGAGTCGGACGACCTGGCCGACTTGCTGCAACAGCTGCCGGACACGGTGATTCAGGAAGTCCTGGACACCATGGACGAACAGGATCGCCAGCGGGTCGAGGAAGTTCTCTCCTACCCCGAGGACACCGCCGGCGGTCTGATGAACACGGACACCATCACGGTGCGCCCGGACATCAGCATTGACGTGGTGCTGCGTTACCTGCGCCGGCACCGAACCCTGCCCCCGATGACCGACAGCCTGATTGTGGTGAGCCGGCGGGATGAATTCATCGGCATGCTGCCGATCACCAAGATGCTGGTTTCCAATCCTGCCGCCACCGTGCGGGAGGTCATGGATACCGACATTGACCCCATTCCCGTAACCCTGTCCGACACCAAGGTAGCAACCCTGTTTGAACGCTACGATCTGATCTCGGCGCCGGTGGTGAACGAGGAAGGCCGGCTGCTGGGCCGCATCACCATCGATGACGTGGTGGACGTTATTCGGGAAGACGCCGACCACTCTCTGATGAGCATGGCAGGTCTGGACGAAGATGAGGACACCTTTGCACCGGTGTGGAAAACATCCCGGCGTCGGGCGGTCTGGCTGGGTATCAACCTGATTACCGCCCTCACCGCTTCGGCGGTGATCGGTCTGTTCGAAGAAACCATTGCCAAGGTGGTCGCGCTCGCCGTGCTCATGCCCATTGTCGCCAGCATGGGCGGCATTGCCGGCAGCCAGACCCTCACCCTGGTAATCCGGGGCATGGCCGTAGGCCAGATCAGCGGCGCCAATGTGGGCTGGCTGCTGAACCGTGAGTTTCTGTCCGGCATCCTCAATGGGTTTCTCTGGGCGGCCGTGGTCGCAGGGGCCGCCATGCTCTGGTTCCAGGACATGCTGATTGGCGCCATTATCGCCGCCGCCCTGGTCATTAATCTCGTGGCGGCAGCACTCGTGGGTACCGTGCTACCGCTGTTCCTGAAGTCACGGAACATCGACCCGGCCCTAGCGGGGAGCGTGATTCTCACCACCGTGACAGACGTGGTCGGTTTCATGGCCTTTCTTGGCCTCGCCACGATTTTCTATGCGTAGCCGGATGTCGGATTACGCTTTGCTAATCCGACATCCGGTTGGGTGAATTCTTGTAGGTCGGGTTAGCGAAGCGTAACCCGACAACCAGGCAGAACTTATGACAGACAAACACGACAACGACGCGCCCGAATACGACGGCCCCAGCAAATCCCAGCTCAAACGGGAGATGCACGCACTGCAGGACCTGGGCAAACGCATGCTGGATCTGAGCAACGACCAGTTGGCCACTCTGCCCATCAGCGATACCCTCCGGGCGGCCATTGAGGAGTCCCGACGCATCCGTCAGAACGAAGCCAAGCGTCGGCATCTTCAGTACATTGGCAAGGTGATCCGGCAGGAGGACGACCCTGAGGCGCTGGCCACAGCCATCGACGCCTTTGATGCGGGCAGTGAGGAGCACACCCGGCGCCACCACCTGGCCGAGCGCTGGCGTGACCGGATCATCGCCGATGGCGACTCGGTGGTGGGCGAGTTTTTCAACTATTGCCCGAGCGCCGACATGCAGCACCTGCGTAATCTGGCGCGCAATGCCCGCAAGGACGTGGAAAAGCAGAAGAATACCGGCCAGTCCCGAAAGCTGTTCCGATACCTGCGAGAGTGTATCGACGACGCCGAGGCGCTTAGCTGAGTCGCCGATGCTCCCAGACCGGCATACGGGTGCGCAGATTCTCGACCTGGGCAACGTCCAGCTCGGCAGACACCACGCCCGGTCCTTCACCAATTTCCGCAATGACCCGCCCCCAGGGATCACAGATCAGACTGTGGCCATAGGTGCGCCGGCGACTGCTGTTCTGGCCACCCTGCCCCGGCGCCACGACCCAGACCTGATTTTCGATGGCCCGGGCGCGGATCAAAGGATGCCAGTGCGCATCGCCGGTCTGCCAGGTGAATGCGCTGGGCAGGCAAATCCAGTCCACTTCCTTGGCTCTGAGCGCCCGGAACAGCTCCGGGAATCGCAGGTCGTAACAGATGGCAAGCCCCAGCTTGCCAGCCGGGGTATCGACCGCAACCACCTGATCGCCCGGCTCGAACGTATCTGATTCGCGGTACTGGCCATGGGCATCTTCCACCATGGCATCGAACAGGTGAATCTTGTCGTACCGGGCGACTTCCCTGCCCTGATCGTCGAACACCAGGCAGGTGGCCCGCACCCTGTCTGCAATGTCCGAGCCGTCAGGTCGTTGCGCCAATGGCATGGAGCCACCAACAATCCAGAGCCCCAGTGAGCGCGCCTGCTGTGCCAGGAAGGAGCGAATCTGTGGGTCTGCTCCCGCCTCCCGTCGACCACAATCCGGCATCTGGCGGGTTGCCAGGATCGCGAAATTCTCTGGCAGTACCGCCACCGACGCACCCTGCGCCGCCGCCTCAGCCAGCAGACGTCGGGCTTCATCAAGGTTGGCGTCGATGTCGTGGGTACTGACCATCTGGATGGCCGCAACCCGATTGGCGACAGTTTCAGTCATGACAGCCTCCTTCATTAGCCACCGGTATCGAATACCCGCTGCAGGTCCACTTCCGGCGCATCCCAGGTACCCGTAACGCTGTAGGTTGCGCTGGTCAGTCTGCTCAGAGGATCGCCCAGAATCTTGTCGAGTACAAACAGGGCACCGCCAATGGGCGCGCCCGCCCCCATCAGCAGGGCCGCCAAGGGCAAGTTCTGGGTGAGCGGCAGCACAACCACCAGTCGCATATCCAGCTCTTCACTGGCCATGTCTGTGCTGCCGCTGAGTTTGAAGGCACCCGACGGCCCCACAACCTGCAGTTCCGGATCCATGGTCATGAGGCCGTTGATGATCTGCGCCTTGCCCGATATCGCGTCGAACGCGACGCCGCGCTCGTACAGATCCGAGAAATCAAGCTTCAGGCGCCGCCAGAGAGTATCCGAGTTAAGGAGGTTGAACACCCGGAACAGCTGGGCGGTGTTGTTGCTCTCGAGGATAACCCCCTGGTCCAGTCGCAGGCTGACTGACCCGCTGAGGTCCGGTACAGAAATCTGGTCGGGTCGCCCTGGCCAGTCGAGATCCAGCTCTATGGTGGTGGACTCGTTATTCACCGGGATCTCGGCGTCCAGCAGGTCGTTCAGATCGGCCAGCGCACCACCGGAAATCGATCCGGAGAAGCGGCTGGTTTCCCTGTCTCCGATGATGCTCCAGGTCATATCCCCCAGCAGCGTCAGGGAGTTGAGACGACCCTCGATGTCGCTGACCTTCAGGCGGTAGGGCTCGGGGCGAAGGCTGAAGGCCCACTGCCCCAGGGATTCCTCATCCATTTGCAGATTAGCGATGGTAACGTTGATATCTGGCCAGTTCCCCATGTCCAGCTTGCGGAAAGCTCGCAGCTGTTCTTCCAGCGTCAGAACCTCCCGGGGCTCCTGGCCTGTGTTGTTGCCTCGAATCAGCCTCAGCATTTCAAAATCTGCGATCACAGGCTCTTCGCTGTCGGGGAAAACCAGCCGCCCACGGGCCCTTGGCGATCGCGTGGTCACCACCCAGCGGTCGCCCAGATCAAGAGCATTGATCTCGATGTCCCGCAGGATTTCCGCACCCAGGTGCAGGCGATCCAGGCCCAGGTCGAATCCGGAATCGGTCCGGAGCAGATCAAACGTCATGCGGTTTTCCCAATCCCCGGTAATGCCGATACCACCTTGCGCCGTGGGGTTGATGGTGGCCTGCAAAGGCGCCACCTCCTCGGGCTGTTTAGACAGGGGTTCCGGCCAGTCCACAGCCAGCCCTTCCAGACTGGAGCGCACGCGGATCCCCGAACTGGATTCAACCCCCACCTCCAATTCAGCGGTGTAAGGCAAAGTTCCCTTCAGGCCAAAGCCGGTATCGCCGGAAAGGCCGGCTCGCTCGAGTACCCCGGGCATCTGCAGAACACCCGATTGGCGGATGGTCAGGGCATCGCCGCTGCGGGCGCGGCTGAAGGCGATAGCAACCGGTTCTCCGAAGAAAGTGGCATTCAGGGGGCCCCCGGTAAAACCACGTTCGCTGTGGTAGCCGAGCCTGCCACGGATATTCCTCCACGACAGGCCAGCGGAGGCATAGGTGACCGCACCGCTGGACGCCGCAATTCGGGCATCCACCACAGGAGGCGTGTCGGTATTCAACGGCAGATCAATGCCCAGATCCAGCGCGTACTGGCCGGCGAAGTCGAGTTTTCTTACCTCGGTACCGGCCATCTCGCCCAGCGGGCTCTGTCTGAGCCAGAAATCCACGGCTTCCCCGGGCACCGAGGCCGACGCATCAACCCGGATGCGTGTCTGTCCGCGCTCGGGGACAACCCGAACCTTGCTTGGCTTGAGGGTAAGGCCGCCGGTGGACCCCGTATCAAGCTCAACCAGCGTGTCGCCATTGTGGACTCGGACCTGTCCGCTGGCCCCAGTGACTTCCGGCCAATCCTCCTGGTAGCGTACCGAGGCCTGTTCAAACCGGAACACCATGGACGACACGAACGACCCCGGTGGCGCGTCTGACCCGATCTGTCCGTGACCGTAATAGGTGCCTGAGGTGATATCCGCCGCTGAAATGGCGGTGGTCAGCCAATCGTAGAGTCCGGGACTGACTATCCGGTTGGGTACAAAGTCCGCCAGCATCTCTGCCTGGCCATTCTCTACTCCGATCCTGAGCCCAAGGTTGTCCTCACCCTGGCGGTCCATCCTCAGTTCGAACGCACCATCCAGGCGGGTGTCCTCGTTGTACAGCATGCGGATACCGTCTGAGAACACGCGGGTAATGTCACCATCCAGCGACCAGCCGACCTCGCCCTCGAAGGTCTGAAACGACCAGGGGCCCTGGAACAGCTGGGGAAACACCAGGGAGACTGGCTCCGCACCGGCAGCCACCCGGACCCGGCCACTGTCCCGATCCATCGCCAGATCGCCCTGTAACCCGTCAACTCCAGGCGCGCCTCCGTAGGCCCTCACCCGCACATCCCGCAGATGTCCCGAGAGCCGGAAACTGGCGGGCGCCTGATCGGGCAGGTATAGCTCAAGGTCGTCGAGGAAGCCGCCGGGGCGGTAGTTTCTGAGCGCCCTGGTGGCGGCGTCTGGGAGGATCGGCAGGGCGGCCACCAGACGGCGGGTCGGCGCCAGGGGAAAGGCGTCAGCGATGACGGTTATACCGCCATCGGAGGGTGCCAGCCGAAGGCTGAAAGGGGTCACCTCGTCACCGTCCCAACGCCACTGTAATTGCTTGAGATGCCACTCGCCCGGAACGAGGCCCGAATCCTCGACCGGCGCCTGATCGGTCAAGGCGTTGTCATGGCGACGCCAGCCAAACTGCGCCCGGATATCCTCCAGCGGGGCCAGGGACTGCTGACCCACGCCCAGCTGAAGATAAGGCGTCTGGACCGAGCCGGTCACCTGCTGCAACCGTCCGCCCCGGAACGTCAGCCAGGCTTCGCCACCCAGATCAAACCCCTCCACCCGCAAGGACCGCCATTGGTACTCGTCGACGAGGCCATCGAACAGCCGGCCGGAGGCGACATCCAGATAGATCTGGCCGGTAAAACCGCCCCTGAAAAAATGCTGCCCCACCAGAGCAAAGCTGGCGAGCTGCTGCGTGGTTCCAGATTGCAGGGCCCGACCGGACGCGTGGAACAGCCCTCGCCGGTAATCCAGGTCCAGCTGGGGAATATCCAGGTGTCGCAGGTTGCCCTGGTTATCGCGGATGCCAAGGCTGACGCGGGTAATCTTCACATAGGGGTCGGATAGCCAGTTGCCGGCCAGCTCCAGCCACTCCTGCAACTGATTACTGACAGGCTCCGGGAACTCGGCACCGCGCACCGCCACTTCACCGGAGCGCTCCTGGTTAATCGTCAGCTCTAGCCCGTCGGCCTCGAAATCCTCGAAGACAATTCGCATGCGCATGAGCGAGGCCAACGCATCAAAGCGGATGTTCAGATACTGCAGGTTGGCCACCGGAATGCCGGTGTCTGGATGACTGACACGCAGATCTGTCGCGGTGAATGCGGGGTCCAGCCAGTACCAGCGGGAGGAAATGGCGCCAATACTGACTTCATGGCCCAACTGGCGGGAGAGTTCCAGGGCCAGGTCGTCCCGGAACTGGTCAATGTTCTGGGTCAGTTGGCGGCCCAGCCCGGCATAGAGGGCAAGCAGTACCAACAGGAACAACAGCAACCACCAGACCAGGCTCGCCAGGCGTGCCAACAGGCGCACCGGCGGACTCTCCGGAAGATTATCCGAATAGGACGGCTGTTGATCGGCGGAGGACATCGATGCGCCTCAACCTCACCTGGCCAGCCGGTGAGGTGCCCCGGAGTCAGAGCAGGACCACATCGTACTGCTCCTGACTGTAAAATGGCTCAACCTGGAACCGAATGGTCTTGCTGATAAAAGTCTCCAGGTCCGCGACGTTGTCCGATTCCTCGTCCAGCAGTCGATCCACCACACTCTGGGAAGCCATTACCAGGTAGCTTTCGGCATCATAGGCGCGGTTGACCCGGAGGATCTCCCGGAAAATCTCGTAGCAGACGGTCTCCGTGGTCTTGAGGAAGCCCCGGCCATCGCAGACCGGGCACGGCTCGCACAGTACCTGACCCAGGCTCTCAGTGGTCCGCTTGCGGGTCATTTCCACCAGGCCGAGTTCGGAAACGCCGGTAATCTTGGTCTTGGCGTGATCCCGCTCCAGCATTTTCTCCAGCATGCGGTGCACCTGGCGCTGGTGCTCCGAGTCTTCCATGTCGATGAAGTCGATGATGATGATACCGCCGAGGTTTCTCAGACGAAGCTGTCGGCTGATGGCCCTGGCTGCTTCCAGGTTGGTCTTGAAGATCGTTTCCTCAAGATTGCGGTGGCCCACGAATGCGCCGGTATTGATATCAATCGTGGTCATGGCCTCGGTCTGGTCGATGATGACATAACCGCCGGATTTGAGCTGTACCTTGCGACTCAGGGCTTTCTGGATCTCGTCTTCCACCGAGTACAGATCAAAAATCGGGCGCTCGCCCGGGTAGTATTCGACCTTGTCGGCGAATTCGGTGACAAACTCCTGGACGAACTCCATCACCCGCTGGTGGCTCTCACGGCTGTCGATCCGGATCTTCTCGGTCTGGGGCCGAATCAGGTCGCGAATGGTGCGGATAAACAGAGGCAAGTCCTGGTACACCACCGAGGGTGCCTGGACCCTGGCGATGCGTTCCTTGATTGAGACGCTCAGCCGGTGCAGGTACTTCATGTCACCAATGAGGTCCTCTGGTGAGGCAGCCTCCGCCGCAGTGCGGATGATGTAACCGCCCTGAACCTCGGGATCCTCTGCCGCAGCCTCTTCAACCAGGGTCTTGAGTCGGACCCGCTCGTTTTCATCCTCGATACGCTGGGAAATGCCCACGTGACTGACCCCTGGCATGAAGACCAGGTACCGGGACGGTATCGACAGCTGGGTGGTCAGGCGCGCGCCCTTGGTGCCGATGGGATCCTTGGTAACCTGAACGACCAGGGACTGACCCTCGCGCAGCAGGGTACGAATATCGGGTACGGTTTTCGGGGCATCGGAAGGCTCATCGCCATTGGACTGGCTCGGAACCACGTCGGAGGCGTGTATGAACGCCGCCCGCTCCAGACCAATATCGACGAACGCCGCTTCCATCCCGGGAAGCACACGTACCACCTTGCCTTTGTAGATATTCCCGACAATCCCCTTGCGGCTGGTACGCTCAATGTAGGCTTCCTGAAGCATACCGTTTTCCACCAGCGCCACTCGGGTTTCCACAGGGGTGACGTTTATCAGGATCTCTTCACTCATGAGCCAGGACTCTCCAGACTGCTCGGCCAGTTTTTCCATACCGGGTAACCGGCGTGTTCCAGCAAGGCGGCTGTTTCCTGCAGAGGCAGGCCAACCACGGAGCTGTAGCTACCCCGGAGTTCATTGATAAAAATACCACCAAGCCCCTGAATCCCATAACCGCCGGCCTTGTCCATCGGCTCGCCAGTGGCGATGTAGGCGTCAATTTCAGCGGCAGACAGCTCCCGAAAACACACCTCGGTGATAACCAGACGGCATTGGCTGCGCCCGTTGCGAGCCAGGGCAACGGCCGTCATGACCTGGTGGGTGGCGCCAGAGAGCCGGGCAAGCATTGCCCTGGCGTCGTTCGCATCGGCGGGCTTGCCGAGAATGCGGCCATTCAGCACCACCGTGGTATCGGAGCCCAGCACCAGACAATCGGGCGACGATGCGGACACTGCCAGTGCTTTGTCCCTCGCCAGCCGCTGTACGTACTCCTCGGGCGGCTCTCCGGGTGTCGGCGTTTCGTCCACGTCGGCCGGCTGAACCGAGAATGCCAGGCCGATTTGTTCAAGCAGCACGGCCCGGCGAGGTGAGGCCGAGGCCAGTATGATCGAAGGCATGACTAACCCAGTTTGCGGTTGATGTTGTCCAGAAGCACGCAGAACACCGGCCAGACCAAGGCACTGGTCAGGGCCGGCCAAAGGTAGCTGAAGCCCGCGTCTTCGGCGCCAAGCAACTGTTTCACAAAGTGCACCAGCATCTGATTGATGCCGAGCAGGAGGAAAACCATCAGGCATTGCTGCGGCATGGGGTACATGCGTAGACGCTGGTGAATGGTCAGCACCAGAAAAGCGATCAGTGCCATGGCCATGGCGTTGACGCCCAGGGGCGTTGCCTCAAGCACATCCAGCAAAAGCCCGAGGCACCAGGCCAGCAGGATACCGAACTGGGCCGGTGCCCGGAATGTCCAGTAGAACACCACCAGCCCAAGCCATTCGGGGCGGAACTCGAACCAGCCTACAGGGAACAGTGAAATACTGAACACCAGCGCTACAATCACCGAAAGCACGAAAACCGGATAACTGATGACCGACAGCATCAGCCCTGCCCTCCTTCGGTGGTCTCTTGAGCAGTTGGCTCTCCCTCGTCGGAGGCAGAGGCGTCGTCGCCCACCGAATCCAGCTCTGTGGCGGCACCTTCCGGCGGGAACACCACCAGCACCAAGCGGCTTTGATTGAGCTGGGCCTTGGGCGTGGCTTCGATGGAAACAAAGGGCTCGCCCGGCTCCTTGGTGATCCGGCTCACTTCCGCGACCGGGTACCCCCGCGGGAATCGACCGCCGAGGCCGGAGCTGACCAGCAGGTCGCCCTCGCGAATATCGGCAGTGTCTGGCACGTGAACCAGATCCAGGGTGTCTGTGTCACCGGTGCCAAGAAGAATGGCCCGCAAACCGTTTCGCACCACTTCCACGGGCACGGCATGGCTGCTGTCAGAGACCAGAAGCACGCGGGAGGTAATCTGACTGCTCTGGACAACCTGCCCCATAAGGCCATGAGCATCGAGAATGGCCTGCCCGGGCGACACGCCGTCACTGCGGCCTTTGTTGATAATCACTTCGTGGGAAAACGGATCGGGGGACACACCCACCACTTCACCGACAATAACCCGGTCATCCAGCACTTCAGAGGAGTTCATCAGCCGGCGCAGCTCGTTGTTTTCAGACGCCAGGGCAGCGTATTTCAGGGCGCGACGTTCCAGAATCAGCAGGCGAGCCCGCAGGTCTTCGTTTTCCTGCTGTAGATCCTGCTTGTTCTCGAACAAACCGGCGAACCAGTCGGTGAATTCGTAGGGCGCGTTGCCCAGCCAGTAGATGGGCGCCAGTCCGGTGGCGATGGTGCTGCGAATCGTTGAGAGCTTGTCGAAACGCGCATCGGCAACCACGAGGGCTGCCGACACGAGGACAACGAGAAGGAGCCTGAAACCGGGAACAGGCCCCTGGACAAAGATGGTTTTAATGGCGAGCCCTCCCCACAGGATTATCCCTCCTGGGAGAACATTCCGATGCCACCCCGATCAATCACTTCCAGCGCCTTGCCGCCACCACGGGCAACACAGGTCAGCGGGTCTTCTGCAATAATCACCGGCAGGCCAGTTTCCTCGCTGATCAGTTTGTCCAGTCCGCGCAACAGTGCGCCGCCACCGGTCAATACAATGCCGCGCTCGGCAATGTCAGACGCCAGCTCGGGCGGCGACTGCTCAAGCGCGCTTTTGACGGTCTGTACGATTTGCGCCAGGGATTCCTGAAGCGCGTCCAGAATCTCTTCACTGTTGAGGGTGAAAGCCCGGGGCACACCCTCGGCCAGGTTGCGACCACGCACATCGATCTCACGAATCTCCAGGCCCTCGTAGGCACAGCCGATTTCGTGCTTGATACGTTCAGCCGTGGAGTCACCGATCAGGCTGCCGTAGTTGCGACGCACATACGTGACAATCGCTTCGTCGAACTTGTCACCACCCACGCGGACCGACTCGGCATAAACAATGCCGTTGAGGGAGATAATGGCGATCTCGGTGGTGCCACCGCCGATATCCACAATCATGGAGCCGCTGGCTTCTTCCACCGGAAGGCCGGCACCAATGGCTGCCGCCATGGGCTCTTCAATCAGGAACACTTCCCGGGCACCCGCACCGAGGGCCGATTCACGAATGGCCTTGCGCTCTACCTGGGTGGACTTGCTCGGCACACACACCAGAACCCGCGGGCTCGGCGTAATAAAGCTGTTCTCGTGCACTTTATGGATAAAGTGCTGGAGCATTTTCTCGGTGACCACGAAATCCGCGATCACGCCGTCTTTCATGGGGCGGATGGCCGTGATATTGCCCGGAGTACGACCGAGCATGCGTTTCGCTTCCGAACCGACGGCGGCCACCATTTTTTGGGAGTTGTTGGTGCGAATGGCCACAACCGAAGGCTCATTCAGCACGATGCCGCGTTCGCGAACGTAAATAAGGGTGTTGGCGGTGCCCAGGTCGATGGACAGATCGCTTGAGAATAAGCCTCGGAGTCTTTTGATCAACATTCGTGTAGTTTCAACCTGAGAGTTGCAGTCGCAGAGAAAAGATGCGGCAACTTTAGCAGTGAGCACCCCCACAGGCAAGGCGCTATCGGGCCCCGCGCCTTACCGTTCACACATTTGGCGGGTGGTTTGGGGCCTCCCGCCATTGTTCGAATCTGTTACCATGTCGCTTTCATTTTTTGGCTTGGGTGAAGGGCCGGTCAGAGATTCCCTTTCAAAACACGCTACGAGCACATCCCTGTGCGCTTGTTTCGGGCCATCCTTGGCCCTCTACAGTTTTGAAAGGGAATCTCCGACCGACCCCGTACCGAATATTGGCCTTCATTTTCTAAAGATTTATTAACGAGATTTCATATACCTGGGAGGCAATGCGTGACCATTTCCCGTGAGGACATTGAGAAAGTCGCTGTGCTCGCCCGCATCCGTGTGGACGAGGAGCAGGTCTCGGCGCTTGAGAAGGATCTGGGCAATATCCTGGATCTGGTAGACCAGTTGGCGGCCGCGGATACCGAGTCGGTGGAACCCATGGCCCATCCGCTGAATGCGGTCCAGCGGCTGCGGGCCGATGAGGTTACCGAGACCGATCAGCGGGAATCGTTCCAGGCCATTGCTCCGGCAACGGAGAACGGGCTGTATCTGGTTCCCCGGGTTATTGAGTGAGCACTTCGCGGGTAGCGAGCGATCTGACGAACAGCGATTTCAGGATTCATCATGCATAACAAATCCGTAGCAGAGCTTTCCCGGGACCTGGAGAGCGGCCAGGTGTCCAGCGTGGAGCTGACCCAGCAGTTCCTTGAGCGCATCAAGCAGGAAGACAGCAAGTACAACAGTTTTATCACCGTCACCGAAGAGCAGGCTCTTGCCGACGCCCGGGCAGCGGATGAGCGGCGGGCAGCGGGCAATGCCACGCCCTGGACCGGCATTCCGTTCGCGCACAAGGATATCTTTTGCACCAATGGCGTTCGCACCACCTGCGGCTCGAAGATGCTCGAGAATTTCGTACCGCCCTACGACGCCACGGTGACGGCGAATTTCCGCGACGCCGGGGCGGTGTGTCTGGGCAAGACCAACATGGACGAGTTCGCCATGGGTTCTTCCAATGAGTCCAGCTTCTTCGGTGCCGTAACCAATCCCTGGGGGCTGTCATCCGTTGAAAAGCGCGTGCCGGGCGGCTCTTCCGGTGGTTCCGCCGCAGCCGTGGCCGCTCGCCTGGTGCCGGCCGCAACCGCAACCGATACCGGCGGCTCTATCCGCCAGCCGGCGGCGCTGTGTGGCATTACCGGGCTCAAGCCCACCTACGGTCGGGTTTCGCGGTACGGCATGATTGCCTTCGCCTCCAGTCTGGACCAGGGCGGCACCATGGCGCGCACGGCGGAAGACAACGCGCTGATGCTGAACGTGATGGCCGGTTTCGATCCGAAAGACTCCACCTCGATCGACCGGGAAGTGCCGGATTACACTGCCACCCTGAACGAGCCATTGAAGGGTCTGAAGATTGGCCTGCCGAAGGAATACTTCAGCGACCAGCTCAGCCCGGCCATGGAGCAGCAGGTTCGCAACGCAGTGAAGGAGTACGAGAAGCTGGGCGCCACCGTCAAAGAGGTGTCCCTGCCCAACGCCAGGTTGGCCATTGCCGCCTACTACGTCATAGCTCCGGCAGAGGCTTCAGCGAACCTGTCGCGTTTCGATGGCGTGCGCTACGGCTATCGCTGTGCGGATCCGAAGGATCTGTTGGATCTGTACACCCGCACCCGGGCCGAGGGTTTTGGCGCCGAGGTGAAGCGTCGGATACTGGTGGGCACCTATGCCCTGTCCGCCGGCTACTTTGATGCCTACTACCTCAAGGCACAGAAGGTTCGTCGGTTGATCCAGCAGGATTTCATCAATGCCTTCAAGGAAGTGGACGTGCTAATGAGCCCGGTGACGCCCTCGCCTGCCTTTATCCAGGGCGAGAAAACCAGCGACCCGGTAACCATGTACCTGGAAGACGTGTTCACCATCGCCATTAACCTGGCGGGCGTTCCGGCCATGTCTGTACCGGCAGGGTTTGTGGACGGTCTGCCGGTGGGCCTACAGATCATCGGGGATTATTTCTCCGAGGCCCGCCTGCTCAACGCCGCCCATCAATTCCAGCAGGTGACCGACTGGCACCAGCGCGAACCGCAATAAGCCCGGGACAGGAGAACGAGTATGCAGTGGGACATTGTGATCGGGCTGGAAATTCACGTTCAGCTCGCCACCAAGACCAAGATTTTTTCCGGCTCCAGCACCGCCTACGGCGCCGAGCCCAACACCCAGGCCAACGCGGTTGACCTGGCCATGCCCGGCACCCTGCCCGTGCCCAACGAGCAGGCTTTCCGCTACGCCGTAATGTTCGGCCTGGCGGTGAACGCCGAGATCGAACGCCGTTCGGTGTTCGAGCGCAAGAACTACTTCTACCCGGACCTGCCCAAGGGCTATCAGACCACCCAGCTGGAACGCCCGATTGTTGGCCCGGGCTTCGTAGACATTGACCTGCCGAACGGGCAAAGCAAGCGGGTGCGCATTCACCACGCCCACCTGGAAGAAGATGCCGGCAAATCCCTGCACGAGGATTTCCATGGCATGACCGGTGTCGACCTGAACCGGGCCGGCACACCACTGATTGAGGTAGTCACCGAGCCTGACATGAACAGCGCCGAGGAAGCAGTGGCCTTTGCCAAAAAGCTGCACAGCATTGTGACCTCGCTGGGCATCTGCGACGGCGATATGTCCCAGGGCTCCATGCGTTTCGACGTTAACATTTCGTTGAAGCCGAAGGGCTCTGACACGCTGGGCACGCGCACCGAAACCAAGAACCTGAACTCGTTCCGGTTCATGGAGCAGGCCATCGCCCACGAAGTGGAGCGGCAGATGGACATTCTGGAAGACGGCGGCCGCATCATCCAGGAAACCCGCCTGTACAACGGCGACCGCGACGAATCCCGCTCCATGCGAACCAAGGAAGAAGCCAACGACTACCGCTACTTCCCCTGCCCGGACCTTTTGCCGGTGGAAATCGACGATTCCTTCATCGAAGAAGCCCGTAACAGCCTCCCGGAACTGCCGGACGCCCGCAAGGCCCGCTTCATGGACCAGTACGGCCTGAACGACTACGACGCCGGCCTGCTCAGCGGGGACTCAAAACTGGCCGCGTTCTTCGAGGAAGCCGCCAACCAGGGCAAAGACGCCAAGCTGGTGGCCAACTGGATACAGGGTGAGTTCTCTGCCCGCCTGAATGCGGAAGAAAAGTCGGTCGTCGACTCCCCCATCACCGGCGCTCAGCTGGGGGATCTGGTGGTACGCATCGTCGACAACACCATCTCCTCCGCCGGCGCCAAGAAGGTTTTCGAGGCGCTCTGGACCGGCGAAAACGACAACGTCGATGCCATCATCGAGGCCAAGGGACTGAAGCAGGTGTCCGACACCGGTGCGTTGGAGGCCATGGTTGATGAAGTTCTGGCGGGCATGCCGGATCAGGTGGCTCAGTACCAGAACGAGGAAGACCCGAAGAAGCGCAAGAAGATGCTGGGTGGGTTCATGGGGCCTTTGATGAAGGCCTCCAAGGGCCAGGGCAACCCGAAGCTCTTCAACGAGATTCTTGTTCGCAAGCTTGGGGAGTAAGGCCTCTACAGGGGGTCGGAACTTCTGGTTTCGGCCCCAGCCTTCTCGTTGCGTTGAAGGCCGTGGGAGGGGGTTGCTCCCAAAAAACGCTACGAGCACATCCATGTGCGCTTGGCTGTGGCCATCCATGGCCACAGACATTTTTGGGAGCAACCCCCTCCCACGGCTCGATACCTCTCAGTTAACGCCTGAAAAAAGACTACCGCAGGTCAAATCAGAAAAACCAAGCCTCGTGAATTCTGGGCACTTAATGGCAATGTTCGGGTGAAACTCGATAGTCCGACTTGATGCCTCCTATAACCGAAGATTGAAAGGGCTTGGCGGGGTGTGCCTCCCAAAAATGTCGTCGGCCATGGATGGCCGGCGCCAAGCGCACATGGATGTGCTCGTAGCGGTTTTTGGGAGGCACACCCCGCCAAGACCTACCCCCAAATTGAGCAGGTTAGGTGCCCAAGTCGGAAGCCATCAAAGAAGCCGAGCCCAAAGATCGTGCTCATCGGCATGCTCAACAACAGCCTGAACTATCTCACCGGGCACCAGGTCGGTTTCGTCGTTGAGGTAAACCATGCCGTCAATCTCAGGCGCGTCCGCCTTGGAGCGGCCAATGGCGCCTTCCTCGTCGACCTCATCAATCAGCACCTCGATGGTCTTGCCGATCTTGGCCTGCAGGCGGGCCGCTGAGATCTCAGCCTGCTTTTCCATGAAGCGGGCCAGACGTTCCTCTTTGACTTCCTCCGGAACCGCACCTTCCAGTTCGTTGGCCTTGGCGCCCTCAACCGCGCTGTATTTGAACGCGCCAACGCGGTCCAGTTGAGCTTCGTCCAGCCAGTCCAGCAGGTACTGGAAGTCTTCTTCGGTTTCGCCCGGGAAGCCGACGATAAAAGTGGAGCGGATGGTCAACTCGGGGCAGATTTCCCGCCACTTGCGGATGCGCTCCAAGGTCTTGCTGTCATGGGCCGGGCGCTTCATGGCCTTGAGCACTTTCGGGCTGGCGTGCTGGAACGGTATGTCCAGGTACGGCAGGATCTTGCCTTCGGCCATCAGCGGAATGATGTCATCCACGTGAGGGTAAGGGTAAACATAATGCAGGCGCACCCACACGCCCAGCTCACCCAGGGCCTCGCACAGGGACTGCATTTTGGTCTTCAGGGGGCGGCCCTGCCAGAAACCGGTGCGGTATTTGGTATCCACCCCATAGGCAGAGGTGTCCTGGGAGATCACCAGCAGCTCTTTAACGCCGGCATCCACCAGGCGCTTGGCCTCATCCATGACGTCTCCGATCGGGCGGCTGACCAGATCGCCCCGCATGGAGGGGATGATGCAGAACGTACAGCGGTGGTTGCAGCCTTCGGAAATCTTCAGGTAAGCATAGTGCCTCGGCGTGAGCTTGATGCCCTGGGGTGGAACCAGATCGGTGAACGGGTCGTGTTGTTTCTTCGGAGGGACGAACTGGTGCACAGCACCAACTACTTCCTCATAGGCATGGGGGCCGGAAACGGCCAGAACGCCGGGATGCGTATCGCGGATTTTGTCGGCCTCGACGCCCATGCAACCGGTGACGATCACCTTGCCGTTCTCGTTAATGGCTTCGCCGATGGCGTCCAGGGATTCCTGCTTGGCGGCGTCAATAAAGCCACAGGTGTTCACCACCACGATGTCAGCGTCGTCATAAGTGGGTACGACATCGTAACCGTCCAGCCGCAGTTGGGTGAGAATGCGCTCGGAATCCACAAGAGCCTTGGGACATCCCAGGCTGATGAAACCGACTTTGCCGTTACCTGATGCGGCCGGCTGGCTTTGGATGTTGTCTGTCATAGGAAGCGTGTATCCCCGGGCTCTTTGGGCCCACTAAAGTGTCAAGGCAGGGATTTTACACGACGTCGGATGCGGCTGCAGCACGTCTCAGTCAGGCCAGATGCGCGATTTGTACCGACAGGGATCAAAATTTGTGACACTCTGTTCAGAAAGATTTAATAAAACTGCCACAATTAACGGCAGACTTCTTGCTGATCACAAAATAAACAACTACACTTTCATGCGTTTATAGTGCGTACAAGTGTTTTTCTGGAAGAGAACTATGGGAAAGGCAGCCTCATTCGAAACCAGACACGCTCAAAGAGTCAAGATGAGACCGGTCGCCGTGAAACTGAACCTGCGCAATCAACAGAGGGTGGACGTTGCCACCGATATTACCATCGAGAAACCGGATGGCTGCTGCCTGACCTGCTCGGTTTCCAATCTCTCCCGCACGGGCGTAATGGTTTCCTGTAGCCAGGAGATCGTGAAGCAGTTGATTCCCGAACAGAGGGCACCAGCCCCCGGCCACTGGATTGCCGTGAAAACCCGGTTTTCGGTGCCGGTGGTGGCCAAGCAGCCTGTGTCCATTATTGCCGATGGCAACATCGTACACATGCGCCGGATTGCCCGGGACGAATTCCAGGTGGGCATCCAGTTCGCGGAATTTGAAGGCAACGGTTTCGATTACGTAGATCGCTACGTCTCCAAGCTGCTGGCCGACTCCCGCAATTCAGTCTGACTCAACGCATCCAACTTCTGTCTACGCGGCCAATCGCCTGTCGCGCGCTATATTGTTATAACGCCAATGTCTAGTTGGCCACCTTCTTATGCCCTTGCCGCCTCTGGTATAGTTGCGCTATTCACACGCATAGCCATAACGGCCCGCACGGCGGCAATGGATAACCATGACCACATACAACCTCACACATCTGAAACAGCTGGAAGCCGAAAGCATCCACATCATTCGGGAAGTGGCAGCCGAGTTCGATAATCCGGTGATGCTCTACTCCATCGGCAAGGACTCCGCGGTAATGCTGCACCTGGCCCTGAAGGCCTTCTATCCGGGCAAACCGCCCTTTCCGCTGATGCACATCGACACCACCTGGAAGTTCCGCGACATGATCAAATTCCGGGACAATGTGGCAGAGAAGTTTGGCCTGGATCTGATCGTGCACACCAATCAGGAAGGCGTGGCCCAGGGCATCGGCCCATTCACCCACGGCAGCGCCAAGCACACCGATGTCATGAAAACCCAGGCGCTCAAGCAGGCCCTGAACAAATACAAGTTCGACGCGGCCTTTGGCGGCGCACGCCGGGATGAAGAGAAGTCCCGGGCCAAAGAGCGCGTGTACTCGTTCCGCGACGAACACCACCGCTGGGACCCGAAGAACCAGCGGCCCGAGCTCTGGAACATCTACAACGGCAAGATCAACAAGGGTGAGAGCATCCGCGTCTTCCCGCTCTCCAACTGGACCGAGCTGGATATCTGGCAGTACATCTACCTCGAGAACATCGACATTGTTCCCCTGTACTTTGCCGCAGAGCGCCCCGTGGTGGAGCGCGATGGCACGCTGATTATGGTGGACGACGATCGCATGCCCCTGAAGGAAGGCGAGAAGCCGATGATGAAATCAGTGCGCTTCCGTACCCTGGGCTGCTACCCGCTGACCGGCGCCATCGAGTCCGAAGCGGCCACACTTCCGGACATTATCCAGGAAATGTTGCTGGCCAAGAGCTCCGAGCGTCAGGGCCGGGTCATCGACCACGATTCAGCCGGCTCCATGGAACAGAAAAAGCGGGAAGGGTATTTCTAAGATGTCACACCAGTCTGATCTGATTGCAGAAGATATTCAGGCCTACCTGAAGCAGCACGAAAACAAGGAACTCCTGCGCCTGCTCACCTGCGGCAGCGTGGACGACGGCAAGAGCACACTCATTGGCCGTCTGCTGCACGACACCAAGATGATCTACGAAGATCACATGGCCAGCCTGAAAACCGACAGTGCGAAGATGGGCACCACGGGCGAGAAGCTGGACCTCGCCCTGCTGGTCGACGGCCTGCAGGCGGAGCGGGAACAGGGCATCACCATTGATGTGGCCTACCGCTACTTCTCCACGGACAAGCGGAAATTCATCATCGCCGATACCCCGGGCCACGAGCAGTACACCCGCAACATGGCCACCGGCGCCTCCACTGCGCAGGTCGCGATCCTGATGATCGATGCCCGCCACGGTGTGCTGACCCAAACCCGCCGGCACTCGTACATCGCCTCCCTGCTGGGTATCCGCCACATCGTGGTGGCCGTGAACAAGATGGACCTGGTGGATTTCAGCGAAGAGCGCTTCAACGAAATCAAGGACGACTACCTGGCGTTCGCCGCCAAACTGGGGCTGAAAGATATCCGCTTTGTGCCGATCTCGGCCCTGGAGGGCGACAACGTAGTGAACAAGAGCGAGAACACGCCCTGGTTCACCGGCCAGCCGCTGATGGAAATCCTGGAAACAGTTGAAGTGGGCCGCGACAAGAACCTGGAGCACTTCCGCTTCCCGGTGCAGTACGTCACCCGCCCGAACCTGAACTTCCGGGGCTTCTGCGGCACCATCGCCTCTGGCGTGATCCGCCCGGGCGAAAAGGTCATGGCCCTGCCCTCCCGGCGTACCAGCACCGTGAAGGAAATCGTCACGTACGACGGCAAGCTCGAGGAGGCCTACATTGACCAGGCCATCACCCTGACCCTGACGGACGAGATCGACGTCAGTCGGGGCGACATGCTGGTCAAGGTGGAAGACGAGCCGGAAGTGGCCAACCGATTCAACGCCAACATCGTGTGGATGACCGACGCCCCGCTGGAGACCGGCCGGCTATACGACATCAAGCTGGGACCCACATTTACCTCTGGCACGGTCAAGAAGATCCACCACCAGACCGATGTAAACACCCTGGACCAGCAGGCCAACCCGAGCAAGCTCCAGCTCAACGAAATTGGTCTCTGCGAGCTGACCCTGAACCAGCCCATCGCGTTTGACGCCTACCAGCGCAACCACGCTACCGGCAGCTTCATCGTGATCGACCGGCTGACCAATGTGACCATCGGTGCCGGCATGGTCGCCGGCCTGGCCGACGGCAGCGAATCACTGGATCCGGTCACCGCCGAGGAACGCGAGCGTCGCCTGGCCCAGAAGCCGGCCATCATCGCCTGTAACGGCAAGCAGGCCCCGGCTCTGGCGCTGGCGGTCGAGCGCGCCCTGTTCGATCAGGGCAAGACCTCAGTGGTGGTCACCGAGGAGAACAGCGGCGATGCCGACGAGCGTCGCAACATCGCCCAGCTGCTTACCTCCCACGGGCTGGTCGCCGTTGCCGTCAACCTCGGCTCCGATGTCGCCAATGCCTCGGCCACTGCCGATAGCCAACAGGACATTCCGGCGGCCGTGAGCAAACTCGTGCAGGAGCTGGTTCGCAGCAAGCGGATCTGAAGTCTGACTCCGAGCTGAGACGTTAGAAGAGTTCCCGCATCGGTGGTTAGCTACTTGGGTGGCTGGCGCCGGGGTGGGGACTCTTTTTCTTTGGAAAAACAACTCGCTGCACTCAGACATCTTTTTCCGGCAGAAAAAGAGTCCCCACCCCGACACCGGCAGAGCCCGGTGATATGCGAAAGTAAAAAACCCGTGAAAACATAACGTGCGCTTTCAGACGGACCGCTGAGATGCCCGTGGACGTGGGGTAGGTGCGTATTTTTCTCTAGAAAAAAGATGTCTGAGCGCAGCGAGTTGTTTTTTCGTAAGAAAAATACGCACCTGCCCTGCGGCCCACCCCCAGAACCAGCAGGCTACGAATGAATCCAACACCAATCCATGGCAAAATCCCGCTCCTCTGAGTTAACCGAAACAACGAACAGGAGCCAAAAATGGCCATCAAACACCTCCGCACTGCCTTCGCCAGCCAGTACCAGCCGGGCCAACCCGCCCGCCTTGTTGCCGGCGAGGCCCTGCAGGAGCCCGGTGGCGATTATGAGGGCCTGCACAAGCAGATGAAGCGCCTGTTCAACAGCAAACCGGGCAAGAAATACGGCCGGTTCTCCGAAGACCTGGGCGAATGCCCGTTCAGCGCCTGGCTCAAGGACTATCTTGAGGACAAGCAAAGCTTTGGCGCCATGACCGATCGCCTGTTCGGCCAGTGGCAGGAGCTGCTGACCGGCAGCCAGGAAGAGTTCGACGGCCACCTGATGATCGTGCACGACGCCCTGGCAGACTCCGAGGTGGTCTACCTGTTCATTCTGGAGACCGACAGCGCCCTGCGGTTCGATGGCAAACAGTCCCTCGACGCCACGGATGTACTGAGCGTCTCCCGCCTGAACCTGGCCGTGCGCATCGAACTGGACGACTGGCGCAGCAACAACCCGGCGGAGAACTACCTCACCCTGGTGCACGGTCGCGGCACCGGCGAGCCGGGCGAATTGTTCATCCGCCTTTGCGGATTTACCAATCAGGTGGACGTGGAGAAAGAAACCCTCACCTTCCTGGACGCCGTGGAAGCCTTCGCCAAATCTTCCGAGCCGGAGAAAGCCGGCGAAGTACGCAACAAGGCCTACGAATTCTGCAAGGAGCAGCACGCCCTGGGCGAGCCGGTGGAAATCGAGGCGCTGTCCGGCTATCTGGATGAGAACGAGCCGCAGCGGTTCAAGGAATTCGCCTCGAAAACCGCAGAACTGCCGGAAAGCGGCGTGCTGCACCCGGACCACCGGAAGGTGAAGAAACTGGTGCGCATCGCCGGTTCCGGCGGCGGCATGAGCGTGTCCTTTTCATCGGACCTGGTGAACCAGGCGGTGTACTACGACCGGGACAAAGACGCGCTGACCATCACCCGGCTTCCGAAGGCCCTGCGGGAGCAGCTTCAGCGGTATCTCGAAGCTCGGGAGGAGTGAGGCTCTTGCGCCGGTTGGCACGCAGCTTGCGCACCTCCTGCATCCAGCCCACCCCGTCGATCAGTTCCCCGGTTTCCGGATCAATCGGCGGGTAAGGCAGATTGCGGTCGTCGCAGTAGCGCTTGACGGTTGGCTGGCACCAGCGAAACAGCAGCCGGTTGTATTCGTCATCCGGCAACCGCCGCTGGTCAAACAGACCCGCCAGCTTACGCTGCCTCTGGGCCTCCGACAGGATGATCGCGCAGGCGGATGACACGTTCAGCGACTCCACCATGCCCATCATCGGAATGACGATGTGCTCGTCGGCCTGGGCCGCCGCATCGGCGCTGACGCCATCCACCTCGTTACCCATGATCACCGTGCACGGCACCGTGTAATCCGCCTCCCGGAAATCTATGGCCCGGTCGGAAAGCTGGGCGGCATAAAGCTTGTGCCCCTGCCCCTTAAGCGCGGCTACCGCGTCATCCATGCTCCGGTGGGTGTGAGTGGTCACCCAGTTAAAGCTGCCGCCAGCCGTCTTGCGAAAGGCCCGGAACCCTTCCCGGGGCCACACCACATGCATGTTGGCCAGACCAAAGGCATCGCAGGAGCGGATGATGGCGGACAGATTTCGAGGTTTGTGAACCTGGTCGGTGAGGACACTCAGGTCCGGTTGCCGTGTGTCGAGGGTTTGCTTGATTCGGGCGAGACGTTCGGGAGTCATTGGTCTGTCAGAGTACGAGTTTGCATAAGGCACGAAATAGTATCACAACGAAGCTAGCAACAACCCGAGACAGAGGTGGTTGAAGAATGAGCACCCCGTTATAATACGCAGTTCCTTTTTGCTGGCGCCTAAGCTAGAAGCACCCGATACCCGGCGCACCATCCACCCGTTACGCACCAGACCACGTGAGACCCATGGCCAAGAAGCTGTACATCAAAACACACGGCTGTCAGATGAACGAGTACGACTCCGCCCGCATGGCAGACCTGCTCAAGACCGGCGAGCGCGTTGAAATGACCGACTCGCCCGATGACGCCGACATCTTGCTGCTGAACACCTGCTCCATCCGGGAAAAAGCCCAGGAGAAGGTCTTCCACCAGCTTGGCCGCTGGAAAGGACTCAAGAGCAAAAAGCCCGACCTGATCATCGGCGTTGGTGGCTGCGTGGCCTCCCAGGAAGGCCAGGCCATCATCGACCGGGCGCCCTACGTGGACATGGTGTTCGGCCCACAAACGCTGCACCGCCTGCCGGACATGATCACCGAAGTCCGCGCCAAGGGTAATGGCGTGGGCGTGGTGGACGTCAGCTTCCCGGAGATCGAAAAGTTCGACAACCTGCCCGAACCCGGCGCCGACGGCCCTTCCGCGTTTGTGTCCATCATGGAAGGCTGCAGCAAATACTGCACCTTCTGCGTGGTGCCCTACACCCGCGGCGAAGAAGTCAGCCGCCCGGCCGACGACGTGATTGCCGAAGTGGCCCATCTGGCCAGCCAGGGCGTGCGCGAAGTGAACCTGCTGGGGCAGAACGTGAACGCCTACCGGGGCGAAACCCACGACGGCGACACCATGGACCTGGCCGAGCTGATCGAACTGATCGCTACCATCGACGGCATTGATCGCATCCGCTACACCACCAGCCATCCGGTGGAGTTCTCCGATGCCCTGATCGACGTTTACGAGCGCGTACCGGAACTGGTCAGCCATCTGCACCTGCCGGTCCAGAGCGGCTCCGACCGCATCCTGGCCGCCATGAAGCGTGGCCACACGGCCCTGGAGTACAAGTCCAAGCTCCGCCGCCTGCGCAAGATCCGCCCGGACATCAGCTTCTCCTCGGACTTCATCATCGGCTTCCCGGGGGAAACCGAGAAGGACTTCGAGGACACCATGAAGCTGATCAACGACATCGGCTTCGACATGTCCTTCAGCTTCGTGTATAGCGCCCGCCCGGGCACGCCAGCGTCGGACCTGCCGGACGACACGCCGATGGAGGTCAAGAAGCAGCGCCTGAGCATCCTGCAGGACCGGCTTAACCAGAATGTGATGGACATCAGCCGCAAGATGGTGGGTTCCACCCAGCGGATTCTGGTGACCGGGTTATCGAAGAAGGACCCTGGCGAGTATGCGGGGCGTACGGAGAACAACCGGATTGTGAACTTCCGGCATGAGAATCCGGAGGTGGTTGGGCATTTTATTGATGTCGAGATTGTGGAGGCTTATCCCAACTCTCTTCGCGGGGTGCCTGTGAATTCGGAGTTGTATTAGAGTTCGGATCCTATTCGTCTTGGGCCTGGAGTTCGGCGAGTGGTGGATTACGCCTTCGGCTAATCCGACCTACTTGTTTTTTAACGTTCGGGCCTGCAAATAGTCTGACGGGTGTTTGGCAGGTGGCGCTTCCCAAAAACGTGGAGTGCCAGGGATGGCACGACCGAGCCCTACAGGGACGTACTTGCGGGCGCTTTTTGGGAAGCGCCACCTGCCAAACACCCCAACCCAATCTAGAAACTCGTACTCCCGGAACCAAAAACCCGGGGAGTAAACGAAAACGGAGCACTTTTGAACGCCAACGATCACAGACAATTTGACCTGCACCCGGTGGACCAGCGGCGGCTGGCGACGTTGTGTGGACAGTTTGATGACAACCTGAAGATGATCGAGAAACGCCTTCAGGTGAAGGTCGGCCGTCGGGGCCATCATTTCCGGGTGGAAGGGGAAACCGAGCATGTGGCCGCTGCCGTGGAGGTGATTCGTCACCTGTATCGGGAAACCGAGGCCACGGACGACATTCCGCCAGACACGGTGCATCTGTTCATTCGGGAAACCGGCTTCGAGCGCCTGCCCGAGGATGTGCCCTACAACGGCGCAGTCACCGTGATCAAGACGCCAAAGCTGACCGCCAAGCCGCGGGGCGTGAACCAGCAGAAGTATGTGCACAACATCCGCACCCACGACATCAACTTCGGCATTGGCCCCGCAGGTACCGGCAAAACCTGGCTGGCGGTGGCCTGCGCAGTGGAAGCGCTGAAAGACGAGCAGGTAAAGCGGATCCTGCTGGTTCGTCCGGCGGTGGAGGCCGGGGAGAAGCTGGGGTTCCTGCCCGGGGATCTGGCCCAGAAGGTGGACCCATACCTGCGGCCGCTGTACGACGCGCTCTACGAGATGCTCGGTTTTGACCAGGTCACCCGGCTGATCGAGAAGAGTGTGATCGAGATTGCGCCCCTGGCGTTCATGCGTGGGCGAACCCTGAATAATGCGTTCATCATTCTGGACGAAAGCCAGAACACTACCCGGGAGCAGATGAAGATGTTCCTGACCCGGATCGGCTTCGGTTCCACGGCGGTGATCACTGGTGACACCACCCAGGTGGACCTGCCCCGGGGGCAGAATTCGGGGTTGATTCATGCGGCCACCGTGCTCAGCAAGGTACCGGGCATCGGCTTTACCCGGTTTGAGGCCAAGGACGTAGTGCGCCATCCGCTGGTTCAGCGGATCGTGGAGGCCTACGATTCGTTTGACGACTCAAGTGCGACAGGCCAATGAGCAATCTGACGGTTGATTTCCAGCCTGTGTTCGAGGGCCGGGGCGTGCCCCGTGAAGAGCGCGTTCGTGACTGGGCGCAGCTGGCGTGGCAGGGGGAGGATCCGTCCGAGGTGACGATCCGTATTGTCGGGTCTGAAGAGAGCCAGGCGCTGAACCATCAATACCGGGGCAAGGACTACCCGACCAACGTGTTGTCCTTCCCATTTGAGGCGCCACCCGGTATAACGGTGCCATTGGCAGGCGATCTGGTGATTTGCGCACCGGTCGTGGAAAACGAGGCCCGGGAGCAGCATAAAACCCTGGAGGCCCACTGGGCCCACATGGTCATTCACGGCATGCTGCACCTGCAGGGCTACGACCACATTGACGATACAGATGCCGAGGTCATGGAAGCCCTCGAAATCCGGCTGCTGGCGCAGCTTGGTTATGGCAACCCCTACGAAGCAGAGGAAACGGAAAAAGACTCATGAGCGACGATCAGTCGAGTCGCAGTCAGGGCAACAAGTCCTGGCTGGATCGTATATCACAGGCCTTTTCCAGCGGGCCTGAGTCCGTCGAGGACGTGCTGGAAATCCTGCGGGACGCCGAGTCCCAGAACATCATCGACACCGATGCAATGAGCATTATTGAAGGTGCGATGCAGGTGATCGACATGCGGGTGGATGAAATCATGATTCCCCGCTCGCAGATGGTTACCGTCAAAGCCTCCCAGGAGCCGAAGGAATTCCTGGGAGAGATCATGGAATCCGCGCACAGCCGTTTCCCGGTGATTGGCGACAGTCAGGATGATGTGATCGGCATCCTGCTCGCCAAAGATCTGCTCCCCCTCGCCCTGAACAACGACCTGAACTGGAACCGCATCCGCGAGATCCTGCGACCACCCAACTTCGTGCCCGAGAGCAAGCGTCTGAACCAGCTGCTCAAGGAGTTCAAGGAAAACCGCAACCACATGGCCATCGTGGTGGATGAGTACGGCGGCACGGCCGGTCTGATTACCATTGAGGACGTGCTCGAACAGATTGTCGGCGAAATTGAGGACGAACACGATTTCGACGAAGAAACCAATATCAAGGCCCGGGGTGATGGCAGTTATGCCGTCAAAGCGGTAACTCCGATTGATGACTTCAACGAGTTTTTCGAGACCGAGCTCGATGAGGAGGAGTTCGACACCATCGGCGGCCTGGTACTCAAGGAATTCGGACACCTGCCCAGACGGGGCGAGTCGGTGGAGTTTGGCGGTTTGAATTTTGCCATTGCCAATGCTGACAACCGTGTTATCCGTCTGCTGCAGGTAACCCGCAGTGAACAGTGAAGCCCGCAGCCACGCTCTGAGCACACGTTTCTCGTCAAACCGATGGCTGGCCGCCGCCACCCTGCTGGTGGCCGGCGCCCTGCAGACGTTGACCTTTTCGCCCTTTCACCATTGGTGGCTGGGGCCTGTCTCCATTCTGCTGATTCTGCTGGTAACCGTCCCGCAGGCCCGGGAAAGGCTCTTCCGGGCGGGCTGGTTGACCGGGCTGGGGCTGTTCGCCAGCGGCGCCAGCTGGGTCTACGTCAGCATCAGTGAACACGGCAACACCGCAATCCCTATTGCCGTCCTGCTGACGGTGATCTTTGTGGCCGGGCTGGCCCTGTTCCACGGCCTGGCATTCTGGTTCTGGGGAAAACTGGCGAAGGATAACCCGGTTCGCCGCCTCATTCTGTTCCCGGCCATCTGGATTCTCGGTGACTGGCTGCGTGGCTGGTTGCTGACCGGTTTCCCCTGGCTCTACCTGGGCACAGCCCACACCGACGGTCCACTGGCTGGCCTCGCCCCGCTGACTGGCGTGCACGGGATCACCTTCTGGATTACGGTTTCCGGCGCAGCGCTCTACGGTGCCTGGTGGCTGATTCGGGAGCGGCGGCCCGTGGCTGCGGGCATCACGGTCGTCGTGGCGCTGATTCCCTGGCTGGTAGCCCCCGCCATGAACCGCATCCAGTGGACCGAGCTGGCCTCGGAGCCGACCAGCTTCGCGGCCATGCAGGGCAACATCCCCCAGCAGATCAAATGGGACCCGGAGTTCCTGAAAGACCAGATCGTCACCTACCTGGGCATGACCGAGGATCACTGGGACACCGACCTGATTCTGTGGCCGGAAACCGCCATCCCGATTCCCCAGGACCAGGCGGGCAAGATCATTGATCACATTGATGAACAGCTCGGCGAGAACAGCACCCTGATCACCGGTATTCCCTGGTACGGTTTCAGCGACCGCATTGAGGACTTTACATTCCACAACAGCATCATGGCCATTGGCAACGGCGAGGGCATGTACCACAAGCAGAAGCTGGTGCCTTTCGGAGAGTATGTGCCGCTGCAGAGCGTACTGCGGGGACTGATTGGTTTCTTCGACCTGCCCATGAGCGACTTCAGCCGTGGCCCCGAATGGCAGGATCCGCTCACGGCCAACAGTGTGAACGTGATGCCGTTCATCTGCTATGAGGTGGCCTACCCGGATTTCGTGGCCTTCAACGCCCGGGGCTCGGGCCTGCTGCTGACCATCAGCAACGACGGCTGGTTCGGCGATTCCATCGGGCCGCTGCAGCACCTGCAGATCGCCCGGATGCGCGCGCTGGAAACCGGTCGTTACATGGTCCGTGGCACCAACAATGGCGTGACCGCCATTATCAACCATCGGGGCCAGCTAACGGAGACCATCCCGCAGTTTGAGCGAGCCACGCTTACGGGTGAGGTGTTCACCGCCAGCGGCAGCACGCCCTACATGCAGACCGGCTCCTGGCCAGTGCTGACCCTCGCGGTAATCCTTATCGTCTTCGTGCGCGAGCGGGTTATTCCTCCTGTTTCGGCCAGCGGCTCGTAACCCGTTCATAGTAATGGGAGCCGCAGGCCTCACAGGGCTCCAGGTGGCTGGTTGCAGTGAGGCAGCGCATGTGCCCGCAGTTCAGGCACTGGAACATGCCCGCTGTGGCTACCTCACCGGAGATGTATTGGCCCACCTCTTTGTTCTCCAACTTTTGTCTCAGCTCAAGTGTGTCCACTAGGGTTTTGTCGGCAATGGAGAACAGACTGTCCGCCAGTTGATGCTCAAGCAGAGCAATATCGAGCTGTAGCCACTCCTTCAGCCCCTCGCCGGTTTCATCCACGAAGTGCAGCAGGTGCTCCAGATCCCGCTTGAGGTATTCGCCGAGCAGGTCGGCTTCTTCCCGGGTCATCTCCTCCAGTTCGTACTCGAACTCCACAGCCTTTTGGACCTCGTCCTCCAGGGTCTGCAATGAGGCGTTCTCGAACTCCCGCAGCCGCGTCTGCACACGCTCCAGCATGCGGTCATACACTTCCAGGGCCTTACCTGAGAGATGGCTTCTTTCCGGTTCTGTCATGTTGACTCCTTATTGCCCATTCGGGCTTACCCACTGGTACCGGGCTGAGGTGGAGGAGCCGCGGTTCGGGCCGACTTTCCGGGACACGCTGTGAATACGTCCCTGTACGCTTGACTGCAGCATCCATGCTGCAGACAGTCCCGGAAAGTCGGCCCGAACCCCGCCTCCCCGACGTCCGAATAAGACGCTCTGACGGCACTGACAATGCTCGGGCGCTGGTGGTGGATGTCTCCCCGGGACTGTGAGCAGCAGGGATGCTGCGATCAAGCCTACAGGGACGTATTTACGGCGTGTCCCGGGGAGACATCCACCACCGGCGCTTCCCCCATATCACAGAGTCTGGCACAAGAAGGGAAAATTGGCAGACTACCTGTAAACGCTCGTGTGCGTTAGAATGTCCGGCCGCTCCGAACATCATTTTGATACAGGGTAACTTTGGTAATGGCAGGAATGGACGAGCAATACTCCCCCCGTGATGTAGAACAGAATGCCCGCGATTTCTGGGAGAAGAACAAGACATTTGCGGTTCGAGAAGAGCCGGGCAAACCCAAGTACTACTGCCTGTCCATGTTCCCCTACCCCAGCGGCAAGCTACACATGGGCCACGTCCGCAATTACACCATTGGCGATGTGATTTCCCGTTACCAGCGCATGCAGGGCAAGAACGTGATGCAGCCCATGGGTTGGGATGCCTTCGGCCTGCCTGCCGAGAATGCCGCCATTGCCAACAAGACCGCCCCTGCCAAGTGGACCTACGCCAATATCGAGTACATGAAAAACCAGCTCAAACAGCTGGGCTTTGGCTACGACTGGGATCGGGAGCTGGCGACCTGTAAGCCAGATTACTATCGCTGGGAGCAGTGGTTCTTCGCCCGCCTGTATGAGAAAGGGCTGGTGTACAAGAAGATGTCCACGGTGAACTGGGACCCGGTCGACCAGACCGTGCTTGCCAACGAGCAGGTGGTCGACGGCCGGGGCTGGCGCTCCGGGGCGCTGGTGGAGCAGAAGAAGATTCCCCAGTGGTTTATCCGAATCACCGATTACGCCGAGGAGTTGCTGAACGATCTGGACGCCCTGGAGGACTGGCCGGAGCAGGTCAAGACCATGCAGCGCAACTGGATTGGCAAGTCCGTGGGCACCGAACTGACCTTCCCGCTCAAGGACCGCGATACCGGCCTGACCGTCTACACCACCCGCCCGGACACTCTGATGGGTGTGAGTTACATGGCCGTGGCCGCCGAACACCCTCTGGCGAAAGAAGCCGCCAAGCGCCACCGCGATGTCGCCGATTTTGTGGACGAGTGCCGTAACAGCAAGGTGGCCGAGGCGGAGCTGGCCACCATGGAGAAGCGCGGTATCGATACTGGCTTCAAGGCGGTTCATCCACTCACCCAGGAAGAGATTCCGGTCTGGGTGGCGAATTTTGTATTGATGGATTATGGCACCGGTGCCCTGATGGCGGTACCCGGCCACGACGAACGTGACCATGAATTTGCGCGCAAGTACAAGCTGCCGATCAAGCAGGTAATCGCGGCCAGCGACGGTCGCGAGATTGATGTTCAGGAAAAGGCCTTCACTGAAAAGGGCATCCTGGTATCGTCCGGCAAATACAGCGGCCTGAGCAGCGACGAAGCCTTCGAGGAAATTGCCGGTTACCTTGAGAGCCAGAACATTGGCAAGCGCACGGTGAATTACCGCCTGCGCGACTGGGGCGTTTCCCGCCAGCGTTACTGGGGCGCACCCATTCCGATGATGACCCTGGAAGACGGCACCGAGATGCCGGTACCCGATGACAAACTGCCGGTGCGCCTGCCTGAGGACGTGCAGATGGACGGCGTGCAGTCCCCCATCAAGGCCGACCCGGAGTGGTGCAAGACCGAGTTCAACGGTCAACCGGCCTCTCTGGAAACCGACACCTTCGATACCTTCATGGAATCGTCTTGGTACTACGCCCGGTTCTGCAGCCCCAATTACGACAAGGGCATGCTGGACCCGGCTGCCGCCAACTACTGGCTGCCAGTGGACCAGTACATCGGTGGTATTGAGCACGCGATCCTGCACCTGCTCTACGCTCGCTTCTTCCACAAACTGCTGCGGGACGTGGGGCTGGTGACCAGCTCCGAGCCGTTCAACCGCCTGCTCTGCCAGGGCATGGTGCTGGCCGAGACCTTTTATCGCGAGGACGACAAGGGTGGCAAGGTGTGGATCTCCCCTGCCGATGTCACCGTGGAGCGCGACGAGAAAGGGCAGCCCATTCGCGCCCTGCACAAGGGCGACGGCGAACCGGTGGTGTCCGGGGGCGTGACCAAGATGTCCAAGTCCAAGAACAACGGCATTGATCCTCAGGCGATTATCGACCAGCACGGCGCCGACACGGTGCGTCTGTTCATGATGTTTGCCGCCCCGCCCGAGCAGTCCCTTGAATGGTCTGACAGCGGCGTAGAAGGTGCCCACCGGTTCCTGAAACGCCTCTGGCGCCTGGTGAATGAGCACGCCGCCGCCGGCGGCGCCCCGGCTCTGGACACCGGCGCACTGAACGACGCCCAGAAAGACCTGCGTCGCAAGACCCACGAAACCATTGCCAAGGTAAGTGATGACATTAGCCGCCGCCTGACCTTCAACACCGCCATCGCCGCAGTGATGGAGTTGCTGAACGACGTCAGCAAGCTTCAGGGCGACGAGCCGCAAACCCTTGCGGTTCGTCAGGAGGCTCTGGATACCGCCGTTCTGGTACTGTCGCCCATTGTTCCGCACATCTGTCACACCCTCTGGCAGGTCCTTGGCCACGACGAGCCGGTCGTGGACGCGAATTGGCCGACGTCCGATGAGAGCGCCATGGTGCGCAGCCAGATTCAGGTGGTTCTGCAGGTAAACGGCAAGGTTCGGGCCAAGGAGGATGTGCCTGCGGATATCAGCAAGTCCGATCTGGAGAAGCTTGCGCTCGAGAACGAGAACGTGATGCGCTTCATCGAAGGTGCGACCGTGCGCAAGGTGATTGTCGTTCCTGGCAAGCTGGTGAACGTGGTGGCCAACTGATATGCCAATGCAAGGCTCGACTGGCCCGATAAAAGGCCTGGCCCTGGCCGGGGCTCTCTCGATGCTGATAGCCGGCTGTGGCTTCCAGCTCCGTGGTGCGCCCCCGGTCTCCTCCGCCTTGCAGCCCCTGGCCGTAATCTGCGCCTCCAATGTTCCCGACACCCTGTGCCAGTCGGTGCGGGAACAGCTTACACTGGGGCAGGTGGAGCTCACCGATCGCGAGGCCGCCGACTTCGTGCTTCGACTGAGCGATTTTGAATCAGACCGGCGCGCCTCGGCCATCACGGCCCAGGCCGCTGCCGCAGAATACACTCTGCGCCACGCCGTGGATCTGGAAGTTGTCAGCGCAGACGGCGTTCCCCTGGTGGCAACCACAGAGCTCAATACCACCGAGAGCTACCGTTACGACGAAACCAACGTGCTGGCCAAGCAGCGTGAAGAGGAAACCCTCCGTCAGCAGATGGACGACCGTCTGGCGCAACAGATCATCTTCCGCCTTGCCCCGTTGACCTCGGATCGCATAGAAGCCATCCGTCAGGACTACCAGAGCAGCCAGGACAAGAGCACTGCAACCCCGGGCGAGCCATGAAGACCACGCCGGCCCAGTTACCACAACTGCTGAAAAAGGGCCTGGCGCCGGTCTACCTTGTGTCCGGAGACGAGCCTCTGCTGGTGCAGGAGTCCTGCGATCTGGTTCGCAAGGCGGCCCGGGAAGCCGGCTTCCAAGATCGGCTGACCTTTCACGCAGACCATCAACTGGACTGGAACGCCGTCGCCGACGAGTTCAGCGCCATGTCTCTGTTCGCGGAAAAACGGCGGATTGAAATCCACCTGCCCACCGGCAAGTTGGGCGACGGCCGCTCCGTCCTCGAGCAGGTACTTCAGGACCCGCCGGAAGACATTATCCTGATGCTGATCAGCGCCCGCCTGGATGCCGCCGAAACCCGCCGCAAGTGGTACAAGGAACTGCAGGGCAAGGGTGTGCATGTGCCGGTCTGGCCGGTGGATGCCGACAAGTTTCAGGGCTGGCTGCAGCAACGGGCCGCCAACCAGGGCCTGAATCTTACCCGTGGTGCCCTGGCAATCATGGCCGAGCGCCTCGAAGGCAACCTGCTGGCGGCCAGCCAGGAACTCGACAGACTTTCGTTGCTGGCCAACGGCACCACCATTGATGAGGAAACAGTCGAGCAGGCGGTGCAGGACAGCTCCCGCTTCAACGGTTTCGAGCTGGTGACCGAACTGATCAGCGGTCGTGCCCCTCACGCCAGTAAGATGATCACCGTGCTGCAGCAGGAAGGCGAAAATCCGCTGGGTCTGCTGACGGTCCTTGGCCGCGACCTCAACCTGCTGCTGGAAATGAAGTCTCCGGCCAACCAGGCCGACAATCCGGCGGCATTTCTTAAGAAACGCGGCGTTTTCCAGCCCCAGCGGGCACGTGCTCTCGAGCAGGCCTCGCGCCGGTTGAACCTCAGGCAATTGCACGAAGCTATAGCCCTCTGCAGTCAGATTGACCGGGCCGCCAAAGGCTTCGATCCGTTGCCGCCCTGGCATTACCTGCGGGATATGGCCGCCTTGCTGGCTGCCCGTTCCTGACCTGGATCAAACTCCCTTCATATGGCGCTCCCTGTGGCCCATACTCCCCCTTGACAGTTTTTTGCAATTGGCTGCATTGTAATCGGACCAACACTCCAAGGAGGTGCATGCAATGAGTCTGCAGGAAGAACTCAAAAAGCTGTCGGAAAAGGTGAAACAGTACCGGGACGAAGCGCGGGTCCAGCTACATCTGGCCCGGGAAGACGTAAAGGACGAATGGGATGATCTTGAACAGGACTGGGATCGTTTCCGGACCAAGATTGACCAGGTGTTGCACGATGCGGAAGACGCATCGCAGGAGGCCCGCCAGACGGCAAAAAAGCTCGGCGAGGATCTTAAAACCGGGTATCAGAACATTCGCAACAAACTGAAGTAAAACTGTTAACTCGTTAACACTACGCCACAAATCTCTACCACAGAGACTCTATGCCTCGGAGTCTCTGTGTCATACTTCACAGTATTGGTGAACAAAGCGTCATAGTTTTGACCCCTGATCAGATTGTGACCAGTAAGGCCCTATATGCCAGGGCGCTTGTGCACACTGCGAGGTATAAAAGGCGTATGAAACGAATCTTACTGCTTCTCACAACACTCACCCTGCTGCTGACCACCACACTGGTGATTGGCCAGAACATCCGGTTCAGCGATCCCGAAACGGTGGTTTCCGAGCACTTCTGGGGCAACCTTTACGCGGCCGGTGGCCGGTCGTTCTTCTGCGACCAGGCGTTCACCAGCAAAGGTTTCGTTCTCACTGACGGTTATGTTTACCCGCTGGCCGACGTGCGCAGCGCCCTGAACTGCGGAACGTCACGGCAGTGCGAGCAGGACAACCGTTACCGGCAGATTGCCTCGGATCTCCATAACATGATTCCGGTACGCAGCCGTACTGAAATGGGCCGGCGTAACGCACGGTATGAGGATCTGGGTGAAGGCGCGAAGCCCGATGAATGCGGCATTCGCCAGAGCGCACAGTTCTTCGAGCCACCGGTTCGGGTAAAGGGTGATGTCGCCCGCACCGTTGCCTACATGGTCGATACCTACGACCTGCCCTGGCTCGGCTCCACCGCCCTGTTCAAGGGCTGGAACCGACTGGACCCTCCCGATGACGGCGAGCTGACTCGCCACCGTCGAATCGCCGAGATCCAGGGCAACGACAACCCGTTCATTACCGATCCCGGGCGCATGGAACAACTCTGAGCAACCGGCTTCCGGCGCGCCATCCAGAGGCAGGAGGATATAACGGTCAGACAAAAAAACAGGCCCGAGGGCCTGTTTTTTTTGCGTCAGAGTTCTGTGCTCAACCTTAGAACTCTTCGGCGGTCAGCGCCATCATGGACTCACTGCCACTGCGGATACCTTCCGCGAGAGAGACAGTTTTCGGTAACAGGCGGTCGAAGTAGAACCGCGCTGTCTTGAGCTTGCCACTGTAGAACCCGGAGGTGTCCGATTCGGCCTGGGGAGCCGCCGCTTTCACCATCTTCGCCCACATGTAGCCAAGTGCTGTCAGACCGAACAAGTCGAGGTAGTCCACAGAGGCGGCACCGATGGCGTTGGGGTTGTCCCCGGCCTGCTTGATGACGTGTTCGGTTACGTCGTCCAGACGCTCCACCGCCGCCGCCAGCGGCTCCAGGAACGGACGCAGGAACTCATTGCCACTGTTTTCCTCCAGGAAGTTGGCCACGTCCTGGGCAAACAGCTCGTACAGCTTGCCCTGGCTACCAACCACCTTTCGGCCCATCAGGTCCAGCGCCTGGATACCGTTGGTACCCTCGTAGATCTGGGTGATACGACAGTCCCGAACCAGCTGCTCCTGGCCCCACTCGCGGATAAAGCCGTGACCGCCGAACACCTGCTGCCCAAGGATACAGGTCTCCAGACCGCGATCCGTCAGGAAGGCCTTGGCCACCGGCGTCAGCAGCGCCACCATGCCCTCTGCGTGCTTGCGGCGTTCGTCATCCTCGGCGTACTTGGAAATATCCAGCCACTGGGCCACGTATGTGGAGAAGGCACGACCGCCTTCTACATAACTCTTCATGGTCAGCAGCATGCGCCGCACATCCGGATGCACCAGGATCGGATCCGCGGCTTTCTCGGGCTGTTGGGCACCGGTCGGCGCACGGCTCTGGATACGGTCCAGGGCGTACTCCCGGGCGCTCTGCAGGGAGGCTTCCGCGGCGCCAATGCCCTGGATGCCAACACCCAGACGCTCGTAGTTCATCATGGTGAACATGGCGGCGAGGCCCTTGTTTTCCTCGCCCACGAGCCAACCCTTGGCACCATCGAAGTTCATGACGCAGGTGGCGGAGCCCTTGATGCCCATCTTCTTCTCGATGGAGCCGCAGCTGAAGCTGTTGCGCTCACCGAGGCTGCCATCCTCGTTTACCAGGAACTTGGGCACCAGGAACAGGGAGATCCCCTTCGGCCCCTTGGGTGCGTCCGGCAGCTTGGCCAGCACCAGGTGGATAATGTTCTCCGCCATGTCGTGCTCGCCCCAGGTGATGAAGATCTTGGTACCGGTGACGTTGAAGGAACCGTCGCTGTTGGGCTCGGCCTTGGTGCGGATGATGCCCAGGTCGGTGCCCGCGTGCGGCTCGGTCAGGTCCATGGCACCGGACCAGACGCCGGAGTACATGTTGGGCAGGTATTTTTCCTTCAGCTCCTGGCTGCCATGGGCATCCAGAGCAAGGCAGGCGCCGGCGGTCAGCATGGGAGCCAGGCCAAAGGCCATGTTGGCGCCCTGCATCATTTCCTCAAACTGGGCTACCAGAGTCTTGGGCATACCCATACCACCAAACTCGGGGTTGCCGCCCAGCCCGTTCCAGCCACCTTCCAGGATGGTCTGGTAGGCTTCCTTGAAGCCCTCCGGGGTGGTCACTTCACCGTCGTTCCATTTGCAGCCCTGCTCATCACCTTCACGGTTCAGGGGCGCCAGCACGCCGCCACTGATCTTGCCGGCTTCTTCAAGAATGGCATCGGCGGTTTCCGGGTCAACATTCTCGGCAACCTTGGGCAGAGAGGCCCACAATGCCGGGGCATCGAATACCTCATTAAGAACGAAGCGCATGTCACGCAGGGGTGCCTGATAATCAGCCATCGAAACTCTCCAAAAATTCTGTCAGTCAGTTCAGGTGCCCCTTCGATCGCTGTGCAACCGATGGCACCTGTTCGCGCTATGTGTCCGCTGAAGATTATTTTTATGGGCGCCCATTCTACCCTAAAAGCGAACCCTAACTCATGAAGAAAGCCCGCCTCCGGAGAGCGCGGGCTTTCTGTCCTTCTGAACGGTCCTTCGGTGCCCGCGCCTTAGATGGCGAAGGCTTCCTCTGGCATATCCATCAGACTGTCAGCGCCGGCCAGCATGCTCTCTGCGTGGCCCCGGGCCTTCGGCAGCATACGCTTGAAGTAGAAGCGCGCGGTCTGCACCTTGGCGTTGTAGAACATCTCCTCGGAGGTGCCCTCAACCATCCGGTCCAGCGCCACCTTGGCCATACGGGCCCACAGGTAGGCAAACACGGCATAGCCGGAGTACATCAGGTAGTCTACAGAAGCGGCGCCCACTTCTTCGCGGTTCTTCATGGCCGACATACCGATCTTGGTGGTCAGCTCGCCCCACTCCTTGTTCATGGCGGCCAGCGGCTCGATAAACTCCTTCAACTGTTCGTTTTCGGCGTTTTCCTTGCAGAACAGGTGCACCTGCTTGGTGAAGCCGCGCAGGGACTCGCCCTGGGTCATCAGGACCTTACGACCCAACAGATCCAGCGCCTGGATGCCGGTGGTGCCTTCATAGATCATGCCGATACGGGCGTCACGAACGTTCTGCTCCATGCCCCACTCGGCGATGAAGCCGTGGCCACCGAACACCTGCATGCCCAGGTTGGCTGCCTCATAACCGATTTCGGTCAGGAACGCCTTGGCGATCGGGGTCAGGAAGCCCAGTGCCTCGTCCGCTGCACGACGCTCTTCGTCGGTCTTGCCGCTGTGAACAATGTCGGCCTGCTGCGCGGTCAGGTAGATCAGGGCGCGGGCGCCTTCGGCTACGGCCTTCTGGGTCAGCAGCATGCGACGCACGTCCGGGTGCACGATGATCGGGTCGGCAATGCCTTCCGGATTCTTCGGACCGCTCAGGGAACGCATCGCCAGACGCTCTTTGGCGTAGGCCAGGGAGCCCTGGAAGCCCAGCTCGGCCGCGCCCAGACCCTGGATCGCGGTACCGATACGGGCAGTGTTCATGAAGGTGAACATGCAGTTCAGGCCCTTGTTCTCCGGCCCGATCAGCCAGCCCTTGGCGCCGTCGAAGTTCATCACGCAGGTGGCGTTACCGTGGATACCCATCTTGTGCTCGATGGAGCCGCAGGACACTGCGTTGCGCTCACCGGCGGAGCCGTCTTCGTTCGGCAGGCACTTGGGCACGATGAACAGGGAAATGCCCTTGGTTCCTTCCGGCGCGCCCGGCAGACGTGCCAGCACGATGTGGACGATGTTCTCGGCCATGTCGTGCTCACCGGCGGAAATGAAGATCTTGGTGCCGGTGATGGCGTAGGTGCCGTCGGCATTGGGCTCGGCCTTGGTGCGCAAGGTACCCAGGTCGGAGCCACAGTGCGGTTCGGTCAGACACATGGTACCGGTCCACTCACCGCTGATCAGTTTGGTGAGGTAGGTCTGCTTCTGCTCCTCGGTGCCATGGGCCTCGATGGTGTTGGTGGCGCCGTGACTCAGGCCCGGGTACATGCCCCAGGACCAGTTGGCGGTACCGACCATTTCGCTCATGACCAGGCCCAGGGAGTGCGGCAGACCCTGGCCGCCGTAGTTCGGATCTGCTGTCATGGACGGCCAGCCGCCTTCCACGTACTGCTGGTAGGCCTCTTTGAAGCCGGTCGGGGTTTTTACACCGTCTTCGCTCCAGGTACAGCCTTCCTTGTCACCCACCTGATTCAGCGGAGACAGAACCTGCTCGCAGAACTTGGCACCTTCCGCAATGATGGCATCCACCATATCCGGAGTTGCGTCTTCAGCGCCTTCCAGATTGGCGTAGTGCTGCTCGCTGTTCAGCAGCTCGTTCATTACGAATTTGATGTCACGCAGGGGCGCTTTGTATTCAGGCATGGAATCCACCTCGGTTTTCGGTCTCAGCTGAATCAGGTATGACAGCTTGTGGCCTTGGGTTTGCTCAGACACCGCAACGCTGCGCACTGCGGCCTTAATTAAACACTTGTTTGAAACATACGTTTACTGGCACAGAATTGTCAATAGCCGTATGCAAAATTTGTGTTGCGTTGTGTCACCAAACAGACACGGTTTGGGCGTTCCAGGCCGATAGCCGGTCCGGGCTGTGCAATACATGGGAATGGGAAAAGCAGCTATACAGCGCCGTTATTCAGGCGGTAACGGGCTCGAATGAGGACGCCTTTTCAGACTCCTGTTCGCCGAGGCGTGACACGTCGCGATAGGCGTCACTGGCCGTGCGCGATACGCCCTTTTCGGTAGCAAGTTCGGCCTGGGCCTGAAGCATGAGCTGCATGGCCTGGGCGGCCACCGCGCGGTCTTGTCCGGAGGGCTCTGCGGGGGCAAGGGCCGCCGCGCGCACCACGCGCATCTTCTCGATCGTGGCCTGCGGGTCGCCCTGTACGGGCGCAACATCAATGGACACCTCACCGCCCACTGCATACTGGGCACCGTCGGGACCGCGCTGATACGTGTAGGAAACAGACCCTGCGTATTGCCCGCCCACCGCCTGGTGCGCCGATTCATGGGCACGCACTTCGCGGTCCCGGGCTTTCAGCTCGGACAGCTGCTTGAGTTCCTGTTCAGTGAGGCCGCGGGCATTATCGGCCGCCGAGCGACCGGCCCGGGAGGACAACTCCTGACGGGGATTCGAAGACTTTTCGGTTTGGGAACGCTGGTCGGCTGAACCGGGCGTCCCTGACGAACCCTGATCGCTCGCGGGAGCCGACCGGTTAACGATGACCGGGGCAGCCGAAGGAAAAGCTGGAGAAAGAGAGGGGATCACCGTTTGCGGCCTCGAATCAGGCCATGATATCCAGCAGGGTGCCGAGGGTTTCGTCGGCAGTCTTCACCACCTGGGCGGAAGCTTCCACGCTCCGCTCATAGATTTTCAGGTCGACAATTGGCTCGATGAGGTTGCCAGCGCCTTCTGCCGTGCCTTGGGGGCCGTCAACACCACCACGGGCAATTTTCCGGGCAGCATTCTCCATACCGACCATGCCGTCCTGGATACCCTGGATACCGATGGAGAGTGTATTACCGATCATGACAGCCACCCCGAATGACCATTAATTGACACAATTAAGCCACAACTCTGGTCAATTTTCAAACAGACCATCGATGTTGAGATACTTGGCCAGCACCTGCGGACCTCCGTTCTCCATCCAGGGCAGAATACCGAGGCATGGCGCGCCCAGATGGTTGACCAGATAGTTGAGCGTGTCCTGCTCGCAGGCCATGGGATCGGGCTCACTTCGGTTGGCCACCCAGCCGGCCAGAGCTAGACCGTCATTGCGGATGGCTTCGGCGCTCAACAGCGCATGATTGATGCAACCCAGCTTCAGGGAAACCACCAGGATAACCGGCATATTCAGAAGTTTGGGAAATGCCGCGTAGGTCTCACGGTCGTTCAGGGGTACCCGCCAGCCGCCGGCACCCTCCACCAGCAGCAGATCCGCCGGTCGGATCTGCAATCCCCGGCAGTAGCCCACAAGGCGGTCGGCGGTGATATGACGCCCGGCCTGCTCGGCCGCCACGTGAGGCGCGATCGCAGGTTCAAGGGCTACCGGATTGATCAGTTCGTAGGCGAGCGGTTCCGAGACGGCATCCTGAAGCATCAGCGCGTCCTCGTTACGTAGACCCTCCGGGGTGCGTTCACAGCCCGACGCAATCGGTTTCATGGCAAGCGTGCGCTTACCCATGCCCCTTGCGGCATGAAGGATGGCTGCCGACACCATGGTTTTGCCAACGCCCGTGTCCGTCCCCGTCACAAAATAGGATTTCTTTGCCATGTCCAACCCTGCCCTTACCTTCCAGAAACCTTCCCGCCACCTGCTTGCGGGGGCACTATCTATGTTTACGCCAATAAATCCAGGCCGCCTCGTAGCTCGCCATGACCGTGCCGTCCGCTTCTCTGGGGTAGGCACCGCACATGGCCCGCAACCGCCCCGGACCGGTCACGGCCGTGCGCCGTCCCGCCCCACGAAATCCGGCACCAAGATGCCGGAGCTCCGCAGCGAGGGCCATTGGAGAGGCATAGGGCAGACGTATGGTGCGGGTCGCAAGGTCAGCGCCGGGTAACTGGTTTTCAACCTTTGCCTGCAAGTCACTGGCGGTTTCAAACCGGTTTACATGCTGATGCCCGGGATCTGCCGTCTGCCAGGCAGATTTCAGCTCGGCGAGCGTACCATCCAGCAGCGTGGACATCACCAGCCATCCGCCCGGGCGGAGAACCCTTCGACATTCCCTCAGCACCGCGCGGGGGTCATCACACCACTGAATCATCAGGTTACTGAACACCAGATCCTGACTGCCAGTGGCAACCGGCAAATGCTCGGCGTCAGCCACCAGCCAGTCTATAGTGCCTTCACTGCTTGTGGACGCCTGCCGAATCATACCAGGCGACAGGTCAATGCCGGTGATTTCTGCCGAGGGCTGCAGGGACTGCAGTTTGCGGGTGAACCAGCCGGTTCCGCATCCGAGGTCCAGGACCTGTCCCTCGGCAAGATCTAGTTCTGCTGCCTGAAGCTTCTGCAGCATCGAATTGCCCATGAATCGCTGGAGGCGCGAGGCACTCTCATAGGTGCCGCTGGCGTTGCCAAAGCCCCGGGCAATATCCGTCTTTCGGGTCCGGGAGGCGCCCAGACGGGTTTCGATCGGTTCACTCATGATGCCCATACCGGCGCCTCCTCCGACAACAGGAAAGCCTGAATGGCGCTCCAGCAGTCAGACGCCGAGCAGCCGCCAGGCCAGTGGGCCATACCGGGTATAACGGCCGTACGGCCATGGATGCCAGCATCCCGTCCTTCCGCCCAGGGCCTGACCACGGCATCTCTCCCGCCCAGGACATGCAGGACGGGCACCGGTGCCGATCGCCAGATATCGCGCTGATCCTGGGCCACAAGCCAGTCCAGGCTGCTGGCAAGCAGCGACCGGGAGACCTGCGGTCCAGACTCCAGCCAGGGCTTCAGGTTTTGCCGCTCCAGACGCTCTTCAATCGCCCCGTTGATCATCAGCAACAGAAAATGCAGCCAATACCGATCGGGATCCCGCTTGATTCCCCGGCAGAAGGCCCGGAAATCCCCGGCAGGCATCCCCGTCGGCCAGTCATCATCTGCCACGAACCGAGGAAAACCGCCCAGGGTGATGACGGAGGATACCGAACCGGTCTGTCGCGCTGCGGCGTCCATTGCCACCTGGCTGCCCAGGGACCACCCCATCCAGACCGAAGGCTGAGGGTAAAGCGACAACAGCTCATCGGTTACCTCGGATAACGAGTGGCAACGGGAGAGGAGGTCGTCATCCAGCGATACGGGCACCACCTCTCCCGGCCAGAAGCCGTAAAGGGCCGACAGCATCTGCACCGGAACTCCCCAGCCTCCAACCACAATCAGTCGCGGGCACACCCGGGCAGAACTCATACCTCCGCGCCCTCCTGAGTCAGCAACTCGCGGCAACTCGACAAGGCGCCCAGCAATTGCTCCAGGTCTTCCATGGTATGGGCGGCACTGAAGGTAACCCGTAAACGCGCCTCACCATCCGGGACGGTTGGGGGCCGAATCGCCGACACCAGCAATCCCCTGGCTTCCAGCGCTTGACTCAGGGCAAGGGCTTGGTGATTGCCGCCCACCATAATAGGCTGGATCGGCGTTCTGGAGGGCATCAGTTCGTAGCCCATGGCGGTCGCCTCAGCACGAAAACGGTCAACCAGTGCCATGACATGGGCACGGCGGGCGTCGTCCCGCTCAATCAGATCGATACTGGCAACGGTCGCCCTCGCAAGAGCCGGCGGCATCGCCGTCGTGTAGATGTAAGTGCGGGCCTTCTGCACCAGGTAATCCATCAGCAGTTCCGGCCCCGCCACAAACGCACCGCTGGTGCCCACGGCTTTACCCAGAGTGCCAATCAGAACAGGAACATCCTGCTCCGACAAACCCGCCTCCATCGCACTGCCCATGCCGTGGGGCCCGAGCACACCAATTCCGTGCGCATCGTCCACCGCCAGCAGAGCATCATGGGCGCGACACACCCGGGCCAGCTCCACCAACGGGGCAATATCGCCATCCATGCTAAACACCCCGTCGGTAACCACCAGCTTGTGGCCCGACGTCTCCGCCAGCATCGCCTCCAACGCCACTACGTCACCATGGGCATAACGCCGCACACGGGCACGGCTAAGAATGCAGCCGTCAATGATCGAGGCATGATTCAGCCGATCGGAAAAAATCGTATCGCCGCGGCCGGCCAGGGCAGAAATCACACCCAGGTTGGCCATATAACCGGTAGAGAAAAACAGCGCCGAACTGCGCCCGGTGAATCGAGCCAGTCTCTGTTCCAGCTCGTGGTGAGCCTCGTGATGACCGCAAATCAGATGGGAGGCCGCGCCCCCCAGGCCGGTATCCGGCAGCGCATTACGAAGCGCGTCCAGGTTGCCCGAATGACTGGCAAGGCCGAGATAATCGTTACTGCAGAACGACAGCAACGGCTTGCCGTCCGACACCAAGGCAGGCTGCTGTGGTCCGGAAATCAACCGCCGGGTACGGTACAGGCCGGCCTGTTTACGCTGTTCGAGTTCTGAAGCAAAGTCCCGCACGGTGCACCTGGAAATCAATTCATAGGCCCGGGCGACAAGCGGGTAAGGCTCCCCGGGATTGTAGAGGGCCAGGGACGGCCCGAAACAAGCGCACATGGATGTGCTCGTAGCGTATCCCGGGGAGCCTTACCCGCTTGTCGCTTCCCCGAGACCGGTGAAACCTTCTAGGCGGATTCTCGAGTCGCGTCATAGAACATATGGCGAGTCGCCTCATACTCCACCGCTTCGGCAATCGCCTCCTCTTCCTGCTCCTCTGAGGCACACTGCTCCCGCTGCTCCGGCCGGATACCCAGCCGCTTGAACAGCAGCATGTCGGCATCCGCTTCCGGGTTGGCGGTAGTGAGCAATTTCTCGCCGTAGAAAATGGAGTTGGCGCCGGCCATGAAACACAATGCCTGCATCTGCTCGTTCATGTTCTCTCGACCCGCCGAAAGGCGAACGTGGGACGCCGGCATCATGATCCGCGCCACAGCGATGATACGGATGAACTCGAACGGATCCAGATCCTCCACATTCTCCATGGGAGTTCCCTTCACTTTCACGAGCATGTTCACAGGCACGCTCTCGGGGTGGTGCGGAAGATTCGCCAGCTGCACCAGAAGGCCAACACGATCGTCCTCGTCTTCACCCATACCCATGATGCCGCCACAGCAAACCTTCATGCCGGCCTTGCGAACGTTGTCCAGTGTGTCCAGACGATCCTGGTAGGTTCGAGTGGTAATAATATGACTGTAATACTTCTCGGAGGTATCCAGGTTGTGGTTGTAGTAATCCAGGCCGGCCTCGGCCAGTTCAACCGCCTGCTCTTCCTTCAGCATGCCCAGGGTCATGCAGGTTTCCAGGCCGAGTGACTTGACCTGCTTTACCATATCCAGGACATAGGGCATGTCTTTCTTCGAGGGGCTACGCCAGGCCGCGCCCATGCAAAACCGGGAGGCGCCTTTCTCTTTGGCGGCGCGGGCCTCTGCCACCACCTTTTCGATTTCCAGCAGCTTCTCTTTCTCAAGGCCGGTGTTGTAATGACCACTCTGGGGGCAATACTTGCAATCCTCGGGGCAGGCGCCGGTCTTGATCGACAACAGGGTGCTCACCTGCACCTCGTTCGGATCGAAGTGCTGCCGGTGCACGGTCTGGGCACGGAACAGAAGGTCATTGAAAGGGAGCTCGAAAAGCTCGCGGGCTTCTTGCAGTGTCCAGTCGTGGCGGAGTTCTGTCGCGGTCATAAGAAAGTCCTGTTAACCTGTCCCGGTCTCTGGGTTTACGGATGAATGAGATGATAAAGGGACTGAACTGGCTGTCAACCTTCATGGAGCGAAAGGTTAACAGCGTTAAACACGGCGGCCTCTGTGTTGCCTGCCTTTCCTCCAATGCTTTCAATGGTTTATGCGACCCTTGCCGGGGCGACCTGCCGGTTAACCATTGGCATTGCCGCTGCTGTGCCCTGCCCCTGGCGTTCCCGTCGTCAGAGTTGCTTTGCGGGGACTGCCTCAAAAACCCACCACCTTTTGATATTGCCCTTGTGCCCTGGCGTTACCAGTACCCCGTGGACGGCATGATCGGTCGTTACAAGTACAACGGGCAGCGCAAGTTCGGCCGGCCGTTGATGGAAGACTTCGCCGGGATTGCGGAGCAGGCACTGGCCTGCAGACGCCTGGTGCGGCCCGAGCTGCTGATTCCGGCGCCCATGGACGCCCGGCGACGCCGGAAGCGAGGCTTCAATCAGGCTCAGGACATTGCCGAAACCCTGGGCAGATACCTGAGCATTCCGGTTGCCAGCGATACGGTTCGGCGTGTTCGGCAGGTGCGGGCCCAGCAGGAGCTGAACCGGGAGGCGCGGTTGGCGAATCTTCGGGGGGTATTCGAGGTGGTGTCGGAGGTGCCGGAGCGGGTGGCTATCGTGGATGATGTGGTGACGACGGGGGCGACGGTTCGGGTGTTGGCGTCGGTGTTGCGGGAGGCGGGGGCGCGGGAGATTCAGGTGTGGGCTTTGGCTCGGACACCCGGGTAGCCACCATTCAGTAAGCCTCAAACTCTGAGCACGTTGTTCCTCCATACTCCGAGCAAGCACCGGTCTGGCAGCCTCCTCCGGGATACGCTACGAGCACATCCCTGTGCGCTTGTTTCGGGCCATCCATGGCCCTCTACAATCCCGGAGGAGGCTGCCAGACCAGCGCCCAAAATTCTGTGTTAGTTTCCCCGCAGCCGTTCCCTCACCATGTCTGCGATAGCCAGGCACGATGTCAGTCCCGGCGATTCGATCCCGAACAGATTCACCAACCCGGGAACGCCGTGTTCTTCCGGGCCATCAATCCGGAAGTCTGCAAAACCGTCCTCAGGCCCCGCCAGTTTGGGGCGTATGCCGGCGTAGGCCGGTTGCAGACGGGAGGCGTCCAGGTCGGGCCACCATTGGCGGATGCCGTTTGCGAAGGCTTCCATTCGCAGGGGGTCGACGGTGTAGTCTTCCTTGTCGATCCACTCCACGTCCGGGCCGAAGCGGGCCTGGCCGGCCAGGTCGAGGGTCAGGTGAACGCCCAGGCCGCCGGGTTCAGGGACCGGGTAGATCAGGGTGTTGAATGGGGTGCGACCGCTGTAGCTGAAGTAGACACCGCGGGCGAGCCATTGCCGGGGTTTCGCACTGTCTGGCAAGCCGTTCCAGGCCTGAGCCAGGGGAACGGCGCCCAGGCCGGCGGCGTTGATGACGGTTGTGGCTTTGAGTGCCAGCGGGGTTTCGCCGCCGATCTTCAGGCGGTGGCCTTTGGTGTCGGATTCGGCGGCGATCACCGGGGAACGGTAGGCCACTTGCCCACCGGCGTCCTCAAGTTCACCGAGCAGGGAAAGCATCAAGCCGTGGCTGTCGACGATGCCGGTTTCCGACGACCAGAGTCCGGAACTGGCGCTTGAGTCAGGGAGCTCTTCTTTCAGGCGCTGCGCAGGAATCAGGGCCAGCTCCACGCCGTTGGCCGCTGCTGCGGCCTGTATGTCAAGGAGTCTGGCGTCCTGTGCCTCACCAGTGGCCACAATCCATTTACCGCATTTCTGGTGGCGAATCTGATGACTCTGGCAGTACTCGTACAACCTCTGGCGACCGTCCACGCACAACCGGGCTTTCAGAGAGCCTGCCGGGTAATAGATGCCGGCATGGATGACTTCGCTGTTGCGGGAGGAAATGCCCTCGCCGAAGCGACTCGCACTTTCGAGCACAATCACCTCCCGCCCCTCTCTGGCGAGCCCCCGGGCCACGGCCAGGCCGATAACGCCGGCGCCGATCACCACCGTTTCTGTTTCCAGCACGTCCTCTGTCACCAATTGCTGCCCTCTCCCAATGTTCTGCGCGATAAGCTTACCGTATCTTTCAATTGCCGCGAAAACCGGCGTGCGTGGGTCGGGCAGATTACTCGGGCAGTCATACCGGTTATAATTGGCGCCGGTACGCAGTGCATGGAGCCCGGGTAATGATGTCTGACAGGAAGCAGTTTGTTCTGGTAATGGTGGTCGCCGCCTTGTTCGTCGGCTGGCTGGGCTGGCGTGGTTTTGAGGTGATCAGCCTCAACGAGCGGCTGAAGGCCGACGACGTGGTGTCCAGTTACCCCTACAAACACCGGGTTCTGCGGGTTGAAGGCGACACCGCCATCATGAGCTCGCTGCGGTCACACACCACGTCGACCCATGAGGCTCTGGCAGCAGTGTTTCCGAGCATGCGTAACCTGGGCGACAGCCACCGCGACTGGCAACGCGCCGAGCGCGAGTTAGCCCAGGTGCAGGCCCGTGCTGGCGACGTGGTTCTGGGCGCTTCCGGGATCGAGCGCATCCGCTGGGAGCTGGATGAAAATTGGTACCACTTGCAGTCCATGAAATCCAAATACGACACAAGGCTCTGATACGCCAACCTATGATTGACGACCCGGCACTGGCTGCCTCACGCCACCCCTACGACGCCCTCACTCCGGATGTCATCCTGGATGCCATGGAGGATGCCGGATTTGCTGTCAGCGGGCGGCTGTTTGCCCTGAACAGCTACGAAAATCGCGTGTATCAGGTAGGGCTGGACGAGGGTTCGCCGGTCATTGCCAAGTTCTACCGGCCGGGCCGCTGGAGTGAGGAAGCCATCCGTGAGGAGCACGCCTTCACCCTGGAACTGCTGGACGCGGACATTCCGGTGGCAGCCCCGTTGGAGCTGGCGTCCGGCCGCACGCTTGGTCGACACGGCGAGTTCCGGTTTGCAGTGTTCCCCCAGCGTGGCGGCCAGGCACCCGACACCAGTGTGACTGATACCCTTTACCGACTGGGACAGTGGCTTGGCCAGATTCACAACATCGGTGCCCGCGAGCCGTTCCGGCACCGGTCACTGATCTCGCCGCTTGAGGGATTGCTTGAAAGCAACCGGATTCTGCTGGAGGGCGACTGGATTCCGGCAGACCTGCGGCCCGCCTGGGACAGCCTGATCCCGGATTTGCACTCGCTGTGCGCGGCCCGGATTGATGAAGCCGGGCCGGTAGAGACACTCCGTCTGCACGGCGACTGCCATGCCGGCAACATTCTGTGTCGGGAAGAACAGATGCTGTTTGTGGATCTGGACGATTGCCGCACCGGCCCCGCCATCCAGGACATGTGGCTGCTGCTCAATGGCGACGACCAGGAGCGTGGCGCCCAACTGGGGGAGCTGCTCGAAGGCTACGAGATGTTCCGGGAGTTCAATCGGCGGGAGCGCCACCTGATCGAACCGCTGCGCTGCTATCGCCAGATCGCCCATTGCGCCTGGCTGGCCAAACGGTGGGACGACCCGGCCTTCCCACGCTTTTTCCCCTGGTTTGCCCAGCCCCGGTTCTGGTCCGATCAGATTCTCTCGCTGCGGGAACAGCTTTCCGCCCTGCAGTCGCCGGCCATTTCGGTGCCCGGCCAGTACTGAGTTCACACACATTTTTCTGAAACGAGGTAGGCATGAGCCAGAGCGAGGCCCGCTACACTGTTCGCAGCCTGATTATTACGGCACTGGTGGCCGTAATCGGCACGGTTACGGTGCTGGAAATGAGCGGCAGGATCGACCATTCCGACAACAAGGACCATGTGCCAGTGGGCGACTTCACGGCCATTCACGTGACCGAAGGCGAGACCTTCCGCATGTCACCAAAAGCCTCGGAGCTGCACGCTGTATGCGAGAACGGGTACCTGGCCATCGCCGCCGACGTGGACCCGTCTTTCCGCGGCATCCTGGTGGATTACAAGAATCGTGGGGTTCGCTGCCGTCGGCCCGCGCCCACGGCACCCGCGGTGCCGGATCAGCCGGAGGCCAGCGCCCGCAATGAGTGAATCGCGCAAGCCCCACAGCCCACTGGAACAGCTCACCGACCGGCTTTTCGCCACCGAACGCAAACCCGAGGATTTCCGGTTTGACGCGTCCGTGGCCCGTGTATTCCCGGACATGATCCGGCGCTCGGTACCCGGCTACACCACTGTCATCCCTATGATTGAGGTGATCACCGAGCAGTATGCACAGCCTGGTTCGCATTGTTATGACCTGGGCTGTTCCCTGGGTGCCTCCACCCTGGCCATGCGCCACGGCATCCGCCACACGGATTGCACCCTGGTGGGCGTGGACAATTCCAGTGCCATGATCGAGCGCTGCGAACATTACATAGCCCTGGACGACAGCCCGCTGCCGGTACACCTGCGCTGTGAGGACATTCTGGACACGGAGCTGATGGACGCGTCGGTCACCACCCTGAATTTCACCCTGCAGTTTGTCGACCCTGGAAAGCGCGCCGGCCTGCTGAGCCGGATCGCCGAGGCGACGCGCCCGGGCGGTGTGCTGATTCTCTCCGAGAAAATCCGCTTCGAATCCGACGCAGAACAGTCCATCCAGACCCGACTGCACCACGAATTCAAACGGGCCAACGGTTACTCGGACCTGGAAATCAGCCAGAAACGCACGGCCATCGAACAGGTGCTGATTCCGGAAACTCTCGAGGCTCATCGCTCGCGTCTGTTGGCCGCTGGCTTCGACCAGGTTCTGGTGTGGTATCAGTGTTTTAATTTCGTTTCCATGCTGGCACTAAAGGCCGGCCCGACCGACAGCGAATAACCATGACGGAGTTCAACTGGCGCAACCGCTTCGACCCGCTGCTCGACACCCTGGTCGCCGACGGCCTCGGCGCCTGGGCCGAGACGCTGCAGGCTCAGCTGATACGGCGTTTTGATGATCAACCCCACGGTGACCTGCCACGCTGGCAGGCGGCACTGGATCGGCTGCCCGCGCTCGCCAATGTGAGCGCCCACCTCGACCGATCCGCCCTCACCCTGACCAGCCCGCGTCCGCTGACAGCGGAAGAGCAAAACCAGCTGGAACAGGGTCTGCGAGGCCTCATGCCCTGGCGTAAGGGTCCATTCGATTTCTTCGGCACGCACATTGATACCGAGTGGCGTTCGGACTGGAAATGGGATCGGGTGGCTCCCTACCTGTCCAACCTGTCCGGGCGACGGATACTGGACGTTGGCTGCGGCTCCGGCTATCACTGCTGGCGCATGTTTGGCGAAGGCGCTGGCCGGGTGATCGGCATCGACCCGGGACTACTGTTCCTGTTCCAGTTCCTGAGCGTCAAAGATTACCTCGGCGACGTGCCGGTGGACCTCCTGCCGATCCGGATGGAAGACATGCCAGCGGATCTGGAAGCCTTCGACACCACCTTCTCCATGGGCGTGCTCTATCACCGCCGATCGCCGCTGGATCACCTGCTCGAGCTTAAGGGCACGCTCAGACGTGGCGGCGAGCTGGTGCTGGAAACACTGGTGGTCGAAGGCCCGGAAGGCTTCAGCCTGATGCCTGAGGATCGCTATGGCCAGATGCGCAACGTGTGGTTCCTGCCCAGCTGCGACACCTTGCTGCGCTGGCTTGACCGTACCGGTTTCCGCAATGCCCGGGTGGTGGACGTAACCGCCACCACCACCGATGAACAGCGTACGACGGACTGGATGCGCTTCAACTCCCTGCAGGATTTCCTGGACCCGAACGATCCCACGCGTACCGTGGAGGGCTATCCCGGCCCGCTCCGCGCCACAGTGATTGCCGAAAAACCCTGATTCGGTCAATCTGAACACCAATTCGGTAAAGCTACAAAAAAAACCGCCGTGCCTTTCGGCAGGGCGGTTCATTTGAAGCCGTGGCGATCAATCGCCGAACGGATGTCGCAATGTGATGGTTTCAATGCGGTCGGGGCCGGTAGAAATTACATCAATGGGTGCCTCAATCTGCTCCTCGAGGAAGCGGATGTACGCCTTGGCGTTCTCCGGCAACTGGTCGATGCTGGTCAGACCCACGGTGCTTTCGCTCCAGCCGGGCAGTTCCTCGTACACCGGCTCGATGTCCTTGTAGCTGTCGCAGCCGATGGGCGGACGGAAGATCTCGCCGTTCGGGGTCTTGTAACCTACGCACACCTTCACCGTCTCCAGGCCATCCAGCACGTCCAGCTTGGTCAGGCAGATACCGGACACGCTGTTGATCTGGATGGCGTGACGCAGGGCCACGGCATCAAACCAGCCACAGCGACGGGCACGGCCGGTGGTGGTGCCCACTTCGTTGCCTTTAACGGCCAGGTGTTTACCCATGTCGTCGAACAGCTCGGTCGGGAACGGGCCGGAACCGACGCGGGTGGTGTAGGCCTTGGTGATGCCCAGCACGTAATCCAGGAACAGCGGACCAAAACCGGAACCAGTGGCGGTGCCGCCAGCAGTCGTGTTGGAGGAGGTCACGTAGGGATAGGTGCCCAGGTCGATGTCCAGCAGGGAGCCCTGGGCACCCTCGAACAGGATATTCTCGCCGCGCTTGCGGAAATCGTGCAGCATGTCGGTCACGTCCGCCGCCATGGGCAGGATCTCATCACCCATCTGCTTAAGCTCTTCCAGGGCCGCGTCGATGTCCTCCGGCTCTTCCTTGTAATACTCGGTCAGGATGAAGTTGTGGTAGGTCATGATCTCGCGCAGCTTGGCTTCGAAATCCGCCGGATTGCACAGGTCACCCAGACGCAGACCGCGGCGAGAGACCTTGTCTTCGTAAGCCGGGCCGATACCACGACCGGTGGTGCCGATCTTGTCCACGCCGCGGGCCTTTTCCCGGGCCTGGTCAATGCGAACGTGGGTGCGCAAAATGATCGGGCATGCGAGGCTGATGCGCAGGCGATCCCGCACGGCCACGTCGTTGGCTTCCAACTGGCGAACTTCCTTGAGCAGTGCCTCCGGCGACAATACCACGCCGTTGCCGATCAGGCAGTACACATGCTGGCGCAGAATTCCGGAAGGGATCAGGTGAAGCGCCGTTTTCTTGCCGTCAATGACCAGGGTGTGACCGGCATTGTGCCCGCCCTGGAAACGCACCACGGCAGCGACCTTGTCGGTCAGCAGGTCCACAATCTTACCCTTGCCTTCATCACCCCACTGGGTGCCCAGCACAACAACGTTTTTACCCATGATTCTCTCTCAATGCGGCTGCCCGGCGGGCAGGCGTTTCGCAAGTTTTCCTGTAAATGGATTCACCGAAGCCCCGCAGGGATCAGCCCAGCTTCTGCACGACCCACTGGCCGCCCTGTTTCACCAGTTTCCGGTCGCAACCCTTGAGCGCCGGATCGGTGTCCTTGTCCTCCGGTAACGCACGGACAACGGTTTCTGTCATTCTCAGGCCGGCAATCACGCCGTCCAGGGCGGGATCGTCATCGGCCGGCGCCCAAACGGCACCGTGTCGGCTGCTAACACGCTCGCCCAGGGACACCAGCGCCCGGATATCCAGGCTGAAGCCGGTCGCTGGCCGAGCCCGCCCGAAGTCGCTGCCAATGGCATCGTAGCGGCCACCCTTGGCAACCGCGTCGCCATGGCCAGGAACGTAGGCCGCAAACACCAGGCCGGTGTGGTAGTTGTAGCCCCGAAGCTCACAAAAATCGAAGCCGAAACCGATCTCAGGGTACTCCCTCGCCAGCATGTCGGAGACCCGCCCGAGTTGCTCCAGGGCCGCATCCAGGCTATCGGAGCCACCCTCGAGAATGCGGCGGGCGTCGCTGAGCGCTTCCGGTCCACCACTCACCCGGGCCAGCTCCCGCAGGCGGGCGCCGGCAGAACCTGGCTTGCAGTCACCCAGCAGCTGGTCGAGCTCGGGCACCGACTTGCGCGCCATGGCGTCGAAAATCGCGGCTTCCGTGTCGCGATCAAAATTCGCGTCGCCGATAAGACTCTCGTAGATGGAAACGTGGGCCAGATCAAGATGCACCCTGGGCAGTCCTGCCACCCTCAGGCTCTCCAGCATCAACCGTATAACTTCCATGTCGGCGGCTTCGGACGCACTGCCAAACAACTCGCAACCTGCCTGGATCGGCGTGCGGCCGGTCAGCATATGGCGGGGGCGAGTATGCAGCACGTGGCCGGCGTAACAAAGGCGGGTGATACCCTCTTCCGCAAGAGTATGGGCATCGATGCGCGCAGCCTGCGGCGTCATGTCTGCCCTTACACCCATCATCCGGCCGGTCAGCTGGTCGGTCAGCTTGAACGTCTGCAGTTCCAGATCGTTGCCGGTGCCGGTAAACAGGGATTCGAGGTATTCGATAAGCGGCGGGATGACCAGCTGATAGCCCCAGCGCTGGCAGGTATCCATTACATCCCGGCGCAGGGATTCGATCCGTCCGGCCAGCGGCGGCAGAATATCCTCTACCCCGTCCGGCAGTAACCAGCGATCAGATACTGTCATGAGATTCCGTTGTCCGTTTTATCCGCACCAGCGCTGATGGCCCAGCACTGACAAAGAGGGATCACACAGGATTTAAGGCGTCACCGGGCCAAAAACCCGGCACAAAACCGCCAGAATTTTACACGGTTGGCGGGCACAAAAAAACCGGAATACGAGGGTATTCCGGTTTTATTGGCCTCACGAAGGGCGTTTATTTCGCGCCTTGGGGATCCCGCAGGTACTTCATGAATTCGCCTTCGGAGTCGATCACCATGATGTCGTCCTTGTTGGCGAACGAGTTCTGGTAGGCCGCCAGACTCCGATAGAAGCTGAAGAACTCGCTGTCCTGGCTGTAGGCGTCCGCGTAGATCTGGGCAGCTTGACCGTCACCCTCACCGCGCAGTTTTTCGGACTGCGAGAAAGCTTCGGCCAGGATCACCGTTCTCTGGCGGTCGGCATCGGCGCGAATACCTTCGGCCAGCTCACGACCCCGCGAACGGTATTCCTGGGCCAGTTTCTCCCGCTCGGTCGCCATGCGGCGGTAGACGTTGTCACGCACCTGCTCGGGCAACTCGATGGCCTTTACCCGGATGTCCAGCACCCGGATACCGAATTCGCTGACCGACGTCTGATTGACCAGATCTTTCAGCTTGGCCATCAGTTCATCCCGCTGGCCGGACACGACCTCGTGCATGGTGCGCACACCAAACTCGTTACGCAGGCCGTTGTCTACCCGCGACAGCAAAAGATCCTGGGCGCGGAATTCGTCGCCACCTGTGGCCCGGTAGAAGGTATCAACGTCGGCAATCTGCCACGCGATGTAGGAATCCACATCAAGCGGCTTTTTCTCGACGGTCAGGTACTGTCGCGCTGGCAGATCCATGGTCAGAACCCGCACGTCGAACTTGCGCACTTCGTCGATCACCGGGACCTTGAAATGCAACCCTGCCGGGATGTTGGTCTCTATCAGCTCACCAAACCGAAGCAAAACGCCGCGATGGGTTTCCGGGATAATGTATACGCTCGACGAAACCAGCAACAGAATGATGAGGGTGCCAGCGAGACCGATAATGCTTTTGGGACCCATGATTATCTCCCTACTCTGGAGTTAGTCGACTGACGGTTGCGAAGCTCCCGCATGACCTGGTCGGTGAGGGATTGCAGATCCACCTGCCCGGTCATACTGCCTGCATCGCCAGCGCTTTCATTGCGGCCGGCAGCGGCACCCGCACTGGAGCGGGTCAGACGATCCAGCGGAAGGTACATCATGTTATTGCCGGACTTGGTATCCACCAGAACTTTGCTGGAGCTGGCAAGCACGTTTTCCATCGCCTGTAGGTACATCCGGTTGCGAGTAACCTCGGGCGAGCCTTCGTAAACGGCCAGCAGGTCCAGGTACCGGGCAGTTTCACCGTTGGCACGCTCAACCACCTGGGCCTTGTAGGCCGCTGCTTCTTCAATCATGCGCTGGGCCTGACCTCGGGCCTCCGGCACCACCTTGTTGCGGTAGGTTTCCGCCTCTTCCTTCAAGCGCTGCTCGTCTTCACGGGCACGCTGTACTTCACGGAAGGCATCCTGTACGGCCTGGGGCGGCTGGGTACTCTCGACGTTCACCCGTACGACCTCGAGGCCGGCTCCGTACTGCTTGAGGAAATTCTGGAGACGCTGCTCCACGTTGACCGCCAGCTCAACCCGGCCTTCGGTCAGCACCGCATCGAGCGTGGCGCTGCCCACTTCGTGGCGGAGCGCACTGTCGGTTGCAAACGCAAGCGCCTGGTTGGAATCACGCACGTTGAGCACGTAATCACGAGCATTGCTGACACGATACTGAACCTGCAAATCCACGGTAACCAGGTTTTCATCCTGGGTCAGCATCTGGCCGCTGGATTCCGCTGTCCGGACGTTGGTGACCCGCACCTTGGAAACGCTGTCGATCAGCGGCACCTTGAACCTCAGACCCGGGTTCTCAGTCGTGTGGTACTCACCGAAACGCAACACCACCGCCCGTTCCTGCTCGTCCACGGTATAGAAGGACTGGAACACGATATAGCCGGCCACCAGAATGCCCGCCAAAGCGAGGATGGCACCGAAGCCACCGGCGCTTCCGCCGCCACTGCCGCTACCGCCGGATTTACCGCCTTTGCCACCCAACATCTTGTTGAGCTTGTCCAGACCTTTTTTCAATGCTTCGTCGAGGTCTGGCGGACCCTGATCATTGCCGCGCCGACCACCACCGGTTCCCCAGGGATCATTGTCGTTACGGTTTCCACCCGGTTCGTTCCAGGCCATAGTGCTCTCCGTTACTGACTTATAGATAGAATGGCTGCAAATACTAGGGATTTATGACCGCCCCGGCAATAGCTCACCCGTTTCAGGCAGGTCGGGTATCCAGCCGAACTGCGCCTTCCTTCACGCCGGCCCGGCTTAACAGCTGCAACCAGTCGCGATTCTGCAGGCGAACCTCCAGGACTGAATCGCCGGTGTCGCGGTGCTCTTCACTGAGCACCGAGCCGGCCTCGTGCAACAGCGCCCGCAACTTGCCATCCGCTGGCCCGAGCAACACAAAGTGATGCACCACGTCCTCGGCCAGGCGCTCGACGATGGCGTCATAGAGGCCATCAAGACCTTCACCGGTAACCGCCGAAACCCAGGCCCGCACCGGTATGCCGTCCTCGTTGCGCTCTACCCGGGGTGTAAAATTCTCCAGCAGGTCGATCTTGTTGAACACCTGCAGTACCGGTATGCCGTCGGCGCCAATTTCCGCCAGTACTTCTTCCACCTGCTCCATGTTCTCGTCACGACGTTCATCATGGCTGTCGATAATGTGCAGCAGCAGGGTGGCTTCGGTGGTTTCCTCCAGTGTCGCCCGGAACGCTTCCACAAGCTTGTGTGGCAGATGCCGGATGAAGCCCACGGTATCGGCCATTACGACCGGCCCGATATCCGGAAGTTCCAGTCGCCGTAGCGTTGGGTCCAGGGTCGCAAACAGCTGGTCTGCAGCATATACGGAGGAGGTGGTAATACGGTTGAACAGCGTCGATTTGCCGGCGTTGGTGTAACCCACGAGGGACACCGTTGGGATGTCCGCTCGCTGTCGCGCCCGTCGGCCCTGATTACGCTGCTTGCGAACTTTCTCCAGGCGCTTGTGAATGGACTTTATGCGCTCTCTCAGCAAGCGGCGGTCCGTCTCAAGCTGGGTTTCACCCGGACCCCGAAGCCCAATGCCGCCCTTTTGACGCTCCAGGTGGGTCCAGCCCCGAACCAGGCGCGTGGACATATGTTCCAGCTGGGCCAGCTCTACCTGCAGCTTGCCCTCGTGGGTTCGGGCGCGCTGGGCAAAGATATCCAGGATTACGCCGGTGCGATCAAGTACACGGCACTTGAGCTCCTGTTCGATATTGCGCTCCTGCCGGGGGCTCAATGCGTGATTGAAAAGCACCACATCGGCCTCGTGAGCCGCGACAGCGTCCCGCACTTCCTCCAGCTTGCCTTCGCCCACAAAGAACCGGGGGCTTGGCTGCTTGCGGGAGCCGGTAACGGTACCGACCGGATCCACCCCCGCGGAAGTGACCAGTTCCCGGAACTCGCCGGGATCTTCCGACCCATCGTGGTCGGTGAAATCGATGTGGACAAGGATGGCGCGCTCGCCGACATCTGGACGTTCAAACAATTGGCATCAACTCCGGAACAATCGAATTAACAAGGGTATAAAAACAAACACCCGCGGCCGTCGGACCCCTTGCAGGGTCTTCCGGAACGCGGGTGGTAAGGCCGGAAAGCCGGGAGACTCAGTCTTCAGACTCGCCCTCTCCTCCCGGCGCCTGCTGAGGAATGCGAACATTACGTGCAGGTACCACAGTGGAAATGGCGTGCTTGTAGACCATCTGGCTGACAGTATTTTTCAGCAAAATCACGAACTGGTCGAAAGACTCAATCTGGCCCTGAAGCTTGATACCATTGACCAGAAAGATAGAGACCGGAATGCGTTCCTTGCGCAAGGCGTTGAGGTAAGGGTCTTGTAACGAATGCCCTTTTGACATGTGTTTTCTCCTGTTTTTAGTAAATGCAGATCGTCATAATTCAAAATTAAATGTGGTGCGAAGTCGGATTTTTTTCAAGGCGGCCTCAGTGACAAGTTCGTCACTGCTGTCCAACCAGTCCACATCCGACCACTTCCGCAACCAGGTCAACTGCCGCTTGGCCAGTTGGCGGGTTGCTGCCACTCCCTTGCTGACAAAGGTCTGATAATCGTCTTCCCCGGACAAATAGCTCCAGGCCTGGCGATAACCGACACAGCGCATTGAAGGGAGTTCAGGGTGCAAGTCTTCCCTGAGCATCAGTGCCCGCACTTCGTCAAGAAAACCCGCTTCCAGCATATTCAGAAACCGCTGGCGAATTCGCTCATGAAGCACTCGCCGGTCTGGCGGCACGATGGCAAGCTGCACAACAGTATACGGAAGCGAAGGTGTTTCGTCTGCCTGCCAGCGGGTGAAATAGGTGTAATCCTCAATATCGCTACCCCGCTGCGCGCTGGCTACCTGCCGCTCCGTTCCCGATTCGGCTTGCCAGAATTCCGAGATGGCCTTTCCGGTGAGGCGCCACACCTCAAGAGCCCGCAACAACCGCTGCCGATTGTTGGGATGAATCCTCTCCGCCGCTACCGGATCATGGGCGTTCAGCTCGCGGTGCAGCGCCTCCCACCCCCGGGTCTCGGCCTCTTGCTCAAGCGTCCTGCGCAGCTCCGGACTGGCCGCGGGCAACCCTGACATGCCGTGCAACAGCGCCTTGAAGTACATCATGGTGCCACCGACCAGCAGCGGAATTCGGCCCGCCGCGGTAATCTCAGCCATGGCCGCCAGGGCGTCCCGGCGAAAATCCGCAGCTGAATAGGTTTCGGCCGGATCACAGATGTCGATGAGCCGGTGCGGCGCCCGTGACAACTCTTCGGGACTGGGCTTGGCAGTACCGATATCCATGCCCCGATAAATCATCGCCGAATCCACACTGATGATGTCGCAGGGCAAACGCTCGCAAAGCGCCACGGCGAGATCGGTTTTTCCGGACGCCGTCGGCCCCATCAGAAAAATGGCGGGGGGCAGGGCCACCTCAGCGACCCCGCAGGAACAGTTTGTCCAGTTCGGACAGGGTTACCAGGGTCCACGTTGGCCGGCCGTGGTTGCACTGGCCACTGCGCTCGGTCGCCTCCATGTCGCGGAGTAACGAATTCATTTCCGGGATGGTGAGCTGCCGGTTGGCGCGTACCGACCCGTGGCAAGCCATCGTGCCCAGGAGCTCGTGTGTGACGGCCTCCACCCGGTCGCTCTGGCCATGTTCGATCAGGTCCGCCAGCACATCCCTTACCAGTTGCTCGGTGTCGGCACCGCGCAGCAACGCAGGAACCTGGCGCACCGCCAGGGTTTCCGGCCCGATACGCTCGATCTGCAGACCAAGCTTTTGCAGCTCTTCACCATGGCTCTCGGTAAGCGCGGCTTCTTTCTGGCTGACGGCCAGGGAAATGGGCACGAGCAGAGGCTGGCTCTTCAGATCCTGTTCGGCCAGCGCCCGCTTCATGCGCTCGTAGGTGATTCGCTCATGGGCCGCGTGCATGTCCACCACGATCAGGCCGGCACGGCCCTGGGCCAGGATGTAAATCCCGTGCAGCTGGGCAATCGCGTAACCCAGCGGGGGCTCCTGATCGCTGTCTGCCGGCGGTGTCGGCATGGGCGCAACCGCGTTCTCGCTTACCGGCATAGCCTGCTGAGCCTCGCTGCCACCACCGGCGTTCAGCGACTGGTAGAACGCCATCTGATCACTGGCGCGCCATTCCTGTTGCGCCTGTTGGTGGCGACCATACCCGTTACCAGCTTCTGTCGACGCACGATAGTCACCCACGTCCGGTTGTCCGTTCCAGGACGCGCCGGCAGGGGCGCCTGTTGCGGGCATGGCCTGCGGTGAGTCGACGGCAGCCTCGCGCCCGAAAGACTGGGCAACGGCGCCTCGAAAATGATCATCCGGGCGAACGTCTGCCAGTGCCTTATGCAATGTCCTGAAGATGAAATCATGCACCAGACGGCCATCGCGGAAGCGGACTTCGTGCTTGGTGGGGTGAACGTTGACGTCGACCGTCGCGGGATCCACCTCCAGGTAAAGCACAAACGCCGGGTGCCGGTTGTTGTAAAGCACGTCTCGATACGCCTGGCGCACGGCGTGGGCCACCAACCGGTCCCGGATCACGCGGCCATTGACAAAGAAATATTGCAGGTCCGCCTGGCTGCGGGAAAAGGTCGGCAGGGCCACCCACCCCCAGAGCCTGAGCCCGGTTGCCTCGGCGTCGATCACCACGGCGTTATCGATGAATTGCTGGCCACACAGGGATCCGATCCGCCGCTCGCGGTCCAGCGGCGATTCCGCAGGCCGCAAACTCTGTACCACGCGCTGGTTGTGGCGAAGGGTAAATCCGGCATCGAAACGACTCAGGGCCTGCCGTCGCAAGCACTCTTCCACATGGTTGAATTCGGTTTTCTCGGTACGCAGGAACTTTCGCCGCGCAGGAGTATTGAAGAACAGGTCACGGACTTCCACTGTGGTGCCGACCGGATGGGCAGCGGGCGATATCCGCGCGTCCATTTCCCGACCTTCCACTTCCACCCGCGACGCCGCTTCCTGGGCTTCTGTTCTCGAAGTGAGCGTGAGCCTGGAAACCGAGCTGATACTGGCCAGGGCCTCACCCCGAAACCCCAGAGACGCCACGGCCTCAAGGTCATCCAGACTGGCTATCTTGCTGGTGGCGTGGCGGCTGAGCGCCAGGGGCAGATCGTCTTCGGCGATACCGCTGCCGTCGTCACGGACCCGAATCAGTTTCACGCCGCCCTGTTCGATCTCGACATCGACCCGGCCGGCACCGGCATCCAGGGCGTTCTCAACCAGTTCCTTGACGACAGACGCAGGTCGCTCCACCACCTCGCCCGCGGCAATCTGGTTCGCGAGCCGTGGTGACAGCAATCGAATGGAGGGCATGTTGCGGAAAAACCTCTTGATCAGGACGCGGGGATACGAATGGTTTGCCCTACCATAACACGGTCGTCCCGAAGGTCGTTAAACTGCATCAGCTCGCTCACAGTTGTCTGATTTTTCCGGGCCACGCCGGAGAGGGTGTCACCCCGCTGGATCCGGTAGTGACTGACACCACCGCCACTCTGACCATTCTGCTTCTGCCAGGCCAGCAAGGTGCCGGGGGGCGGCGTTTTCTGGAAGTAATCATCAATTCCACCCATGATCGCCTTGGCCAGTCGCGTGCGATACCACTCGGTGGACAGGTTCTTTTCTTCCTGGGGATTGGAAATAAAACCCGCCTCGACCAGGATCGACGGAATATCCGGGGACTTGAGCACCGCAAACGCGGCCTGTTCCACCCCGGGTTTGTGAAGTTCGGCCACGCCACCGAGCTGGCCCAGCACGGAGCTGCCGACACCCAGACTGGCGTTGATACTGGCGGTCATGGACAAGTCCAGCAGCACACCGGCCAGGGTGTCGTCGCGGCCGTCGAGGGACAAGCCTCCAGCGCCACCAATCAGATCGGAACGGTTTTCACTGTTGGCCAGCCAGCGGGCCGTTTCACTGGTAGCCCCCCGCTGGGAAAGCGCAAACACCGACGCCCCCTTGGGCTGGGGCGTGCGGAAGGCATCCGCGTGCACCGACACGAACAGGTCGGCGTTGTATTTACGTGCCAGGATGGTCCGGTTACGCAGGCCGATGTAGTAGTCGCCGGTACGGGTCAGCTTGGCGGTGTAACCCGGTTGCCGATTGATCAGATCTGCCAGGGTTTTCGCCATCTTCAGCACCACATCTTTCTCGCGGGTTCCCCTGGGTCCGATGGCACCCGGGTCTTCACCGCCATGGCCAGCATCGATAACCACAATGATATCGCGCTTGCCGCTGGAGTCCTGCGTGACTGTCGGTGCGGTCGCCTTTTCAATGCGACTGCCCCCCTCATCAATGAGGTCGACCACCAGCCGGTGGCCGTATTGCTGGTTGGGCTCAAGCTGGAAGCTGCGCGGCTTGATGTCGGACTTCAGATCCAGCACCACCCGTAGATCATTGCCGTTACGTGGAGCGCTACGAATCCGCTTGATGGGGCTGCCTTCCAGGTCGAGAGCCGCAAAATCAGCTTTCAGGCTGGTGTTCTTGAGGTCAATCACCAATCGGGAGGGACCGGACAGTGAGAAAATGTTGTGATCCACCTCGCCACCGGTGTCGAGCACCAGCCGGGTGTGATCGGGAGCGGGCCATATCCGTGCCCCTTCCACCAGCGTTCTGGCAACAAGAGGCAGCGAAACCAGCGTGGCCAGCACCAGAACCAGCGTCCGCAAAATGATGGTTGTTTTGATTGCCATACAGCCTACCTGCCCTTCACAGATTGCAGCCCGGTCAGCGACCGGCGCCAACCTTTTCCAGTCCTTCAAGTACGTTCAAGCCTCGCTCGGAGTGGGCCGTGATCAGCGCTGTGCGCCCATGTCCCTGCAACTCCAGCTGCAAAGCCAGATCCGGCTCGGGCAACACCCCTTCGCCGCGGTCTGGCCACTCCACCAGACACAGGTTGTCTCCGGCAAAATAATCCCGGATTCCCATGTATTCCAGCTCTTCTGGATCACCCAGACGATACAGGTCAAAGTGATAGGCCACGGGCCTCAAGTCTTCATAGGGCTCCACCAGGGTGTAGGTGGGGCTCTTGACCGCCCCCTCATGCCCCAGGCCACGCATTACGCCCCGGCTCAGCGTGGTTTTACCCATGCCCAGGTCACCTTCCAGGTATACCACCAGGCCCCGCCCGGACGCCGCCACGCGGTTTGCGAGTTCGCGGCCGAGCCGCTCGGTTTCGGCCTCATTGGCAAGAAACACACGACATTCGTTGCCCGCAGCGCTCATGGAACCTTTCTCATACGTCTTCCCGCTCCCGACCCGGTTCAGACTCGCTGTAAACCCGCGGCAGCTGATCAATCACATCGTTCGGTATCAGCCCCATGAATCCCCGGGTTTCCGATGCCACATTGGCGGCACGAAGATGCGCGGCGGCTCCCAGCACCGCAGAATGCACCGGGTCGCCAAGCTGGCCATACAGGGCGCCAATAATTCCCGACAACACATCGCCCATACCGCCTGTCGCCATTCCGGGATTGCTGCCGCTGACAATATCCACCGAACCGTTTCCCGAGGCAACTACGGTTCCCGCCCCCTTCAGCAACACCGTACCTCCGTACAGTGATTGCAGCTTCTTGCAGGCCCGTAGCCGATCGGATTCCACTTCCGGCACCGAACAGTTGAGCAACCGGGCCGCTTCACCCGGATGGGGCGTGAGAACCTGGTTCTCGGCCGGTACGGCAACTCTCGCCGCCAAGAGATTCAGGGCGTCGGCATCCAGTACCCGATTCTTGCCGCTGGCAATCACCTGTTCCAGCATCTGCTGCCCCCACGCGCTTCGACCGATACCCGGGCCGCAAACAACCACGGAGGCACTGTCCAGCAGCGGCGGCAACTCCGAGCCATGAATCAGCCCGTGCACCATCACCGAGGGGCATCTGGACAAGGCTGCGGTCACATGTTCCGGACGAGTAGCCAGCGAAACCAGGCCAGCGCCTGAGCGAAGTGCTGCCTCGGCCGCCAGCAATCCTGCGCCACCGAAACCCCGGTCGCCCGCCACCACCAGCACGTGACCAAACCGTCCCTTGTGGGCGTTGACGGGGCGTTGCGGCAGCCAATTGCGAATTCGGGCCCAGTCCCGGCGCATGGCAACCGGTGTCTGGCCGCTGACCGGTAACGCAGACTCCGTACCCAGGCCCTCAAATACCACTTCACCAGCGGCGGCGACGCCTTCGCCGGTAAATAACCCGGCTTTCAGACCGATAAAAGTCACCGTCATGGCAGCGCGTATCACCTGCCCATCCGCTGCGCCGGTGGTCGCATTCAACCCGGATGGCAGGTCCACCGCCAACACCGGCGCCGGCGAGTTGTTGCAGCGGTCGATCAGGTCGGCAAAGGGTGCCCGGGGCGCGCCGGAAACGCCGGTGCCCAGCATGGCGTCAACAATCAGTCCAGCCTGCACGAACAGCGCTTCCAGGGCAGATTCATCCAAATCGCCCAGAGAGACAACATCGACCCCATCGGCCAGTGCCTTTTGCCACGCCTTGCGGGCGTCTCCCGACAGTTTTTCCGTGGGCGCAACGGCAACACACGACACGTCCAGGCCATGGCGCCGGGCATTGGCGGCAACCAGGTAACCGTCACCGCCGTTGTTGCCTGCACCACACAGCACCAGAACCCGGCCGCAGTCACGCCAGTGGCGAACGAGCCTGCGAAAAGCCGCATGGGCTGCTGACTGCATAAGGTCGAAGCCGTCAACGCCCTGCTGCTCGATGACGTAGCGGTCAATTTGCCGCACCCCATCGGCGGAAAACAGTGCGTCTGGTAAACTGTGAAGCTCAGACGGCGGCATACAGCCCTGCTCCCGTTACAGAAACCGGTTTAAGAAAAATGGCCAGATACCTGTAAAGCATAGCAAAACAGGAGGAAAGGTCATAACTTAATCAAATTAAATATCTGTACCCGAACTTAAGAGCACTTGCTCCTCAACCACCCTCGCCATCGGCAGAATCATGAGTGCCACAGCTTCCAGCAACACAACACATCCCGAACTCGCTGATTTGCCAGCACTTATACGGCAGTGGGCGCGAGATCTGGGGTTTGCCGACGTGGGTATCACCACGCCGGACACCGGGGAGCACGCCAGGCATTTGCAGGATTGGCTGGCCGAAGGCTACCAGGGCGACATGGATTACATGGGGCACCATGGTGACAAACGCTACACACCGGACTCCCTGGTGCCCGGTACCCGTCGCGTGATCTCGGTTCGCATGGACTATCTGCCGGCACCGGACAGCCCGAAACGAGCGCTCACTAACCGGGAATCCGCCTATGTGACTCGCTACGCCTTGGGGCGCGATTACCACAAACTGATTCGCAAGCGGTTGGCGCAACTGGCCGCAAAAATTGATGCCGCCGTGAGCGGCTTCGACTACCGGGCATTCGTAGACAGTGCGCCGGTACTGGAGCGGGCGCTGGCCCAGCGTGCCGGGCTGGGCTGGATTGGTAAGAACAACATGCTGATTCATCCGAAAGCCGGCTCGTTCTTCTTTCTGGGGGAGATTTTCACCAGTGCGCCCCTGCCAACGGACACGCCATTCGAGACTTACCACTGTGGCAGCTGCTCCGCCTGTCTGGACCTGTGCCCCACCGATGCGTTCGTGGGTCCCCACAAGCTGGATGCCAGACGCTGTATCAGTTACCTCACCATAGAGTTTCGGGGCAGCATTCCGGAGGAACTGCGGCCCCTGATGGGCAACCGGGTATTCGGCTGCGATGACTGCCAACTGGTGTGCCCCTGGCAGAAGTTCAGCAAGCCTACGGAGGAAAAGGATTTCCAGCCCCGCCACGGGCTGGACAACAGCACTCTGGCCGAGCTGTTTCTGTGGACAGAGGAGCAATTTCTGAAGCGCACGGAAGGCTCCGCCATCCGACGCACCGGCTATGAGGGCTGGCTGAGAAATCTGGCGGTGGGGCTGGGTAACGCACCCTCAACCATCCCGGTGATTGAGGCGCTGAAGCAACGGACAGACCATCCTTCGGAATTGGTCCGCGAACATGTGCGTTGGGCCCTCAAGCAGCACGGCCTATAGCTTGAAGAATTCCTGCCGATAGTGGCGCAGTTCGTTGATGGAGTCGCGGATATCATCCAGCGCCAGGTGGCTGCCCTTTTTCTGAACGCCCTTGAGCACGTCCGGACGCCAGCGGCGGGCCAGTTCCTTGATGGTGGAGACGTCCAGGTTCCGGTAATGGAAGTAGTCTTCCAGTTCGGGCATGTATTTCACGAGGAAGCGACGGTCCTGGCCGATGCTGTTGCCGCACAGGGGCGACTGGCCTTTCCCGACGTACTTTTTCAGGAACTCGAGGGTTTGTTGTTCGGCCTGGGCCTCTGAGATGTCACTTTCCCGGACTCGCTTGGTCAGCCCGCTCTCGCCGTGGGTTCGGGTGCACCACTCGTCCATGGCATCCAGTAGGCTATCGGGCTGGTGCACGGCGATCACGGGGCCTTCTGCCACGATGTTCAGCTCTGAATCGGTGATGATGGTGGCCATCTCGATGATCCGTTCTTTTTCCGGATCCAGGCCGGTCATTTCCAGATCGATCCATACCAGGTGGTTGTTTTCTGACATTTTTCCAGCCTTCAACTTGTGGAGTCTGCGGGGGCGGGCAGGCCGTTCCGGGAAGCGCTACGAGCACATCCCTGTGCGCTTGACGTCGGCCATCCCTGGCCGCCGACATTCCCGGAACGGCCTGCCCGCCCCCGCCCGAATATTGGAGATATACGAGAGGGTCAGCCGCCGACAGGCTTTAAGCCTGTCAGACACCCTGATTTGTCTGTGTATTGTGACTGATTAAAGTATGATGTAACACCTCACGAACCCAAACACGGTACGCGCTCGATACATGGCAAAACGGCGACTGAACAAACAGCAGCAATTCCGCATCCGGAAAGTCCAGGAAGAACGGGCGGTCCGGGCGGCGCGGCGGGAGAAGAAGGTTCAGGAACAGGCCGAGGCCGGTGAGCTGGGGCCGGAGCAGGAAGGGCTGGTGATTGCCCACTACGGGCAACAGCTGGATGTGGAGGCTTTGGAGGGAGAGCACACCGGTGAGGTCGTTCGGTGTTTCGTGCGGGCCAATATCGACAGTCTGGTTACCGGCGACACCGTTGTCTGGCGTCCAGGAAAGAACGAGTCCGGCGTCATCGTGGCCCGGGGGGAGCGTCGAAACCTGTTGCAACGCCCGGATAACTTCGGTGCCCTGAAGCCGGTGGCAGCCAACATTGACCACATCATTCTGGTGATCGCGCCGGAACCGGAGCCCCACGACAACCTGATCGACCGATACCTGGTGGCCTCCGAGATCACCGACATTCCTGCCGTCATTCTGCTGAACAAGACTGATCTGATTACCGATAGCAACCGGCAGGCGATTGACGCACTGCTTGAGCGTTACGAGGCGCTGGGCTATGAGGTGGTGCGCACGTCCGCGGCCGAATCTGGTGACCGGCCTTCGCCGGAGGTGGAGCGTCTGGTGCGGGAGCAGACCTGTGTGTTCGTCGGCCAGTCCGGGGTAGGCAAGTCGTCCATCATTCAGACACTGATGCCGGATGAGAGCATTCGCGTGGGCGCCGTCTCGGAAAGCACCGGCAAGGGTGTCCATACCACCACGACCGCCAAGCTGTTCCACCTTCCCATTGGCGGGGAGCTGATTGATTCACCGGGCATCCGGGAGTTCGGCCTGTGGCACATGACCCCGCAGGAGATCGAATACGGGTTCCGGGAGATCCGGGACCTGATTGGGCACTGTCGGTTCCGCAACTGCCGCCACATGGGCGATCCCGGTTGCGCGATCGATGCGGCGGCGCAGACCGGAAAGATCAGCGAGGCGCGCCTGAAGAGTTTTCACCGGATTCTGCAGGATATGGCCGAGCAGCAGGCCCGGGGGCTGAAAGCGGACTGAGCCCCTATCATGCTGCCCGCCCAGACTACCAGTTCAGCTCACCTGGCGCCGGTTCCGGTTTTTCCTGAAGCCACTCGCCGCTCTCGAGGCGCTCACGCGCGGCTTCCTGCTCTTCTTCGGTGGGTTGGGTCAGGTCAATCAGGGGTTCGTCAGCCTGGCCGGCGCTGCTCTGAATGTCATCCACCGTCTTTTTGTTCAGCACAATAATGGAGATACGACGGTTGACTGGCGCCGTGGGATCTTCCTTGTCGAACAGTACCGAATCACTCAGGCCCACCACCCGGGCAATCTGTTCCTGGCGAACACCGCCGGCAACCAGGGCACGCCTCGCCGTGTTAGCGCGATCGGCGGAGAGTTCCCAGTTGGTGTAGCCGGGACGACCGCCGAAAGGCGTCGCGTCAGTGTGGCCGGTGATGCTGAGTTTGTTGCTGACCGAACCCAGCGTTTTGGCCAACTCGAACAGGATGTCCTGGGAGTAGTACTTCAGTTGTGCCCGGCCACTGTCGAACATCGGCCGGCCGGACCGGTCAACGATCTGGATACGCAGCCCTTCGTCGGTGATGTCGATCAGCAACTGGTCCTTGAACTCTTGCAGGGTCTCATTCTGTTCAATGCGTTCTTTCAGCTCCTGAAATAGCTCCTCCATCCGACGCTGCTCAAGGGTTTCTGCCAGCTCATCCACCACCTGATCCTCAATCTGGATCTGATCGGGATCCATGTCGGTGCTGGTTTCCTTGACCACCGAGGCACTGCCCTCCAGATCCACAGGGTTCGGTGAGCCGCCCTCCGTAAAGCCAACCGGGTCGCGAAAATACCCCTCAACGGCCCGCTTCTGCTCCGGAGACGCTGTAGCTGTGAGCCAGAGCACCAGGAAGAACGCCATCATGGCGGTCGCGAAATCGGCAAACGCAACTTTCCAGGAGCCGCCATGATGGCCGCCGACCACTTTCTTCTTGCGCTTGATGATTATCGGTTGCTCTTCCACGAATCGGCTCCGGAATCAGTATGGGTCGGAATTACTTGGAGCGAACGTGATCGTTCAGTTCCTGGAATCCGGGTCGTTTGTCTGTCGGCAGCGCCTTGCGGCCAAACTCGATGGCCATTTGCGGTGCCTGGCCGGACACGGTGGCAACAACCGAGGCTTTCACACACTCATAGGCCTTGAGCTCATACTTCGCTGCGTGTTCCATGGCAATAGAGGTGGGGCCAACAAACCCGTAGCCCATGAAGATGCCGAGAAAGGTACCTACAAGAGCAGCGGCAACGCTGAGACCAATCTTCTCTGGCCCCTCGCTCATGAAGTTCATGGTAATCACGATACCAAGCACCGCCGCGACAATCCCCAGGCCGGGCAAGGCGTCGGCTATTTTGTTGACGGCATGGGCAGGCTCTTCGATTTCTTGATGGCGACTGTCGATCTCGTTTTCCATCATACCTTCCAGCTCGTGGGCGGCCATGTTGCCGGAGCTGATGATGCGAAGGTAATCGGTAATGAATGCCAGCAGCTCCTTCGATTTCATGATCGCGGGGTAGCGGGTAAAAATCTGGCTCGATTCCGGATTATCAATGTCTTCCTCTATGGCCATGACACCCTGCTTGCGGGATTTGTCGAAAATCTCGTACAGCAGGCTGAGCAGATCCATGTAAAAGGATTTGTTGAACGGAGACCCGGTGAGCAACTGCAGGCCACGACTGAAGGTTTCCTTGAGGGTATGCACCGGGTTGGCAATGATAAAGGAGCCCAGGGCAGCACCGAAAATGATCAGCACTTCCGTTGGTTGCCAGAGCACCATCAGGTTGCCGCCGTGAAGAACATAGCCAGTGAAAACACTGGCAACAACAATAAGTCCGCCGATGATCAATAACATGGTAAGAAGGAGCGCCTTATAGTCTTGGTTATGGGCCGGAGCCGGAAGCAATCACGCCAAAGGTGACCTGATAATAGCAAGGCCACGGGCCAACCGCGAAGCCGTGAAACAATTTCTATACAGGTGGCAGTCTTTGGTAAACTTCGCGCCTTTGAGCGCAAAGGATCACTTTTAATGTTCGACAAGCTTTTTGTTCTGAGCCAGTACCTCACGCCGCAACTGGGGATTTCCCGCCTGGCCGGCCGTCTGGCCGACAACGACCGCAACCCCGCGCTCAAGAATCGGGTGATCAAATGGTTTATCGGCCGTTATGGCGTAGACATGAGCGAAGCGGCCGAACCGGATCCCGAAGCCTACCCAACCTTCAACGCGTTTTTCACCCGGGAGCTGAAACCGGGTCTCCGCCCGATCGCCGAAGGCGAGAAAACCCTGGTCAGCCCTGTTGACGGCGCCATCAGCCAACTGGGGCAGGTTACCGGGGATCGCGTCTTCCAGGCCAAGGGGCAGACCTTCAGCCTGAGCGAACTGCTTGGCGGCGACGAGGCCACCACCGAGCCCTTTGCCGGGGGCGAATTCTCCACCATTTACCTCGCACCCAAGGACTACCACCGCATTCACATGCCGGTGGCAGGCACGCTCAGGGAGATGATCCATATTCCCGGCAAGCTGTTCTCGGTCAACCCGGTAACGGCGGAGAACGTGCCCAATCTGTTCGCCCGCAACGAGCGGGTTGTGTGCCTGTTCGACACCGAGGCGGGCCCGCTGGCCATGGTTCTGGTCGGCGCCATGATTGTCGGTAGCGTGGAAACCCGTTGGGCCGGTGTGGTGGTGCCCACGAGCCAGGGTGTAAAGGCAACCCGCTACGAGGGCGACGATGCCCGGCAGTTTGCCAAGGGCGAGGAAATGGGGCGTTTCCGCCTGGGCTCCACCGTCATTCTTGTCATGCCCAAGGGATCCGTGACCTGGAACAGCGACCAGGTGGCCGGCAAAACCGTACGCATGGGCGAGGCATTTGGCACGCTTTCCTGATCGGTTTCGCCTTCCCGAACACCGGAAAGCCATCAGGCCCGCTCGAAGGGAAACGCCAACACCTCACGGATATCGTTTGTTCCGAGCTTGAGCATCAACAGCCGATCCAGCCCCAGAGCAACCCCCGAGCAGTCCGGCAGTCCATGATCGAGGGCTGCCAGAAACGCTTCGTCCACGGCCATTTCAGGCTTGCCCAGCCGACGACGCTGGGCATTGTCGGCCGCAAAGCGTTGTCGCTGTTCCGCAGGCTCGGTCAGTTCCCAGTAGCCGTTGCATAACTCAAGGCCATTGATGTAAAGCTCGAACCGGTGCGCGGTGGCTTGGCCGTCTACCTGTGAAACCCTTGCCAGGGAAGCCTGCGATGCCGGATAACCGGTAATGAACACCGGCTGACCGCCCTGCCCCAGATTCGGTTCCACGGCAAAGCTCATCAACAGGTCCAGGCAGCCGTCCCGGTCCATATCCGCCAGTTGTTTTGCGTCCAGCCACTGCTCACCACGCCGGCGAAGATCGTGATCGGTGGCAGCAAAGGGATCGATATCGGCCCAGCTGCGCATGGCGTTTCGATACGTTAGTACTTCGGGCCGGCCGCAGCCAAGCCATCCGCACACCAGGTCAGAGACCTCACCCATCAACGCCCGGTCATCAAACCCGGGTCGGTACCATTCCAGCATGGAAAATTCCGGGTTGTGCCGACGACCCTGCTCGCCGTTGCGGAACACCCGGGATACCTGATAAATCGGACCGGTGCCGGCCGCCAGCAGACGCTTCATGTGATATTCAGGCGACGTTTGCAGCCACCCGCCACTGCGGGCACCAGCACTTGCCAAAGCAGCAACACCATCGAGATTGGGATCGGTGACACCGAACTGGCCAAGCACCGGGGTCTCCACCTCCAGCACACCCCGTTGCGCAAAAAAGCCGCGCACAAAGGCCAATAATTGTGCGCGGCTTTTCAGGGCGTCCTGTGAGGCAGCGGGCCGCCAGACAGGTTGATGAGTCATCCCAGGCTCAGCTGCTTTTGACCCGGCTGACGTATTCGCCAGAGCGGGTGTCTACCTTCAGCACTTCGCCGATGGTGATGAACAGGGGTACGTTCACCACGGCACCAGTGGAGAGGGTTGCCGGCTTGGAGCCACCCTGGGCGGTATCGCCTTTCATGCCCGGATCGGTATCCACCACCTCCAGCTCGACAAAGTTGGGCGGCGTTACGGACAGCGGCGCGCCGTTGTAGAGGGTCACGGTGTACACGTCCTGCTCTTTCAGCCACTTGACGGTGTCGCCCACCGCCTTGACGTCGGCTGGATACTGCTCGAAGGAGCCGTCGGTCTTCATGAAATGCCAGAACTCACCGTCGGTGTACAGGTATTCCATGTCCTGATCGATGACATCCGCGGCTTCGAGGCTTTCGCCAGACTTGAAGGTGCGCTCCCAGACCCGGTTGGTCATCAGGTTACGCAGCTTGACGCGATTGAACGCCTGCCCCTTTCCGGGTTTTACAAACTCGTTTTCGAGAATGATGCAGGGGTCGCCATCGAGCAAAACCTTAAGACCGCCGCGAAATTCGTTGGTAGAATATGAAGCCATGAAATGTCCACCTGACAAAATGCTGTTTAAAATTCGAAGGGCGATATGATACAGCGAACCCCCGCCCGTATAGAAGCCCACCTTTCCGACCACGAGCAGCGCAGCTGGCAACAGCTGTTGTCGCAGTCGGTAACCTCGCCGGAAGAGCTCCTCAAGCGGCTGGAACTTCCCGAGACTCCCTGGTTGTCGGGTGCAAGAGCGGGCCACAGGTTGTTCCCGATCCGGGTACCGGAACCGTTCCTGGCGCGCATGGAAAAAGGCAATCCAGCCGATCCGCTGCTGCGCCAGGTGCTGCCATTACAGGAGGAAACCCTGGAAGCGCCGGGATTCGTCAGCGACCCGCTGCGGGAAGCCGACGCCATCGCCAGCACGGGGCTGATCCGAAAATACCGCAGCCGGGCGCTGCTGATGGTGACCGGCCAGTGCGCCGTTAATTGCCGCTACTGCTTCCGGCGACATTTTCCGTATGAGGAGCAACGCTTGTCACCGGAAGACCGGCAGCGGGTGATCGATACCCTGGCCGACAGCCCGGAGATCAACGAGGTTATTTTCAGCGGCGGCGATCCACTGGCCGTCAATGATCGCCTGCTGGCGCAATGGGCCTCGGCCATCAGCAGCATTCCCCATATCCGCAGGCTCAGGCTGCACACCCGCCTGCCGGTGGTCATCCCCCAGCGGGTCTGCAATGAACTGCTGAAGTGGCTGTCCACGACACCCCTGCAGATCGTGATTGTCCTGCACATCAATCACCCGGCGGAAATCGACGGTCCGACCCGACGTGCGCTCGGCTACCTCAGGGCAGCCGGAGCGACCCTGCTCAATCAGGCCGTCATCCTGCGAGGCGTCAACGACCAGGTCCCGGTGCTGGAGTCCCTGAGCGAGAGCCTGTTCGATGCCGGCGTTCTGCCCTATTATCTGCACACCTTCGATCCGGTAGCCGGTGCGCACCACTACGAGGTGCCCGACGACGAAGCCCGGGCACTGGTCCGGGAGCTTCTGACCCGCCTGCCCGGATTCCTGGTACCGCGACTGGTGCGGGAGGTGCCTGGCGAGGCCAGCAAGACACCGATCAACCTGTTCCCGTGACTGGCATCGCAAAAAGCAACGTAATTTCACTTGTCAAAGATTGTGAACTCGTGATCTTCTCGCTTTTTGAGACTGGTTTGCTACCTTAAAGTCCAGTAACGTTAAAGATAAAAACATGTATTTATGGCGTTTTCCTACCGGCACGTGGCTCCCGAGTGGACACTTGGCCGAGCAGGGCCAGGCCTGGAATACCCCCGATGTCGATAGTGGCGTGACCGAATGGAAGGTATGACCCTGAAACCAGATCTCCGCGTTCCCGAGCAGAAAACAGCCAGCCTGTCGTTCTGCGACACCACGCCCAAGGCCTTCCGGACCTGGATTGATCAACTCCCGATGGCCAACATCGGCGAGGTATCCCGCCAGTTGTATCATGCGATCATCGAGCTGAATCACCTGTTCCTGGCGCCGCAACAGAGACTCCAGTTTCTGGAGTTGATCCGGGAAAAAATTCACTTTGTCTGCAGCGAACTTTCCCGCCACTATCTGGGCCTCGCGGTCGCACTACCGGAAAAGCAGCGGAAGATCGCCAATCTGTCCCAGGCCCTGCAACTGCACCTGGCCGGTGGTTATAAGCTGTGTCTGCTGGAGTTCATTGACAACGGTGGGCTGGAGAAAAACCGGCGGCAGATTGCCACGGCTGCGCATCGGGCCATCTCTGAACTGTCCGCCACCATCCTCAGGTCACACCAGCTCTACTGCCCCAGCCCGGCTCAGAGCTGGCTGGAGTGCCACCGTTTGTATCGGTTCGTCCACCGCAACAAGCTGTCAGTGGTGCAGGTCGATGACGACACCCTCAAGCATCGCAGGGCCAGCTCGGTTGCGGACAGCTACAAGCGGGTCCTCCTGCTGGGTTGCGCCCGTCCGAACCAGCTTCGGCAGGCCGAACTGCTTCAGGTGTATGAGCTGTTCGAGGTGTGGACCGAGCACACCCGCTGCGGCCCGGATATCGATGATGACAGCCTGTTTGTTGTGAACATGGAGCGGGACACACCTCCCTGTTACCGGAGCCTGCTGGACCAGAAGCCCGGAGATGAGAGCTTTGGCTTTGACACCCGCGACCTCTCCACCATGCTGTCGGAAACGCTCCATGCCCGCCGCCAGCAAAAAGAGGCGGAGAATGATCTCGCCGTGCCGGCAAAGGTCAGCGACACCCTGCTGACTCACCTGAGCCAGGCCCTCGGCATTCTTGCCAAGCGTAACTTCAACCGGATCAGCAGCCAGGGCTCCCTGGAAATCTGTGTTGGCCTGACTTCAGCTCACTATTTCATTTCCGGCGAGAAAACCTTTACCGAATTCGTAAACGGCAACGACACCGGCCAGCATGACGAAGAAAACCTGTTCGTGCGCACTGCCCGTCAGAAACAGGATGCCTGGTCGGGCGCCCATGACGCGGCGCCCGCCGATGATCGACTGGTATCGGCCGACACGCCCATCAACTTCAAGGGCAATTACGGCAACTCCCAATCACCGTCGACGGATCGCAACCGCCCCCGCTCATACCAGGCGTTGCTGGTCAACACCAGTCCCGGTGGCTACTGCGTGGCCTGGGAAAGCAACGTGCCGCCCTCTCTTCAGGCGGGCGAAATACTCGGCGTTCGCGAGCATCGCTCCCATCCCTGGAGTGTGGCGGTTGTGCGATGGATCCGTCAGATCAAGAACCAGGGCACTCAGGTGGGCATCGAGCTACTCGCCCCGAGTGCCGCGCCCTGCGGGGTGCGACTGATCCAGAAGGTCGGCAACAGCAGCGAGTATCTCCGCGGCCTGTTGTTGCCGGAAATCAGCGTGGTCAACCAGTCAGCCACTCTGATCACACCCAGGCTGCCATTCCAGTCAGGCAGCCGGATTTCGCTTCTGCATGATGGCCGCGAGGACCAGGGCCAGCTGTCGCGCCGGGTTTCCTCAACCGGAAGCATCAGCCAGTTTGAGCTGAAACTGCAGAACAATGCAGCGTTCACTCCGGGCACTCCGGCCACCCCCTCCGGAGCCAGCGAGGATGAGTTCGATTCGCTCTGGCCATCGCTCTGAACGTGCCAAACTGAGAGGCCGTGTCTGCTGCGGGGTTGTTATTGATCCGCAACCCCTGCATCATTCAGCGTTGGTGAATGAACAGTGCATCACGAGACACCTGACGAATGCAGAAAAAGAACGCGACCGTACACCTGCTGATTCTTGATCCGTCCCAGAACGACGCCGAATCGCTGGTCAGCTTGCTCCGGAACTCCGGGAAAGCCACCAGGGCCCACCGCATTACCTCCGAAGAAGATCTGGAAGAAACCCTCAAGGCGGGCAACTGGGACCTGCTTCTGGCCCGGGACCTGGAGCAGGAGTTCTCTGCAGACGCTGCGCTGGCCATGATTCGCCGCATGGACAAGGACATCCCCTTCATCCTGCTCACCGAGCAGGAAAGCCGCGAGCGCACGGTCGCCATGATGAAGGCCGGCGCCCAGGACACCGTACCTTTCGAATACACCGACATGCTGGTACTGGTGGTCAATCGTGAACTTGCCGCTCTGGAGGAGCGGCGGCGGCGCCGCGTACTCGAATCCCACCTGCGGGAGGCCGAGCAACGCTGTCAGCTGCTGCTGGAAAGCTCGAAGGACGCCATTGCCTATATCAACGACGGCATGCACATCTATGCCAACCAGTCCTATATGGAGTTCCTTGGCTACGACGATATCGACGAGCTGATCTGTATTCCGGTGCTCGACACACTCACTCCGGAGAGCCAGGAAAAATACAAGGAATTCATGAAGGCCTTCGCCGAAAAAGGCGAAGACGGCATGACCCTGAACTGCACCGCCCGGCGCAGTGATGACCACGAACTCAGTGTCACCATGTCGGTCTCGGCCGCCACCTATGACGGCGAAGCCTGTACCCAGATTGTACTGCAGCCGGAACATAGCGATGCCGAACTGGAAGAGAAGCTGCGCCAGATCAGCAGTCAGGATCTGCTGACCGGGCTCTACAACCGGCAGTATCTGATGGACGCCCTGGCCGAAGCCATCGGTCGGGCCGGCAAGAACAACGAAACTGGCGCTCTCGCCTACATTGCCCTGGACAATTTCATGGGAATGAAGAGCCAGGTGGGTATCGCCGGCGCTGATTTGCTGCTGGGCGATCTCGCCAACCTGCTCAAAGAGCAGGCGGGCGATGATCTCGTGCTGGCAAGATTGAGTGACGATGCCTTCAGCCTGCTATGCCAGCCCTGTGATGAAAAGACCATGGCCAATATCGCCGAACGGGTGCGCAAGGCAGTCGAAGACCACTTGTTCGACATCAATGGCCGTACCGTGCAACTGACGCTGAGTATCGGTGTGGCCGCCATAACCGAGAACTCTCCCAAGGCCGAGGAGCTGATGGCCCGGGCCCACGTGGCGTCGGCGGAAGTGCGCAAACTGGAAGGTCACAACGAAGGCAACGGCGTGGTGGTCTATAACCCGGCAGACTTTGAGGACCTCGACGAGAACAACTCGGTTGAGGCCATCCAGAAAGCCCTTGAAGAAAACCGCTTCCGCTTGCTGTTCCAGCCGATCATCAATCTGCGTGGCGAGGGCGAGGAACACTACGAGGCGTTCGTTCGAATGCTCGACAAGGACGACGAAGAGGTTTCACCCTACGACTTCCTGCCGCCGATGGGGCCGAGTGACACCGCCATCAAGATTGATCGGTGGGTGATCCTGCAAACCATCAAACAACTCGCCAGCCACCGGTCCCGCGGACACGATACAAGGTTGTTCCTGAACATCACGGCGGAAACCCTTCAGGACAAGACCTTCACGCCCTGGTTGAGCGTCGCCCTGAAGGCTGCGCGTCTGCCCGGTGACTCATTGATCTTCCAGATTCGTGAAGGCGACGCCAACAACTACATGAAGCAGGCCAAGGAATTCGCGAAAACCGTGCACGAACTGCACTGCAAGGTGTCCATCTCTCAGTTTGGCTGCGCTCTGAACCCGTTCAACACGCTCAAACACATCGACACAGACTACGTGAAAATAGACGGTTCCTTCACCGAAGAGATCCAGAAGAGCGAGGAAGCGAAGAACGAGGTCAAGGAAATGGTCAAGAGCCTGCAGTCAAACGGCAAGCTCACCATCATTCCCCTGGTGGAGAATGCCGGCGTTCTGGCGACACTCTGGCAGGCCGGCGTAAACTACATTCAGGGCTACTACCTGCAGGCTCCGGTACCGGAGATGAACTACGATTTCGGCGACCACTGAGCCGAAAAGGCTCAGTGGTCCGCGTTATCAAGGGTCTGGCTGGTATCACTCTCCCTGAACCCGATCAGGTACAGGATGGCGTCCAGCCCCAGGGTGGAAATGGCGTGACGGGCCGATTCCTTGACCAGCGGCTTGGCCCTGAATGCCACACCCAACCCGGCCTGGCTGAGCATCGGCAGGTCGTTGGCGCCATCACCCACGGCAATCACCTGCTCCCGGGAAATATGCTCCTTTTCCGCAATTTCCAGCAGCAGCTCCGCCTTGCGCTGGCCATCGACAATCTGGCCTGACACCCGCCCCGTCACCTTGCCATTCTCGATCTCAAGTTCGTTGGCGTAGATGTAATCAATGCCCAGCTTGCGCTGCAGATGGCGCGCAAAGTAGGTAAAGCCACCGGACAGGATGGCGGTACGGTACCCCAGGGCCTTGAGGCTGCGAATCAGGTGCTCGGCGCCCTCCGTCATGCGAAGACGCTCGGCAATTCGCTCCAGTACGGTCTCATCAAGCCCTTTGAGCAGGGCCAGCCGTTCGGCAAAGCTCTGGCTGAAATCGAGCTCGCCCTGCATTGCCCGCTCGGTGATCTCGGCCACCTGCTCACCCACGCCAGCCTCCAGGGCCAGCTCGTCGATCACTTCCGCCTCGATCAGCGTGGAATCCATGTCAAAGACCACCAGTCGACGGTTGCGCCGGAAAATGGAGTCTTCCTGGAAAGCGATGTCCACGTTCATTTCGGCGGCGATGTGCAGGAAATCCGACCGCAAGGTCTCGAGATCCGACGGTGTGCCACGCACCGAGAATTCCACGCAGGCGATCCGGTTCTCACTGGCGTTCAGGGAGGGCCGGGCCGACAACCTCGAGATGTTGTCAATGTTCAGGCCGTGGCGGGCGGTAATGGCAGACACCCGGGCAATCTGTTCGGCCTTGATGTCCCGGGAGAGGAGCGTAACGATATAACAGGCGCGGTTGCGCCCTGCCGCCCAGGCCTGGTACTCGTCAACGGTAATGGGCGCAAACCTTACCTGAAGATCCAGCGCGTGAAGCCGGAACAGCAGGTCCCGGATCACCGGCGAGGACTTGGACTCGTCGGGAATCTCGATCAGGATGCCCCAGGTCAGGTGATCGTGTATCACCGCCTGACCGATATCGAGGATGCGCACATCGTAGCGTCCCATGATGCCGGTGATTTCAGACGTCAGCCCGGGCTTGTCGCGCCCGGACACATTCACAAGTACCAGTTCACTCACCGTCGCTGCCCTCTGTGCCGGCGTTAGCCTCCTCCTGGACTCTGGCGGCAGAAGGAATCACCTCAATGGTGTCTACGCGCTGAAGACCCCGGGGCAGCTTGTGACCGCGACGCCCCCGCTCACCCAGGTAGTGTTCCAGATCGCTGAACTGCAGGCCCAGCTTGCGTTTGCCTGCGCGGACTTCCAGCTGGTCGTCCTCGGCAAACACCGCGATGGCCACCACGTATTCCTCGCGGTTCTGAACCCGGGCCGAGGGAATGCTGATGATCTTGTTGCCCTTACCCTTGGCCAGTTCCGGCAACTCGCTGAGAGGGAACACCAGCATCCGGCCCTCGTTGGACACCGCCACCAGATACAGCGTCTTGTCCGTGGCCGGAATCGCCACCGGCGGCATGATTTTGGCGCCCTTGGGCACACTCACGACGGCCTTGCCGTTGCGGTTCTTGCTGATCATGTCGTTCAGCGAGGTTACGAAGCCGTAGCCGCCGTCGGTCACCAACAGCGCTTTGCGGGCAGGCTCGCCCATCAGCAGACCAGAGAAATGCGCACCGGAAGGCGGGTTGATACGGCCGGTGAGTGGCTCCCCCTGCCCCCGGGCCGACGGCAGACTGTGCGCCATCAGCGAATAGGCCCGCCCGGTAGAATCCAGGAAAATCGCCTGCTGGTTGTTCCGGCCCCGGGCGGCCAGGGCAAACCGGTCGCCGGCTTTGTAACTCAGCCCTTCGGGCTCGATATCGTGGCCCTTGGCGGCACGCACCCAGCCCTTTTCAGAGAGCACCACGGTGACCGGATCGTTGGAAACCAGGTCCACCTCACTGAACGCCCGGGCTTCCTCCCGCTCGACAATCGGCGAACGACGGTCGTCGCCGAAGGCGTCGGCGTCGGCCTGGAGTTCGTTCTTGATCAGCTCCCGGAGCCGGTCCTCTGAACCGAGGATGGCCTGCAGTTCGTCGCGCTCTGCAGACAACTCATCCTGTTCGCCGCGGATCTTCATTTCCTCGAGCTTGGCCAGGTGGCGCAGCTTCAGTTCGAGAATTGCCTCCGCCTGATCCGCAGACAGCCCGAAGCGCGACATCAGCTCGGCCTTGGGTTTGTCTTCATTGCGGATGATCTCGATAACCTCGTCGATATTGAGGTAGGCAATCAGCAGGCCTTCGAGAATGTGCAGGCGTGCCAGCACCTTGTCGAGACGATGCTGCAAACGCCGGATTACCGTGGTGCGCCGGAAAGCCAGCCACTCGGTGAGGATCTGCCGCAGCCCCTTGACGCCGGGACGGCCGTCGTTGCCAATCACATTGATGTTGACCCGGTAGGTTTTCTCCAGGTCGGTGCTGGCAAACAGGTGCGCCATCAAACCGTCGAGATCGACGCGATTGGAGCGAGGCACAATCACCAGTCGGGTCGGATTCTCATGGTCGGATTCGTCGCGCAGGTCGGCCACCATGGGCAGCTTTTTGGTCTGCATCTGCTGGGCGATCTGTTCCAGCACACGGGCTCCGGATACCTGGTGCGGCAGGTCGGTTACAACGATCTCTCCGCTTTCACGAATCCAGCGGGCCCGCATGCGCAGGGAACCTCGGCCGGTCTCGTACATCTGGCGGATGTCCTTGCGCGGCGTAATGACCTCTGCGTGGGTGGGGAAATCAGGCCCCTTGATGTGCTCGCAAAGTTCCTCAACGCCGGCTTCCGGCTGGTCAAGCAGGCGAATACAGGCCGCGGCCACTTCCCGCACGTTGTGAGGCGGGATGTCCGTTGCCATACCCACGGCAATACCCGTGGTGCCATTGAGCAGTACATGGGGCAGGCGCGCCGGCAGCACGGAAGGCTCTTCCATAGTACCGTCGAAATTGGGTACCCAGTCGACGGTCCCCTGGCCCAGCTCACCCAGCAGCACCTCTGCAAAGGGCGCCAGCCGCGATTCGGTATAACGCATGGCGGCAAACGATTTGGGATCGTCCGGGGAGCCCCAGTTACCCTGGCCGTCCACCAGCGGGTAACGGTAGGAAAACGGTTGCGCCATCAGCACCATGGCTTCGTAGCAGGCACTGTCGCCGTGCGGATGGAACTTACCCAGCACGTCACCTACGGTTCGGGCAGACTTCTTGTACTTGGACGTCGACTTCAGCCCAAGCTCGGACATGGCGTACACAATCCGCCGCTGCACCGGCTTGAGACCGTCGCCGACGTTCGGCAGTGCCCGGTCGAGAATGACGTACATGGAATAATCGAGATAGGCTTTTTCCGTGTAATCCCGGAGCGAAACCCGCTCGAAGCCTTCATCCGTTGTCTGGAACTCTGGCATGGATGCCTCTTGTCGCCTGATTGGAAAACGTCCGTGGCCTGCTGGACCACACCCGACACACGTACCCGCGCACGGAAGCGCACATTATATGAAGCACGGCGCCGATACACCAACAACCCGCAGATTTATTAGAGGAATTCCGGTACCGGCGCGACAGATCACTGATTCCAATAGCGGAATTCCCGCATGGAGAGACTGTAAGGCGGCGCTTATTCTCCCACTCAGTGAATAGAAGACCGTTTTATTTTCTTCACAAGCGGAACACTATGAAGCCCAATATCAAAGCCTGCGGGCAAGCCATGATTACAGCTCTGGTCAACGCGGTTCTGGCGCTTGCGCTCATGCTGCTGGTGGAATTTGCCATCAGTGGCAGCTTTCAGATCGCCGAGCCCTATCTGTGGGCAGGCTTGCTGATCTGGCTGGTTATCTTTGCAGGCCAGTTCTGGCGCCAGCGTCACCTGTGTCGATCCTCCGAGGCGCCGGGAAACTCTCCTGATCTTTCCCGATAATTCACAAACGGCGCCAAAAAATCGACAAACTTGACCCGGCGCAATCTTTCGCACATTCCACCATGACAATTCCGGGCCCGCTGCTATGCTTCCGTTAAAGCCAGCACGGGAAATCAGGAGACTGTCATGGACTTCGGTAATCGTCTTGGTGTTCGATTAAAAATTGCCCTGCCCTTTGTCATTACCTCGGTCGCACTTGTGATCATCGGGCTTTTTGCGGTTAACACCGTACGCAACCTGGTCGAGGACACAGACGTTATCGCAGAGACCTTTCTCCCCTCCGTGAGCGAAATCCTGAACGGTGATCGCGACCTCTACCAGGCACTGGTCGCCCAGATGGCGTATGTCGACGCCAGCCTGAACGGCGAGGACGGAGCCGACCACCTTGACAGCTTTGCTGAAAACTCGGAACAGGCGCGCTCCAGGTTCAAACAGGCCGTTGAACGATTGGGTGGCACGGGAGCGGCGGAGGTGGCCCGCGGCTTCGACGCGGCATACGATCAGTGGCTGACCTCGGCCCGGCAGGTTCTTGAACTGGCCGAAAACGGCAATGCCGAACGTGCCCGTGATCTGGCAACTGCCGAAACCTCGCAACTCTTCGACAACCTGCGCAATTTCTACGACGACGTTGGCGCCCACGCCGACGAACGCGCCGCCTCCCGGGCAACCGGGGCCTCGGCTGAAGGCCGGAGCAGCTCCATCACCATCCTGCTTGTCACCGTTGCGGCCATCGTGATCAGTGTCCTGCTGTTCACACTGTTCCTGAAGCTGATCATCGCATCTATTCGAGGCCTTCGGGAACAGCTGGACAACATTGCCCAGGGTGAAGGGGATCTGACCCAACGCATTCCTGTGGAAGTGGACGACGACCTGGGCAAACTGGCACGAAGCTTCAACCTGGTTCTGGAGAACCTGCAATCAATGATTGCCTCCATTCAGCAACTGACCCGGGAGCTGGGTACGGGCGCCAGTGACCTGGCCCAGGCGGCGAGGGATAACCGCGAAGGCGTGTCCAGTCAGACGGATTCGATTGCCATGGTGGCGACGGCCATCAACGAGATGCAGAGCGCTATTGAGGAGGTGGCCGGCAACGCCTCCCGGGCCGCTGAGCTGACCAAAGAGGCCGAGGAGAATGGCAACAACGGTGCCCGCATCATCCGCAGCTCCTCGGAACAGGTGCACCGGCTGGCGGCACAGATTTCAAAGGCTGTCGAGGTTATCCGGAAACTCTCCTCAGATTCCGACAACATTACTTCGGTTCTGGACGTCATCCGGGGCATTGCCGAGCAAACCAACCTGCTGGCACTGAATGCCGCCATTGAGGCCGCCAGGGCCGGCGAACAGGGACGGGGCTTTGCAGTCGTGGCCGATGAGGTCCGTACCCTGGCTCAGCGCACCCAGCAATCCACCGAAGACATTCAGACCATGATAACCACCCTACAAACCGGTGTGGCCGATATTGTGTCAGTGATGGAAACCGGTAGCCGGGAGGCCACGGAAACCGAAAAACTGGCCACCGAGGCCGAGCAGGAGCTCACGGCCATTCTGGGGGCCATGACGAACATTGCGGATATGAATACCAGCGTGGCTTCCGCCACCGAAGAACAGACCCAGGTAATCGACGAGATCAACCGGAGCATAACGGATATCAACGATCTTGCGACCGAAAGCGCCAACCGGTCGAGGGATATCGACGGGATCAGCGAATCTCTGGAAGGTTACGCCCGGGAGCTCGAGCGTCAGACGGGCAGATTCCGGGTGTAACCCCGGAATCTGGCCTGGGCGAGGTCAGCCCGGTTTACTGCCGGATACCTTCGACAGAAATGATGATCTCCACAGTCTCGGAGGCCTTTCCGAGGTCCATGGGGATGCCGAAGTCCTTGAGTCGAAGCTCGGTTTCGGCTTCAAAACCCATGCGATATCCACCCCAGGGATCGGCGCCGTGGCCCAGCATTTCTGCCTCCAGGGTAATTTCTTTGGTAACGCCACGGAGGGTCAGATCGCCGATGATATCGGCCTCTCCGTCATCATCCACCACAACCCGCTTGCTCTTGAAGGTTGCCTGTGGGTACTCGTCCACGTACAGGAAATCTTCGCTGCGAAGGTGCTTGTCGCGCTCTGCGTGGTTGGAATCCACGCTGCTGGTGTCGATGGTGACATTGACGGAGCTGTTCTCGGGATTGTCCGCATCGTAGGTGAACTGGCCGTCAAAGTCGTTGAATCGTCCATAGAGCCAGCTATAACCCAGATGCGAGATCTTGAAGGTGACGAACTGGTGCGCGCCTTTTTTGTCAAACGCGTAAGTGCCGCTGTGTTCACTGGCCTGGGCAAAGCCGACCATCGCCATGGACACGGCGGACGCAAGCAGAACCTTCTTCATGGATATCTCCTTATCTGATAGATGCCCTTCTGGGGCGTTGGACAGGATTCAAATACTCCGGACACTACTTTCCAAACATACGAATCAGGGTGCGGTCGCGATCAACCAGGTGATGCTTGAAAGCGCCGGCCGCGTGTAACAGCGCCAGCACGACCAGGGCCCAGGTTGACCAGTAATGCACGGTACCGGCCACCTCTTCCATACCCTTGATCCGCCCGGTGACCGATGGCACATCGAACCAGCCGAACACACTGATCGCCGAGCCATCGGCGGTGGATATCAGGTAACCGCTGGCCATCGCAACAAACACCAGAACATAGAGGAGCCCGTGTACCAGGTGCGCACTCCTGACCTCCCAGCGCGTGTGGCCCGGCAGCGGCGCGGGTATTCTGTCCGTCAACCGCCAGATCACCCGGATCACCATCACCGCAAGCAGGAGCAACCCGATGCTGCGATGGATATCCGGCGCCCTCCGGTACCAGTCATGGTAATAAGACAGGTCCACCATCCAATACCCGAGCCCGAACAGACCAAAAACGGCCAGCGCAACAAGCCAGTGAAGCCCGACGGCCACAAGCCCGAATCGGCTTGACGTGTTCCTGATAGGCATAAGTTCAGTCACCCTGATCCCTGGAATTTGCCTCAGTCTAGAAAGACCGCGTGCCCTTGGAAATCAAAATCTTTTGCTGCCGATCATCAGAATTTCTGACCGACCTAACCGCGTTTGCCTTTAGTCGCATAGGGGTTTTACGGATTGTCTCAACCGATCAACGAGATACTCTTATCACATAATTTAACGCCCCGTCCGGGGCCTCAGTGACCGAGAGGACGAGACATGGAACTCGAATTTGACGAAAGCGTGGTTGTACCCAGCAACAATTGATGTTCTGGCGGTGCCTTGCCTTTGCCAGGTGGCCGCTGGGCGCGACTTTTACCTTCCGAGAACCCGCCTGCCGACAGAGCGGCCATCCGGTCGTGGTGACAGCTAAAGATACAAACGGTTTCCAGTTTCTACATGAAACAGTGGTAATAAATCCGTTTTTTTGGCAACCTTCCTCCCAACTATCAGTAACTTCCTGCTTTCCCAGGCTTAATACGTACTGATACGAGACAGTTCAGTCGTTCGGCCGACTGATGCGTTCGTTCAATCTATCAGAATCGTCTATGTCGCAACGCCTCCCTGACAAGCTGAAGGCTCCGGAAGTGGATCTGCTCTCCCCAATGCTGAACCGGGAAGGCGACACATGGACCGCAGACTTCCGGGGGCTGAAACTCAGGACGGCACTGCAACCCATCTACAGCATTTCACACAAGCGGATTGTGGGTTATGAAGCCCTGATACGGGCCTTTGATCCCGACAATGCCGCCGTGTTGCCACTGCACCTGTTCCAACTGCCTGCTTCCGATGCAGAAAACCTGCTGCTCGACCGCCTGTGCCGATACCTGCACATACGCAACTACAGCGGCATTCAGGACCAGTTGAACTGGCTGTTCCTGAACGTTTCACCCCGGGTGGTCACCGCGGGCAGCCAGGCCGATTCTTTCTTCGGCCAGGTGCTTGAGAAAACCGGCCTGCCGCCACACCGGATCGTCATGGAGATTGTGGAACAGCCTACCGACGATGCGGAGCGGCTGAGAGAAACCGTGGCCTATTACAAGAAGCTGGGCTGCCTCACCGCGATTGATGACTTCGGCGCCGGACACTCCAATTTTGAACGGATCTGGAACCTGTCGCCCGATATCGTGAAGCTTGATCGCAAGCTGCTTACCCGCGCGACCGACGACCACAAGGCCCGCCAGATTCTCAACGGCATTGTGTCTTTGCTGCATCAGTCCGGCTGCCTGGTGCTTCTTGAAGGCGTCGAAACCCGGGATCAGGCAATGATTGCCATTGATGCCGGCGTCGATTTTGTCCAGGGATTCTACTTCGAGAAGCCGAGCACCGACCTGGGCCAGCTGGGCCAGGGCCCGGCCGACCTCGACCAGTTGCTGCAGGAATACAAGACCCGGAACCAGGTAACCCTGGATCCGACCCGACAGCTGGTGGATTTTTTCAGTGGCTATTTCGAGCAAGCCACTGGCAAACTGCGCGACGGCCTGAGCATGCACCAGGCCTGCGTGGAACTGCTCAATCACCCGGCGGTGTCCCGCTGCTACCTGGTGGATGACCGGGGCGTACAGATGGATGACACCGTGGTGTCAGATACCGCGACCCGGGGCCTTGACCCTCGTTTCAAGCCCCTTGAAAGCACCACCAGCGCCGACTGGTATCGCCAGCAGTACCTGCGCCAGGCACTGGCCCAGCCGGAAAGCCTGCACGTAACCGCGCCCTATCTGTGCGTCACCGGCGCCTATATGTGCGTGACCCTCTCTCTGGGGTTCTACCAACAGGGTAAGCTCCAGGTGCTCTGCTGCGACATCCTGGCAAGCCCCACGCCAGCCACTTTATAGGCCCGGCCGAATACCGTAGACCATCGCTATCACCGCTACCGTCACCGCACCAATGAACAGGTTCATGGGCACACCCACGCGCACGAAATCACTGAACCGGTAGCCTCCGGGACCGAACACCATCATGTTGGTCTGATAACCCAGGGGTGTGGCAAAGCTGGCCGACGCCGCCATCATTACGGCAATGACAAACGGCTCCGCCGCTACGCCCATGCTGTTGGTCATGGACAACACGATCGGTATCACCAGCACCGCGGCCGCGTTATTGGTGATCACTTCGGTAAGTACCGAAACCGCAATGTACACCAGCAGAATGGTGAGCAGCACGCTGCCCTGGCTCAGTTGCAGGATACCCTCGGCAACAAAGCCGGCAGCTCCGGTCTGCTCAAGCGCCGCGCCCAGCGCAAACGAGGCAGCAATAGTGAGGATCACCGGAACATCCACCGATTTCTGGGCCTGCCCTACCGAACAGCAGCCCGAAAGAATCATCAGCGCTGCGCCCAGTAAAGCGGCATTCAGCATACTCAGAATGCCGCAGGCCGCCAGCCCCACCAGTACCAGCAGGATACCCCAGGACAGCCATGCACGATCGTGCCTGGGAGTCTCGGTTTCCAGATCGTTTATCAGCAGGAAATCCTTGTTGTATCGCTGCCGGCTGACGAACGCCGGCCTTGCTTCGAGTAGCAGAACATCGCCGGGCTTCAGGCGAATATTGCCAAGATTGCCCGATACCCGCTCGCCACCGCGCGCAACCGCCAGTACCACCGCGCCGTAACGGTCACGGAAACGGGCGTCTCGGATGGTCAGGCCCAACACATCCGACCGTGGGGAAAGCGCCGCTTCCACCAGACGGCGCTCAGCCCGGTCCTTGCTCAGACTGGGCTCGTCGTCATGCACCGAGGGCACAATACCGTTGATGCGCAGCAGGTCGGAAATAGCCTGGGTATCGCCGGCAAACACCAGCCGATCGCCGCCGCGCAGGCGTTCCTCCGAGGGCACCGCGGTTACCACGCTGCCGTCCCTTTCGATCTCCACGAGATACAAACGCTCCAGTTCCCGCAACCCGGCCTCGCCAACCGTCTTTCCCACCAGAGGACCATCGAAGGATACGGCCACCTCCAGAGTGAACTCCCGCATGGAGCCAAACTTCTGCTGGTCCTTCCGGTCCGGCAACATCCGGGGCATCACCAGCAGCATGGCGGTCACACCGATGACGGCTACCGGCAGGCCAATGGCGGTAATGGAAAATATGGAAAAGCCCGGCTCACCGGTCAGTTGCTGATACTGACCATTGATGACCAGGTTGGTACTGGTGCCGATCAGTGTCAGGGTGCCGCCGAGGATCGCCGAGTAGCTCAGGGGAATCATCAGCTTGGAAGGCGAAATGCCTATCTTGCGCGACCAGGCGTGCACCGCCGGAATCATGGTGGCAACCACCGGTGTGTTGTTGAGAAAACCACTGAGGAGGGAGACCGGTAGTGCAATCCTGGCCTGGGCAGAACGTACGGTTCGGGGATTGCGAAGCAGATGGTTGACCAACAGATCAACACCACCGGAGTGGTGGATGCCCGCCGCCACCACAAACATGGCGACAACGGTGATCAGGCCACTGTTGCTGAAACCGGAGAGCGCCTGGTCGGCGGACACGATGCCACTGGCACTCAGGACAACCAGCACACCCATCATTACCAGATGGGGCGCAAAACGCCCTGCACTCATCAACAGCAGCGCAGAGCCCGCAAGCCCCAGCGCAAACCAACCCTGCCAGTCCATTTATGGTACTTCCCGGTTTGAAAACTGGCAGGATAACGAGTTTGCTGAAGACAGAGAAAGAATAAAGGATGCTTTTTATAGCACCCTAGCGCATATGCAGATTATGAAGCGAGTGCGATCAAGAGTGCGACTCAGACTTCGATATCGGCCATGTTACCGTAGGTCTCGAGCCAGGCACGGCGGTCCGACGCCCGCTTCTTGCCGAGCAGCATGTCCATGCGGCTGTCGGTGTCGTCGCCGTCCTCAATAGTGAGCATCACCAGGCGCCGGGTATCCGGGGCCATGGTGGTCTCTCGAAGCTGCAGCGGATTCATCTCGCCCAGGCCCTTGAATCGGGTGACCGAGATCTTGCCCTTGCGCTTTTCCGCGGCAATCCGGTCGATGATGCCCTGCTTCTCGTGCTCATCCAGGGCGTAGAAGGTCTCTTTGCCCAGGTCCACCCGATACAGCGGGGGCATGGCTACAAACACGTGGCCCGCCGCCACCACCGGACGGAAGTGTTTCACGAACAAAGCACACAGCAAGGTGGCAATGTGCAGACCGTCGGAATCCGCATCCGCCAGGATACAGATCTTGTTGTAGCGAAGACCCTCTAGCTTGTCCGAGCCCGGGTCCACACCGATGGCCACGGCGATGTCGTGGACCTCCTGGGACGCCAGGATTTCTCCTGAATCCACCTCCCAGGTGTTGAGGATCTTGCCGCGCAGAGGCATGACGGCCTGAAATTCCCGGTCGCGGGCCTGCTTGGCGGAGCCACCAGCGGAGTCTCCCTCCACCAGGAACAGTTCGGAGCGGGCGGTGTCTGCGCCCGAGCAGTCTGCCAGCTTGCCGGGCAGCGCCGGGCCAGACGTGACCTTCTTGCGAGCCACCTTCTTGCTGGCCCGCAGGCGCCGCTGGGCGTTGCTGATGAACAGCTCGGCCAACGCCTCGGCTACGTCTGTGTGCTGGTTCAGCCACAGACTGAAGGCGTCTTTCACCACACCGGAGATGAATGCGGCAGCCTCACGTGACGACAGGCGTTCCTTGGTCTGCCCTGAGAACTGCGGTTCCTGCATCTTGAAGGAAAGCACGTAGGCAGCACGCTCCCAGATGTCCTCGGGCGAGAGTTTCACGCCCCGTGGCAGCAGGTTGCGGAACTCGCAGAACTCGCGCATGGCCTCCAGCAGGCCGGTGCGCAGTCCGTTCACATGGGTGCCACCCTGGGCCGTGGGAATCAGGTTGACGTAGCTCTCCATGATCGCCTCGCCGCCCTCGGGCAGCCACTGGATGGCCCAGTCCACTGCCTCCTTGTTGCCGGAGAAGCTGCCGGTGAAAGGCTCCAGCGGCACCGCCTCAATGTCTGCCAGGGCGGTGCGCAGGTAGTCTCTGAGGCCGTCCTCGTAGAACCACTCGTCCTTCTCGCCGGTCTTTTCCTGCAGGAAAGTAACGGTGAGCCCCGGGCACAGAACCGCTTTGGCACGCAGGTTATGCCGGAGGCGGCTGACCGAGAAATTGGGGCTGTCGAAGTACTTCGCATCCGGCGTGAATTTCAGTCGCGTACCGGTATTACGCTTGCCGACGGTATCTACCACTTCAAGTTCGGAGGCCTTGTCGCCGTTGGCAAAGGTCATGCGATGCAGCTGGCCGTCTCGCTTGATGGACACTTCCAGATGCGTGGACAGCGCATTCACCACCGAGACACCCACGCCGTGCAGACCGCCGGAGAAGTTATAGTTGCCCTGGGAGAATTTGCCGCCGGCATGGAGGCGGGTAAGAATCAGCTCAACACCTGGCAGGCCTTCTTCTTTGTGCAGATCCACAGGCATGCCGCGGCCGTCGTCCTCCACGCTGAGGGAGCCGTCACTGTAGAGCACCACATCAATGCGCCTGGCGTGGCCCGCCAACGCCTCGTCGACACTGTTGTCGATCACTTCCTGTGCCAGATGATTCGGCCGGCTGGTGTCGGTGTACATGCCGGGGCGCTTGCGCACCGGATCCAGACCGCTCAGGACTTCAATGGCATCGGCGTTGTATTGTTGCTGGCTCATGGGCAGGAACGGGCTCCGCGATTGGTGTAGAAAGCTGAGCCATAGCTTAGGGATTCGTGAGCAAAGATCAACGGTTGTTTTGTGGCCGCCAGCGCACGCTCAGCGCGCAAGATCCCGAACCAGGGGCTTACTGGTAACCCCGGATACTTCCAGCCGCTGCCACTCCACACCGGGCACGGCCACCACCGCGCAGGGAGAGGTAATCACCTGGGCCACGATCATGCCCTGCCCGGGCTTTCTCGTCACCATATCGAGGGACAGCGTGCTGCCGGAGAATCGCGCCTTTTCAAGAGCAACGCCATAGCCTGCGGTCGGCTTCTGGCCCAAGGTCACAAACACCAGATGCTCGCTGGCAAGATCCACCTCACGAATGAGCCGGACACTGAGATTCTGGCCAGCAACGCCCAGCAAGGGTTCCAGGTCATCGGCCGAGTCCACATACACGACGCCGGGACCGGTAAGCCCGCAGTGATCCGACTGGGTGATCTGGCGCACTTCAGACACCGCCCCACGGTCCATGGCCACGGACGTGCAGGCGGCCAATGAGACGGCCAGAACTACACTTGGGACAACAGAATAACGCGCTCTCAAGGACTGTCCTCCATTCGTCTGGTCGGCTCGTTCATTTCCGAATTGACGGATTTCAGGCTATACCCCTCGAAGCCAACACGAGGTCCGCCAAGTGAATTGATTGTTGGTCTCCGAAAGCTTGTACTCATGCGGAGACCAGTAAGCTCTGTTTCCTGAACTTTAATAATCTGCGGCAGTCCATTCACGGGATACTCAGCGCAGGCCTCGCCGTTTTCGCAAATAAAGCCATTGTTGTCCATATCAGTGCCAGCGACTAAAAGATAATTACCCGGCTCGACGTTGCCGAATTCAAATCGATACTGTCCCCCGATCGCAGATACTACCTGTTGATACACTGTATTCCGTGCTTCATCTGCAGACAGCAGCAAAACATAGTGCCGGCCAGCGTCTCCTCTGTCACTGGGATCGGAAAGGCGCACGTTTACCGGAACCGACAGACTTCGAACAGTTCCCGATCCTCTGTAGTCGATTTGCAGCTCCGCCGTTCCACTTTGAGTTTGCCCAAGCAATGCCGCATTTATGCTCAGAGTGACCGCTGGGGGAGAAGGTTCGCCTGCGACTAGCTCAGGCCCAACCCGAAGCCATTCCGCATCGGCAGAAATCCCAACTACAGTGATGTCGGCCTGCGTCGGATATTGGTTTAACGCAAGTTGGATCTGGCTGTCACTATTAACAAAAGTGACCACCGATGGGGACGCCGCAAGCACGTCTGGAATGTTTCCATCCAAGGCCGCATCCACGGCTTTGACTGCGTTGATCAGACCAGCTCCATATTCGGTGCTGTTTTCCTTTGCATCCGTAAGTTGGCCACCAACCATCAGGGCAAAAAACTCATCGGAAGAAAGTGATGGCTTTTCTCCCTTCATGAGGGCAAACAAGCCTGAAACGTGAGGCGCGGCCATTGAAGTTCCCTGAAGTCCTGCGTATCCGGGCTCGAAAACCCCCTCATCATCGGTGCCCCAGGTACTAACGATAATATCTGCCCGTGTATCCAGATTTGCGTCACGACTGGCATCGCCCCCAGGTGCCACCAAACTCACCGACGCCCCAACATTCGAATAGGATGCCCGCTCACCTCCTGCGTCAACCGCACCAACACCCACAACATTCGGATACGCTGCAGGGTATGTCGGTTCGTCGGTTGCCTGATTGCCCGCGGCTGCGACTACCAGCTTTCCCGCGTTGTGTGCCGCATTGATCGCGTTTTCGAGCTGAGAATTAGGTGCGACGCCTCCGAGGCTGAGATTAATGACATCGATCTCAGCCTGATTACCGGCCCACTCTATCGCAGCGATCAGGTCGGCCAGATTTCCAGTGCCCGCCTCCCCGAGGACTCGTACAGGGATGAGATCAGATCGATGGGCGACTCCGACCACGCCTATTGAGTTATCGACAGACGCGACAATTCCGGCTACGTGGGTACCATGAAAATTGCTGCTCCTGGGCTGTCCATCACCTGGATCAGCTGGATTAGAGTCACGCCCCGGTTCGTTATCCAGGTCATTCTGAAGGCCCACAAAATCAGGCGAGGATGATGACGTAGACACTACTAGAACGTTTTGCTCAAGATCAGGATGCCAGTTTCCTGCGGTATTGGGAGCTGAACTGAAAAGGCCTGTGTCGAGCACAGCAACGCCCACACCAACACCCGCGTTGGGGGCCGCCTGCCAAGCGCTGGGAAGACTGATCAAGGTGGAATTCCATTGGCGCCCGTAAAGGGGATTACTCTCGGGACTGGTCGTCTGGGCATGGTAAATATAGTTTGGAGAGGCAGCACTTACGCCGGCCTGATTGCGCAACTGCTGCACCCAAGCAGCGGTTTTGATCTTGGCCAGCTTACTATTCGCCCCAGCCATGGACTTAAATTCGTTCTGTCGTAGATGCCAGACGCCCGGTCGGAGCTCGCGAACTGGCTCAGCCGACATGGAACTCGTAAGCGACGAAGGGGCGTCTGAATTCGAATTGACTCCTGCAAACGTGACGATTGCCTCACCCGGGACGAAATCGGGCTTTTGGTAGGCCGCATTCATCATGCTTTCAGCGTTGCGCTCGGCGACGATCAGCACATAACGAAACGGACCTCCTGACTGTGCACCCACTCGAATGGTGTAATTGCCCCTCCCAGACTCTATGACATGCAGAATCGACTGAGAGTCGCCAGGCGCGCCAACGAAGACCTCGCGATCTTCTCCGTCAAAGATTTGCAACCGCGGCCTAGGTGCTTCTAAACGCTCGTCGCTGAAGACCTGAAGGGAGACTCGATCTCCAGGTTTAAGGTCAGCTTTGAAATAATCCTGAGCATCCTGTGCAAAGTCGAAACGTGTGCTTTCCCCTGACCGGGCCGGGTATGTTCCTGCCGAGGGGCTCAAATAACCGCCCACCACGCCCGTAACGGGCAGGCGTTGAGCCTCATCATCACAATTGTTGCTTATCGACTGGTTTATGCGTAGATCGTCGGCAGTATCAGAGTCAATCCGAGTCTGACTCTCGATATCAATTACACCACTAACCGACACCGATTGGGCGTTCACTGCACTCTGAGAAAAGCTTCCTAATTCACCCAAGCATCCAGCGCTAGCAGATCCCCCGCCACCCCCACAGCCTGCGAGAACCAGCAGGCCGGAAATGGTCACGAGCAGTCTCAAGGCGGCAAAAATAGACATGAAGAAAAAACACCATTATCGGAGGTCGTGGCAACGAGCATAGCCCATAGACGAGATACACCGCTGTTTGGTTCTGTTGTCCTACGTAGCTTTATGTACTTCAGATGCAAAAAAGCCGCCTGGAGTTCCCCCCAGGCGGCCTTCATCCTGCCATAACAAGATTACAACGCGTAGAACAGCATGGGCACGAATGCCACAAACAGCAGGGTTGGCCCCATCACCGCCAGGGGCAGGAGCAGCCGCTCGTAGCGATGCCAGAAGGAGCCGGTGCGCTCGGCGGCCAACACTTCGGTTTCGCCCACCACCTGCCTGGTGAGCAGATGGTTCAGGGCCACCGGCGGGCTCAGGTAACCGAGTTCGAAGGCCACCAGGCACACGATCCAGAAATGCAGCGGATCGATACCCAGCTGAATCGCCGGCTGGGCAATCGTGGCAGACACCAGGATCACCGCGCCGAACGGGTCCATGACCATTCCGATCACCGTCAGCATCACAACGATAACCAGCATGGCAATCCATGGGCTGGTAAGGTCTTCCGGAAACAATGCGTGAACAATATCGGAGCGCTCGAGAATGCCGCCAAGACAGATCGAGAACCCGATCAGTGCCAGCAACGCGCCAATGTGCACGGCGGAATCACTGGCGGCCGCCGAACTGCGGTTCCAGAAGGCCTGAGAGCGAGTTTCGCTCCCGGTGCGATTGGCCTTGGTCGAATCCAGTAGCACCAGGGCCAGCATCACCAGCGGCAGGATCAGCGGCGCGCTGTATTCGTTGAACTTCAGACCCAGGACGATCCAGATGGCGGCGATCACCAGGGCACCCACCAGCGCATATGGCACCAGCGCCCGGCTTTCACCCAGCGCTGCCCGGAAGGCACCCGGTGCCGGCCGTGGCTTCCAGTTACCCTGTGTCTTGCAGACCACCAGGGAGAACAGGGTGGCGGACATGATGAACACCCAGAAGCCCCAGCCATAGAGTTCGGTTGTGGTCACTTCTTTGTTCAAGGCGGCCACCACCACGATCAACAGGCATGGATTGAGTACCACCCCGAGGCTGCCAGACATCGCCGTGGTCGCCAGAGAAAGCTGTCTGCCGGCACCGGCTCTGCGCAGCTCGTCGTAGACCACACCGCCCACCGCCAGAATGAAAATACCGGAGGCGCCGGTAAAGGCAGTCGGGAACGCCGTCGCAAAGATGATTACCGAAGCCAGCAGTGGCGCGGGCAGGTTGAACGGCTTGATCAGGTTCAGCAGCAGCTCCGGAATCCGGGTCTGCTTGAGCATCATGCCCACCAGCACGTACAGGCCGATGTTGATGAACATGGAGGACAGGTTGGACATCATCCCGAAGTAGATCGCCAGGCCCGAGGCGTAGCCGTCCACCAGGAAGAAGTACGACATGGCGATCAGACCCATGGCGCAATACAGCGGAACCACCAGCCCCGACGATGCAGAGAGCTTGCCGGCCCGGATGCGCTCGGGGACGTTCACAAAGCGAATGGCGTTGATCACCATGAACAGGCCGAACACACCTGCCCAGGCATACTGGAGGTCCATGGTGGCCTCCGAGCCCGGCGAGCTTGCCAGCTTGCCGAGATAGGCGTTGAGAGACAGCACCATCAGCCCGTTCACGACAAACTGCACCCCCTGGCTCAGTCGCCATTCAGCGCGGTTGCGGGGCAGTCTCAGGGCAATGTGGTCCGTATCCAGGGCGGCAATGGCGGCCGCCATGGCGAACATGGCAATGAACAGGTACTTGGTCAGCTCAATGTTGTCGAGCAGGAACTCGGCCAGCCCCTGCTCTACCGCCTTGAACACACCCAGCGCGGGCGTGGCGTGTTCCAGGTTCTGTTGATACAGGGCGTATTGCTGCTGACAAAGCTCCAGGTTGCTCTGCAGGGACTTGCGAATGGCCTCCGGATTGGGGGGCGAGCTGAACAGATCGTCCGGGTCTGGTTTGTAGGCCTGCACCCGTCGCGCCACCTCTGCGTCCACGTCCATTTCCAGCTGGCAGGTGGGTTCCTTGGCGTCAGGGTTCAGCAGGTAGTAGTTAGGCCAGGTCTGTTCGCCCACCCACAGCAACCGCGAGTGCAGGGAGTTTCCCATGCCCAGCAGCAGGGTGAACAACAACAGAAGCAGGAGAACGGCCCCGTGCAATCGATGCACGGGGTAGAGGGTTCTCGCAGCCGGAGCGGTCAGTGCTCGCCAGTTCATGAGGATTCCGCCCTGTTATTCCCGGTTGGCCGCAGTGCACTCGGCGGCAGCCGGGTTGCTGGCACAGCGGATCTTGCTGAGCAGGCCCATCATCTTGGGATGGTAAACATCCGGTGCGCCGTTGAGGCCGTCACGCATTTCGATGCGGTTCTCCCGGAACATTTCCTGATAGCCACGGATGTCCTGCTCGGGAATGCGTACCCACTTCTCATCGGGAATCGCGGCTTCCTGGCCTTCGATCAGGGTCATAGCCTGCGGGAACATGTTCCAGGCTTCCTCGCGCGCCTTCTGGGCGAGATCATCTCCGAGGACCTCATCGCGGGCTACGATCTGCAGGGTCAGCTGCGCCAGGGGATAGTCAACCACGCCACCTTTATCGCCAATGCCCTTGTACAGTTCGAGCGCTTCATAGGCAAAGGCCGGTGCGTAGGCGGTATCCACCGAGCCGTTATTGAACTTGCCGGCGAAGTTGGTGATATCAGAGGGAACCACAGTGGCCTTCACGTAGTTCACCATATGGATGGCGTCTTTCTGGTAATCCAGCGTTGCCATGCGCTTGCCGGCAAGCTCACCGGCGGTATCAATGCTCCGGTCGTTCACGAACAGGTAGCCGGCGCCCACCGGGATGATACCCAGCACTTCATAGCCGTTGGATTTCATCAGCGGCGCGGCTTTCGGCTGGGCCAGAGTGGCCAGCAGGGTTTTCAGGTTGCCGTAGGTGGGAATGGCTCCCACGGCACTGATGCTGCCGGTGAACTTGTTGAACGGACGAATCCGGATGTCGGTGGCCGCCACGGCATCACACTGGCCGGCGTTGAAGTCGCCGATGGCGACGCCTTCGTCGGTGTAGGGCTTGAGCTCGAAATCAACCCCGTGGCTTTTCATTTCCAGGGAGTAGTCCTTCACAAAGTTATAGAAGTCACCATTGGCCCCGATCACATCGAACACGCACATGGAGACGGTCTTTGCGGATGCAAGGGGCGCGGCAGCAGCCAGGGTCAGGGCGGCCAGGGTCAGGGTTGGTCTGGATTTGCGGATCATTACGACCTCCGGGTCATTCTTGTGTTTGTCAGATATTCAGAGGGTGTCGGAGACCTGCCTCAGAGCAGGTCATCCAGATTCATGGTTTCGACATTCTCGGTTTCGCGCTCGGGGCTCATCTTGCCAAAGAACGTCTGAGGGGTGCGGTAGCCATAATTGGCGGTCCAATACTTGTCCGAGGAGAATTGCACCGCATCGGCCGCCACTTCGTCCACCAGGCGATAGTCGTCCCACACGGTTACCCTGGCGTTGGAATCAGCAAAGGTGGCAATTGCCTCCTCGAGCTTGTCGGGCCGACCAAAGGTTTCGGCGGCCACCGCCTGGAGCGCGTGCGGCACGCGGATGCCTTTCTCGACACCCAGCTGCCGGCTGTGTTCCAGCACCTGCCAGGGGTCGGGCGAGAGTTCCGGGCGGGTATCCGGCAGCAACAGCCACACCAGGGCACGGATGGCATTCGGTGTGCCACCCCACTTCTCGTTGTCCAGACAGGTCGCGGCACGCTCCGCCTGCGGCGCAATGTTGCGGGGAACGCCGGCCATGGCACCGGAATTGGCGTCGTTAACGATGGCCTGCATGCCGGTCAAAAGACCGAGGAGGAACGTCAGTTCGTCCTGTTCGCTGAACAGAAACGGACACTCCAGGGGCTCTGCGGCCGGGTCAAACTCGTAAGCGGCCATCGCACGCTGGAAGGAGCGGTACCGACGCTTTGCCGTCAGGGCATTCAGGCGCTTGGCCTCTTCCCGGGCATCCTTGGCGGTTGCAACATCGCCCTGATAATCAGCGCGCAGGTACGCCAGCTCCGCCTCCCAGGCCTTGTACTCGGCACAGTTGCCGGCCAGAAGCATGAGCAGGGAGCCCGTGGTGTCCGGCGCTTCAGTCACCCGTGAAAACGAATAGAGCAGCGGGTCGATGCCCTCGCCCAGGGCACAGGCCATCTTTGGGTCGGACATCTGCAGAACATAGGGTGTGGCCTCGCCCTCGGAGTAGTTAGAGAGGACGACACCCGTGGTGGTGTAGATGGGATTTGCCGAGCAACCTGCAAGGGCGGCAACCGCCGCCAGTGTGAGGGTCTGAAGACGTGGTTTCAGCCAAGCCAGAGAGGAAATCATAAATCACCCTGCTTTACGTTGTTGTTGTATGCCCGATCGTTTGTCGGTTTTTGTTAACGGCTGCAAGAATGCTTCGAAAACTGTCCTACAAAAATGGCTGGAATGCCGAACGGATTATGCCGATGAGGCCAATGGCCCTCTTAGAAAGGTCGGTTCTTGAGGTTTTCCTGATGTAAATCAAAGACTTTAATACCAGAACGTATTAAAGGGCCAGCATTGCCATCACCTGGTCAGTCAGTCCATCCAAAGTGAGTCCGCCCCGCTCTGGCTTGTACCAGGTTACCGTCCAGCTCAGGGCGCCGGTCAGCATACGGCGCACCACGAAAGGATCTGCCAGCAGGTCACCCCGCTCTTTCAATGCTCCCAGAACGTTCAGCCACAGCGCCTCATAGATATCTCGGAGTTCGAGAACCTCGGCCCGGGAATCCTCGGACAGGCTGCGCCATTCAAACACCAGCACGGCCATGGCTTCTCCGGTTTGCCCGTTGATGGACTCGAGCTCAGCCCGTATCAGCGCCCTCAGTTTTTGCCGGGGCGTGTCGGCAGCCTCCACGGCCGCCTGCATCAGTGCGGTGTTCAGCCGGATTGTTTCAACCATAACCGCTTTCAGGATTTCCTCCTTGCTGCGGAAATGGTGGAACAGACTGCCAGACTGGATACCGACGGCGGCGGCCAGGTCCCGCACCGTAGTGCGCTCATAGCCCTTTTCCCGGAACAGGCGGGCAGCTTCGGTGAGCAAGCGCCCTCGGGCACCGTTGGGGTCGGAGACGAGGTTTTCGGCAATCAGGGACTGGAGGATCGGGTTCTGGCTCACTGAAACGTTCCGGCTGGCAGATTAGGCCAATGATTCTACCCTAAACTCGCCACTTTACAAACCAAGCGCTTGCTTGGTATTGTCAATCGCATCGTTGGCGAATTCCGACATGGACACTGACTATGACTGACTCACCGCGCTCCGTTCGCATCGGCTGTTCGGCCGCCTTTTGGGGCGACACCGAAACCGCCGCGGCGCAGCTGGTCCGTACGGGCAATATTGATTACCTGGTGGCCGATTATCTGGCCGAGATCACCATGTCGATCATGGCCGGCCAGAAGATGAAGGACCCCACCCAGGGCTATGCCCGGGATTTCGTGCAGACGGTGATGGGTCCACTGCTGGGCGACATCAAGGAGAAAGGCATTCGGGTGCTGGCCAACGCCGGCGGCGTGAATCCGGTAGCCTGCCGGGACGCCCTTCAGGAACTGTGTTCGAAAGCGGGTGTGGACCTGAAAATCGCCCTTGTTCTGGGCGACGACCTGCTGATGAAAAAGAAAAAGCTCGCCGACGCAGGCATCTCCGAAATAAGCACCGGCGAGCCCATGCCGCCCATGATGGTGAGCCTTAACGCCTACCTGGGCGCGCCGGGCCTGGTGGCTGCCCTGGAACAGGGTGCGGACATAGTGATCACCGGTCGCGTGGCCGACAGCGCCCTGGTGCTGGCGCCGCTGGTCCACGAATTCGGCTGGCGCTGGGACGATTACGACAAGCTGGCCCAGGGCTGCCTGGCCGGGCACCTGCTCGAGTGTGGCGCACAGGCCACCGGCGGCAATTTTACCGACTGGGAAGCCGTGGCCGGCGGCTACGCCAACATGGGCTTTCCGATTGCCGAAGTCAGCGCAGACGGCCGTTTCTTCATTACCAAACCCGAGAACACCGGTGGGCTGGTCAGCCGGGGCACCGTCGGCGAGCAACTGGTCTATGAGATCGGCGATCCCCGGGCCTACCTGCTGCCCGATGTAACCTGTGACTTTACCGCTGTAGAGCTGGCTGAAACCGGTAAGGACCGGGTTGAGGTCACCGGTGCGCGGGGGCTTCCCCCTACCAGCACCTACAAGGTGTCGGGCACCTGGCCAGACGGTTTCAAATGCACGGTCACCTTCCTGTTGGCCGGCATGGATGCCCCGGCCAAGGCGGAGACTGTTGCCCAGGCCATATTGGCCAAGACATCGCGCATGTTCAGCGAACGTGGGCTACCCGATTACAGCGAAACCAGCATCGAGCTTCTGGGCACTGAAACGACGTACGGCGCCCATGGCCGAGGCCAGGACTGCAGGGAAGTGGTGGTCAAGATAAGCACGGCCCATCCGAAGAAAGAAGCACTGGTGCTTTTCTCCCGAGAAATCGCCCAGGCGGCCACGGGCATGGCTCCGGGCATTACCGGAATTGTCGGCGGCCGGCCTACGGTGTGGCCGAAGATCCGGCTGTACTCCTGCCTGGTACCCAAGAGCGAAGTCGAGGTCTCGGTGGATCTGGGTGGCGAGCAGCGGGCGGTGGCAGTCGCTACCGAAGGTGGCTTCGATACCAGCCTGCTTCAGCCCCAGTCCTTTGCCCATGAGACTCCGGCCACGGATACCACGGTGCCGCTGATTAAGTTGGCCTGGGCTCGGAGCGGTGACAAGGGCGACCACAGCAATATCGGGGTGATTGCCCGCAAGCCGGAGTATCTGCCGTTCATTGAGGCGGCGCTAACGGAAGCGGCGGTCGCCGAGTGGATGGGCCATACGTTGAATCCGGAGACTGGCCGCGTTACCCGGTGGGCGCTACCGGGTTTGCAGGCGATCAATTTCCTGCTGGAGCACAGCCTGGGTGGCGGCGGCGTGGCCAGCCTGCGGATTGATCCCCAGGGCAAGGCGTTTGCACAGCAGTTGCTGGAGTTTCCGGTGCCTGTTCCCTCAGATCTTGTGAAGAGCTAAACATTTGGTGCATGCACTCTGGTTGGTAGCAGGTTCCGGGACACGCCGTGAATACGTCCGTGTAGGCTTGATCGCAGCATCCCTGCTGCTCACAGTCCCGGAACCTGCTACCAACCAGAGCGCCCGAACTTTGGAAGGGTCATCACTTTTATGAGCTATCAATCAGTTTTTCATCCGGACCTGTTCAAAGGCCAGGTATTTATCGTTACCGGCGGTGGTTCCGGCATTGGTCGTTGCACGGCCCACGAGCTGGCTGCCCTCGGAGCGCGGGTCGCCCTGGTTGGCCGGAAGGCTGAGAAGGTGGAATCGGTAAAAGCGGAGATCATTGAGGACGGGGGCATTGCCTCGGCCCATGTCTGCGATATCCGGGAAGAGGAATCAGTGAAAGCTACCGTGAAAGCCATCATTGCCGAACATGGCGGGCTGAACGGGCTGGTGAACAACGCCGGTGGGCAGTTCCAGGCGCCGCTGACGGGGATCAACCAGAAGGGCTGGGAAACCGTGGTGCGCACCAACCTGACCGGCGGCTTCCTTATGGCTCGGGAGGCCTATACCCAGGCGCTGTCGAAAACCGGCGGTGCAATCGTGAACATTGTGGCCGATATGTGGGGCGGCATGCCCGGCATGGGCCACTCCGGGGCAGCCCGGGCCGGGATGGTGAATTTCACCCAGACCGCCGCCGTGGAATGGGGCGCCTCCGGGGTTCGGGTGAACGCCGTGGCGCCCGGCTGGATTGCGTCCAGCGGCATGGACAACTACCCGGAACACATGCGCCAGTGGATTCGCAGCCTGGGCGATAACGTGCCCATCAAGCGGATGGGGACCGAATCGGAAGTGAGCTCGGCCATCTGTTTCCTGCTCAGCCCGGGCGCCGCGTTTATCAGTGGCGACTGCCTGCGGATCGACGGCGCCGCTTCCCAGGGTGGCCGGGTGTGGCCTCTGCCGATGGCGAAGAATAACGAGCCCTATAACGGTTTTCACCGGGCCATCACCCCGAAAGTCCTGAGCGACGACTGAGGAGCGGATCATGCAGGTACTGGAATCCACGGTAAGCCCCCAGTCCGACGACTTCCGCGTCAATGCGGACGCCATGGAAGCGCACATCACCACCTTCCGGGAGGTGGAGCAGAAGGTTCTGGACCTTGCTGAAGCGGCCCGGGAGAAGTTCACCAAACGCGGCAAGCTGCTGCCCCGGGACCGGATCAACCGGCTGCTGGACCGCGGCACACCGTTCCTGGAATTGTGTTCCCTGGCCGGCTACAAGATGCACGACGACAAGGACGGCAGCCTGGCCGGCGGCGGCATCATTGCCGGCATTGGTTATGTGAGCGGTATTCGCTGCCTGGTGGTGGCCAGCAACAGCGCCATCAAGGGCGGCACCATCACCCCGGCCGGCCTGGACAAGACCCTCCGCCTCCAGCAGATCGCCATGGAAAACAAGCTGCCGGTGGTCTCCCTCTCCGAGAGCGGCGGCGCGAACCTGAACTACGCCACCGACATTTTCGTGCTCGGCGCCCGGGGCTTTGCCAACCAGGCACGCATGTCCGCCGCTGGCATTCCACAGGTCACCGTGGTTCACGGCAACGCCACCGCCGGCGGCGCCTATCAGCCGGGTTTGTCCGATTACGTGATTGCGGTACGCGAGCAGGCCAAGATGTTCCTGGCCGGCCCACCGCTGCTGAAAGCGGCCACCGGCGAAGTGGCCACCGATGAAGAACTGGGCGGCGCCGAAATGCACGCCACGGTGGCGGGCACCGCCGAATACCTGGCCGAAGACGACGCCGACGGCATCCGCCAGGCCCGCAACATCCTCGAAGCCCTACCCTGGAACGAGCAGCTGCCGCCACGGCGCGAGCTGGATTGGGAGGAGCCGCGCTACCCCGCGGAGGAATTGCTGGGTGTTATACCGGCGGATTCCAAGAAGCCCTACGACGTGCGCGAAATCCTGGCCCGCATTGCCGACGGTTCGAAGTTCATGGACTTCAAGAACGAGTTCGACGACCAGACCGTGTGCGGCACCATCCGCATCGAAGGCCACTCGGTGGGCATCATCGGCAACAACGGCCCAATCACACCTGCCGGCTCCGCCAAGGCGGCCCAGTTCATCCAGCTTTGCGACCAGGCCGGCACGCCGCTGCTGTTCCTGCACAATACCACTGGCTTCATGGTGGGCACTCATTCAGAACAGAACGGCATCATCAAACACGGCTCGAAGATGATCCAGGCCGTGGCCAATTGCAGGGTGCCCAAGGTCGCAATTGTGATCGGCGGTTCCTATGGTGCAGGTAACTACGCCATGTGCGGGCGCGGCCTGGACCCACGTTTCATCTTCGCCTGGCCCAACAGCCGCACGGCGGTCATGGGCCCGGCTCAGGCGGGCAAGGTGATGCGCATTGTGGCCGAAGACAAGCAGCGCCGCGGCGGCTTGGAGCCGGATCCGAAGACGCTGGATTTTCTGGAGCAGGCGACGGCAAAGAAATTGGAGGAAGGCTCAACGGCGCTGTTCGGAACGGCCAGATTGTGGGATGACGGGCTGATTGACCCGCGGGATACCCGACGGGTTCTGGCCCTGGTTCTGGACATTTGCCGGGAAGCCGAGGCTCGGCAGTTGCGGCCTAATACGTTTGGAGTCGCCCGCCTGTAGGTCTGCTTATACGGCGGAGGAACCGATTGGCCCCCTCTGTCCAAAAAACGCTACGAGCACATCCATGTGCGCTTGGCGTCGGTCATCCATGGCCGACGACATTTTTGGACAGAGGGGGCCAACCGGTTCTTCGGAATTCGGAGTTAACGCATAAAGCCAGCATGCTTTTCAGCCGCAGCATGCGAAAAAACAACGGTAGGTCAGATTAGCCGGAGGCGTAATCCGACAAAGAAAGCCAGGCCACCCCGTCAATCTGTCGGGTTACGCCTCCGGCTAACCCTACCTACAAAAGCAACAAAGTTGCCAGCAGGTAGCAATCAATTTGCCGACGTTGGTGGCTGTGTGGGACCGATTTCAGAAAATGTCGTCGGCCAAGGATGGCCGGCGCCAAGCGCACATGGGTGAGGCAAGCGTTTATGAAGCGAAGCTTCATGCGCAGCCGAACGACAGCAATCTGCGATTGCTGGCCGGACCCCGCAAGGGGTGCTCGTAGCGGTTTTCTGAAATCGGTCCCACGCAGCCACCGCCCAAGCTAACGAACGTGCACTCACAATCAGAAGGCACGGGCTAACACCCAGGAGAACAAGAACGTGAAATTCACAGCCGAACACGAAGCCCTGAGAAAAACCGTCCGGGATTTCGTCGAGAAGGAAATCAATCCCCACTGCGACGAATGGGAAGCCGCCGGCGAATTCCCGATCCATGAATTGTTCAAGAAACTCGGCAACCTCGGCCTTCTCGGTATCCAGAAGCCGGAAGAGTATGGCGGCATGGGCCTGGACTACAGCTACAACCTGGTGGCGGCTGAAGAGCTGGGCATGGCCCATTGTGGTGGGGTGCCGTTGGCCGTTGGCGTTCAGACCGATATGTGTACCCCGGCCATCGCCCGTTTTGGCTCCGATGAACTCAAGCGCACCTTCCTGGCCCCGGCGATCGCCGGTGACATGGTCGGCTGTATTGGCGTCAGTGAAGTAGGTGCCGGCTCCGATGTGGCGGGAATGAAAACCACCGCCCGAAAGGATGGCGACGACTACATCATCAACGGCTCCAAGATGTGGATCACCAACAGCCCGCAGTCGGATTTCATCTGCCTGCTCGCCAACACCTCGGACGACAAGCCCCACAAGAACAAATCGCTGATCGTAGTGCCCACCAAAACCCCGGGTATTTCCTTCAGCCCGCACCTGAACAAACTGGGCATGCGCTCCTCGGAAACCGCGCAGATTTTCTTTGACGACGTGCGCGTACCGCAGCGTTACCGGATTGGCGCCGAGGGCACCGGCTTCATGATGCAGATGCTGCAGTTCCAGGAGGAGCGCCTCTGGAGCGCCGCCAACGTGATCAAAGCGCTGGAGAACTGCATCAACAAGACCATCGAGTACTGCCGCGAGCGCAAGACCTTCGGCCAGCCGCTGATCGACAACCAGGTGATTCACTTCCGCCTGGCCGAGCTGCAAACCGAAGTCGAAGCCCTGCGCGCCCTCACCTACCAGGCCTGCGAGCTGCACGTGGAAGGCAAGGATGTAACTCGCCTGGCGTCCATGGCCAAGCTCAAGGCAGGACGACTCGGTCGCGAGGTTACCGACAGCTGCCTGCAGTACTGGGGCGGTAACGGCTATATGTGGGACAACCCGATTTCACGGGCTTATCGGGATGTTCGGCTGGTGTCCATTGGCGGGGGCGCCGATGAAATCATGCTCGGGATTATCTGCAAGATGATGGGGACGCTTCCGGGCAAGAGGCGCGACTGACGCGCTCATCTTGGAGGCAGGCTACCGAGTTGGTGGAACTTTCCAGGACACGCCCGCGAGTACGTCCCTGTAGGGCTCGATCGGGCCATCCATGGCCCTCAACGGTCCTGGAAAGCTCCACCAACCCGGCAGCCCCAAAGTCTTAACGTGGAGTCAGTTATGGATCAGCTACCACATTGCGAAACACTTTTACTGGAGAAACAGGGCCCCACCCTGTTCATCACCCTCAACCGCCCGGACGTTCGCAACGCCATGAGCCTGGAGATGGTGGCGGAACTGTCGGCGGTGTTTACCCAGATCGAAAACGACCTGCACATCCGTGCCGTTGTCATCCGCGGCGCCAGTGGGCATTTCTGTGCCGGCGGTGACATCAAGGACATGGCCGGCGCCCGGGGCCAGAAACCGGCCGAGGGCGAGGCGGATCCGTTCTACCGCCTGAACCGGGCCTTTGGCCAGATGATCCAGCAGGTGAACGAATCCTCCAAGGTGGTTGTCGCGGTCACCGAGGGCGCGGTGATGGGCGGAGGTTTCGGCCTGGCCTGCGTCTCAGACGTCGCCATCGCCGGCCCCACAGCCAAGTTCGGCATGCCCGAGACCTCGTTGGGCGTGATTCCGGCCCAGATCGCCCCGTTTGTGGTGGAACGCATCGGCCTCACCCAGGCCCGCCGGCTGGCCCTGCTGGGTTTGAGAATTGACGCCGCCGAGGCGTGCCGCCTCGGGATCGTTCACCAGGCGGCCACTTCGGGCGAGGAACTGGAAGAGCTGATTGCCAGCACGCTGGATCATGTCCGCCAATGCGCGCCCGTGGCGACCGCGGAAACGAAAGCGTTGCTGCATCGGGTTGGCCACGAACCGATGAGCGGTTTGCTGGACAGTGCGGCCGAGAAATTCGCGGCAGCCATCCGGGGCAGCGAAGGCACGGAAGGCACCATGGCGTTTATGCAAAAACGTCAACCCGCCTGGGCGGGCGATGACTGAGATTGCGGAGCGCGGGAGGTCGGATGTGCCTCCAGAAAATGTTGGAGGCCATGGATGGCCGGAAACAAGCGCACATGGACGTGCTCGTAGCGGTTTTCTGGAGGCACATCCGACCTCCCGTGCGGCCCCACACCCAAGCGAGAGAACAAGAACATGCTGAAGAAACTGCTAGTAGCCAACCGGGGCGAAATCGCCGTTCGGGTCATCCGCACCGCCAAAGCCCTCGGTTACCGCACCGTGGCCGTCTACTCCGAGGCCGACACCAAAGCCCTGCACGTGGAACTTGCCGACGAAGCCGTTTGCATCGGCCCGGCACAGGTGTCTGCCTCCTACCTGAACAGCGACACCATCCTCGATGCCGCCCGCAAAACCGGCGCCGACTGCATCCACCCGGGTTACGGCTTCCTCTCAGAGAACGCCGCCTTCGCCACCGCCTGCAAAGACGCCGGCCTGGTGTTCGTGGGCCCGCCAGCCTCCGCCATTGAACTGATGGGCAGCAAGCGCCGCTCCAAGATCGCCATGCAGGACGCCGGTGTGCCCGTGGTGCCGGGATATGAAGGCTCTGTCAAAGGTAACAGCGCCACCGACGACGAACTCATCGCCGCCGCCAAGGACATCGGCTACCCGCTGATGATCAAGGCCTCCGCCGGCGGCGGTGGCCGGGGCATGCGGCTGGTAGAGAGTGAATCGGAACTGGCCGACAGCATCAAACGGGCCCGTTCTGAATCGAAACAGGCCTTCGGGGATGACGAACTGATCCTCGAGAAAGCGGTGATCGAGCCCCGCCACGTGGAAATCCAGGTGTTTGCCGACAGCCACGGCAACGCCGTCTACCTGGGTGAGCGGGATTGTTCCGTGCAGCGTCGGCACCAGAAAGTGGTCGAAGAGGCGCCCTCCCCCTTCGTAACACCAGAACTGCGCCAGGCCATGGGCGAGGCGGCCGTCAAAGCAGCCCTCGCCTGCAATTACGAAGGCGCCGGCACCGTCGAGTTCCTGGTGGACAAGCACCGCAATTTCTACTTCCTGGAAATGAACACCCGCCTGCAGGTGGAGCACCCGGTAACCGAACTGATTACCGGCCAGGACCTGGTGGCCTGGCAGTTGACTGTCGCGGAGGGACGGCCTCTCCCATTGGCACAGAGCGACATCCGCCTGAACGGTCACGCTATCGAAGTGCGGCTATACGCAGAAGACCCGGCCCACGGGTTCACACCCCAAACCGGGCCATTGCTGGCCTTCGAACCCGCCGAAGGCGAAGGCCTGCGGTTTGATACCGGGGTTCGCTCCGGAGACGCCATCACACCCCACTACGACCCCATGCTCGCGAAGGTGATCGCCTGGGGCCAGAATCGGGACGAGGCGCGCCGCCGGCTGATACGGGCGCTGGAAGACACCGCCGTATTCGGGGTAACCACCAATCGTTACTTCCTGAGCCGGATCATTGCCAACGACACCTTCGGCGCCGGCGAGGCCACAACGGCTTTCCTGCAGCAGGCGTTCGCAGACGACCCGTCGCTGAAGCCCCAGGCACCGGACCTCCGCCAACTGGCCCTGGCGGCCTGCGTGTTCGACCATGGCATTTCGGGCCAGACCGCCTGGAGCAATGCCCCCGCCACCATGACACCGATCAAGCTGGCCAGCGATGATGCTGTTGTCGAGTTACTGGTGACCCGCCGCGGCAACCGCGTGTCTGTCAGCCAGGGCGACGCCCAACATTCTCTGGAGCTGATCCAGAGGAGCGAGGGCCGGTTGTGCATTATCGACAACGGGGTTCGTCAGACTTGCCAATATCACCGCCTTGGCGATTCCCTATATTTGCAGGCGTTCGGGCAAGCCTGGTCGGTGCGGGACATAACCCACCAACCGGCGCAGGCCACCGGTGGCGTCGGCAGCGGCCGCATCCAGGCCAGCATGGACGGCGCCATCATTGATGTGTTGGTGGCCGCTGGCCAGAACGTTCGCCAGGGCGATACGCTGGTGGTACTGGAGGCCATGAAGATGGAGCATCCGGTAAAAGCCGACCGAGACGGCATTGTCCGCGCGGTCCACGCCAGCCGGGGCGACCAGGTAAAGCGCAGCCAGCTGCTGGTGGAAATCACCGCCGACGAAGCCGCCGAACAGGAGAACGACGCATGAGCAGTTTACGCCAACGCACCGTTTTCATTACCGGCGCCAGCCGGGGCATTGGCCGGGCCATCGCCATCGCCTGTGCCCGACATGGCGCCAACGTGGTGATTGCCGCCAAATCGGACACGCCGCACCCGAAGCTGCCGGGCACGATTCACACTGTGGCCGAGGAAGTACGCGAGGCCGGGGGCCAGGCGCTGCCGCTGGTGCTGGATGTGCGGGATGAAAAACAGATTCGTCAACGCATCGACGAGGCCGGTGAGTATTTCGGCGGCATCGACGCCCTGGTGAACAACGCCGGTGCCATCCGGCTCACCGGCGTGGAGAACCTGAAGGTCAGCCGGTACGACCTGATGCATCAGGTCAATGCCCGGGCGGTGATGGCCTGCAGCCAGGCGGCCTTGCCCTGGCTGAAAGAGTCGGATCAGGCCCACATCCTGAGCCTGTCACCGCCCCTGAACCTGGACACCCGGTGGTTCGCCCAGTACGGCCCCTACACCACCACCAAGTACGCCATGACCATGCTGAGCCTGGGCATGGCGGAGGAATTCCGGCGCTATGGCATTGCCGTGAACACGCTCTGGCCGAAAACCCTGATTGCCACCGCCGCCATCGAGTTTGAAGTGGGCGGCCCGAAAATGATGGCCCAGGGCCGTAAGCCCGAGATCATGGCCGATGCCGCCGTCAGCATTCTGACCCGTTCAGCCGAGGCAATGACCGGGCAGAACCTGATTGACGAAGACCTGCTCCGGCAGGACGGCGTCACCGACTTTGAACACTACCGGTACGAACCGGGCGACAAGCCCCTGATGCCGGATCTGTTTCTGGACTGAGCCCGATGCCTGCGTTGTTTCAGGCTCCGGGCCCACACAAGAAGGCACGAACAGAAAACCATGAGCCAAGACAACGTATCCCCACTGGACCTTGCCCGCAGCCTGCCCGGGATTCTGCGGCGTTTGCCCGCCATTACCCGGGGGCTGTATTACTATTCCCTGGACAACGAGAACCGGGAGCTGACCCTAGGCACGCTTATTGAGACCAACGCCCGGAACGTCGGCCAACGGCCTGCGGTGCTGTTTGAAGACCGCGTTATCACCTGGAGCGAACTTAATGGCTGGGCCAACCGCATCGCCCGATACCTGCAGGAGCAGGGACTCACCAAAGGCGACGCCATTGCCGTGTTCCTGGAAAACCGGCCAGAACTGCTCGCGGTGGTGGCCGGCGCCGCCAAGCTCGGCGTTGCCTGCGCCATGCTCAATACGTCCCAGAAAGGCAAGGTTCTCGAGCACAGCATCGGGCTGATCGAACCGAAGATGGTGGTTGTCGGGGAAGAATTGCTGGATAGCTTCGAAGGCATCCGGGCCAATCTCCATACCCGCCATCCCAGACCGTTCCAGTTCCTGGCGGATATCAATACCCTGAACGCCTTTGGCGAGGCCCCGGAGGGCTACACCAACATGGCCGATCAGGTGAGCACCTTCAACAGCGATAACCTGGTGCTGGGCAATCCCCCCAGAATGGGCGATACCGCCATCTATCTGTTCACGTCCGGCACCACCGGCCTGCCGAAGGCCGCGCCTGGCTCACACCGGAAATTCGTCAAGGCCTATGGCGGCTTCGGCCTGATGTCCCTGGCCATGGAACCAGAGGACGTCCTCTACTGCACCCTGCCCCTCTACCACGGCACCGCGCTGCTGGTGTGCTGGGGCTCCGTTCTGGCCGGCGGCTCGGCTATTGCGTTACGCCGCAAGTTCTCCGCCAGCGCCTTCTGGGACGACGTTCGCCGCTACCGCGCCACCACCTTTGGCTACGTCGGCGAACTCTGCCGCTACCTGCTGAACCAGCCCCCCGGACCGCAAGACCGTAACCACAACCTCACCAAGATGATCGGCAACGGCCTGCGGCCCTCCATCTGGAAAGAATTCAAGGACCGCTTCGGCATACAAACCGTCGCCGAGCTCTACGCCTCCAGCGAGGGCAACATCGGCTTCAGCAACTTCTTCAACATGGACAACACCGTCGGCTTCTCCACCGCTCCCTACAAGCTGGTGCAGTTCCACGAAGGCACCCGCGACCCGATACGCGACAAAAAGGGCTTCATGAAAGAAGTGGCCAAGGGCGAGCCCGGCCTGTTGATCGGCGAAATCACCAAGAAGTGGTCGTTCGAGGGCTACACCCAGAAAGACGCCACGGAAAAGTCGATCCTGCGTAACGCCTTCAAAAAAGGCGACGCCTGGTTCAACACCGGTGACGTACTACGGGAAATCGGCTTTGGCCACCTTCAGTTCGTTGACCGCATGGGCGACACCTTCCGCTGGAAGGGCGAAAACGTGTCCACCACGGAGGTGGAAAACATCATCGACGGTTCGGGAATGGTGGAGGAAGCCATTGTCTACGGCGTCGAGATCCCTGGCACAAATGGCAAGGCCGGCATGGTAACCCTGGTGCCCCAGAGCAACGGCAAGCCGTTCGACGTTAACCGCCTGTTCCGCTACCTGCGGGACAATCTGCCGGCCTATGCGGTGCCGGTGTTCGTGCGCGTCACCAACGCCATCGAGAAAACGGGGACCTTCAAGTACCGCAAGGTGGATATCCAGAAGCTCGGCTACTCACTGCGGGATGGCGAATCGGTCTACGCCTGGTTGCCCGGTACCGACGGGTATACTTTGCTGACGCCGGAGCTGGTTTCGGAGATTGACTCTGGGTCGGTCCGGTTTTGATTATTGGCCTCTTGCTTGGGCCCTAGCCTTCTGGGTCTGCGGGCTGCATTGGTGGGGACCACCTCCCAAAAACCGCTACGAGCACATCCATGTGCGCTTGTTTCGGGAGGGGCCACCCATCCTTGCCACCTCCAGACCAGTAAGGCTAGGGCCAGAGCAGCGTCCATACATCAAGAGCTGACTTTAAGCACCACTTTGCCGGTGGCCTTGCGACCAGTAAGAGCCCCCAGCGCCTCGGCGTAATCCTCGAAGTCGTAAACGGCACTGACCTTCGGATCAATCTTGCCTTCGGCGTAAAGCTTCATCAGCTCCATCATGTTCTGGGCGCTCGCCTCCGGCTCGCGCTGGGTGAAGCTGCCCCAGAATACGCCGACCACGGAACAACCCTTGAGCAGCGTCAGGTTGGCGGGGATTTTCGGGATGTCGCCGGCGGCGAAGCCGATAATCAGGTGACGGCCGTTCCAGCCCATGGCGCGCAGGGCCTGTTCGGTGAAGTCGCCGCCGACCGGGTCGTAGATCACATCCACGCCCTTGCTGTGGGTGAGCTTCTTGACCGCGTCTTTGAGGGGCTCTTCGGTGTAATCGATCAGCTCGTCGGCACCGGCCTCTTTGGCGATGGCCAGTTTTTCGGCGGAGCTGGCGGCGGCGATCACCTTGGCGCCCATGGCCTTGCCCAGCTCGACCGTGGCCAGGCCAACACCGCCACTGGCGCCCAGGACCAACAGGGTCTCGCCCGGTTGCAGATTGCCGCGCTGTTTGAGCGCGTAATAGGACGTGCCATACACCATGGTGAACGCGGCGGCCTTCTCATCCGACATGCCGTCCGGAACCGGCAGCAGGTTTTGCTCCGGAACGATCACCTCCTCCGCGAAGGCGCCGTAACCGGTGAGCCCGGCTACCCGGTCGCCCACCTTGAAACGGGTGACCTTGTCGCCCACGGCCACAACTTCTCCGGCCATCTCGCCGCCCGGAGAGAAAGGCATGTTGGGTTTGAGCTGGTATTTGCCTTCGATGATCAGCGTGTCCGGGAAATTCAGGCCGGCGGCCTTCACGCGTACTTTCACGCCGCGCCCTTTCGCTTCGGGGCTGGGGACGTCTTCGATCACCAGTTTATCAGCGGGGCCGTATTCCTTGCAGAGAATGGCTTTCATGAACGCTCCATTGTGTTTGATCCGGGTTACCGGCAGGGGACACCTGCCGATTGATACCCGTCAAGCTAAACAGAGTCAGCCCATGAAGCAAATAAAGATCCTTTATCCTCGCGCATAAACCATGCTTATGCTCAGGCCTTACTTCTCAGAGCATGGAGCCGGCGAAAAGCAGCGCGCCCACAATACAGATTCCCGCCACGATAATGCCCGCCTTGAGGCCACCCGACATTACTTGCGGCTGGTTACCGGTGGCCCGGTCATCATCGTAATTGACCAGTTTTTGGTCCTGGCTGGAGTTGCGGATCAGCTCGATCATTTTCTCGCACTGGTCGGCGGTGAAATTGGCCGGATCAAATGACTCCAGGCCCTCGGCATCCAGGAATTGCCGAACGTCTTTTGAGAGCGGCACGTACTTCATGGACCAGTTACTGAACGTCCGCTCGGTGATCGGTTCCTCGATGAGCGTTTTCACATTGCGATGGCGTTCATCCTTGAGAATTCGACCGTAGGTTTCGCGCACGGCCGACTCGTCACCCTCCAGATACTGGAAAAACCGGTTGTCCCCGTAGTACAGGCCACCGACCAACTGGTCCCTGGCGTTGTTCTTACGAGACGTCATGAGAATCCGGGCGACGTGAGGCTCGACGCCCTTTTCCACCGGTTTGGCCTGGAACGTGGCTTCACTGGCATAAGCCAGACGCATAAGAGACATAGCAACTCCAAACTGAGAGGGTGACAGGATACAGGTAACTCGAATGCAACATACGCTCTGAACTGTCGCCATGGATCACAGTTAAGGAAGATCCCGGGCAAGGCCGCAACCGACCGGGATGAACTGGCCGGTAAATTCCGCTATCCTGCGCGCCCTGGGACCGCTGCCTCGCAACCGTTGCCCGCCCCGCAGGAGCCGACATGGTCGATATCATTTATGTGCTTGAATTGATTGGCATCGCTGCTTTTGCCATTTCCGGCATGATTGTCGCGCGGTCAAAGAATATGGATCCGGTAGGCGTATTTACCATCGGGTTCATTACGGCTCTTGGCGGCGGCACCCTGCGGGACCTGATCATGGACAACCACCCGCTGTACTGGATCAAGCATCAGGAACTGCCCATGCTGATCCTGGCCATGGCCATCGTGTTCAGTTACTGGCAGCGGGCCGAGCGGCTCCGGGAATCCCGCATCCTGCTTCCGGATGCCATTGGCCTGGGCGTGTTCTCTATTCTGGGCGCCCAGCTCGCCCTGGATCTGGGCCACTCCCTGTTCGTGGCTTCTCTGCTGGGTGTGATGACCGGTACCTTTGGCGGTGCCCTGCGCGATACTCTCTGCAATGAGGTGCCCTACATTTTCCGGAAGGACCAGATCTACGCATCCATCTCGTTTGCGGGCTGTTGGGTCTATTTCCTCTGCCAGTGGCTACTTTCCAACGAGGCGCTGCCTCTGACCATCGGCCTGCTGTTCATTGTGATGGTGCGCCTGCTCGCCGTACGCTTTGATATCCGCCTGCAGCGCGATCCCGGCAACCACTAAAGCGAGCCCGAACGGTGACAAACTGTCAGCCGCCCTTGGCCTGAGGCAGCTGAGCCGGTAATATTGCCGTTTTTTCACGCAATTCCCGATTGCCGGCCCGGCCGGACCCAAAACTCCAACTTCCAGCATCCTGTGAGGCAGACATCCGTCATGCTTGAGCGACTGTTCCAACTCCAGGCCCACGGCACCACTGTTCGTAAAGAAGTGGTAGCGGGCGTCACCACTTTCCTGACCATGGCCTACATCATCGTGGTCAACCCCAGCATCCTGTCAGCAACCGGCATGGATTTCGGGGCCGTCTTCGTGGCCACCTGTCTGGCCGCCGTCATCGGCACCCTGATCATGGGCCTCTGGGCGAATTACCCCATCGCTCTTGCCCCGGGCATGGGTCTGAACGCCTTTTTTTCCTTCACCGTCGTTGGCAGCATGGGCTACAGCTGGCAGGTAGCCCTGGGCGCCGTATTCCTCTCCGGCTTCCTGTTCTTCCTGCTCAGCATCTTTCGGGTTCGGGAATGGATCATCAACAGCATCCCCATGTCCCTGCGTTTCGGCATTTCCGCCGGTATCGGCTTCTTCCTGGCACTGATTGCCCTCAAGAACGCCGGCATCGTGGTGGATCACCCGGCCACGCTGGTCGGCCTTGGCGAGGTGAAAGTAGCGGAGAGCCTGCTGTTTTTCGGTGGCTTCCTGCTGATTTGCGCGCTTTCGTTCCGGCAGGTCACCGGAGCCGTTATGATCGGCATTATTGCCGTCACCGGCATTGCCATGATGCTGGGTATGGTGGAATACAAAGGCTTTGTTTCGGCACCGCCCAGCCTTGCGCCCACCTTCCTGCAGCTGGACCTGGCCGGCGCCCTGAATGTGGGCATGGTCAGCGTGATTTTTGCCTTCCTTTTCGTTGACCTGTTTGATACCTCCGGCACACTCATTGGCGCCGCCCAGCGCGGTGGTCTCCTGGACAAGGACGGCAAGCTGCCGCGCCTGGGCCGGGCCCTGATGTCCGATTCCGTGGCCACCATGTCCGGTGCCGCCCTGGGTACCTCCACCACCACCAGCTACATCGAGTCCACCGCTGGCATATCCGCCGGTGGGCGCACCGGCCTGACCGCAGTGGTTGTCGCCGCCCTGTTCCTGGCATGTCTGCTGCTCTCGCCGATCGCAAGTATAATCCCGGCCTACGCCACTGCCCCGGCACTGCTTTACGTGGCAGTTCTGATGGCCAGCGGCCTCAAGCTTATCGACTGGGATGACGTGACAGACGCCGCACCGGCTGTGGTGACCGCCCTGATGATGCCCCTTACGTTCTCCATCGCCAACGGCATTGCCCTGGGGTTCATCACCTACGCTGTCCTGAAGGCCCTGAGCGGGCGCTGGTCTGACCTCAACGCCAGCGTTGTTATCATTGCCATTGTGTTTGTACTGAAATTCATTTTCCTGGACGCGGCCTGATCCGCGTCCGGAATCGTTACCGGATCTGCTATGGATTATTTCTCCGAGAGCATCAAGAAGGCCATCCGCACAGTGCCGGACTGGCCCAAACCCGGCGTGGCCTTTCGCGACATCACCACGGTGCTGCAGGACAAGACCGCCTTCCGCAAGCTGATTGACGCCTTCGTGCACCGCTACCATGGCCACAAGATCGACGCCGTGGCCGCCGTCGATGCCCGGGGCTTCATCATCGGCTCGGCGCTCGCCTACGAGCTCAATGCATCCCTCGTACTGGTACGCAAGAAGGGCAAATTGCCCTTCGACACCCTGGTGGAAGACTACGAACTGGAGTACGGCACCGCCTCCGTGGAGCTGCACAAGGACGCGTTCAAGCCCGGAGACAAGGTGGTTCTGGTAGACGACCTGATTGCCACCGGCGGCACCATGCTGGCCGCCAGCCGTCTGATCCGCCGTATCGGTGCCGAAATCGTGGAGGTGGCGGCAATGATCGATCTGCCGGACCTGGGCGGCTCCCGCAAGCTTCTGGACGAAGGTCTTCAGGTTTATACTGTCTGTTCATTCGAAGGGGACTGACTCCCCAAAAGACGGAGAGTGGCCATGCCGGATTACCAACACCACTGGAAGGACGGTACACCCGTTCATCTGCCACTGGGCAAGATCGTCTGCATTGGCCGCAATTATGCCGAACATGCCCGGGAACTGAACAATCCGGTACCGGACGAGCCCCTGCTGTTCATCAAGCCGTCAACCGCTGCAGTACACATCACCCGCCCCCTGGACTTTCCTAGAGACCAGGGCGAAGTGCACTTCGAAACCGAGTTGGCGGTGCTGATTGGCCGCCCGCTGACCCGAGCCTCCGCCAGCGAGGCCGAAGCCGCCATCCTGGGCTATGGCCTGGCTCTGGATCTGACACTCAGGGATCTGCAATCCCGGCTCAAGGAAAAGGGACAGCCCTGGGAGCGGGCGAAGGGATTCGACGGCGCCTGCCCACTGTCACCGTTCGTGTCGGCAGACCGATTCCCCGGCGACAGCATCCACTTTACCCTGGACATTGATCGCCAGCGTCAGCAAACCGGTGACACCCGCGAGATGCTGAATCCCATCGTGCCGCTGATTGCCCACATCAGCAGCCAGTTCAGCCTTCTGCCAGGCGACGTAGTGCTGACAGGCACGCCCAAAGGGGTAGGCCCGCTGGTATCCGGCCAGACTCTGTCGCTGGAACTGGAAGATCAGTTGTTCGTTGAAACCACCGTGGTCTAACCTGAGGTTCCGGCTAAACCCAAAACCGGTCAGAGACGTACATCTGCCATGGCAAAGAAACCGGTAACTTCCCGTCGTGGTCGCTTTTTCAAACTTGCAGGCATGACCGCCTCCGTGGCCGGTCAGTATGCCGGCCAGCGCGCGCGCAGGCTTTTTCGTTCGGAAAACGACGAGGGCGCCCAGAGCGAGAGCTACACCCGCATGGCCGGCCAGATTGCCGACACGCTCGGCGAGCTGAAAGGGGCCGTAATGAAGGTCGGCCAGATCGCCTCCCAGACCCAGGATTTCCTGCCGCGGGAGTTCTCTGAGGCCCTGGAAAAGCTTCAGAAAGAAGCGCCACCTATGCCCTTCGAGGTCATCGTCGAGCAGATTGAGACCGAGCTCGGCAAACCGGTGGGCGAACTGTTCGAATACCTGCAGGAAGCGCCCTACGCCGCGGCCTCCATTGGTCAGGTCCACCGGGCCCGGCTGCACGATGGCACCGATGTGATCGTGAAGGTCCAGTATCCGGGCGTGGACGAATCCTGCGATTCGGACCTCAAGCAACTGAGAATGGCCCTGAAGCTTGGCGGCCTGCTAAAGATGCCCAAGGAGTCGGTGGATCGCCTGTTTGCCGAGATTCGCGAACGCCTGAAGGAAGAACTCGACTATGAAAACGAAGCTCGCAACATCGAGCTGTTCCGTACTTTCCACGAACACCAGCCCTGGGTGCTGATTCCGTCAGTCATACCCGGGCACTCCACCCGCCGGGTGCTGACCATGGAACTGGTCGAAGGCGACCACGTCAGCAAAGTGACCCGGGACAGGTACGATCAGGACACCATCAACCGGATTGGCCAACGCATTTTTACCCTGATGGCCGATCAGCTGTTCCGGTTCCAGTGCATCCATGGCGATCCCCATGCTGGCAACTTTGCCTACCGGCCCGATGGCTCGATCATCATGTACGATTTCGGCTGCGTAAAAAAACTCAAGCCGGAGATTGTCGAAGCCTATCGCAATGCTCTAGTGGCCGCGCTGGATGAGGATTACCAGGCGCTTGACCGCTACCTGATCGATCTTGGCGCACGGGTTGGCAGCCAGCCGGCCGTGGATGAAGCTTACTACGCCATGTGGCGGGATATCCTGGTAGTGCCCTTTGAACACGACGAGCCGTACGACTTCGCCGAGGCGGACATCCACAAGCGGGTGGCGGAAAAAACCAGCACGGTGTTCAAGTACCTGGATTACTTCAAGCCGCCGGTGGAAAGCATCTTTATCGACCGCATGATTGCCGGTCATTACTGGATGCTCAAAAGACTGGGAGTGCAGGCGGCGTTCCGGAGTGAGCTGGAGCACTATCTTGAGACAACGTCGGGCTGATCTTGCTCAGCCCGACGCGCTTTGTCCCAACGATCAGGTTTTCTGTTTCAGCAGGTCCCTGATTTCCATCAAAAGCTGTTCCTGGGCCGAAGGCGCCGGTGGCGCTGCCGGGGTTTCTGCCTCCTTCTTGCGCATCATGTTCAGGGCCTTCACACCGATGAACACTGCGAACGCCACGATGACAAAATCCAGAACCGTCTGGATGAAGACGCCATAGCGCAGTGTAACCGCCGCAGCGCCTTCCTCGGCGGCCTTGAGGGTGACCACCAGGTTTGAAAAATCAACACCACCAACCAGCAGACCGATGGGTGGCATCAGAACATCGGCAACAAACGAAGACACAATCTTGCCGAACGCAACGCCAATGATGATACCCACGGCCATATCGACCACATTGCCCTTAACCGCAAATTCCTTGAATTCCTTTACGATGCTCATTAACGGCACTCCTTTGGATGTCCCACCTTTGGCCCTGCGGAACACAGAGGGCACGCCGTGACCGGCGTGATCTGATTCTAGTACAAGCTTCCGCCGGAGCCCATTCGGCCAGCCACCCACTCGCGGACGCCCTCGCAGGCGCCCTTGCGGATGACCCTGGCCCGGGAAACAGCGGCCGGCTCGCCAGGATCGATGACCGTAATCGGAACATCCATGTCCACTTCATGAACCAGTCCGGCTGCCGGATAGACCTGCAGTGAGGTGCCCACGATCAGCAGATCGTCGGCCGATCGCACAATGTCGGCGGCCTGCTCCAGCAGCGGAACCTCTTCACCGAACCAGACGATGTGGGGGCGAAGCTGGGCGCCCCAGTCGCAACAATCGCCGGGCTGAATGTCCCGGTAGCCGATGTCGTAGACCAGTTCGGGGTGCGCTGAACTCCGGGCCTTGGTCAATTCGCCGTGAAGATGAATGACGTTGCTGGACCCGCCACGTTCGTGGAGGTCGTCCACGTTCTGGGTGATCACCGTCACCCGGTAGCGCTTCTCCAGCTCTGCCAGCAGTTGGTGGGCCTGGTTGGGTTTTGCGGAGGCCAGTTGCCGGCGCCGATCATTGTAGAACCGCAGCACCAGGTCCTGGTTACGGGCGAAGGCCTCAGGGGTGGCCACATCGTAAACACTGTGCTTCTCCCACAGTCCGCCGTTGTCACGGAAGGTGGAGAGGCCGCTCTCGGCGCTGATGCCAGCGCCGGTCAGTACAACGATATGGCTCTGCATCAGTCAAAAATCTTTCCGGGATTCATGACGCCGTTCGGATCGAACACCTGCTTGATGCCACGCAGGTAGGCAATCTCGGCTTCACTGCGGGTGTACTGCAGGTACGGCTTCTTGGTCATACCCACGCCGTGCTCGGCAGACACGCTGCCCTGATAGCGCTCGACAATCTCGAACACCCACTTGTTCACCTGCTGGCACTTCTCGAAGAAATCCTCTTTGGCCATATCCTCGGGTTTGAGGATGTTCAGATGCAGATTGCCGTCGCCAATGTGGCCGAACCAGATGATTTCGAAATCCGGATAATGCTCAGTGACCACCTTGTCGATTTCCTGCAGGAAGCCGGGCACCTTGGAGACCACCACGGAAATGTCGTTCTTGTAGGGTGTGCGCGGGGCAATCGACTCGGAGATGCGCTCACGCAGCTGCCACAGGTTCTGGGCCTGGGTTTCGCTCTGGCTGATCACCCCATCAAGCACCCAGCCGTTCTCCACGCACTGCTCGAACAGGGCCATGGCATCGTCCATCACCTGGTCAGACACCGCCTCGAACTCCAGCAGCGCGTAGTATGGCGCCTCGGTCTCGAACGGCGCCTGCACCTGGCCGTGGGCCAGAACATGCCCCATGGCCTGATGGGAGAAAAACTCATAAGCGGTGAGGTCGATCTTCTTCTGGAAGGTCTGCAACACATCCATGGTATTGGTGAGGTCATTCAGGCCCAGCACCAGCACAGTGAGGTTGTCCGGTTTGCGCGAGAGCTTCATGGTAGCTTCGGTAATAAAACCCAGAGTGCCCTCTGCGCCGATAAACAGGTGACGCAGGTCGTAGCCGGTGTTGTTCTTTTCCAGATCCTTGTTCAGATCCAGGATATCACCCTTGCCGGTGACCACCTTGAGACCGGCAACCCAGTCCCTGCTCATGCCGTAACGGATAACCTTGATGCCACCGGCATTGGTGGACAGGTTGCCACCCAGCTGGCTGGAGCCGGCAGAGGCGAAATCCACAGGGTAATACAGGCCGTTGTCTTCGGCGAAGTTCTGTAGCTGTTCGGTTACCACGCCCGCCTGGCAGCGTACGGTGCGATCGCTGGCGCTGAACTCCAGGATCTGGTTCATGTTGTCGAACGCCACCACCACCTCGCCGTTGGCGGCCACCGCGCCAGCACTCAGACCGGTCCGACCGCCAGAGGGCACCAGCGCCACCTGATTTTCATTGGCAAACTTCACCAGCGCCTGAACCTGCTCGGTGGTCTTGGGCAGGGCAATGGCCAGCGGTTTGGGTGGGTAGATTTTCGTCCAGTCCTTGCCATAGGTGTCCAGATCGGCCGGATCGGTCAGCACTTTACCAGGGGCATCGCCGGCGGCCATCAGGTCTTTGAGAGAAGCAATGATCTGTTCGGAATTCATGGATGTGTGGGTCTCGTCAGGTTTGGGCCGGGGCGACATGCAACCGCCATCACAGACAGTTGATTCAGGCAAACCGGCGCGCTGTGAAAATCTGCGTTTATGGTATCATACCGCCCCTGTTCTGTGAGCCAGCCCTGACGATCACTGGCCACGGGTCATTTCACGTGACGAAAGGTTCGGAAGCAAGCCCATGTCAAATACGTCTCTTGAAAAGAGCAAAATCCGGATCCTGCTGCTGGAAGGCGTGCATCAATCTGCCATTGATACCCTGAACGCTGCGGGCTACACCAATATCGAGTATCTGACTCATTCGCTGGCCGAGGAAGACCTGATCGAGAAGATTGCCGATGCGCACTTCGTCGGTATTCGCTCCCGCACCCAGCTGACCGAGAAAGTATTTGAAGCCGCCAACAAGCTGGTGGCCGTGGGCTGCTTCTGCATTGGCACCAACCAGGTTGACCTGCAGGCCGCCACCCGCCGTGGCATTGCCGTCTTCAACGCGCCCTTCTCCAATACCCGCTCGGTGGCGGAACTGGTACTGGCCCAGGCCATCCTGCTGCTGCGTGGCGTGCCTGAGAAAAACGCCAAGGCCCATCGGGGCGAGTGGCTGAAGTCCGCCAAGGACAGCTACGAGATCCGCGGCAAGAAACTGGGCATCATCGGCTATGGCAACATCGGCACCCAGTTCAGCGTACTGGCCGAAGGGCTGGGCATGGACGTGTACTTCTACGACGTGGTGTCCAAGCTGCCTATCGGTAACGCCACCCAGGTGGGCACGCTGCAGGAGTTGCTGAACATTGCGGATGTAGTGAGCCTGCATGTGCCGGAAACACCGGCCACCAAGTACATGTTCAAGGCCGAGCAGTTCGCCCAGATGAAGCCAGGCAGCATCCTGATGAACGCCTCCCGGGGCACTGTGGTAGACATCGACGCACTGGCCGATTCCCTGCGCAGTGGCAAGCTGCTGGGCGCCGCCATCGACGTGTTCCCGGTCGAGCCCAAGTCCAACGACGAGGAGTTCGTCTCCCCGCTGCGCGAGTTCGACAACGTGATCCTGACCCCGCACGTGGGCGGCTCCACCATTGAGGCCCAGGAAAACATCGGTCGCGAAGTGGCGGAAAAGCTGGCCATGTACAGCGACAACGGCACCTCGGTCTCGTCCGTCAACTTCCCGGAGGTGGCTCTGCCCTCGCACCCGAACCAGCACCGCTTGCTGCACATCCACGAGAACGTGCCGGGCGTGATGTCCGAGATCAACCAGGTGTTCTCGGAAAACGGCATCAACGTATGCGGCCAGTACCTGCAGACCAAGGAAGACATTGGCTATGTGGTGGTGGACGTCGACAAGGCCTACGGCGAGCTGGCACTGGAAAAGCTGCGCCAGGTGAAAGGCACGATTCGGTGTCGCGTTCTGTTCTGATACCGCCTGTCGCCAGGCACAAAAAAACCGGAGCATGGCTCCGGTTTTTTTGTGCCTGACAGCGCCGTTTTACTGCATCGGCACCAGGGTCAGCTCTACCCGACGGTTCTGCTCTCGGCCGGCTGCGGTGTCGTTGGACGCGATGGGATAGCGCTCACCGTAGCCCACGGCCCGGGTGCGCTTGGGTTCGATACCCTGATTGAGCAGGAAATCACGGACCGAGTTCGCGCGCTGCTCGCTCAGCAGCTGGTTATAGCTGTCAGAGCCGGAGCTGTCGGTGTGACCCTCGATCTGGATGATGGTCTTGTCGTACTCCTTCAGCACCAGCGCCACGGACTCCAGGGTGTCCATGAATGATGGCTGAATGGACGACTGGTTCAGGTCGAAGGTGATGTTGCCCGGCATGACCAGCTCAATCTGGTCGCCATTGCGCACCACCCGCACGCCGGTGCCCTCAAGCTTGCGCCGCAGCTCCGCTTCCTGCTTGTCCATGTAGTAGCCGATGCCACCACCGATCGCGGCGCCGCCGGCCGCGCCAATAAGCGCGCCCTTGCCCCGGTCACTCTTGCTGGAAGTGGCTGCACCGATAGCTGCACCGCCGATAGCGCCGATGATGCTGCCTTTGGTTGCATTCGAGGTTTTCTCCTCGCCGGTGTAGGGGTCGTAGGTCATACAGCCGCCGAGACCGACCGTTGCCACTGCAAACGCAAGTATTGTCTTTTTCACAGTTTTCTCCCGTGCCTTGTGCTTCCCGGACGACGCTGAACCTGGGTACCAGTATCGCTTGCCGGGTTGGTGAATGTATCAATAATGGTATTGAATACGGTTGCCTGCAAATCCTGGGCTTCATTTACAAGATGATGACGCCCGTCGGGGATTCTCAGTTCCTCCACCGAGGAAAATTTATTCCGGATAATTCTCAGGTTGTGCTGCCAGTCGACCGTCAGGTCCTTTTCACCCTGCACAACGGTTACCGGAAAATCGACTGGCCGCGCCGACTCGATGTGCGGCACCCACTTGCGAAGAGCGGTTACCCAGTCGACATGAACCGCCCTTGCCTGCAGCGGATCGTGCTCCCGCAGGAACCGAAGGAACCGCGTGTTACCGCTGTTATCGGCGAACACACGGCGCCACCGGGAAATGAACGGCCGCATCATGCTGTGCAGTACCTTGGCGCTGACCCAGCCCATGGGGCGGATCAGCGGCGCCAGCAGAACGACTTTCTGAAAGTCCGAGGTCTGCTGGTTGTGCTGGTTGGACAGCAGGTAATCAATCAGTATGGCGCCTCCGGTGCTCTGACCTACCGCAAACCAGGGTTCCCGAATCCGCCCACGGACGGTGGCCATGACATCCGCCAGCACGCCCTGGTACTCCAGGAAGCTGCCAATGGCCGCTGGCGTGCCACTGGACAGGCCGTGGCCCGGCTGATCGTAGGCCAGCACATCAAAGCCCGCCCCCAGGCACCGATCAATCAACTGGGTGTAAAGCCCCACATGGTCGAAATAACCGTGGAGAATGAACACCGTACCCCGTTGCGGTTGCGAATCGGGAAGACGGAAATAATGAACCATCACTTCATGGCCACCGGCCTTGGCGTAACCCTGGTGGTAATTCACACCAGGGTGCTCAACCCAGAGGTCGAGGCCATAGAAACGGCAGTATTCCACCATTTCGGCGCTGAGCTCCCGTGGACGGTCCGGATCAAACGGCTCCAACCGCTCCAGGAGTGAGTGTCTGTCCCAATCCGGTATTTCTATGGTATCCGTTTTCCAGTACACGTAGAGTTAAACGCCTGTTATGAATGAGTTCCTGAATTCGGCCTTCAATCCTAACCCATAGCGGAGTAAAGACACAGATGTTGCAGCAGCTTCTGGAGACGGCCCTGCGCCAGACCATGAATCGCCTGGTCCGGCCGATGCTCCACCCGGCCATTCCGGTGCCGGTTCAGAGAAGAATCATCCGCCAGGCCTATCGCAGCTCGTTCCCGCCCCGTGGCGCCAGGTTCGAGGAAACCACGCTGGCTACGGTACCCGCCACCCGTGCCACCTTTGGTTCCGACTCCCGGGGCGCCGTGCTCTACCTGCATGGCGGCGGTTACATCATCGGCTCCTCCGCAACCCATCGTGGCATTACCGGCCATCTCGCCAAAACCAGTGGCTGTACGGTACTGACACCGGACTACCGGCTGGCGCCTGAGCACCCATTTCCCGCCGCACTGGACGACGCCGAAGCCTGCTGGCTGGCGTTGCTTGAGGCGGGCTTCAGGCCCGAGCAGATCGCCGTTGCGGGGGATTCCGCCGGTGGCGGCCTGGCTCTGGCCCTGGCCATGCGACTGCGTGACCGTGGGCAGCCGCTGCCCTCGTCCCTGACGGTGTTCTCGCCCTGGGTCGACCTGACCCAGGAGCATCTCTATGCGCCGGAACGGGAACCGGTACTGCAGGCGGCGTGGACCTCAAAGGCCGCCAGACTCTATGCCGGTGACACACCGCTGAGCCATCCACTGGTATCGCCAATCTTCGGGGATCTGGGAGACCTGCCACCGATGCTGATCCAGGCCGGAAGCGAGGAAATCCTGCTGAACGACGCCGAGCGCCTCGCCCGGAAGGCTGCCGAAGCTGATGGGGACTTGCGGCTGGAGGTGTATAACAGCCTGTGGCACGTGTTTCAGGTGCACAGTGGTCAACTGGATCGGGCCACCGCGGCCATGTCCCGCGCCGGCGAGCACATCAGACGTCATCTGGCAGACTGAATTCACCCCGGGCCAGGGCTTCCTTGCGCGCCCTGGGCCACTGTTTGATCTGCCACTCCAGTCTGGACGCCCGGCTCCGGTCCCCGGCTGGAGCTCTGAACACCAGCTCCAGCGGGCCTTTGCCCCACAGACTGCGGGCGCCCCTGGGGGCGCCCGCCTGGTGCTCACCGAACCGCCGCTCGACATCCGTGGTAATGCCGGTGTAGAGCGCGCCCTGGGCTGTCCGCACCATGTAGACGAACCACTCACCCGCCATCAACCAGCGCCTCTTCCCTGGCCTTGACCCTGCGCTGTTGCAGCCACAACCCGGCCATGATCAATACCAGCCCGATGTAGGTGGAATAAAGAATGTGCTCGCCCAGGATGAAGTAGATAAACACCAGTGACAGGAAGGGCGAAATAAAAATCAGGTTGCTCACCTTGGAGGTGTTCTCCGCCTTTTTCATGGCGTAGGACCAGAGCACAAAGGCAATGCCCATCTCGAACACCCCCACGTAAAGCGCTGCCGCCAGAGAGGTCCCGAGTGCAAAGTCCAGCCCCTCGGTCCACCAGCAGATCACCGCGATGACCGGCAGGCCAAACAGGAAATTCAGGAACAGCCCCACCACAGGGTCCCGGGTATCGCGGGTGGCAATGATCCAGTAGGAAGCCCAGATGACCGTGCTGCCCAGTGCCAGGGAAACCCCGATGGGGTCCTCGAAGCTCAGCGAGGTAACCGCGCCTCGAGTGGCGATCACCACCACACCGGCATAGCACACAAGCCCCGCAATGATATCGAGCCGCCGCAGCCGCTGACCCAGAAAGGGCACGGACAGATAGGCCAGCACCAGGGCCCAGGTGTAATTGAGCGGCTGCGCCTCCTGGGCCGGCAACCGGTCAAAGGCGCCGAACAGGAAAAAATAGTAGAGGCAGGGATTGATCAGGCCCATGCCGATGGATTGGACGTATTGCTGCCTGCTCAGCGAGAACACCAGATGCCAACGCCCCTGCAGCATCAGGATAATGGCCATGACCAGGACGGAGGCGGCCACGGCAATCAACAGCATCTGCACCGGCGCCAGGTCCCTCAGGGCCAGCTTGAAGGCGGTGGCAACCGTGGACCACAGCAACACCGTACCAAGGCCATAGAGCATGGCCTGTTTCTGATTCTTCATCTCGGCCTCCTATTCCGGTACCAGCCAGTCCATGTGATGGGAAAGATTCAGCACCTGATCCCCGGCCACGTCATTGAGCATGGCAGTGAAGCGAGTGTCAAAGCCCCAGGGCGGATTGACAACCAGCAGGCCCGAACCTGTCATGCCCCGCTCCGGCGGCTTGCGCAGGCGGACCTCGGATGTCAGGACCTTGTGTACACCGCCGGTCTTCACAGCCGATGTCAGTGCCTCGTGGGCACCACTGGCCAGGATCGGGTACCAGATCAGGTACACGCCATGGCGACACTTCTGCCAGGCTTTCTCCAGGGTCCTTGCCACTTCCTGGTACTCGGTCTTGACCTCATAGGAAGGATCGATCAGCACCAGCAAGCGCGGCTGTCGTGGCGGCAGGTGCCGCAGCAGACCCGCGAGCCCATCCTGGCGGATCACCCGGAGACGCCCGGAGCCTGCCCACTGCGCGAGATGCTCGCCTTCGGCCGGATGCAACTCGAACGCGGTCAGGTCGTCCTGGGGGCGTAAACATTGCCGGAACCAGGCCGGAGAGCCAGGGTAGTTCACCAGACCGTCCTGGCCCTGGTTACACTGGGCCAGGATGTCCAGCAACGGCTGCCAGTCCGGTGATGTCAGGCTCGCGCGGGCCTGCCACACTCTCTGGATACCCGAGTCTGCCTCGGCAGTCTTCCGTGCCCGCTCACTGTGCAGGTCGTACAGGGCACTGCCGGCGTGGGTATCAAAGCAGGCAATCCCGGAGGCTTTTGACTGCATCATCGAAAGGACCAGACTCAGGGCCCCGTGTTTCTGGACATCGGCAAAGTTTCCGGCATGGAAGCCGTGAAGGTAACTCAGCATGGCGTACTCCCTGATTGCCCGGGTATTAGGCCCGATCTACCCTGCGCGGGGCAAGGGGCTTATTCGGCCGCCGCCACTTGGCACCTGGCGACCGTGCTGCTCTGGTCCAATCCGGAAGGCGCCACGTAAGCTGCATTTAAGGTTACCCTTTCGTATTGGTATTCTTGCGCATTTCTCACTGGAGGAACCGGGCTTGCCGGCAGCAAACGAAGCAAAAAAGGAAACCATCGACCGCTTATACAGCCTCATAGCCAACGAGGAGGATGCGCGCGTATGCAAGGACATCCCGGAGGAGGCCTGCCGAGAGGTGCCGCGCAACTTTTTCCTGATCCTCGCAAGCAACGTGCTGACCAAACTGGGTGACCTGCTGATCAGTCCAAAAACCGTTCTGGCCTGGTTGATGAGTGCCATCGGAGCCCCAGCGCTGGTGGCCTGGCTGGTTCCGATTCGTGAATCCGGCTCGCTGGTGCCGCAGATGGTGATTGCGGCCTGGGTACGCCAGAAGGCGGTGCGCAAGTGGTTCTGGACGCTGGGCAGCTTCGGCCAGGCTGTGAGTGTTGTCGGCATGGCCGCAAGCGTCTGGTTTCTGGAAAGCTACCCGGCAGGCTACGGCATTATCGCTTCGCTGGTGCTGTTTTCCCTGGCACGAGGCTTCTGTTCCGTGTCCATGAAAGACGTGCAGGGAAAATGCATTCCAAAGACCCGTCGCGGCCGGCTTTCCGGCCTCGCCTCAACCATCGGCGGCAGCGCCACGGTGGTACTTACGGCCCTGTTGTTCTGGGAGCGCGGCGACCCGGGGGTCGCATTCTACACCCTGCTCCTGCTTCTGGCGGCTGCACTGTGGGTAATTGCCGGCCTTCTGTTTGCCAATGTGGAAGAATACGACGGCGAGACCGGCGGCGGTGGCAATGCCATTACCGAAGCTTTTCGCAGCCTGTCATTGCTGCGGGATGACGTCCCCTTCCGCAACTTCGTGATCACTCGGGCGTTGCTACTCTGCTCAGCGCTGGCCGCCCCCTACTTTGTGGTACTCGCCCAGCAGGAAACGGACATCGGCTGGATGCTGGGTGTGTTCCTGCTGGCCAGCAGCCTTGCCAGTTCGCTAAGCGCCAGCTTCTGGGGCTGGGCGGCCGACACCTCTTCGCGCCGGGTGATGATACGCGGCGCGGCCATGTCCAGCGGGGTGTGCCTGCTGGTGGCCACGGTTGCCCTGATTACCGGGCCCGATATTGGCAGTGTGTGGTTCTACCCGATCGCCTTTTTTGTACTCAGTATTGCCCATGCCGGCGTGCGGCTCGGTCGGAAAACCTATCTGGTGGATATGGCCGGCGGCAACAAGCGCACCGATTACACGGCGGTGAGCAACACGGTGATCGGGTTTCTGCTCCTGGCCACCGGAGGCCTCACCGCGCTTGTCTCAATGGTTTCCGAGGTGGCTGTCATACTGGTTCTGGGGCTCATGGGGCTTGCCGGGATGTTCAGTGCCGTTCGCCTCAAAGAGGTGACCGGCGACTGATCGGATACGCCGAACTGTCGGTAGAAAAGACAGCACCTGAAAAAAGCGGATTATCTGAAAAAAAGAAGGAACCTTTTTGCCGACTCTTCCGTTGCTACCGTAAGGATGCTTTGCAGCAGTTCACAGGGACGTGTCCACTGAACGGTCGTTTCTTTATCAAGGGCAGATCCATGCGTGCAGAAACCAGAGCAGTCGCGAAACAGCAGGAAGGTCGTCTGGTACGAACGGTACTGGGATGGTATGTCAAAACCCGGGAACAGATGGATCTGGGGCCTTTCGCCTCCAGGCAGGAGGCGGCCCACGCCCTGCAGAGACACATCCGGCTCTATCGCGGGCTGAACCCACGAACAGGTCCGGCAACTGCCCGGATGCACATCCACGATGCCGAAACCTGCCAGCGATCCAACTGTTGCGACTGCCTGGAAGCAAAAGAACTGGGTCTGTCGATGGCGGTGGCCTCGTGAACGGTCTGCGGCCCACCAGTCAGCGGGATAATGCCGAAGACGTGGTACTGCTGGCCCCCGGTATTAAGCTGATGCTCGCCTCCCTCCTCTGTCTTCTGGGCGTCTCCGCGCTCACCTACGTCAGCTACCTTTGATTCGTCTTGAACGACACAGGGCCGCGGATGCGGCCCTGTGTCGTTTGCGGTTGAAATGACAGGCGGTTCTGCGTCAGTCAACCGCCAGGTCTGTCTTGCTGGCACACACTGCCTGAACGTTTACCTCGTTAAGGAGCGACAGAAGCGAGGGCGCAAACTCGATAACCACCGAGTCGAAGCGCTTCTCGGTCTGAAACACCAGGAAGCTGGTTGAGGTACCGCCCAGCACGCCGGACGCCCCCAGCAAATCCAGATCCAGCAGCCCTTCGCCGGTACTTTCCTCCTGAATAACGCCGTTCAGGCTGGTTCGCACGATCAGGTCGCCACCGAGCAGATCTGCCTGCAACACCTGAGGACTCTCATTGAAGGCAATGCCCAGAGCATTGGCGCCAGGGTAGGCAAAGCCGGTTGTGGCGGCCACTTTAAGCCGGCTGGTCGATAATCCGAGCAGGTCGGTGTTCTGCAGAGTCGCGGTGTTTGTGAGGTCACCGTCAACCACATTCGCCGGATCCTGCACCTCGCAAATCAATCCCAACCCCAGGAGGCAACCGGACAGGTCTTTCGAGGCTTCAGCCTTGATATCGGTATCGCTGGCCAGCATGGGCGTGAATGGCTGACCCTCTACACCGCACGCGTATTCATTGTCGTTCACCAGATCGCAGACGTCGCCAATGCCGTCGCCATCGGTATCCGCCTGGTCCGGATTCACCACCAGCGGGCAGTTGTCCAGCGGCTGGCCCAGGGCATTGTCATCGGCAATTCCGTCGCCGTCGGTGTCGGCATCACAGGCATTGCCCTCGCCGTCATTATCCAGATCTTCCTGACCCGGGTTTGCGATGCTCGGGCAATTGTCGGCGCCATCGGGCAGTCCGTCACCGTCTGAATCGGTCTCGCAGGCATCGCCCACGCCGTTGCCATCGGCATCGGCCTGGTCGGGGTTGGCAAACAGTGGGCAATTATCGCCACCGTCCGAGGCCGCAAGCGACTCAAAGGAGCCATCGCCTTTATCCGTCTTGTCATTAATGCCATCTCCGTCGGTGTCGGTGTCGCAGGCATTGCCCACCTGATCACCGTCAAAATCGGCCTGGCCGTCATTGGGCACGAGCGGGCAGTTGTCACCACCACTGGCAACGCTCTTCACCGAGAATGAGCCATCACTGTTGGCAATCTTGTCAGCCACTCCGTCGCCGTCGGCGTCGGTGTCACAGGCGTCGCCGGTCAGATCAGCATCCCTGTTTCGCTGGCTCGGGTTGGCGATGGTCGGACAGTTATCCGAGCCGTTCAGCACTCCATCTCCATCGATATCAGAGGAGCCGCCAACCGACTTGTCGCAGGCATCGTCTATGCCATCGGCATCAGCGTCGTTACCCGAATTGGCAACTGACGGGCAGGAATCCTCATTATCCGGGATACCGTCCCCGTCCTGGTCAAACAACGGGTTTGCGGGCCCGAAGGCTTCTGTGACCAGGGCGCTGTCGGAGCGACACCCGGCCAGACCCAGCAATGCAATAAAGACCACTAACATCATTGTTTTCATTGTTTTGGTTTCCATGGCGATTACTCCGCTTCTGAATCCTGGATCACGTTGAATTCAACGCGACGATTGCGTTCCCTTCCCTCTTCCGAGCTGTTGCTCCTGACAGGCCTGGACTCGCCATACCCGTTGGCAACCAGCCGCTCTGGTGCTATACCGGAATCAATCAGGTGATTCCGGACGGCATCGGCGCGCTTCTGCGAAAGCTGCTGGTTGTAGTTGGCAGAGCCGACACTGTCGGTGTGGCCTGCGAGCTCGACACGGAGGTCCGGCTGTCCACGCAGGGCGTCGGCGGTTTTGGCGAGAATGTCCTTGGCGTTGGCCGTCAGACGATCGGAATTGAATTCGAAGGAAACCCCCGACAGCACCACGCTTTGCTTCCGGTCAGTCTCGACACAGCCAACGGCGTTGACCTGGAGCCCTTCCAGGGTGTTCGGACACTGGTCGACGCCATCGACAACGCCGTCGGAATCGGAATCGGCCATTCCCACCAGCTTCTCTTTTTCAATCACCACCGGTTTCTCGATGTACCGGATTTTTTCCACTACTTGGGAACGAGTGGTGCCGATGGGCAGCGTAATGCCGGCAGCGAGGTGAACGTCCGAAAGACCGTCGTCGAAGGTGTCGTACACGTAGCGCACTTCCGCGCGCAGCCTCAGACCGGAATCCGTGATCGCCGATGTCAGCACACCAAGGCCCAGGTTGCCGTAGCCGCCGAATTCACTGTCGGAATGGTTGGCCACATCGTTACGGGAAACACCCGCCCCGATCAGGCCGAAGGGTGTGAAGGTGCGCTCGCCGGGCAAGCGATAGCTGAAGTCGACGCCGGCACCCTGCTGGTAGTAGTCGGTCAGACCAGTGCGGCCCGCCTCGATAACACCGGAAAACAGGGTGGGCTCCAGCCACCAGGACTCGCTCAGCCGCTTGCCGTAGGTGGCGCGGAAGGCCGTGCCGTACTTGTCAGTGCGCTGGCTATCGGGCTCGATGTAAACGCCCATGAGCGAGAGGTCGCTGCGTGCCTGCCGGGTCTCGGCTGCGGCGCCGCCCGCCAACCCCGTTAAACTGCACCCCGCGACCAAGCAGGAAAGTAATAAGGTCTTTGGCCATCTTGTTTTGTAATTCATTCCCTTTTGCCCCTTTAAAGTCTTGTTCCACGTCTCGACAGGACGTGCTCGCGATAGTCAGGGAAAAGTCCGAAGGGGCACGATGGCCTGAATTACATAGGGGTAATGTCAGATTGATCAGAGAAGCAGGCCACCCTCAGAGTCGCCTTGAAAATTTTTCGGATTTACAGAGATTTACAGACTGATACAAAAAAGGAAGGGGAGCAGGCGCGGGTAACTGTCATAACAGGCCAAGGTGTTTTTTTTACAGGGTTTTACAAGGCGGACGGCCTCTTTCCACCTTGCATCAATCCAATCAACCACATTGATACGACCCACCAGGCGCCATCGGCACTCGAGCGGCGAGAGAGGATTGCGTAGGAAGGCATGGCCCCCAGATCAGGAAGGCGCCTTGCCATCATTCAGGGCCAGCGCTCCTTTGACAATGCGGTAGATAATCCAGATCGAGATACCGAGCAGGATGAACCAGCCAATGATCAGCGGCGTGGTGACAATGCCGATGACGGTCCACAACAGACCGATCCAGAAGGTCCGGATCTGCCAGCGGAAATGCCGCTCGACCCAGGTGTTGCGAACGTCGTCGAGCTTGACGTAGTTGATAATCACGCCAACCAGGCCGGTCACACCGCCCACGAAGAATGACAGGGCCTGGAGGATGTAGACGACAACGGCCAGGTTCCGGGCCGGATCTGTACGGCGGGACGCCGGATCCGAATCGGCGGGAATGTACTCCGGTTCAGTCAAGGCATAGCTCCTCTGTAACGGTCACAGAAAGTCTACCATAGCCCTGGCGAACCGGATTGACGGCCGCGTCAGTGATTGTCCGGACGGTAGCCCAGGCGGAAGCCGCCCCAGTGCTTACCGTTCACAAAGATGGGAACCGACAGATCGTGCATGATCTCTCCAGTGTCCCTGCGATAGGTCTGCAGCAACATCGTTTCCTTGTGGGTACCACAGCGGATACCGGTGCGGTCGTTGAACAGGCGCTTGCTGCGGCTTTTCACCAGATCCACCTCCGGATTGCCGGTTGGAGCGTGGGCAAAATCCCGGTTGTGGGTGGGAACATAGCCGTCGGGCGCGCAGGCAATGGCAAACACGATTGCCTCATGGGCATTCTTGACCTGCTCCTGAACAGCCGGCAGGTACTGATCGGTAAACTGATCGAAACTGCTCGCGTATTTCTGCGGCTGGGTATTGGCGATCGGCTTGCGCTCCCGGTCAAACAGCGCACTCTCGGAGAGCTTGCCGTCCCGGATTGCCTGCTCAAACAGCTGGCCGATCTGCTCGGCGCCCGTGCGGGCGTGATCGTAGAAAATACGGTGATAGCTGGCGTCACTGTTCAGCGCAAACGAGGCGTTGGCTTTTTCCGCCAGTTCCATCAGCGTTGCCGCCTGCTCCGCCAGCGCCGAGACGCTGCTATCGCTTTCCGATATCTGGTCTCGCACGGTCTCGATGGCTGAAAACACCTGGGCCAGACTCTGCTCGTTGTTCTGGTCAATTTCGGCGATGCGGGCGACCTGTTGCTGCACCCGGTCGGACTGCTCGCTGATCTGCTCAAGGCGACCACCCACGCTCTCCACCGAAGCCAGCCCCTGCTCAATGCTCTGGGCCAGTTCCTCGATCCGGGAAACAATCAACGTGGTATCGGAGCGGATTTCCTCGAGGGTTTCGGCCACCTCGCCGGTGGCCTGGGCCGTGCGCCCGGCCAGTTGCCGAACCTCGTCCGCCACCACCGCAAAGCCCCGCCCCTGGTCGCCGGCGCGAGCGGCCTCAATGGCGGCGTTCAACGCCAGGAGGTTGGTTTGCTCGGCGATACCCTGGATGGTGGTGGTTACACCCTGAATCCGGTTGGATTTTTCATTCAGTTCCTGGATCAGTCGCAGGTTCTCACCAGACTGCTCGTGCACGGCGCGCACACTGCTGATGGCCGACATCAGCGCATCGTGGCCTTCGGTACTCACCTGTTTGTTCTGCAGGGCCATGGTGGCAGCATCGGCGGCCTGCTCCGAGGACTCCCGCACCGTCTCAGTAATCTGGCCTGCGTAGTCGGCCATCTGGGCGGTTTCCTCCACCTGCCGATCCAGCCGCAGCTTGAGCTGATCCGCTGCAAACGACACCTGGGCCGCGGAAATAGCGTTCCGATCGGCACTGCCTGCCAGGGTTTCCACCAGCGCGCGACCAGCCCTGGCATCCGCCAGCAATTGGGCGCACTGATCGTACAGCGGATGATTTTCCGCCAGCGAGCCATCATTCAGGGCATGAAGGCCCCGCTCCGTCGGTTCCAGAACGCGGACAATCAGGAATCCTGCTGCCACGGCCAGTCCTACGAGCAGGCCGATCAACACCGATACCGGTTCCAGACCTACCATGGGCGCCCCCACCGCACAGACGACCGCCACGACAATCGCAATCGCCACCCCCCAAAGAATCGACCTACGATCCAACAATCCCATAGCAACCTCTTATTTATAATTGCTTTTATAAGCATCTTTTATTTAAGGCCATTGCGGAGACTAAAGAATTGATGTGAGTTAATAACTCATACTTTAGTGTATTTAACACAGGTATCGGCAGGGAAAAGTATTTCTGAAACAAAAAGCCGCAAACCCGACGCACTCTGTAACCAGAAGCGCCAGGTTTGCGGTCTGTCAGTTGCCGCGGGACTGGCCGGAATCAGGCGCCGACAACGCCACCGTCGTCACGGGTAACGATCACAGTCGCATCCCTGGGACGGGATTGGCTGGCGTCCGGCCAGTTGCCATCCGGGTGCTGGATGTTGACGAACATGGTTTTCACATCCGGGGTGGACGTTACACCGGTGACCTCGCAGCCCACGGGCCCTACGAAGAAACGCTTGATCTCACGGGTTTCGGGGTTGGCGGCCAGCATCATGTTGTTCTGATAAGGCGCGGCATCGGAGCCATCGGTCTGGATCCAGAGGCGGCCGTTGTAGTCAAACCAGAGGCCATCCGGGCTGTTGAAGATGTTGTCGTCGGTCAGTGACACAATCACCTCATCATCCACCACGGTTTCCGTGCCCTGCTCACCGGCAAACACGAAGATGTCCCAATCGAAGCCGGTGGCCGTGAAATCATCGCCGTTTTCGCTCCAGCGAATGATGTGGCCGGTCCGGTTCTCAGCATTCGGGTTGGCCGCGTTGACCTGGGCCTCAGTACGCTGACTGTTGTTGGTCAAGGTGAAATAGACCTGGCCGGAGTTGGGATCCACGGCGCCCCACTCGGGACGATCCATGGGCGTGGCGCCGGCAATGTCGGCAGCCAGCCGGGTGTTGACCAGAACGTCGGCCTGGTTCTCGAAGCCATCGAAGACAATGTCGCTGACGGTCGTGCCAACAGCGGCGTCTACCTTGGCCTTGAAGTCGGCATTATTCAGGTCCAGAGGCAGCCAGTCGCCGGTGCCGTCGTCGTTGAACCGAGCGACGTACAGGGTGCCTTCGTCCAGGAGGTAACCGCCGGCGGTGGCCGCGTAGTAGGGCTTGGCGGACACAAACTTGTAGATGTATTCAAAGCGGGAGTCGTCGCCGGAGTAGCAGACTACCGGCTCACCCTCGGTCACCGGTGCGAAGATCACGCCTTCGTGGCCAAAGCGGCCCAGGGCGGTGCGCTTCTGGGGCTTGCTCTCCGGTGTGAAGGGGTCGATTTCCACCATGTAGCCGTAAGTGTTGGCTTCATTGCGGTAGTCGTCTGTTGCCGTACCCGTGCCCGGTGTAACGTTGAAGCGGATGTACTGATCCGCTCCGCCCTGCGCCAACTCCCAGTCGTACCGGCTGGAGCTGCCCACGCCATGACGCACCTGTTCCCTGGGCTGGTTGGCATCGCTGTTCGCGAAGTAACCGTGCCAGTTTTCTTCCGCCGCCAGGTAGGTGCCCCAGGGCGTCGGGCCCATGGCGCAGTTGTTCAGGGTGCCCCGGGTTTCGGTGGCGTCGGTGCTGTATTTGGTCACCAGCTTGCTGTAGCCGCGGGCCGGACCACGAATGTCCATTTCGGTGTTACCGGTGATGCGACGGTTGAACGGGCTGCCGAAGACGATGTCCCAGGTGCCTTCGGTATCGCGTTTGATGTGAACAACCGACACGCCGTGAGCTGCGATTTCCTTGCGCACTTCGTCTGCAGGGCGTTCGCCAGCCACGTAGTTAGGCCCTGTGGGATGGATTTCACTTTGGTTGATGTACTCATGGTTCATCACCAGCAGGCCTTCGCTGGAGCTGTTGCCGCCGGCCTTAAGATCAATCGGGAAAAAGTGCACGCCATCGTGGTGCATGCCCATCTGCTGCTCCTGCTCGGCACCGGTGTTGGTACCGTCCGGCTTGTAGGCCGGGTAGGAGCCGGTAATCGGCGTGCCCCAGGGCAGGAAAGGCCGGGCGGAGTAGCCTTCCGGAACGACGACCTCATTGGCGCTGGAAGTGGCAACGGCCTTGAAACCCAGCTGGGTGTTGGCGGCGTTGCCGGTTGTGGTGCCTCCGCCGTTGCTGTCACTGCCGCAGCCAGCCAGGCCAACACCCATGACGCTTGCCAGGGCGGCACCCACGCTGCCCTTCATCACGGTGCGACGTTGCATGCGGGCTGCCAGAATTTCACGGAACGGAAGGTTGCCGGAATGGTTGACTACCGGCTCGTAGTTCGGGTCCAGATAGTTGGAATCAAGGTGATGCTTGGCCATGGATTCGCCTCTCTCAAAACAGCGGGTCTGTGTTGTTGAGAGGCCAGTGTCGGCGAGCAATGTGACAGATAGCAGACGTTAAAAAGACAAAACCGTTAACATTCCTTTACAGAATAATCGGCGCCGGGGTCGCCCCGCCCGAACTGCCCGGGCGGGGCGGACAGCCCTTACTGCTGGGTGGCTTCCTCGTAGCCTTCTTCCATGGCATCGCCGGTTTCTTCAGCCGCCTCGCCCATGGCCTCACCGGCTTCTTTCGCACCCTCCTGGAGTTCGCCCATGGCGCTTTCATCCTGGCCGGTCGCTTCCTCCATGGTTTCTTCCGCGGAATCCGCCGCGTCGTCCATCATGTCGCCAGCGTTGTCCGCCGCCTGTTCAACGTCCACACCTTCGTTGTCCTCCGAGCTGCATGCGGCAAGCCCAAGCGTCAGAACGATCAAAAGCGTACTCAATGCGAGCCTGTTCATACCATTTCCCTCTGTTGGTCAGTGTTTACAACGCGGGTCAGGGTACGGCCGGCCTACAAAGGAAAGCAATTACGGGGCGATTACCCTTTGGTTAGCCGGCTGCCTAAGGCTAAGGCACTCCATCGGCCAGCAGTTGGCCATCGATGGTAATCACGTGGTCGAAGGGCAACATCACCCCCCGCCCCAGCAGCAGAAAATCCTTGCCGGCACGGCTGCAAAAGTCACGGATCACATCGTGCACCTGGCAGACCTGCCCGGCACCATCGCGGTAAACCACTTCGGCGAGCCGTCCCGAGGTCAGGTACTCGACCAGCATGGCCCTGGCGGAACATGAGGCTGTAGCGGAGGAAACTCGAGACATTGCGGGTTCTTCCCTGGTTCTTGTTTTGTTTTGAGTCTGGTCCAGAAAACCCGTTTTCGCCAAAAACCGAACCGCAAACCACCCTCCTCGGCCACGATTGTCATTTTGTGCCAAGCTGCCGACTCGCTATCGCCGGTTGTTGCATTGCCAGATTGTCCGACATAAATTTCAAGAACGCCTACCTGATGGGAGAGAACCATGAACGCCAAAACCCGTGACAATCTGGAATCGCACAAGGTGATGCCAACCCCGGAACAGACAACGGAATCACACGCCTGGAAAGACCCCAAGCGGTATATGTGGCTGCTCGGCCCGGCCCTGCCCGGTATCGGCCTGGCGGCCCTGACCGGTTACGCGCTGGCCCCCAAAAAACTGAAGGCCCTCGCCTGGACCGGCCCCGCCCTCGTACACGGCATCATTCCGGCTCTGGACCGCGCCATCGGCGAGGACAAAAGCAACCCGCCCGAGTCGGCGGTGAAGACGCTGGAGCAGGACAAATACTACGACCGGATTGTGAAAGCCTTCATCCCCACCCAGTACGTGATGACGTTCATGGGCGCCTGGCTGGCCAGCCGCAAGAACACGCCTCTGGAGGACAAGATCGGCCTGACCCTGACGGTGGGCGCGATCAATGGCGTCGGCATCAACACCGCTCACGAACTGGGCCACAAGTCCAACAGGCTGAACAAGCTGCTGGCCATGGCAGCCCTGGCACCCACCGGCTACACCCATTTTGTGGTGGAGCACAACTTCGGCCACCACAAACGCGTCGCCACCCCCGAGGATCCGGCCAGCAGCCGCATGGGCGAAAGTTTCTGGAAGTTCCTGCCGCGCACGGTGTTGGGCGGCATCAAATCCTCCATCAAGATTGAAAAGGCTCGCCTGGCCCGGAAGGGCAAGGGCTTCTGGAGCCTGGATAATGAGCTGCTGCAGGGCTGGGCCATGAGCGCGGGTTTCTTCGGCGCCACCACTCTGGTGTGCGGCCCCAGGGCGGTGCCTTTCCTGGCGGCCCAGGCGGTGTACGGGGCCAGTCTGCTGGAGAGCGTGAACTACATCGAGCATTACGGGCTGCTGCGCCAGAAGGACGAGAACGGCAAATATGAGCGAACAAAGCCGGAGCACAGCTGGAACAGCAATCACGTGGTAACCAACCTGTTCCTGTATCAGCTGCAGCGGCATTCGGACCACCACGCCCATCCACAACGCAGCTACCAGGCCCTTCGCCACTTCGAAAAGGCACCGCAGCTACCCGGCGGCTACGCGTCGATGCTGTTGCCGGCCTATCTGCCGCAGTGGTGGTACGAGACCATGGACAAGCGGGTGATTGACCACTACGAGGGCGATCTGAGCAAAATCAACTGGGATCCGGATCGCCGGGAGGAGTTGATGGCCAAGTATGCGGATTATGCGGCGGAGGTGGCCGCCGAGGCGAAGGCTCGGCGCGAATCCGGGAAGTCCGCGGCGGCCTGATGTTGGTTGGCCGCAAACGCAGGCCCCAGCCTTTGCGTCCGTGAGCCTGCATCCAACCGGGGATCTTCCGTCCGGGAGACGCCGTGAACCCATCCATGGGGGCTTGATCGCAGCATCCCTGCTGCTCACACTCCCGGACGGAAGATCCCCGGTCGGCTGCCCAGACTTTTGGTGCAACAGTCGAGAATAGCCCGGCGCGACTGAGGCTCTCAATCGGAGTTTTTGCTGGGCTCGTGTGTCGGTTACTTGCCCTTGAAAACCGCGTCCCTTCTTTCCAGAAACGACTGGATTCCTTCTTTGACATCCTCACTGGCCATCACCGGCTGAAGGTCCGGGAACAAGCGCTGTTTGGCAGCTTCCTGGCCTTCGCTCACGGCGATTTTGGAGGATCTCAGACTGCCCTGAACCCCCAAAGGCGCGGCCTTGGCGATATTTCCGGCGATCTCCAAAGCCACCTTGAACTGTTCACCGGGCTCCACCAGTTCCTGAATCAGACCCCAGTGGTAGGCCTGGTCAGCCGTCCATTCGTCGCCTGTCAGGAGGTAACGCTGGGCGTTGCCCCAACCGATTTCCCGCTGCAGGCGGATGGTAGCGCCGCCGCAGGCGAAGATGCCGCGTTTGACTTCCAACTGCGCGAAGCGAGTACCTTTGGCCGCCACGCGCACATCGGTGTTCAGCATCATTTCCACGCCGCAGGTAAAGCAGATGCCCTGGGCGGCAAACACCACGGGTTTGCTGAGGCCGGGGCCGGTGATATGGAATGGATCCAGTTCGCCTTCTCCCGGCTCGATGCCTTTGCCGTTGGCGAACACGCCAGCCCAGTCGTCGAGCTGCAGGCCGCTGGTAAAGTGGTCGCCCTCGGCGTACATCAATCCGACTCGCAGTTCCGGGTCGTTCTCAAGCTGGTAATAGGCCGCCGCGATCTGGTGGTACATCTCGCGGTTCATGGCGTTCATTTTTTCCGGCCGGTTCAGGCCGATCAGCAGTACGTGGTCTCTCTTTTCGACATTAACCAGTGACAATGGACTTATCCTCATGTTCAGGCTTGTAGCCTGCATGTGTTGGCGTTGGCACGATCAACGGGGAACGTCTTCCGGGACACGCTACAAGCACATCCCTGTGCGCTCGGCTGTGGCCATCCATGGCCACAGACGGTCCCGGAAGACGTTCCCCGTCGCTCGCGCTCCCACTAAGGCAGTTATACCCGAACGCATTTTCCTTATTTCGAGCAGCCAGAGTGGTGTTTATGTCTGTTCAGCGAATTGCGCTGACGCACGGGCGCGTTCGGCTGGCAGGCCTTTCCGGGACCGTTGAGGGCCAGGGATGGCCCGATCGAGCCTACAAGGACGTACTTGCGGCGTGTCCCGGAAAGGCCTGCCAGCCGGGCGTGCAACCACCCGAATTCTCAGTCTGCAAACGGGCTCAGAACCACTCTGCCTTCATATTCAGGCAGGTGTCGTCCTGGTTGCGCAGCAGTACCAGGTCCTGGGCTACGGTGGGCAGTTCCCAGTGGAAGAAATACTGGGCCGCCTGCAATTTGCCCTGGTAGAAGTTGCGCTCGTCGTCGGTATTGGCCGAAGCCAGGGCCTTGGCGGCCGCGTTGGCCTGTCGCAGCCACATCCAGGCCACCATGATGTGGCCGAACAGATGCAGATAGCAGGAGGCGTTGGCCAGGGTACGGTCCGGATCGCCTTCCATCAGTGATTTGCCCAGGCTCTGGGTAACCTTCACCGCCTGCTGCAGGGTTTCACTCAGGGACAAGGCCCATTGCTGGCAGCGGTCGGTGGTGGCCGCTTGCAGATCCACCTGCATTTCCTGCATCAGCAATTGCAGGCCGTGGCTCTGGTCCTGCCAGATCTTGCGGCCCAGCAGGTCCAGGGCCTGGATGCCGTTGGTGCCTTCGTGGATGGGGTTCAGGCGGTTGTCGCGCCAGCATTGTTCCACCGGGTATTCGCGGGTGTAGCCGGCACCGCCGTAGACCTGGATTGCCAGGTCGTTGGCCTTGGGGCCGTATTCAGACGGCCAGGCCTTGATCACCGGGGTGAGCAGGTCCAGCAACTTGCCGGCTTCCAGGCGTTTCTGTTCGTCCGGGTGGGTATGCTGGTCGTCCATCAGCCGGGCGCCGTAGAGGCACAGGGCCAGGCCGCCCTCGCTGTAGGCCTTCTGCGCAAGCAGCATGCGGCGCACGTCGGCGTGCTCGATAATCGGCACCTGCGGGCTTTCCGGGTTCTTTTCGCTGGCCTTGCGGCCCTGCAGGCGGTCTTTGGCGTATTCCAGGCTGTGCATGTAGCCCCGGTAGCCGATGACTGCGGCGCCAAAACCCACGCCCAGGCGGGCTTCGTTCATCATCTGGAACATGTATTTCAGGCCCTGGTGCGGCTCGCCCACCAGGTAGCCGTGGCAGGGGGCGTCGTCGCCAAAGCTCAGGGCGGTGGAGGTGGTGCCACGGTAGCCCAGTTTGTGGATCAGGCCGGCGAGGCTGACGCCGTTGCGTTCGGTGGGGTTGCCATCTTCGTCCACCAGGAACTTCGGCACGATGAACAGGGAAATGCCCTTCACGCCCGCCGGTGCGCCTTTGATCTTGGCCAGCACCATGTGAACGATGTTGTCGGTGATGCTCTGTTCGCCACCGGAGATGTAGATTTTGGCGCCTTTGATCAGGTAGTGACCGTCGTCAGTGGGTGTGGCGGAGGTGCGGATTTCCGCCAGGCTGGAGCCAGCGTGGGGCTCTGTGAGCGCCATGGTGCCGCTGAAGCGGCCGCTTAGCATGTTCGGCAGGTAGATGCCTTTCTGCTGCTCGTTGCCGAAGACTCGGATCAGGTTGGCGGCGGCCGTCGTCAGAAACGGGTAACCCGCGGTGCCCGGGTTGGCGGCTGTGAAAAAGCCGTTGCAGGCCGCCATGACGGATTCCGGCAGTTGCATGCCACCAAGCTCGTAGTCGTAGCGTCCGGCAATGAAGCCGGCCTGGGCATAGGCATCGAAGGCTTCTTTTACCTCGGGCAGCATGTCCACCTGGCCGTTAACGAACTTTGGCTCGTCTTTGTCGGCGGCGCTGTTGTGGCTGGCAAATTTTTCCCGGGCCATTTTGTCGGCGGTTTCGATAACGGCATCGAAGGTGTCCCGGTTGTGTTCGCTGAAGCGCTCGCGGGTGGTGAGTGTCTCGGTGTCGAGCACTTCGTAGAGTTGGAACGCCAGGTCGCGGCGGTCGATCAGGGTGTCGGTCATGCTGGGTCTCCTGTTTGTTATCAACAGCCTCTCACAACTGATTTTTCCAGGAAACCGGCGTTTATGACACAATTATGGCCAATAATGCCATCGATCCATGCACCAGCACGAAAGACGGTGCCTGCCAGACGGCCACCAGCGGGGTCTTCCCTCCCGGGACACGCTGTGAATACATCCATGTACGCTTGGCTGCAGCATCCATGCTGCAGACAGTCCCGGGAGGGAAGACCCCGCTGGCAGCCTGCTTTGGAGTACGCATGCGAACCGTCTCTGTTATTGGATTTGATGGCGCTTTGGCCAGCGCCATTACCGGCATTATTGATCTTTTCCGGCTGGCCGGGGTTACCTGGGCCCGGATCAATAATGAAGCGCCATCGCCGCAATTTTCCACCCGACTGCTGACCAGGGATGGCGTGCCGTGCCGGTGCATCAACGGGCTGACCATTCAGGCGGATGGCGCCTGGAACGAGTTGGCCGCTGGCGCGGAACCGGACGATCTGGTGGTCATTCCTACCATTGGAGGTCCGATCGAGGCGGTGTTGGCGAGCAATGGCGAGCTGATCGAGTGGTTGGGCCGGTTCGGGGCTGTCAGTTCCGGTCAGGTGCGAGTGGCCAGTAACTGTACCGGGGCCTTCATGCTGGCCGAGGCGGGGTTGCTTGAGGGCCGGATGGCGACGACGCATTGGGGGTTCAGCCAGCAGTTTCGGGAGCGATTCCCCCGGGTGGATCTGCAACCGGACCGGCTGGTAACGGTAGACGGGCACATTGCCTGCGCCGGCGGGGGCATGGCCTGGTGGGATCTGGGCGTTCATCTGGTTGAGCGCTACGCCGGCACTCAGGTTGCCCGGGAACTTGCCAAGGCGTTTGTGCTGGATGTCGGGCGAACCAGTCAGGCACCCTACAGCGCCCTGCAGGCCCGTCGATATCATTCCGATGCCGCCATACTGAGGCTGCAGGACTGGCTGGATGCCCACTTTGACGCCCCCCTCAACCTGGAGGTTCTGGCCACCGTGGCCGGTCTCACGGAACGTTCGCTGATCCGGCGCTTCAAGGCCGCCACCGGGGACACGCCCAATGCCTATCTTCAGATTTTACGAATCGAGATAGCCCGTCAGCAGCTCGAGAGCTCCCGTTTACCTATTGATGAAATCACCCGGCAGGTGGGTTACGAGGATGTGAGTTCGTTTACCCGGTTGTTCCGCCGGCACACGGGCCTGTCTCCAGGGGCGTACAGGGCCCGCTTTGGGAGGTAATGGCACCAGGGCAGGATGGCGCGGGTTATGCATCCAGACAGGTGTAGGCCATATTGCGGCCGGAAACGTAAAGAATACCGACAGGTGTAACCATGGGGAGGCCCGTCATGAACGCACCGGTAAGACAAAGCCAGGCAGATATTCTCAGCCGCCTGTATGACATGAAAAGAAAGCAGATTGAGCAGGCAGTTCGACAGGGAAATAGCCTTCGATGTCAGGTACTTGAGGCCGAAGCAGAGGCCATCTCCAATGCACTGAAAGCGGTGCGCTAATCCTTCCGGCTATCTTTGGCCAGAGCTATATTTTTTGAGGCGGCGACTCCAGCGCTGCTTCGCATACCGCCGGAGATTGGAGACGTTATCGGTTTCGTCCATGATTTCAGTGCCCAAAAGTGTCTCCAATATGTCCTCCAGCGTCACTATTCCCAGCCAGGTGCCCAGTTCGTCATAGACCACGGCCAGGTGTTGCCGCTCCCGAAGCATGTCGGAAAACAGTAATTCAATGTTGGTATTGCCTTTCACACGCATGATTTTGCGCATGTGGTCGAGCAGGTTCACGTCTTGCTCCAGGCTGATCAAATCGGCCCGGTGCAGATAGCCAAGGGCCTCACCCTCTTCGTCGATCACCGGATACCGTGAAAACGGGGATTTCCGGACCTGCTCAAGGAACTGCTCCACGGTTATGTCCGGTTCCAGGTATTTGCACACGGTTCTCGGTGTCATCACCGAGCTGACCTTGATCTCGTGAAATCTGAGCACGTTCTGGATCATGCGGCGCTCGTCCTCATCCAGGGCCTGCTGGTCCCGGCCAATTTCCGCCAGGGCGCTGATCTCGCCACGGATATCGGTGTCATCATCGCCAGGGGCTATACGCCGGGTTACCTGCTTTGACAGCCAGATCAGCGGCAGCAGCGCTTTGATCATGAATCCGAGGATGGCGGGCAGGTAGGGGGCGATGCCCCGCCAGTATTTGGCACCGATGGTCTTGGGAATGATCTCCGAAAAGATGAGGATGGCCAGGGTCATCAGTGCCGAGGCAAAACCCAGCCAGGCCTCGCCAAACACAACGGTCACCTGGGCGCCGACACCGGTGGCGCCAACGGTGTGAGCAACCGTATTTAGGGTAAGGATGGCCGACAGCGGGTCATCCACGTCGTCCTTGAGCTTGCGCAGGCGGGCGAAAAGCTCCGGCTTCTCTTTCTTCACTGAGGCGATGTAGCTGGGGGTGACCGACAGCAGTGCAGCCTCCAGAATCGAACACAAAAAAGAGAAACCTATTGAAAGAAGCGCGAAGGCAATCAGTAATATCATAGTTGGGCTGCGATTTCCGTTCCTTGCCGAATGGCTCGCTTTGCGTCCAATTCTTCGGCGACGTCTGCGCCACCAATCAGATGCGCATTGACGCCAGAGGCCGATAACTGGTCAAAAAGTTCCCGAAGGGGTTCCTGCCCGGCACAGATAATGACGTTGTCCACATCCAGTACGCGGTTTCCGGTCATTTGGCCGTCTTTGTCGAGAATGGCAATGTGCAGGCCCTGGTCGTCAATACGCTCATAGCGGCAGCCGCGGAGCATCTCGACCTCCCGGTGTTTGAGGCTGGCTCGATGAACCCAGCCGGAGGTTTTGCCCAGGCCACCGCCCACCTTACCGGTTTTGCGCTGCAGCAGATAGAGCTTGCGGGGCGAGTGGGCGGGCCGGCGCTCGGCTAATCCGCCCGGTCCTTCGAACTGCGGATGAATGCCCCACTCCGCCTGCCAATCGCCAATACTGAGCTGCTCGCCTTCTGTCTGCTTGTCTTCTGGATGATGGCCGGCGTCATGGGTCAGGAATTCGCTCACATCAAAGCCAATGCCGCCAGCGCCAATCACCGCCACGGTGCGACCTACGGGCTTGTTATGGCGCAGCACATCCAGATAACCCAGCACCTTGGGGTGGTCGATACCGTCGATTGACGGGATTCGGGGTTTCACGCCGGTGGCAATCACCACTTCATCGAATGCGCCATCGGCCAGTGTGCCGGCATCCACCCGGACACCCAACCGCAGGTCGATGTCCAGCAATTCTATCTGGCGGCGGTAATAGCGCAGGGTTTCGTAGAACTCTTCCTTGCCCGGAATGCGCTTGGCGTAGTTGAACTGACCGCCTATCTGATTGTCTGCCTCGAAAAGGGTCACCCTGTGTCCTCGACGTGCGGCGGTTGTCGCCGCGGCCAGACCGGCCGGCCCTGCACCCACCACCGCAATCCGTTTCGTCACAGGCGCAACCGTCAGCACCAGTTCGGTCTCGTGGCAGGCTCGCGGATTGACCAGGCACGAAGCCCTTCTGGCCTGAAATACGTGGTCCAGGCAGGCCTGGTTGCAGGCAATGCAGGTATTGATTTCGTCACTGCGGCCCTGCTGTGCCTTGCGCACGAACTCACTGTCGGCGAGCAACGGCCGGGCCATGGACACCATGTCTGCCTTGCCGGCCGCAAGGATCTCTTCGGCTTTCTCCGGCGTGTTGATGCGGTTGGTGGTGCAGACCGGGATTGCCACCTCGCCATAGAACTTGGCGGTTACGTCCGCAAAGCTGGCCCTGGGTACCGAGGTGACTATGGTAGGCACCCTCGCCTCGTGCCAGCCGATCCCGGTGTTGATGATGGTGGCTCCGGCCTGCTCGATTGCCTTGCCCAGGGTGACGATTTCATCCCAGGTCTGGCCACCCTCCACAAGGTCGAGCATGGAGAGGCGGTAGATCAGGATGAATTCAGGCCCTACGGCTTCGCGAATCCGCCGGACGATTTCAATCGGCAGGCGCATGCGGTTTTCGAAAGGCCCACCCCATTTGTCCTTCCGATGATTGGTTCGCTCACACAGAAATTGGTTGATGAAATACCCTTCAGACCCCATCACCTCCACGCCGTCGTAGCCTGCGAATTTGGCCAGCCGGGCAGCATTGACGAAGTCGTTGATCTGCCTTTCAACTCCCCGGGAGGAAAGGGCGCGGGCTTTGAACGGGCTGATTGGCGCCTTGGTGGCCGAGGCGGAAACAATCAGCGGCTGGTACCCGTAACGCCCGGCGTGCAGCAACTGCAGGCAGATCTTGCCGCCAGCTTCGTGGACGGCTCCGGTTACATGGCGGTGCAGAAGCGCGGTCGCGCGATTGTTCATGGTCGAGGACAGGGGCGCCAATTGGCCAACCAGATTCGGCGAGAAGCCCCCGGTCACCATCAATCCCACGCCGCCTTCAGCCCGTTCGGCGAAATACCGGGCCAGCTTATGGATGTTCCAGAAGCGGTCTTCCAGGCCGGTGTGCATGGACCCCATCAATACCCGGTTCTTGAGTTCGGTAAAGCCAAGGTCCAGTGGTCGCAGAAGCGTCGGATAGGTGTAATTCATGGGGATTCGTCCCTGGGAAATTTGGTTCGAGTATACACTTGATCAATCGCAAGTTGACTTGACCTTCGGGACGGGGCACGTATCATCGGTTTTCAAGTTTGACTGACGGAGCAACCATGACCGTAAGGTCCTTCGGCTGCACAAGTACAATCCGCCCACCTGTTACCGCTGACATCGCGCGGCACCGGGGACGTCTTCCGTACTTCCCGGATCCACCCGCTTCCCGCTGATCCACTCTGTCGATCTCGCCGTACAGCACCGGTTAGCCAGTGCACAGCAGTCGGCCGGAGACTAGACTCAGGCACACATGCCTTCAATACTCACGTAAAAAAAGACCAATAACGAGGTTGCGATGTCGCTACCGCTGGTTGTTTTACTGCCATTCCTGGGTGCCATTGCTGCACCACTGTTTGCCCAGGGAGGGCGAACGGCGATTGCCGTGGCATCTTCAGTACCCGCCCTGATTGCCCTTGCTGCGCTGTTTCCACATTGGCAGACGCTCGCCGATGGCGGCGTGGTGTTACATACCTACCAGTGGCTGCCCGCCGTGGGCCTGTCGTTCAGCTTCCGGCTGGACGGGCTGTCGCTGCTGTTTGCCCTGCTGATCCTGATCATCGGGCTGCTGATCATTCTGTACTCCCGCTATTACCTGAAGGCCCACGAGAACGTCGGCAAGTTCTATGCGTTGCTGCTGTGCTTCAAGGGCTCCATGCTGGGCATCGTGCTGTCCAGCAACCTGTTGCTGATGATGATTTTCTGGGAACTGACCAGCCTGACGTCGTTCCTGCTGATCAGTTTCTGGAACCACAAACAGGATGCCCGCCGGGGGGCTCGAATGGCGCTGGCGGTCACCGGGGGTGGTGGGCTCGCCCTCCTGGCCGGGGTACTGATCCTGGGCAACATTGTCGGCAGCTTCGAGCTCGACGATGTCCTCGCCGCAGGCGACCAGATCAAGGCCCACGCCATGTATCCGGTGGCGCTCACCCTTATTCTCCTGGGTGCTTTCACCAAGTCGGCCCAGTTTCCGTTCCACTTCTGGCTGCCTCATGCCATGCAGGCGCCGACACCGGTCTCAGCCTACCTGCACTCGGCCACCATGGTAAAAGCCGGCATTTTTCTCATGGCCCGACTTTACCCGGCGCTGGCGGGCACCGAACAGTGGTTCTACATGGTCAGCTTTACCGGCATGGCCACGCTGCTGATTGGCGCCTATGTCGCCATGTTCAAGCACGACCTCAAGGGACTGCTGGCCCACTCGACGGTGAGCCATCTCGGCCTGATCACCCTGCTTTTCGGCATGGGTACCCAGCTTGCAGCCGTGGCGGCCGTTTTCCATGTCATTAACCACGCCACCTTCAAGGCCTCGCTGTTCATGGCAGCCGGTATCATTGACCATGAAACCGGCACCCGCGACATGCGCCGCATCAACGGCCTCTGGCGCTACATGCCTCACACCGCCACCCTGGCCATGGTGGCCGCGTCCTCGATGGCCGGCGTGCCCTTGCTCAACGGCTTTTTGAGCAAGGAGATGTTCTTCGCCGAATCCCTGGCCCTGAACCTGCCCGGGCTCTGGGCCTGGCTCCCGCCCATCGTTGCGACCCTTGCGGGCATATTCGCGGTCGCCTATTCGGCGCGCTTCGTGCACGATGTGTTCTTCAATGGCAAGCCGGTAGACCTGCCCATCTACCCACCACACGAACCACCACGCTACATGAAGTTCCCGGTGGAGATTCTGGTGTTCGCCTGCATCATGGTGGGCGTATTCCCCGCGGTATCCATCGGCCCCCTGCTTGAGATTGCTGCCTCAGCCACCCTGGGCGGCGGCGTGCCTGATTACACACTGTCTGTGTACCACGGCTTCAATCTGCCGCTGCTCATGAGTTTCGTGGCCTTCTTCGGCGGTCTGCTCATGTACAGCCAGCGCCAGAAGTTTTTTGATTTCCACGCCCGATTCAAGGAAGTGGACGAGAAGGCGGTTTTCGAGGCCGTGGTCTCCCGCATCGTGGATCTTGCCAATCAGGCCACTCGCCTGTTGGAAAACGGCTCGCTCCAGCGCTATGCCACCCTGCTGGTGGTCAGCGTCATTGCCGTCGTTGCGCTGCCACTGATGAAACTCGGCATCTTTGTCGGCGAAAAAGGTCTCAGCCCGGTGGACGCACCTACCGCCATCGCGGCGGCCGTGCTCATTGGCTGTGCCCTGGCAACCTCCGCCATGCATCGCCAGCGCTTCTATGCCCTGGTGTTGCTCAGCGTGGTGGGTCTGGTTGTATCCCTGGCATTTGCCCGGTTCTCGGCTCCTGACCTGGCCATGACCCAGCTGTCGGTGGAAGTGGTCACCATCGTGCTGCTGATGCTTGCGCTTTTCTACATGCCCTCCTGGACGCCGATTGAAACACCGACCCGGCGCCGCGCCCGGGACATCGCCATCGCCGGAGCCGCCGGCATCGGCATGACCCTGGTCACCCTGGCCATGCTGACCCAGCCGTTCAGCTCCATTTCCGAGTTTTTCCTGGAGAACAGCAAACCCGGTGGTGGCGGCACCAACGTGGTGAACGTGATCCTGGTTGACTTCCGTGGTTTCGATACGCTCGGCGAGATTACGGTGCTGGCCATTGCCGCCCTTGGCATCTACGCCATGCTCAAGAACACCGCGCTTACCCCTCCGCCCAGTGATGGCGAAGGTCACCCCTGGACCCGGGACGCCTATCCGCTGATGCTCCGGCAGATTGCACGGCCCATGCTGCCCCTGGCGCTGATGGTGTCGGTGTACGTGTTCCTGCGCGGGCACAACCTGCCGGGCGGTGGCTTCATTGCCGGTCTGATCACCTCCGTGGCACTGATCCTCCAGTATGTGGCCAGCGGTATGATCTGGACCCAGGATCGCGTGCCCTTCCGCTATCACAACGTGATTGGTCTGGGCCTGCTGTTCGCAACCGTGGCTGGCCTGGGCAGTTTCGCCTTTGGCTATCCGTTCCTCACCTCCACCTTCGGCTACATAACCTGGCCCGTGGTCGGCAAGTTCGAGGTGGCCTCTGCACTGGTGTTTGACCTAGGGGTTTACCTGACGGTCATTGGCGCCACCCTGCTGGCTCTCGTCAGTATCGGCAGACTCAATCCCCACTCCGCCATAAAGAGCAAAAAGGAGGGTGCGTAATGGAGCTTGTTTTCGCACTGGTTATTGGCGCCCTGACCGCCTCGGGTGTGTACCTGCTTCTGCGGGCCCGAACCTTCCCCGTGGTGGTCGGGCTGACTCTGCTGTCGTATGGGGTGAACCTGTTCCTGTTTTCCAGTGGTCGTCTGGCCACCGGACAACAGCCGGTCATCGGAACCGCATCCAGCTACACCGATCCGTTGCCCCAGGCCCTGGTGCTGACCGCCATCGTTATCGGCTTTGCGATGACTGCTTTCGTGGTGGTGCTGTCACTGCGCAGCCTGGCAGACAACGACGACGACCACGTGGATGGCAAGAAGCCGTATCGCTCCCCCGCACCGGAGGAAGAAGAGGAGGTAAACGGTAAATGAACCACTGGCTTACCGCTCCCATCCTGCTTCCCTTGCTTGGCGGGATTCTTCAGGCCCTGATGGGGTATGCCCCGATCAGCCTGCGCCGGACCCTGGCACTGGCAACCACAGTGCTGATTCTGGTATCCACCTTTGTGCTCCTGAGTCTGGCAGACGACGGTAGTTACCGTCTCTATGCCTTCGGCAACTGGCAGCCGCCGTTCGGAATTGTGCTGGTACTGGATCGTCTTGCGGCCTTGATGCTGGTCATGACGTCGGTGCTGGCGCTGTTCTGTCATATCTACGCCATCGGCGGCGCCGATGAGGGCAACCGCCAGTTTCACGCCCTCTTCCTGTTCCAGTTGATGGGCCTGAACATCGCGTTCCTCACCGGCGACCTGTTCAACCTGTTCGTCGCCTTCGAGGTGTTGCTGATTGCCTCCTACGGGCTGCTCATGCATGGCGGGGGGACAAAGAGAACTGTCCCGAGCCTGCATTACGTGGTGCTCAACCTGGTGGGCTCCGCCCTGTTCCTGATCAGCGTCGGCATGATCTACAGCGTCACCGGCACCCTCAACATGGCGGATCTGGCGGTGAAAGTGCCGCAGATAACCGGAGAGAGCCTGAACATCGTCAAGGCCGGCGGCATGATGCTGTTGGTGGTATTTGGCCTGAAGGCCGCGATACTGCCGTTGTGTTTCTGGCTACCAAGGGCCTATGCCAGCGCCACCGCTCCCGTGGCCGCGCTGTTTGCAGTCATGACCAAAGTCGGCATCTACGCCATTCTGAGGGTCTACCTGCTGATCTTCGGCGGCGACGCCGGTGCCCTGGCCAATCTCGGCATGGACTGGCTGTTCCCGGTGGCTCTGATCACCCTGGCCATGGGCTTGATTGGCGCGCTCGGTTCGGGCACCCTGAAAACACTGGTGGCCTGGCAGGTGATTATCTCCGTTGGCACTCTGCTGGCGCCCATTGCCATCGGTTCCGAGGCCGGGCTGTCCGCCGCCCTGTTCTACATGCTGAGCACCACGTGGACGGTGGGCGGCCTGTTCCTGGTGGCGGAACTCGTCTCCAACCAGAGAGGCACGGCCGGTGATCGCATTGTCACGGCACCCACCATGCGCAACCGCACTTTCCTGAGTGTTCTGTTCCTGGTGGGCGCGGTAGCCGCTGCCGGCCTGCCGCCGCTGAGCGGCTTTTTCGGCAAGCTGCTGATCCTTCAGGCGGTGGACTCGGGCACCGAAATGGCCTGGCTCTGGTCGGTTCTGCTGGTAGGCAGCTTCCTGACCGTGATTGCCTACAGCCGCGCCGGCAGCATTGTGTTCTGGCGAACCGTCGATGGCCATCTGGAGGAGCCCGAGCCACTCAATGGCCGGATTTCGGTGGCTTCGGGCGCACTGGTGGCACTGGCGGTGGTGATCGTGGCCCTGGCCGGACCGATTACCCGGTATACCGATGCCACCGCAGCGCAGCTCCACAACACCGATGCCTATATCCAGATACTGCAGACGCCCATGGTGAAGGAGGATGACTGATGCTTGATCGTCTGAGTTTTCCGCAACCGTGGTTAAGCCTGCTCCTGTTTACGGTGTGGCAGTTCCTCAGTGAGGGGGTGTCGGGTGCCAGCGTGGTAATGGGCCTGTTACTGGCCTGGCTGATTCCCCAGCTGACCCAGGGTTTCTGGCCCGAGCGCCCCGCTTTCGTCAAACCCTGGCGCATGGCGAGATACCTGGTGATCATGCTCGTGGACATTGTGGTAGCCAGCTTCGCGGTGGCCAGACTGATTCTCAGCCCACGCCAGCCGAGACCGATTTTTGTCTGTTATCCCCTGGAGCTGGAACACCCCCTGGCCATCTCCATTCTCGCCAGCACCATTTCCCTGACCCCGGGAACGGTTAGCGCGGATGTCAGTGATGACCGCAAAACGCTGCTCATTCACACACTGGACGCGGCCAGCGACCAGGAAGTCATTGAGGCCATTCACAACCGCTACGAGAAGCCGTTGCTGGAGATGTTCAAATGATGACCTTTGCCCTGTACGCCACCATCGCCATGGTTACCCTGGCGACGCTGCTGAATGTCTACCGACTGGTCAAGGGACCGGATGCCCCGGACCGCGTGCTGGCCCTGGATACGCTCTATATCAATGCCATTGCGCTGATTATCCTGCTGGGCCTTACCCTCGGCACCCGTATGTACCTGGAAGCGGCTCTGCTGATCGCGGTCATGGGCTTTGTGGGCACCGTGGCGATGGCCAAATATCTGAAACGGGGCAGCGTGATTGAATAACGCCGCCCCGAAACAATGATTTTCCGGAGGTTGATGACATGCACCCGATCGCGGAATACCTGATTGCTGCGCTGCTATTGTTGGGGGGTGCCTTCACCCTGATAGGCGCCATAGGCCTTGCCCGCCTGCCCGATTTCTACACCCGCCTGCACGGCCCCACCAAGGCCACCACGGTCGGCGTTGGTGCCATCATGCTGAGCTCGGTGGTGTTCTTCAGCGCCCGCGGGGAGGGCATCGGTATCTCGGAAATCCTGATAACCGTGTTCCTGCTGATGACCGCCCCGGTGAGTGCCAACATCCTGGCGAAAGCCGCCATGCATATCGGGGTAAAAACCATGGAAGGTACCCAGGGCAAGCCCTGGGAGCAATGAACCCGGGCAACCGGTGTGGCGCCCGCAATTTTGTCATTGGACTTGAAGAAATTTGCCGTATAGTAGCCACCCAAACTCATTCAAGGAGCTCAGCCCATGCTGAAAGTGAACGAATACTTTGACGGCAAAGCCAAGTCAATCGCCTTCCAGACCTCCACCCTGCCGGCCACCGTGGGTGTCATTAGCCCGGGCGAGTACGAATTCGGCACCAGCAAGAAAGAAACCATGACGGTGATCAGCGGCGCACTGACCGTTCTGCTGCCGGGCATGGAGGAATGGATGACCTACGGCGCCGGGGAAAGCTTCGACGTGGCAGGACAGGCCAGTTTCAAGGCGAAAACCGACATCGACACAGCCTATCTCTGCACTTACGAGTAAACGACATCTGCGAGTAAACGGCACCTGCCCAGGCACACCGGCCCCAACCTGGGGCCGGCCGCTCCCAGAGCGAATCCAAAGACTTCCCTAAGCCATCGTTCGCTCTGCGTTTTTTAATCTTCCCCGGTTCCTGTTTCCCTGCATCTGTGTCAGATTAACCCCTGTTTCTCACCACAACACCAACAAACGGGAAAGAGGAAACACGCAATGGCACAGACCCGCATCCTGGAGCCGGCTGAGAACGCCCATCAGTACCCATTGCTGATCAAACAGCTCCTGCTCTCCGGCCCCCGCTATTCGCCCGATCAGGAGATCGTGTACGCCAACCGGAGCAAGTACACCTACTCCGATCTGGTAGAGCGCATCCACCGCCTGGCCAACGCCCTGACCGATGCCGGCGTCAAACCCGGTGACACCGTTGCCGTGATGGACTGGGACACACCTCGCTACCTTGAGTGCTTTTTTGCCATCCCGATGATTGGCGCCGTCCTGCACACCATTAACGTGCGCCTCTCGCCCGACCAGATCCTGTACACCATGAACCACGCCGAAGACGACGTGGTGCTGGTGCACGACGACTTCCTGCCGATTCTGGACGCCATCAAAGGCGACATCCAGACGGTAAAAACCTACATTCAGCTAACCGACGAGAGCAGCCCCAAGTCCACCAGCCTGGATACCGCCGGTGAGTACGAATCACTGCTGGCAGCGGCCGCCACCAAGTTCGATTTCCCGGATTTTGACGAGAACAGCGTGGCCACCACCTTCTACACCACCGGCACCACCGGCAATCCCAAGGGCGTGTTTTTCAGCCACCGCCAGCTGGTACTGCACACCCTGGCCATGACCGGTTCCCTCTCCGCCTACGACGAGATGCCGCTGCTGCGGTCGTCTTCCGTGTACATGCCAGTGACCCCGATGTTCCACGTACACGCCTGGGGCGTGCCCTACGCCGCCACCATGATGGGTATCAAGCAGGTGTACCCGGGCCGCTATGAGCCGGAACTTCTGGTGGACCTGCTCAAGGAGCACAAGGTCACCTTCTCTCACTGTGTGCCCACCATTATGCAGATGATGATGGCCACCGAATCCATCAAGACCGCCGATCTCAGCAACTGGCATGTACTCATCGGTGGCAGCGCACTCACCAAGGGCCTGTGCGATGCCGGTGCCAAGCTCGGCATCCGCATGTACACGGGCTATGGCATGTCGGAAACCTGCCCGCTTTTGAGCACCACTCACCTCAAGCCGGAAGATCTGGAGTTGCCCCTGGAGCAACAGACCGCCAAACGGGTCAAGACCGGCATTGCCGTGCCCATGGTGGAGATCGAAATTGTCGATCCCGACGGCAAGCCCGTACCCCACGATGGCGAAGCCAAGGGCGAGGTGGTTACCCGGGCCCCCTGGCTGACCCAGAGCTACTTCAAGCAACCGGACAAAGGCGAGGAGCTATGGCAGGGCGGTTGGCTGCACACCGGCGATGTCGCCTCCATGGAGCCGGACAACACCCTGACCATCAAGGATCGCATCAAGGATGTGATCAAGACCGGAGGTGAATGGCTGTCGTCACTGGATCTGGAAAACCTGATCAGCCAGCACCCGGCGGTGGCTGGCGCTGCCGTGGTAGGCGTGCCTGACGAAAAGTGGGGCGAGCGTCCTCATGCCCTGGTTACCCTCAAACCCGGCGAGCAGGCCGATGTTTCGGACATCCAGAACCACCTCCGGCAGTTCGTGGACAGCGGCGAAATCAATAAATGGGCCATTCCCGAACAGATTGATTTCGTGGAGGATATTCCCAAGACCAGTGTTGGCAAGATCAACAAGAAGCTGATCCGGGATCAGCTCAAGTAAGGATTCTTGGACAAGGTAACCGCTGGGGTGGATGAGCGATCATTCACCCCTTTTTCACGCTCAGAGTCTTGAAAACGCAAAATCCACCTCAGGCGTCCGGCCATCGATGATGTCCGCGAGTGCCGCCGCAGAACCGCATGAGTGCGTCCAGCCGAGGGTGCCGTGGCCGGTGTTCAGGTAAAGGTTCGCGTAGTGGCTCTTGCCAATGTAGGGAACGTTCGAGGGTGTGGCCGGGCGCAGGCCCGCCCAGAATTCGGCCTGGTCCCAGTGCCCGGCCTCGGGCATCACCTCGGCGGTGCGGCGCACAATGGCACGGCAGCGGGTGTAGTTGAGCCGGCGGCTGTAACCACTGAGTTCGGCGGTACCTGCCACCCGGATGCGATCACCCAGCCTCGAGAACACCAGCTTGTATTCGTCGTCGGTCAGGCTGACGTTGAACGCCGCCTCTTCATTTTTGACCGGAACGGTAATGGAGTAGCCCTTGGCCGGGTAGATGTTGAGGTAGATCCCCAGTTGACGTGCCAGGGCCGCACTGAAGCTCCCCAGGCTGAGCACATAGGCATCCGCACGCAGTGTTTCGTGGCGCCCCTCGTTCAGGGTCTGGACGCCCAGGATACGCTCACTGGCCTGCTCGAAGCCCAGAATCCGGGTGCCATACCGGAAAGTCACGCCGGCGTCGGCGCAGCGCTGGGCGAGGTTCTGGGTAAATTTCCTGGCATCGCCGGATTCGTCCTCGGAAGTGTAGGTGGCGCCGGCAATCCGGTGCCGGATGGGTTTCAGAGCCGGTTCCAACTCAATGGCACGGGCCGAATCAATCACCTGCCGGTCGCAGCCCAGCTCCTGCATCAGACGGGTCGGCTCCATGGCCGCCTCGAACTCCGCGGGATTGGTGTAGAAATGCAGGATGCCTTTCTCCAGGTGATCGTACTCGATACCTGTTTCCTCTCGCAGGGCCTGAAGCTGCCCCCGGCTGTAGGTACCCAGATTTACCATCTGGCGGATATTGTGGGCGGCCCTCGCGGAGGTGCACTGGCCAAGAAATGACAGCGCCCAGCGCCACTGGGCAGGATCCAGCCGCGGCCGGAACAGCAGTGGCGCGTCTGGCCGGGTCAGCCACTTCAGTACCTTGAGGGGAGCCGAGGGGTTGGCCCAGGGTTCAGCATGGGAGACCGAAATCTGCCCGCCGTTGGCGTAACTGGTTTCCAGGGCAGCCTTATTCTGCCGGTCGACAACGGTAACCTGGTGGCCCTGTTTCTGCAGAAACCAGGCCGTTGTCGTGCCAACAACGCCGGCACCCAAAACCAGTATATGCATGCTTGCCTCCGGACAGGATCAAACGAACGATTTGTTCAGGGAAAGCACCATTGTAACGGGGCAGTCAGGCAATTGCGCCTCGACCATCAGCCACCGGCCCGTTTGACCGTCCAGCCTTTCTGCTCCAGGAGAGGAACCAGAATGTCCCGCTGGTCGCCCTGAATCTCGACCACGCCGTCCTTTACGGTGCCGCCGGTGCCACACTTGGCCTTGAGCGTCTTGGCGTAAGCCTCGAGGGCTTTGTCATCAAGAGGTATGCCGGTGATCAGCGTCACACCCTTTCCTTTGCGGCCCTTGGTCTCCCGGCTGACCCGCACGATGCCGTCACCGGCGGGCCGGGATTCCTTGGCGCAGGCGCATTCAGCCACCGGCTGACGGCACCCGGGGCACATGCGGCCCTGCTCCGTTGAAAAGACGAGTCCGCCTTCCGATCGTTTCTTCATGTGTTCCCCCACTCATCACCGTTTGCCTGGTGCTTCAGTCAAGGCCGGGAGGATACTTGCTGAACATCTCGGCGACCACCTCATCGATCAACTTCCGCCGGGTCTCAGGCGACTGATCCTCGTTCAGGTAACGGCGGCTGGCCGCGCGCCAGACCACGTTCTTGGTTTCGCTGTCTGCCAGCTCCACCACCAGCTTGCCTTCTTCAACCTCACGCACGGGTGGCGGTGCCGACAGGGCCCAGCCGAAATTACCACGACCGAAACCGAAACCAAGGCCAAGCCCGGTTTGCTCCAGGCGCTCTTCGGTAACAATCTGCCAGTTTACCAGCAGGTCGGCTTCGGCAACCGGCGTCTTGCGGAGAGCCTTACGGTTTAATTCCCGTTCAATGGCCTGCTGTATCCGACTGCCATCCAGTGACGTGAAAGAAGAGGAACTCTGGTTATCCGCGAAAGCCCAGGAAGAATAATTCCCGAACACCACAGATGAGTTGTAATCGGTCACCACGTTGCTGGCACAACCGGTCATCGCGATCACGCACATTGTCAGTATCAGAAAACGCATCATCTTGTCTGTCCTCGCTCGTGCCTGTTGCTTTTTTCCACTATACGCCCTGACAACGCAGTGCGATGCCCCCGGGATCCGTCACCTTGCCAAACTGTAATCCAGCTTTTGAGCATGACAGAAGTCGGTGAAAGCGTCCTGCAGGTGTTCCGGCACCCGGACCCTGGCGCGCACCCACTCGCCGTACTCGACCGACTCCACGGTCGCCCCTTGCATGTCGCACCAATGCCTCAGGGGTTGCTCATCGGCGAACGTCAGGGTCACGCTAACCTCCAGCATGGGCGTCTGGACCACCCGTTCAACGGCTGACAGTACCGCTTCCGCAGCGCCGGCATAGGCTCTCACCAATCCCCCGGCACCCAGTTTGATACCTCCGAAATAGCGGATTACCATCACCAGGACATCCCCCATGTCCTTGTGCTGGATGACCCACAGTATGGGTTTGCCGGCGGTGCCACTGGGTTCGCCGTCGTCATTCATGGCTGCCTCCGCCGCGGATCCAGGGCGGCCGATCTGGTAGGCCCAGCAAACATGACGTGCATCGGGATGGTCCCTGTGCGCCTGTTCCAGCCAGTCTTTTACTTCGTCCCGCGAACCCACGGGCGCGACCCGGGCAATGAAACGGCTTTTCTTCACTTCCGTTTCACGCTCAAGGTATCCTGCCGGCACGGGGTAATCTTTTTTCATGGACAACGACCTATGGCCTCCGAAGACGAATACAATTCACCTGGCACCGCACAACCTGCAAAGCTTCGCAAAGCGGCCTGCGGTATCCGTTTTGACGAGGACGAGCTGCAGGAGGGTATCGACTTTTCCGGCGCCGCGGAGCTGAAGCCCGGCGATCAGGCGCGCGAATCAACCGCCCGAGAAGAACACCGGAAGCCAAAGCGTCACCCTTAGGCCACCCCACTGCCCGGCCTCGGCTTCAATCTGCCCGTCGTGCGCCAACACGATATCCCGGGCGATCGCCAGCCCAAGCCCCCAGCCCTTGCCGCCCCGCGACTTGTCGGCCCGATAGAAGGGTTCGAAAAGATGGCCCAGCAGCTCCCGGGGGACGCCCGGCCCTTGGTCATCGAACGCCAGCGCAAGCCAGCCGTCTGCCACCGACACATTCAGGTGGACCACCTTGCCCGGTGGCGTGTGGTCCAGCGCGTTCTGCAGGATGTTGTCGATGGCCCGCCGCAGCAGCCCTTCATCGCCCAGCACAGAGGTGCCCGAGGATTCCGGCGAGACCACCAGCTGACAATCCACGCCCTGCTGCTCGGCATAGTCCGCCGCATCGTGCAGCACCTGGTTGACCACCTGAACCGGTCGCAACGGTTGCCGCTCGATATCGCCGCCAGCCTCGGTTACCCGGTATAGCGTCAGGATTTGCCCGGTCATGGTCTCCAGCCGCTCGTTCTGGCGCAGGATACTGGCCAACAGCTCGTCATCCGGCCCCGAGTCGCTCGCCAGTTCTATGGCAACACGTTGCCTTGCCAGGGGCGTCCGCAGATCGTGGGAGATGTCCCTGAGCAAGTGCTTTTGCCGCTCAAGCAGGCTGCAGAGCTGCTCGGTCATGGCGTTAAAGGCCGCCGCCAGTTGCCCTACCTCGTCCCGGCGCCGGGCGATGTTCTCGCTGACCCGGAGTTTATTGTCACCCCGGGCAATCGCCCGGGCCGTGGTTTCCATGTGCCGCAGGGGGCGCGAGACCATACGGGCAATCCACCAGCACGCCAGGGAAATCATCACGAAGGCCAGCCCGAACTCGATGGCCCGGAAGAATCGCGGATTCAACCAGCCCGGCCCCTGCACCCGTGGCCAGGCCACCAGGCGGTACCCTTGGCCGACCTCAAGAACAGCCGGCTTCTGGGGATACCAGCCAGACTCCATGCGGTCACGAATGAAGGACGGCAGCTTGCCATCATGTTCATCCTGATCAATCAGAACAAGATGCAGCTCCAGGCGCTCTCCTTCGGCCTTCAGGAAACGCCAGGCCTCGCCGCGGTCTCCCGCCTCCCGAATGGCAATGGCCTGTTCGGCCAGCCCGCGCAGACCCGCTTGGCGCTCAATGGCCTGGCGTTCCTGGTCCAGCAGCATGCGGGTGGCGAGATTGCTGGCGACCACCGTTACCGCCATGGCCAGCCAGATGGACAGGAAGATGCGCCAGAACAGGGGGAAAATAACGCGTCGTCTCATTCCGGCACCCGATAGCTGTAGCCGAGCCCGCGCACCGTTTCAATCCGGGGCGGTTCGTCGCTGCCGAGCTTGCGGCGCAGGTTGCTGATGTGCATATCGAGGGTGCGGTCATAGGCTTCCAGCCGCCGGCCAAGAGCCCACTGCATCAGGTCGGTCTTGCGCACCACGCTGCCGGCGTGCGCCAACAGCACCTGCAACACTTCATACTCGGTTGCGGTAAGGTCCATCGGCTCGTTGTTCTGGTAGATGCGTCGATGGGCCGGTTCCACGCGCAGGTCTCCGTAGGTACGGGTGGCATCAACCTCTGCCTTCTGGTCCCAGGCAATCCGGCGCAGTAGCGCCTGGAGTCTTGCCACCAGCTCCCGGGGATTACAGGGCTTGGGAATGTAATCGTCGGCGCCCACCTCAAAGCCGACAATCCGGTCGGTTTCGTCGCCCCGGGCTGTCAGCAGGACCACCGGCAGATGTGTCCGGGCACGCAGATCACGCAGCACGTCCAGTCCACTGATATCCGGCAGCATGATATCCAGAACGACAATGTCGCAATCCTGGCCCAAGGCCAGTGCCAGGCCGTCTCGCCCGTTGGCGGCTTCGCGGACGGTAAACCCCTGGTTGGTGAGGTAGCGGGCCAGCAGCTCCCGGAGCTCGGCGTCATCCTCAACCAGCAATACCCTGCTCTGCATCCTCTTTCTCCCACACTGCGGGGCACCAGACCCGGTCCCACGCCTCGCTGCCTGAAGTCTAACACGCCGGTGGCGGTCTCCGGCGCGGCAGCCCGATCCATTTGCAGAACCTTTACACAGCCAGCAACGGCCTCCAGAGCAACAAACGAAACAACTTCGCCACCGGCCGGGATGATCAGAATGCGGGTTTTGACGTAAGGTATCAGGACGTTCAAGGAGTCTTGCCCTGCCATGCCTGCAAACACAGACCATGCCCTTACCCTGGAAACCTGCAACAGCATCCACGACATACCGCCTCAGGATTGGCAGTGCCTGTCGGGCCGGGGTAACCCTTTTCTGCGCTACGAGTTTCTCAGGGCGCTCGAGGACTCAGGCTGTACCACGGCAGCCACCGGCTGGGCGCCCAGCCATCTTGTGTTCCGCAAGGCCGGACGGATAGTGGGGGTGGCTCCCGCCTACCTGAAAAGCCACTCCATGGGCGAGTACGTGTTCGACTGGGCCTGGGCCGATGCCTATCAGCGCCACGGCCTCGATTACTATCCGAAGCTGCTGATAGCCATTCCCTTCACGCCCTCTGCAGGTCCCCGACTGTTGCTGGAGCCGGAGCTGCGCAGTCAGCTCACGCCGGAACAGCTGCACGACCTGCTGGGCACCCTGACCGAACAGTTGGGAGCCCATTCCTGGCACCTGCTGTTCCCGAATGACGCCGACCAGCGGCTACTGGCATACGAGCCGGCCCTGCACCGGATCGGCTGTCAGTTCCACTGGCACAACCACGGCTACCGCGAGTTCGACGACTTCCTGGCCGCCCTCACCTCCCGCAAACGCAAGTCCATCCGCAAGGAGCGTCGGCAGGTGGCCGAACAGGGCATCACCTTCGCCCGGTTCTCCGGCCGGGACATCCCGGATAACGTACTGGCGGCCTTTCATGTGTTCTACCAGGCCACCTACCTGAAGCGGGGGCAGCGGGCATACCTGAACAGGTCGTTCTTCGAGCAGTTACGTGAACAGCTGCCAGAGCACCTGCACCTGATCATGGCGGTTCGGGACAGCGAGATGATCGCCGGTGCCCTGTTCCTGGAAGGCGAAACCACCCTTTACGGCCGCTACTGGGGCTGCCTGGACGAATACAACCACCTGCACTTCGAAACCTGTTATTACCAGGGCATCGAGCTGGCGCTCTCACTCGGCCTGGACCACATAGACGCCGGCGCCCAGGGCGAACACAAACTGGTGCGGGGATTCGAGCCGGTTATTACCCATTCCTGGCACGGCATTCTTCACCCCGGTTTCCGGGAGGCCATCGGGAACTTCACGCGGGAGGAAGCCGACCACGTTCAGGCCTACTTCGACGACGCCCGATCGGTCCTGCCTTTTCGGCAGCCAGCGCCGTAGCTTCTATACTGAAAGACCGGAACCGGAACTGAAAGAGGGTCCGATAACATGGAAACCGAGCCCCTGGGCGGCCTGCTCGCAGCTGGTCAGATCCCGCTTCTGATGGCAGGAGCGGCCCTGGTGATTGCACTGATTACCCTGGCGATGATCTCGGGCGCGCGCCGGCGCCATGAGCAACGACTGGATGCCCTGCGGGAACGAGCCGACACGCTCTGGCGCGAGGTGGACGACCTGCGAGTGGCCCAGTTCAATCACGGCCCGGAGACGGCGAGCAACGGCGGTGCCCATCCGCTGCATCAGGCGCACTACCGAACCGAAATGGACGCCTACGGCAAGATCTGGCCCCAGGTGTGGCACCTGCACGAACGATTGGGACTGTTCCTGCGGGCGGTGGAGTCTGGCGAAGCCGCCGGCGAGCTGAGACTGGAGGCACGCAATGCGGCCCTCGAGGCCCGGAATCTGCTCAACCGCAATCGTCCCTTCTGTCATGAGGCTGTGGATGAACTGGTAACCCGGCTGATCGACACCGAGATCAAGGCCCATCTGGCCGCCTGTCAGTACCTCGACCTGCTCAAGGACGTCAACAGCGCTTCTTCAAGCCACGACCGACGCGTACTGCAGGACAAATGCCACACATTGCATGAGGGCGAAGCCCGGGATCACATGAATCGGCTGGTGTCCGCCATCCGGCAACGGGCCATCCGTCAGTCCTGAACCGGTCGCTGCCTGTGGCCAGGCAGATCAGCGACTCACTTCTTTGAGGGTGTCGGCCTGCAACCGACGCAGATAATCGCTGAAGGACACCGGATGGGGCCTGGCCGGCTCCAGGCCACGGAGCTCCGGCGCAAGGGCGTTAATGGCCCGGAAAGCGGATTGCACCTGTTCATCCAGGGGCGCAATGGCACCGGGCGTCAGTTCCCCCGCTTCCAGAACCGGCTTGAGCAGCGGTTCACCGTCGAAGGTTTCATGGGCTCCGGCAATGATGTCACCGGTTGCCGTTCCATCGGCATCGTATTGACGGAACACCTGCTTCTCACCGGGCCAGGAGGTCTTGCCGGAGGAATTCTTCATTCTGGGCCTGCCTGCGTACTCGGTGAGTTTGTAGGCCAGTTCCAGGGCGGGAACATCGCTGGCGGCACCAATAGCCGTGCCAACGCCGAAGCCATCAATGGGCGCGCCCTTTTCCCTCAGGGCGGCAATACGGTATTCGTCGAGACCGCCGCTCACCAGGATCTTGATCCGGTGGAACCCTGCGTCGTCAAGAATCTTCCGGCAATCTGCGGCTTCCTCACCGAGATCTCCGGAGTCCAGGCGGATGGCCCCGATGTCCACGTCCGGTTCCTGCTGGAGCCACTCAACAATTCGCCCTACCGCCCGGCGGGAATCGTAGGTATCCACAAGCAGTGTGGTGCCGGGGTAAAGTTTCGCGTAAACCCGGAAGGCCGCCATCTCCTCGTCATGGGACTGGACAAAACTGTGGGCCATGGTGCCGCTGACAGGCATTCCGAAGTCCAGGCTCGCCAGGACATTACTGGTTCCGGACAATCCGGCCAGTCGGTAGGCGCGCACGCCCCGGTGCGCCGAATCCAGCCCATGCATTCGGCGCATGCCGAAATCCACCACCGGGCACTCCCCGGCGGCCAACCTCACGCGCACCGCCTTCGACGCCAGAACCGACTCCAGATGCACGTAGTTCATCACCAGGCTCTCGAGCAGCTGCGCTTCCGCCACCGGTGCCCTTACCTCAAGAAACGGCTCCTGGGGAAAGAGCGGCGTGCCTTCATCGACCGCACGAATAGTCCCGCTGAAACGAAAACCGGCGAGCCACTCGAGAAACTCTGGTTCAAACCGGTCCAGTTCCCGCAACCTGTCGATGTGGTCCCGGGTGAACCGCAGGTCCCGGATTACCTCCGCGACCCGCTGCTGGCCGCAGGCGAGTATGAAATTGCGATGCTCCGGCAGCTCCCGGAAAAACAGACTGAACACAGCCTCGTCCGCCATGCCTTCCGACCAATAGGCCTGGGCCATAGCCAACTCGTAAAGATCCACCATCAGGGCAAGATCTTGCTGCCGAATCACCTACATCCTCCTTTAGCCAATCAGTGAACCGATGCGCCCGCCAGCTGGAGCTCTTCGAGAATATCCTGCGCCTCTTCGGGCTTTGCAGCCCGGGTGCCTGCCTCGATCAGTTCGACCGAGAAGCCCTTGTCGAGGGCGTCAAGCACCGTGGCGCGGACACAGACATCCAGCGCCAGCCCCACAATGGTCAGGTGCCGGACACCGCGCCGGCTGAGGAAATTACCGAGTTGCGTGCCATCAAAAGCAGAGTAGGCGTCAGTATCAAATCCGGTGCCCTTGCTCACCCGAATCGCGTCGTCGGGAAGCAAAAGCTCCGGATGAAACTTCGCGCCCGGGGTGTCCTGAATGCAATGGGGCGGCCAGGGCCCACCACGGGCCTCAAAACTGGCGTGATCCACCGTGTGCCAGTCCCGGCTGGCGATTATGGTCTGCCCCGCCGCCTGCGCTTTGGAAATCAGCTTGTTGACCGGGGGCAGGATGTCGCTGGCATCGGGAACAGCCAGGCTGCCCCCCTCACAGAAATCGTTCTGTATGTCCACCAGCAACAGTGCGGTTCGTTCAGACTTCTGTTGTTCTTTAGCCATGTCACACCTCCATGGGGATCCACGGTTCAGAACATCGGTTGTGGCCTCCTAGCGTTCCGTATGGTTGCTAGCTGTCGGCAATACGGAAACCGATCTTGAGCACCACCTGGTAGTGGCCCACCTTGCCGTTCACAATGTGGCCCCGGGTCTCGGTGACTTCAAACCACTCCATGTTCTTCACGCTCTTGCCACATTCGGCCAGAGCGTTTTCAATGGCGTCTTCGATCCCGGTTTTCGATGAGCCGACAATTTCCACTTTCTTGTAGACGTGATGGTCTGACATAGAAGCCTCCAAAAAACGGTTGCCTGTACCCTTGAGCCTAGAAGACAAGCCAGCAGGCAGCAAACCAGGGCCCCGGGGCTCGCGCTCATCCGCACGGGGCAGGCTCACGTATCTCAGATCGATTCATTCAGGCCGGGGGAACTCCCCAGTGTTCACCGGGTCCCATGGGTTTGCCTTTTTTGGACAGGATTGATGAAGCCACTGCTGAAATACACCGGCTGGATGCTGGGCGCCATCCTGCTGCTACTCTCCGGGCCGCTGCTTCTCGCCGCCAGCGGCACGCTCCACGGTGCAGAAAGCTGGCATACCGCAACCCGGGAAAGCGCCGGCATCGCGCCTCTGCCCTCGGAAGCGGAGGAAGCGATCATTCAGGTCTACGGGGCCCGGGCGTGGAGCTGGCGAGGGTACTTTGCCGTCCATACCTGGATCGCCACCAAGGAAAAGGGTGCCAGCCACTACCGGGTACACGAAGTCACCGGCTGGCGGAACTACGTGGTGAATTCTCGCCCTGGTGAGCCGGACCGGCACTGGTATGGCGCCCGGCCGGAGCTGTACGCGGATATCCGGGGCGAAGACGCCGAAAAACTGATTCCGCAGATCTATCAGGCGGTCGAGTCCTACCCCTACCCCACCGAATACGAAGCCTGGCCCGGCCCCAACAGCAACACCTTCGTGGCCTGGGTCATTCGGGAAGTGGAAGGTCTCGATGTTGCGTTACCCAACCATGCCATTGGCAAGGATTACCTGGGCGATCAGATCGTCGCGGAGGTTCCGGGAGGCGCCGGTTACCAGCTGTCTCTAGGAGGCTATTTCGGTCTGCTGGCGGGGGTTCGCGAGGGGCTGGAACTGAATCTTCTGGGGTTATCCTTCGGGGTTAACCCCTTGGCCCTTGGCGTCAAGCTTCCTGGCATCGGCGAACTCGCCCTGAGAAACACCAATCCGATGCCGGAATACTCCGAATAGCTCCGGGAAACAGGCGGGCAGATCCTCCCAAAAATGTGCGTAGCCAGGGATGGCGGAGCCAAGCGTACAGGGACGTATTCACAGCGTTTTTTGGGAGGATCTGCCCGCCTGTTTCATACTCCGGAGCCAGAAGTTTCGGCTGGAAGATACTAAAGACTGGCGACCCCCAGGTAGCGAACCACCCCGGCAGCAGCTATGCCGGCGGCGATGGCCGGCAGGGGTTTGCGCAGGGCCAGCATGATCACCGCAGTCACCATGAGAGCTGCCACCGCGCCGGCATCACCGCTGAACGCCAGCGGTACGATGATGGCGATCAGTACCGAGCTGGCCATGGTGTTGATAAAGCTCTCGATCCGCGGGTTAATCTTCACGAACGACATGATGAACACGCCGCCAAAACGGGTGGCCAGCGTGACCGCCGTCATGATGGCGATCAACAGGAGGATTCCGCCGGTGGTGGTTTCAATGGTCATGGCGATCACCTGGCGGTTTGTCCAGCCAGAAAAATCCGATCACGCCGCCGGCCAGTGCGCCTACCACCACGTGGGTGTTCGCTGGCAGCCATTTCCAGGCGGCAAGGGACGCCAGAGCGGCAACAGTCCAGGCCACCAGCACCCTGGGAGATTTTTTACCGCCGAGGGCCATGGCAAGCAGAAAGCAGCCCAGCACCATATCCAGGCCCAGGGCTTTGGGGTTCTGGAGCAGGCCACCGAAGTAGACGCCCAGGCCGGTGCCCAGAATCCACGCCAGCCAGAGGGCCAGGCCACCGCCGAGAATCACTTCCAGGTTGCGACGACCGCTCTGGTATTCCTGGGCCGAAACTGCCCAGTTGGCGTCCGTCAGCAGCAACAGCAGCCCGTAGCGTTTACCCGGGGAGACCTCCCGGAGCATCGGGTACAGCGAAGCGCCCATGAGCAGGTGGCGGGAATTGATGGCGAACACGACGGCCATCATCGGCAGCAGGGCTACCTCGGCGCCCCACATATCCACGGCGGCAAACTGGGAGGCACCGGCAAAGACCGTGGCGCTCATCAGCATCGCCTGCAGAGGTTCAAGGCCTTTCTGGGTCGCCGCCAAACCGAACGCCGCACCAAACGCCACCACGAACATCGAGATGGGAAGCAGCCGGAAAAATTCTACCCGTACCCGGGCCGGCTGAAGCTGATAAGGATAGGAAGCGACAGACATCCGGGGAAACTAGGCCAGTTTCCCCGGTACGCGTATAGGTAGTTCCCGAAGAAACCACCGGCCTGCGACTAATGGACGACGTGAACGCGTCCGTCACCAGCAGCGAAGGGGTTGTTGAAGCTGCTACCAGCACCCTGCAGTTTGGCTTCCGGATGATTCCTGGCCATCAGCTCCTTCATCTCCTCCATGTCCGATTTGGGCACGTCCACCATCACCAGGTGGCGGCCCGCTTCGATTTCGCCATGGAACTTGCGGATGCGGTAGTTCACGGTACTGATGCCGCCGAATCCACCGAGCCAGCCACCGGCGATAATGGCAAAGGCGCCGATCGCGACAAACGCCGCCGTCGGCCAGCCAAGATCGCCCCACACCGCCAGCGGAGCCACAAAAAACAGCGCGAACAGGGCACCTATGATCATGCCGCGCTCAACAAACCGGGGCAGATCGGTGCGGTCGAGTACGCTGGCCGAGTGCAGCCTGTGCGTGTAAAGACCGGCCTCGTCCTTGCTGACAATGTGAAACCGCCAATCGGTGATTCCACGTTGATGCAGATCGTTGGAGATGTCCTCCAGACTGTCGATGGAGTCCACCAGATAGAAAAGGCGTTTCATGATGTGCCTCCTCTCAGCAAACTGAGTGTCGCTGACATCTATTGATTATAAATCACTCAACAACCGTAACCCTATAACTGGTCGAAACGTTTCACGATAAGCCGGCACCTGATATGACACTGATGTCTAATCGTTCGCTTTTGCATGTTGACGTTAACGTTAAATGTCGCTAGTTTGACTCTGTCCGGTCCCACAAGGGCACCATTCCAAGGGCGATCCCCATCGGAATAGCGGACACCTGAAATCGGAACGCCGGCCACAAGCCGGTCGACAAGAACAAGACACCCGCTCATGCCGAGATCCGGTCAAGTGGGGGAGGATTTCACCATGCTCTTCAGCCATCCCGAGTTCGATAACCACGAACATCTGTCTTTTTTCTGTGATCCCGAAACCGGGCTCAAGGCCATCGTCGCCATTCATAACACCTCCCGGGGGCCTGCCCTCGGCGGCTGTCGGATGTTTCCCTACACCTCAGACGAAGAAGCCCTGCGCGACGTGCTGCGCCTGTCACGTGGCATGACCTACAAATCGGCTCTCGCCAACCTCGACCTGGGCGGCGGCAAGTCCGTGATCATTGGCGACCCGCGCAAGCACAAGACCGAAGCCATGATGGAAGCCATGGGGCGCCATCTGGAAAGCCTGGGCGGCCAGTACATCGCCGCCGAAGACTCAGGCACCAGCGTACCGGACCTCAAGGTCATGGGCAGACACACACGCTACGTTGCAGGCATAGCCTCACGCACGGGCTTTGATGGCAACCCCAGCAACGGCGACCCGTCACCGGCAACCGCCTATGGCACGTTCATCGGTCTGAAGGCTGCCGTGAAGCACAAACTGGGACGCAACGATCTGAAAGGCCTGAAGGTGGCCATCCAGGGCATTGGCAATGTCGGTTTCCGGCTGGCGAAGCACCTGGCCGAGGCCGGCGCCGAGCTGTGGGTTTATGACATCCACGAGGACAACATGCGCCGGGCCGTGGACCAGCTTGGCGCCCGCCCCGCCAGCGCCGAGGACATCCTGTTCCTGCCGGTGGACGTGGTGGCGCCCTGTGCCATGGGAGCGGTCCTGAACGACAACAGTATTCCCCAATTGCAGGCGGGCATCATCGCCGGCGCTGCCAACAATCTGCTGGAGCACCCGGAGCACGACGCCATGCTGCGGGATCGGGGCATTCTCTATGCGCCGGACTTTGCCATCAACGCCGGCGGCATCATCGACGTTTTCTACGAACGCACCGGTGCCACACCGGAGACGGTTCGCGCCCACGTGGACACCATCGGCGACACGCTGACCGAAATCTTCAATCGTTCCGACCGTTCCGGGCGCCCCACCGGGGAAATCGCCAACGAGCTGGCCGAGGAACGGTTCCAGAAGCACACCGCCGGAGCCGGGCTGGCGCCCGATCCGCTGGCCCGCGTCGGCTGATTACAGGCCGGCGCACCACTGCGGGGGCAGAAACTCTCTTCTGCCCCCTCACCAACCCCTGACACAACAACAAGTATTCCAGGAGATCTGTATGTCTGTTACTTCCTCAGATTCCGCGAGCTATTCCGGGGCCCTCGAAGGCGCCAATGCCAAGCGCGGGCTCTGGTCGTCACGTCTTGCCTTTATCCTTGCCGCCACCGGCTCCGCCGTCGGCCTTGGCAATATCTGGAAATTTCCCTATGTGACCGGTGAGAACGGCGGCGGCGCCTTCGTTCTTGTGTACCTGCTGTGTATTGCTGCCATCGGTATTCCTATCATGATGGCGGAGGTCATGATCGGTCGCCGGGGCGGCCGCAGCCCGGTCAAGAGTCTGAGCCTGATTGCCGAGCGGGACGGATTGAAACCAGCCTGGAAGCTGGTGGGCGCCCTCGGCATTCTGGCGGGCTTCCTGATTCTCTCGTTCTATTCCGTGATCGGGGGCTGGGCCATCTCCTACGTGGGCACGACCGCCAGCGGTCAGCTTTCGGGCCAGTCCGCGGACGCCGTCGGTGCCATTTTCTCCGGCCTGCTCGGCGACCCGGCCACTCTGCTCGCCTGGCACACCCTGTTCATGGCCCTGGTGATGGTGGTTGTGATGCGCGGCGTCCGGTCCGGGCTTGAGCGTGCAGTCAGCATCCTCATGCCGGCTCTGTTTGTGCTGCTGCTGATTGTGGTCGGCTATGCCATGACCACCGGCCATTTCGGACAGGCCGCTGCGTTCCTGTTCCAGCCGGACTTTTCCAAGCTCACGACCTCCGGCATTCTGGTGGCCCTGGGCCACGCCTTCTTCACCCTGAGCCTGGGTATGGCGGTGATGATGGCTTACGGCTCCTATCTGCCCAAGAAGATTTCCATCGCCCGCACATCCATCACCGTGTCAATCATTGACACCGGCGTAGCGCTGCTGGCCGGCCTGGCGATCTTTCCGATTGTGTTTGCCAACGGCCTTGAGCCCGGCGCAGGCCCCGGCCTGATCTTCCAGACCCTGCCCCTGGCCTTTGGCCAGATGCCCATGGGCTCGCTATTCGGCACCCTGTTCTTCGTGCTGCTGATCTTTGCCGCCTGGACCTCGGGCATCTCCCTGCTGGAGCCCATCGTGGAGTGGCTGGAGGAGCGTAATGGCCTGAACCGCACCGTCAGCACGCTCGGTGCAGGCTTCGTGTGCTGGGCCCTGGGGATTGCCTCGATTCTGTCCCTGAACCTGTGGAGCGATTTCACGCCCCTGGGCTTTATCCCGATGCTCGAAGGCAAGACCATTTTCGACCTGCTGGACTTCTTCACCGCCAACATCATGTTGCCGCTGGGTGGATTGCTGGTTGCGCTGTTTGCCGGCTGGATCATGTCGCGGGAAGCCATGGAACAGGAACTGGCATTGTCACCCGGCATGTTCAACCTGTGGTTCGTAACCCTTCGGTTCATCACACCGGTCGCCGTGGTCGTGGTGTTCGTCTACAACCTGGTTTGAGCCGTTTGCCGATGGGGCGGCCCTGCCGCCTCGTCGGCTCCCTTCCTGACCATTTCAGCCCCTCCCGATTGCTTGCCGGCTACAGACAACCATCTGTCCCCTTCTAACCGGACAAATTCCAGTGAAGCCCCGTAATGTCTGTCTGTGAGTCATTCAGTGATCGAGGCTTTTATCATGTCAGCAGTAACCGCGTCTTTTCCCGTTCGCCGTCAGGACTTCGGCTTTGAGAATGTTCCCCGTCACTGGGTGGACAACGACCCGTTCATGACCCATCTCTTCAACGCGCTATCGGCACTCTTTCCGGATGGTGAGCGGTATTTCGTGGCCAGCGTCCGCGCGGTGCGGGACAAGGTACAGGACCCCCAGCTGCAAAAGGACATCAGCGCCTTTATCGGCCAGGAGGCCATGCACGCCAAGGAACACGGCCACTTTAACGAGGGCGCCATCAATCACGGCTTTGACATCAAGAAACTGGAAGGCTGGACCCGGGGCTTTCTGTCGGTGAAAGACCTGCCTTTGCTCAGCAGCAGGCGTGTTCACCTGGCGGGCACCGTGGCCCTGGAGCACTTCACCGGCATTCTGTCAGCGCAGCTGCTCAGGCGTGAAGATCTGGTGGAGGCGATCGACCCCACCATGCGCACGCTCTGGGCCTGGCACTGTATTGAAGAGAACGAACACAAGGCGGTGGCCTTCAACACTTACCAACAAGTTTACGGCAAGGGTGCCGCCGATTACGCCATTCGTATGGGCACCATGGCACTGGCCACGGTTCTGGTGCTGGTGGCCATCCACGCGTTCATCGCCGAGCTGATGCGCGAGGACGGAGAGCTTGCCAACCTGAAATCCTGGGCCAGGGGGCTGAACCACCTGTGGGGCCGCAAGGGCATGTTTACCGCCATCATCCCGGAATACCTGGACTACTTCCGCCCGGATTTCCACCCCTGGCAGCACGACACCAACTTCCTGCTGCGTAAGTGGCGCAAGACCCTGGGTTTTGCCTGAACCCTCAGAGCTTATCGAGTGCGGCCTGAAGCGTCTCGCCAATGCGGCTGTTGAGTTTCAGGTCCACCAGTGCCTCGGCCCGAGTGCGGCCGAGGTTCAGGGTGGCCATGGGTTTGCCCCACTCCTTGCCGTAACGGCAGAAGCGAAATCCGGAATAGACCATCAGTGACGAGCCGATCACCAGCAGCCCGTCACTGGCTTTCAGGGCATCCAGAGCCGCGTTAACGCGTTGCCTGGGCACGAAATCGCCGAAGAAAACCACGTCCGGCTTGAGGATACCCTGGCATTTCGGGCAACCGGCCACCCGGAACTCCGAGAAATCCACGTCCAGATCGGCGTCGCCGTCAGGCGCGGTAGTGGCGGTGTAATGCCGGAATCCCGGGTTGAGGTCTGCACAACGATCATGAACCTCGTCACGCGGGCATCGGTAGCCGCAGCTCATACACAATACCTCGTCGGCCCGGCCGTGCAGGTCCAGCACCGCCCGAGTGCCGGCTTTCTGGTGCAGTCGGTCGACGTTCTGGGTGACCACCAGGTTGCTGTGATTCAGTAGCTCCAGGTCGGCGATGTGAAAATGCGAGGGGTTGGGCGTGGCATTGCGCATCACCGGCCAGCCGATCAGGCTCCGGCCCCAGTAGCGCTGGCGGGTCTGCCTATCCTCCATGAATGCGCGGTGCTGGACCGGCTGCTTGCGCTTCCAGGCGCCGTCGCCGTCCCGGTAATCGGGAATGCCAGAGTCGGTGCTAACGCCAGCACCGGTAAGAATCATCAGCCGCGGGTGTCGGTGAATGAATTCCGCCAGCAGGGCACCGGCGACCTCCGGCTCGTGGACCTCCGGCGGCGTGTCCGTCTCCGGCAGGCGCTGATCCGCGCTGAAGGGTCGGCTGCGGTGTGTAGTAACAGGCATACAGACTCCGGCTCTTAGCCCGGCTTGCGGGCCACATACACGGTGTTGAACGATTCCCTGTTCTGGAACGGATTGAAAAAGGATACGACATGACAGGCGACATCGGTAAACACCGCCCGCAGCACGGCCATGAATTCCGCGTCTTCGCCCTCGTTGGACCACATGGCAAACACGCCCCGGGGCTTTAACTGACGGGCCATCAGGCGGAGATTGGGCTCGGTGTAGAAGCTGGCGCTGGAATCGTGCAGCAGGGCCCGGGGCGAGTGGTCGATGTCCAGCAGAATGGCGTCGAATTGCTTGCCGGGATTCTCCGGATCAAAGCCCCCGGTTTCCGGATCAGCCACGGCGAGCTCGAAGAAGCTGCCATGCACATAGCGGCTGCGCGGATCGGCGTTCAGGTCCTTGCCCAGGGGCACCTGCTCCGTCTGGTGCCAGCCGATCACGGGCTCGAGGTATTCAACGACCAAAAGCTCTTCCAACCGCGGCTCCCGCAGCGCCGCCACGGCGGTGTAACCGAGCCCCAGGCCACCCACGACCACGCTAAGGTCTTCGCCCTCGGTTTCCGCGAGCCCGATGTCGGCCAGGGCTACCTCGGCATCCACGAACATGCTGGACATGAGAAATTCCTCGCCCAGTTTCACCTCATAGATGTCCCGGTCCCCAATCGCCGGAATCCGGCGCCGGCGCAGCGTGATCTCACCGATCACTGAAGGCTGACTATCAATTTGTTCGAAAAGCAGTCCCATCTATTCAGCCCCTGGGAGTTGATTCACCAAGACACGAACGCAGAATACTCCGCATCTTCTCCGCGCCCAATTCATCCATCAACTCGATGTTTCTTCGGGGTATTCCATCCACATCCGGATAACCATCAATCGCCGCCTCCAGACTGGCTTCCCTCAAAAGGTGCAGCATAGGAAACGGTGACCGATTGGTGTAGTTTTCCGCCGCATCCGGCTCGGTACCCTCAAACCGGTACTCCGGATGAAAACTGGCGATCTGGTAAACGCCCTCCATCTCCAGATACGCCAACAAGCCATCGGCGGCATCCAGAAACTCATTGTAGGGACCGAACGCCTGCAATACACCCGGATGGATCAACAGGGTGGTCTCGATCTCCGGTTCGTCCTCCAGCCGCTGAAGTTCCGAGTGCAGCGCCTGCAGCAGCCCGTCTTCGGTTTCCGCCTCGGATACCACGAAACGCACTCGGCTGTGCACCAGCTCACGCTTGGCAAACGGGCAAAGGTTGTAGCCGACAACGACGTCTTCGACCCATTTGCGGGTAGCGGCAATAATCTCGGTCTCGACCATATTGTTCTGTGTCCGTTGTTCTGTTGGAGGCTCGCTCACAGGTTGGAGCGGGCGTGTGGGACTGGCTGCACCCAAGCCTGGGGCTCAGACGTACCCCTGGCTCCGTAGGTAATCATCGTAGGAACCACTGAAGTCCGTAACGCCATCAGCCTTCAACTCTATGATCCTCGTCGCCAGCGAAGAAACAAACTCCCGGTCGTGGCTCACGAAAATCAGTGTACCCGGATAGTTCTCCAGCGCCAGATTCAGCGCCTCGATGGATTCCATGTCCAGGTGGTTGGTCGGCTCATCCATCAGCATCACATTGGGCTTCTGCAGGATCAGCTTGCCGAACAGCATCCGGCCCTGTTCGCCGCCGGAGATCACCCGCACGGATTTGCCGATGTCATCGCCCGAGAACAGCATGCGTCCCAGAGTGCCGCGCACCAGCTGTTCGCCGCCCTTGGTCCACTGGGCCATCCAGTCGGTCAGGGTGTCATCCTCGGCAAAGTCGGCGGTGTGGTCCTGGGCGAAGTAGCCCACTTCCGCGCTGTCGGTCCACTTCACTTCGCCGCTGTCCGGGGTGTAGGCGCCGGCAAGGCACTGCAGCAGCGTGGTCTTGCCAATTCCGTTGGGGCCGATGATGGCGACCCGCTCGCCGGCTTCGATCTGGAAGTTCAGCTTCGACAGCACACACTCCTCACCGAAACCCTTGTAGAGATCTTTCACAGTCACGGCCTGGCGGTGGAGCTTCTTGCCCTGTTCGAACCGGATGAACGGGCTGACCCGGCTGGAGGGCTTCACTTCCTCCAACTGGATCTTGTCGATCTGGCGGGCCCGGGAGGTGGCCTGCTTGGCCTTGGAGGCGTTGGCCGAGAAGCGGCTGACGAACTGCTGGAGCTCGGCAATCTGGGCCTTCTTCTTGGCGTTGTCTGCCAGCATGCGTTCGCGGGCCTGGGTGGCAGCGGTCATGTATTCGTCGTAGTTGCCCGGGAACAGGCGCAGCTCGCCGTAATCCAGGTCCGCCATGTGGGTACACACGCTGTTCAGGAAGTGGCGGTCGTGGGAGATGATGATCATGGTGCTGTTGCGAGCCACCAGGATGTTCTCCAGCCAGCGGATGGTGTTGATGTCCAGGTGGTTGGTGGGCTCGTCCAGCAGCAGCACGTCGGGATCGGAGAACAGAGCCTGGGCCAGCAGCACCCTCAGTTTCCAGCCCGGCGCCAGGGCACTCATGGGTCCGTTGTGCTGTTCCAGCGGGATATCCAGCCCCAGTAGCAATTCGCCGGCCCGGGATTCAGCGGTGTAGCCATCCATCTCGGCGAACTGCACTTCCAGGTCGGCCACGGCCATGCCGTCTTCCTCGCTCATCTCCGCCAGGGAGTAGATGCGGTCGCGCTCCTTCTTGACGTTCCACAGCTCTTCATGGCCCATGATCACGGTATCAATCACCGAGCAGTCCTCGTAGGCGAACTGGTCCTGGCGCAGTTTACCGAGCCGGGTATTGGGCTCCAGCATGACCTGGCCGGCCGAGGGCTCAAGATCGCCACCGAGGATTTTCATCAAGGTGGACTTGCCGCAGCCGTTGGCCCCGATCAGGCCGTAACGGTTGCCGTTGCCGAATTTGGCGGAAACGTTTTCAAACAGGGGCTTCGCCCCGAACTGCATGGTGATGTTGGCGGTGGAGATCAAGAAACAAACCTGTCGATGTGGGGCCAGCGAGGCGCCGGCGAAACGAAAGCCGGCATTGTACAGGTTTGCCGGGCCCACCGTGAGGCCGCAGAAACACGGATAAAAAGCGCTTGCCTCCGGCGAGCTGTGCGGGCAGCATTCCGGTTCTGATCATCCTATTAACCCGAGCACAGGCCCATTAACCCGAACTAAGGAGAAGAACCATGGCTCAGGCAACCGCACGCCACATTCTGGTGGACAGCGAAGCGAAATGTGAAGAACTGAAGAAGGCCATCGAAGGCGGCCAGGATTTTGCGGAAGTAGCAAAGCAGCACTCCTCCTGTCCCTCCGGCCGCAACGGCGGCGATCTGGGCGCCTTCGGCCCGGGGCAGATGGTGCCCGAGTTCGACAAGGCCGTGTTCAACAGCGAACTGAACACCGTGATCGGCCCGATCAAGACCCAGTTCGGCTACCATCTGCTGGAAGTCACCAGCCGCAGCTGATGGTCTCTGACCCCCCGGCACGAGCGCCGGAACCCGGCCGGCGGCTGTCGCTGCTGGCCGGGTTCGCCTCTCTGCTGATTGCCCCCTTTCTGTTTATCGGCGGCCCGGACTGGGCTTCGGGACCCCTGCTCAGATCGGCCTGGAATCTCGGCCACATCGCCCTTTTCGCACTGCTGACCCTGGCCATCCGCCCATGGCGCTGGCTCAGTGGCTGGCGACTCTGGATTGCGGTGACCGCCGTGCTGCTCGGGGTGGGATTGGCCATTGAGCTGATTCAATCCAGCTTTGGTCGCGACCTCGACGGGCGCGATCTGTTGCGCAACCTGATTGGCAGTTGGCTGGTGCTGGCCGGGCGCCCGTTGCTGTCTCGGGACTCACCAACGAGTTGGGGCGAGCGCCTGATGGCCGTGGTCGTCGCGCTGCTGCTGTGTGCTGAGCTCGGCGCTACCGGCCTGGTTGCGGCCCGCCAATGGCAGGTCCATCAACAATTGCCGCTACTGTATGATTTTGGCCGGGACAACCCCGCCCCCTTTTGGGGCGGCAACCCCGTGCTCTCCCGGCAACATACCGTCGAGCACCCCTACAGTCTGCGATTGGACCTGGGCACGTCGCTCTACTCCGGAGTCACACTCCACAACCTGCCATCGGACTGGCGCGGCTATGACCGGCTGGCCATTACTCTGTTCAACCCCGACCCAGAGTCACTGACGATGACCCTGCGCATCAATGATGTGGCCCATGATCGGGGAGCGAATGCCTACGGCGACCGGTTTAACACCCAACTGACACTGGCGCCGGGACTGAATACCTTCGAACTGAGCCTGGAACAGGTGGCCAGTGCGCCGCGGCAGCGGCGCATGGACATGGACCGGATTCGCCGGCTGGGACTGTTTGCGGTGCAACTGCCAGCGCCGCGGTCGGTGTTCCTGGTGGACCTGCGGCTTATCCGGGCGCCTGGCCAAGCTGCCACGGATTCTCGGTGATCGTCTCGGCGCCCTGGTCAGTCACCACAAGGGTTTCGCTGCAACCAATCCCCCACTGGCCAGGAATCCGAAGGCAAATCGGCAAGTGGAACACCATGCCTGGCCGGAACTCGACGTTACCCCCACGGGCAATGAACCCCGAGCCCTCCACCCAGGATGGCGGGAACTGCGCGCCCACGGTGTAGCCGAACACCCCGGAGAAGAACACCGAATCCGCCAGCGGCGCCAGAGCCCGCTCGGCTTCCTGGGCGGCGTGATCGAAGCTGACGCCCGGGCGTACGGTGGCCAGCAGACGATCCACAATGCGACGACAGCCGTCGTGGACCCGTTGCATCTCCGCCGACGGCCGGCCGCCAGCGACCACGGTCTGCATCATGGGGGCGGTGTACCGGTGCCAGGCGGCGCCAAACTCCAGGAACACCGGGTCGCCCTCCTGGATGACGGTGCGCCGGTGATTGCAGTGAATCACGCTACTGCGCCTGCCGGTGGTGACGATCGGCTGCATGCTCATGAATTCGCTGCCCGCTTCCAGCAAAGCGGTAGTTCCCACCGCAGCAATGGCGTTGTCCGTCATGCCGGGGCAAACCGCGGCCACCGCTGCAGCCAGGCCCTCGGCCGTAATACGGGCACTTTCCCGGAGAAAGCCGAGTTCGGCTTCGGATTTAACCATCCTCACCTTTTTCAGCAGGCCGCCATTGTTCTGGAACCGGGTCGAAGGCATTTTCGCCCTGAGACCTTCCAGAACGCCCTGGCGCAGTGAGCCGTGCCATGCATCAATACCCACCGTTTCGATGCCGTTGTTGAGCGCCTGAACCAGCGGCTCAAGGACTTCGCCAATCCCCTCCCAACGGTAACCGACCACCCGGGCCACCCGGGTAGTCACCATGGCCGGGCCCATCTCGATGGACGGCACCTGCAGGAGCAGCTCCTCGTGGGTCACCACCAGGGCTACGTGGACGGAAACCTCGAAGGTACTGTAGCCGGTGAGATAGAAGATATCGGACGGGTCGGTCAGCAACAGCGCCCCGAAGTCCTCCCGCGCCATCCGGTCGCGGACCCGGGCGAGGCGGTTGGCAAACTCCTGCTCCGGGAACGGGCATTCGTATCCCCGAAGCTGCGAGGACAAGGCGTTCTGATAGGCGTTGAAGTCCATGGCGTCCCCCCGACCTGGGCTCTGGCGAGTTCCGTAAAGATCTCTCTAGAGCGTGGACCGGATTGGAGGTTTGTTCAAATCCTCCGGCAACGCCAATTGTCTGCCATCACTGGCCGGTTGCAGTCTCCGGACGCAGGAAGCGCGACATCTGCTCGCCAATACTGACGACCGGTTCGGTGATGGCCTGCTGGATACTGTTGGTCACTACCCGAGAGAACGCAGAACCGGCGGGACTTTCCAGGAACTTCAGATACAGCTCCAATTCCTGGGCGCCGATGTTTTCGTAGGTGTATAGATAACTGTCGTACACCTGTTGCCCTACAACGCCACTGAGCATACTGCGCTGGCTTTCGATGCGCTGGCGGAGCTGCTCGTGGTTGGCCGATTCGTTGCTGAAGGCGGCCAACGCCGAAGCCAACCCGAGTTGCACGGCAATACTGGTGTCCACGGCACTCTCGGTTGCCCGGGCGGCGCGATCAAAGCGGTCAAACATCTCGGCTTTCCGGGTACCCTTGAACCTCGCGTTGAGCTCCGGGGCGCGAGTCTGGATGGTCTGCCAGGCATCCGGCGACGAAGCGGCAATTTCGGCCGCCGAGATCTTACGGGCCACCGGTGTCTGGTACCAGTCGTGTACGGCCTGCAGCTGGGCCGGGGTCAGCTTTTCACGCAGGTCGGCAACAATCTGCTGCTCAATATCGGCGGCGCTGAAGCTGTTGCTGACGAGAGTACCGATGGTGCCCGCCACCACGGGTGGCAGCTGGCCGCTCTGTTTCAGTCCCTGGCGGATACCCTGGCTCATCATGGCCGGATACTGCGCGACAATATCGTCAATCGGTGAGACCGCCAGTACCTGGCGGGCGTCCGGTGCCGCGTGAACGGTGCCAGCGCCTGTAGTTAGCAGAGCGGCGAATAAAAGAGGTTTAACTAGGGGAATGCGCTTCATTTACCTATCATCCGAGACACATTGATCGTTCCCTTATGCCATGTGGGCCCCGGCTACGGCAAGCAAACCCGGGGCTACGGAGATGACGGTTTGGTAGGAAAACGGACACAGCCACGCCGGCCAACACAACGCCGACGCCGTAGCCTGACGCTATGGAAGAGCCGGGCCAGGTGGTACGGCCTGCCGTTGCTCGGTTTGCTGGTGGGGGTTTGGGCGACACTGCGCTTCAGTCTGCTCGAGCCAGACCCGCCCGCCAACCCGGACAATCTCTGCGACATCTTCCGAGAGCACCCGGTGTGGTACGACTACGCCCGGGATTCCGAACAACGCTGGGGCACGCCCATCGCTACCCAGATGGCCTTTGTCTTTTACGAGTCGTCGTTCCGCAGCCACGCCCGTCCGCCGAGAACACAACTCTGGGGTTTCATCCCCTGGACCCGGCCAACCACCGCCTATGGCTATGCCCAGGCACTTGATCCGGCGTGGCGTGAGTACCTGGAAGCGAATGGCGGTGGCTGGTTCACCGTGCGCACCGATATGGAGTACGCGCTCGACTTCGTGGGCTGGTACAACCGCCTCAGCCACGAACGACTGGGGATTCCCTTTTCTTCGCCGCGGCAGCTCTATCTCGCCTACCACGAGGGTCGCGGCGGCTACGCCCGGCGCAGCTTTGAACAGAAACCAGCGATAACGGGCCTGGCCAGCCGCGTCCGCAATCGGGCATTCCGCTACGACAATCAGCTGAAGACCTGTGAGCAGGAGTTCCAGTGCTGGCGCTGGTACCAGTTCTGGCCCTTCTGCCAGAGCTGAGAATCAGGAGCCAGATGAGAGTTCGATCTGCGTCTCCAGCGCCTGCAATCGCTCCACCAGGTACTCCATCACAATGCGCACCCGGGCCATCTGCTGGGTGTCCTGATTGACATGAAGCCACAGGTCGACGCTCTCGCCATCCAGGGGATCTGACAGGCGGCGAAGCTCCCGGGTGCTCTCTCCCAGGTAACACGGCAGCACCGCAAGGCCCGCACCCGCCCGAGCCAGGGCATGCATCGACTGCAGGCTGTTACAGCGAATGAAGGAAGTCACGTTCTTCAGGTGCTTGCGGTACCATCGGCCGGTGGCCAGATGGCTGAAGGTTTCGTCCGGTACAATCCAGAGCACGCCTTCCGGATGGTTTTCCACATCCATATTCCGGTGGCGACGGCAATAGCGGGTGGCACCATACACGGCAGACTCAATCGCTGCGATCCGCGTGCCCTCCAGCGTGGCCTGGGGTTTGTTCTCGGGGCGCAGCGTCAGGTCGGCCTCGCGATGGCTCAGGTTGGCGACATCGTTGTCGGTGAGAACTTCCAGCTCGATGTCCGGGAACGCCCGTACCAGCTCCGAAAGAATCGGGCTAAGCAGCTCGTTCATCATGGCGTCTTCGGCGGCCAGCCTCACCTTGCCAACAGGTGCGGAATCCTGGCCAACCAGCTTACGCTCAAGATTTTCCATCTCGATAGCCAGTCTTTCCGCTTCACGAAAGGCGGTTTCACCCACCGGCGTAAGCTGCAGGCCATCCCGGCTTCGCTCAAAAAACTGCACCCCCAGCGACTCTTCCATCTGGTCGAGCCGACGCAGAACTGTGGTTTGGTGCACACCCAGTAATTCTCCCGCTTTGGCCAGCGTTCCGCCTATTGCCAGAGCCCGTATGTATCGAAGATAATCCCAGTCCATAGTTACTGCATATTTGCAACGAGAGTACGGATTTTAACGTATTCAAGCTGCAAATAAGAACCCTTAGAATTGTCGGTAAATTAAAGATAGATCGCTAATCAATCCACCAGATAAAAGGAGGAAGGCGCTATGACTCAGACCCATATCGCAACCGTAAACCCGCTGCCGTCCAGTATCCTCCACAACAGTGCTGAGGTCAGGCGCCAGTATACCCGCGCAGCTGCCAAGCAGGCGGTGCAGTATATCAGCCGCAAGATGCGCAGCTTCAACCGGAAAGCGGCCAGCGTCGCTCCGGACATGACCCAGGTTCAAGGCGGTCACTGAGCCGGCCGACTCAGGTGTCATGGGCGCGGGGACGCGCCGACAGGCAGGCAATCATAAGGATTTGAAAACGCCGGTGGCGCCCGAGGGCCCCACCGGCGTTTTGCATTTCAGGCTCAGAACTCCCAGACAACCTTGCGCTTCTGGCTGAACCACTCATCCATCTTGCGGTTGTAGTAGTCCTCGATCACGTTCCGCTTGATCTTCATGGTGGGCGTCAGCATCCCATTTTCCATGGTCCAGGGCTCGCGCACCACCACCACGAACGCCACCTTTTCGTGGGCCTCGCATTCGGCATTGACCGCGTCCAGCTCCTCCGCCAGCTCCTGTTCCAGGGCACCGCGGTCGGCGCCAGTTTCCAGCTCATCCCTGGCCTCTTCGGAGAGCAGAACCATCAGGCACGGCTGCGGCTGATTAGCCCCCGCCACACACACCACTTCGGCCTTGGGGTGGTTGAAGCGGTTCTCGATGGGCACCGGCACCACGTATTTGCCCTTCGAGGTCTTGAAGATGTCTTTTACCCGGCCGGTAATGCGAAGCGTGCCGTCCCGATCGATCTCACCCATATCGCCGGTCCTGAGGAAGCCGTCCTCGGTCAGATCCTCTTTGGTTTTCTCTTCGTTCTTGTAGTAACCGAGCATCTGACCGGGACTCTTCACCTCGACTTCGCCGTTCTCGGCGATGCGATGCTCCACCCCGGGGTTGGCCATTCCCACGGAACCGGCCCTGGCCTGTCCGGGACGATTGGCATGGGAATAACCAAAGTTCTCCGACATGCCATAGACCTCAAGCAGCTCAAGGCCAAGGTTCCGGTACCAGTTGACGATCTCCGCCGACAGGGGCGCGGCACCTGTCAGAGCGGCACGGCAGTGGTCCAGCCCCAACTGGCGCAGCACTTTCTTTTTAACCAGAGAGCTCACAACCGGCAGGCTGAACAACAGTTTCTGTTTCTTCGGCGGCAGCTTGGCATTGACGCCCAGATAAAACTTCATCCACAGCCGTGGCACCGAGAAGAACAGGGTTGGCCTGGCCCGCTGCAGGTCTTCCTGGAAGGTGTCCAGAGAGTTGGCGAAGTACAGGTGAAAGCCGTAGTAGAGGGATTGGGTTTCCACGGCAGCCCGCTCGGCCACGTGAGCCAGCGGCAGATACGACAACATACGCTCATCGGAAGACACCGGAAACAGCTGCTGCAGACCATCCGCCACCGAGATCATGGTACGGAAGCTGTGCATGACACCCTTGGGTCGACCGGTACTGCCGGAGGTATAAACAATGGTGGCGAGCTTGTCAGGATCGGGTAATTTTGGCTCAGCCGGTTCCTGACTCTTGATGATTTCCAGCCATTTCGGCGTGTCGTCCCGGGGAGACATGGGCAGGGAGATGATCGGCAGATCCTCTGGAATATGGCCCTTGATGTCGTTCCAGCCGTCGGCGGTGCCGTCAAGCTTGCCCAGGAACAGCAGCCTGGTCTCACTGTGCTCCAGCACGTAGACCGCGGTATCGCCATTGAGCGTGGGGTACAACGGCACCGAAACATGGCCTGCCGCCCAGATGGCCAGATCCGCAAGGATCCAGTGGGCGCTGTTCTTGCCAAGGATGCCAATGTTGCTGGACTCCGGCAGCTGGAGGCTGTTCAGGTGAGCGGCCATGCGCGACACCTGGTCGGCGGCCTGCTTCCAGGTGATATCTTCCACCCGACCGTCCGCGTAAGGCTGAGTGAGATAAACCCTGTCCGGGGCCTGCTCCGCCCAGTAGTAAAGGCAATGCAAAGACGTCTGCTTGCGGGGATCTACCGCCATACAAGTGCTCCATTCTTGTTGTTGTACTGCTTGTTATAACGCGCGCCTACGAGTCCAGAAGCGCGCCTTCGAATCGGTTGCCGATCCATACTAGCGGGATTTTCGACCCGCTCAATAGCATTTAGTGCCTTGCCCGTTGGCCAATTTGTCCTTCATTGAGACCCATCTCTCATATTCCCTCAGCGCCGGAAGCGGGTCTCAAGCACCACCGCCGAGTTGGTGCGCTCAACGCCTTCCAGGTTGCCAATGGCATCCAACACCGCGCTCAGTTCTTCGAGGGACTGAGCCTGTACGATGGCAATCAGGTCGTATTCGCCGCTGACCGAGAACAGCTGCGACACCTGGCTAAGGCCCTCCAGGGCTGTATTGGTTCGATTGGTCAGCTTCTGGACCACCTTGATGGATACATGCGCCTCTACCTGGCTTGCCGCAAATTCGCCGCCCAGCTGCACGGAATAACCACGAATTACGCCATTGTTCTCCAGCCTTCGAATCCGGTTCTGCACCGTTGACCGGGAAACGTGCAGGGCCCGCGCCAGGTCGGTGACGCTTGCCCGCGCATTCTGACGTAGCAGGCCGAGTAACTTCTGGTCCTGAGAACTGATCATTTTGATTCTTCATATCTGCTTTTTGATCATAAAAGATAGCAAATCGATCATTTTGTGTCTGCATTTTGCCATTATTTGTACGCATACTGGGCTCATTGGAACCATGAGGAGCCAGGCCATGCTCATTCGACCGGTTGCCCCCGGAGACCTTGACGCGCTGTACCAGATTGCCCTGGAATCCGGCCCGGGATTTACGTCCCTGATGCCGGACCGTGATGCGTTGGTCCGGAAAATCGACCTCTCGGTTTCAAGCTTTGAGCGCACCGTCGAGTGCCCTGGCAACGAACACTATCTTTTCGTCCTGGAAGACTGCGAGACCGGCGACATCATGGGGACCACCGGTATTGAAGCGTCGGCTGGTGTTGAGCGCCCGCTGGTCCATCTTCACCGGCAGGTGCTGACCGACAGCGCCGGAGTGCGCCGTGTCGGCCGGCCCCGGGAGTTGCTCACCCGGTGCCAGCACTACCGCGGCTGCACCGAGATCTGTTCCCTGTACCTCCGCCCTGCCTTTCGAAGGGCCAACGCCGGCAAGTTGCTGTCGCGCGTGCGCTTCGTGTTTATGGCCCTTCACCCAGAGCGTTTCTCTGACCTCGTCATTGCCGAGATGCGAGGCGTCTGGGACCCTGCAGGCCAGTCGCCGTTCTGGCGCTGGCTCCAGAGCCGCGCCCCGGGACTGAACCCGGACCAGGAGACACTATTAACCGAACAGATGACCGACGCCGCGCGCAGCGCACTTGGCGAGGTCCACATCGACACCCGACCAGCCCGGGCGATGCTTGAGAAAGAAGGCTTTGAGCACGTGGGCTACGTGGATCCGATCGACGGTGGCCCAACTCTGGAATGTCGAAGAGAGTCCATCGCAAGCGTGCAGAACACCCGCTCAGGCTCTGTGGTGATACTTTCAGATGCGAAAGAGTCCGACGATAACCGGACGCCGTCCAGGGGCGACGCCATTATCACCAATACCGGTGCTGCCGATTTCCGGGCCACTGTGTCCCGGCAGTTACATGCCGACGGCGGGCGCGTGACTGTTCCCGCTGCCCTGGCACGCACACTGGGACTGTCTGCAAACGGCCGGGCCTGCTATCTTCCGCTTACCGGCCGGCAGTCGCCAGCCGTGCTCCAGGGACAAATGTCAAATGAGGAGGTCCGCTATGCATACTGATGCCGATACCCTGTTCAAAGAACTCTGGGACTCTTACCGGCAGGTAACGCCCTCCGCAGAACGAATCCACAGGATTCTCGGTGCCGAAGAGGGCCAGCGCATCGTCAACGACCACATCGCGCTGAGGACCTTCAACCTTGATCCCGTTCGGCTGGATGCCCTGGCAGAACATTTCCTCAGCCTCGGCTATCGCCAGGGCGGCGACTATCATTTCGAAGCGAAAAAACTCTACGCCCGGCACTACGAGCCTCCCAGGGAGGATCTGCCCAAGGTGTTCATCTCCGAGCTGCTGGTCGATCAGTGCTCAGAGGCACTCCAGGCAACGGTCAAGGGTCTGGTTGATCAGGTCTCACCCGAGGCGGTAACGGCCGATAATTTTCTGTACTCGGGACGTCATTGGCAGATTGACTACAGCACCTACAGCAATCTGCTTCAGGAAAGTGAATACGCTGCCTGGATGGCAGCCTGGGGTTACCGTGCCAACCACTTCACAGTCAGCATCAATCATCTGGAGCGCTTCCGCACGGTGAGAGACATCAATCAGTTGCTGAAAGAAAACGGCTATGAGGTGAACGCGTCCGGCGGCGAAGTCAAAGGGTCGCCGTCCGAGATGCTTGAGCAGTCATCAACCATGGCGGATCGCGTTCCGGTTCAGTTCTCGGACCAGACCGTGACCATCCCCAGTTGCTTCTATGAATTTGCGCTGCGCTACCCGAAGGCCGACGGCCACCTCTACTCCGGCTTTGTGGCGGCCTCGGCAGACAAAATCTTCGAGAGCACCAACGCCGGTCGGTGAGGGGCCGCTGAAAGGAGGCCCTAGGACCATCCCTGCTCACCACGCAGCGGCACAAAACGAACCGCGCCCAGGTCTTCAGTGCGGAACTCATGCGCGGACAGTCGGGTGACACGCTCGAGGTACTGGACGCCCTGCTCACCGCCTACCGGAATTACCAGGTGTCCGCCAATGGCTAACTGATGTTTCAGGGCCTCGGGTACCGCTGGAGCTCCGGCGGCCACCACAATGCCATCGAAGGGCTGGTGCTCGGGCCAGCCCAGAGTGCCGTCGCCGCAACGTACCCGGACATTGTCAAACCCCTGCTCCGTCAATACCTTTTCGGCCCTGTCCGCCAGTTCCTCAATGCGTTCGATGCTGAAGACTTCGCCGGCAATGGAACCCAGAATCGCCGCCGCGTAGCCCGAACCGGTACCAATATCCAGAACCCGCTCCCCGCCCTCCAGATCGAGGGCTTCGATCATCAGTGCCACGATATAGGGCTGTGAAATGGTCTGCCCGGCGCCGATGGGCAACGGGCCATCCTCATAGGCGTCGTCCTTCAGGTGCACCGGTACAAATTGCTCCCGGGCCACCCGCCCCATCGCCTCAAGAACCGCGGGGGAGTCAATGCCCCGCGCCCGGAGCTGTTCGTTTACCATGCCGGCCCTCCGCTGCTCGAAATCCCGATACTCGCCCATGGTTCTGCCTCCAATGCCTGGCTCACTTACCGACCGTTACAAAGCAATAACCTTTTTACAACGGCGGCCAGTCCATTATCTGCCTACTTTTTAATCACCCACAATAACAAACAGACAACGGAAGTCGCCCCTCCGGGTCACCGTTGTCGAGGAGGAGAAATGTCCACATCCGTCAACCACCTCGACGAGCGGACGCGGGACGCCGCAGAATTGCTCGAAGAAATCATGCCCTCCGCCATCACGCTTGCCATGATGCTCCGGCATCGCAAAATGGCCGCATGGCTACGCACCGAATTCGACGGCTACCAGGACCTGGCAGCGGCTCCCCCATACCGGCGCGATCTGCACGGCCACATTGTGGCCAAGTCTCCGCAGTACGGATGGATTCCTGCGCCAGTAAACGAGGAACAGAAGGAAGCCTATGGTCGTCTCGACCTGCTGGACGGCGTCAAGGCCCTGGAAAAGATCTGCGTTAACTGCAAGAAGGGCAACGGTAACCGCATTCTGCTTGAGAAAGACGCGATGGCGGTGCTTCAGAAGCACATCAACCTGACGGCCGAGCTTGCCATCAATCTGAGCCGCGATTCCTATTGCCGCCTGCTAAGAATCGTGCGGGCCAGCCTCTATCTCTGGACCCAGGAACTCATGAATCAGGGCATTGCCGGTGAGCACAACCACTACAGCCAGGAAGAACGTGCAAAAGTGGCGCACCTGGACGAGCCGGAGAAGTTCTGGCGTCAGGCCATGGAGGATGTTGACCAGCTACCGATTCCGGACGTTCGCGAGCGGGGATTTCTGGAGCGGGTGTTCGGGCGCGCCGGCTGAGGGCGCACCCGAAGGCTCACAGAACGCTAGCGATGCCGAGGCTGCTGACCACCAGCAGAACAACGCCGAGCACCCGGAAAAACACCGGCGTCTCGGCGCGCAGCATGCGGTCGTGGGCATAAAGGCCAATCACGTGGCCCACCGCCGCACACGGCAACAGCCACAGATGGTGGATCAGTTGCAGATCGACGCCGGCCCAGATGAAGGCCGCCATCTTGATCAGCACCAGAATGAACCACAGCGCAAACAGCGTATCCCGCAGTTTTTCCTTCGGCAGATGCTGGGCCACCACGGCGATGATCAGCGGTGCACCGATCAGTGACGTGCCGCTGATGTAGCCACCCACCATCAGAAAGATCGCATCCACCGTTTTGCTACCGCTGCGAAACGGCCGATTGACGATGTAGGACACGGAGTAGAGCGCGACAATCACAAAAATGATGGCGCTTAGGATGTCCGAGGGCATGGTGATCAGCCCGAACACGCCGATCAGCTTGGGTACGATCATGATGCCGAGAATTCGCCACAAATATCCCCAGTCAACCGTGCCGGCCCCAACCTTCCCCGGCGTGGAGCGACTGCGGTTGTTCATCCAGATGGTCAGCGAAGAGAACACCAGCAGGTGAACGGCAATGATCGGCAGGAACACCAGAGGCTGATCGTGTACCAGTAGCAGGAACGGCAGCGACAGGACGGCCCCGCCGAAGCCCAGCCCCGAGCGCACAAAACCGCTCCAGACAAAAATGAGGGCAATAAGAAGGTATTGGTAGTTGGCAAGATCAGACATGGAATCCCGAAGCTAAAAAGAGCCGCCTGTCGGCGAGAACTGGTCTAAACTCAGTCAGTTGTATAAAAACGATAATGTCCGGAGTACGTTGATGGCCCTGTCCTGGAACCAGAAATTCATGCTGTTGATCGTCGCCACCCTGATCGGGCTGGGGCTCGCCACCACCGCTTCCCTGAGCGGGCTAGGACGGGTCTCGGATGCCTACGAGGCACGTGGGCAGGCGCGAGCCTACGAATCGGCATCCCTTACCCTGCTTAACGACTGGCTCGCCCTTGAGCGACTGAGCGGTAGCCTCAAGCCGGAGCAGGTGGAGGAATACCAGCAGCAGTTGGCCTCGCTGGCGGAACAGGCCACCTCACTCAGCGAGTCTGCCGTGCCCCTGCCTGACGACGACATCGCCAGCATGGCAAAACAGATACAGGCTCAGGTGACAGAGTATACCCGACTTCGGACCGAATGGCTGGCCCTCAAGCAGCAAATGGGCCTGACCGCCTCCGATGGGTTGCGTGCCACCATGGCGACCGCCATTGATGAGAATCTCCGAAAAATCAGCATTTCCATCTTCAATAACGACATCAACACCATCGCCTCTACCTACCGGGACTACCTTGATACATTCGACCCTGCTTATGCCCAGGCTACCCGGGAAGCTCTCGAACGCATGAAGGCGACGGTGGTCGAGATGGACTGGCAGGACATCGACATCGGCCAGGCGGTTAAGGCCTTCGACGAGGCGTTCACCCAGGCGGAAACCCTGGCCAGCGAATTGGCAGGAATCGAGAGCCAGCTTGAAAACCTTGGTGACTCGATCCGGAATCTGGTGACCCGCCAGAATAACCTGCTCCGGAAAGAGCTTATTGTCGCAACCAGCCAGCAAGCGGAAGACACCCGAACCTTTTCTACCTGGCTCATTATCATTACCGCCCTGGCGGTCGTGGTCATTCTGGTAATCACCCTTACCACCGCCTCCAGAACGCTTGTAAGGCGCCTCAACGCCACGGTGGACCTGCTGACCCGTGTGGCCGGCGGCGATCTCAGTCATCGGCTGGAACCCGGCAAGAATCCGAATGACGAGTTCACTCGCCTGGGACAGGCCGCCAACAAGATGCTCGACGATGTCTCGGGCGTTATCAGCCAGGTAGTGGATGGCAACCGCATGTTGTCGGAACTGCAACAGGAGCTGGATGGCCTGGTGGACAAGATGGGGCGTAACGGAGAACAGGTGGAGGAAGAAACCGAGCAAACCGCCACGGCCGTGCAGGAAATCTCCCACACCGCGGTAGATATTGCGAAGTACACCCAGTCCGTCAATGACGCCGTGCAAAGCGCCAATGGCGCCGCGCAATCCGGTTCGGATGTGGTTCGGCGCAGTGCAGACACCATGACTTCCCTGGCGGAACGCATCCAGAAAACCCACGAGCAGGTCGGCAAACTCGGCAAGACCGGCGAAAAGGTCAACTCCATCGTTGGTGTCATCAATGGCCTGGCCGAACAGACCAATCTACTGGCACTCAACGCTGCGATTGAGGCGGCACGGGCCGGAGAAGCAGGCCGCGGCTTTTCGGTGGTGGCCGATGAGGTTCGGTCTCTGGCCGAGAAAACCGTGAACGCCACCAACGGTATCGCCGACATTGTTGAGTCACTGAATCAGGAGACCCGGGCCATTGCCCGCCTGATGGAGGAGGGCCTGAGTTCTGCGGGTGAAGGTGAACAGAGCGCCCGCGAAGCGGCCCGCGCCATCGACCAGATAACCGGCGCCGTCCGACAAGTGGCCGGGGACATGAACCAGGTCGTATCGTCCATAGAAGGCATCTCCACCACTACGGAGGAAATCGCCCAGAAAGTGGAGCAGATCCATGGCCACACCCAGGAAACGTCTGGCATTCGCCAGAACCTCACCGCCCACATTGAGCGGCTATCGTCCCAGGTGACGGCCCTGACTACGGCTTCTCAGGGCTTCCGACTCTGAGCATGGAACCGGCCACCTACACCTGACGGTTGCGCTGCATTAAGGAGAGCGCTAGCATTGCGGATACTGTACATTTAAACAGTATCAGGTGTACCCATGAAAACCCGCGCCACGGCCCTCAATCCGCACAACCGTTTCCAGCCCATCGCCACCGATCGAGAGGTGGACGATGGCTGGTATCGTGACCCGGAGGACGAATTCAACCCGGACAGCGTCGCCACTGAGGTTATTCTGGAGAACGCCAGAACAATCATCAGCCGGAATTCGTCACCAGACGTGCCGTTTGATCAGTCGATCAACCCCTATCGGGGCTGCGAGCATGCCTGCATCTACTGTTTTGCCCGGCCAACCCATGCCTACTGGGACATGTCGCCCGGGCTGGACTTCGAGACCCGACTGATCGCCAAGCCCAATGCCGCCGCCCGGCTCCGGGAAGAACTCGACAGGCCGGGTTACCGGGTATCGCCCATTGCCCTTGGCGTCAATACCGACGCCTATCAGCCCCTGGAGCGGAGCCAGAGGATTACCCGGCAAGTGCTTGAGGTGCTGTCCGACTATCGCCACCCGGTCTCGATCATCACCAAGGGCGCACTTATTCTCAGAGATCTGGACCTGCTGTCCGGGATGGCGGCGCAGGGGTTATGTTCGGTCAGGGTCAGCCTGACGACGCTGAGCAATGACCTCAAGCGCTCGATGGAGCCCCGCACCGCGGCGCCAGCCACCCGCCTGAAAATGATCCGGCAACTCAGTGACGCGGGGGTGCCCACCGGGATCATCCTCGGGCCGGTGATTCCCTTTGTGAACGATCATGAGATCGAGGCCATCCTGGAGGCAGCCGCCCGGGCCGGCGCCACCCGGGCCAGCTGGATTATGCTACGGTTACCTCACGAACTGGACGAGCTTTTCCAGGACTGGCTGCGCAGGCACTTTCCACAACGGGCCGAACATGTGATGAACCGCATGCGCGACCTCAGGGGAGGCAAGAGCTATGATGCCACCTTTGGCCGACGAATGACCGGCATCGGACCCTATTCGGACCTGATCCGTCAGCGATTCACCAAAAAAGCCCGCCAGCTGGGGCTCAATCTTCATGAGGCGGAGCTGTTGCGTGTAGACCGGTTCCGGCGCCCGGGCGGGGAACAAATGGCACTCTGGTGAAATCAAAAGAACTGGTAAGCTCAACATCCCGGCAGGTCCAGCCGCTCAGGAAGTATTGCCACGGGGAGGCAACCAACACCCATGATTAACATTCGTCAGCTGTCGTTTGTGACTCTTCTGGCAACGATACTGCCATCGCTCTGGCTTGCGCCCGCACATGCTGCCGAGGGTGCCAATGAACACATCGTCTCGAGAATCGAGGCGCTGAACGGCGGTTTTCCGGTAGAAGTGCTTGGCAGCCCGCTCATGGCAAAGAAGGCACTGCCCGCGTTTTACGCCAGTAACGGCTATCGTCTGGCCTGGGATTCAATGGAGTACCGCCAGCAACTGGCCGGGGCGATCGGACGCGCCAGCAACGACGGCCTGCTACCCGGTGATTACCACGCGGATCTGCTGGCAAGCCTGGCATCCGCACCAATAGCGGATATCTCGCCGGCACGGCGGGCAGATATCGATCTGCTGTTCTCGGACGCCTTCCTGGTGTTCGGATCGCACCTGCTGGAAGGCAAGGTCAACCCCCAGACCATCCACGCCGAGTGGACGGCCAACCGGCGCCAACGGAAGATGGAGTCAGTACTGGCCGATGCGCTCGACAGCGGCGATATCGATCATACTCTGGACGCTCTGAGGCCGTCGCATCCCGCCTATCGCCAACTGATGGACGTTCGCCGTTCACTCGCCTCTGAAGCCGCGGCGCCCTGGGAGCCGCTGGCCGACAGACCCACGCTGCGGCCAGGTGAATACGATCCACGAGTGCCCGAAGTACGCCTGCGTCTGGCGGCCCTCGGAGACCTTGAACCGACCGACAGCACCGACCAGGACCCCCAGCTCTACAACGCGCTGCTGGAGAAAGCCATCAGGGCATTTCAGTCACGGCACGGGTTGGAAGCCGACGGAGTGATCGGCCGGGACACCTTCCGGGCCCTGAACCTCACACCTGCCGCGCGCATCCGTCAGCTTGACGCGACTCTGGAGCGATGGCGCTGGTTGCCCGAGTCACTGGGCGAAACCTACGTGCTGGTGAACATTGCCGGCTTTGAGCTGACCCTGATTGACCGGGGCTCCGAAGTTCTGCGCAAACGCGTGATCGTCGGCAAGCCCTTCCGGCAAACGCCGGTGTTCAGTGATCAGATTGAATATCTTGTGTTCAATCCGACCTGGACCGTGCCCCGCACCATCATGCTGCAGGATCAGTTGCCCCAGATCCTGAATGATCCGGACTATCTGGCAAGGCTCAACATCAGCGTCTACCGGGGCTGGGGCGCCGATCGAGTACCGGTTGACCCTGCCACGATCGACTGGTCCGCCCTGGGCAGGAACAACTTCCCGTACCAGCTGGTTCAGGAACCGGGGCCGCAGAACGCGCTCGGACAGGTCAAGTTCATGCTGCCCAACCAGTACGACGTCTATCTGCACGACACCCCGGGCAGGGGGCTGTTTGCCAAGTCAGAGCGCACCTTCAGCTCTGGCTGCATTCGGGTGGAGCAGCCCTTCGACCTGGCGGAACGTCTGCTCGCCGGTTCTCCCAACTGGTCCCGGGCGAGAATTGAGGGCGTCATCGACGGTCAGGTTCCGCAAACGGTTCTTTTGCCCAGGCCCGTGCCGGTTCATCTCCAGTACTGGACCGCCTGGGTAGACGGCGAAGGCCGTATTCAGTACCGCAACGACATTTACGAGCGCGATGCGCGCCTGCTCAAGGAACTGAAGGGATCCATGGAGGGCTGACCGGTATGCATCGGCTACTGATTGCCTGTTTCTCCGGCCTGCTTCTGGCAGGCTGCCAGTCTCAACCACCGGCCGGTGCTGATGTCGCGCCCGGCGCGGTGCTGATCAGTGCACAGCATTGCCTGAGCGAGTACCTCGAGGAGCTTGAGAAAAACCACTATGGCCCCTGCCTCAAAATCATTTCCGTCGACGGACAAGCTCCCCCGGTTCGCTCCGACGGCTTCATTGAGCTGCCCGCCAGAACGCCCGTAACACTCGGCGTCAGTTGCGTCTACCGGCACGCCGACGGCTCACCCATCCCGGCCACCATGGAGAACACTGAATTCTCCGTTACCCGGGCAACGTTCGAGAATCCGGGCACCCGCTGGTATCTGCATGCCCACAGGCAGGCTCGGCAGGTGGTGGGGTGCGAGCCCACCCTGTCCCGATCTGTTTATCCAACCTATGACACCGAGTAACACCCCGCAAGAAAGCGACCGGACGCTGGTGCTCGCGGATGGCCGAAGACTCGCCTACACCGATTGCGGCGATCCGGAAGGCACCCCGGTGTTTTTCGCCCACGGCATGCCCGGTAGCCGTCTGGAAGGGTATTTTTTTGACAGGCTTGCCCAGGCCCACCGCTTTCGGATTATCACCGTCGATCGCCCGGGCATTGGCCGGTCCGGGTTCCAGGCCGGGCGGACGCTCCGGGATTACCCTCGCGACATCGAACAACTTGCGAACGCCCTGGGCATTGATCGCTTCACCCACATGGGCTGGTCCAGTGGCGGCTCGCGGACGCTGGCGTGCTGCCATGGGCTGGCAGACCGCGTGGAGCTCGGTGTCTGTCTCTCTGGTTATACCCATTTCCCGGAATACCCCGGAAGCGGGAGGCTGCTTGAAGCCACCCGCTGGCCCGGTCCGGCCATGGCCAATCTCAGCCCGCGGCTGGTGCAGGTTGCCGTGTGCCTGGTCGCCTGGCTGTCCCGTGTCCAACCGGGCCTGTATATGAGAAGTGCCCGGCAGATAGCGAGCGTCCATGACCGGGCGCTGCTTCAGTCGCTGGCTGGCGATGGCCGGTTCCGGGCCGATCAGCTTGAGTGTCTCAATAGCCGCTGTCGCGCCATCGCCACGGATCTTCTGACCGAACTGGGTGACTGGGGTTTTCGCCTCGGGGATGTCCGTACGCCGGTGCTGATCTACCAGGGCGCCGATGACCCCTTCGTACCGGTGGACTATGCGCGCCACCTTGACGACAAACTACCTGCCTCCGAACTCACCCTGATGCCAGACACAGGCCATCTTTATCCGCTGTCCGGAGCGTTTCAGGAGCGGCTGTTCACACACATCCGGCAGATGCTTCTGAGCGGCCGTACCCGACCATTCACCGAACACACGTCAAGGAGCGCACTATGACCAACAAAGTGGACATACATTACTGCACAGGCTGTCGCTGGCTGCTTCGCTCAGCCTGGATGGCGCAGGAACTACTGACCACCTTCGAGGCGGACATCAGCGAACTGAGCCTGCACCCGGGCAGCGGCGGTATCTTCGAAGTCTGGGTGAACGGAGAGCGAGTCTGGTCGCGCAAGGACGATGGCGGCTTCCCGGAGATCACTGTGCTCAAGCAACGGGTCCGCGACCAGATCGCTCCCGAGCGCTCGCTGGGCCACTCGGACCGGAAGTCCGCCGACTCTCCTGAATGATCCCTGAGCGATCCCTGAGTGATCATTCAAAAATACTGACAGGCTGCTTCGATATTCTTCGCTTTAAGACCCACGCCTCCGGCCCGATAGTAGTGCGCCATACATACATCAACACGTGAGGGTAACTATGAGCGACGTAATGCAGCCTGTTCGATTCAGTTCCGTTGAGGTGCCCAACCGCTTTGCCCTGGCGCCAATGACCCGCACCAGCGCCGAACCGGACGGCACGCCCAACGCCCTGATGGCGGACCACTACGAGCGTTACGCCAAGGGCGGTTTCGGCCTGATCATCACCGAAGGCACCTACACCGACGACAAGGCTAGCCAGGGCTATGCCAACCAGCCTGGCATCATCAATGACCAGCAGGTTGCTGGCTGGAAAACCATCGTCGACCGGGTCCACTCTGCAGGCAGCCGTATTTTCATACAGCTGATGCACGCCGGCGCCCAGTTCCAGGCCAACCGGTACACAGACCTGCCCCAGGGCCCCAGCCCGGTGATTCCCAAAGGTGCGCCGCTCGGTTTTTATGGCGACCAGACCGAATGGAAAACACCCGAGGCCATGAGCGAGTCTGATATCCAGGCAGCCATCGACGGCTTCGCCCTGTCTGCCGCCAACGCCAAAGCTGCCGGCTTCGACGGCATCGAGATCCACGGCGCCAACGGCTACCTGTTGAATCAGTTCCTCAGCACCCACTTCAACCAGCGGGACGACCGCTATGGTGGCTCACTGGAGAACCGTCTGCGCCTGGTCACCGAAGTGGTCGACGCCGTTCGTAAGGCAGTGGGTGAAGACTTTCCTGTGGGCATCCGGCTGTCCCAGGGCACCGTCACCGACCCGGACTATCAGCTACCGGAAGGCGAGGCCGGATTCCGGAAGATAGTGGAAGCCGTGCGTGACGCCGGCGCGGATTTCGTGCACACCACCGACGGCGATGTGAACCGTCAGCATTTCACCGAAGGAAACGGCAGCCTGGCCAGCGTGGCTCATCAGGTCGCCGGCATTGAGCTGATCCTTAACGGCGGAATTGACGAGATCAACTGCCAGGATGTGGCCAACCAGTTCCCCGGCACCCTGCTGGCGGTGGGCAAGAAAGCCCTGGCCAATCCGGATTTCGTCCAGCGGCTCAAGGATGGCAAGGAAATCGATGACATAGATTTTGCCATGCTGCAGCCCAAGGCCACCATCCGCAACGAACTGGCCTGGCGCGAGAAGAACGCCGCCTGATCGGTTCAGGTAGCTGAGAAAAAGCGCCGGAGCTCGTCTTGGACGGCCTCCGGCGCCTCTTCCGGAAGGAAATGACCGCAATCGAGCGCGATGCCACTCACCTCCTCCCCATAATCACGCCACACCGACAGTACATCGTAGGTGCGGTGCACAAAGCCCCGGTTTCCCCAAAGCACCAGCAGCGGACAACTCACCCGGTGCCCGGCACGTCGGTCCTCCCGGTCGTGCTCGAGATCCACCGACGCGGCAGCACGGTAGTCTTCGCAGCTGGCATGAACGGCCCCCGGCGAGGCAAAGCAGCGAACATAGTCGGCCACCGCCGCTTCATCAAATACAGCCCCCGGGGCGGACCAGCGCCTGAGTTTCTCCCGGAGGAAATACTCCGGGTCCTGGCCGATCATTCGCTCCGGCAGGCCGTCCGGCTGAATCAGGAAAAACCAGTGGTAGTAACCGGTGGCGAAGGCTTGATCGGTATGCTCGAACATGTGCAGCGTGGGTGCGATGTCCATGACACAGGCACGCTCGACCTGATCCGGGTAATCCAGGCACAGGCGGTGGACAACCCTGGCGCCCCGGTCATGGCCGGCCACTGAAAAACGCGGATAGCCGAGTTCGGCCATTACAGACACCATATCGGCCGCCATCCGCCGCTTGCTGTAGGCCCGATGGTCCGGATCGGAATCCGGTTTACCGCTGTCCCCGTACCCCCTCAGGTCAGGGCATATTACCCGGAACTCCCTGGCCAGGGCTGGCGCAATCTGGTGCCACATAAGGTGGGTCTGGGGATAGCCGTGCAACAGCAGCAACGGCTGGCCAGCGCCGCCTTCGGCAAGGTTGATGTCCACGCCGTCGACCGTAATCGTTCGGTAGCGGAAAGGCTCAGGCAGTTTCATGGTCCACTCCCGGTTGGCCGTTGTTATGGATGATCATGGCAAAGGTAGCAACAGTTATCGCCCGGATCAGGCGAGATGACCATACGACCAACTGCCAGCAACCGGATGCTATGCTCACACCAACAACCGACAGGAGAATGCATGACATCCGATATCAGCATTGTCTGGCTGGGCACGCTGGCCAGCCTGTTCGCCGGCCTTGCCACCGGGGTGGGCGCACTCGCCATCTTTCTGGTGCGCACCATCACCCACAAACTCCAGGACGCCATGCTGGCGGCAGCCGCCGGGGTCATGCTGGCAGCCTCCTTCTTTTCCCTGCTCCTGCCCGGCCTGGAATACGGCGAACAGATTACCGGCCACACCTGGAGCGCTGCCCTGGTGGTAATACTGGGCGTGCTCTCGGGGGCCGCAGCCATCTACTACGTGCACCAGAAGCTCCCTCATGAGCACTTCGAACTGGGGCGTGAGGGGCCGGAGGCATCCTACATCCGCGGTATCTGGCTGTTTATCATTGCCATTACCCTGCATAACTTCCCCGAGGGCATGGCCGTGGGCGTAGGCTTCGCCGGGGGCGATGTAAAGAACGGTTATGTTCTGGCCACTGGCATCGGCCTGCAGAACATTCCCGAGGGCCTCGCAGTGGCGTTTTCATTACTTGCCATCAACTACTCCCGGTTCCGGGCCTACCTGATTGCCCTCCTCACCGGCCTGGCCGAGCCCCTCGGCGGCGTGTTCGGCGCCACCCTGGTGTGGCTGGCGGAACCGCTGATGCCCTGGACGCTGGGGTTTGCCGCCGGCGCCATGCTGTTCATCATCAGCAACGAAATCATCCCGGAGACCCACCACCGGCAGTGGAAAATCATGTCCACCTTCTGCCTGCTGGCTGGCTTCGCGGTCATGATGTTTCTGGACGCCACGCTTGGCTGAGGCGATCACCTCTGTCGCCCCTATCGCCTAAACGGGCTCAGGCGCCAGGATGCCCCCAGACGCCCTCCAGGGCTTCGAGGGCCTCGCCGATCAGCGGCTCGCCCCGCCGGTCCCGATGCCAGATAAAGCTGAGGGCGCAGGGTAACCGAACGCCATCCAGAACCACCAGGCCCCTTTCCTGGCGCTCAGTCATGGCCAGGGCATCCCTGGCCAGACTCAGGCCCACCCCGGCTCGCACCAGGTCCAGCATGCACGCCTCCTGATCCACCTGGGCGACTCCCCGGGGCAGCACACCAAGCGGGTCGAGCACCCCTTTGAGCAGCCGATGATGAACGGAATCCTCGGGCGTGACGATCCAGGGCATGTTCGCCAGATCCTCCCAGCGGGTTGAGCCGATGCGTGGGCCCCAGCCGGCCGGCGCCACCACGTAATACTGGAAACCGGTCAGTTCCCGGTGGGCAACCTCCGGAGCCAGGGCGCCGGGGCCAACGCCCGGCGGCGCCAGGAAAAAGCCCACGTCCAGTCGGCCATCCCTCACCTGTTCCAGAACGCTGCCACTCATGCCCTGGCGCAGCTCCGTCTCCAGTTGCGGCGCCCTCTCCACCAGCCGGTGCAGGAACGCCCCCAGGCGAATGAACTCCGGATCTACGATGGTGCCGATGCGGAGCCGACCCCTCAGGGTACTGTGCAAGGCCCGGGCGCTTTGCTCAAACGCCGCCAAAGCAGCAAGGGCTTTTTCAGCCACTGGCAACAATGCCTGGCCATCCGGCGTGAGCACCAGGCCCTGGGGTTTGCGCTGGAACAACTTCAGTTCCAACTCGTCTTGCAACTGCTTAAGTTTGAGACTGACTGCCGGCTGGGTCAGATGGAGCCGTATGGCGGCTCGAGACACGCTGCCCTCACGGGCAACGGTCACAAAGGCCTTGAGTGTTTGCAGAGGATGCACAGGTTCGCTTCCTGATCGCCATTCGATATAAGTAAAGCTTATATCTGGCTTTTGGAAATCTCAATTGCCTGCCGATCGAATCGGCCCTACTCTGGGTGATTAATCGACAATTATCGCCTTTCGGGGCGCGAACACCCCTGAAACCTTTTCGACTTCGGGGTTTTCCGGAACAGCACGAGGCACACATGACCAGCGCGACCATCCAGCATTATATCAATGGCGAAATAACATCAGGCACGTCCACCCAGACCCAGGATGTCTTCAACCCGGCCACCGGGCGGGTAACCGGGCAGGTGTCCCTGGCCAACCGTGCCGATGTGGATGCCGCAGTCGCCGCCGCCGACGCCGCTTTCCCGGCCTGGGCCGACACGCCGCCCATCCGCCGGGCGCGGGTGATGTTCCGCTTTCTGGAACTGCTGAACCAGCACAAGGACGACCTGGCTCGGGCCATCACCGCCGAGCACGGCAAGGTGTTTACCGACGCCCAGGGTGAAGTGGCCCGGGGCATCGACATTGTCGAGTTCGCCTGCGGCATTCCCCAGCTGTTGAAAGGCGATTACACCGAGCAGGTGAGCACCGGCATCGACAACTGGACCACCCGCCAGCCCCTGGGCGTGGTGGCCGGCGTCACCCCGTTCAACTTCCCGGCCATGGTGCCCATGTGGATGTTCCCGGTGGCCATTGCCGCTGGCAACACCTTCGTACTGAAACCCAGCCCGTTGGACCCCAGCGCCTCCCTGATGCTGGCCGACCTGCTCAAGCAGGCGGGCCTGCCGGACGGCGTGTTCAACGTGGTCCAGGGTGACAAGGAGGCCGTGAACGCGCTGATCGAGCACCCGGATGTGCAGGCACTGAGCTTTGTCGGCTCCACCCCCATTGCCAACCTGCTGTATGAGAAAGGCGCCAAACACGGCAAGCGCATCCAGGCCCTTGGCGGCGCCAAGAACCACATGGTGGTGATGCCCGACGCCGATCTGGACAAAGCCGTCGACGCCCTGATCGGTGCCGCCTACGGCAGCGCCGGCGAGCGTTGCATGGCCATCAGCGTGGCGGTACTGGTGGGCGACGTGGCCGACAAGATCATGCCCCGACTGGCCGAGCGCGCCCGCGCCCTGAAGGTGAAAAACGGCGAGCAACTGGATGCCGAGATGGGCCCGATTGTCACTGCCGCCGCGCACCAGCGCATTACCGGCTACATTGACAAGGGTGTGGCCGAAGGTGCCCAACTCGTCGTCGATGGCCGTGAATTCGATGCCTCCGGCACCGGCGAAGGTTGCGAGAACGGATTCTGGATGGGCGGTTCGCTGTTTGATCACGTGACCCCGGACATGACCATCTACCGGGAGGAGATCTTCGGCCCGGTTCTGGCCTGCGTGCGGGTACCGGACATTGCCACTGCCATTCGCCTGATCAACGAGCACGAATTCGGGAACGGCGTGAGCTGCTTCACTGAGAGTGGCAGCGTTGCCCGGGAGTTCGGTCGTCGGATACAGGTTGGCATGGTGGGCATCAACGTGCCTATTCCGGTGCCCATGGCCTGGCACGGCTTTGGTGGCTGGAAGCGCTCCATGTTTGGCGATACCCACGCCTACGGCGAGGAAGGGGTGAAGTTCTACACCCGCCAGAAATCGATCATGCAGCGCTGGTCCGAATCCATCGATGCCGGAGCGGAATTTGTCATGCCAACGGCCAAGTAACCCACAGGCAGCGGCGGAGAAGAACCATGTCCGATAACAACAAGGCCACGGGACAGCTGGAGTTCGATTACATCGTGGTAGGCGCCGGCTCGGCTGGCTGCCTGCTGGCCAATCGCCTGAGCGCCAAACCGGACAACCGGGTATTGCTGATCGAGGCCGGCGGACGCGACAACTACCACTGGATTCACATTCCGGTGGGCTACCTGTACTGCATCGACAACCCCCGAACCGACTGGCGTTTCCGCACCGAGCCGGATCCTGGCCTCAACGGCCGCTCGCTGATTTACCCCCGGGGCAAGACCCTGGGTGGCTGTTCCAGCATCAACGGCATGCTCTACATCCGCGGCCAGGCCCGGGACTACAATCAATGGGCCGAAGTAACCGGCGAGCAGGCCTGGAACTGGGAGAACTGCCTGTCGGATTTCATGCGCCACGAGGACCACTATCGCCTGGATGAGGGCGGTGACGCCGACCCGGACCATCACAAGTACCATGGCCATGGCGGTGAGTGGCGAGTGGAGCACCAGCGCCTGAAATGGAAGGTGCTGGAAGACTTCGCCACCGCCTGCGTGGAGGCCGGGATTCCCCGAACCCGCGACTTCAACCGGGGTGATAATGAAGGCGTGGACTACTTCGAGGTAAACCAGCGTTCGGGCTGGCGCTGGAACACCTCCAAGGCGTTCCTGCGCGAAGCGGAAAAACGCCCCAACCTGACCCTCTGGCACTCCACCCACGTACTGGGCCTGACCACTGAAACCGGCGACGCCGGTCCCCGCTGTACCGGTGTAAAGGTTGAAAGGCCTGGCACTGGCGAGTTGCTGGCGCTGGCCAAACGGGAAGTCGTGCTCTCGGCCGGCGCCATCGGCTCGCCGCAACTGCTTCAGCTCTCGGGTATTGGCCCGGGGGACTTGCTCAGGGAACACGGTATCGACGTGGTTCTCGACCTGCCCGGCGTGGGCGAGAATCTCCAGGACCACCTGCAGATCCGCTCGGTGTACAAGGTGACCGGTGCCACCACCCTGAACACCATGGCCAATTCCCTGGTGGGCAAGGCCCGGATCGGCCTGGAGTACCTGCTCACCCGGTCCGGCCCCATGAGCATGGCGCCTTCCCAGTTGTGCCTGTTTACCCGTAGCTCGGAGGAGTTCGACTACGCCAACATCGAATACCACGTGCAGCCCCTGAGCCTGGATGCCTTCGGCCAGCCCCTGCATGATTTCCCGGCCATCACCGCCAGCGTCTGCAACCTGAACCCCACCAGCCGGGGTACGGTGCGCATTCGCAGCCGCGATCCGAAAGCGGCACCGGCGATTTCGCCCAACTACCTGAGCACGCCGGAGGACCGCAAAGTGGCAGCGGATTCGCTTCGGGTGACCCGACGCATCGCCGAGCAGCCGGCGTTCCAGAAATACCAGCCCGAGGAGTTCAAGCCGGGCCTGCAGTACCAGACCGACGATGAACTCACCCGGCTGGCCGGGGACATTGGCACCACCATCTTTCACCCGGTGGGCACCACCCGGATGGGACGTGCCGACGACGAGCAAGCGGTTGTGGACCCTCACCTCAGGGTCCGGGGAATGGCCGGGCTTCGGGTGGTGGATGCCGGTGTCATGCCCACCATCACCAGCGGCAACACCAACTCACCTACCCTGATGATTGCCGAAAAGGCGGCACGCTGGATTCTGGCGGGCGAGTAGCCACGCGCTACTCCGCCAGCTGGCGGATCTCGTCATACTCGCGAATTTGCAGCACGCGCTCAGCCGCGGGCGCTGTGGCCAGGCTGCAGACCTCATTGACCATGGCAAGGGCCACCGTTGCCGCCTCAATGCCCCGGTACTTGTCCAGGGGGCCGATCAGCAGGCGGTTTACCAGGGGCATGGCCTTGATACCCAGCGCCTCCGCGGTGCGCTGCTCCTTGCGGTCACCCAGCAGCAGACTGGGATGATAGATGGAAAGGTAGGGGTAACCCAGGTCTTCAAGGGCATCTTCGAGCTCTCCCTTCACCCGGTTGTAGAAGATGGTGGAGGAGGACGACGCACCAATGGCCGACATCAGGATAAAGGCCCGGACGTCAGGGGCCCGGCCCAGCTCTGCTGCTTTGAGGGGATAGCCGAGATCCACCTTTCGAAACTGGGCCTGGGAGCCGGCCTTTTTGATGGTGGTGCCCAGGCAGCAGATAATGGCATCCACATCAAACAGGCTGGCATGGGCGTCCAGATCGTCGAAATCGACCTCATGCTGGGCCAGTTTGTCGTGCAGGGTCGGCAACCGGTGACGCACCAGGGCCACCACCTGATTAACCTCCTCCCGGGCCAACAGCCCCTGAAGAACCTGCCCGCCAGTAAGACCGGTGGCACCGAGCAACATCACCTTCATAACAGACCTTCCCGCAAACAAACCTGCTTCATCATAGCAAAGACCGGCCGGCTGGCGCCTTCCCTGGCAGGCACCACGACCGCCCCACCAAAAAAAGCACCGGGACAAGCCCGGTGCAAAGACTGACAACAGATCGTCGGTCGGGAGTCATCAGGGGTCTGCTAGTCGCTGACCGGGCTCTCCTTCATGGCCGCATTCATCCGTCGGCGCAACAGCGGCCCGACGAGGTACGGCAGGATCAGGCCCAACCCGGCGACAATCCAGAGCCCCATCGCAAGCGGGCTGCCCCAGAGAATGCTCCAGTCACCGTCCGACAGTACCATGGCGTGCCCCAGGTTCTTCTCCATTTCCGGCCCGAGCAGCAGACCCAGAATGATCGGCACCAGGGGTATTTCCAGTTTGCGCAGGAAGTAGCCCGCAATGCCGAATGCCACCATAAAATAAAGGTCGAAGGTGCTGTGGCTGATGGAATAGATACCCACGAACGCCACCATGGTGACGATCGGCAGCAGGTACATGGGCGGCACTGAAAGCAGCTTCACGAAGAAGCCGACCAACGGAATGTTCAGCACCAGCAGCAGCACGTTGCCGATCAGCAGCGCCGCGATCACGCCCCAGACGATGTCGGCGTTCTGGGTAAACATCAGCGGCCCGGGCGTGATGTTCAGGGAGATCAGCATGGCCAGCAGCACGGCAGTGGTGCCGCTGCCCGGAACACCCAGGGTCAGCATAGGCACCAGGGCACCCGAAGACGCGCCATTGTTGCCGGCCTCCGGCGCCACGACGCCCCGGATATCCCCTTCACCAAACGTGCCTTTCTTGCCCACCACCTGCTTTTCCAGGGTGTAGCTGATAAAACTGCCCAGGGAAGCACCCGCGCCCGGCAGGACACCGGAAATAAAACCCAGTATGCCGCCGCGAAGCTGCGTTGGAATCGTGGTCACCAGTTCCTTGAACGTCAGGGTGAGTTTGCCCACCTGCATCTTCTCGCGACCGCCACCCATCCGATGTTCAACAAAGAACAGCAATTCGGAGATGGCAAACAGGCCCACAATCGCCAGGATGAAATCGATACCCTCATAGAGTTCCAGCACGCCGAACGTGTAACGCTGGGTTCCGGTGGAGATATCAATGCCGACCGTGGAGATCATGATACCCAGGGTGGCCGCGATCACCGTTTTCATCGGGTTCTTGCCGGTAATGCCCCCGAGGGTGGCAAAGGCCAGCAGGAACAGGGCAAAGTACTCCGCCGGCCCGAAGGTCAGCGCGAATTTTGCCAGCACCGGTGCGAGCATGATCAGACCGATGGTGCCTATCAGGCCACCGGCAAAGGAGGCGATGGCCGACACCGCCAGGGCATCGGCAGCGCGGCCTTTCTGTGCCATGGGGTAGCCATCGAGGCAGGTCATCATCGCCGGCTCGTCGCCGGGTATGTTCAGCAGGATCGACGATATCCGTCCGCCGTACATGGCACCAGCGTACACCGCCGTGAGCAGGATCATCGCCGTTTCCGGCGGCAACCCGAGGGTGAACGCCAGGGGAATCAGAATAGCGACGCCGTTGGCCGGCCCCAGGCCAGGCAGGCAGCCTATCAGCGTACCTACGAAGGCGCCAAAGAGCGCAAACATCAGGTTGTAAGGGGTCAGCGCAACCGCGAACCCCTCCATCAGAAAGCCGAGAGTTTCCATCAGTGCACCTCCAGCAAGCCGGCGGGCAGGCTCAGCGACAGGCCGTAGTTGAACAGCACGAAGACCACCACAGCGCTCGCCAGCCCGGTCACAAAGGCCCGTTTCGGTTCAGCGCCCATACGCCAGCTCAATGTGCCCACAGCCAGGGTAGTGGCAATCACAAAGCCCAGCGGCTCGAGCAGGAACGCATAGACCACCAGAACCGCCACCGACACCACCAGCTCCAGGGCAGACTTGCCCAGGGGCCACTGAGCGTCCGGGTCCGGCTTGATCATCAGGTAGAGACTGCCTGCAACCAGCACCACCGAGAGGATGGTGGGAAAGGTTTCCGGGCCCACGGCTTCGGCGCCGCCAAACGGCTCGGGCCACTGTTGGGCAGCCCAGCCGTAGGCAACGGCGAGAACCAGAAGGCCCAGGCCGAGAACGCGATCACCGAGGCTGCTCATTTGAGCAGCCCGATTTCGCGGGACAGGTTCTCGATGTCCTGAACCTGGTTGCGCACGAACTCATCAAACTTGTCCGCCGGCGGATGGAACGGGATCAGGCCGTTGCTCTTCATCACCTGCCTCCACTCGTCACTGGCGTACAGGGTATCGACGGCTTCCACCCAGTAGGCCTTGGCGGCCTCGTCCGCACCCTTGGGCATGTAGAACCCGCGCCAGTTCGGTCCCACCGCATCAATGCCCTGCTCTTTAGCGGTAGGCAGGTTGCCGAACTTGCCCGGCAGGCGCTCGTCCGCCAGCACCGCCAGAACGCGCAGGTCGCCGGACTCCATGAAGCCGGTCGCCTCGGAAATATCGCCAGTAAAGGCGTCAACCTGGCCACCAACCACCTGGGTCATGGCTTCGCCACCGTTGTTGTAGGACAGGTAGGGAATGGACGGCAGTCGGTCAGCACCGGCGGCCTTGGCTGCGATCAACACTTTCAGGTGGTCCCAGCCACCCCGGGCGCTGCCACCGGCAAACTTGACGGACTTGGGATTGGCTTTCACGGCTGCCATCAGGTCGTTGAGCGTCTGGTACTTCGAGTCCTTGCCAACGGCGATGATGCCGTAATCAGCGCCCAGGGCGCCGACCCAGGTCACCATGTCGGCGTTCATGCCGGGAAACTGCTTCTGGGCCAGCCGGGTGGTGGTCGCGGTGGATGCCGCCACCAGCAGCTTGTTGTCTTCAGCCCGCTTGCTCACAGTGTGGGCATAGGCCACGCCGCCGCCGGCGCCAGCCATATTAACGGTCTGGACAGTGCCTTCCACCAAGCCAAGATCCTTCAGCACGTTACCAACGCTGCGGCAGGTAAAATCCCAACCGCCACCGGGATCGGCGGGCGCCAGGCATTCGACTTTTCCGGAGGGCTGCCAGGCCATGGCAGACATGGAGACGGCCGCAGCCGCCACGAAAGACAGGGTTCTCTTGATAAACATGGTTGTCACCTCATCAACTTGTTGTTGTGATCGCCCCTGAGGCAGGACCGTGTTGGCCAGGTCCCTGGCTTTGGCAGGCCAGAGGAGCGATTGCAGGCAGGTTAATAGGTGAAACCCGAACCCTTGAAGCTTGTGCACGTAATGCCTTTAAAGGGCATTTACCGCATTTTGTTCATAAAGATCACGGGCATGTCCCGGAACGATGCAGTACCCTGAGCAAACAATGACAACAAGCCCGACACCGCCCGTGTTTCGAAAGACCAAACTCAAAACCCGAATGATCCTCACCCTGGGACTGCTGGGCGCTTTGCAGACTGTCCTGATCGGTGGCTTTGCCGGCTTCTACCTGAGCGATTCCCTCTACGACGAAATCGGCCAACGCGCCCTCATGGTCGCCAAGACGGTGGCCGCCACCCCGGCCGTGATCGAGGGTGTCCGGGAGCGGGACATCGACGGCCTGAACCGCCTCGCGGAACGGCTCGCAGTGACCAACGAAGCCCTGTTTATCGTGATCGGAGACGCCGAGGCCATTCGCCTGGCCCATCCCGACCCAAGCCGGATCGGGCATTCCATGGGCGATGACGATGGCGACTATGGGCGCAAGGCTCTGGTGGACGGCCAGGCCTACGTTGCCCGGGCCAGGGGCAGCCTCGGGGAATCCATGCGGGGCAAGGCACCGGTTGTCGTCCCCGCAACTGGCGACATCATCGGCATCGTGTCGGTTGGCTACAGCCTCCAGCAGGTGGAAACCACCATACGTCGCTACAATTTCGTGCTTTACGGCGTGGTGGGGCTGATGCTGCTGGTAACGATCCTGTCCGCCATAGTGATCGCCGGGCGCTTCAAGCGGGCCATCTTCGGACTGGAACCGGAGGAGATCGCCCGGCTGTTCCGGGAACGTGAAGCGACCCTGCAATCGGTGCGCGAGGGCATCATTGCGATCAACCGCGAGGGCATGATCACCACCGCCAACCGGGCCGCCTATGAAACCCTGGGCCTGCCCCCGGAACCACCGCTGGCTGGCCAGCACGTTCTGGATGTGCTCCCGGAAAGCAGCCTGCCCGCCATTCTGGAGTCCGGTGAGCCGGACTTCGACCGGGAAATATGGCTTCGGGACCGGCAGATGGTGGTCAACCGGCTGCCGGTACGCCAGGGCGAAGACATTATCGGCGTGGTCGCCAGCTTCCGGCTGCGCGACGAGCTTGATCAGGTCAGCCGCCGGCTGACCCGCATCCAGCAGTATGCCGATACCCTGCGCAGCCAGACCCATGAATATTCCAACAAACTGCACACCATTGCCGGCCTCATCCAGATTGGTGCTACCGGGGAAGCCCTGAACCTGATCGGCAGCGAAGTCAGCGATCACCAGGCGCTGATCCACCTGCTGCTTGAGGCGGTACCGGATCCGGTCATTGCCGGCTGTCTTCTGGGCAAGTACAACCGGGCCCGGGAGATGGGGCTGCGCCTGGAGATTGACCCGGACAGCCGGATGTCTGACCTGCCTGCCACCCTGCCCCGCGACCAGCTGGTCAGTGTACTGGGCAACCTGATAGACAACGCCCTGGATGCCACCCTTGCCAAGACCGGGGCAGGCGGCCAGGTTCAGCTTTCCATGACCGACCTTGGCCAGGAACTGATTTTCGAGGTGGAAGACCAGGGCGCCGGGATTCCGGAAGCCGAGCGGCAGCGCATTTTCGAGAAGGGCGTCAGCACCAAGAACGGCGAGTCCAGGGGCTATGGCCTGCATCTGGTGCGCCAGTTCCTCAACCAGTGGGGTGGCTCGGTGACCGTGGACGATGTGCCGGAGGGCGGCAGCCGGTTTACCCTGTACCTGCCCAAGACTGCCAATGGGAGAGTCTACCCGTGACCTGCATTCGCATCATGATCGTTGAGGACGACCCCAGAATCGCCGAAATCCAGCGACGATTCGTGGAACGCCTGGATCAGGTGGAGCTGTGCGGGATCGCTCATACCCTGGCCGATGCCCGGGAGCAGATTGACGTACTGGCGCCCGACCTGATCCTGCTGGACGTCTACTTTCCCGATGGCAATGGCCTGGACCTGCTTCGGGAGCTGAGAGCCGCCGACAGCGGCAGCGACGTCATTCTCATCACCGCCGCCAAGGAAGTGGAAACCCTGCGAAGTGCCCTGCGCGGCGGTGTCTTCGACTATATCCTCAAGCCCCTGGTGTTCGAGCGCCTGCAGGAGGCTGTTAATGGCTACCGCGGCCACATGGAGCGCCTGGCCACCCTGCATCAGGTTGCCCAGAAAGAAGTGGACGCGCTGCTTCCGAGGGCGCCCATGGAGAACTCCCGAAGCACGGAGGAACGCTTGCCCAAGGGCATTGATGCGCTGACCCTCGACAAGATTCGTGAGGTTATGGCCGGCGCAGGCAAACTGAGCGCCGAAGAAGTCGGCAACGCCATCGGCGCCTCCCGCACCACCGCGCGCCGCTACCTGGAATTCCTGGTTGGCGCCGGCGAGCTGTCGGCGGAAGTGGCCTATGGCAGTGTCGGTCGGCCTGAGCGAAGATACTGCATGGTGGATACCAAGCCCTGAGATCCCTCAAACTCTGGAGCCTGCGCGTGAAGTTACTGATGATCCCCTTGCTGGCCATGGCCCTGCTCACCGGTTGCCAGGAATCCCCTACTGGCCGGAACCGTCTGGCACTGGTGCCCGATGCAGTGATGGCCGACATGGGCCAGGACAGTTTTGAGCAGATGAAGCAGCAGAATACCGTGGTCACCCGCCCCGAGGTGAACCGGCTGGTGCAGTGCATCACCGGCGAACTGGTGGCGGCTGCCCGCACCGAGTACCCGCAGGCCCCCGCGCCCGAGAGCTGGGAAGTGGTGGTGTTCGAGGCTTCGAGCCCAAACGCCTTTGCCCTTCCGGGCGGAAAAATCGGCGTGCACACCGGCCTGCTCCGGATCGCCGAAAATCCGTCCCAGCTGGCCACCGTGATCGGCCATGAAATTGCCCATTTACTGGCCGACCACGGCAATGAGCGCCTGACCCAACAGCTGGGCGTGCAAGCCGGCATGCTGCTGGTGGGCCTGTTCACCGAGAGCGAGATTGCCGAGGATCAGATCCAGCAGGCCCTCGGGATTGGCGCCCAACTGGGCCTGACCCTGCCATTCAGCCGCGCCCATGAAGAGGAGGCCGACCTGATGGGCCTGAGCATCATGGCAAGAGCCGGCTTCAAGCCCGAGGAAAGTGTTCAGCTGTGGCAAAACATGGCGCAGGCGTCCGGCGCCCAGCCACTGGAATTTCTGTCCACGCACCCCAACCACGATACCCGCATAACCGCGCTCCGGAATCAGCTGGAGGCGGCGAGGTCGATATCCGAAAAGGTCCCACCGGCCCGGTGCCAGATCTGAACAAGCGAACTCCGGCGTAGAATTGACTATCATCAAGTCATTGGCCCGTTGGCGAGTGAGGCATCCCCATGGTGGAACGTCTGCCCTGCCCGGACGGTCTCCGGCTGGTTCTGACACCCAACCGCTCCCTGAGCTGGCATGGTAATGTCAGGATCTGGATCGGGCTGTTTGTGGTCTCTGCGCTCATCACAACCGGCTTCAGCCTTGCCGGCGCCTGGGTGATCATTCCCTTTGCCGGTCTGGAACTGATTGCCCTGGCCTGCGGCATCTATATAACCTCACGGGCCTGCCAGCGCCAGGAGGTGCTGGTCATCAGCGACGAGAACATTCGCCTGGAAAAGGGCATCCGGCGCAAGCAATCCGAATGGACCCTGCCCAGACGCTACGTCAGGCTCAGTGTCCACTCGCCGCGCCATCCTTTCACACCCGCCAGACTGTTCCTGAGCCATCGGGATACCCAGGTCTCTTTGGGTGGTTTCCTCAACCTTGAGGACACCGAAGAGCTTCTCGATATCCTCGAACACCGCGGACTTTTGATTGAACGAAAAGAGCCCGATGCGGACATCGGGCTCTGGTTCTGATACGAATGGCTGACTGCTACTTCAACGGTGGCGTCTGCTTGCGGGCAAGAACGTAATAAACCAGGCTCGCGATACCGCAAACGATCAGAACCCAGCCGGCACCCTCAGCCATTTGCGTGTCGCCGGAACCCAGGCCGACCAGCACCACAATACCGATGATGATGCTGTACAGGGCCGACAGAAACAGGATGATCAGGCTTTTGCGGGGTTCGCCCTTCACTACCGTCTTCGGATCTTCCATAGTCCATCCTCCCGTTCGGTCGATAAGCGGATCAGGCAAACACGGCGCCTGCCCTTTCCGCAACGCTTTACCGGGAGTGTAGTTCATACGGCCATCGTCAGCCGATTTCAGGCGTAGTGAATACCCGCTACCCATTCGGGATCATCGGTGTATTCACTCGTAGCTGGCGACGATCCTGTCGATATCACCGGCTGCCCGGGCTTCATCCAGAGCCTTCTGGAGATCGGCAACGATGCGTGGGTCGGTGTTGGTACTGAAAGCCAGATACATGGGCGTTTCACGGAACACAAGCACCGGTTTGAGACCGGTGATGTCATGCTCCTCTTCCGCCATCAGCGGGCCGACCAGACCGTCGGTCACCCACAGATCCGCCTGGCCCAGGGTGAGTCTCCGCGCGTTGACATCGCTGGAGACGCCCATCACAACGTTGAAGCCCTGATCCACCAGGTACTCCGACATGACGTCGCCCTTGTAGCCTGCAATGTTGAGATTTTTCGCGTCCGCCAGTGAATCCAGGGTCAGATCGGAATCCGGAGCGGCAAACAGCGTCCACTTGATCGAGGCCAATGGGCCCACCCACTGAAACTGGTCCTCGCGCTCGTCGGTGCGGGCGGTGCAGAAAAGCCCATGGTTCTCCCGGTCCTGAACCCAGTTGTAGGCATAGCTCCAGGCCCGCATCTTCATGACGTAGTCGTAGTTCACCCGGCTGAGCATGGCCTTGACCATATCGGCGCAGATGCCACTGATATCTTCCTCGCTGTGAGCATAGCCCTTACCGGTTTCAGAGGTGTTATAGGGCGGGTAGTTCTCGGTGAAGATATACAGACGCTCGGACGCCAGTGCCGGGATGGCAATGGCCGACAGCGACAACGCGACAACGCCGTTTCGGAGGTATTTGATAACCCGGGAGGAAACCGATGAGTAGTCAGTGGGCATTTTCTGGTCCTTTGTTGACAAGCCTGGTGGGTGTGAGCGCCAGGCGTGGCACTCATTCTTTTTCTGTACGGTCAAAAAAATCCAGTTGTAAAAGCGACACAGTGTCAGTTTTTGTCACTCCCTTTGGAGGATTGTGCCAACAAGGCCCATGATTGCCTGTCCGGCCAAAAAAGTCAGTGACAAAACGTATCTGAACCTTGGCGAATCACTGGGTCAGTGGCCAGCGGCGCCTTATTTGCTCGGCCCTGTATTTACAACAACAGGCGCCACCACCTTCAGGGCACCTTTGTGCAGACGTACGTGCAGAGGCGTTTCAGAGACCACATCGCCGTCGGCCGTCACGGTCTTGGGTTTGCGGGTCTGAACCCGACAGTGGGTGCCTTTAAGATGCACCAGAGTACTGGTACGACGGGGCGACTGGCGGTTGAGGCGAACCGTGAGGAAGGTGAGCAAAAGTTGCAACAGGGGACGCGGACGAACCGCAATGACATCCAGTTGGCCATCGTTTGCAGAGGCCTCGGGAATTTCATTACCACCGCCGAAAAACGCGCCACTGGCGATGGCGATGGAAAGCCACCGGCCCTGAACCACGCCTTTATCGCACTCAATGATGGCCCGGAAGCCACGCCGGGCATTGATCCGTCGAAGCAGTTGGGCGCCATAGCTGAAACGGCCGAGAAACCGCTTATCGGTGGTGCGCGACTCCCTTGAAGGCAGCGTACCCAGCCCGATATGAGCCACGTTCAGGAAAATGCCATCTCCATGCTCCGCGACATCCACCTGCTGGGTCGAGCCCCGGGCAATCAATTCGCACAGGGCCTCTGGCTCCGCCGGTAGCGCCAGATTACGGGCAAAATCGTTGGCGGTTCCCGACGGCAGAATAGCCAGGGTAGCCTGCTTCTCGCGACACACGCGAGCGCCAAGATTCACCGAGCCATCGCCACCGGCAACGATCAGCGTGTCGTCCGGGCGCAGTTCGTGCTGCCAGTCGCGCTCCTCGAAGTCGCAACAACGTGGGTGCGCGATACCCGCCTGCGCAAGGCGAGCCAGCCAGAAATTGCAGTCACGCTCGCCATCGCCCGATTTTGCATTGCAAACCAGCCAGTAGGTCATACGGCTTCGTCCCTGTTAATTGACGCCCCGTAAGAGGGACGGCACACTCAGCTGCGTCGTTCCCTCACAATAACAAACCTCAAGGCATGCACCATGGATTTCGTCAGAACTCCCGAAAAGCGTTTTGAACGCCTGCTCGACTACCCTTTTGATCCCCACTACCTGCATGTGGGTGGTCTGCGGATGCACTATGTGGACGAGGGGCCTGCCGAAGCCCGCCCCATTCTCATGATGCACGGGGAACCTTCGTGGTCGTACCTGTACCGCCACATGATTCCTGTGTGCGCAGCGGCAGGCCACCGGGTGATCGCGCCGGACCTGATCGGTTTCGGTAAATCCGACAAACCCACGAACCTCAGCGATTACAGCTACCAGCAGCACATGGACTGGATGCAGTCGTTCCTCGACCAGCTGGACCTGAAGGACATCACCCTGGTGTGCCAGGACTGGGGCTCACTGCTGGGGTTGCGCCTGGCGGCGGAGAATCCCGACCGGTTCCGGGCTATTGTGGTCGGTAATGGCATGCTGCCCACTGGCGATCAGAAGGCGCCGGCAGCGTTCAAGGTGTGGAAAAATTTTGCGCTGCACAGCCCTTGGTTCCCCATTGCCCGGATCATCAACACCGGCTGTTTCCGGAAGCTGGGACCGGATGAAATGCGCGCCTACGACGCGCCCTTTCCGGGCAAGAAATACAAGGCGGGGGCCCGGGCCTTCCCAAGGCTGGTGCCCATGCACCCGAACGACCCGGCCAGCGAGGCCAATCGCAACGCCTGGAAAGTGCTGGAACGCTGGGAAAAACCGTTCCTGACCACCTTCAGCAACGGCGACCCGATCACCCGGGGTGGGGACCAGTACATGCAAAAGCGGATTCCCGGCGCGAAAGACCAGCCCCACGTAACTCTCAAGGGCGGCCACTTCCTGCAGGAGGATTCACCGGTTCCCTTCGCCCGGGCGATCAACAGTCTGCTTGAAACCCTGGCCTGAGTGGACCGTCATTCCTGGCGCACCGGCACCCGCGGCCGGTAGTGCCAGGATGACCAGCTGTAAAGGCAAAGGGCAATCCAGATGACGAGAAAACTCATCAACTGCGCCTCGCTGATTGGCTCGGAGAACACCAGCAGGGCGATAGCAAACTGGAGGGTCGGGTTGATGTACATGAGAAATCCCACGGTGGCCAGCCGCAGCCGACGGGCGGCACCGGCAAACAGCAGCAGCGGGATGGCGGTGACCACACCGCTGGCAAGCAGCAGGCTGCCGTTGTGGAGACTGCCGGTGAAGTGCGACGCGCCCTCTGCCACCAGCCAGCCAAACACCAGCAGAGCCGGCGGCAGCAGCAACAGGGTTTCCACAAACAGGCCCGAAAGGCCGTCCAGCAGCACCTGTTTGCGCACCAGCCCGTAGGTGCCGAAGCTCAACGCCAGGCCGATGGAAAGCCAGGGCAACTCCCCGAGCAGAACGAGCTGGATGAGAATACCGATTCCCGCCAGCACCACCGCCACCATTTGCCAGGTGCCCATGCGTTCACGCAGCACCAGCATGCCCAGGGCAACATTCACCAGCGGTGTCAGGAAGTAGCCGAGGCTGGCCTGCAGCACGTGCCGGGTCTCAACCGCGTAGATATAGATGCCCCAGTTGGCAGCAATCAGGACGGCACAGGCCAGCACCCGCCAAAGCTGTGAGGGATCCCCGAGCGCTGCCCTAACCGCAGGCCAGCGTCGCAACCCCGTGATCACCAGGGCCAGAAACACACACGACCAGATGATCCGGTGCACGAGAATCTCGAAGGCCGGTACGCCCTGGAAAAGGGCAAAGAACAATGGAAAGCAGCCCCAGATGGAATAGGCGCTCAGGCCATACCAGACGCCCCTGGTGGTTTCGGTCATGACCCTGCGCTCCGTCTACCGCCCGCAACCATCATGAGGGTTTCTTCTGGGTGACCACCAGAGCCACGCCAACGATGGCAATCAGGCCGCCGGACATGGCCAGCCCGCCCAGGCGTTCATCGAACAGGAAATAGGCCTCCAGGGCGGTCACCGGTGGCACCAGGTAGAAGAGGCTGGCCACCTGCGATGCCGCCCCCTGGCGAATCAGCCACATCAGCAGCAGTACCGCGCCAATGGACAAACCCACCACCAGCCACGCCATGGACAGCTGCAGTTGCAGGCTCCACTCCACCTCGCGGGTTTCCAGGGCAAAGGCTCCGAGGGTAAACAGGGCGGCCGCCGCCGAGAACTGGATCAGCGAGCCGGCCACCAGATCTGCGCTGGTGCCAAAGCGTTTCTGGTACACGGTGCCCATGGAAATACCGGCCAGCGCAAGCACCGCCCACAACAGACTCCACGGCGAATAGCCCGGACCCTGGCCGCCGGTGCCGTATTTCTCGAACAGCACCAGCGCCACACCCACCAGCCCCAGGGCCAGACCAGCCCACTGGCGGGCACTCACCGCCTCGCGCAGAATCACCACCGCCGCTGCCGCCGTGACCAGGGGCTGAAGCCCTACGATCAGTGACACGATGCCTGAAGCCATGCCGTCCTGAATCGCGTAGTACACGCCGCCGAGGTAAAAGCCGTGCACCAGCAGGCCGGTGACAGCCAGATGCCCGGCACTGCGCCACCCGGGCCAGCGGGTCTTCATGATCAGCGCCAGGCCTGCCAGCAGCACCAGGGTCAACAGCATGCGAATCAGTAGCAGGGTGAACGGCTCTGCGTAGGGCAGCCCGTATTTGGCGCCGATGAAGCCAGTGCTCCAAAGCCAGACAAACAGGGCCGGAACAAAGAACGAGAAGAACAGTGAACGCATGATTCGAAACCGGGCCAGGTGGATCTGTAAATCGACTACTCTATAAGTTAGCAGGCAAACAAAACAGATACAGAAAACCCGGTTCCGAACCAGTACAGAAAATCAGCCCGGTGACTCCGGCAGCCTTACTTCGATCTCCGGTTCTCCGTTGTGCCAGCGCCCGTCCCAGGTCACCTCTGGCGTTCCTCCCGGATTGGGCTGCACGGTGATATCGAGTGTGCCAAAGCGCGTGGGCGCCGGACCGAACCGTATCGGCTGCTCCTGCTGAAGCCACCGCGGCGGAATGCCGGCGCAGAGGATCAGACGCTCGCCTTCCTCCCGCACGAAACAGTTACGAACCATCAGCACCCACTCCGCCGATGCCCACACGTGGTGGCCATCGCCCATGCAGCCGCCACCGGTCGACGGATGGATCGCTTCCGGCCACTGCCCCGTGGGTGATGCGAGGCCGGCCACCGCGTCCACCAGATCAAGAAAGCGCGGGTCCCCTGCCCTCAGCAGAACCTGCGCCACGTGCAGAGTGAGATAGGCGTTCAGTCCGGAATGGATCATGTCCTGGTAGAAGGCGCCTTTCACAAAGCACTTGTCGAGCAGGAACTCCACGCAATCCAGCAGCCGTGGGTCGTCCGGTTCGCACAGCTGGGTCGGATAGCCCATGGCCAGTGAGCCGATGGCCCCGGCATCGAGACGGCGATAGGGAGACGCCGGCATTCCGGGCCGCTTGAGGCGTTCGGCACAGGTCGCGAGGCTTCTGTCGATGGTCTGGGAAAACTCCCGTGCCCCGGCACCAAACCGCTCGCTGGTTTCCTTATCCAGTGGCCGGAACAGGGCCTCGGCCGCTTCCAGGCCGGCCACCCCCCAGAAATCGTCCCAGTAATAGTAATCGTTGGGGCCCAGGTGCTCGGCACTGAATCCGGCCGGCAACAAGCCGGCGTGCGGTTTGTTCAGGGTATCGCTCACCCGTTTTTTCTGGATCCAGCGCGCGCCCTGGCGCACCGGCTCCTGCCACTCACGGTGTAGCGGGCGACCGGTCAGCTCATGAAATCGTCGGAGAATCCAGAGCACTTCACCGTTGGCATCCCACTCACCTTCCTGGGACCGGAAATAGCCGCTCTTCAGTTGCCGGTCGGGAAACTGATACAGAGCTCGTTCGGCCCGATCGGTCAGGCCCGTACACAGCAGCGCGTGAATGATGAAGGCGGCATCCCTGAACCAGAAGCGCTTGTAGGTGTAGGGCCCCGGGTAGACATCCTCGGGGGAATGCAGAACCAGCGAGTGAATGGCGGCTTCGTACAGGAAGCGCCAGGTGTCGTCGGGGCATTCAAGCCGGGCATGCCCCTTGAGCGCCCTGACCCAGCCGTCTCCTGGAATCGCCGGTGCCGGAGCTTCGGCGAGGGGTACCCGCACGGTCAGCTCGGACATCTCGCCTGCCTCCAGCGGAAACAGGGCCGCCGCGGTCACCATGCCTACGTCGCACCGGCCCTCACTCTGGTCCTCCTTGTCGAACAGGTGAATGCGCACGTCGCCCTGGTTGTAATCCGAAACATGGTGGCGCTGGGCTGCCCGGCTGAAGAACACACTCTGTTTGCCGTCCACCTCCCAGGCATCCCGCTGTTCCGACAACCGTACCCGATTGATGAAACTGATGCCCTCCGGGTTGGAAGGCCGCAGAGACAGCACCAGCGATCCGGAGATATCAGAAACAGCTTTCAGCGTCAGTTCGCACACTGGCCGACCACCTCCCACCACTACCCGGGCGCGGCTGGTCAGGCTCAAACCCTCCTGCTTGGATTCGGTGACCACGCAGGGGCCATCCTCAAACTCCTGGCGCTGTCGGGTGGACTTGCAGCGGGAGGGCAGAAGACACCGGCCGTCGTCCCCCACTATCCAGGCATCCAGGGACCAGCCATCGTAAAACGGCGTGAGCAGGCCGCGGGGGTCAACCACCGGCAGTTCGTCCACGTCCGGCTGGCCAATCGCAGTCCAGTTCCTGTTGCTCAGATTGATATGAGTGATGGAAAAGGCTCGGGGAATGAACGCCGGATCTTCCGGATCAAACTGGCGCTCTACCCAATAGGGCCAGACCCAGTCGAGGTTATGCTGGATGACCCGGCTGTTAATCAGACCCCGGGCGTGAAACACCACGCCGGCCCGTAACAGCTCGATGGGCTCGCCCACCTCAGAGGGCTGGGCGAAGCTGTGTAACCTCGCCAACAGGGCAATGGGGTCGAGAAAGCCGTGGCGTTGGGCCATGCGTTTGACGACATACCGCCAGGGCAACCATTTCATCCAACTCATTCAGAGGCCTCCTGTTCAGTGGGTTCGGTCTCCATCCGGTAGCGGGCCAGGGCCCGCCGGGCCAACCGGTTCAGGAATACCACCGCAACCACCGTGCCGAGAAAGCCGGCCCCGTAGATCCCCCATTCCAACGGGGTACGGGCGCTTTCGCGCACGCCAATGGTGGAAAGATCGGCGGCCAGTGAACCAAGGTAGACGTTGTGAAGGGAGAAGGGGATCACCCCAACGAAGGTGCCGGCCACAAAACCGCCAAACGAAAATCGAGTCAGACCGAACAGGTAGTTGGACAGCTTTCCGGGAAAAAACGGAATCAGCCGGGTCAGCAGCACAATCTTCCAGCCGTGGGGCGCCATCTCGTTGCTGACCATGGACAGCCTGGCGCGGTCGCGTATGTAAACCCGGGCGTGGTCCCCGAGGAACTGGCGGGCGATCAGGAACGCAAGTGCCGAGCCCAGGGTGGTGCCCACCACCACGTAGGCAGTGCCTTCCAGCACGCCGAACACGAATCCTGCGCCGGTGGTAAGCAGAACGCCCGGCAGCAGGCACACCATGGCAATCACCATGATGGCAATGAACATCAGCGCCGCCCAGGCGCCCTGGGTATCAAACCACTGCAGCAGCTCCACCACCTGCTGGTGCACGCCAAAGGCATACAGCAAGCCGACAATCAGCCCCACCAGGCCGATGCTGCCTGCCATCAGCAAAAAGGGAGACTTTTTCCAGTTGCTCATGGCGCTACCCTAACGCGGGAGCACCTCCGGGCTCAAAGGTTCTCCGGCTCATGGACGCTCGGGCTGAAAGCCGTATCAGGCGCTGCTGAGAATCGACTGGAGCTTCTGGGTCAGTTCAACGGCCTCGGCACCCAACGGTGTCAGGTAGCCGCCATCTTTCTGGCTGATCAGCCCCTTGGCATGAAGGCTCTCAGCGGCCCTGACGGTTTCCGGCGCCGCGGTGTGTGCGTGCACTTTCAGGCCCTCCTGGTTGGAAGTGGAAGGAAACTGGCCCAACAGGTTGAGTTCCGCCAGGTGATCGACAGAAAATGGCATGGCATGTCCTCGTATCATTGTCGGTATTTGTTTCAGCATAGACGATTCCTTCCATGAAGCTGTCCCGAATCCTCAGTAATCGCAATGGCATCAGCCGCCAGCAGGCGAATGCCCTGATTGCTGCCGGGCGAGTGACGGTGGATGGCAGCCGTTGTCGTGAAGCAGCCCGGGACATCGGCCGGTTTTCCCGGGTGCTGGTTGATAACGAGCCGTTTCAGACCGGGGAAACAGCGCGCTACTTCATGCTCAACAAGCCGGCCGGAATTCTCAGCGCCACCCGGGACCCGGCCCACGAGACAGTCCTGGACCTGATTGCGCCCGAGCTCCGAGCCGGGCTGCACATTGCCGGCCGCCTGGACCGGGCCAGCACCGGCCTGCTTATCCTGACCAACGATGGGGTGTGGTCTCGTCGTTTGACGGAGCCGGTCGTCAAGCTGCCAAAAGTCTACCGGGTCACCACTCGGGACCTGATCCGCGCCGACACTCATCACCGATTTGCCGAGGGCATCTGGTTTGCGTATGAGGGCATCAGGACATCGCCCTCAGAAATAGACCCCATCGGCTCCAGGGAAGCCCGCGTGACCATCTACGAGGGCCGATACCATCAGGTGAAGAGAATGTTCCACGCGGTCGGCAACCAGGTCACCTCCCTGCACAGGGAACGCATGGGCGCAATCTGCCTGGATGACCGGTTAATGGCTGGCCAGTACAGGCCCCTGACCGCCGAAGAGATTGCCTCTGTGCCTTGACTTTGGAGCGTCGAGGCATCGTATAAATTGATCCGGCTCATTGTCAGCGACCCGATACTGGGCTTAACTCCCGGAAGCGATTTCAAAGCAGACACTGAGGCTGGCATGGAGAAGGATTCGGGTGCCTCTTACCCGCGACCACTGCGTCATCTAAGCGTCTACCTGTCCGGACTTGTTCAGGGTCGCCTGTGGCTCAAAGTCCTGATTGGCATGCTTCTGGGCCTGGTGGTTGGCACCTTGCTGGGCCCGTCGGTTGGCCTGGTGGCGCCGGCCACCGGCACTTTGATCGGTAACTGGCTGGCGTTCCCGGGCCAGCTCTTTCTCGCCACCATCCAGATGATCGTGATTCCCCTGGTGATTGCCTCGGTGGTGCGTGGTCTGGCTGCCAGCGAGGATTTGTCGCAGCTGCGCAAACTCGGCCTGCGGGTAACTACCTTCTTTGTCATTACCACTGCCATGGCGGCGGCCATCGGGCTGTGGGTGGGCGGCCTGATGAATCCCGGCGAGATGATGAAGGGGTTGGCTGTTACAACGGCCTCCGAACCGGTCACGGCGGCCGCCATGCCCAGCATCAATGATCTGCCGAAAACCCTCATAGGCCTGCTGCCCGGCAACCCGCTGGATGCCATGGTGGAGGGCCAGATGCTGCAGGTGGTGATCTTCTCGATCATTGTCGGCGTTGCCCTGGTCAGCATGGCCCCCGAGAAATCCCGGCCAATGCTGGATCTGCTCGATTCCCTGCAACAGATCTGCATGACGGTCGTTCGCTGGGCCATGCGCCTGGCACCCTTCGCGGTTTTCGGACTGATGGCACAACTCACCGCCACCATCGGCTTCAGGGCCATGCTCGGGATGGCCTCCTACGTGCTGACAGTGCTGGTGGGCCTGCTGGTGCTATTGGGAGTCTACCTGGTGATCCTGAAACTGCTGGTGGGCCAGCCACCGCTGAAATTCCTGAAGGACACCCGCGATGTCCTGCTTCTGGCCTTCTCAACCTCCAGCTCGGCCGCGGTCATGCCGCTTTCCATACGCACCGCCGAGGACAAGCTGGGGGTGCGTCCATCCATTTCTCAGTTCGTGATTCCGCTTGGCGCCACCATAAACATGAACGGCACGGCGCTCTATCAGGCCGTCGCCACCATCTTTCTGGCGCAGGTGTACGGTATCGAACTGGGAACAGGCAGCATGGCACTCGTGGTGGCCATGGCGGTAGGCGCTTCCATTGGTTCACCGGCAACGCCGGGCGTGGGCATCGTGATCCTGGCGATGGTGCTCCAGACCGTGGGGGTGCCACCAAGCGGCATTGCCCTGATCATGGGCGTGGACCGGATCCTGGATATGTGCCGGACGTCGATCAACGTCACCGGCGACCTCGTTACCTGCCGGCTTATGGAGAACTGGGCGGGGAAACGCCTGACCGACGAGCCCCACCGTGCTGATTGAGGGGCTGTCAGATGCTTTCTGAACGCTTGTCGGACTCTTTATCCAGCTGCTTTTCCGTGGCATTCCAGCGCTCGGAGAAAGCATCCCAGGCCTCCGAAAAGCCCTCGCGGGCGCGCTCCCAGGCCGAGGCCGAGCTGGACTTGAGCTCTTCATACCAGTCCGCCACCCGTGCCCGTTGCTCGCGCAGGGATTCCAGGCTCTTCTGGGCCCGTTCCCGGGCCGTGTCGCTCATGTCGTCCCAGTTTTCGGAAAGCTGCTGCTCCAGCTCCTCGATCCGTTTGTCGATCGCGGACAAGGTCCTATTGATCGACTCCTCGGCCTGCTCTTTCTGGTCGGCACCGTAGTTTTTCAGGGCCTCGCCCAGGTCTTCGGTTTCCTGCTTCAGTGTCTCCACGCTCGGCGAGTCAGTCTCGGACGACTCGGCGTGAACCGATGCCAGCGGCAGAGTAAAAAGCGCAAGGATAATAAGACTTCTGAGGCGGTTAGGCATCGCGCGTTGCTCCCGGACGTTTTCCATCACTATAGCAACGTTGGAGCCTCGTCTGCAGCATCGATACCGGGCATTACCGAGATTTCAGCGGCGGGAACCGGGCGACTGAAATAATAGCCCTGCATGCGGGAGCAGCCCAGTTTACGGAGTGCCTCGGCCTGTTCCGCTGTCTCGACACCTTCGGCGACGATATCGAGGCCCAGCTCCGAACCCGTCGCCACGATGGCACGAACGAGCGCGTCACCCGAGCTATCGTTATTCATGGCATTAGTGAACAACCGGTCGATCTTAAGGGTGTCAAAGGTGAAGTGCCGCAGGTAGGCGAGGTTGGAATACCCGGTGCCGAAATCATCCAGGGCCAGTTTCACGCCAGCACGCCGGATTGCCTGCAGTGCGCGCTGGCACTCCGCCACATCGCCCACCAGCATGCTTTCGGTCACCTCAAGCTCCAGCCACTCTGCTGGCAACGCCTGCTCCGCAAGAATCGCCCGCACCCGATCAGAAAACTGCGAGTCTTCCAACTGGGTGGCGCTGATGTTAACCGCCACGCGCAGAGACTTGCCCTCGGCCCGCCACTGGCCGGCCTGGCGACAGGCGCTGGCCAATACCCAGTCCCCCAACCGGGGCATCAGGCCCACATTCTCGGCTACCGGTATGAAGCGATCTGGCGGCACTTGGCCCAGGGCCGGTGACTGCCACCTAAGCAACGCCTCGACACCCAGCACACGTCCGATAACGGCGCACACTTGCGGCTGATAGACGAGGAAGAACTCCTCTCGTTCGAGAGCTCCGACCAGGGCAGAGCGAACTTCAGCGTAGCCCGCGAGATGCGCCTGGAGGTCCTGCGAGAAGAACCGGGCACGTCCTGTCCCGGCCTTTCTGAGGGCCAGCTCCGAATTACGCAAGAGCTCGTCTGCGCTATCGGCATCGTCGGGCATCAGGCTCACTCCGGCACTGGCATTGATCAGTAACGGACCGGGCCCGAACTTCATGGGGTCGGAGACGGCGGCCAGCAGAGACTGGACGCGCTCAGCCAATGCTTCCCGCTCCATTCGGTGATTCAGAAAAACCAGGAAATGGCCGCCACCCAGTCGGCCGACGAAATCACTCTCATGCAGGGACGCTTCGATCCGTTCCATGACCGTTCTTATGACCTGATCACCAACCTCATAACCGTGCCAGTGGTTGATCTCGGTAAGATCACCAACCTTCACCACCATTATCGCGGCGCGAATGCCCTTCTGCACTGACCGCTCGATAGCGGCCGACAGGTTCTGGCGAACGGGCAGGTTGGTCAGTGGCCCGCAGAGGCTGCAATACGAGCCCTCCAAGGTGATGACTTTATCCTCCAGTGGGTTGCCAGGTTCGCCCGTTATCCTGCTTATACTGGCGCTGCCTGGCTCGGGAAGACGGGAGTGGGCATGTTTCATTTTTTACACCTATGTTCTGGCCGAAGCCCAAGGTGCATGATTTTCCGCGACAAAACGATCAGTGCCGACTGAATTCACGTAGGGATTGCCCTACCCCATTTCAGAGAAGATCCTGGGACAGAGCGTACCTTACAAGATCCGAAATACTGTTGGCGTTCAGCTTTTCCATGAGGCGAGCCTTATGGGTGCTTACAGTCTTGGAGCTGACGTGCAATTTCTCCGCAATGTCACCCACGTTCATGCCCCGGGCAAGGTCCAGAAAAATCTCGTATTCACGCTTGGTCAGTCTGGCGTGCGCTTCTTCTTCGGGCTTTCCGGTCAGCGCGTCCATTGCCAGCCGGTCTGCCAGCTCCCGAGTGATATAAAGCTGGCCACGGGCCACCTTTCGGAGTGCTTCGAGAAGCTCCGAGGGCGGACGTGTCTTGGTAATGAAGCCCCGGGCGCCGGCCCGAATAGTTCGGGTGGCGTACAGATCCTCCCGATGCATACTCAAAACCAGAATGTGAGTCTCGGGCGACCGCCGCCGAACGCGTTCAATCAGTTCCAGCCCCGAGCAGCCGGGCATGGACATGTCCATCAGAAAGACTTCCGGTTTTTGCTGGGGCATCTGCCTGAGCGCCTCGTCACCATCCGAGGCTTCTCCCACAACTTCCATATCCGGGGCAGACGCCACCAGGGACCGAATACCTTCCCGGACAATGCTGTGATCGTCGGCAATGTAGACGCTAATCATTGTCTTCACTCTCCAGTTGCCAGCGGCAACTCTACCTGTATTCTTACGCCCTTACCCAGGGCCGACTCGACCGTCAGCTCACCGCCCAGCATGGTCACACGTTCCCGGATACCCAGAAGACCGGAGCCATGGTGACGAGCGACCGGGTCGAAGCCTACGCCATTGTCACGGATCTCGAGAACCGCCCGTTCCTCGGTCTCGCGGTAAGAAACCGTTACCCGGGAGGCTCTGGAGTGTCGACTCACATTCGTCATGCCTTCCTGCAGGATGCGATACAGAGCGGTAGCCTGCTCACCCCCGAGCCGACCAGATTCCGTCGATTCCGAGCGCCATTCCACATCCAGACCATTGCGCTCACCCCATTTCGACAGCAACCATTCCGCCGCCGCCTCAAAACCGAGGTCGTCCAGCATGGGCGGGCGCAGGTTCGCAGAAATCTCGCGGACCTTCTCCACCGCGTCATCCACCGAATCGATCGTGCTTTCCAACCGACGTCGGTGCTCTGCGGACAACTCGTCAATGCCGTCAACGGCAACGGCCAGGTTCAGCTTGAGTGCCGTCAACGTCTGCCCAAGTTCGTCGTGGAGATCCCGGGCGATCCGACGCCGCTCCTGTTCCAGCAGCCCTTCCTGGGCCCTACTCAACTGTCGTAATTCCTCCTGGGAGTGCCGAAGCTCGGCTTCCCGGCGCTTGGTCTCGGTAATGTCGCGTTGAACCGCTGCAAAATAGGCTCGACCCTCCGTCCCGGACCGCGGAATAGGCACAATCTCGATTTCATTCCAGAAAGGGACGCCATTCTTGCAGTAGTTGACCAACACCTCCTTGATCGGTTCATGCATCTCCAGCGCCCTACGTATCCGGCGCAAAGCGGCCCTGTCAGTGTCTGGTCCCTGAAAAATCCGGGGGGTATTGCCCAAAAGCTCTTCTGGCCGATACCCGGTCATCCGCTCCACGCCCTCATTGACGTACACAATACGCGGCCCCGGCGGATCCAGCGGATCCACTTCGGTAATAATGATCACATCGTGGATTTGCGACATGCAGGCCTGTAGCAGACGTCGACTTTCCTCCAGGCGGTATCTCTCGGTTTTGTCACGGGCAACACCGAATACACCGGTTACCTCGCCCTCCACCAAGATCGGGATGTAGGTCACCTGCAGCAGCGCCGTCTGTCCGCCGCTACGTTTGACCCGGCAACGGTAGCTGCAGGGAATTCCACTCAGTGCCGCCTCGAAACATTCCCTGGCCGCCTGCCGATCTCTGGGATCCACCAGCGTTTCCCAGTGGTAGTCGCAAAGCTGCCGCTCGGGGTAGCCGGTCAACTCCTCGGTGCAGTGGTTCATTTCCACAAGCCGCCCCTGCAGATCCATGCTGCAGACCGCAAAAGGATTCTGGGAGAACAGTGAGCGAAAGCGTTGCTCATTGATCGCAATGCGCTCGGAGAGATGGCGATAATCGGTAATGTCTGCCAATTGGACAAGGCTGGATCCGTCCGGGCAGTGGAACCGGGCGAGAGTCAGGCGGTAGAGACGGTCGCCAATTCGTGCTTCCATCTCGAACCCGTCGTCCGCCCCCCTTCCGTCACTGTCTAAAAGTGACTGCAGATGCGAGCGACCGGGGAGGTCCAGGCAATCAATCAACAAGGTGCCCGGTTGGAGACAGTCGTCAAGCGCGGCAGCGCTGGGGTTGAGATCAGTTATCCGTCCGTCTGGCGCAATCCTTAGAACGGCTCCAGGCAATGCGGCCATCGGGATCACAGCGTGTGGTCCCATGTCCACCTCTGAACGTTCATCGCGTTTGCTTCTTAAATGTAGCATGCCGGCAGGCACATTTCAGGGTCACCACCATGATCAGGACGCCAGTGACCGTCTGCCGCCGGAACCCATAATCGCCTGCGCCATGTCCGACAGAGGCAGGACTTCTGCGGCGGCGCCCAGCTCGATGGCTTCCCGTGGCATGCCAAAAACCACCGAGGTTTGCTGGTCCTGGGCGATGGTGTGGGCACCCGCCTGGCGCATGGCCAGCAACCCCTGGGCGCCGTCGTCGCCCATGCCGGTCATGATGATGCCCAGGGCATTGCGCCCTGCGGTATTGGCGACCGATCGAAACAGTACGTCCACCGACGGCTTGTGCCGGTTCACCGGCGGGCCATCGGCAACGCCTACCCGGTACTGGGCGCCGCTGCGACGAAGCTGCATGTGGCGACCGCCCGGAGCAATCAGTACCAGACCGGGGATGACCCGATCACCGTCCACCGCTTCACGTACCTCACAGCGGCAGAGCTGGTTCAGCCTCTGGGCAAAAGCCGCCGTGAATTTCTCCGGCATGTGCTGCACCACGACAATACCCGGGCAGTCCGCCGGCAACCGCGTCAGCACCGCTTCCAGGGCCTGGGTTCCGCCTGTGGAGGTGCCCAGCGCCACCACCTGGTCGGTGGTACGGGCCATGGCCACCGGCGCTGCCGCCCTGGGCTCGGGCGAAGCAACGGGACGCGCACGGGGCACTGCAGCGAGCTTTGCCCGGGCGGCCGCTTTAAGGACCTGCACCATGTGCGGACCACCGGCCTGCAGGAAATCCCGCAAACCGAGTTTCGGCTTGGTAATGATATCCACGGCGCCGGCGGACAGGGCCTGGAGCGTGGTATCCGCGCCCTTCTCGGTGAGAGTCGAGCAGATCACCACAGGTGTCGGACGCTCTTTCATCAGCTTGCGAAGAAAGGTGATGCCATCCATCCGGGGCATTTCCACGTCCAGGATGATCACGTCGGGCCAGTCCTTCTGCATTTTCTGCAAGGCAAAGATCGGATCAGGCGCCGCACCAGCGACCCGTATCCCGGGATCCGACATCAGCAACTGACCGAGTACCTGCCGAACCACTGCCGAATCGTCGACGATGAACACGGAAACCGGCGCCGTCATACAGCACCTCCGGAAGACACCGCGCCAGCCGGCTCTGCCCGGCTTTCGCCGCGACTTACCCAGACATCGCCATCGGCAATGTTGAAGAACAGCCGCCGATAGCCTGTGCCACCGAGGCTTCGTGCAGTTACCGTAACGCCGTGCCGCAGCATCAGGGCCTCAGCGGCCTCGACATTGCGCCTGGCGACCGAGCTGCCATGGGGGCCTACGTCAAACATGCTGGCGCCGCCAAACAGTTTGGCCTCGTAGTCGGTCACCGCCGTGCCCTGCTGACGAATTTCAGCAACCAGCAACTGCAGGGCGTCCTCGCCATAACGGGCATTGAGCGCGTTCTCGAGGCTGGGGCCCGGCAGCATGTAGTGACACATGCCGCCCAGCTTAAGCTCCCGGTGCCAGAGCGTTACCGCGACGCAGGACCCCAGGGTGGTACGAATCCGGGTGTCGCGATCCCCGAAGTACCAGTCCCCGGGATGAAGAAAGATATCGATACCCGAACCCAGGTGTGCAGTCATTTTTGCTTCCGGTAAATGGAGGGCGCCACCGCCTCGAGCCCGTTCTGGAACCCGTTCAGGGTCTCCGAATGACCAATAAGCAGATACCCCCCCGGACGCAGACAGGCCTGCAACCGGGCAACGATCTGTTGCTTGGTCTCGGCATTGAAGTAGATCATCACGTTGCGCAGAAAAATCACATCGAACAGCCCAACGTCCGGCAGCCGCGTGTTGAGATTGATCTGGCGGAATTCCACCCGCGCCCGCAGAACCGGATCCACCATCAGGGTACCGGCGGCTTCACCAATGCCTTTGAGGCAATGGCGCTTCAGACTTTCTGGCGGAATCCGATCGGTCCTTGCCAAGGGGTAGCGACCGGCCCTGGCTTTTTCCAGAACCTGGGTGCTGATATCCGACGCCAGGATTTCCCAGCCTCCGGCGCCCAGCGTATCCGACAACACCATAGCCGCAGTGTAGGCCTCTTCGCCGCTAGAGCAGGCGGCGCTCCAGAGGCGGAAGCGCCCCTGGCGCTGGCGCTCCCCCAGAATCCGCTCCCTGAGAAACTCAAAGTGCCGCGGCTCTCGGAAGAAGTAGGTCTCGTTAGTGGTGAGGAGATCGACCGCGGTCTGTTTCTCCGAGGCATTCATCTTCAGGTGCCGCCAATACTCGGCGTAGCTACCCATTTCCAGCGCCTTCAACCGCTTGGAGAGTCGTCCGGCAACCATGGTTCGCTTGCTCGCCGGCATGTGAATGCCGGCAACCGCAAAGATCATCGCCTGAAACTCCCGGAACTCGGCCTCGCCAAGTACCGGTGCGGCATTCACCGCACTCGTCACGCTCTGGGCACGCAGCTCAGTGGTCGAGGACATCTTGGTGGCCATCCGAGATCGCGGCCAGTTCGGCCATTTCACGGGTGTTCAGGGCCTGCTGAACGTCCAGCAGAATCACAAACTGGCCCTGCACCTTGCCCATACCAGCAATAAAATCGGCCCGGATCCGGGCGCCAAAACTGGGCGCCGGCTCGATGTCCGCAGGCGGAATTTCCAACACCTCGGACACCGCGTCTACAATCACCCCGATTTCCTGAAGGCTCTCGTCCGCGCTTTCCACCTCGAGAATCACCACGCAGCTGCGGCGGTTAATAGCACTCTCGCCCCGACCAAACCGGGCCGAGAGGTCGATGACCGGCACCACGCTGCCCCGCAGGTTTATCACACCCCGCACGAACCGGGGCATCATGGGCACGGTGGTCAGGCTGCCATACTCGATGATTTCCCGGATGTGAAGAATGCCCACGGCAAACATCTCGCGGCCAATCTGAAAAGTCAGATACTGGTTCTGGTCTCCGGAGGTATCCGCCAGGCGGACCACCTCCTGCTGTCTTTGTACCTGGTTCATGATCACCTCCGATCAGAAGCGCACGTAGGCAGAGGCGTCAAACTCTTCGCTGTCCTGCACCGGCCGGGACACGTCCCGGGCTTTTTTCGCAGGCACCGCGGGCTTGGCCTGGCGCATGGGTGCCTGGGCACCGTGGCTGTCGTGGGTACGGAAGAAGGCCATAGCCTGTTGCAGCTGCTCGGCCTGGGAGGACATCTCTTCCGAGGTGGCGGCCAGTTCCTCCGAGGCAGAGGCGTTCTGCTGCGTAATCTGGTTCAGCTGCTCCATGGCACTGTTGATCTGCTCAACACCTGCGGACTGCTCGCCAGAGGCGGCAGCAATCTCCTGCACCAGATCGGAGGTTTTCTGGATTGATGGCACCATTTCGGTGAGCAGGCGACCGGCACGCTCCGCCAGCTCAACCGAGGAACCGGCCACTTCGCCAATTTCCTGGGCGGCGATCTGACTGCGCTCGGCCAGCTTGCGAACCTCGGCAGCCACCACCGCAAAGCCCTTGCCGTGCTCGCCGGCCCGGGCGGCTTCAATGGCCGCGTTCAGGGCCAGCAGGTTGGTCTGGTAGGCAATGTCGTCGATGATCGAGATCTTCTCGGCAATGCTCTTCATGGCGGTAACGGTCTGGCCAACGGCCTCGCCACCTTCCACCGCTTCACGGGAGGCCTTGCTGGCCATGCCGTCGGTAATGGAGGCATTCTCGGTGTTCTGACTGATGGACGCGGTCATCTGCTCCATGGAGGCACTGGTTTCCTCAACGCTGGAGGCCTGCTCGCTGGACGCCTGGGACAGCGACTGGCTGGTCGCGCTGACCTCTTCCGATGCAGACGCCAGGTTGTCGGCACCTGAGCGAACTTCGGAAATCACCTGGGACAGCTTCGCCACCATGCGCTGCATGGTGTCCATCATCTGACCAATCTCGTCACGGCTGCGGGCTTCCACTTTAACGGTGAGATCGCCGTCGGCAATGCTGGTGGCCGCGGCCATGGCTTCACGGATGGCACCGGTGATGCTGCGGGCAATCACATAGGCCAGGCCAAGACCAAGCAGAATGCTGATTGAAAGCAGGATGATGACCGCCAGTTGCGCTGCTGCATAGGCTTCGCTCGCGGCGTCGCTGGCGGCCTTGCCCATTTCGACGTTCCAGGCCACATTGCGTTCGATGGCCTCGCTGATCTTGTTGAACGCCGTTCTTGAGTCACCCCTATAGTACGCCAGAGCCTCCTCGGTATTACCGGAAAGCGACAGCGACAGCAGCTTCTTGTGATCGGTATCGTAGCTGGTCCAGGCGCTCTGATACTCCTCGAACAGCGCCTTTTCCTCTGGCATTTTCAACAGGGCGGCAAAGGTGGCGGCCGCGGTTTCAAGCCGGCCAATGATGGCATCCATCCGCTTTTCATTGCCGGCCATTTCCTCAGGCGACTGGGAAATGATGTGCTCAAGCTCAAACCGGCGGTAATCGCCAACCAGCGCATCCATGGTCTGGGCAGCATCCACCGACACCATCCAGTTATCCGCCAGTTCGTTGGCGGAATCGTTCATCGTGGACATCTGCATCAGAGCGTAGATGCCGGTGGCCAGGAAAAGCAGCAGGACGACACCGAAGGCGCCCATCAGTTTGGTAAAAATTCGAAGGTTATTGAACAGGCTCATTGGATTTGATCCCCTGTGTTAGGCCATGTCTTGGTTGGTTTAAACGCATTCCCTGCGCACTCAGCGCTTCCTGCTCCCGATGGCTTATCTGGGAGATCAGGGCCTGCACGTCCAGAATCAGGGCCACCTGGCCACTCCCCAGAATGGTGGAGCCAGACAACCCTTTGAGATGAGAAAAAATGCCGTTCAGCGGTTTGATCACGGTCTGGTGCTCGCCCAGCAGATCGTCCACGATCAGGCCCGCCTTGCGACCGGCGTGGCGCACCACAATGATGTTCTGTCGCCGGCCAGGTTGGCCCGGCACACAGAACTGATCCCTGAGTCGCACCAGAGGCAGGACTTCCTGCCGCAGGTTGAGGTAGTCCTGGCCGGCACTGAGCGCCTGCTGTTCGGCACTCAGCTCCGTGCACTCGACCACCATCTCCAGGGGCACCACGTAGGTGGCTTCGCCAACGCTGGCCAGGAAGCCATCAATAATGGCCAGGGTCAGCGGCAGGCGGATTCGGAAGGTGGTACCGCCGGCAACGCCGGGCGATTCCAGCTCCACCATGCCGCGCAGCGCCTCGATGTTACGGCGCACCACATCCATGCCCACCCCGCGGCCGGACAGGTTGGTTACCTGTTCCACCGTTGAAAATCCCGGCTCGAAAATCAGATTGAAAAGTTCGGTGTCGGAGAGCACTGCGTCCGGCTTCACCAGATCCCGCTCCACAGCCTTGGCCAGAAGTCGGTCACGGTTGAGGCCGCTGCCGTCATCGCTCACCTCAATCACCACAGCGCCGGACTCGTGGTAGGCATTCAGGTGCACCCTGCCCTGGGCCGACTTGCCCTTGCCCAGGCGGACCTCGGGCAACTCGACGCCATGGTCGCATGCGTTGCGGACCAGGTGAGTGAGCGGATCGGCGATCTTCTCGACCACTGTTTTGTCCAGCTCGGTGTCGGCACCGGTGATCACCAGCTCGATGTCCTTGCCGAGCTCCGACGACACATCGCGAACCACCCGCTGGAAGCGCTGGAAGGTTTCACCAATGGGCACCATGCGCAGGTCCAGGGAGCTGTCGCGGATTTCCTCCACCAGAAGGTTGAGGTTGGCGGCGGTCTCCCGGGAAGCGGCATCGCCGGAGCGCTCCGCGTCCAAAGATACCGTGGCAGAGGCAATCACGAGCTCGCCAACCAGATTGATCAGGTTGTCCAGCTTGTCGGCCTGGATTCGCAGGTGTTGCACCGATTTCTTCCGCCGGCTCTGTTGGGGATCGACGGCGTCACCGATGCGCATATCGCCAGCCGGTTCCGTTTCGAGCTCGAGTCCGACACATGCCTCGGACGGAATTGACTCCGGATCATCGTCAGCCTGTGGACGAGAGATCTGCAGCTCGTATAGCTCACCGGCAAATTCGAACACATCCTCGATGTCGCTTTGACCGGCTGCGGTCCGCAGAGCCAGGTCAAAACCCAGGTAGCACGCCTCGGCATCGAATTCCGGAAGTGCCGGCAGGCCCTGTTCCAGGATCGAGACCTGCTCCAGTTTCCCCAGGGTACCCAGGAAGCGGATAAAGCCCAGCGGGTCCATACCGTGGCGCAGGGCATCGGCGTGGATGCGGATCCGGATCTGCCAAAGGTCATCCGCGCCATCCGAAACCGGTGATTCCGGTGTCGGATCCGCCGTCTCGGCGACGGACAGGGATTGGAAGGGTTCAAGCTCCGCCAGCAAGGCCTGCCCCGCCGGCTGCAGCCCGGAAGCGTCGGATGGCTCAGGCACCTCCACCAGAAGACTGATGTGGTCCCGGCAGCGCAGAAGCAGGTTTGCCAGCTCCCGGCTGAGGGAGATTTCGTGGGCTCTCAGGCGATCGAGAACATTCTCGACCACGTGAGTGAATGCCACCACGTGGTCCAGGCCGAACATCCCGGCCGAGCCCTTGACGGTATGGACACAACGAAAGAGCGCATTCTGAAGCTCCGCTTCTCCTGGCCGGGTTTCCAGTTCGAGCAGAATGTTCTCCATGTCGAACAAAAGCTCCCGACTCTCATCCAGGAAGGTTTGCAGCGCCTGTTCCATGTTCATGGCTGTCCCTCCAGCTCGGCCAGCTCGAAGACCTCTCGAACAGCTTCGCTGTGGTTGACGAGGGCAACCGTCTGACTGCCCGACACTTCCAGGCGTCTGGCCAGCAACAGGATTTGCAACCCGGCCGTATCCAGCTCGGTCACACCGCCCAGATCAACACTGCGAAGCCCGCCACTGGCGAAGGCCTGGCAGAGATGTTCCGAGGCAGCATTGGCCTCGTAGATAGTGAGCTCCCCCCGGAACGACAGACAGCCGGTATCGTTGTCGAAATCGGCAACCGAGTTCATGGTCCCACCAGCTTGTTGACCGCCGCCAGCATCTGCTGGGGCTGAAACGGCTTGACCATCCAGGCCTTGGCGCCGCCGGCCTGACCCTGCATTTTCTTGTCTTCGGCAGATTCGGTCGTGAGCATGATCACGGGCGTGAACTTGTACTCCGGACGTGCCTTGACCTCCCGCAGGAATGTCAGTCCATCCATGTTCGGCATGTTCACGTCCGAGATCATCAGATGAACCCGTTGCCCATTAAGCTTTGCGAGGGCGTCCCTGCCGTCGCTTGCTTCAATCACATCAAAGCCCGCGCCCTTCAGGGTGAGTGACACCACCTGCCGGATGGACGCCGAGTCATCCACAATCAGAATACTTTTAGCCATACATTTGACCCGTTAGCTGTCTGTCTTTGCCGGTTCCAGCCGGCCCCACTGTGTTCAGAAAAACGTAATGTCGCCGCCGGTTACGGCCGTTGATGGCCCCTTGCTTTGGCCTTTGCCGCGAACGTTGCTGCGATGATTGCTGCGCTCTTCGGCCATGGCATAGGAGGCCTCCATCTGCCGCATCACCGCGTCCACATCCGGCAGATCTCCGGCACCCAGCGTGTCGCTCACGGCGCCGATGTTGGCGCGGACGTGAATCAGCATCTGGCTGGTGCGGTCCTGGAACTGGAGCTGCACCAGCGCCTGTTCCACTTCCGACTGGATGCCAACGTTGGTGCGACGAAGGGCCTCGGAGGACTCCACCAGCCGGGTACCGAAGCCCCGGAAGCTCGTGAGCACCTGCTCAATGGTGTGCTCGGAGGCGGACACCGCTTCGCTGTCACGGCCCCGGGACGCCTGGGCGGCACTAACGGCGGAGCGAATGGAATCACCGATGTATCCCACTTTGGTGCTGATCCGTTCACCGGTTTCGGCGGACAGCCTGGAAAGCTTGCGCACCTCATCGGCCACCACCGCAAAACCGCGGCCGTGCTCGCCGGCCCGGGCCGCCTCAATGGCTGCATTCAACGCCAGCAGATTGGTCTGCCCGGCGATGGTGGCAACGTCCTGGGCCATGGCGTCGAGTTCATCCACAAACGTATCGAGGCCATTGATCTGCCTAAGCAGGCCATCCCGGTCCTCTAGGGCTCTCTGCAGGGTATTGACCACCGACTGAAGCTCTTTCTCCGCCTTGCCGAAAACACTGCCGAGGCCGCCTTCCAGTGAGTCGGCCACCTCCGATGACATGGTTGTGGCATTGCGCAACTCACCGGACAGGTGACTGAAACAGGTGGTCAGATCGGTAATGGCGTTTTCGGTCTGGGTGCGGGCGGTTTCGATCTGCTGGGACCAGATAGGCAGCAGCTCAGAGCCAAGCTTCTCGAAGGTCTGCCGGTGGGGCCGATCCGATACGTACAGCTCCGAAGCCTGACTTTCCATGGCGGCGGCAAACGCTGCCGACCCGCGCGTGCAGAGTGTTCTGGCCACCAGGGCGGCGCCAAGCCCGACGGCCAATAGCGCCACTGCGAGAGCAAACCCGCCCGGCCCGGGTATGGCGAGAAGAAACGCGGTGGCGCTCACCAGCGCGGGTGCTGCGCTGACAGCCATCAACATCGATACAGGTAAGCGAGGATTTTTGGTCACGAGTGGCTCCAATTCTGATAGGGCCATCGTGCTCGCGGCGGGGCGAGTCAACAATCAGGTCAATGCCGGTATTCGTCTAGGGCCGGAGCCGCCTGTGGAGTAGGGGAAGGACTACGCCGGCTAGGGAGCGCGGAACAGCCCGGTGCGGGTCGGTAACTGGCTGACCACCGCCTGGCAAACTTCGTCCTGAGTCTTACCCTGCCCTGCCACGGTCAGGTCCGCGTAGCGCTGGTAAAGGCGGTGGCGCTCCTCAAACAGATCCTCGAGAGACTGGTCAGGGCGGCGAGAGATGCCGCGCATACTGTGATCGCCGATGCGCTCAATCACCAACGGCAGAGGGATATCCAGAAACACCACAACGCCCTTGGCTTTGAGGTGGTCCATGGCGGCGGCACTGTAGACAGCGCTGCCTCCGGTACTGATGACTTTGTGATCGCTATCCAGCTCCAGCAGCACCTGTTCCTCGATCCTTCGCAGGGCCTGGTAGCCGTCGTGGTCCACAATGTGTTGCAGGGTGCGACCGGCGTGTTCCTGGATCAGCAGGTCGGTGTCGACAAAACCCAGGCCCAGATGTTTTGCCAGCAAAACCCCGACAGTGCTCTTGCCGCTGCCTGGCATACCAATGAGAATGACGTTGGAGACTTCGTCGGAATGGGCGGGCGTAGCGGGGTCGGTCATGGTCGCTCCTGGAAATGAGAACGGGCTGGCATTACGCAGAAAGTAACATTTTTCCGACAAAGCACGCGCTTTATTAAGGTAACTGACACCGTATAATCTGGTCGAAGGCGCCTGCGCGCCCTTTCGGGAAACGACCGTCAACTGCATGAGCAAGCAATGACAATCGGCAGATCACATTGGACCTCCACCCTCCTGGCGACGGCGCTCACGCTCGCATCACCGGCGATGGCCGACGGCATCAAACGCATCGTCCACCCGGACGGCACGGTGGAATTCACCAATGTGAAGGACGCTGGCCAACCGAGGGCTTCCACAGGCAACGATACCGTTTACCGTTACCGGGACGAGAACGGCGTGGTGGCCTACAGCAGCAGCGAACCGGCCGGGGCCGAGTTCGACGTGATCCGTTTCCACTGCTACGCCTGCGATCCGGACTCCCGGGTAGACTGGCGCACAACGCCTCTGTTTACCCAGCCCTTCCGGACTGAAATCCAGAACGCCGCCGCCGAGTTCGGGGTTGATCCAGCCCTGGTGAGAGCTGTGATTCATGCCGAGTCAGCGTTCAATGAAAAGGCCCTGTCACCGGTCGGTGCCCAGGGCCTGATGCAGCTAATGCCGGCAACAGCCGCAGAGCTGGGTGTAACAGACTCTCTGGCGGCAGCCGAGAACATTCGCGGCGGCGTAAACTACCTGGCCCAGATGCTGGACCGTTTCGGCGGCGACATCCGCCTGGCAACCGCCGCCTATAATGCAGGCCCCGGCGCCGTCAGCCGCTACCGGGGCGTGCCGCCCTATGCCGAGACCAAAGCCTACGTGCACAGGGTCGGCATTCTCCACGAGCGCTACGCGGCCCGATAACCGCTATTCAGAAGCGGCGATCAGGCTCGCGTTACCACCCGCAGCGGTGGTGTCCACGCACAGATGGCGCTCGATCACAAAGCGCTGGTCCAGCGTGTGCTCGGTAATCAGCGGCAGCAACGCACCATCGCGCTTCGCCAACGCCTCACGGTACTGCTTCAGCAGAGCCTGCTCGGCACAGCTCACAACCGCTTCAAACCCGTCCACCGTAGCCAGGGCGTCCGGCTCAAGCAGGCCTTCAGCGCCGGAAATTGGCAGACCCGCCTTGGCACCCTGGTCGACGATGTCCTGCACGCCCGGTGCAATCACCACCACCTTGTTACCCTGGGACAGTGCCGTGCCGGCCTGGGCCAGCGCGGTTTCACGATCCGGCCCCAGACACAGCACCACACCCCGGGCGTGATTGGACAGACGGTTGGTTTCACCGGTCGGCCCCGGGAGCGCCTCCACATGAGCGTCCAGCGGCTCCGGCACATTGCCGAAGACCGGTTTGAGGGCCTCAACACGCACATCGGGTTTCGGCGCAGTGAGCTTGTCGAGCTGACCAATCAACTTCTGCAGCTGTTTCGCATCGACCTTTTTCGCGCCGGAGTCCGCGGGGCGCTCTACCGTCTCGCCTTTCAGGAATCGACGCACATACTGCGGGCCGCCAGCCTTGGGCCCGGTGCCGGAGAGTCCCTCGCCGCCGAACGGCTGGGAGCCGACAATGGCGCCGATCTGGTTGCGATTGACGTAACTGTTGCCCACCTTGATGCGGCTGGTAATGCGCTCCACCCGGCGGTCCACACGGCTGTGCAGGCCGAAGGTCAGGCCATAGCCCTTGGCATTGATCGAATCCACCACCTTGTCGATGTTCTTGGCCTCGAAGGTGGCCACGTGCAGCACCGGCCCGAAGATCTCCTCCTCCAGGTCCTCGATGCCGTTCACGCTCAGAACCACCGGCGAGACAAACAGTCCTTTGTCGGGTATCGGCAGCTTCTTGAGCAGCTTGCCGTTACGCTCGAACTTGTCGCAATGGTCAACAATCTTCTTGCGGGCATTTTCATCGATGACCGGGCCGACATCGGTCGACAGCAGCCAGGGATCGCCGATGCCCAGCTCTTCCATTGCCCCGTACAGCATTTCCAGCAGACCGTCAGCAATGTCCTTCTGCACGTAAAGCATCCGCAGGGCGGAGCAGCGCTGGCCGGCGCTCTGGAACGAGGACGCCAGCACATCCCGCACCACCTGCTCCGGCAACGCGGTGGAATCCACGATCATGGCGTTCAGGCCACCGGTTTCGGCCACCAGCGGCGCATCCGGCGCCATGTTCTCGGTCATCACCTTGTTGATCCGCTGGGCGGTTGCGGTGGAGCCTGTGAAACATACGCCGGTGACCCGGGAGTCCGAGGTCAGTGCGGCGCCCACGGTGGCACCGGTGCCTGGCAGCAACTGGATGGCGTCTTTGGGAATTCCCGCCTCATGCATCAGTTCCACCGCACGCACCGCCAGCAGCGAGGTCTGTTCGGCCGGTTTGGCGACCACGGTATTGCCCGCTGCCAGGTTGGCCGCGATCTGGCCGGTGAAGATGGCCAGCGGGAAGTTCCAGGGCGAGATACAACACATCACGCCGCGGGCCTCGCCGCTGTCCTTGTAGCGGATCGCCTCGTTGGCGTAGTACTGGGTAAAGTCCACCGCCTCGCGGATTTCCGCCACGGCATCCAGCAGGGATTTGCCAGCCTCGCGGGTGGTCAGCGCGAACAGCTCGTGGGCATGCTCCTCGTAGATATCGCCGATCTTGCGCACCAGTTCGGCGCGCTCTTCAGCTGATTTCCGGGACCAGTTCTCGAAGCCCTTCACCGCGGCGCCGATCGCAGTATCAACATCGGCATCGGAGGCCTGGGTCACGTGGCCCACCAGGTCGTCTGGATCGGCGGGGTTGCGCACCACCTGAACTTCCGAGCCGGCCACCTCGCCCACGATCACGGGGCCGCCCTTCCAGCGATACTCCTTGTAGGCGCCCCGGCCCTCTTCGATGGTGTTGACGGTCACCGGATCGGTAATGTCCCAGCCCTTGGAGTTGCGGCGCTCGTCACCGAACAGCTTGAACGGATGCACAATGGCCTTGCTGGAAATGTTGTTGCCCATTTCCTCCACGCTGAGGATCGGATCCTTGGCGATTTCCTCGGGGGTAATGCGCTTGTCGACAATCTGGTTCACGAAGGAGCTGTTGGCACCATTCTCCAGCAGTCGACGCACCAGGTAAGCCAGCAGGTCCTTGTGCGGGCCCACCGGCGCATAGATCCGGCAGGGCACACCACTGACTCGCAGCACCTCGTTGTGCAGGGACTCGCCCATGCCGTGCAGCCGCTGGAATTCGTAGTTGTCCACGCCCTTGGTCTTGGCCATTTCCAGAATGGCCGACACCGAATGCGCGTTGTGGGTGGCAAACTGCGGGTAGATGCGGTTGGTCATGTTCAACAGCTTGGTGGCGCAGGACAGGAACGACACGTCGCTGCAGGCCTTGCGGGTAAACACAGGGAAGCCACTGAGCCCCATCACCTGGGCCCGCTTGATCTCGGCATCCCAGTAGGCGCCTTTCACCAGCCGGACCATGAATTTGCGGTCGTATTTCTCGGCCAGCCCATAGAGCCAGTCGATCACGAACGACGACCGCTTGCCGTAGGCCTGGACCACAACGCCAAAGCCTTCCCAGTTCGCCAGCTCGGGATCGGACACCAGCGCTTCGATGACATCCAGCGACAGGTCCAGACGGTCCTGCTCCTCGGCGTCAATGTTGAAGCCCATATTGGCGGCGGCTGCCTTTTTCACCAGGGTACGGGCCCTGGGCAGCAGCTCGTTCATCACCCGCTCCTTGTTGCCATACTCGTAGCGGGCCAGCAGCGCCGAGAGCTTTACCGAGATGCCGGGGTTCTTGCGAACGTCGCCTTCGTTGGCCTTGGCAATGCTGTCGATGGCGTTGGAATAGGCCTCGTAGTAGCGCTTGGCGTCATCGTCGGTACGGGCGGCCTCGCCGAGCATGTCGTAGGAGTAGGTGTAGCCCTTGGCCATGTATTCCTTGGCCTCATCCTGGGCTTCCTCAATGTCACGACCCAGAACGAACTGACGCCCCATTTCCTTCATGGCCTGGTTGGCCACGGTGCGGATCACCGGCTCACCAAAGCGCTTGAGCAGCTTGCGCAGGGTATCGCCCACGGTGTGGCGCTCGGAATCCTTGAGCAGGTTGCTGGTCATCAGCAACGCCACGGTGGCGGTGTTGATCAGCGAGGAGGACGCCTTGCCCACGTGGGTGCCCCAGGCGCCCGAGGTAATCTTGTCTTCGATCAGCGCGTGGATGGTGGTGTTGTCGGGCACGCGCAGGAGTGCCTCGGCGAGGCACATGAGGGCAACCCCCTCCTTGGTGGTCAGGCCGTATTCCGCAAGAAACTTTTCCATGATGGTGGACTTGGCGTTCTTGCGAACGTTGCGAACCAGCTCGGCCGCCCGGGCGGAAATGGCATCACGCTCGGCCTGGGTCAACTGCGCACCGGCAATCATCTCGTGGATGACCTTGTGCTCGTCCGCGAGGTAATAATCACGAATCGCCTGCCGGCTATCGACAAGCTCAGGCGTCACTGATTGCTGCGGTCTCATAGTTGTACCCTCTTAGTTGTTTGTCTCTCCGGCATTCTACCCAGATCAACAAAGACTATTTGTCTATAAATTTTGGCCTGGCACCTCTTTACGTCTTTTTTGACGACTCACTACAACCCAAGTTTATTTCCTGAATTTAATATTTGGGCAATTTGGCTTCCAGGCCTCTACCCGGCTTTGGCTGCCAGCTCCCTCAACACCCCGTGGGCCACCGAGAAAACAGCACAATCCACTTCGTTGGCAGCCTGCATGTCACTCAACATGCGTTGCCACCGGCTCAGGGCCATGCGCTTGTCCTGACGCCAGGCCTCCAGCCTGTCCTGTGGCGCACCCTCACCCGACACCGGCTCGGAAAACACACTGAATGTCAGGTTCCGTAACTGGTGGTCCAGCTCATCCCGGAAATGGATGGTTGCCAGAACCTGCCAGTGGCCACTGGCCCGGAAGCTTCGCATCTGGCGATCCAGCCAGGTCAGGTTCAGGCTCTCCCCGAGCGTGAAGTAGACCCAGGCCACGGATGCCAGCTCCTCGTTCAGCTGCCGGGCAATTTCCACCATGTCCATCAGCCAGTAGCGGCTTTCAGCGGAGGCACACCAGAGCGACAGAGCGTCCGGAACCTGCCGCTTACCATATTCAGCATAGCGTTCCTGCCAGCGACTTGCAGGAATCACCGATTCCAGTTGGCTTTTTGAAGTCAGTACATCGGCCAGGGCGCCCTGGTAGGCGGCAACACAATCCACCGGGTCCAGGGCCTGTTTCCGGTTCTGCAGCAGCCAGCTGGCACTGCGGGTGACCAGGCGGATGGCATCGGCGTAGAGATCCGCCTGCACGCTGGCGTCAACCTGTCCATCAAGCGCTTCAATGGCCTCCCACTGGGCGTCTACGTCGTGGATCCGCAGGGAGATCAGGTAGGCGGCGGCAATCCGGCCAGCGTCGGCACCGGTGGTGCTGCGCATTCGATCAAACCAGGTGATACCCATGCGATTGACGATGTCGTTGGCAATCTGTGTGGCCGATACCTCGGCCCTCAACGGATGGCTGTTGATCTCATCCGGGAAGGCCGCAAGCAGGGATGGCGGAAACGCCGAATGCAGCGCGCCACTGAACCCTGGCTCCCGCACAATGTCGGACACGGCCAGCGCCTGCTTGAGTTCAATCTTGGCGTAGGACACCAACACCGCCAGTTCCGGCCGGGTCAGCCCCTCTCCCCGTTCGCGTCGGGCTTCCAGTTCTTCGTCCGAGGGCAGGAACTCCAGGCTGCGGTCCAGGCGTCCTTCGTTCTCGAGGCGCCGCATCAGGCGTTCATACTGGTCCAGATGGGCAACCGCGGGATTGACCGCCAGACTCAGGGCCATGGCCTGGCGGTAATTGTTGGCCAGGACCAGCGCGGCGACCTCGTCGGTCATGGCGCGGAGCATGTGATTGCGCTCGGCCAGCGTCATCCGCTGCTGGTGCACCAGGTCGTTCATCAGGATCTTGATGTTCACTTCGTGGTCAGAGCAGTCCACGCCGCCGGCGTTGTCGATGAAATCGCTGTTGGCAGCGCCACCCCGGCGAGCAAACTCGATACGCCCACGCTGGGTGACCCCGAGGTTGCCTCCCTCCCCCAGCACCTTGCAGCGCAATTCCGAGCTGTCGATGCGAAGCCCGTCGTTGGCCTTGTCGCCAACCTGTTCGTGGGTTTCCGAGGCGGCCTTGACGTACGTACCGATGCCACCATTCCACAGCAGGTCGACCGGCGCCTGAAGGACAGCCCGGATCAATTCGTTGGGCGTAACCGCCCGGTCCCGGATTCCCAAAACCCGGGCCATGGCGTCCGAGACAGGAATGGACTTCATGGAGCGGGCAAACACGCCACCGCCCTCGCTGATCAGGCTGCGGTCGTAATCAGCCCAGCTGGAACCGGGCAGATTGAACAGCCGCTGGCGTTCCCGGAACGACGACCCGGCTTGCGGATCGGGGTCGATAAAAATATGCCGGTGGTTGAAGGCGGCCACCAGCCGGATGCGATCCGACAGCAGCATGCCATTGCCGAACACATCGCCGGCCATGTCACCAATGCCGACCACCGTGAATTCATCGTTCTGGGTATCCACGCCCAGTTCCAGAAAATGCCGCCGGACCGATTCCCAGGCGCCCCGGGCGGTAATGCCCATCTTCTTGTGGTCGTAGCCTTCGCTGCCCCCGGAGGCGAAGGCATCCCCCAGCCAGAAACCGTATTCTGCAGACAGCAGGTTGGCGATGTCGGAAAACGTCGCCGTGCCCTTGTCGGCCGCAACCACCAGGTAGGGGTCGTCGGCGTCGTGGCGAACCACCTGGTGCGGGGCAATGACCCGGCCTTCCTCGAGGTTGTCGGTGATGTCCAGCAGCCCCCGGATAAACGTCTGGTAACAGGCCACACCCTCGGCACGGAGCTGATCGGGCGTAGCCTCCGGTGCTTGCTGCTTCACCACGAACCCGCCCTTGGCGCCGGCTGGCACGATCACCGAGTTCTTGACCTGCTGGGCCTTTACCAGCCCGAGCACTTCGGTTCGGTAATCCTCGACCCGGTCCGACCAGCGGATACCGCCCCGCGCCACCGGCCCGGCCCTCAGGTGCACGCCCTCCACCCGGGGTGAATAGACAAACACCTCGAACCTGGGGCGCGGCTGCGGAATGTCCGGTATATCGGCGGGCGCCAGCTTCAGGGACAGGTATGCCAGAGGCTCGCCATGCACCCCGCGCTGGAAATAGTTGGTGCGCAGGGTGGCCCTGATCAGCACAAAAACGCGCTGCAGGATGCGGTCGTCGTCCAGGGTTTCAACCGATTCCAGGGCCTGCTGGATACCCACCTCGATTTCCCGGCAACGCTCGGCGCGATGATCAGGGTCATCGATATCGGGATCAAAACGGGCATGGAACAGGGCCACCAGACGGCCGGTCAGGTCCGGGTAGCGGGCCAGGGTTTCGGCAATAAAGGGCTGACTGAACCCAAAACGCAGCTGTTTGATGTAGCGTGAGTAGGCCCGCAGCAGAGCCACTTCCCGCCAGCCCATGTTGCACAACAGGATCAGCTGGTTGAAGTCATCGTTCTCGGCAAAGCCGTTCCAGATTTCCCGGAAGGCCGCCTGGATGCGATCCCGGGCCGCTTCGAGATCGCCGCCCCGGCAGCGCTCGTGCAATTCCACGGAAAAATCACTGATCCCGAAGGTTTCGCCATCTCGCCGTCGAATCCTGTAGGGGTGCTCGCCCAGCACCCGCATGCCCAGATTCTCGACGATCGGAATCACATCCGATAGTACCGCCGGCTGACCACCACTATAGAGCTTGAAATGAAAACCGCCCTCGGCCGGATCCCTGGGCTGGTAGAAGCGCATGGGCACGTCGGTGCTGACGGCGATGGACTGGATCTGTTCGATGTCGGCCAGGGCTTCTGCGACGTTGAACCGGGCCCGGTAGGCCGAGGGAAAACTGCCGCTGAACACCTGTCCGTAGCGACCACCGTGGGTTTCACCAAAGCGTCGAATCAGTGCCGCGTGCAGGTCGTCATCCCAAGAGCGGGACTCCTCCACCATCCGGGCGACAAGTTCCCGCAATTCCAGGGAGCCGGCATCGCCGTCGCTCTGGTTTTCGAGCACATCGGCCAGTTGTTCAAGCAGTGTTTGTTGTTGTAATGGGCGGGAATCGGTCATCAATCTTCTCCGGGCTGCAGGCGTGACACGTGGGCGGATTCCACATCCAGTATACGCAAGCGCCCAAAGTCGCTTTGACCATAAAGTTTCGCCAGGAAGGAGTTTCGATTATATTTGCAGAAGGATTTAGCCGTTAATCCAGCCCGGAGCCCGAACCATGGCCGATTTGGATAGAATTGATCAATCAATCATCCGCGAACTGCAGAAGAACTCCCGGATTACGGTAACCGAGCTTGCCTCCCGGGTCGGGCTCTCCAAGACGCCCTGCCAGGTGCGAATGCGCCGGCTCGAGGAGCAGGGATTCATCACCGGGTACACGGCGCTGGTCAACCAGACCAAACTGGGCCTGAGCCACATCGCGTTCGCCCAGGTCACCCTGAACGACACCAGCAGCGCCGCCCTCACCGCCTTCAACCATGCGGTCAAGGACCTGGCAGCGGTGGAACAGTGCCACATGATTGCCGGCAACTTTGATTACCTGTTGAAAGTACGCACCCGCAACATGCACGAATACCGACAGGTGCTGGGGGAGGAAATCTCGGCCCTGCCCCATGTGCTCCAGACCAGCACTTTCGTGGTCATGGAGAACGTGAAGGACGCCGGCATGTAATCAGACGGCGAGGGCCGCCTCTGCGTCTTTGGCCCGGCGGGCCAGGTGCAGCACCACCACGCCAAGCGCCATCACCACCAGTGTGAGCCACAGCCCGCTGGTGTAATTACCCTCCACATCGGCCAGGTAACCCACCACGGCTGGCGCCAGCATCTGGGCGATGCCGTAGCTGAAGGTCAGCCGACTCATGGGCCGGGACGGATTTTCCGGGAACACCCGCCCCACCATCGCCAGCATCATGCTGACAATGCCAATAAAGCTGGCGCCATAGATCACCGAACTGAGCATCACGCTGGCAAGGCTGGTATTCACGATCAGCATCAGGATACTGACCGAATTCAGGGCATAGGCCAGATACAGCGCCAGCCACTGGCCCCAGCGTCGGGAGAACACATCCCATAGCCAGCAGGCGGGGGTGGCGGCCACTCCGGCAATCAGCCACACCAGCCAGCCCTGACCTTCCAGCCGGGGCATGGATTCGGCAATCGCCACGAGAAAGGTGGCCGTTACCACATAGCCCACGCCCGCGCAGAAATAGGCCAGCTGCAACAACCTTATGAACCGGCTGCGTTCGTTGGCGGAACCGGCGGCGCCGGTTCGTGGCAGGGCGCAGGTGCGGTAATCCGGCATCCAGCGCCAGGCCGGCACCAGAAGCGCCAGCGCCACCAGCCCATAGATCACCCACTGCTGGTCCCAGGCGTAAGGTTCCTTGATCAGCTCGGCCACCACGGCGGTGAGCACAATGCCAAGGCCAATGCCCGAGAAGAAAACGCCAAGCTCCGATTTCTGGTTGTGTTTGATCAACCAGCTCATCAGCAAGCCGGCGCCCAGCAACATACCAGCGGAGGTGCTCAGCCCGGAGATAAAGCGCAGCGCACTCCACAACCAGACGTTTGTGGTGTACCCCATGAGCGCAGTGGACACCACCGCGACCACAAGCCCCAGCTGGTATAGCCGATATTTCAGGGCGAGATCGCTGATGCGGGTTATCAGAACCGCGCCGGTGAGATAGCCGGCGTAGTTCACGGTAGCGAGCAGCCCGACCACCGATTTACTCAGGCCCAGGGCCGCGACCATTTCCGGGATCATCGGGGTGTAGGCAAACCGCGCTATCCCGACCATCACCACCACGGAAATGACGCTGGCCACCAGTACCTTTACAGTGTCTACAGCTTTCAAGGGATATCCCTGTTCTGGTGCGATGTGGTTCTGGTGCGATACAGGGTCAGGCACGACCCAGGAACTTGCGCTCCTCCACGTTGATGCGGATGCGGTCGCCGGTGGAAATGTGCTCCGGCACCTGCACCACCAGACCGGTGTTAAAGCGCGCGGGTTTGGTTCTCGCCGTCGCCGAGCCGCCTTTCACAGAAGGATCTGTCTCATCGATGACCAGTTCAACCGTCGGCGGGAGCGCGAGCGCAACCGGCGAGTCCTTGAGCAGGATCACCATGACGCCCTGAGTGTCTTCGCTGATAAAAAGAAGCTCCTCGGCGATGGCTTCGCGGTTCAGGCTGTACTGGGTGAAATCCTCGGTGTCCATGAACACATACTCGTCGCCGTCGGCGTACGAGAAGGTCACTTCCCGTCGGGTCAGGTCCGCCAGGTTGAGCATGTCCGAATCCTTGAAGGTCTCATCGAGCTTGTAGCCGGTGACCACGTCGTACATGCGCATGCGGTATAGGCTGCCGCCGGCGCGACCCTGGGGCACGGAACGCTCGATATCCTTCACAAAGTAAACGCGGCCATCGTACTCGACCGCAGAGTTTTTCTTGATTTCACTGGCTCTTGGCATGTTGACAACTTCCGGACTGATTGGGGCTGTTACAAAGTGATCGTTAGGAACAAAACTTTCCGAACGCTGGTATACCATGAACTCGGTCCACTTGCGATACGCTGTTTTGGCAGGGCGGCGCTGCCTGCCCTATCCTCCGTATAAACCCCTGGCTGCCCGGTAGACTCATGAACATTCGAACCCTGGAAACTTTCATCTGGATTGCGCGACTGGGCAGTTTCCGGGCAGCAGCAAGTCGCGTTTACGCGTCACAGCCTTCGGTTTCCGCGCGAATCGCCGGGCTGGAGGACCAGCTGGGTGTGGAGCTGTTCGATCGTTCGGGCCGGCAGATCACGCTCACCGCCAAGGGCCGCGAATTCCTGATCTACGCGGAAAAGATGCTCAGCCTGCACGGGGAGATGCTGCAGGCGGTGGCCAAGCCTTCCTCCATTCAGGGCACTATCCGTCTGGCGGTGTCGGAGACCATTGCCCACACCTGGCTGCCGCAACTGATTGAACGGGTCAGCGAGGCGTATCCTGCCATCAATCTGGAGCTTGATGTCGACATCTCCGTCAATCTTGCCGAGAAACTGGTGAATCATGAAATCGACATCGCCTTTCTGATGGGCGGCGTCAACCAGCCGGGTATCATCAACCGGAAACTTTGCCGCTATTCGCTGATCTGGGTGGCCAGCCCGAAACTCGATCTCCCAAAGCGCCCCTTGTCTCTGGAGGAGCTTTCCACCTGGCCCATCGTGACCTACCCCAGAAAAAGCGAACCCTACATGGCGATCCGCTCGCTGGTGGACCCGATGAACCACTCCACCCGCATCCATTCCAGCTCCTCGCTTTCGACCATCATCCGCATGACCGTCGACGGCCTGGGCGTCAGCGCACTGCCACGGGAAATCCTGCAACGGGAACTCAGCGCAGGCACTCTCAGGCGGTTTGAGGTTGCGGCCAGGGTGCCGGACCTGGCGTTCAGCGCCGCGTTCCGTTCCGGGCCCGGTGGCAATGTGGTTCAGGCCATTGCGGAATTGGCACTGGCCATCGCCGAAACCCGGGCACCCTCCGGCCAGAAAGTCCCGCCAACGCCCGACACTGCTGACTGATCAGGTTTTTCGATCAAAACCGATCCTATCTTTCGAATTGTATTTATCAGCGCCTCTGACTTAAATGTAAAAATCATCCATTTTTGAGGCAGCACCATGTCAGCGTCATCTTCTCTCAACGCGCAATCCACACCCACCGCGGTGCGCCAGGCGGCGCGTGACGGGCTGCTCAAAGGACCCACCTCCGGACTGGCCAGCGGCTATGTGCAGGTCAACCTGGTGATCCTGCCCGAATCGGAAGCGGCCGGGTTCCTGCGTTTCTGCCAGGCGAACCCCAAGCCATGCCCCCTGCTGGCTGTTAGCGAGCCCGGCGCCCGTACCTGCCATGCGCTGGCCAACGATCTCGACATTGCCCGCGATGTGCCCGCCTACCGCATCTACCGCGATGGCACCGCCACCGACACGGTCGCAGACGTAGCCGATTACTGGCGGGACGATCTGGTGACCTTTGCTCTAGGCTGCTCGTTTACCTTCGAGCACGCTCTGATCCAGTCAGGCCTGCGCGTCCGGCACATCGACCAGGGCCGGAACGTGCCCATGTACCAGACATCGGTGGCGCTGACTCCCGCCGGCGGCTTCTCGGGCAACCTCGTGGTGTCCATGCGGCCGTTCAACGCCGCCGACGTGATTCGCGCCATCCAGATCACCACCCGCTACCCCCAGGTGCACGGTGCGCCGGTGCATCTGGGCAACCCCGGGCTCATTGGCATTTCCGAGCTGCACGCGCCCGACTACGGCGATCCTGTTTCAGTACAGGACGATGAAATTCCGGTGTTCTGGGCCTGCGGCGTCACCCCGCAGCAGGTTCTGATTGATTCGGGTGTGTCCTTCGCCATCACCCACAGCCCGGGCCACATGCTGGTAACGGACATCCCGGACCGCGACCTGGCCCTTTTCTAAACAAACCGAGCAAGACCATCGAAGAAAGAGGAAACAACCATGACGACAAGAAATCCCCTCGCCACCGCTACCGTCATTGCTCTTGCCATGGCAGGCACCAGCGTCCATGCCCAGGAGCTCGACGACACCAGCATCAATTACGTAGGAAGCTGGAGCAGCCTGTCGCTGTATCAGAACTTCGAACGCCCGTTCTGGCAGGAACATGTGCCCGAAGCCTCCGACGGCCAGATCAGCACCGAGGTAACCACCTTTGACCAGATGGGCCTGGGCGGCGGCGAAGTCTTCCGACTGATGGCTCGTAATGTTCTGGAAGTGGGCTCCACGGTGGCCGACTATGCGGTTGAGGATGCGCCGGAGCTGGAAGGCCTGGACATGCCGATGATTGCACCCGATGTCGAGACCGCACGCAAAGTGGCCGAGGCCTATCGCCCGGTACTGGCCGATGCCTTCAGGCAGCGTTACAAGGGTGCCCAGCTGCTGGCCGTGGTGCCCTATCCGTCGCAGATGGTGTTCTGTAACGCCGAGATTGACGGCCTGCAGGACCTCAAGGGCAAGAAAGTGCGCGCCAGTGGCCGAACCACCGCCGAGTTCTTGCAGGCCCTGGGTGCCGAGGGCATCACCCTGAACTTCAGCGAGGTTCCCGGTGCCCTCCAGCGCGGCGTTATTGACTGCGCCGTGACTGGCTCGCTGTCTGGTTACAGCTCCGGCTGGCACGAAGTATCGACCCACCTTTACCCGCTGCCTGTGGGCGGCTGGGACCACGTAGTCACCGCCATGAACGGCAAGAAGTGGAACTCGCTGTCGGAACAAACCCGGCAATGGCTGATGGCAGAGATCAAGGAGAACTACGAGGACCCGGTGTGGGCGTCGGCGGTTGAGGAAACCCGCGAAGGCATCGCCTGCCTGACCGGCAACGGCGACTGTTCCCGCGGCGAGCCCGGCGACATGGTTCTGGTGAAGGCCACGGACAACGACTTCTCGGAAGCCTCACGCCACCTGGAAGAAACCCTGCTGCCGAACTGGGCACAGCGGGTTGACCAGCAGTGGGTGGACCGCTGGAACGAGACCATTGGCGCCGTTACCGGCCTCGAAGCCTCCAAGTAAGTCATCGTACAACCGACCTGGTGCCCGGGCGTCTCTCCATGCCCGGACACCCTGGAGAACGATATGTTTCACCAGGTGAATTCCTTTCTTGACCGGGTACTGGCAGGCGTCCAGACCGGCTCACTCTGGCTGGCCCGCGCCGGCGGGGTGCTGATCCTGCTCACGGTGGTCCTGGTAACCATCGAGGTGATGTCCCGACAGTTCATAGGACGTTCGGCGGTCCATGCCACGGAACTGACCGGTTACATCATGGCGATCAGCGCCAGCTGGTCCTTCGCCTACACCCTGATGTGCAAGGCGCACATTCGCATTGATGCCCTGTACCTGAACTTTCCAATGAAGGTGCGCGGAGCCCTTGATCTGGTGGCACTCCTGGCCATGGCAATGTTCTCCATTCTGGTAGTGGATGCGGTTTACGAAGTGATCAGTGCTTCCTACAGCGGCGGCTCCACCGCCAATACCCCCCTGGGCACACCGCTCTGGATGCCCCAGGCCCTGTGGATGATTGGCCTGGTCTGGTTTGGTTTCGCGGTTTGCGTGATGTCTCTGAGAGTCCTGTTCGCCCTGCTCAGCGGTCAGTCTGACCGGGTGCAGGAACTGGCGGGCAGCCCGACCATGGACGAGCAGATCAAAGAAGAAAACAGAGAGGCACACTCATGATTATTACTGCGCTGCTAATTCTGCTGGCACTGTTGCTGCTGAGTGTGCCCGTTGCCGCCACGCTGATTGCCCTGGCGCTGCTGCTGGCCGAGCTCTTTTCGCCGTTCCCCCTGATCAACGCCATGGGGGATGTTCTCTGGTCGGCCTCGGACAAATACCTGCTGATTGCCATTCCCCTGTTCATTCTGCTGGGGGAGATCCTGGTGCGCACCGGCATTGCCCGCGGTACTTACCGGGCCCTGGAAAGCTGGTTGTCCTGGCTGCCGGGCGGGCTTTTGCACGCCAATATAGGCACCGCTACCCTGTTTTCCGCCACCTCCGGGTCCAGCGTTGCCACCGCCGCGACCATCGGCACGGTCGCGCTGCCCCAGGGCCGGGACATGGGCTACGACCCGAAGCTGTTTACCGGCTCAATTGCTGCCGGTGGCACCCTGGGCATCATGATTCCGCCGTCCATCAACCTGATTGTCTATGGTTTTCTCACAGAGACGTCGATCCCGCAGCTGTTTGCCGCCGGCCTGATCCCCGGTCTCCTGCTGGCCCTGATGTTCATCGTGGGCACCGCGCTGATCTGCATCTGGAAACCCAGCCTGGGCGGGCCCAGCGTCTCACATAGCTGGGGCGAGCGGATCTCCGGCCTGCGGCACCTCGTGCCGGTACTGGCGCTGTTCGGGATCGTGGTAGGCTCCATCTATACCGGCCTGGCAACGCCAACCGAAGCCGCCTCCCTTGGGGTGCTCGGTGCCCTGGCCATCGCCGCATTCATGAAGAAGCTGTCCGTCGGCATCATTGTCGAGGCCCTCGACGGCACCATGAAGACCACTGGCATGATCATCCTGATCATCATCGCCTCCTACTTCCTGAACTTCGTGCTGGCGTCGGCAGGCATCACCCGGGAGCTGACCAGCTTCCTGGAAGGCGCCGGCATGGGCCCCTATTCAACCCTCATGCTCGCCATACTGCTATACATTATTCTGGGTTTCTTCATTGAAACGCTGTCGCTGATGGTGATTACCATCCCGATTGTCGCCCCGATCATCATCGGCATGGGCTTCGACCCGGTGTGGCTGGGCATCCTGATCATCCTGCTGATCGAGATGGCCCTGATCACCCCGCCGGTCGGTCTGAACCTGTACGTGGTGCAGGGCGTTCGCGAAGGCGGTCCGTTCAGCGACGTGATGAAGGGCGCCATGCCCTACGTGGGCATCATGTTCCTGATGGCCATTGTGCTTGTCCTGTTCCCGCAGCTGGCCACCTTCCTTCCCGAACTGATGAAGAATTAATAAAGGTTTGATCAAGAGAGCTGATGCATAAAACCAGTGGAGTCACCCGATGACAACGTTTTACCTTGCCAACACCGGAGAGAGCCTGGATATCGACATCCGCCAGCTGGTCATCGCGGGCTGGGCGGGCCGGGTGCAGGCCGCCATTGATGAGCATATTGAAGAACTGAAAGCCATCGGCGTTACCCCGCCCTCGGCAACGCCGCTGTTCTACCGGGTAGCAGCCAACCAGTTGGCCACCGCGCCGACCATTCAGGTGCTGGGTGGGCAGACCAGTGGCGAAGTGGAAGTGGTGCTGATTGGCAGCACCGAGGGAACCCTTGTGGGTATCGGCTCGGATCATACCGATCGCGAAGCGGAAGCCTGGTCGGTGGCGCACTCCAAGCAGGTCTGCGCCAAGCCCGTTGGCGCGCAGGTCTGGCGCCTGGACCAGGTGATCGACCACTGGGACGAGCTACAGATGGCCTCCTATGCGACCATTGACGGCCAGGAGGCACTCTACCAGGAAGGGCCGGTGACCGGTTTGCTGCACCCGGCCGAACTGTTGAAACGTTTCGGTCTCGACAAACCCGAGCTGGCGCCAGGCCAGGCCATGCTCTGTGGCACCTTGCCGGTGATCGGCGAACTGCGCCCGGCGGATGCCTTCCGCATGGTGCTGAAGGACCCGGTGACCGGGCTGGAGCTTCAGCACCGGTACGATATCCAGACCCTGCCGGTGATCGCATGAACCCGATAACGCCGCTCGCAAGCCTGCTGGATGAACTGGCCAGCGGCAGACACAACGCCCGCGATTTGCTGGCGAGCTGTTACAGCCAGGCGGACCTCAAGGACAAGGCCGACGCCCGCATTTACACCCGGCGTTTCGAGCAGTCCGCCCGGGCCGAGGCGGAGGCCGTCGATCGGTTACGCGCTGCCGGGCTTTCCGGAGGCCAGCTTGCGGGACTGCCCATTGCACTGAAAGTACTGTTCGATGTGCGCGGCGAGGTCACCCACGCCGGCTCCCGGGGCTGGCAGCCTCCGGCCAGCCGTGACGCACGGATCGTTTCCCGGTTGCGCTGCGAAGGGGCCGTACTCACCGGCCACACCAACATGACCGAGTTTGCCTATTCCGGCCTTGGCCTGAACCCGCATTACGGCACGCCGGAAAACCCATTGGCACCGGGCCGGATTCCCGGTGGTTCCTCCTCCGGCGCGGCCGTGGCGGTGGCACTGGGCATGGCCGCCGGCGCCATTGGCAGCGATACCGGTGGCTCGGTGCGCATACCTGCGGCGTTTTGCGGTCTGACCGGATTCAAACCAAGCCAGTCCCGGGTACCACGGGATGGCACCTTCCCGCTGTCTGACACCCTGGATTCCATCGGGCCAATCGCACCGACGGTCGATTGCTGCGCACGTCTGGATGCGGTGCTCTCCGGCCATGCCTACCGGCCGATCCGGTTCCTCTCGCTGAAAGGTCTGCGCTTCGTTGTGCCCGGGGACTACATGCTGGATGGGATGGACGACACCGTTGCCTACGCCTTCGCCCGGCGCCTGAAAACCCTGCGCGAGGCCGGCGCAACCCTTATTGAGGCGCCGGCACCGGTGCTCGCTGCCATACCGGAGTTAATGGAAGGTGGTGGCTTCACCGCCGCCGAGAGCTACTTTGTCCACAGGCATTCCCTGGAGCAGCACGGAGACCAGTACGACCCCCGCGTGAGCAGCCGGATCAAGCGGGGTGCCAGCATCAGCGCCGCGGATTACCTTGAGCTCTGCCGGCGACGGCAGGCCAGAAAGCAGGAAGCGGACCAGTGGCTGCAGGACTACGACGGCCTGCTGGCACCAACCGTGCCCATCGTGCCACCCACCTTTGAGGAACTGGCCGCCGACGACGATTACGCCCGCCTGAACCTGCTGGTTCTGCGCAACCCGACCGTGGCCAACATGCTGGACCTGTGCGCGATCAGCCTGCCGAACCATGCCCCGGGCGAATTGCCCAGCGGGCTAATGCTGATCGGCCGGAACGGTTCGGACGACGCTCTGCTGCGCCTGGCACTGGCCATCGAAAGCGCCAGGTAACCACCGTGTTGACCGCCCGGCTGACCACTTACTCCAACAACAACGTGGAATCTACGCGATGACTGACCAAACACAGGCATCACCACCCCCGATTACCGACTCACGCTCCGGCGGTGAAAACGCCCGCCGGATCCTGAGGCGGGATCCTAACCCGCACATGTTCCGGCCCATCCAGTTTCGTTCCGTGACGGCCCGAAACCGGATCATGCTCTCACCCATGTGCCAGTATTCCGGCCAGGACGGCCTGTCCAACGACTGGCACTACGTGCACCTCGGCGCACGGGCGGCAGGGGGCGCCGGCTGGGTTTTCACCGAAGCGGTGCATATAGAACCACGGGGGCGGATCACGCCCTTCTGCCTGGGTCTCTGGAACGATGAGCAGCGCGATCGCCTGGCCCGCATCGCCCGCTTTGTCTCCGAGCAGGGCGCCGTGCCGGGTATCCAGCTTGGCCACGCCGGTCGAAAAGCCTCGGTGGGTCGGCCCTGGGAGGGCTCGCACCCGCTGCGGGCGGATACCGGAGGGTGGGAGGATCTGGTATCGGCCTCGGCCCTGCCCTACGCCAGCCAGTGGCAGGTGCCCCAGGCCATGTCCCGGGAACAGATTGCCGATTCACTTGAGTCGCTTTGCTCCGCCACCCGGCGGGCCCGGGAAGCGGGGTTCCGGGCCCTGGAACTGCACGGAGCCCACGGCTATCTCATTCATCAGTTCCTGTCACCGCTAAGCAATCAGCGCACCGATGAATACGGGGGCTCGTTCGAGAACCGGATCCGATTCCTTCAGGACTCCATCCGGGTGGTGCGCCAGGAATGGCCAGACGACCTGCCCCTGTTCCTCCGCCTGTCCTGTACCGACTGGGTAGAAGGAGGCTGGACCCTCGAAGACACGGTTCGGCTGGCCACACTGCTGCGCTTCCAGGGCGATGTTGACCTGATAGACTGTTCCTCAGGCGGCAATGATCCTCGCCAGCAGATACCTATCCATCCCGGATACCAGATACCACTGGCGCAGGCGGTGCGAACCCAGGCCGACATTGCCACCGGCGCCGTCGGACTGATTCACAGCCCGGATCTGGCCGAATCGGTGATTGCCAACGGCCAGGCCGACCTGGTGATTCTGGGCCGGGCGCTACTGGCCGATCCGGCCTGGCCACTGCGGGCGGCGGCTGCCCTCAAGGCACAAAACGTGGAATGGCCCAAACAGTATGAGCGGTCAAACATTTTCTAAGCCAACACATACGCCTCACGCAGAGGCAACGAGGTAACTATGGCAACCTTGAAGCTGAACGCCGATATGGGCGAGAGCTTCGGCCCCTGGGTGATGGGGCTGGACCATGAAGTCATGCCCCATGTCGACCTGGCCAACATCGCCTGCGGGTTTCACGCCTCCGATCCGGACGTGATGCGCAAGACCGTGCGCCTGGCCAAACGCCACGGCGTGGGCATCGGCGCCCATCCCGCCTACCCGGACCTGGTTGGCTTTGGCCGCCGCTCCATGGCCTGCTCCCCGGAGGAGATCGAAAATCTGGTGCTGTACCAGTTGGGAGCGCTGCAAGGCATCTGTCGGGCCGAGGGTACCGGCCTTTGCTATGTGAAACCCCACGGCGCCCTGTACAACGACATGGCCCGCGATCCGGAGCGTTTTGCCGCCGTCGCAAGGGCGGTCCGGGCCTTCGATCCCGATCTGCCATTGATGACGCTGGCCATGCGCGACAACTCCGCACTCAAAGCGCAGGCCGAACAGCAGGGCGTGACCCTGTGGTTTGAAGCCTTCGCCGACCGGGCCTACGACAGCGAGGGCCGACTGGTCCCCCGCTCCAGACCCGGCGCGGTTCACCATGATCCGGAAACCATCATCGATCAGGCCCGTCGGATTGCCACCGGGCAACCCTTGACCGCCAGCGATGGCAGCGATCTGGTTTTGCAGGCCGATACTCTGTGCGTGCACGGCGATAACGAGGAATCCATCGCCGCCGTCCGGCGCATTCGGGAGATGCTGACCACCCTGGAGCAAGCCTCGTGACCCACATGGCGTTACCCAGACTGGAGCCTGCCGGTATCGACAGCTGGATGGTGCGCCTGTTCGACACCATTGAGGAAAACAATCTGCTGTGGCTGGCGTCACTGACCCACGACTGCGAGGTGGCGTTCGGCGAGGCACTGGTGGATCTGGTGCCCTCCTACACCACCCTGCTGGTGACCTTCGATCCGATGCGGATCAGTGCCTGGCACGCCCGGGAGAAACTGATTCAGGTACTGACTAATCTGGTACCGGACGACGCTGGTGGCGAGGGTGAGCAGCATGAGATTGCCACCTGGTACGATCCTTCCGTGGGTCCGGACCTTGAACGCGTGGCCAGTCTCTCCGGGATGTCGGTTGATGATGTCATCAAGACCCACAGCTTCCAGGAGTACCGGGTATTCGCCCTGGGGTTCTCCCCCGGCTTTGCCTTCATGGGGCTTCTGGATGACAGCCTCAACTGCCCCCGCATGGACACGCCGCGCCAGAAAGTGCCGGCCGGCAGCGTCGCAATCGCCGGCCAGCAAACGGCCGCCTACCCGGCGGTTACACCCGGCGGCTGGAATCTGATCGGGCGCACGTCCGCCCGGCTGTTTGACCGCAACCGCGAGGGCTTCAGCCTGCTGAAAGTGGGAGACCGGGTGCGCTTTGTATCGGTTGACCGCCAGACCTTCGAAAGCGAGGGCGGCGATGTGACGCCTGCGGAACCGGCCAGGAAGGAGAAAACATCATGAACCCCGCCACCACCAGCGGATTCCGGGTTACCCGCGCAGGACCGCTGGCCCTGCTCCAGGATGCAGGCCGGTTCGGTGTGCGGCACCTGGGCGTTACCCAGGGCGGCCCCGCGGACATCCATGCCTGGGCCTGGGCCAACCGGCTGGCGGGTAACCGCTGGGGCAGCCCGGTACTGGAAATAACCTTCGGTGGCCTCGAGCTGCAGGCCGAGGCGGATCTGACCATCGCCGTCACCGGTGCCGACCTGTCCGCAAAGCATGACAACCAGCCGCTGCCAATGTGGCGCCGGTTCCGGGTTGGCAAGGGCGAACGCCTGGTTTTCGGTTCGCCCGCAAATGGCCTGAGAACCTATCTGGCGGTAGCAGGGGGATTTTCAGCGGAACCGGCGCTGGGCAGTGTTGCCTGTGTGGTCCGGGAACATCTGGGGGGCTTCGATGGCCAGGGTCGTCGGCTGGCCGCCGATGATCGACTCACCGTGGCTGCCCCCGACCCCGTGCATTCGGATATAGTGGAAGCGCCGCCGGAAGAACAACCCGATTACTCGACGCCGGCCGTGCTGGACCTGTTACCGGGCGCCCAGATTTCCGACTTTTTCGGGCGCAGCCTCTACGACGCCTTCAATGCTGAGTGGCGGGTAGACGATCGCGCCGACCGCATGGGCGTGCGCCTGCTGGGGCCGTCATTGCATTGCCGGATCGAGTCCATGGTATCGGAGGGTATATCTCTCGGTGCGGTACAGGTACCGCCGGATGGCCAGCCCATCGCCCTGCTCAATGATCGGCAGACCATCGGCGGTTATCCGCGCCTGGGCAACCTGACGCCGCTTTCGGCCTCGCGCCTGGCCCAGTGCGTGCCCGGCCAGAGGGTGCGACTGAGACCCGCGGGTATGGAACGGGCCAGCCGAGAGCACCAGGCCTTTATCCGTAAGATGACGGCAAGCCGGACTTAACCGGCCAGCGATCGAACGTCGGCGAGGAAGCGGTCAATCTGATCGTGGCTGGTTGACCAGGAACACATGAGCCGGGCGCTGCCGCCGATGAAATTGTAGAAGCGCCAGCCCCGGTTGCGCAGCTCGGTCTGCATGGGCTCAGGCAACTCTACGAACACCCCGTTTACCTGGCGTGGGTAGCGCAGGCGGATGCCTGGCAGGCCCTCCAGCCCCTTTTCCAGCCGTTCGGCACAGGCGTTGGCGTGGCGGGCGTTCTGGAGCCAGACATTATTTTCAAGCAGACCGCACCAGGGTGCGGAAATGTAACGCATTTTCGAGGCCAGCTGGCCCGCCTGCTTGCAGCGCCACTCGAAATCCTCGGCCAGCGCGCGATTGAAGAACACCACCGCCTCGCCCAGGGCCAGACCATTCTTGGTGCCGGAAAAGCACAGCACATCCACGCCCGCCTTCCAGGTAATCTCTGAGGGATGTACGTCCAGGGCCGCCACAGCGTTGGCGAACCGGGCGCCATCCATGTGAATGTGCAATTTGTGACGATCCGCCACGGCCCGGATCCGATGAAGTTCTTCGGGGGTGTATACCGTGCCTACCTCGGTCGCCTGGGTCACACTCAACGCCTTGGGTTTGGGGTAGTGGATGTCGGTGCGCTTGGTCACCAGATGCTCGATGCTCTCGGGCGTGAGCTTGCCGTTCTCGCCCTCGCCCAACAGCAGCTTGGCGCCGTTGGAGGCGTATTCCGGGCCGCCACACTCGTCGGTTTCGATATGGGCAAGCTCGTGGCAGATCACGCTGTGAAACGACTGGCCAATGGAGGCCAGGGCCAGGGAATTGGCCGCGGTACCGTTGAACACGAAATAGACGTCGCAGTCAGTATCGAAGAGTGAGCGCAAGCCGTCCGCAGCGCGCTGGGTCCAGCTGTCCTCGCCGTAGGCCGGCTCGTCGGTCGTGTTCGCGGCTGCCATGGCGTCCCAGGCTTCCGGACACACCCCACTGTAGTTGTCACTGGCAAACTGTTCGGACCGGGACACAAGGCTCTCCTGAAGGTTCATCGATAAACCAGACCAACGTTATACCAGGCATCTCGCCGTGCCTATTCGCCAATTCGCCTATGCCTGCTCCAATGGGCTCACAGAATCAAACTGCCGGATCCCCTATACTGGCGCAACTCCATGCAAGCGGAACAGGAATTTCCCGTCTCATGAGGCGCTTCAATATCGCCAGTCTACCTGGCAGAACCTTACTCGCAATCATCGCACTGGCGTGCCTGGCCGGTAGCTATTACGCCATGACCACCGGCCTTGCCCAGTTGGCAGAGGCCCGCCAGCTCGAACGCCTCCCGGAAACACCCCTGGCCGCCCTGACCACAGGGCCCTATGCCGTCAGCGGTGAAGTCTCGGGGGCCGAGGGCACGATCACTACGCCCTACTCCAGCACCCAGGCGGTGTACTTCCGCTACAAACTGGAGGAGGAGTACCGGGATTCAGACGGCGACCTGAGAACCCGAACATTGGAATCCGGCACCCGTGCCACCGACTTTATACTGAAGGATGCCAGCGGTTCGGTCACGGTGGCTGCCGCCGTCGATCCTGACGCAGCCCAGTGGAACCTGCCCCGCACCTATCACCGGCAATCCGGACGCAGGATCTACTCCGAGTGGGCGCTCACCCCGGGACATACCGCACGGGTGATCGGCCAGTTCAACCCGGGCTCTGACATCATCACCTTCAACGGCCTTGACTCCTATAGCCTGCCCGCCCTGGTATCCCGGAACACCCTGGCCGCGGACAGCGGCGAGAGCTTCTTCGAGGCCGGTATCCGCATCTCCCTCGCGACCGGGCTTCTGGCACTGGGCGTTGCCTTGCTGCTACCGGCTGTGAAAGTTCATCGGTTCTGGGTTTACGTTCTGGTGATGACCATCGCGGTGTCCGGTACCCTCACGGTGCTGGGCATTGGCAAGCTCCGCCAGGAGTGGTCGGCCATTGCCGCCCTCTACGAAGCCCGATACCAACAGCTGGCCGAGACCGAGAGCCCACTGGTATTGGCGGACGTAGCGGCCCTGCAGCAGCTCATCCGGCAAAGCACCAGTGGCCTGCTGGACCGCTGGATGTTCAGCCGTGTGGTCGAGCACCGGCTGCCAATGGCGGAGCTGGACGACCAGACCGCCAGCCTGGCCCGGGACATTGTCGCCCACCAGCCCGAGGGTCGATACCCGCATGCCTGGACCAGCCGCGCGCTGTCTGCGGCTGCCCTCGTGGGCGCGCTTCTCTTGCTCTGGTTGTCGATCCGCACGGTCAAGTTCAAGCGCCTGATCGAGGCCGTACCCACCAGCAGCACCCGAGGGCTCAGCTTCGGCCTCTCGGAGCTGAAAGCCATGGTGGACGTGGACGAGGACCACCCGCCCCTGCGGGACCCTCTGCAACACGAGAAGTGCGTGGCGTACGACTACAAGGTGGAAGAGAAACGCGGCTCGGGCAAGAACGAGAAATGGCGCGTGATCGAGCACCGGGAGGAACGGGTGCCGTTCTGGCTCGACGACAATGCCGGCCGGGTCCTGGTGCGCCCCGACGGCGCAAAGATCGAATACCCCCGCTCTCACGTGGAGCACCGAGGCGACCGGCGCTACACCGTTCGCTTCCTGGACACCTTCGTGAACGTCTACTGCCTCGGCTTTGCCGGCCTCGATCGGGAGCAGCCAGACCGGCTGACCATCCAGCAGGACGACAATGCCCCGTTTCTGATCAGCGGCAACGATGAAGAGGACATTGTGCTGGACCGCGGCGCCCGCGGCTTTGCTGGCATTGCGCTGGTGCTGGGCCTGTTCCTGTTCGCCACCACCAGCCTGTTTGCTGCCGACGGAAGCTTCAGCCCCGACAACCTGGTTCTGTCGGCAGTGGCAGTGCCCTTCGTACTGCTGGGCTACCTGGCCATACTGCACTATAACGACATCGTCTTCCTGAAGAACCGGGTGGACCGGGCCACGGCCAACATCGACACCATCCTGCAGCAGCGGCACGATCTATGGCCCAACCTCGAAAAGGTGGTGAAGGCCTCCCTGGCCCATGAAAAACAGTTGCTGAAAGCCATCGCCCAGCTGCGCAATGCCAACCCGACCGAGATGCGGGCCCAGGGCCAGACGGAGAAACTGATCGGCTTTGAGAAGAAAGTGGCGGGTGCGCTTCAGGCCCGGATAGAGGGGTATCCGGACCTGAAGACCAACGAGGTGGTTCAGTCGTTCATGTCGATGATGGCAGAGACCGAGAACTACCTGGCATTACTGAGGGACAGCTACACCGAGAGCGCCCGGATCTACAACACCCGGATCCAGTCGTTCCCGGACCTTATCCTGGCCAGGCTGTTCCGGTTCGCCGAGGCGCCCCAGTTCCGCCAAGAGGGCTGACTCAGCCGTTCAGGCCCAGGTGCTCGGCATCCTGCTCGATGCAGCGATCCAGCAGCGCCAGGTAGTCGGCCTTGGCCTTCACCTTGGTTTCCCGGTGCGCGCGCATGTTCAGGGTCTTGAAATGCTGGGCCAGCTCATTAGCCCGCTCAACCAGCTTGTCCTGGGCGACCACCTCATCCAGGAAGCCGGCCTCGACCGCGCCTTCTGGGTTATAGATCTCGGCATTCACCACCGACCGATAGAAATGCGCCGGCGCCAGCCGATGGCGGGCAATCTCGATTCCCGCGTGGTGCATGGTCATGCCAATGGCCACTTCGTTCAGCCCCAGCTTGAACGGACCCTCGATACCGATGCGGTGGTCCACCGACAGCAGAATGAACGCGCCCTTGGCAATGGCGTGGCCGCTGCAGGCACCGATCACCGGCAGCGGAAAGGCGGCCAGCCGACGGGTAAAGGTGGAGCCGGTTTTCACCAGAGCGGCCGCTTCCTTCGGGCCCTTCTGCATTTCCTTCAGGTCGTAGCCAGCAGAGAATACGCCCGGCTGACCGGCCAGAATAACCACCGCCTTATCCTGCTCCGCTTGGTCCAGCGCCGCGTTCAAACCCTCGAACACCTCATGGCTCAGGGCATTGGCCTTGCCGTTCTGGATGGTGATTGTGGCAACGCCGTCGTTCAACTCGTAACTTACCAGCTCGGTCACCTGTACTACCTCTCTCGCGAAATTAAAGTGAGCGTTTGTTTACTTGCTTGAGCCTGATTGTGTGTTAGGCGGGCCTGAGTTTCAATATCAATTAGCGATGTCGTGATCCCGCAGCCGAACATTAACAACGAATTTTCGGGTAGGTCGCAAAGCGGACATTCGGACTTGGAGATCACACTGAAGCGCGCCGTTAACTTTGGCGCAGCGAAGCAAAGGCATCCGAGTGACGCGCCTGATTAGCTGCTTCCGAGCATATACGCACGAAGCTGCCGCTCCTCTCGCATGACAAAGAGAATGAGAACCCGCTTCTCAGCCTCGCGATAAAAAATACGACACGGCGGCACCACCACTTCTCTGTATACCGAATTGGGGAGTTCGGGAGGAATCCGCCCGGATTGAGGAAAATATTCTAAACGCTCGGTTTTATTGAAAATCTGCTGGACCAGATCGCTTGCGGCGGCAGGGTTATCCAGGGCAATGTACTCAGCGATGGCATCCAGTTCTTGAAGGGCAGGCTCTGTCCAGATTACTTCAGCCATTTACTCATTTTCTCCCTGGCCTCGCTTTGGCTGTACGTTCTTCCCTCAAGTACAGCTCGCTCTCCTCGTGAGAGCCCCTCAAGCAGCTCAAGTCGGCGCTGCATAAACTCGTAATCTTGCACATCGACAAGGTATGCGGATGGCTTGCCGTGCTCCGTGATCAGTATCGGCTCTTTAGACACGTGCAGATCTGCCAGGATCTTTGTGGCTTGACGCTTAAGATTCGTAACAAGCTCAACTTTCATGGACTCCCCCCTGATCCAGATTAACAGTGACACTATAGTATCACTTTGCGGGTAAGGAAATCACAGTGTCAAAAGCAATCACTGCCACCTCCACGGTGACCTTTACCCACAAAAACTGTGGATAACTTTGTGGGAACCGCTCGGATAGCTGCGCTCAGCCCTGTAACCACAGGGCCTGAGCCAATGTGGCGTTTAAATGACCGACGCGCAAAACCTCTGTGAGTCTAGCGAAAGCCCTTCGACTGCAGCCATTGGCTGATCTGCGCCTGATTCATGGCGCCACTCTGGCGGGCCACTTCGCGGCCGTTCTGGAAAAGAATCAGTGTGGGAATGCTGCGAATGCCGTACTGGCCTGCCGTGCCCTGGGCCTGTTCGGTGTTCAGCTTGGCAAAACGCACCTTGCCCCGCCAGTCCCTGGCCGCCTGCTCAAACTGGGGCGCCATCATCTTGCAGGGGCCGCACCAGCTGGCCCAGAAATCCACCAGCACCGGGACATCGCTGCGTCCGGTGTGGGTGGCGAAAGTCTGGTCGGTCAGTTCGAGAATTCTGTCGGGCCACAGGGGCTGCTTGCAGGCGCCGCAGTTTCCGCCGGAGGAAAGCTTCTCGGCCGGTACCCGGTTCAGTTTGTGGCAGTGGGGACAAACGATGTGTCGAGTGTCAGTCATGATAAGTCGGCCTGTGATTCAGTGTTCCCCGAAACGTCGGGGCAGCGAACCGAAATTCAAGTGGATCAGAAATCGGACATCACATCCTGGAGATCCCGCTTGAGCTCCTCCGGCTCGGTCAGCCAGACCGTGCCATCTGCGCCAGGGAACACGCCTACTTCCAGCCCGTCTCCCGTCAGACCGGGCACCCACTTCCGGAAGAAATCCGGCAGTGTAATGCTGCGGGGTGTCAGCGAGTCTTCGCCATTGGCATACGCGGAGGCAAGCTCAGAGGCCGGCCATACCGGCAGGTATTCCACATCGCCGTCATCCGAGGCAATCTTCAGGAACTGGCTGTTGCCGTTGACCAGAATCCAGACCTCCCGGCTCTCCGCCACCTGGTCCAGAAAGTACTCATACCGGTCCTCGCCATCCATGTCGCTGACCCGGTTCAGTTCGTCGTTACTCATAGTATTTGCCTTAAACTTGTATCAGGCCCTGGCCTTGGTCATGCGAAACAGAGCCTCGGGGGCAATGCGCTTGAGCCAGAGGGCTGCCATTTCCTTGCCCTTGCCCACGGGGATCTCCCGCTTCTTCGCCGTCAGTCCCTTGAACATCACTTCGGCGCACTCATCCACGTTCATGCCGCCGGCAATGTCTTCGTCCTCGCGGCCGTAGGCGGAGCCGTCACCGGCGAGAGCGTTGCGTGAGATGTCGGTGCGTATGAAACCCGGTGTGATGGTAGAGACACTGATGCCCTGCCCTTCCACTTCGGCCCGCAGCGCGTCGAAAAAGCCCATCACCGCGTGCTTGGCCGCGCAGTAGCCGGTACGCATGGGCACACCAACCTTGCCCGCCACGCTGGAGGTAATGGCCAGGTGCCCCGCACCCCGTTCCAGCATATGCGGCAGCACCGCCTTGGTCAGGGCAATCTGGCCCATCACGTCGACGTCCATCAATTTCTGGTACACCGCCATGTCGGTGTCCTTGCACAGGGAGCGCTGGGACACGCCGGCGTTGTTCACCAGCAGGTCGATCTGGCCGAAGGTGTCGAGCACCGCCTGGACCTTCCCGGGCAGGGCAGCCCAATCGGTCACATCCAGAGGTAGCACCAGCACGTCGTCCTTGGCCAGGCCGGCATCGTGACAGCGCTTGGCCACACGCTGCAACTCGTCTTCCCGGCGGGCGGACAGTACCAGGCGGGCATGGTCTTTGGCGTATTGGAGGGCAAGGGCTTCACCGATGCCGGAGGAGGCGCCGGTAATCCAGACAGTTTTCTGGCTCATGAAAGATCCTTCAAAGTCTCAGTTTTCCACCACCCGTGCCCTCAGTCTCGGGAGCTGTGCCGGGTAGTGTTGCTGGATGAAGGTTACCATGGCCTCCCGAACCGCACACCTGAGGTCCCAGTTCCGGCTTGAATCGGACGCACTCATCAGAAAGCGGATCTGGATCGCCTGGTCGCTCGAATCGGTGACCTGCACCGAGGAAAAGCCACCGTCCCAAAGTTTTGATTCGCTGAGCACACGGTCGAATTCCTGTCTGAGCGGTTCCACCGGCATGGTGTAATCCACCCAGATAAACACCGCCCCGAGCAGGTCGGAGGTGTTCCGGGACCAGTTCTGGAACGGGTTCTCGATAAACCATTGCAGGGGCACCACCAGCCGGCGAAGGTCCCACACCCGCAGCACCACGTAGGTGGCCGTTACCTCCTCCACCCAGCACCACTCGCCCTGCACGTGCAGGACATCGTCGATGCGGAACGGTTGGGTCAGGGCAATCTGCATGCCCGCCAGCAGGTTGCTCAGCACCGGGCGGGCGGCAAAACCGAGGATCAACCCGCCCACGCCGGCAGAGGCCAGCAGGCTGGCCCCCATGTGTTGAACCGACTCGAAGGTCATCAGGGCTGCGCCCAGTCCAATGATGACGATCAGGATATTGAGGGCGCGCACCAGGAAGCGGGTCTGGGTCTCCACCTTTCGGGCCCGCTTCCACTGGCCCTCGAGCACCGGGTTCATGGCGACAATCACCTCGCCAATGGCTGAGGTCAATCGCACCGCTGCCCAGGTAATGGCGAGCACCAGAAGCAGGGTGGTTATCTGTTGAATGGCGGCGATCAATGGCAGGTCCGGGGGCGCGGCTTTCAACATCCCGGTCAGGGTGAGCAGGCAGAACACCACCCCCAGGGCCCGGGCGGCGGCATCCAGGAAAAGGCGCAGCACGGTTCTCGACGCGGAAAAGTGCCGGAACACGGCCAACGCCAGCCGGTAGACAACGTAAGTGGCCAACACTCCAAGAATCGCCGAAAAGCCCGGCCACAACCAGGCCGTCAATCCGGCTTCAAAAGACTCCAGCATCAGCCCTCCGGGCGCCCCCAGTCAGAAAATCGGGCAATCGGACGTGCTGTTCTTCGCCCCTTACCCTCACCTTCCTGAAAGCCTAGTCCAGCCCAGGGGCCGATGCCATTGCCTGGGCCCGGCGTCGGGCCAGGCCCGCTGCTACTCGGCTCTCAGTCCGGCGGTTGCGGGCTGGTCCGAGAGCCAGGACGCGAGCTCCGGGAGCGGCATGGGTCTGGCGATCCAGAATCCCTGGAGCCGGTCGCATCCAAGATCCGCCAGCACCTGGGCCGTCTGCTCGCTCTCGACCCCTTCGGCGACAACTTCGTAGCCCAGGTTGTGAGCCATGGTAACCGCCGTACCGACAATCAGGCGGGAGCTCTCGCTGATGTGGATATCCTCGAGCAGAGAGCGATCCAGCTTGAGCTCGGTTGCCGGCAACTGCTTCAGGTAGGAGAGCGAGGAATAGCCGCTGCCGAAGTCGTCGATGGAGATCCTGAGACCAATTTCCGCCAGCGCTTTCAGTGCGCCAAGGCCTTTCTCCGGATCGTCCATGGCGGCGGTCTCTGTCAGCTCCAGCGTGAGCTTTTCAGGAGCAACCTGATACTGCTCAAGAACCCAGGTAATCCAGCCTTTCAGGCCAACGGAACCGAGGTCCCGGGCGGAAATGTTGATGGAAAGGGTAAGCTCGGGGTGGCGATTCAGCAGCATCGCCAGTTCCCGAACCCCTCGCTCCACCGCCCAGCGCGTCAGTTGATTGACCACGCCCGTTTCTTCGGCGAGTGGAATGAAATCCGTGGGCCCGACCCAGCCCCGCTGCGGGTGATTCCAGCGTACGAGGGCTTCCAGCCCGGTCACACTCCGGCTGTTCAGACAGAACTTGGGCTGGTAATAGAGTTCTGCCCGGTCCTCCAGCAAGGCCTCTCGCAGATCGGACATCAGGGTGAGCCGGCTCTCGCTGTAGATGTCGTATTCCTGGGAATAGAAACCGGTTTCATAGGGCCCATGGGGGGTGATCTCCATGCCCACATGGGCATTGCGGATCAGCAAGGCCGCATTGCTGCCATGGGCGGGGTAGCTGGCTGCCCCGAATCGGGGGTGCAACTCAATGGCGAGGCTGTCCAGAACCACAGGTTCGGACAGTTGCCTGAGTACGGCGTTGAGCTGGCTGAAGTTATCATTCACCTGGCTGGCATCCACCAGCAGCCCGAAGGTGTCTCCGGACAACTGATAAACCAGCTCCTCGCGACCAAGGGAATCGTGCACGCGCAGGATGTAGGGCAGGTTCCGGGCAAGTTCGGTCATTTGCCCGGCAAGGCGTTGCAGCAGGCGCTCACTGCGATTGAGGCCGAGGGTACGATTGATCTCATCCAGACGGGTGATGCGGGCAACCCCCACCATGTAATGGCCGTGCGGATCCCTCTGGAACTGATCGTTGACCATCCGCTCAAACCGGTTCCGGTTAGGCAGCCCGGTTACCGCGTCGTGGGTGAGCGCCTCATTCAGGCTGTTCTGAGCCTCGTTACGGGCTTTCTCGGTACGCAGCGCCTCGGCCTGCGCCCGGATCTTCTCTTCCCGCTCGCGGTAGAGCCGATCTGCGAGGGCAAGGGTAAGAATGAACGCTTCCAGACCGGAGCCAATCTGCATGGCATGCTCGGTCATGAAGTTCTCGGGGAAGAAGCCAAGTGCCCTGCCGGCCGTGGCCAGCACGCCGATGGTGAGAGGCGTCCAGGCGATGGTGAAAAAAGCCCCGGCGCGAACACCGGCGGCCCAGGTAATGGGGCCGGCGACGAACAGAAGCGAGAAGAAAAACAGTGCCGAGATAGCCGACAGCACGATGGCGGAGTTGTAGTCGAGGGTCAGCGCGGCCACAAAGTTGATGATCTCAAAACCAATCATGGCCCGTATGGCGATATCCAGTTTCGGGCTGTGCGAGGGGATGCGCAGCAGCTGCCTGCAGAACAGCACCGAGAACAGCGCAAGCACAGGCATGGACACCAGCAGAGCCCGGGCATGAATATCCGGGGAATCCGGGTACAGGAGCTGGAAGCTGTACCCCTTGATGGACGCGAAAAACAGCAAATAGCCAGAGATCGCCAACGCGTAGTAGAGGTACAGCTTCTCACGCAGAGTCAGGAAAACGGCCAGGTTGATCAGAATGATGACCGTAAGGCTACCGTAGTAAAAAAAGTGCAGCTTCTGCTCGTTGGAGGCGGCGGCGAAGAATTCGTCTGCACGCCAGAGGTTCAGCGGGAGGATCATTGAGCCTGCGGTTTCAACCCGGATGTAAACCGTCTTGCGCTGACCGGGCGACAGATCGAACCGCAAAAGCATGTTCGGGTGGTCGACCTGGCGTGGATAGAAGGGGCGACCGTCCCCGGTCTTGAACTGCTGTTCCACCTGACCGTTCGCGAGAACGTAAAAAACAACGTCGTCCAGCTGTGAGTAGGCGAGCTCTGCAATGAGGTTGAGGGTTTCGTCCGATTCGTTCTGCAAGGCGAACCGCAACCAGTAAACCGAAGAGGTGATACCAAAGGTGGCGCTGCCCGATGGCAACGCCTGCCAGTTCGCCCCGGCAAGCTGGCTTACCTCATCCAGGGTGGCTGTACCGGCGGCATCTTCCAAGGCCTCAAATTGGGAGGGCACGGGAGACGAGGCTGTCACCGGGATAGTGACAGGCTCTGCGGAAACAGCAGTAGATGCCAGCAGCATCAGCAGGACCGAAACAACACAACCGACAGCTCTGGACGTCAACATGACCAGCTACCCACGGCGTTGGTCATCGAAAAGGCCTCTTATTCTTTTATGATTTATCCATTCCAATCCTAGCGTCTGGCCATCCTCTGACCGAAACGTTTTCGTGTATTAAATTGTGAACTCTTCAACCAAAATCATAATCAATGGGCTGGAGGAGCACAAAAAGGCCGCACCCTCTGAATGTACTACCCTGACCATGACAGCTGTGAAGGAGGTCCTGTGATCAACGAAACCGATATGAAACACCTCGGCCGCTGCGTGGAGCTTGCGAGAATGGCCGTAGACAGCGACAACCCGCCGTTTGGCTCAGTGCTGGTTGATGGCACCGGCGCGGTGCGGTACGAGGGACACAATGAAACGGCCGACGGCGACGAGACCCGCCACCCGGAATTCGCGATTGCCCGCTGGGCGGCCGAGAACATGACTCCGGACGAGCGCACTGCGGCCACCGTCTACACCTCTGGCGAGCACTGCCCCATGTGCGCCGCCGCCCACGGCTGGGTCGGGCTGGGTCGCATCGTTTACGCCAGTTCTTCGGAACAGCTTTCGCAGTGGCTGGATGAGCTGCATGTCACGCCGCCACCGGTTGCCACCCTTCCGATCCATCAGGTGGTGCCCGGCGTTCCGACGGAGGGCCCGTTTCCGGCGCTTGCGGAAGCGATTTTCGAATTGCACCGGCGCTACGCCCGGGCCGACCGGAATAGAACGTAATTGCCAAGCAGCGCGAGGAAGGCACCAAGTACTGCAGTCGCGGTCCACTCAAAACCCTCGAGCCAGGTTGATACGCTCAGCGCAACGACAGGGAACAGTACGGTGGCGTAACCGGCCTTGTCGGCGCCCAGGGTCTGGATGACCGTGATGTAGCTGTAGAACGCGATGATTGAGCCGGGCACGGCAAGGAACACCGTTGCCCCCCAGAAAGTGGCTGCCGTAGGCACCACCCACTCCACGCCCTGAATCAGGCACCAGACTCCCAGAATCAGGGCGCCGTAAACCATGGCCCAGGCGTTTGCGAGAAATAACGGTACCTTGGACATCCTCACCTTGATGCTGACCAGGTTACCCATTGAGAACCAGAAAGTACCAGCCATGGCGAACAGAATGCTGGCAGCGGTTGCATTACCCAGCTGCAGATCGTGCCAGAACAGCAGGGCCACCCCGCTGATACCCAGAGCCACCGCCGGATACAACCGCGCGGTCGGCTTGAGGCGCAACCAGAGCCAGCCATTCAACGCATTGAACAGAGCGGCCAGTGAGAACACCACCGCCAGCAGGCCGCTGGTCATGGACTCGGCGGCACGGTAGATCAGCAGGAAGTTCACGCTATAGAGGGTTGCTCCCTGAAGAACGAGCCAGCCGTGCTGCTGGAGCGTGAGTTTCTCAAGCCTGCGCACCAGAGCAAGAACCACCAACGCCACGGCAGAAGCCATGACGAACCGATAAAAAACGGAGAGATCCACCGGAGCTGTTTCAACCTGGAGACGAATCGCGGTCCAGGTGAGGCCCCAGATCAGTACCGTCAACCCGTAATGAACAGAAATTGGCATACCACTGCGTCCTTCCACACTTTGTGACCATCACCAACGGCTGATCAGAGTATGACTGGAGTGACCTCGGAAGCTTGTCAGATCCTGCTGAACCATGGATGATTCCTGCGGAGGCCCTTTATGCAGACTGATCCCGAACCCCTGACAGAACGCCCGTCCAACCGGGATATTGTTGACACCTTGCGCACCGCAGGCGTCGCACCCAAGCGGATTCTGGAACTCGGCCAGGGGCGTGCGCTGGCTCAATGGCAGAACCATCAGGGCGAGGTGCGTTACGAGCGGCCACGGCACCACGCCCTGAGCATTTACACCGACAACGGTCAACAAGCCAGCCGGATAGTGAACGGCAAAGTGGTCAGTCATGGATTTCCCGGGGCCGTTTGCTTATTTCCCGCCGGCAGCCGCTCCCGCTGGAAAATCGATGGTCACTTCGAGTTCTTCCATTTCTATTTCAGTGACCTCGATGTTGCACGGTGCGCGGAGCAGACGCTGGATGTCGACCCCGACAAGTGTCAGCTCTCCGAGCTCTACCACGGTGAGGATCCGGTCCTCGCGCAGGCGGGCAAACTCCTTGCGCTGAGCGACTGGCAGATGGCCGGCCAAACCCCGGCCATGGACCATCTCGCGCAATGGCTTCTGCTTCAGATCGTCAGCCGCCATTCTGACGTTCCACAGAGACTGCCAGAGGTAACGGGACAGCTGGCACTTCAACACCGGCGCCTGCTACAAGAACGCATAAACGATCATCTCAGCGAGCCACTGACTCTTGCAGGCATGGCCAGTTGGGTGAACTTGAGTCCCTATCACTTTGCCAGGCTTTTCAGGGCGACGTTCGGTTGTGCACCGTACCAATACGTTCAGGAGCAGCGATTACTGCGCAGCCGTGACTTGCTGCGTACCAGCCGACTCAAAATCACTGCTGTCGCGCTCACCTGTGGATTCAATGATTCCAGCCAGTTCAGTCGGGCGTTCCGAGCAAGGTTCGGGCTCACGCCATCAGCCTACAGAAGAGAAGCTAACGACGGCTATTAACGTTGGAGCAGACACGGCGGGCAGGAAGGACAGTGGTTACTGAACAAGGCCTGAACGGGGCACCAGGCATTCCATGGCCGTCAGGGTGATATCACGCAATACCGCTCCCGTGGCAACAGGGTCCGGAAAACGTTCGTAGAGCATCCGCCGGCAGGAGGAGGTTCGGGCCTTAGCGGCGCTGACACACGCCTGGTGATGTTTCGCCTGCTCACCCGCGCCTCCCGCGTCCCGGCAAAACTCCGGAATTTGGTTGAAAATCCAGTCCACCGCCTGCGCCAATTCAACCGGGTTGGCGTGCAGGTTAGCCAGGCGGCTGGCATCAACCGGTTCGGGTTGTTCACCGCTCTGATCCCAAAGAACATACAGCAGTGCGGCAGTAACCAGTACAACGGTGACCTTCGGAAACTTCATGGCGCCCTGTGAATACAATGAGTAGGACGCCGATCATAAACGTTCAGGCATCGTCTGTCCCGGTTTCCTGTACTATCCTTCGTTCACACAGCCCGGGGTTCCGGGCTCACTGATACTGGCCCACAGGCAAAGGAGTTCTGCCCATGACCACATTGATTGTCGGTCTGATCCTGTTTGTTGGCGTTCACTCACTGTCGATTATCAACGAACCTTTCAGAAACCGACTCAGCGTGGCCATGGGCGAAGGCCCCTTCAAGGGCCTCTATTCTCTCGTCTCCCTGGCAGGCCTTGTGCTGATCGTCTGGGGCTATGGGGCCGCCCGCATGGATCCGACCGTGATCTACACGCCACCGGGCTGGCTCAAGCATCTGGCCTTCCTGCTTCTGCTCCCTGTCTTCCCTCTGCTCTTTGCCACCTACTTTCCGGGCAGGATCAAGGCAAAACTGGGCCACCCGATGCTGGCTGCGGTGAAACTCTGGGCACTGGCACACCTGCTGGCGAACGGCATGCTCCACGATCTTCTGCTGTTCGGTTCCTTTCTGGCCTGGGCCGTTGCCGACCGTATTTCCATGAAGCGCCGAACCCAGCGCAACATCCCCACCCTGCCAAGCAGCAAGGCCAACGACATAATCGCCGTTGCCGGGGGCCTTGCGGTTTATGTTGTCATGGTGATGTGGGCGCACCAGTGGTTGTTTGGTGTGGCGCCGGCCTGAACAAACCGGCGCGGCCGCGCCACTCAAAACTGGCTACGACCGCGCACCAGAATCTGCACCTCATCAATGCTGTCGTCGCCATCGAGTGGAAAGGCGAAATCCAGGTGCAGCATCCGTTGCACCTCGATGCGGCTGGAGGCCAGTCTTAACCCGAAGCCCACGTCACGGAGTATGCCCTCGTCCGGGCCGCTGTTTCGGCCATCTGTAAACCAGGCGCGGCCGACATCGGTGAAGATCAGGCCACCAAGCCGGAACAGCTTGAACGGGTGCCAATCTGGAAAATAGCGCCGCTCCAGGGTCCAGAGCACGCGCCGATTGCCCTGCTGGTAATCGCTCGGGTACCCGCGCAGGCCGTTGTCACCGCCGATCAGCAACTGTTGATCGGCGGTCAGGTTGTGGGCCGCGGTGAAGGTGAGATTGGTGTACCAGCTGTTCCATTGCTCGGAGCCCCCGTGAAAATACTCAAGCCCAAGGGTTCCGGACAAGTTCTCCACGCGATCCTCGTCCATCCGGTAGGTGCCACTCTGGGCAAGGGAATAACGGGCGTAATTGGTTTCGGTCGCCAGCAGGGCATCCTGGAAGTCCATATTGAGCACCACCCGGTCTTCGGTAGCACCCAGGCCGGAGCCGGAATACCCCAGTTCCGTGCGCCACACAAAACCGTCCCGAACGTCTTCCACCCGTTGTAACCGGGTCAGGTTGGTCATTTCCCGAAACCGGTTCTGGCGATAGTCAAACCCCACCCAGGGGTAGCTCAGGGTGCGGTCTTCCGGAAGTACATCCAGGTTGGGTTCCTCCGGCAGACGTTCGAACTCCAGGGCATCGTACCGGTAACCGGCCAGCAGCCGGAGTTGGCGGCTGCCACGCTCCGCCAGGCGCCAGCCACCGTCGATACTGAAGTGCTCCTGCTTACGGCGATAATCCGCAATGGCCTCGGCACCGACATAACGGGATTCCTCCCGGGTATCGTCCAGGCCGCTGATGCCGAAGCGCCAGGGCGTTGCCTCACTGAAAAACGGGCGCTCGAGGTAAAGGCTCCGGCCCCGCCCATCGCTGCGCTCTTCAAACGAGAAGCCGGACTGCCAGTGCGAGCCCAATACGTTTGGGTCGTCGAAAAACACGCTGGTTTCGGTACGATCCGGATCCTTCTCGTAGGAGATGCCGACGTTCTTGCCAGACCCGATGAAATTCGGATCCGAGAGACCGATATTGGACGTATTCTCACCGCCCGAGCGGGATAGTCCAACACTGGGCAGCAGGGTCCAGGTGTCCCGGGTAAGTACGCTAACCTCCACTTCGTCACCACAGACCCGGGTAACGCCCACCCAGGCCGCCGTCAGATACTCCCGCTGCCGGAGCACACGCTCGGATTCGGAAATCAGCCCGGGTTGGTAAAGATCGCCTTCCTCAAACACCAGCTGCGAACGCAAGGCCGATGTCCAGGTGGGCGTATTCAGTGTATTCAGGGTCCGGTACAGAAAGTTGTCCTGGTCCGGATCGCTGGTATCAAAGATCGGGCGCCGGAGTATCCGGATCTCGCCGATACGGGCGCCCTCGGGTATCACCAGATCGCTCTGGCGGGCGAGTTGATCCCTGGGTTTGTCCAGATCAATGGCTTTTGGCTGTACCTCGCTGGCAACGCAGTTATCGCGATTGGTCTCGGGCTCTGCGGCCAGACAACTCTCCGCCAGGACCGCCAGGGCCGCCAGGGCCAACCCGGAAACAACAAGGGTTTTGCCGAATACCATACAGACCTCTCAAGCCGAATTGACCACATCGCCCCCAACGCCAAGCATCAACGGGAGGGCGGCCGCCATACCGGCACGTCCTCCTGCTTCGGTTCTTCCCAGTCCTGCTGCATGGCGCTGCTCAGAGCTTCCTCCAGCTTCATGAACAGCTCACCGTAACGTGGACTGAAACGAATGCCTTCCTCAATGTCTTTCCACGCCTCAAACAGCTCATCTTCATGGGCCTTTTCATTGTCCAGGAAGGCCCAGGTCATCTGTCGGGCCCGCATGGGGTGCACGCCCATGGCGGTCAGGGCGTGGCCGCCCAGTTCCAGGGCGGAATGATAGGTTTCACTCACCACATCGTCCGCCCCGGCCTGGCGCAGCCGGTAACCGTGGCCCCGGTCGAAGGCCCGGGCCAGCACCCAGACGCCCGGGAAGAACTGTTTTACATGCTCCACCATCTGCACAGACCGGTCGCGATCGTCAATGGCCACCACCAGCAGCCGGGCCTGTTCAATGCCGGCGGTCTCCAGAAGGTCCGGGCGGCTGGCATCACCAAAGAAACTCTTGATGTTGATTTGCCTGAGGTTCTCGATCTGCTCAATCTCGTGGTCCAGCGCCACAATCGGAATGTTGTTGGCCCGCAACAGGCGGCAGACGATCTGGCCGAACCGACCTACCCCGGCCACAATCACTGGCGCCTGCTCATTAATGTCATCGGCATCACGATCATCGTTCTTGGAACGCCGGTAACGGGGCAATACCACCCGGTCGTAGGCAATGAACAACAGAGGCGTAAGGAACATCGACAGCGCCACCACCAGTGAGAGGAGTTGGGAGATCTCGGTGGAAATCACATGGTTCTGAACGCTGTAGGTGAGCAACACAAAGCCAAATTCACCAGCCTGCGCCAGGCCAAGGGTGAACAGCCAACCGTTGCTGCCGCGCACCCGGAAGACCAGCGCCAGAACCAGCAGGATGGCCGCCTTGACCAGGATAACGGCAATAGCCAGGGAAACCACCGTGCCCCACCGTTCACCCAGCACCGCGAAGTCGATCCCGGCACCCACGGTAATGAAAAACAGCCCCAGCAGGAGCCCCTTGAACGGCTCGATGTTGGCTTCCAGCTCGTGCCGGAATTCACTATTAGCCAGCACCACACCGGCCAGAAACGCACCCAGGGCCGGCGACAGGTTCACCAGGCTCATCAGGGCGGCAATACCGATTACCAGCATGAGGGCGGTGGCGGTGAACACCTCTCGCAAGCCTGACTGGACCACATAACGAAACAACGGGCGGCTCAGGTAATGGCCCCCGACGATCACCGCACCAATCGCTGCGACGACAACAAGACCATGGGCCCAACCCGGCAATGACGCGACCAAGCTCATGTGACCGCCGTGGTTGGCAGACGCGGCGGTCGAGTCCATCAGTTCCGGGATGGCCAGAAGGGGAATCAGGGCCAGCATGGGAATGACCGCAATATCCTGGAACAGGAGAACCGAGAAGGCGCTGCGGCCACCTTCGGTTTTCACCAGGCCCTTCTCATTCAGGGTTTGCAGCACGATCGCGGTGGACGACAGCGCAAAAATCAGCCCGACCGCCAATGCCGTTTGCCACTGCAGGCCCAGCCAGGAAGCTACCGCCATTCCGGCGCCGGTGGTCAGTATCACCTGCAGGCCACCGAGACCCACCAGGCGAACCCGCATGGCCCAGAGTGCCTTGGGGTCCAGCTCCATGCCCACCAGAAACAGCATCATCACCACCCCGAATTCGGCAAAATGCTGGATGGTGGTGGCCTCCTGCCCCACCAGCCCCGCCACGGGTCCAATCAGCACCCCGGCCACCAGGTAGCCCAGCACCGAGCCCAGGCCGAAGCGTTGTGCCAGAGGCACCGCGATCACGGCGGCAATCAGGTAAATAAAAGCGTGAACAAAATACTCGGTCATGAGGGGTTATCCTGGTTCGCAATGGGCCCGGAATTGGCAGCAAAGACGGGCCGGGGACAGTTCAGTTCAGCGTAGACTCTGCAGGGCCTCTTTTACATGCGAGGCGAGAGCGTCGTTCAACGGATCGGATCCGCGACGTACCAAGGCCAGCTGATAGGAGCCAATCGACGGCAGCGCCTCGCCTGTAATCTCACGAAGCGGCGGTTTCACCAGGCTCTTCGGGAACGGGGCGATGGCAAGATCGGCCAGCATGGCCGCCTCCTGGCCAGAACAGTGTTCACAGGTGTAGGCGATCCGATAGGCTATGCCGGCACGATCCAGAGCGCGCAGCGTCATCCGGCGCCAGGCGCAGCCCTCGTGGGCCATGGCCAGGGGCAAGGGCGAGCGCTGGAACGCAGAAGCTCCCTCCCGACCAGCCCAAACCAGTGGTTCCTGATGCACAATCTCGCCGCGGCTGATGCCGGCTTCGTCCGCCACCGTTACCAGAGTCATATCCAGTTCGCCGGCATCCAGCCGTGCCAGATTCTGCTTACTTGAGCCTACAACCACGTCCACCTGAACGGCGGGGTAGCTCCTGGCAAACTCCGCCAGTACTTCCGGCAATATGCGGGTGCCGATGTCATCGGAGGTGCCGATGCCAACCTTGCCCTCAAGGGTTGGCGCGATGAAATGCTGGACGGCCTCCTCGTTCAAACGCAACAGGCGGCGCCCGTAATCGAGCAGGACCTCTCCCTCGGCTGTCAACGTGACCTGCCTGGGCTCCCGGATAAACAGCGTTTTTCCGAGGTTTTTCTCAAGCTGTTTGATCTGCATGCTCAGGGCAGAGGGTGTCCGGTGTACCGCCTTCGCGGCGCTGGTGAAGGTGCCACACTCGGCGATAGCCACGAAGCTTCTGAGTACATCGCTGTCCAGCAATGGAATTTTCACGCGAGCGCTCCCCGTATCCACGTATCCCTATACTGTGCCTTAAGCATAGTTGAACGAGACTTTAAATTCTTTTCGTTTGATTGAAAGTAACGTCACTTCCAGAATGGAGGATGCAGTCAGCCACTGTCGAGCCTGGCTGCTTCGCGGCCAGCACCGCGAACCATTCACCAACTGTTGGGGCGTTACCATGCTCAAGACCACGGAACAGCGTGCAACGGCTTCCATGCATCCCCTTGCAGCGATGTGGGAGCGGTACTCGAGACGCCAGCAGTTCCGCCGCATGGCGAGGCACCTGCTCAGGGAAAAGGACGACACGCTGTCGGATCTGGGCTACGACCGCCATGACCTGGAAGGCGCCCTGCGTCTGCCGATCAGCACGGATGCCATGCAATACATTGAGATGCAGCGCTCGAAGCACGCCGAGGAAGCCCGCCGCCAGCGGCGCCGGGCAACAACGGGTTAACCCTCAGGGGCTGACAAGATTAAACCGGCCTTCGGGCTTATCCAGCAGACTGAAGAATCCGATCAGATCCAGTCTGCTGCCACCAAACTGGATCTCATCACTGAACAGCAGCTCCTTCAGGCCGGCGCGGCCAATCAGCAGGTCCACGAAAAGCGGTCGAGTAACGCTGAGAGAGGCATCCGCCGGGGTATCGGCACTGGCCAGGCGATGATGCAACACCGAATTCTGCAAGGTCAGCAGATAGCTTTCCCCAAGGTCGGTAAAGGTAATCCTGACGGTGGTGTGTTCACCTTCCGCGTCCTCGGCCTTCAGGCGCACCGCCATGCTGTCAAAGAACCGTGACACCGGCGTATTGAGCAGCACCTCCCGCATCACCGCCGGCTGAATGCCCTGCTCCGGTGCACCATGGCGCAGTTCGTAGGCGCCGGTCAGGTAAAAATCCCGCCAGGGTGCGGATTCGGCCTGGTAGCCAAGCTGGTCATACACGTGCGCCAACAGGGCCTTCCCCTGGTCATTCTCTGGATCTGCGAACACCACGTGATTGAGCAACTCGGCAAGCCAGCGGTAGGTGTCATGGGCTTCGGCCGGCTCCATTTCGGCCGCGGCCTGATAGTCCTCCCTGGCTCTCTCCAACACCTTGTCCGCACCGCCCATCATGTCAACGTAGCGACGGGCGGACTCGGGTTCCGGCAGCGGGTTGAGCTGGGCCGGATTGCCACTAAACCAGCCCAGGTAATACTGGTACACCGCCTTGGCGTTGTGGGAGACAGTGCCGTAGTAGCCCTGGTTGTGAAAGGTTTGGCTCAACGCCGGCGGCAGCGTGAGCTGATTCGCGATTTCCCGGGGCGTGGCGCCCTGGTTCATCAGCCGCACGGTCTGGTCGTGAATGAACTTGTAGGTGTCCCGCTGCACAGCCAGGAAATCCTGGACGTTGGCCTGCCCCCACAGCGGCCAGTGATGGCTGCCGAAATAGACCTCGGCGTCGGCAAACAGGGTCCTGGCCTCATCGATATAGCCGCTCCAGAGCCTGGCATCTCGCACTTTGGCGCCCCTCAGAGTATAGAGGTTGTGCAGGTTTCGGCTCACCAGTTCGGCGCCGCAAAACGCCCTGTGCTCTGGCAGGTAAAAGGTGAACTCGGCGGGCGCCTCGGAACCGGAGACCACTTGAAACACCATGGGCACGCCATCCACCACCAGCTCGGTACCAGTCTCGCCAATCAGGTCTGTGGCCGGGGCAAATCCGAAGGTCCCGAAGGCCGGCCCCTTGCCCAGGCCGGTGCCAACGTGGCCGCGCTCATCCCGTGCCAGACGCTTGCCATACATGAACATGGCCCGGCGGGTCATGGCCGGGCCGGCAATGATGTTCTCGCTGGTCGCCTCCTCCTCAAACCCGGCCGGTGCGATGATCCGCAGATTGGCTTTCTCGTCTTCAGACAGATGCTGGAGAACGCCCTGCACGCCTCCAAAATGGTCAATGTGGCTGTGAGTGAACACAATCGCCCGCACTGGCTTTTCGCCCAGGTGCTCCCGGGCGAACAGGAAGGCTTCGCTGGCGGTTTCGCGGGCGGTGAGGGGGTCCACCAGAATCCAGCCGGTCTCACCCTCGATAATGGACATATTGGCCAGATCATAGCCACGGATCTGGTAGAGGCCGTTAGTCACCTTGAACAGACCGTGGATATTGTTCAGCGCGGCTTGCCGCCAGAGGCTGGGATTGACCGAGCCCGGCGCATCCTCGCCCTCGCTGGCGATGAAGTCGTAGGCTGGCATGTTCCAGACCTCCCCGCCCCCGAGATGCGCAATCACCAGATCCGGGTCCTGGGCAACCAGGCCACGCCTGGCGTTCTCGAAATCCTCCCGGTTACCAAATGGTCGCTCTTGCAGCACCTGCCGGTTAGCCTCACGAGTGCTTGCCGTTGGCGCACTGTGCCCGGCGGGATTGGCGCCCGAGGAATCGGCACCGGGGTTGCACCCGGCTACGGCAACACACAAAAACAGAAGAACAACCAACCTGAGGGATAAACGCATAAATATCCTAATTTTCTTGGATTTGAGCGTAGCACTCGGCGAGGAAATCAATAAACGCCCGAACCGCGGGCAACATTCCGCGACGGGAGGGGAACACCAGGTGGATCACTTCCCGCCTGGGCTCCCAGTCCGGTAACAGCCACACGAGCGCACCGTTCGCCAGCTCATCGCCCAGCATGAGCAGGGGTAGCTGCACAACGCCGGCGCCCGCCAGGGCCGCCTTTTTCAGGGCTTCCATATCGGTGGTGGCGTATCGAGGGCTGTAAGCGATGTCTTTCCGCTCCCCGTCCGTATGGTTAAGAACCCAAACCTGATCCGCGAGCGACTGGGAACGCGTCATGGCCGGCCACTGCGACAGGCTCTCCGGCGTCTTTGGCTCTCCACCCATGCGTTCCACGAGCCCTGGGCTTGCCACCAGGCACTGGCCACGATCAGACAGCACCCGCAATACCAGATCGCTGTTCTCGAGAGGCAGCGGCCGAACGCGCAGAGCCACATCCACGCCCTCTGCCATCAGGTCCACCCGCCGGTTGGTGGCTTCCAGCTCCATTGAAACCCTCGGATACCGATTCAGGAACTCACCCACCATTTCGCCCACGTGGAAGTTCAGCAAACCGACCGGACAGGTCACCCGGATGGTCCCGCAGGGCTCTCCTCGCACCTGGTCCACGGCCTCCTGGGCGGCTTCCGCCTCAATCAGCATGGCCCGGCAGTGTTCATAGTACCGCTGGCCAATGTCGGTCACCGAGAAACGCCGGGTTGAGCGGTGCAGCAGCCTTACCCCAAGCCGCTCCTCCAGCCCGGCGATCCGCCGGCTCAGTTTGGATTTGGCGACGCCAATGGCCCGCTCCGCCGGCGCAAAGCCGCCAGCCTCGACGACCTTGACGAAATACAACAGATCGTTCAGATCCTGCATGGGCTAGCCACTGTTCTAAAAATGGAACACTGCGAGTCAGTTTAGCAGTCTTATCGCCCACCAGGCGCTGGTTTAGTCTCAGGTTGTCCCCCGCTGACAAGCGCGTCAGTGGACCGCCATGACCACTCAAAAGGAGACTGATATGAGCAAACCCTATATTCGCCTCGACAAGAACGACGCCGCTGTGCTGCTGGTAGACCACCAGACCGGCCTGCTGTCACTGGTGCGCGATATTGATCCGGACCGGTTCAAGAACAACGTGCTGGCCCTGGCTGACCTGGCGAAGTATTTCCAGTTGCCGACGATCCTCACCACCAGCTTTGAAGATGGCCCCAACGGCCCCCTGGTGCCTGAACTGAAGGAAACCTTCCCGGATGCCCCCTATATCGCCCGCCCCGGCCAGATCAACGCCTGGGACAATGAAGATTTCGTGAAGGCCGTCAAAGCCACCGGCAAGAAGCAACTGATCGTGGCCGGTGTGGTCACCGAAGTCTGCGTTGCCTTTCCGACTCTCTCGGCGCTCGCCGAAGACTTCGATGTGTTCGTTGTGACCGACGCCTCCGGCACCTTTAACGAACTCACCCGGGACTCCGCCTGGGACCGTATGTCTGCGGCCGGCGCCCAGCTCATGACCTGGTTCGGCGTTGCCTGCGAACTGCACCGAGACTGGAGAAATGACATCGAGGGCCTGGGCCAGCTGTTCTCCAACCACATCCCGGATTACCGGAACCTGATGAACAGCTACAGCAAGCTGACTTCAAACTGAGGTCTCGCGCGCTGCCGGCACGGTCCCATGCCAGACCGGCAGCGCCAGATCCTCCGGATCGTCGTTGGGCCCACCGGTCCGGCTTTTGAAGGCCCCTTCCTCAATGGGCACCCGAAACAGAGCCGTCGCCTTGCGCTCTTTCTCGTTGGGTGCCCGTACCTGCTCCCACCGCCCCGGTTCAATCTGATTGATGATGGCCCGGAACGCGGTGTCGAAACTGGCGTCATCCGCTACCGGGAAGGCCCGGCCAAACAGCACCAGCGATTCATAGTTGGCACTGTGATGGAAGGCCGACTTGGTCAGCACCCACTCGTTGGTCACCGCAAACGAAATGCACAGCAGCGCGCCAGAGGCCAGTTGCCTGGACAGTCGCCCACCATTCAGCGTGTGCAGATAGAGGTCATCATCAAGACGCCACACGGTAATCGGGATAATTCGTGGCTCGCCATCCTCCACGAAACCAACGTGGGCGGTTTTCAACCGGTCAATCAGGGCGTAGGCACTTTGCCGGTCGTAGCGGGCCCGTTTTGCGGCGCGCTGCACCAGGCTGCGAGGGCAGGTTCTTAGCGGTGAATCAGTCATCCTGGGGGTATCCGTCGTGGTCATCGTCAACTCCTACACTCTTCTGAAAACAGAAAACTCCTGCTTATTGAAGGCGACTTCTGATACCATCAAAAGATCCAGATTCTGACTTTTAATAGGACCAGTTGCCGTGATTGATGACCTCCGGCTCGACAGCTCACAGCCACTCCAGCACCAGCTTTACCAGAGGCTGTCCGAGCGCATCCTCGACCGGCGTTACCCGCCGGGGCGGCAACTGCCCTCCAGCCGGCAGATGGCAGCGGATCTGGGGATCAGCCGCAACACCGTGAACGCGGTGTACGAACAGCTCAAAGCCGAAGGCTTCCTGCAGAGCCGGCCTGGCAAAGGAGTTTTCGTTCACCGGGACATACGGGCCGCCATCAAACCCGCCGGCGATGGTCTTGCGCAACCACTGAACCGGGGTATGGCCCTGCCCTCACTGCCGGAGCTACCCCGTGCGCGCTCGACCCGGGAGGAAGACGCCAACCTGCCCTTCCAGCCGGGCCTGCCAGATCTTGATGCCTTCCCCATCCGCAGCTGGAACCGCATCCTGCACCATCAGGAAAGCCGTCGTTCACTGCGCGGCTACGACAGTATCCAGGGCTACCAGCCCCTGAGGCGGGCCATTGCCAGCTACCTGCGTACCTCCCGGGGCGTGCGCTGCGAGGAGCACCAGGTGATGATCACCCAGGGCGCCCAGCAGGCGCTGTCGCTCATCGCCGAGGTGTTCCTGCGGCCCGGCGACCATATCCTGTGTGAAAACCCCGGTTACCGGGGGGCCCGCAACGCGCTGGGTCGCTTCGGCCATCCCCTGCGTCCCATCCCCCTCAAGAACCAGGTGCTGGATGTCGACGCCCTACCCGGCCTCGGTGCCGCCCGGCTGCTGTTCTGCACGCCCACGCACCAGTACCCCATGGGCGGGATTCTCGATCTTTCCCAGCGTATGGCGCTGGTCCAGTGGGCGCAGCAAAACGACTGCTGGATCATCGAGGACGATTACGACAGCGAGTTCCACTTCTTCAACAAACCCTTCGCTGCGATTCAGGGCCTGTTCGAAAACGCCCCGGTACTGTACATGGGCAGCTTCAGCAAAACCTTACTGCCAGCCCTGCGCGTAGGTTATCTTGTGGTGCCGGAGGAAGTGGTTGAGCCGATGCTCTGGGCGAAGCAGATCAGCGGCGGCGAATCGCCCCTGCTTGTGCAGGCCGCCATTGCCGAGTTTATCGACAGTGGCCAGTTCACCCGCCACCTGAGGCGGATGCGGCAGCTGTACCGGGGCAAGTGGCAACACTTCCAGCAAGCCATTACCGGCCGGCTTGGCGACAGCGTGCGACCAATTGCCGAAAGCGCGGGCATGCATCTGGTACTGGAAGGAGATTTTGACGACATGGCTCTGAGCCAGTGGCTTCGGAAACAGGGATTCGGCAGCACGCCCCTCAGCGCCCATTTTATTGGAGAGAACGCCCGAACCGGTCTGGTGATGGGGTTTGCCAGCGCCAGCGAGCGAGAGATAACCGCCTGCGTGGACGCCTTGCACAGGAGACTGGCCGCACCATGAGCACCGATAAAGAAGCAGACATCCTGGCCGCCTGGCGTACCAACGCCAAGCCCTGGATTCATGCGGTGGAACAGGCGGGCATTCGCGGCGCCAACAGCCTCACCAGCCAGGCAATTCTGGCTGCCATCAGGGACCACGCGCCGGCGGGCGGCGCCATTCTCGACGCCGGCTGTGGCGAAGGGTGGCTGGTCCGGGAACTGGATCGGCAGGGTTACCGGGCAACCGGTACCGATGCCGTGCGGGCCCTGGTCGATCACGCCCGGAAAATGGGAAGCGGCCAGTTTCACACCCTCAGCTACGATCAGCTCGCCTCCGCAGGCCTAGGCCGTTTCGACTGTGTGGTCAGCAACTTTGCCCTGCTCGGCGACACCTCTGTTTCCGACTTTTTCGACGCTCTGCCCGCGCTGCTGATGCAGGAGGGTCGATGCCTGATCCAGACGCTCCATCCCGTGGCCTGCTTTACAGGCGGGGACTACCGTGACGGTTGGAAACCTGGAACCTGGGCAGGCCTGCCCGGCGAATTCGAAGCGCCAGCACCCTGGTATTTCCGGACACTGGCTGGCTGGATCAAAGCATTCACCGCAGGTGGTATGAAACTGACTGAAATCAGGGAACCGTCAGCCCAGGGCGAATCCCCCCAATCGATCATATTCGTGGCTGAAAATAATCACCAAGCTCCGTAGCCAGGAAATCGAACACAAGCCGAAGCCGCAGGTTCATCCTGAGTTCCCGGTGGGCGACCAGCCAGACATCACCCCCGAAAACCCGATCCGCATATAGCCGCTGTACCCCAGGTTCAGCATCGCCCAGCTCCACCGGCATCATCCCGATGCCGATTCCTGCCTTCACAAGTTGCCAGTGCACCAGATGACTGTCGGTGCGGGCGACAAAGTTGTGGTCACTGAGCGTAATTCCCCGGTGCGCCAACGCGGCAACGTAGGCCTGGTTATTCGACAGAAAACCGATAAAAGGGCCCTCGGAAAGCGCGTCGGGAATGGGCGATGGCAGTGTGGCGACAACATCGGGCGTGGCGTAATGAGTCGCTGAGAACTCACCCACTTTGCGGGCAATCAGATCAGGCTCGGTGGGCCGGAAATTCCGGATAGCGATGTCAGCTGCCTGACGCCTGAGGTCACTGGCCTCGTTGGAGGCTACCAGGCTGATACGAATGCCCGGGTACCGGGTTCGAAGTTTCACCAGAATCGGCGGCAATATCCAGGCCGCCGTGATCTCTGATGCCGTAATGGCGATGTCACCCTCGATGGACGTCGACCGACCGGTTGCGGCCAGCGAGAGGCTGCTTGCTGCCTCACCCATGGCCCGCACATAGTCCAGCAGATCCAAACCAGCTTGAGTCAATTCGAGCCCACGGCCACTGCGCTCAAAGAGCGCCGTGGAGAGTTCCACCTCCAACGCTGCCACCTGCCTGCCCAGGGTCGGCTGCGAAACACCCAGGGCTTTGGCTGCAGCGGACAAAGAGCCCTCCTCAGCGGTCACCAGGAAAGCCCTCGCCCGGTTCCAATCAAAATTGACCGACTGCCAATTCATACGTTTATGCATACCTGAGTTTCATTTTTGGCAATATTACCAACGAAAATGCAGATATAGAATGGCTGCCACTGAACTAGCCCGAATCATACAAAGAGTGGATGCCATGGACCCGTCTGTCAGCTTCTGGAACCGGAGTGCCGCGCGATACGCTCGGCGCCCGATCGCCGATCAGGACGCCTACCAGAGGAAGATTGCGCTGACTCAGGAATACTTCCGCCCGGATATGGATGTACTGGAATTCGGTTGCGGTACCGGTTCGACCGCGCTGATCCACGCACCGCGCGTCAAAAGCTACCTTGCAACCGATGCCTCACTGCAAATGATCGACATCGCCAGGGAACGGGTTGCCAAACAACCGACCAACAACCTGCAACTGGCGGTGGCAACGCTTGAGGACCTGAGCGGCCGGCAACTCGAGTTCGATGCCGTTCTGGGGCTGAACGTTCTACATCTACTCACCAATCCGGAAAACACCGTCCTCCAGGTCCACAGCCTTCTGAAACCAGGAGGCGTTTTCATCAGTAACACCGCCTGCCTGCAGGACACCTGCTCCGTTCTCAAACCGGTCGCCCACGCTGCCCGAATGCTTCGCCTGGCGCCCTATGTGAACTTTCTGTCCCGCCGGGACCTGGACGCCTTTCTAGAGCGCGCCGGATTCAGGATCGAGTATCGCTGGACGCCCGAGACCTCCAAAAGCGTCTACTTCCTTATTGCCACCAAACCCGCGTAATAACCAGCCAAAAGAGAAAAATCCATGAAAAAAGCTATGCTTCTGATGGCCGCTCTGGCGCTTTCCGCCTGTGGCGGCGGCTCCAACAGCCAACAACCCACCAAGCCAAGCGAACCTACGAAGCCGTCAGGCCCGGTGGAACCCACGGATCCAGGGACAGAGCTGAATGGCGCTCGTGGCGTCTACCAGGGACTGATGGACACAGGGGAGAGTGTGACCGCCATGGTTCAAAGTGATGGCGAGTTCTATATCCTGGTCCAATCGCTGGAAAATGAAGGTCCAAAAGACGATTTGTCGGCGGTGATTTTCGGCACGGCTAGCGTCGATGAAGGTACCTTTACCTCGGATGATGCGGTGCTCAGGAACCTGGACGGCGGCCAGGGGCAACCGCGCAGTGTGTCAGCATCCTACGTTGCTGATGAATACCTGACCGGCACCATCACAGACGACGCCACCGGTGAAGCGGTGGGATTCACTGCCACCTCCCGGATCTCCGGTAAAGTCCGGCCCGACCTGGAGCAACTCTCGGGCGACTATTACGGCGGCTTTTTCAAAGGGATATTGGACGCTGCTGCAGAATCCGAGTACACGTACATCAGCATCGGGAACGACAATTCGTTCGTGGGCACCAGAAGCGTTATAGCGAACTGCGGTTTTACCGGCACCCTCGCTACACGAACTGACGACCCTCTGTTCAACGTTACCATCGACTTCCCGAATGAAGGCTGCTTCCTGGGAAATGAAGTACTGGCGGGAATCGCATACCACGATGAAGAACAGAATCAGATTTTCCTCGCGGTGCCCAACGCGGATAAATCCGGCGGCTTCTTCCTCTCCGGCGTGCGAGCCTACTGAGCACTACCCTCGCCTTACTAATCTTGACGCCCCGGCCTGACCACAAACCAGCTGGCCAGCACCAGGGCCCCGAAAACGGTGTAGGCAAGGATAAACACCCAGTCCGGCGCGCTGTAATACAGAATGGATTGCAGCCAGTGCTGGATGAACGAGCCCTCGTAGCCGGCCTGGCCGGCCTGGCCGGCCTTTGCCCGCAGCGCCATTTCCCAGGAGGTAAGCGGGCAGATCACCCCGAGCCAGGATTGCAGAACAACCACGCCAATCACCAGGAGGTGCGCCAACCGGAACCAGACGTTGCGCACCCAGTGCCACCCTAGAAAATAACCCACGAACGTGGCTACCAGACCGAGAATGACAAACGCGACCAGCAAGGTGTGAAGTACCAGCAGGGCATCGGCAAAAATCAGGAACCACTGGTTATCCATCGGCGGTCTCCAGAGACTGCATTGCCCCCAGTTTTTGTCTATTGTGGGGACAGGTCAACCCATGTCAGCGAGGGCGCGAACGATGAACCGCACGGCACCTCCCGCCAGACTCGGCTTTCTCTATCCCGGCCACGCGGCCGAGGACGACTATCCGCTGATGGCCAACATGATAGAGCCGCCCGCCGAGATTAACCTCGTTCATACGCAGTTTGTTGAAGACGCCCATACCGTCGAGGCGCTGAGCGAGATGGGCAGCGTCTGTCGCCTGGCTGAAGGCGCGGCGGCCTTGGCAGGCTCCGGGATTGAATCGGTGATGTGGACGTCCACCAGCGCCAGTTTCGTGCTCGGCCTTGAAGGCATTCGACAGCAGATCGATACCCTGGAGAAAACCCTGGGCGTGCCGGCATCGACCACGGCCATGGCCTTCGCCCGGGCTACCAAGTCGCTTGACGCCACCCGGGTGGCCATTGCCACCACCTACCCGGAGGACGTTGCCCAGCGATTCCGGGATTTTCTGCGGCACTTCGATATTGAGGTGGAGCACATGGCAAGCCGGGGTATTGTAACCGCGGCCGAGGTCGGTCACCTGGGGAAGGCCGACGTGATCGACTTTGCGGTAGCCAATACCAGGGCGGAGGCCGAGGCACTGCTGATTCCGGATACTGCCCTGCATTCGGCCGCCTGGCTTGAAGATCTCGAGCGTGCGTGCGGAATGCCGGTGTTGACGGCCAATCAGGTCAGTTTCTGGGAAGCCCTGCGCTTCTGCGGCAAGCTCACGCCACAAGCCAGGATGGGGCGACTGTTTGAATCCATCCCCTGAACGTGCTTAATCCGGGGTCTTCTCTTCCGTTGCTGGCACCTTGAGCATCAGCACAAAGCCGATCAGCAGGAACACCAGAATGGTGCTCATGCCCCAGCGCTGGCTGTCGGTCATTGCGGTCACCCAACCCACCAGCAAGGGACCGGCAAACGCCGTGGCCTTGCCGGAGAAGGCAAACAGGCCGAACATCTGGGTTTGCAGATGCGGTGGCGCCACGCGCGCCAGATGGGAACGACTGGCCGATTGCAGCGGACCCACGAAAATACCCAGGATCATGCCCCACACCCAGAAGGCGGTTGAGCTCTCTACCACGAGAATGGCCAGGGCACTGCTGCCGAGGCCAACCAGCGCTAGCAGGATGGTGTTGCGTCCACCCAGGGCGTCATCAATCCAAGCGAAGCCCAGGGCCCCGAGGCCCGCCGTAACGTTCAGGGCAATGGCGAACTGCAGCACCTCGGTCGGGCTCATGTTGAAGGTGCCGGCCGCGTAGACGCCACCAAAAGTAAAAATGGTCGCCAACCCGTCGGTGTACAGCATTCGGGCAATCAGGAATCGCACAATATCGCGGTACTGGCGTACGTGGGCGATGGACTCTTTGAGCTGGGCAAAACCGGCACGAGTGGCAGCCGCCAGGCCCAGTCCCGTTTTCGGGCGGTCCGGTATGAACAGGAAGGCGGGCAGTGAGAACACCAGGTACCAGATGGCCACCAGCACAAAGGTGGCACGAACGTGTTCCGCGGTGTCACGATCCAGCCCAAAAAGCGCGGTATCGGCTTCTATAAAGCCGTACAGGGCAATCACCAGGCTGGCGATCCCGCCCACGTAGCCTAGTCCCCAGGCCCAACCGGACCAGCGCCCGGTGCGCTCCGGCCTGGCCAGATCCGGCAGCATGGCGTTGTAGAAGATAAACGCGAACTCGGCGCCCAGGGTGCCAAGCCCCACCCAGAATGCGGCCTTCCAGAACTGGTTGGTCTCCGGCATTACCGTCCAGAGCATGGCCGAGGACAGCACACACAGCAGTGTAAAACTGATCAGCCAGGGCTTGCGGCGCCCGGACTGATCGGCAATGGCCCCGAGAATCGGCGCCAGAATGGCGATGAACACGCCGGAGATACCAACAATATTGCCCCAGGCGTTGGTGCCTGCCACCTCGTCCTGTACCACCGACGTGCTGAAGTACTGGGCAAACACGAACGTGAGGATGATCGTGAAGAAGGCGCTGTTGGCCCAGTCATACACTGCCCAGGACCAGAGCGCGCGCTTGTTTTCCGGGGCTGTGTGGCTGTGCGGTGGCATGTTCGACTCGGCTCCTTATCAATGCGGGGGCGTCCGTGCAGTGATTGTCACCGTTATGCCGCCAAATGCCCAGCCAAACGCGATTACGAGTTGGTGACAATTTCCTCAAACGCCTGCACCAGCGTCTCGGGCTCCTGGGCTCCGGAAATCAGATATTTCCCGTTTACGATGAACGCGGGCACCGCCGAGACACCAGCCTGCTGATAGGTGGCTTCGTCCTTGCGGACCACATCGGCGTATTCATCACCCCGGAGAATCTCGCCAGCCCGGTCCGTATCCAGGCCAACTTGTTCGACACAGCGCAGCAGCACCGAGTGCTCAGACACGTCCTCCGCCCGGCCGAAATACGCCTCGAACAGCGCCTGTTTCATTTCCGTTGCCCGGCCCTGCTCGTCAGCCCATTTCACCAGCCGATGGGCGTCGAAGGTATTGCAGGTAAATCGCTGCTGCATTTGCTCAAAGTTCAGGCCCAGATCCCGGGCGATGGTCATCATCTGATCCTGGTTGGCCCGCATGTCCTCCTCGCTGCGGCCATACTTCCGGGCCAGTGCCGGGAGAATGGGTTCACCCTGGCCTTCATGGTCCGGGTTCAATTCGAAGGCATGCCAGGCGACCGAAAACGCGTACTTGTCCGCCACTTTCGCCATGGCCTGCTCCAGTCGGGCGTAGCCAATGGCACACCAGGGGCAGGCGATGTCGGAAACGATGTCAATCTGAATTCTGTTCATGGGACTCCATAAAACGTTTAAAGGGGAAATGGTGGCATGGCCTCACCCGCCAGATTACGTATACTCCACGGACGCCGACCAGAAAAAGCCGGAGACATAGTTCAATCATGCCTTACCAGTTCGACGACCTCAAAGAACGCTGCCGGGACGAATGGCAGGCTTATATCCAACACCGCTTTGTTACTCAATTGGGTGACGGATCGCTGGCTTCTGAGTCCTTTCAACACTATTTGAAGCAGGACTACCTGTTTTTGATTCAGTTCGCCCGCGCCTTTGCACTGGCCGCCTACAAAAGCCCGACCCTTGCGGATCTGCGACAAGCAAAGGACGGGCTGCAGGCGATCGTGGATGTGGAGCTTGGGCTTCACATCGATTACTGCAAAGCCTGGGGTATTTCAGAGCAGGAACTGGCCGAGTTGCCTGAAGCCCGGGCGACGCTGGCCTACACCCGATACGTTCTGGACACCGGCAACCGCGGGGATCTGCTCGATCTTCACGTGGCCCTGTCACCCTGCATGGTCGGTTACGGGGAAATTGCCAACTGGCTGAACGACCGACCAGAAACGGCTCGCGGCGACCGCAACCCGTACGATGCGTGGATCAGCATGTACGAGAGCGACGAGTTCCAGGACGCCATGAAGGCGGAGATCCGCTGGCTTGACAAGCGCCTGGCGGAGATTTCACCGGCCAGGTTCGAGCAACTGGCACGCATTTTTAGTGACGCGACCAGGCTGGAAATCGATTTCTGGGAGATGGGACTGACACTGAGCAACTGATCAAGCTCATGACGGCTCTAAATTTCTCGGAGATAACCTCGCCCCAGTTGCGCCATCTGCCCGAGGATCCAGTCAACTCGGTCCCGCACGTAAGATGAGGGCGAGCGGACGCTGAGCACTTTGGGGTTGGGCAGGACTGCCGCCAAGCTTGCTGCCTCGTAAGCGGAGAGACTGCGAGCGGACTTGCCGAAGTACGCATGACTGGCCGCCTCCACGCCATAAACCCCGGGGCCGAACTCGGCGATATTCAAGTACACCTCCAGCACCCTCGCTTTCGGCCATAGAACATCAATGGCCAGCGCGAGCACTGCCTCAAGACCCTTTCGGGCAAAACTTCGACCATTCCAGAGAAAAAGATTCTTCGCGGTTTGCTGGGTGATCGTACTGGCGCCGCGAAGCCCCTCGCCGGCCCGATACTCGGAGACTGCCTGGCGAATGGCTCGAAAATCGACGCCCCAATGCTCCGGAAAACGCTGATCCTCACTCGCGACGACGGCCAAAGGCATCCAGGGCGAGATCTCCGACAGCGGCACCCACTGTTGGGCGATGGGGCTTCCATCCCCTTGCATCTGATAAGCCACCATAAATGCCGACGTGGGAGGGTCGAAGAACCGGAGCAGCAAAATGATGGAGAAACACAAGGCCGCAATACCGGCAAAGGTGATAGACAACCAACGCACCAGAGTGACGCCAATTGACGCTTTGGCCATGGATTTGCTCCCGCAATTTGATTTCAGTCCGGCCTTTGGTCTTCAGGATACTACCAAGGGAGCAACATCCAATGAAGCAGCCGCTGCCGTATACTTGGCAAACCCATCCCAAGGCCAATGCGTCATGACAACCGAACTTCTATACCTGACACTGACCACTTTGCTTACGGCGGTTCTTTGGATTCCCTATATCATCAACCGCATTGTCGTGAGGGGGCCCAAAGAAGCCATGGGCTATCCGGACAACCCGGCGCCTCAGTCGCCCTGGGCGCAAAGGTTAATGAAGGCGCACCAGAACGCAGTCGAGAACCTCGTCGTCTTCGCATCACTCGTTTTGATCACCCAGTCTCTGGGCGTGAGTACGGAGGCAACAGCGACCGCGAGCGTGGTGTACTTCTGGATGCGAATGGCTCACGCTGTCGCTTTCACATTCAAAATCCCATTCCTCCGGACCATCTCGTTCCTCATCAGTTTTGGCGCCCAGATGGTGTTCGTCTGGACTCTACTGAGCTTATGAGTCGAATAGGCACGTTAGCGAGGCGACATGCAATGACATCCCAGGTAAAAACACGAGTCTTGTTACAGTCCAAGCGTCTGAGCATTTACCTGGTGCATTACCCAGAGGGTCACAGGGTTGTGCCCCACATCGACATGGTAGCCCACGGGCGGCTTTACAAACTGAATCTGGTCTTGAAGCAGCCGAGGTCCGGAGGCCAGTTCATTTGCGAAAGGAATATCTTTAACCTAATCGGCAGAGCCTACCTCTTTCGCCCCGACCTGTACCAGCATCAGGTTTCACGCATCGAGAAAGGCAATCGCTGGCTACTGAGTTTTGCACTTACCACGCCCTGACAACCGGCCGGGAGCTACCCCAACAGGCACTCCTTCGCCTCGTTGATGCGGGCCGCCAGGTAGTTACTGCCGCCATGGTCAGGGTGCACCTTTTGCATCATCCGCCGATGGGCCTTGATGATCTCATCCCGGCTGGCGCCCGGCTCTAACCCCAAAATATCCAGAGCCTCGCTCTCGGTAAGCGGCCCGCCGGCGCTACCGGCCCGGCCCGATTCCTGGTCCTCAGTCTGGTCATCGGCGCGCCATGAATCGCCAAATCGACGATCCAGATACGTCTCCAGTAAACGGGCGGAATCTTCGTCATTGGCCCGGCAATATCGGAGCAGTTCAAGAAATTCCTGTTCGCTCAGGTTGTCCAGCTCCCGACCTTCCATTGGCCCCTTGATAACACGGCCACTCATGGTGCCGCTGTCATGATCCAGGCTCATTTCCAGAATCTCACCCGACACCCGGGACTGGTTGCCGGCACTCGCCCTTGTACCTCCACCGGCGGTATTGCCAGACATCAGACCGCCCAGCAGCGAGGGCAGCAGGCGCCTCAACAGTGGGTAAAGGAAAGCAAGAAAAGCAAACAGAAAATGCAGTCGACCCGTCACCGCAAGTACCAGAAGAATGAGAGTGCCAACCAGGAGGGCCAGTTTGAGGATTGCCTGGGGACGCTGAGCGGGCGGCTGGTTTCTCAGCCAGACAAAGGCCACAACGGCGGCAACAATGACGATGAACGTTAACGGCACCAATACACTCCGGGCCCGCCGGCCCAACTGAAACGGTTCAACTCGATTAGCGAATCTGCTGCGTCAGGCGTTTCACTTCCGCAGAACTGCGACTGGAAAAGTCCTGAAGGGCTTTCGCTCCCCCGGAGGCATAGACCGCAACTGCTGCCATAAGATCCTTCAGAACCTGGGGACTGTTGCGATCAAAAGGCGCATAGGCGCCACCGGAGAGTTTGCTCACCTGCTGGAACACAGCCTTGGCATGGGCATCGTGCCCCTCGTGGAACATAAACACTGGCGTTCGAAGCAGACCGAGCTCACCGGCACAATGACAAAGCTCGTCCACCGGTTCTTCGCAGCAGTCGCCGATAAACACCACTGCTTTCACTGGCCTGGCCCGGGTTTCGCGGACAGCATGGGCCAGAACCCGGCCGATCTGGGTACGCCCACCCAGGCAGGAAACGCCATTCATCAGATTTAACAACTGGCCGGTTTCGGTCACAAATGTCGTCGCCTTGAATTCGCCGAACCCCCGGTAGTAAGCCAACTGGATAGCCAGACCGCCAAGGTCCCGGGTGGCCATGAACAGCTCGCTTTGCAAATGGCAGGCCTGATCCCAGGTCGCCTCGCGACTCGCCGTGGCATCCAATGCAAAAATCAGCCGGCCCTGCCCGCCGCCCTGTTTTGGCAGGGTGCGGACCTCATTGATGAACTGGTCGATGGCTTGCTTATCGGACCGGGTTCGAACCTGCTTATCTGACATGACACTGCCCCACGAAAACGCAGCCTTGCTCAAAGGTTAGGGTAAGCCCGGCTACCAATACAAACCGACAAATTTCCAATGTTTTCAAGCTCTAAAAATGGCTGACCGTTCACTTTTACCACTCGAAAGGTCTGTTATGTTGGCCTTCGGGCTGCTCGCCCGATCACACAACAACAAAACAGGTTTGCAACTATGCTCAGGACATATCGATCCCTGTTGTCAGCGCTTCTGGCAGCACTACTGCTCATGCCGTTATCGGCCCATGCAGTCGAGGATACCCTTGATTATGGTCTCTACTGGTTCGATGGCAATAACCAGTCGGTTAAAGCCGTAGAGGCCGATGGCACTGTCAATAACGTTCCCCGCCGCTTTTACGACCCGTCCAAACCCACCATAGTTCACTTCCATGGCTGGCAACCCGGCTCCGCGACGCGCGGCGATGGCTATGATCGGGAGGATTTTCGCTTCGTATGGGGTAACGAAGATGTGATTACCTCAACGGCCTGGAAGAACAAGGGCTGGAACATCGCCTATTTCTACTGGGACCAGTTCGCCGATGAATCCGAGGTCAAGGATGCCGAGGCCAAGATGTGGAGCGCGAACGGACCCCGCGGCATGCGCTATCGCCTGAGCGATGGCAGCTACAGCACTCAGTATTCGCCGAACAAATCGGTTGGACAGATTGCCTTTGAACAGGTAACCGCGGCCCTGGCAGGCAACACCTCCTACTACGTTCGCTTCTCCGGGCACTCCCTGGGTAACCAGCTGGCAACTATCGTGGCGATGAAAATCAGCGATGCGATCTATGCCGGTACCGCCGGAACCAACGTGATGGTGGATCGTCTGGAACTGCTTGACCCTTTCTGGTCCCAGGATGGCAAGGGCTATCTGGGTGATGCCAATGGTGACGGCGCCAATGACTGGGTTGGAGAGCGCACGCGCTGGATGATTCAGGAACTGATCCAACGCCACAACACCCCGGTCACCTGGTACAAGTCCTCCGGCATCCAGGATGTCTGGATCGGTGACAAGAATACCGAGCTTGAGGGTATGGTTACCTTCATCCATAACCGTTTCTGGTACCTGGCGTCCGCCGATTACCTGAACAAGCACAACCACGTGGTGCCCTGGTACTTCCGCTCCATGGCGTCTGCTGCGCCGGAGGAAGTCACCATTAACTGGTGGGGAGGCAGAACGCTCACCGGGCAGAACGCCGCCAGCGCATCCACCGATGACGGCAGAATCAACGCCATGATGGGCGATCAGTACCATTGGGATCAGGTCGAAGGCCGTTACACCGCCGACCCGGTGGACGACCAGTTTGAACGGAAAAACTACTGAGTGAGCCATCGGCGGGCGCCAGAACCGGGCGCCCGCCACATCAACCTCGTCAATCGTCCGGTGTCAGAGCATCGGATCAAGGCTTCCTTCCAGAATCGGCAACTGCACGGCACCCGCCAGGTTCACGAAAGGTACCAGCGCATCCCGGGACCAGCTTGCCGGGTACTGCGGGTGGAAACCGTAAACCAGCAGCGCCACTTCATCACCGGGGGCCAGTGCCTCGGCAATCCCGACCAGCTCCACCGTGGCATCGGTCTTCAGGCCGCGCACAGGTTTGATCTGATCGTCAATCAGCTGCCAGCGACTCTCGCCCTCACCCCGTTTGCCGAGGCCGATGAAGACTATGGGGTCGCAGCCGGGCGCAAAGGGATCAAGCTCTGCTTCGCACGAAGACCGGCCCGCAAGATCGGACACCGTCACCATGGCCGTGGGAATGCCACCCAGCGTGGCACCGCCCTCGCCTGCCCGCCCCAGAACCAGGGCGGTCGGTGGCTGTGTTGCGGTAGCGGCCGCTTCATAGCCGGAGGCAACCGGTGTTGCGGTAGCAAAGGTGCGCTCAACGGCAAACTCACCTTGCAGAAGCCCGCCGTCTGACGCCGGGGCCGGGAACGCGTCCATGGGCACGCGCACGGCCTTGCCATCTTCGAGGGAAAGACACACCTCGGAATCGGTACCTTCGAAAGAAGACGCGAGCGGCCGCCCCATCAGGTGATGTTCCAGCCAGTTCAGGGTGGCGTCAGAAATGGAGAGCTCTCCGCAGGCAAATTGTCCGCCTGCGGCCTGGAACCCCGGGAGCTCCAGCAAATCGGCGGTGGGATCGACATACTCGCCGGGCTGCGCTTCCTCGGGCGGCTCCACTGGAAGAATGTGGCCGGTTTCGTGGGTCAGCAAACGAACATCGCCGCCGCTTGCGCGCAGGCATTCGAAATTGCGCCAGGCCTCGTTGAAGTTGAACAGGGTGTCGCGCATGCCCTGGGTCAGCAGTACATCGATCTTTCTGAAAGGCGCCGGAGGAACATCGTAGGCCGGCGGATTGATCTGGTAACTCAGCAGCTCCGGATTCTCCGGGATCGATACCGGGTCGCCCGAGCAGCGGTAGGCCGGGCTGTGATAGTAAAAGAAATCCAGGCCAGTTTCGGGGAACCGGTTCATCGTGGCGCCCTGGGCCAGGGTTTCACGAATGATCGGGTCCAGGCCATCGTTGCCCTGGCCGGTCGACCCATTCTCGCCGCCCACCACGAGGAACAGATCCCAGCCGGTCTTGATCACGTTACCGGGGTTGAGACTGTAACGAAGATCATGCCAGGTGATGTCCGGCACCAACGCATCCAGCCGCTGACGCGGGTCCAGGCCCTGAAGCAAGAGCTGGTAACCACCACCGTAACTGCCACCGATGGCACCTGCCACCAGGTTCGGATTCAGCTCAGCGGACAGGTCTGGTTCGTTCCGGTAGCGCAGATAGTCGAGATTGGCCTCGGCCCAGTCCAGAATCTGGATAAGATCCTCACCCTCGAATTCCGGATCCATCACCCGAACGGTGCCGGAGCTCTCACCAAAGCCTCGCTGGTCAATGGAAATCACCACAAAGCCGGCGTCCCGATAATTCTGGAAACCCTCGGTGGTCCGGGAACCGCCAAAGCCGTGGCCATGCAGCACCAGCGGGTGGCCTTGCCGGCAATCGAGAGTGCCGGACGGCTCCAGAACCTGGAAGGTAATGGTTTCTCCGCTGGCCGAAGGCAGCGACACCGGATAACTCGCACCTCCTTCTACAGGCGTTTCGCCGTTGCAGGATACCGGCGGCGGAGTCACACACTGGGGTCTCGCGCCATTACCGGGATTGTCGCAGGCCTGGCCCGGGGCCTCAGCCGAGGCTTCAACACCCGGCGATGCGTCCTCGGCGGAGCCGCCACCGCAGCCCATTAAAACCAGGGAAAGTACCAGGCACGTCGACAGGGCGAACCCTGCGTTATGGGATTTAGTTTCAGGCATTGTTATTGTCCTTGTTATGTTTGGGATAACTCGACAACAAGCAACGGAAGCGACGCTCGAAATGTTCCGCCTGAGCCGGAATAAGGCCTGAAAGGACAATTCAGGGAGGCAGCCCTGTGATTCACAAACCATGCGCCAGCGCCCACAGGCAGTACCCGCCGGGCTTACTGATGTTTCGATGCCTGCTGCTGGCAGGACTCGGCCTGTGTACACCGGTGCAGGCAGCTACCTCCACCGAATTGTTCTATCAGCAGTGGCAGCCCTATAACTGGCCAGGGCAAGCCCCCGCCGCAAAGGAAGTGACCCGCTCCCAGCGCGGCATCCGCTGGCAAACAGACACCGCGAGTGGCGCCACCACCGTGCAATACGATTACCAGCCCCTGCGCATTCGCACCGGCCAACCGGCACACAATGGCCACCTGCACCGAGTCACCGTCGGCGGCTCTTGGCAACAGGGGCCCTATCGAGTACAGGGGCGAGCTGGCCTGGCCGGCACTTCCAATATGTTCAAGGAGCAGGATTTCCACAGGAAGGTGGCCAACGGCCGACTGGCGCTGTTTCGGGCAATCAGCGATGACGCCAGATTGAGCCTGGGTGTCGGTGGTGATCATCGGTTTGGCTCTTTCCGCTGGCTTCCGCGAGTGCGGTGGGCGCATGCCAATGATCAGGGCCACTGGCTACTGGATCTGCCTGTTCTTGCGCAGTGGAAAAGTCCTGACAGGCTCTGGACGGTGAGCCTTCGAAGAGTGGGTGATCGCTGGGCGACCCTGGATCGGGCGCGCGAGGTGGAAAGCGCTCTGTATCTGAGGGACTGGCAGGCGGAAGTACGCTATCGGGTTCTCGCGGGAGCCGACGCATGGCCCGATCTGGTACTGGGCCTTGGCGCCAGTGTGGACACCCGTGTCCGGTACCGGGACCTGGACACGGGAACCCGCGACCTACACCTGGGCGAGACCCTGCTGGGCAGTATCACGCTCCACTGGTAGGTTTCCGTTAGATGAGGGCCTGATCAGACCTCAGGCAACCCGCTTGAGGGTCACATCGATGTTGCCACGGGTGGCGTTGGAATAGGGGCAAACCTTGTGGGCTTCATCGATCAGCTTCTTTGCCTCAGCGTCGTCCATGCCTGGCAGGCTGATGCGCAGCTCCACTTCAATTCCGAAACCGGCAGGAATCTGGCCGATGCCCACAACGCCTTCGATGGACGCATCTTCAGGCATTTTCAGCTTGTCGCGACCGGCCACAAACTTCATGGCGCCGATGAAGCACGCGGAGTAGCCGGCGGCGAACAACTGCTCGGGGTTGGTGCCCTTGCCGCCAGCGCCACCGAGTTCTTTCGGCGTGGTCAACTCGACATCGAGGATGCCGTCTGAGGAAATGGCACGGCCATCCCGGCCACCGGTTGCTTCTGCGGATGCGCGATACAGTACTTGCTCAATAGACATAACACGTTCCTCTCTTACTTGCTTGCTCACTTGCTCAGGCCTGCGTGGCCTGGCGTGGGTTTGCTTGCTTCTCTGGAGAACGCCTTCTCAGGCGCTCTCCTCCAGTTGATTTTCCAGCTTGCTGTGCAGGCGGTTGCGCAGGGCAAGGAGCTGGTTCTTGAGATCCTCCAGTTCCGCCAGTGAACAGCCCGCTGCGGTCGCTACCTGCTCCGGGATCTGGCCCGCCTCTGCTTTCAGGGCACGGCCCTCTTCGGTCAGGCGAACGATCACCTGTCGCTCATCCTCGGGAGAGCGCTGGCGCATCAGCAATCCGCGCGCTTCCAGCCGCTTGATCAGTGGCGTGAGGGTGCCGTAGTCCAGATAGAGTCGTTCCTTCAAGCCGGAAACCCGGATGCCGTCACGCTCCCACAGCACCAGCATGACCAGATACTGGGGATAGGTCAGGTCAAGCTTCGACAACATCGGCTTGTAGAGCTTGGTCATCGCCAGAGACGCCGAATAAAGTGCAAAACACATCTGCCGATCGAGTGTCAGCAGGTCGCCTGCCGGCGCCACAAACTGCCTGGCTTTCGGATCTCGGGTTTCAGAATTCGGCATATCAATCGCTCACGATTACCTTGTGCACGATTTAAATTAGCGCAATGCATGAGGATATGCAACCCCGGCGGACTCAGCCACCGGGACAACTCACCATCACCCGGCCAGAGCGTCGCGCACCTTCTTGCTCAGATGGCCCATGTCAACGCGCCCAAGCACCTGGGGTTTGAGCTCGTTCATCACCTTCCCCATGTCCTGCATGCCCTGAGCGTCGGTGGCGCTGATAGCCAGCCGAATCAGGCCATCCAGATCATCCTCGCTGAGCGCGGCGGGCATGAATTCCTCGATGATGACCATTTCCGCACGCTCCTTGTCGCCCAGCTCCTCGCGGCCGGCAGCGTCATACTGGCTGGCCGCATCGCGACGCTGCTTGAGCATCTTGTCCAGCACCTTCAGAACGTCCTCGTCATCCAGCTCGCGGCGCTCATCGATCTCGATCTGCTTGACCGCCGACTGGGCCATCCGCAGGGTCACAAGGCGCGTCTTGTCCTTGTTCCGCATCGCTTCCTTCACTGCATTGTTCAACTTTTCCTTAAGGGTTGGTGCCGTCATGGTTTTCCTCCTGTTCATGGGCTTGCATGGGGTTTATGGGGGCAAAAGTGGAAGAATGCAAAGGGGCTTCCTTTTACCGAACAGCCTGGCCTGTACAATGCGGCCTTTCTTGCGGCCCGGAGTGAACCAAAAGCCGTTTTTCGGACTACCTTCCACACCACCCGAACCAAATGCACAGGGAGTTGCCCATGATTACTGTCCACCACCTGAACAATTCACGCTCGCAGCGTATCCTCTGGATGCTCGAAGAGTTGGGCGTACCCTATGAAATCCAGCGCTACGAGCGCGATCCCAAAACCATGCTGGCACCAGCAAGCCTGAAAAAGGTCCACCCGCTCGGCAAATCCCCGGTGATCACCGATGGCGACCTGGTGGTGGCTGAATCCGGCGCCATCATTGAGTACCTGGCACACACCTACGGCAAGGACACCATGCTGCCCGAGGCCGGTGGCCAGGCATGGCTGGATTACACCTATTGGCTGCACTACGCCGAAGGCTCACTGATGCCGCCCCTGGTGATGCGCCTGGTGTTCGAGAAGGTCAAGACCAGCCCCATGCCATTCTTTGTCAAGCCAATTGCCAAGGGCATTTCAGACAAGACCAACGAAATCTTCATCGGACCGATGATCAAGACCCACCTGGATTTCGTGGAAAACCACCTGGCTGATAACACCTGGTTCCTGGGGGATAACCTCAGTGCAGCGGATATCCAGATGAGTTTTCCGCTGGAGGCCTCCATGGCCCGGGGCATCGTTGGCAAGGGACGTCCACACATCACCGACTGGGTCCGGAGGATCCACGCCAGACCTGCCTATCAGAGGGCACTTGAGAAAGGTGGGGATTACGACTTCGCCTGAAGTAAAGCCACACAAATAGCCAGTGCGCGGGCTGGAGACAGCTCCGGGCACTGGCAGCACTGCATCTGAGGGTTGAATCAGTTTGCCGGTGGCAGACTCCCACCCAGCATGTTCTCTACAACCGCCGCATTGTAGAAGGTTTCCATCACCTGAATCCGGCCCTCCCGGACCCGAAACCAGATGGCCAAACGAACATCCCCGATCGGCTCGAAATAGGTGCGGTAATCGAGGATCGCAAACACATGCTCGCCATCGGCGCTGAGCTGACGCAGAACCAGGTCCTTCTGGATGGCGAACATGCCGAACTGGTACCCCAGCATGTCCTCCCGGCTCAGGAAACGCATGTTCGGGCCGACATACTCAAAGCCCTCATCCGCGAGCAGGTCCTTGGCTTCATCCAGACGCTGCGCACGGATATTCTCGATAAACTGAGCCACAATGTCCTTGGGCGTCATTGGCATTCTCCCTGATCAGGAGCGGGTGCTCTCGCACGCCAGCCGCTCCTTGCTTGCGGGGTGTTACGACCGAACCATACGATCCATGCTAGCCGAGGAGGTCACCCATGGAAACTGCCAACATTATCCTGGCGCTGATTTTCGGGTGCATCGGCCTGGCCTATTTCATGTACGGTCGGCGCCAGAAGCACATGGTGGCCCGTTACTGTGGCATTGGCATGGCCCTCTATCCCTACCTGGCCGGCAGTCCCTGGGAAATGCTGACCGTCGGGTTGGTACTGATGCTGGTGCCGAGGTTTGTGGAGGTTTGACGGCCAGATGGAAACCCGGCCAATGATCAGTCGCCAATCACCACGCTGCCGCTGCCAATCGTGACGCCACCGCACGAGATGGCCCCTCCGGTCACTGCGGCGGGAATTCCGTTGATCAGCACCGTGCCGGAGCCTGCGGCAATGCTGCGTGGGTGGGGCGGATGCTTGGGTTTGGAGTGCGGGGCGAGAGGATCGCCAACACGGGCAACGGGCTTGCCATCAATCAGAACATCGGGTGAACCGGCTATCACCGGGGTTGGCGGAAAGCCTTCGTGATCGGACCCCAGATCACCTAACAGCACAACGCTCTTACTCATCGTCCTACTCCTTCATTCCTTGAAGAATCGTTCCTTTGGACGGGTGTCTCCCGTCCGCGTCTTGCAGCCCCATGTTAAACAAACCGCCTGTTATTTACGAGGTTAATCGCCGATACTGTGCGGCAAAAGTCCATCCAGACGCGTTGCAAAATCCGCAAAAAGGAGATGTACATGGCAAGCTCGAAGTTGGTCGGTATCGTGTTATTGGTGGTCGGAATCGGGTTGCTCTATTTCGGCTACCAGTCAACGCAGTCGATCGGGAATCAGTTGACCGAAACCGTCACCGGCCGATTTACCGACGAAACCATGTGGTACCTGATCGGTGGCGCTGCCGCGGCCGCAGCAGGCGCTTTTCTGACGTTCTTCAGGAAATAATCCCACTCCATGCCCGTAGACCGTCATCGCCTTGCTGACCTCTCCTCGCAAGCGCGGAGCCACGGGGGCCGATACCGGAACCTGGAGCCGGTGCCACGCCATGGATTAGGCGACTTCCTGCGCTGGCAGTTGGCGCCTGGCCGCCGGTTTCCGAAGGGTAAACGCTACACGCTGTTACGACCAGACGGGTATTTGCTGATGAATCCGCCGGCCCGGCCTCAGTTGGTCTGGCTCGGGCATGCTTCCTTCCTTTTCCAGTATCGCGGCCTGAACCTGCTTACCGATCCGGTGTTGTCAGACCGGGCCAGCCCATTCCAGTTGGTGGGTCCGAAGCGGTACACGCCGCCAGCCCTGACAGTGGCCGACATGCCCGATATTGATCTGGTGCTGATCTCCCACAACCACTACGACCACCTGGACGAACCCACGGTGCGTCAGCTCTATCGCCGCTTCGGCGACCGCCTGTGCTTCTGCATTCCCTCGGGTCTGCGGGGCTGGTTCGAGAAACGGGGAATCCAGAACCTGATGGAACTGGGCTGGTGGCAATCGCAAGTTCTGGCTGATAACCAGGAAATCTTCTGTCTTCCGGCCCAGCATTTCAGCGGCCGAACCCCGACCGACACCAACAGCTCGCTCTGGTGCAGCTGGCTTCTGGACATTGAAGGTTTCCGGTTGTTTTTCGCTGGTGATACCGGCTACGGCCGGCTTTTCCGGACAGTCGGCGAGCTGTTCTCGCCGATCGACCTCGCCCTGCTTCCGATCGGCGCCTACGACCCGCGCTGGTTTATGGCACCAGTACACGTGGCGCCGGAAGAGGCCGTCAGCATTCACCAGGATATCGGCGCACGCCAGTCGGTGGCCATGCACTGGGGAACCTTCGTGCTCACGGATGAGCCCATGGACGAACCTCCACGCCGGCTCAGGGCGGCCCTGGAGCGACAGGGCCTGAATGAATCAGAGTTCCGGGTAATGCAGCATGGGGAAGTCTGGTCGCCGCCTCTCACGCTATAGGCGAACAATCCCCTCGCCCTGATCATGCAGCCAGCGCCGCCAGTCCAGGCCCAGCATGGTGACGCCGCCGAGGTAATTATCGTCCACCAGGTAATAGGACAGGGTACGATCCCCCCGGTTGAAGTTGTGCATCAGCCGCTCCACGAAATTGCGGCGGGTGGGTTTGGAGAGCAGGAAATACACAAACTGGCCCGACTGGGCCCTAAGGCTGCTGCGGCCCGAAAAATCGGCGTGGCGCCACTGGTTGCTGGGCAGCTTCAAAAACTTGTCGATATCCGTCAATACACCCTGATCCCGAGCCTGCGCAACCACCCAGCGGTTTTCTTCGTGGCGCTCGAAATACAATCCCGAAGCGTCACGCTCTATGGTTTCCATCTGCTCGGCCAAGCCCTCGTTTAACCAGGCCGGGGCGTAAGGAACGATGGTATCGAGCACCGCATGACTGACTTCATGTTTGATGGTCTGGAAGGTCAGTTCCCGGCTTTCCCGCAGATAAACTACGATCTGGTGTTCAGACGGTATGTAAAGGCCATAGGAAGCCACCGCCATACCCTGGCTCCGGCGGGTGAGGTAAGTCCGGTACGCCTTACTGTCCCTGAGAATCAGAATATTGACCGGCACCGTGCGATTCATGTCGAAGGACAGCACCCGATCAAAGAACTCGTAGACGTTGTTCACCCCTGCCACAACCTGCTGGCGTTCGTCGTCGCTCAGGTCTGCCCCGGGTGACCGGACATCAATCTCAAACGGGGACCAGTCGGAAGCCACCGGCTTTACTTGCACTTCCTCCTGCTCGAGGCGATGGTCCTGCCGGTCGCTGAAATGGACCTGACCGTTCTCATCCACCCACTTGTAGATCTTGGCGGAACCGGGCCCGGCAAGAACCATGAGCATTCCAAAAACAACGGCGGTGTGTGCGAACGTCCCTGACCCACTGATCACTGCAATCTCCTGCTATCCCTTTTGTGATAACGCTACCAGGCCTGCGGTTGAACCTGAAAGAGTTCAGTGCCTGCATCATAGCCTGAATAAGGGCGTTCTACTCCGTTGTTCCTGAGGCAGGTCATCGTTGAATGACGAGAACAGAAGATATACAGAAAGGAAGGATTGAGGCCAGTGAGAACTGGCCTCAGGCCAGTTCCTTTTACAGAACCGGTTTGGGGAGCGTGACCGGAGCACCAGGGTCGATGGGTGTATCGCCGCCGACACGGTCTTCACCCAAGGGCGAAGTGGCGCGAATGATGATGGAATCGGCCACGATCTTGCGAAGCTCGAACAGGCTGCTGCGGGCCTTGCCAGTGACGGTAACATAATCACCGGTCTTGAGAGTCAGGTTTCTCAGCCCGGGCCGATCGAGTGGATCAAATTCAAGCGTGGAGGTATCAACGGTCAGCTCACGCTCTCCGGTATCAATCGTGAACACCGGGCCATCTATGCTTTCAACGTGGCCACTGATAGAAAACTCCCCAGTCTTGATCGGATCGTGGGGCGAAAGGTCCATGCTGGTCATGGCCTCTTCATCACCCGAGCTGCCATAAAACTCAATGCCGAGGTTCTCAACATAAACGCTTTTGGCCTCGATTTTTGCGCTGTCGTAGGTGTCATTATCGACACGGCCACGAACTTTCACCTTGTCGCCTTGCCGGAGGTCCGGCGGGTATTGGGTCGGGCTCCAGTTGTCGAGCTCAACACGAACGGTGCCACCACCGTAATCCAGTACGAAGCTGTCGGGCGCTTCGGCCTCTGCAACCTCACCGCTGAGCGTAATCCAGGAACCGTCCGGCGCCTGCGCCGCGGCATTCGCAGCCATCGCCGGCATTGAGAAAAACATCATCAAGGCAAAGGAACTTGCGAGAATGCGTGTAATCATCGCGGATTCTCCTTGTCGTTTCCCGGTGACTTGGGACGTTTGTAAAAAACGCCTATAGACATACCTGTTGATGATTCCCCGTAATTCAACGCCTCGGTCGCCGGCACTGTCGGTTTGGCCTTTCATAACAAATCAGGACATGTCCACTAAAAAGCCCCTGCCCGAACTCACCCGTGGGCGAGCCGGAGCAGGGGCCAGATTTATTGGCAGAGGGCAGTCGGTGCTTTACCGGGTCGGCGGCGCCATGAATTCGGGACCTACCGGGTCTTTAATGCACCGGGCCAGAATGTCATCAATGGCCGCCATCGCCTCTTGATCCAGCGACCAGCCTTCGATGTCACTCACCGGGTCGAGCTGTTCCGGCTTTCTCGCGCCCCAGAGCGCAGTGGTCACGCCGGGCTGATCCACCAGCCAGCGCAGGGCCAGCGCCAGAACGTTCTTTTGGTAACGCTCCCTGGCGAAGGCATCCAGCTCGGCTACGGCCTTCAGATATTGCTGGTAGCGATCGCCCTTGAACTTGGGATCGTGCTTGCGCAGGTCGTCGCCGGTGAACTGGGTGTCCTCGCGCATCTTGCCGGTCAGCAGACCGCGGCAGAGTCCGCCGTAAGTGATGGTGGCAATGCCATGCTCACGGCAGTAGGGCAGGATGTCCTGCTCGATCTCGCGCTCGAAGAGGTTATAGGGTGGCTGCAGGCTGTGCAGTGGAACAGTTTTCTGTAACTCGTCCATCTGCGCGGGTGTGAAGTTACTTACGCCAATGGCACGAATCTTCCCGGCCTTGTAGAGCTTCTCAAGTGCCCTCGCCGTCTCCTCCATAGGCGTCTTGGCATCCGGCCAGTGTACCTGGTAGATGTCGATATGGTCGGTCTGGAGGCGTTTCAGGGAGTCTTCCACCTCGCGCTCAATGCGGGCCGCAGTGGCGTCCCTCCAGACCTTTTTGTGCTCGTCGTCCCAGTTGAGTGCCACTTTGGTAGCCAGAGCCACCTGATCCCGACGGCCGCCGGCAAGGGCCTTGCCTACGATTTCCTCGGAACGACCGAAGCCGTATACCGGTGCGGTGTCGATCAGACCAATGCCCTTGTCGATGGCCCGATGAATTGTATCGATGGACTGGGCTTCGTCGGTTCCGCCCCACATCCAGCCGCCAATGGCCCAGGTGCCGAGGCCAACCGGGGTTACCTGAATGTCGGTGTTGGCAAATGATCGCTTTTCCATGGTACCTCTCGTCGTTCTGAAAACCGCCCCAATGGGTGCGGAGTGATGAGTGGTTTACCTCACTGACATGCGAGGGCAATTGCCCGATTTCAACCCCGTTGGGCAGAACACTGGCCGCTATTTTCAGAGGCCCGGGCTTTCGTTTTGTTACAGAAATACTTTGTCAGGCCGGATATTCTTGAACCACTATAGCCAAGACCGTTGTGAGAGTTGGCCGGATGCCCCGGATACAGGATTGGTGAATGCTCTGGATTAACCGTTTTGGTGGAATGTTTCTGGTTGGAGTGCTGTTACTCAGTCCACTCTCCAGCGCTGCGGCGCGAGGCGAGTCGATCACCGTGCTGACCGAGCACTCGCCTCCAGGGGAATATATTGACGACCAAGGCCGCGTGACCGGACCAACCGCGGAACTCGTGCGCGAATTGTTGCAACGGGTTGGGCACACCGGGAAGATCTCGCTGCTCCCCTGGGCCCGGGGCTACATGTTGGCCCGCCGGGGGCCCGACGTCGCATTGTTTGAAACCACTCGCACGGAATTGCGGGAAAATCAGTTCAAATGGGTAGGCCCCATCAAGCGCATCACAGGTGGCCTCTTTGTGCGCACCGAGGATGATGTTTCCCTCACGAGCCTGGAGGATGCGCGCAACCTTGATGCCGTCTGCGTCTACCGCGGCAGCTCGGGCGGCCAGGCCCTGAACGCAATGGGTTTCACCAACCTGGAAGAACCGACCCACTCTGCCCAGTGCCTAGACATGCTCATGCATGGCCGGGTAGATGCCTGGATGACCAGCGATATCGCGCGCGTACCCCTATTTGCCGAAACGCCCTACTCCGAGAACGAAGTAAGGCTGGCCTACGCTACCTCCACGAAATACCTCTACATAGCGCTGTCACTGGACGTTCCGGATTCAACGGTCGCACTCTGGCAGGACACCCTGGACCAGATGAAACTGGATGGCACGCTTGCCAGATACTATCGCGGCACCTACCCCGATGACATGATCGAAGCGTTGAGTCAGCCGGGACATCCTGATCTTCCCTGGCTGGACTAGCATCCCCAGAGGTCACCCTACGGGTCAGTGCCCCAACCAGGCTTGAGAGTTATTGAATCCGACGGCAGTCAGCCAACCGCCCAACAGAACCGGTATCGACCAGTAATGGAACTCCCGCCACAAGCCCGGCTGACGAGCCAGGCGGAGGGCGATCAGGTTTGCGAGGGAACCAATGGCGAGGCCGAAGCCGCCCACGGACACGCCCCAGGCCAATTCTTTCCAGTGGTCGGTGAACGACGCCAGGAAGATGGCAGCAGGCACGTTGGACATCGCCTGTGAGGTGAGAACGGCTGCGGTCAACGTCTGCCCGGGCAACTGCAGAAGGTGACTGGCGAAGTCCTGAATAATCGGCAGCCTGGCCAGCAGGTTCATATCGATGAACATCAGCGCAAAGACCAGAAGGAGCAACCAGTCCACACCCAACAGCAGGCTGCGCCGGTACACCAGAAAGAACACCAGCAGCCCGGCGGCGGCCGGCGCTGCATAGCCCAGATCAGTCAGCATCAGAAACGGCACGTACAGCATCAGTGAGACGCGGAACAGCCCGTGCGCTACAGCCGATTCCGCGGCAACATCGGACACAGAAATTCGCGTGCCGGGAAATGCCACGGGCACTAGCAGGACCAATAGTAAAGTGAGCAACAGCGCCAGGGGCGCCATCATCAGCGTGAACTCGAGAAAACCCGCCCCGGACACCTGCCAAAGAAAAAGGTTCTGCGGATTGCCAATGGGGCTGAGTGCCGAGCCGGCGTTCACGGCCAGCGCCTCGAAGATCACCAGGCGCCCCAGAGGAATATCCGCCACCCGGCGAAGGCTCAGGGTCAGTGGCACCACGATGAACAGGGCCACATCGTTTGTGATGACGGCGGCAAGGCAGGCAGAAAACAGTATCAGCGTTACCGCCAGCAACCGTTCACCCTTCACGCGCTGCAGCAGCCAATGCCCGGCACGGCCGAGATAGCCACTCTCCTCCAGCCCCCGGCTCAGCATCATCAGCCCGGCCAACGCGCCCACCGTTTTCCAGTCGACAAGCCGGTGCAGGGCCCCGGCCGATTCGGAGGAAAACCACCACAGCGGTGCCAATGCCACCAGCAGCACAATCAGTAACCGGTCCTCACTGACCCGGGTCAGCAGGTGACGGAACATACCCTCAGTGATGTCCTCCCGGCCCATGGGCATGGCCGTGAGCGATCTCGTCCGCTTCGGCGTCGCGTACCTCAATGATCTCGATATCAAAGGTCAGCGTTCGGCCCGCCATGGGATGATTGGTGTCCACGTCGGCAAACTTGTGGCCCACCTTGGCCACCACTACGTGGCGACGCCCCTGCTCGGTCTGCACCTGGGCAATCATGCCCGGCTTCCAGCGCCTGGCGCCCATCAGGTGTTTGATAGGCACGCGCTGGATGGCATTTTCCTTGCGCGGACCATAGGCCTTCTCTGGCGTTACAGTCACACTGAAGGTATCGCCCGCCTCGCGGCCTTCGAGGGCTTCTTCCAGCCCTTTGATAATGCCTCCGTGGCCGTGCAAATAGGCGTTGGGGTGACCGCCGTGGGAGTCTTCAACAACGTTGCCCTGTTCATCGCGTACGCTGTAATGGAACAGGACAACCTGGTTCTTTTCGATGGGCATAATGGACTCCGCTTAAATTCACGATTCGCCATTATAACCCGCGTTTACATTGACTCCAGCGCCACATGGCCCACGTTGACCCCCTGAGACAGCTTTTACAGATCGGCTTAAGAGACGGGCTAGGGAAGCCCCATCGGAACGAGGACGCAAAGGGGCAACAGGAAAAGGAGTAGCGAAATAATCCTCATCCACTTCACATTTTTCTTCCACCAAGCCACCCAGAGCCCAATGGAGCCGGCAATGACCAGGCCAGGTGGCAAGATGGTGAGAAGAAACGCTGGCCACGATGGGTTTGGAGGTGCGAGCACCAGCGGTGCGAAGGCGAGGATGAGCAGCCAAAGCGGGGTGAAGGCAACGACCCAAAGTTGCACCAGGACCAATTGCCAGGCTCTCACTGCTCCAGCTCCGAGAATCGACAGCGTTGCATCCATTGCGTAAGGTCCGCCAGCAGCGTCTCAATGCGGTTATCGCTCGATCCGATGTGGTCTCGAATGGCGGGCAGATCTCTGGGGTGGATACCCTCTATGAGGAAAGGCGCCACGGGTAACTGGATGTTCACGGTATGAATGGCCTCGCCAACCAAGAGGTTACCTTTGAGCCATAATTCGGCGTCCGGCCCCTGTCCTTGTCGGTACACCTCAAGCGCATTCACGCCCATGTACTCCGTCCCCTCTTCGAACCACGGCACCAGCAACAAGCCAGTTACCAATCGGCCCTCCTCGATCTCAGGTTCTGCGACAAAGAATTGCCAGGACATTCCACGGCTGAAGCCGTCGTGTAACACTCTCTCGACTGGTTGAATGCGCCTACCGCTACTGATTCGAATAAGCGCCCCAGAGGGATATTCAAACCTTACGAAACGGGACGGGAGCGTGATGTCACTGACAATCCTGTTGTTTCGCCAATCTCCCGGAGACCGCTGTGAGAGTGGTATCGATTCGGAACGGGTATGGCGCTCCGTATCCACGATGAGCGGTGTCCGCTCCAGCCCTGCGATCGGAAGGGTGATCGGACATGAAAAATGCCCGAGCGGATGCGAGTACTCGCCGGCCTGAACCGTTCCCAAGGTTGATGGGGGACTGCCCATCATCGTGCAGCCTGCCACAGTAGCCAACAGAGTCAGCGGCATAAGGCCGACAACACGAGGCAGACGTGGGGCCACGGGTCCTCAGCCCTTCCAGATGCCCAGCATCGCACCCGTGCCAAGAACCAGGGTGCCGCCCACTTCCCCAACAATCAGCAGAACCATGAACAGCCCAGTCATCCAGGGTGGGAGGAGCCGCTCGCCCAGGCGATGAGGGCGACGAAGCTGGTTGTCAGTATCCTGGAGCAGGCCGTGCAACACGTACGTGCCAATAGCAAACGCGAAAAACACCAGAGCAGCGAGGGCTGCGGCGGCATTAATCCACGCTGCCAGAACACTGTGTGCGCTGAACGCGGCTAACAAAAGTGCTGCAAAACTATAGAGCAGTGAACTGCGATGAGCGATGTCGACATACACTGGCGAGGAAGCATCCTCGCTCCGGGCCATGTGTCTGTACTTCCAGATACCGGTGAGTAGCCCGGTCATGAAAAACAAAAAAGCCGCTGAAAGGCAAATCTTTTCAGCCAGAGACATACGTTTGCTCCTTGGTTATAGTTGTAAAGCTGAATTATGCCCCAGGAGCCGGCGGCAGAACTTGTACGTTTGGGCTGTTCAATGACTCAAGAAAAAGAAATCTGGCTTGCGGGTGACCGGGCACTTTTCCTGGGCGAGCTGCCTCCCGCACGACTGCACGCCCATGCCGCGCCTGTTCTGCTGATTGGCCTGAGCGGGCCCATCACGCTCAGGTTCCCGGATGGCCGGAGTGAAACCTGCCACAGCGCCCTGGTTGATGCAGATGTCGAGCACGAAATGGACAGCGGAGGCGAATACATGGCCTCGCTTTATCTGGAACCGGACGCGCCGGAAACCCGGCTTCTGAAAGCCGGATGGCTGAATGAACGACCAGTGGTGTTTGACCCGATCCAGCCCTTCAAGCGCTCCCGTTCCCTGACGCGGACACTGCAATCCTTCGATCTGGCAAGGCTCCTTCCCCCCTCCGCCCTCGGCCGACGGACTGACCTGGACAGGCGCATCGCCCACAGCCTCAACTACCTGCGCAACCTTGGCGACCTGCCCTCCGACCGTGCCGACCTGGCCGACCGAGTGCGCCTGTCGGAATCACGATTTAATCACCTGTTCAGGGCCGAGGTGGGCATCAGCTTTCGCCGCTACCGCAGCTGGTCGCGCCTGCGCTCAACTCTCTATCATGTGGCGAAAAAACAATCCCTCACCCAAGCCGCTCTGAGCGCGGGCATGCATGATTCAGCCCACCTGAGCCGGATGTTCAGGAATATGATTGGCCTGGCACCAACGCAGGTGCTTCGCGACCTGCAGGGTTTGCATGTTTTGAAATGACCCGCCCACCGGCAGGCTTCAGTGGTCAACAAAAACCTGAAGCCTGCCGGTGGGCGAGCGTATGGTTCGTCTCAATGCCTGGCCAGGTGCTCAAACACCGCCGCAAAGTCCTCCCGGCCGAGGCCGGCGCTGTTCGCCTGCCCATACACGGATTTGGCCAGGCTCGCCAGGAACAGCGGCTGCTTCTGCTCATAGGCTGTCACATCCAGCAGTTGCAGGTCTTTGAGCATCAATTCCAGCGGAAACTGGGTGTCGTAGTTGCCGTCCTTGATCAGTTGGGCCTTGGCCTTCAGGAAGGGGGCGGTAACCGGCAGGTTCGGCAACGTGTCCATCAGGAACTCCCGGCTGAAGCCCAGCTTCTCACCCAGCAGGGCGGTTTCGGAGTAGACCAGCATGGTCTGCGCCAGCAGCGCATTCACGAGCATCTTGAAGGCGCTGCCCTGGCCTGCGGCACCCACGTGGAGGATTTTCTGGCCCATGTGTTCAAGCAATGGCCGCACCTGCTCCACGTCGTAGGCTTTGCCGCCCAGGAGAAAGGTCAACTCCCCCGTTTCCGCCGGCTTCTTGGTGCCTGCCACGGGCGCATCCAGGAATCGCAGACCCCGGGCCCGGGCCCGTTCGTCGCACTCTCGCGTGTAGGAGGGGTTTACGGTGGAACAGTTCACCCACAACGCGCCCTGCTCCATCGCTTCCACAAACCCGCTCTCGCCAAACGCCACCGATTCCACAACATCGGGCGAGCTGAGCATGGTGAACACAACATCGGCCCCGGCCACAGCGGCGCGCGCGGAATCCGCAGGCCTGGCGCCCGCCTTCTGCAATTCCGACACGGCCTCGGGCGAGCGGTTGAATACCTTCAACTCGTTGCCCTCGCTCTTCAGGAGATTCCGGGCCATACGGCTGCCCATGATGCCAAGACCGATAAACGCTACGTTCATACCATCCTCCCGTTCCGTGTTCGGTGAGTGTAGTTCAGGTTCCGGGGCCCTACATCTCATTCGCTTTGCGGTAGGCGCCCCGATAGTCAAAGATCCGCTCCTGCACCTGCCAGTAATGTTTCTGCCTTCGGGCAATCACGAAATCCGGGGCCGGCAACCCGGCCTGAACCGCCAGCACGTCCTCTACCGTGTTGAAGGTTCTCGGGGCCTGGCTATTGGCGAACCGGCGACCGAAAAGCCGATTGAACACCGCCCGCTGCCCGGCCCTACCCAGATCAAACCACTCGCTGAGCTCTTCGCCATCCTCACCGTGATAGGTCAGGTTCAACCTCCGCCCTTCAGCAACTACCGACAGGCCGCCACAGCGGATCACCATGGCGTCCTTGAGCTTAAGGGCGTCCCTCAGCTGATCGTCCGGATCCAGGATGGCTTTCTGGCATTGGCCGCAGTTACGGGCGGCAATATCGTTTTCGGCGCCACAATGCGGGCACTCCTTGAAGCGGAACCGGAAGGCGCACTGCTGCGGGCGATTGGCCTGCCCGCCACTTTCGGCACTTTCGCCACTCTCCGCCGGCTCCAGCAAACCCTGGCATCGGCGCCCGTAATGTTCAATCACCTGGCCGTCAGCGTCGGTCTTGCCCCAGAAGATGTTGGCAAACCCGCAGTCCGGGCAGAACACCTGCACCGGCTCGCTGTCGGGATTGGGTTTCGGCTCGCCTACCTCCGGGTGGTGCAGGTTCATGTCGTTGCCGGCGTAATCAATCACCAGACAATCGCGTTTGCCCTCGCTCAGCCTCAGCCCGCGCCCGACAATCTGCTGGTACAGGCTGACCGACTGCGTGGGCCTCAGAATAGCAATGAAGTCCACATGGGGTGCATCGAAGCCCGTGGTGAGCACGGACACATTCACCAGGAATTTCAGCTGCCGCTGCTTGAAACGCTGGATCAGCGAATCCCGGTCATTCAGGTCGGTGGCGCCGGTGATCAGGGCGGTTTCGGGTTCCGGCAGGTATCCCGTGATCTCCCGGGCGTGCTCCACCGTGGCCGCGAAAATCATCACGCCCTGGCGCTCGGCCGCCAGCTCGCTGACCTGCTCGATGATGGCGCGAGTCACCCGTTTGTGTTTGCTGAGCAGCCGGTTCACGTCCTTCTCGGTGTATTCACCAAAGCGGTCCGGCACGAGGGTAGAGAAGTCGTAGTGGGCCACCGCCGCGTTGACCAGCTCGGGCTTGGTGAGATACCCGCGATTGATCATGTAGCTCAGTGGCAGTTCGTAAATGCAGTGCTGGAAGGGCTTGGTCTGCTCTTCGATGCCGCGCACAAGGCCCCGGTAGTGGTAGCGATAGATCCAGCCCATGGCGAGGCGATAGGGCGTGGCGGTCAGCCCCAGCACCTTGAGGGACTCGTTCTGCTGGCGCAGCAATTCTATGATCCGATGGTACTGGCTGGTGTCCTCACCGCTCACCCGGTGGCACTCATCGATGATCACCAAGGAATACTCATCCCGGAATTCCTCCAGGTTGGCCGAGACCGACTGAACGCTGGCGAAGGTCACCTGATGATGGTTTTCCTTGCGTTTGAGCCCAGCGGAGAAAATGCCACCTCGAAGGCCATAGCTCTCGTATTTGGCGTGGTTCTGCTCCACCAGCTCTTTCACGTGAGTGAGCACCAGAATCTTGCGACGGGCAAGGCGGGCCAGCTCGGCAATCACCAGGCTCTTGCCGGCGCCGGTGGGCAGCACAATAACCGCCGATTCATCGGAGTGGCGGAAATGGTTCAGCGTGGCGTCAACGGCTTCTTGCTGGTAGGGACGCAGTTGGAAAGTTGGATTCATTTCGGCAGCGAACGGACGCTCCAGGAAGTATGTGTGCGACGAGGATAAGCCCCCACTCTGCTCAAAGCCAACTCGAGCGGGGCTCTGGAAATCGCCCGCCCCCTCAAAATGTCCGCGAAAATAGATCAACCCGGGAGCAGGGCTGGGCGATGCCCTGGTCCCGACCAGCAGTTACATGGCGTCTTTATCGCCGCCGGACATGCTGTCCTTTTTCATCGTTTTTTTGTCCATATCTCCGTTCGTCATGGTGTCCTTCATGTCATCGGCCGCCATGCCGTCTTTTTTCATCCCCTCCTGCATGGTGCCGGATTTCATGGCGTCCTTATGCATGCCGTCATCTTTCATGTCCTCCTGCATCATTTTCTCGTCCATTCCCATGCTGTCTTTGTCGGTGTCTGCTGCCTGGGCCGGCGTCATGATGATCAGAGTGGTACCAAGGGCAAGCAGTGTGGCTGTCAGGGTTTTCATTGTGCATTCTCCTTATTGGAAACAATCGCTGTTTGGCGCCGCCCGGCCGACGCACTGCTGGCCTTTGGCGTCAGAATGCAGAATAAACAGGCCTGCTCACGGGGCTGTCACGCCGGGGTAAAGAGTCGATAAACGAAATGTCACAAAACCCTTAAGAGCAGTGGGAATGCATACGTCCCGATTTCCCGATACAGTGGACTCGGATTATCTTCGGACCATCCTTCCGGACTACGCTTCCAAACTATGAGCAAGATCATCGATTTTCGCAGCGACACGGTCACCCGTCCCACCCCTGAGATGCGCGAGGCCATGGCCAGCGCCGAGGTGGGAGACGACGTCTATGGGGATGACCCCACTATAAACAGCCTCCAGGCGTACGCAGCCGAACGGTTGGGATTTGAATCGGCACTGTTTACTGCCACCGGCACCCAGGCCAACCTGCTGGCGATCATGAGCCACTGTGGCCGCGGCGATGAATATCTTTGCGGCCAGTCGGCACACAACTACCGGTACGAAGGCGGCGGCGCCGCTGTGCTTGGCAGCGTTCAACCGCAGCCTATCGAGAACGAGCCGGACGGCAGCATCAGCCTGGTGAAAGCCAAAGCCGCCATCAAGCCCGACGATTTCCATTTTGCGCCCACCCGGATGCTCTCACTGGAAAACACCATCGGAGGGAGGGTGTTGTCCCTGGACTACCAGCGCCAGGCACGCGCCTTTTGCAACGATCATGGTTTGCTGCTGCACCTCGATGGCGCCCGGGTATTCAATGCTGCGGTAAAATCCGAGTGCGACGTTACCGAGATCACCCGATACTACGATTCGGTCAGCGTCTGCCTATCGAAAGGCTTGGGCGCGCCGGTCGGGTCGTTGCTGCTCGGTTCCAAAGCGTTTATCGAGCGGGCGACGCGGCTGCGTAAAATGCTGGGTGGGGGCATGCGACAGGCGGGCATACTGGCCGCTGCCGGGCGAATCGCCCTGGAGAAAGGCCCACAGCGGCTGGCTGAAGATCACGAGAACGCCGAACACCTCAGCGCCGGCCTGGCCGACATTCCTCAGCTGGAGATCAACCCCGCCAGCACCCAGACCAACATCGTCTATGCCCGCTGCCGGTCCGGCAAAGCCGCTGGCCTGAGAGACTTCCTTCACACCCAGGGCATCCTGATTACCGCCGGAGACCCTATTCGCCTGGTGACGCACAGGGATGTAAACCGACAGGATGTCGACCAGTTGCTGGAGGCTATCCGGCGGTTTTATCAGCTCTGAGAGGGCCCCATGGCAAAACCAGAACGGATCTATCTCGCGGGCCCGGAGGTCTTCTTCCCGCCGGACGAACACAAGTCCATCGTGGCCGAGAAGAAGCGCCTGCTGCAGGAATACGGCCTGGAAGGCGTAGACCCTTTGGACATCGAACTGGCGTTCTCAGACAACGAAGCGAAATTCAGACGCGGCCACCGCATTTACCGGGCGAACCGGAACCTGATGGACAGCTGCGACGCCATCATCGCCAACCTTACCCCGTTCCGGGGCATCAGCGCAGACCCCGGCACGGTGTTCGAAGTCGGCTACATCATCGGGCAAGGCAAGCGCGCTTTCGGGTTTACGCTGGACAGCAGCTATTACAGAGAACGGGCAGGCAACACCCCTGAGGACGGTTTGGGCCACACCATCGAAGACTTCGAGATGCGCGACAACCTGATGATTGAAGGCGGCATCTACAGCTCCGGTGGTCAGTTGTTCGTGGCTGATCAACCAGGCGAGCACCGGTTTTTCTCGGCGGAGCTATTCCGCCGGTGTGCGAAGGCGCTGGCCGGGGCCTGAGGCAGCTAGTGCTTCGCTTTGCTCACCACGTTTGCCGCAGGCGCCTTATCCGGTTCGCCGGCAAGAATACGATCCGCATCCAGGGAGGCAATCGGCACACGGGTGTCTCTCGGCACGTCACCACTCAGCTGTAACTCGAGATAGCGGAGCGCGCACACTCGCAGGAACGAGGTGAAATTGCCGAGATCGTGCCCGGCATCAATCGACTCATGGTAAAGCCGGGTAATCATTTGTGGCAGGTTCATTCCATCGCGCTCCGCCAGTTCGGCGAGCACCTGCCAGAAGGCGTTCTCCATGCGGACACTGGTGACCATGCCATCAATACGCAGGGAGTGGGTGCGACTAACCCAGAGCTCCGGATCGGCGTTGATAAAGAGCTTGCACATAGCGGCCTCCCCGCGGGTTATCAGGGCGCTGAGGGGCCGGCGGACCGGCCCCCGCTGGTGTTACTGATCCAGTAACTTGAAGAACTGCGCCAACCAGGCCGGGTGCGCTGGCCACGCGGGCGCTGTTACCAGATTAGCATCGGTGACCGCCTGATCAACTTCAATGCTGGCAAAGGTGCCGCCGGCCAGTTCCACCTCCGGCTGACACGCCGGATAGGCAGAGCACTTGCGGCCCTCCAGCACACCGGCTGCTGCCAACAACTGGGCGCCATGGCAGATGGCCGCCACTGGCTTGTTGGTCTCGAAGAAATGGCGAACCAGCTTTTGTACATCCTTGTTCAACCGCAGATATTCCGGGGCTCGACCGCCAGGCACCACCAGGGCATCGTACCTGGCAGGGTCCAGGCCCTCGAAATCTGCGTTCAGGGCAAAGCGATGGCCGGGCTTTTCGCTGTAGGTCTGGTCGCCCTCGAAATCGTGAATGGCCGTGGCCACCGTATCGCCCGCTTTCTTGTCCGGGCACACGGCATGCACCGTGTGGCCCACCGCCTGCAGCGCCTGCAATGGCACCATGGTTTCGTAGTCTTCGGTGAAATCACCGGTGATCATCAGAATCTTCTTCCCGCTCATTGCTGTTTGCGAGCTCATGGCTGTTTCCTCCTTGTGTTTGTTTTGCCGGGTCAGGAAACAGTAGCAGTGGCCGGTGGCAGGCGGGTATTAAAGGATTACTACAGGATCGGGCAAATCAAAGTCAGGTCGACCAGTTGTATCAACCAGCTTGGCGGCAAGGGGCTGATTCAAAGCAACTTAGTTGGGGCCGGACTTCCTGCGCGCGTACAGATTCCTTTTCAGCGCCAGCAGATCCGCATCATGGGCTATTTCGTTCTCGACCAGGTCAGCGAATCGGCGCAGCAGGGACCGGTGCTCGTCGTCGAAATACCTGGGGTAATAATCCAGCACACAGAGCGTGCCAAGCGGATACCCGGAAGGCCCGCGAACCACAGCGCCGGCGTAAAAACGAACTTTGGGGTCCTCAGTGACCAACGGATTATTCGCAAAACGCGGATCATCCAGTGCGTTGGGAACAACCATCAGAGAGTTTTCGAGGATGGCATGACCGCAGAAGGAAATATCCCGGGAGCACTGCTTCAGATTCCAACCCAGTCTGGATTTGAACCATTGCCGATCGCGGTCCACGAGGGTGATCAATACGATGGGGAATCCGAACACATCCGCCACCAGGCTCGTGTACCGGTCGAACCGCAATTCGGAGGCCGTATCCAGAAGCTCCAGGTCGTGTAATACCGCCAGACGCTCCTCTTCATGCTCTGTGACGGCTGGTGCTATATATCCGTTGTCACTCATGGCCGCTCCCTCGAAGCTATCCGCTCCCTTCAGTATATAAGAGCAGGCGACCTCTGCCAGCGACCCCCCTTAATTCGGGAAGGTTATCGAGAAGCCCGTGCCTTGAGACTCTCAGGCCGGAGCAGCGCCGTACCCAGCACCAGCGCAAACGCAGTCAGCACAAACAGCTTATTCACAAACCAGTTGGTGCGCCAGATGGACCACTCCGGATCGGAGAGGAACCAGACGAAAAGCGTGGTGATAATCAGGATCTCAACCACCGACATGCCAATGGCCAGCACGCGCGTATACCGGGGCCTGGCCAATAGCGCCCAGGCCAGCCAGAGATGGGCAGCTGGCCACAGGTCCCAATAAATGTAGGTTGTCCATGCCTCATCGTGCGCCCAGGCAAAGCCGATCGGGAACAGATACTTGATAAAGATCGTCCAGGCCACGAGGACCACGAACAGGTTCGAGAGAAAGCGGATCCACGGGCTACGAACTGCGTCAGTGTGCGAGTTCATATTGAGTCTACAGATACCGCCCACCGGCCCCGATAATGACCACAATCAGCCCGAGAATCAGATTGGTGCCTACCAGCTTGCGAATCTTCGCCACCTGACGCCCGCCTTCCTGCGGATCCTGATTGGCAACCGCCTGCTTCAGCCGGCGGAACGGGGCAAAATACACGTGAAAGAAAAGCAGCATCATCACAATGCCCAGCCCCTGCATCGCATGAATATGCCAGCCCGCGCCGGCCATACCGCCAAATACGCCGAACACCATCCAGTACCCGGTTACCAGCAACAGAATCACGGCTGCCCAGACCCACCGGAAAAACCGGGAAAGCGTGGCACACCAAAGCGCACCTCTCTGAGAAGCATCAATCACCTCAACCACGGCCGGGCGCATGGCCATGTACGCGAAAAACATACCGCCAACCCAGACCACGGCGGACAGAACGTGCAGTGCGATAGCTAGGCCCATAAGGCAACTCCCTGGAAACTGTGTGTTCGATCAGATTTGATATTTACGATGGCAACCCCGATGCCTGCCAGGCCGAAGGCCCTCCCCTCAAACAGGCAGTTCAATGATTTCACCCACAACCCCGTCGTCGCTCACCTGCAACCGCCCTACCGTGATCGGCAGCGTAAATCGCCTTGGACCGGCGCCGCCTGGATTGAAGTAAAGCACATCGCCAATCCACTCATTGCGGGGCTTATGGGAATGGCCAGCGATGACCACGCGGTACCGGTCCTGCGGATCAAAATCGAGGGTTTTGACATCGTGGAGCATGTAGAACGCATTGCCCAGATATTCCAGCTCCCGAACATCCGGAAGCGTCGACGCACGGCCGGTTTTGTCGATGTTGCCCCGAATCGCGACCAACGGTGCGATCGCCTCCAGCGCTTCCAGAACCTCATCCCGGCCGACGTCACCGGCATGAAGGATGACATCCGAGCCTTCCAAAACTTCCAGGGCTTCGGGACGCATCTTGCTGTGAGTGTCTGCGATTACGCCGATTTGCACGCACACGCTCCTTCCATCACTTCAATGAATTCCGACAAAATCCGAAGAACATAGTAACCGTAACCAGGCCCCAAACGAAAAGCGGCAGGGCTGCAGTTGAGGCGTACCGGGCATTCCATCCTCACCTTTTGAACAAGTCTTGCGCGGACCACCCCCTTGCATTAACTGCTACCATTCATCCAACCCACAGAGACAAGGACCTCTCAAGACCATGAACAACAACTACAAAATTGCCCTGCTGATCGACTGCGACAACGTCAGCCACCAGTCCATCGAAGGCGTGCTCCAGGAGCTGGCCAAGTACGGGGCCGTCAACGTGCGCCACGCCCACGGCAACTGGAATGGCCCGCAGCTGGGCGGCTGGATTGAAAAGCTGCACGCCAACGCCATTCGCCCGGTGCAGCAATTTGCCTACACCGCCGGCAAGAACGCCACCGACGCCTCCATGATCATCGATGCCATGGACCTGCTCTACAGCGGCAACGTTAACGCTTTCGCACTGATGACCAGTGATTCCGACTTCACGCCGCTGGTGATGCGCATACTGGAAGCGGGGCTGCCGGTATTCGGCTTTGGTGAGCGTAAAACCCCCATGCCCTTCGTGAACGCCTGTTCCCAGTTCATCTACACGGAGAACCTTCGGGAAGAAAGTGAAGAGGGGGAAAACAACGAAAGCGGCAGCCCTGCCAAACCAAAACCAACCGCCAAGCGAACGCGCAAGGAGCTTCGAGGCGATGCGCTACTGGTCCGGACACTGCGCACAGCCGTGGAGCAAACGGCCGATGACGACGGTTGGGCGCATCTGGGGGCGGTGGGCACCTACATATCCAACAACAGCTCCTTCTCCCCCGTTAACTACGGGTACAAGAAACTGAGTGATCTCATTCGGGCCAGCGAGCTCTTCGAGATGAACGTTCGGGACAAAAACACACTCTACATCAAGAGCCCGGAGAAATAGGCCGGCGCTTCGAGCGACCGGCGTTCCGATCGGATCAAGTCCCGGCAGCCTGCTCAACAGCCGCGTCTATTTTCTCGATAGCTTTCCGGAGCGTCTTTTCGGATTGTGCGTGTTTGCCCGCCTTATGAAACGACTCGCCTTTGGCACGGAGTTTCTCAACCTCGGCCCGGGTGCTTGCATCCAGATCGGCGGACTCCATCTGAGAGTCAACCTGTTTCATCAGAACAGGGCACTGGCCACTGAGCGCCGGTGCAGAAAACAGCAGGGTTGCGAGTAAAACAGAAAGAAAGCGCATGGTGGTTCTCCTTGTATCCATCCGTCCTTAAAAAGCATAGTCGATGCGGATGGAAAGCGGTACGTGAAGTAGCTCCGTCCCACCTACTCCGGGTTGGCTCATTTCGACGGCATTTCCTTGATGTAAACGTCGTGCTGCTGGAACGGAATGGTGATGCCTTCCTGCTTGAACCGGCGCCAGATCTCCAGGTTGATGTCGGAGCTTACATTACCAAAACCGGCGGAGGGATCTGCCACCCAGACCCGGGCCTCCAGACGAATGCCGTTGTCGCCAAACTCCCGTAACTGGCACACCGGCGCCGGCGCTGAGATCACCCTGGGGTGCTCCGAGGCGATCTCCAGAATGATGTCCATGGCACGCTCCACATCATCCCTGTAGCTTATGGACACCGGGATTTTGAGCCGCACGTTGGGATCTGAAAACGACCAGTTAATCACCTCACTGGTGATCAGGTTTTCATTGGGAATGAGCGTCTCCACGCCGTCGCGGTTGCGCACCACCACGTAGCGGGCATGCATGGCGACCACCCAGCCGAACTTCTCGCCGATGCTGACCACATCACCGGGACGAATCGAGCGGTCGAACACCAGAATAAAGCCGCTGATAAAATTGCTGGCGATCCGTTGCAGGCCGAAGCCCAGACCAACACCCAAAGCGCCGCCGAACACTGCCAGGCCGGTCAGATCAATGCCGACCAGGTTAAGAACCGACAGCCCAGCAACGATCATCAACACCAGCTTGCTGACTTTCGAGAAACCGACGGCCGCGCCGGGGCTCAGACTTGGCGACCGGGACAACCGACGGTCGATCATGCCCGAGAGCCAGATGGCAACCACCAACACGAGGCCAGTCAGCAGGAGCAACTTGATAACCGCCAGCAGGGATATGCGCAGTTCACCCACGGAGAAGGCGAGGCCGTCCATGGCCGCCAGCACTGCGGGCAGCAAGCCGACGAGGTGCAGGCCCACCACAAACCAGATCAGGATACTGATGGCAGTTTCCGAAGCCTCGACCAGAGGGCCGCTACGCAAGCCCATGCGCAACATGTACACCAGGATGCGAATCAGCGCGAAGGAGATCAGCAGCGGGATAGCGAGATCCAGCGCCCAGTGGCCCAGACTTAACGCGGCTAACAACGCGCGCCCCAGCAGAACCACCAGCAGCATCGACACCGGAAAAGCGAGGTGGCGGATGGTGCGCTTGGTGACGTGTCGAACGCCCCGGGAGTCCACCGAGGTCAGTCGGGCAATTAGGCGATGCGCATAGAGCGCCGCCAATCCCGCAAACACCAGCACAACAACCTGCGGGATAACCTCCTCCGGGCGTATCCCCTGCATGGCCTCCAGCAATTGCTGCCAGCTCTCCCCCATCGACAACTCCCGGTTAACGAGCATTCCTTGAGTGGCTCTGCCTTTCAGCACTCAGCCTACCCTCAGTATAGGAGGCTAGAAACAAGTCTGTTTCGGGGTTGCACTAACGGCCGAAATCAACAGCGGTCAAATCCGCCACAAAAAACGGAAAGTACTGCTCGGTCTCGAAGTGGTTGCCCGCCTCCACGTGGGTTGGCAGGCGGAAACCGTCGAAGGTACGGAATTCGGAGAGATAGCCCCCAAAAGACTGCAGCCGATGCTGTTTCTCGGGATTGGCGTTACTCCAGCGCTGAAAACGCACCAGTAGCGGTTGGCCATCGGCCGACACCGAGAGATCCACCGACTGTGAAAGGTCACCATGGTCCACGGTCACCCGCGCCTGATCAGCTCCCAACGCCTCCCAGGTAACACCCGGGTCCGGCAGCAGCGCCGCCGGCGACCAGAAGACGGACTCAGCCACATAGCGGCCGAACGCTGAACGGGTATGGTCCGCATCGCCACCGAAGCGGGCAATCGGCAGCAGCCCCATCAGCCAGAACCGTGTCCACCGCTGGCTGTCGGAACCAGACAGCCGCAACAGCCCCCGCCGCGCGCGCATCTTCCAGACAAATCCGGACGGCATAGCCAGCACCTGGGTGGCCTCGAAATCCAGATAATTCGGGTTCTCCCGGTTCCCCATACCAAAGCGCCCAACCATGCGGAGACGGGCGACCGTACGAAGCGGCGTGCCGGGCTGAATGGTGTACAGAAAATAGCGCCGTGCCGGTTCCGGCAGGTCAGTGATCATCTCAGGGGTAAAGACTGGCGGGCTCGCAGGCTGTGTGCCTTCAAGCTTGCGCATGGCCTCGTGGTCTGCCCGGTGATCGAGAAGCCGCCAGGCCGCCAGCCCCAGCAGAATCACCACAAACAACCCAAGCACAAGGGCCATCGTACTCACTGGATAACCTCCTCAATCGGCCTTCGCAGCACGGAGGCCGCTGCGAAGTTTATGATTCAGATCAGCTCTGAACCCTCAAAGAAACAACCGAACTGACCAAAAAATAGATCTGTCCCCGTTTTTCCCCTAGTCTGTCCTCACTCGTACAATAATTCACCAACTATTAACATCATCCTTTCATGAATGAACATCAAATCCGCTGGGATGACCTTCAAATCGTCGCGGCCGTTGCAGAGGCGGGCACGCTCTCTGGCGCAGGAAGAAAGCTGGGACTCAGCCATGCCACCGTTTTTCGGAGGCTCAACAGCATGGAAGAACGCCTGGGCGTAGAACTGTTTGAACGCTCACGCAGCGGTTATTCACCGAGCCCGGCCGGCGAAGACCTGTTTGCTGTTGCGCAGAGGATGAGCCGGGACATCACGGATGTGGAACGTCGGCTTGCCGGACAGGATCTCAAGCTTTCAGGGTCGATCCGGGTGACCACCACAGACACTCTGTTTACAGGGCTGCTGGCGCCAATGTTTCAACAGTTTCGCAAGAACTACCCGGATATCTCGCTGGAAGTCGTGATTTCGAATCAGCTTCACAGCCTGAGTAAGCGGGAGGCTGACATTGCCATACGTCCCACTTCAACACCCCCTGAAACCCTGATCGGCAGAAAGGCTGGCGTCATTCAGCAGGCCGTATATGGGGCCGCCAACCGGTGGAGTGAGTCGCGCCTTGCCGTCAGCGAACTGCGTGGCCATCACTGGGTTGGCCCCGACATTCATATGGGCAACGGCAAGCTGGAAGCCTGGATGGCTCAGCAGGAGGTGAGCAATGCCTGCACGTATCGAATCGACAGCATGCTTGGCATGTGGACAGCGGTGAAAACAGGCTCAGGCATCGCGATCCTGCCCTGTTATCTGGGCGAGTCCGATGACGACCTGGTACGCCTGACGCCACCGGTTGAAGACCTGGCCATTCCGCTCTGGATACTGACCCATCCCGACCTGAAACGGGTAAAACGCATCCGCGAGTTTACCCGAGTGATAGGCGATGCCCTGAGGCTCAATCTCAACGCGAACTAACTTGTTCGCATGTGCAATTCTGGCTTGCGTGTTTGGGCGTTCCCTGTGCCCAGAAGTACAGCTTAAAGTGTCTTAAAGCCACTGCAACCAGAAAGCCATAAGGATCATCCTATGTATTACACATCGCTGCCGGAGTTAAAAAAGATCGAAAGGCGCAACCAGGCCGCTCGCCGGGATGCTTTCATTCGGCTTTTCAGAGCCTTGGGAAAAGGAAAAGGCTTCAGGAAATCTCCGAGGAAATCCAGGACACAAATGCTCTGACCTTTTCGGTTCTGAACTTGGCCTCTGGGGCAACCAGGTAGTAGTGATACTCCGCGGGCATCGAGAAATTGATCGGCCGGATCAAGAGCCCGGCTTCCAGCATATCGGCGACCAGGGTGTAGCGAACCAAGGAAATGCCACGTCCGGCAAGAACCGCTTCTACCTGGGCAGATGCCTCATTCACGGCGAGTTTGATAGCCGTGTCGGGAATATCAATACCAAGGGCTTTCTGAAACTCGGTCCATGAGCCCTGCATATCAATGGATTCATCAACGAGCCAGGGCAAGGCTGCGAGGTCAGAAATCTCGATTTTGCGGTCCCCAACAAGCGCCTCGTGGCAAACCACAACAAGGGATTCTTCCATGAATAGCCGGGACTCCAGCCCGGGATAATTTCCCTTCCCGAAACGAACGGCCAGATCAACACCATCACCTTGAAAGTCCACCAGGCTGAAGCTGGGCATGATACTGAGCTTTACATGAGGGTACTTGTCCTGAAACCGACTGATTCTGGGCATCAACCAACGGTTTGCAAAAGAGGGCAACGTCGACACTTTCAGATTTGTCGGGTCTGAATTCGGCGCAAACGTGGCAATTCCCCGTTCAATCTCCTGAAAGCCCGTTTCAATGAATCCCGACAGACGGCTTCCTTCAGGGGTCAGTTTCACCTCTCGAGTCAGTCTCACGAACAGCTTCATTCCAAGAAACTCTTCCAGCCCCCGAATATGTGAGCTGACCGCCGCATTGGAGATGTTCAGCGCCTCAGCCGCAGCTTTAAAGCTGAGATCTCTGGCTGCGTACCGGAAAGCCTGTAGAGCCCTGAGGGGAGGAAGCACCTGCATACCCACAACCTACGGTTAACTTTAAATTAAGTATTTGCCAGTTTAACCCGTTTGTCCGGCCGCAGTCCAAACGAAACAATAAGCCTGAACTTTACAGTAAAGGAGAACCACAATGTCAGCCGCTTCCTCCTCTGCTCAGGCAGCCAGATACGTTCACAACAGTAAAGCCGTTAAAAACAGTCTGATCCATAGAATCAGCAGATGGCATGTGAACTGGAGAACTCGCCGACAACTTGCCCGCCTGCCTGACTTCATGCTGCGAGACATCGGCATCTCAAGAGTCGATGCCGAACAGGAAGCCCGGAAGCCTTTCTGGACTGAGTAACACCAACATCGCTGTCGATGTGGGCACTGGAATTTTAAAAGGCGTTACTCAGAAAAAGGAGCGGACAAGGTCACGTGCTCGCCGTCGTGCTCATTGGCATAAACATGAACGCGATTCACCAGGTGGGCAGAGGTACGGGCCTCCTGCAACTCCTGAAGCGCCCGACTCATGTACAGGAAAGACACCGCCGCGAGGTAGTCCTTGGTGAACCCCAACAAACCACTGTCCGGGCAGTGGCTGTCTTCGAAGCCGGATAACTCATCTTCGTCAATGACCGACCAGAGTTCCGAGTAATCGAACTCCCCAGTCAGGGTGATCAGGTGATCTCCGAACGCACCGGAATCGAGATAATCGGATCCGTCCATGAGTGCATAGTCCCCGCCCCCGAAGCAGGCCATCACCGCCTTCTGACTCCACAAATCGTGTTCAATGAAGACGGCTTCTACACGGTCGCCGTCCTGGGAGCTCGCAAGCTCATCAAACATCGTGTCTAACTGAGACCGGTAACTGGCGACCAGTGCCCGTTTATCGTAGGTACCGACGAACCGGATAATGTCATCGATTCGCTCCCGCAGGGCGGGACTGTCGAATTCTCCCGCGAGATCCAGGAGGTTGGTTTTCGCGATGCCTATGTTCCGAGAGAGCGGATCCAGCGATTCCGAGCGCCATTGACTGAGCCATTTCCTGATCACAAGTCTGTCCTCTAACACGTATCAACTGAGCTTAGTCAGGCGTTGATTGTGAATCCACCAGCAAACAGCTATAAAGACCTCGCCAAATCAAAACCCAACTGCTGGCGCAAACTCATTGCCTCGGGCGCCACAAGCAACCACCCCAAAACGCCGAGCGAAGGAACGCCCAACCCGCATAACCGAGAAACGCCTGAAAAATAGTTCTGCCTATATCGCCGTTCCCACAAGCATGCTAAAAGACTCCTCCCGGCAGCAGCTCGGGCATTTTCCCATCAGGATTTCAGCATGTCAGACAAATTTTTCTACAAGGGCAGGCAGGACGCCCGCCAGCACCACACCGCCTATGGCGGATTTCAGACCAAAGCCAGCCAGAAGAGCGGCAGTAAGAAATACCCGCTCACGCTGGTAGTGACCAACGAGGCGCGCAAGCAGGAGATTGAGGCTCAGGTGGCCGAGGCGAAGCTGCACGCGACGATTACGGTTGATACCGGCGAGGGCGCTGTTGAATCCATCAACGAGCTCACCGCTATCCTGAACAAAGGTGGGACAGTGACAACGGTGAAGCCACCCTCCCGAAACGACGCCTGCAGCTGCGGTAGTGGACTCAAATTCAAGAAGTGCTGCGGCTAACTAGCGCCCTAGAGTAGAGGGTGGTTTCTCGATAGCCGCAGCAGAACGAGGCCAGCGTAATCACGCTGGCCCGTCGCAATTCAGCAGTTACCCTTCTTCGCCTGCCCCGGCGGGCAGAAATGGCCGCGGGACTTCCGGTACGAGCGGTGATCGTCATGGTCGTAGCGGCGACGATCATGGTCCCGATAGTAGTCTCTATCGTGATCCCGTGTGGTAATGGCGGTTCCCGTTGCCGCACCGACGGCACCACCGAGGATAGCACCATCCCGGCCACCTACCTCATTGCCAATGGCAGCTCCAATCGCGCCACCGATACCGCCACCCAGGGCTGCGTCGGCGGTGTCATCGGCCACAGCACCCAGTGAGGTGGCACTCAACGTCAAAAAAACCAGCAGTGATTTGATGTTCATAGACATAACTCCCATGGTTCAGGTTATCTGACCAGCTCCGTGGGACAGGCAGGAAACCACGGTATCCATCGCCCCATCCGCCACTTGTCAGATTTGCCATCACTTCGAGAGTACCAAACGTGCGAGTAACACCACCCGTTACGATAACGTTATATTTCAACAGGTTACGGAAAGTTAAGGAATGCGTTCAGTGCGGCAGAGTCACGCGTTTCCCGTCATTCATCCCGTCGAACTCTTCTGCGAGATCCCGGAGGCTGGCTTTGGCGGTGCCGGCAAAATGCACTTCACTCACGCCAACTGAGAAATCTCCGCCCCAGCAGGAATCTGAGACGGCTGCTCGGGCTCACGCCCCCTGAGCATGTTGGACAGCCGACGCTCCCGAACCTTGTGGACTGAAGGGTCGAGCCGCAACACCTTCAGCGGCAAACGATCCCCTTCGCGAAGTTTATCGAACAGATCGGCCTTGTTCAGATAATACGCCCCGCTGTGGTTGCGCCCGTTGAACTGATAGTCAAATTCAACGAGCAGATGACAGCTGTAATACTCGCCTTTCAACCTGTTGTTGTGGTCAAAAACCTGATTTAACTGGCACTCCGCCTCTTTCCGAGTCAGAACGCCATCCACTTCCATGCCGTACTTTCTCAACAGGGCCAGGCCGTAGTAATAACCGATGCTTGAGTGGGCGCTTACAAAAGAATAGACAAACAGAGCGAGGCCAATCAGTGCAAAGAATCCACCGAATAACATGGCCCCCCATTCACCAAAGCCAAGAAAGAAAACCCCGCCTCCGGCAGATGCGAATATCAGCCCCATGCTCAGGAGCAAGAAAAAGGAGCCGGCATGATCCTTTACCGCTGACCAGAGCAGCGGCCAGTCTGTTGTGCGTTTCCTTCGCATTTTAGATTCCTTGTGACGGCTGGCCTAACAGTGAACCAGCAAAAATGGATCTCGATAAGAAATCCGGAAAAAGCTCTGTCCCGGTTTTTGAACAATTTCCCCTTTGGTGTGCCAGCCGGAGAAGGGGCTGGTTACAATCGAAAGCGACTCGAACTGAATCCTGTATGCTCGCCAAGATACCTAAAATGGGTATATTTTTACCCGATTTGGGTTTCAACACTCAGACTGGATTTTACTAGCTTACTGAAGTGAGTAACCCTGTATTCGATGCAAGAACTTGGCGATACGTTCTTCAATCTGGCTCTGGACGGTACTCAACCGCAGTATTTCAACGCCTGCTTTTCGGAGAATACTGTCCTTCAAGGCGTCCCGACGCCGCTGAACATCTGACTCATGTGACCCGCCGTCTACTTCAATCACCGCAAGGGGTTTCTTGCCGACTTTGTAATAAATGACAAAGTCGCAGCTACTTCGGGAGTGCAAAAATGCTGTTTCGTCTTTCGTCAGTGACAGCGAACGGGCGGAAACGATCTGATTCAAGGGAATTTGGGGGAAAACTTTGAGATCCCGATTGGAATCCCGAGTAAGGGATTCACGAAGAATCTGGGCAACGATTTGCTCTGACTTGAAGTCAGAGTCCGAAGATCGAAGCAGATTCTTCAATCGGTTCAGCGAGCTGTCATACTCTCGATACAACAAGTCGAATGCCGAGACCACAGGGGACCTGATGACCTGATTCGGCCCGCCAGAACCGTAATACTCGATATACCTGACCAGTGCCGCAATATGGCCTTGCGCTCTATTGAATACCTCGTCGCCTGTTACGAGGGTGAATTGCTTTTTTGCACGTGAAACAGCAACGTTAACAAGTTGAGGGTCATCGACAAAACTTGTCTGCTGATGGTCATCTGCAGACTTTTTGTCCAGAACTGTGGAAAAAACGATTTCATCGCACTCCCTGCCCTGGAATTTGTGCGCAGTTTTACTCGCGAAATCAGCGGGCAATGCCCCTTCCGCAAGATCCACCTGAGCATTGTAAGGCGCGATAAAACCTCGCCCATCCAAATCTTCAGACAGTCCTTTCTCAGCGCCCTCCAGAGTGTGGAGAATCGAGTCTATTTCACGAAGGTTTTTGAATCCTCGAGCGTGATTACCTTTGGCTGTAACAATCAGCCGCATGGGATCTGGATGCGTCCCCTCGGTCATGGGGATGAGTTGGTTATCGTAAAACTGCTGGTTGCAGAATTGAATGATCATGGGGTCACATCGGTAATGCTCTCTCAGCAAAGTGACCGGTGCGGTCTCACCGAAAACCTTGAGACATGAATCAAGCAAACTTTGCGTTGAACAGTCGTATTTCTCGTCGGGCGGAGCCAGCTCGATCGGTTTAAGAACCGGTTTGAGCTGTTTTGTATCGCCAACAATAATAAGGTTGCGGGCACAGCTCATTGCCAGAATTCCGGGCAAGATGTCCTGCTGGGAGGCCTCATCGATGATGGCATAATCAAGCACAGTGCCAGCCCCTAGCGATGCCAAAACCGAGTGGGTACTGCTTCCGACAATCGGAAAACGCTGAAAAAAGTCCTTGGGCAATTGGCGATGAGCCGCCCCGTTCAAATCGATGTGCGGCCATTTCCTCCGACCCAACTCTGACCGCAAATACGCAAGAGATGACTTGGCAATTTCGAGCATCAACGCTTCCAGATCGTTGTCTTGAAGAGTCTTTTGGACAGTTTCCAGCTCTAGCTCTTTCTGTTGCAGGGCTCTCTCGTAATATTGCTTCTGAAGCAGCTGTACAAGGCCATTTCGCTGCTTCGTGGTGCGAAAATATTTCGTACGGACAATTCGGTAACGGAAGAAAAGTGTCAGGCGATCGCGCAGAGAGATGGGTTTGTCTTCTAGAAGGTTTAAAAATGCGATCAGTTCGATTAGTTGGCTTACGGGAAATTGGTACTTCGCTGAAAGCTTCGAGTCGAAACACTCACCAGCGGATTCCGGATCATCCTCTATCCACTGCGTTAAATGGCGGGCTTCTGCCAACAACTCTCTAATATCGGCCTTTAACAAAGCCGCTTTGGTTTGAGCATCAAGTACCTTCTCAATCGCACCGAGCTGTCGAGTGATGTCCATTAGAGTGGGTACGACGTCTGCTGGTGCGGAGGCTAACTCGGGGATCGAAGGTGGATCTTCAAAGAACCGGTTACGGTTGTCACGATTCCCCAGCTGCGCCGATAGATAGTCGAGGTCATGAGTCTTCAGTTTTTCATAGATATTCTCCACCGCCGAGTTGGCATTGGACAAAACCGCAACGGTTTTTCCCTGCAGGAGAATGTTAGCGATGATGTTCAAGATGGTCTGCGTTTTGCCCGTTCCAGGAGGGCCCTGAATAACGCTTACCTGAGATTGGAAAGCCCGCCGGGTTGCTAAAAGCTGACTTTCATTAAGACCGAATGGAAATATGAGTTGTTCAGGAGCTTCTCGGGACAAAGATGCACCTGAGAAGTAGGCGTTCAATACCGAATCAGGATTCGGCAGAAGTTTATCTAGCTGGTTCTGTAAGAGGCTATCCGGCGAAAACGCCTCGTCATCTTTTGTCGACGCACCTGTTCTTGCTCTCGCCTCGGCGACCTTAAGAAAGTATTGGTAAACCGTACCCTGTTTGAAATTGGCAGATTGCTCAATAACAACATTTTCTCGTTTGAATAAATAATCCTTTTCTGAATTGGGATAGCGAACCAGCGCCTGCTTTTTACCAAACACAGCGACCTTCTTTGCCTCTTGGTAGGAGCGTCCCGAATCTTTCGAGAGCAGGCAATTTTCGAAGACCTCTGTCGGTTCTATCTTGCAATCGGCCAATGGCCGTCGAAAGGTCTTTCCGGACGGGAAACGGACTTCCAGGTCAAAAGACGTTCTTGAACGTTTAATTTCCCAATCAGAGATTTGGTCAGTTTTATCCTGACCACTCATTTCAATCCGAACCATGCCACAGCGCCCTGAACCAATGCGAAAAAGCGTTATTCATCAAGATTCCTTCAATCGCCCGTCAGCTTGAACACGGCATGCTCGATCTCTTCTGCAATTTGGAGAACACTCTGAACCAGGGATGGGCTCAGGTCGATCTCCCCCTCATATTCCGCCAGATTTCTCTTTTTATGAGCTTGATCAAGCACTCGCCATTTCGCCGCCGACAACCCCAGGGTGTGCTGTAAACATTGAAAAACGAGATAGCGATTGTCCGACCGATAGCCGCAATGCCGTAAGGCAGCCAGGGACAGCGCATGTGCAGCGTTATACGAGAGATCAAAACGGCTTTCGATGCTTAGCGATTCGAGACGTGCATCGTTCAAACGAACGGTCCCAGAGCGTATCAATCCTTTGATTTCTTCCACATCGGGAGGCTCCCGATGGAGCTTATTAATCTTGACCAGATTGTCGAGAGATTCCGAATTCATCCAAATTCCCTTTAAGTAGGATGTAAGGCCCATCCAGGACCCTGGTAAGGAAAGACTGCTGTTTCACAAGACGGCTTGTGAAGTCGCTTCGAGTATACACCGTGGGATTAATGGTGCGGGCGAGCGAACGTTCTGCCGGATCAAGTGTTTCGAAAATATCTTCCAGACTCACAGTGTCGGATACTAACAACAGATCAACATCGCTTCCTGCGTGATCAACACCCTTCGCCACTGAGCCGTAAAGCAACGCAACATCAATCTCAGGGTACAGTGGTTGCAACGCCGCATTGATCTGAGATTCTGGGCCAAGCAATTTTGTCACCAGAGAAGCAAGCTCAGCGTAAATCGGGGATTCTCGATTTACCCTGTAGCGCTTTTGCCGGCCTCGTAGATCTTGAAAAACAAGTCCACAATCTACCAGCCGCGCCACTTCTCGTTGCACTGCGCCCGACCCTGCACCAACCGCATCGATTACCTCACGTAGAGCAAATTCGGTATCGGGCCTCAAGAAAAAGAGCTTTAAAACCTTTTGCCGAGTTGAGGGGAAAAGCGCGTCCGCCATTCCCATTTGTGTCGAGTGCTGTTGATTTCCCATACAACCCCTAAAATACCCAATAAAGGTACAATCATACCCAAAATGGGTGCGAAAAGCACTCCCACTCCTCTGATGGCGCGCTGCCACAAACAGTGCGCTTACGCCTGGCCAAAAGACTGGGTTTTCTCCAATTTTTTGGTACCTTCGTGACTATCGGAGGGCGAAGCTGTTTCGCCCCTGTGAACGAGCGAGCACCGATGCCTGAACCAACCCCACTTCAAACCCTGCTGGATACCCTCCCCCAATGCGGCCGCGTGGAATGGATTGGCATCCGTCCCGCACGCGGTGAGCCCATGCAGGTCCTCAACAGCGTGGCGGTAACCCCGGGCAAGGGCCTGGAGGGCGACCGATTCAAGGGTCGCGACACCAGCAAACGCCAGGTCACCCTGATCCAGCAGGAGCACCTGAGCGCCATTGCCTCCTGTCTTCACCGCGAGGCCATCGCACCCGAGGTTTTCCGGCGCAACATCGTGGTGTCTGGCCTGAACCTGCTGGCGCTGAAGGGCAAGCAATTCCGAATTGGCAGCGTGGTGCTGGAATACACCGGCCTTTGCCACCCATGCAGCAAGATGGAGACCGCGCTTGGGCCTGGTGGTTACAACGCCATGCGGGGGCATGGCGGAATCACAACGCGGGTGGTTGAGGCGGGGGAGATTGGGCTTGGGGATGACGTTCGGGTCTGCGACTAACATCCCAACGCGCAAATCTCCCGCTTCAGCGTTATAGTGCCCCGATGAATTATCCCCAGCGAATTGTCTGCCTAACCGAAGAAACCACAGAAACCCTCTACGCCATCGGCGCTGAGGATCGCATCGTCGGTATATCCGGCTTCACCGTCAGGCCCGAAAGAGCACGGAAGGAAAAGCCCAAGGTCTCTGCCTTCACCTCCGCCAAGATCGGGAAAATCCTGGAACTGAAGCCAGACCTGGTGGTGGGGTTCTCAGACATGCAGGCCGACATCGCAGCCGAGCTGGTGCGCAGCGGCGTGGCCGTGCACATCTTCAATCAACGCACCGTCGCGGGCATCCTTTCGATGATCCGAACCCTCGGCGGCATACTGGGCCTCACGGACCAAACCGACGCCTACGCCCAGGCGCTATCCGACAGGATTGAAGGAATCAGAGCGGAAAGAGCGGCGCCCAATCGCCCCCGGGTCTACTTCGAGGAATGGGGCGACCCAATGATCACCGGAATTGGCTGGGTGTCGGAGCTGATCGGCATTGCCGGTGGCGAGGATATCTTTCCGGAACGGGCAGCCGAGCCCGGTGCCCGGGAGCGCATCATCGAGAACCCCGAAGACGTCATCCAGCGCAAACCAGACATCATCATCGGCTCCTGGTGCGGGCGTAAATTCCGCCCGGAGCAAGTCGCCGCTCGGCCCGGCTGGCGGGATATTCCAGCCGTGGCGAACAACCACCTGTATGAGATCAAATCACCGCTGATTCTTCAGCCGGGGCCGGCCGCGCTGACGGATGGATTGGATGCGTTGTGTGGGATTATTGATCGGGTGTTAACGTCGTCCAACTCCTAGACAGGGAATTCATGGAAATGAAACCATGGAAGGTCATTCTCACAGAAGCTGCTCTAGCCGATCTTGACGATGTTCTCGAAACCACCCTTGACGGGGATGTTTTTCAGAAGCTCGGCATTTGTGGGGTACTTCTCGAGCAGCTCAACCAGCCTTTTTGTGCCCTCCAGCGGCTTGAGACCGCCAAGGGCCCGGCGCAATGCTCTTATCTTGTCTAAGTCTTTTGGATCCAACAGCAGCTCTTCACGGCGTGTGCTGCTTTTCGAAATATCCAGCGCGGGAAAGATTCGCTGATTCGCAACCTCTCTCGATAAAACCAGCTCCATGTTCCCCGTGCCCTTAAATTCCTCAAAGATAACCTGGTCCATACGGCTGCCGGTATCCACCAGAACGGTTGCCAGAATGGTCAGCGAGCCGCCATTCTCAAGGTTTCGCGCCGAGCCAAACAACCTTCGCGGGATCTCCATCGCTCGGGCATCCACCCCGCCCGACATAGTGCGACCGCTGCTCTTGCGCTCCGCATTGTGCACACGCGAAAGCCGCGTGAGAGAATCAATCACAATCATCACGTTGTGCCCCTCTCCGGCTTGTTGGCGGGCGAGATCAAGCAGTTCATCGGCAACGCGAACGTGATGCGCATAGCTCTCATCCGAAGAAGAAGCGTGTACCTCAGCCGGCACGCTACGCCTGAAATCAGTGACCTCTTCAGGTCGCTCATCTACCAATAGCGCGTAAAGTTTAATCTCGGGATACGCTTTCCCCACCGCCTGGCAAATGTGTTTTAAAACCGTCGATTTCCCAGACCCCGGCGGTGCAACGATCAATCCCCGCTGCCCCATTCCAATCGGCGTGATCAAATCCATCGCGCGCACCGTGAGCTGTTCGGAACCCGACTCCAGGCGAATCCCCGGCGCCGGATTGATTGCCACAGCATTCAGAAAACGTTTTTGTGGATCAGCCTCACCTACATCCTCAACCACGGCTTCGGCTTCCTCAGCCACTGGCTTAGCATCTTTATTGCGTTTTCCGGTTAAACCTAATGTCTTTCTCGTCATGATTGCTTGATAGCTCTTGTTTGATAGATGTTTTTCGAAATGGGCTAACCGCAAAAAACCAGTGTGCGTCGCAAAGGTCTGCACTGACCGATGGGGTTGGATGCGTTGTGTGGGATGATTGAACGGTTGTGAACGAGTGAAAACTGGGAGCAAGGCCGCACTTGGCAGCATTCAACCTCTACACAGTATCGTATCCAAAGAAATAAATCTGTCCCTATTTTCGGACCAGCTTAATGACCCGCTCCAGCATCGGATCTTTGCCTTCCTCACGCCCTTTTCGGCCAAGGTACTTGAGACGGATGTGCGGCGGGATGCCGACATCTTCGTAGATCTCACCGTCGTAGGCCCGGTAGATTTCATTGGACAAGGTCAGGTGCCAGCCATTTGGCAGATGTCGCTCAAGCGTGTCGGAAAGGATGCCCTGGGTAGGCTCGCCAATAAGCGTGAGACGGGGATGCTGCAGCAATGAGAGCACGAAAATTTCTGCGGCACTGGCCGTTAGCTCGCTGGTCAGCACAAACAGGTTGCCCTGATATGTCTCAATGGCAGGCGTGACATAGACAGACTGCTTTCCGGTGAATCCATTGCCATGACGGGCTGACTTGGTGAACGCCAGCCGTTTGCGATCCATCAGGTACGCTGCAAAACGCAGTGCGACACCATCGTACCCTCCACCATTATTGCGAAGATCGATCACCAGATTGGGCAGCTCGCCAACCTCTGCCAGCACCCGCTTCATCACATTGTCGACTGCATTGAGATCCGCCGCCGGTTTGCCTGACTTGCCGCTTTGCCCGGCCATGGCCCGGATATTCAGGTAGCCGATGAGGTCATTAAGGCGCCCCCACTCCACCAGCCGGTTGCCGCCATGGTTAACGGCGCCTGCGAGATAATCCTCATGGATCACGTCACGCGCCGACTCGTTGAGATCGCCCAGGTAGCTGGTGAGCTCCCGGTCATCATTGGCGTCTTCAAGTTCTCGTATCAGCCGCCTGAACAGCGCCGGCTCGGCACCTGCCCGGTAATGCCCCAAGGGTGAATGCAGACGAATATGGCCATCCCGCAGGGGCCGTAGCATCGCAACCATGATGGCAAAGAGCGTTTCCTGTGATGGGTTCGCGTTAATCTGGGGAAGATAGTGCTGATGCGCCTGGTCCCAGGCCACACCCTTGAGTTCAAACAGGGCGTATTGCTCGTGAAAGGTTCGCCAGAAAACGTCAAAGTTGTATTGCGGATCCTTTGCCCTGTGCCTCTGACTTTCAGTAACAGTGGCGGGCAATCCTTTCAGGCGACGGAAGCTGATGCGTGCTACGCCCGTTACCCGATGGGCACTGAACGCCTGGCCACCCGGGGATACCGCCAAGTCATCGTAATAGTGGCCAAGTTCTTCAATACTGCCCTCATGAATCTTCAGGCAGCTGATGCTGGTTTCTTCAAAAAGGGTGTACCCATCTTCCTCGATCAGCAACACAGTGCCGTAACCCTGGGAACGCCAGACACCCTGCAGGCTTGCAAAATCAGGGCTGGAAAGAGAACTGCCGGGGCGTTGGGCGGGTTTCATAGAGGACTCCAGATCCGTTTCTGTTGTTTTCAGACGTCGGGCTACAGTCACACAACCGGAAAACCGGGACAGATCTATTTTTGCATAACCACACCGTCTTCATTCACCTACAACCGCCCTACCGTGATCGGCAGCGTAAATCGCCAGGGCCAGGCAGATAAGCGTTGCTATAGTGAAACAAGCCCGCTTCACTCCCATAGTGGCGATATCCACTGCAAACGTACAACCCATGGCAGGAGTTTCCCATGCCCACTTACACCGTCACGGTCGCGAATCTGTCTCTGTCGCCGCAGCATAAATCACAGATCGCCGAGGCCATCACAGCGGCCCATAATGCCCAAACCCGCGCTCCCCGGTTCTTCGCCCAGGTTCTGTTTTCTGCGGCCAATGAGGGCGACCACTTTGTGGGAGGCAGAGTGAATACCGCGCCTCAGGTGTATGTGCACGGCCTGGTGCGGGAGGGCAGAAACGTCGAGATCAAACAGGCCCTGATGAGCCAGATGCTGCAAGAAATCGCACAAATCGTCGACATCACAGCTGAAGATGTCTGGATCTATCTGCAGGACATTCCGGCGACCCAGATGATCGAGTTTGGGCGGTTTTTGCCTGCGCCGGGGGAGGAAGCTGAATGGGAAAAGGGAATGTCTCCGGGAAAGCGCGCCACCTTGTCCAACCAACCGCATTACTAAATCTGTCGCAGTTTTCCCAGTCCCAGTTTTCCTGGGTGCGAAAAGCTGAGCGACCGCCTTAGGGATAGACAACTCTTTCGAAGTAAGGTGCGGGATAAGCAGACTTTCTAAGTTAAAAGTGCCAAGAAATAGACTCTCCACACCTTCCCTTTTTAAAGCACCCTTATTGGCATTCCCACCATGTTACAAGCCCTGCCTGGTCAAATTCCACGATTAACTCTTTCGACGTCAGTGCTCTGCGCCTCGCCTCTCTTGATAATTCTTGATAGTCATTGGAGGTTCGGAATGCACGTGCGGAATTCCCTTTATACTCTTTCCACTTATTATCAATAAACTTTATAGTTCTAAAGTTAACACTATCAGCGCTTAGCTTCAGGCCTTTACGAATATAATCATCATCATTTTCAAGAAGTTTCTGAATCGCCTTGGAAAGTAAAGCGTCAAAGGTTATCGCTATAGAAAAAGCTTCCCTCACAAATTGTTTTATGTCCGTAGGAGGCGTGTCGGCACCAGCAACATGAGCAGCACGATGCCGTCTAATCGCCGCACTTCGAAAAATTTCTGCCAATGACAGTCCTGAAGTCAGTCCCAAATCAGAAGCGATTTTGGACATTTGACGCCAGGGGTCCTCGACGTTGAAACATTTCAATACATCTGCAATAGCAGTACCGCTAACATTAGCTTGGGCATGAGCGAATGTATGACTTGATAACTCGAAGTTTGGAGTAGCCGTTGATGAAATCCTCAGTGCATGCTCTTGAATATATGCAGGCTTATCTTCTTTATCTAAGAGACTTAATTGATAGTTAAGAGCAGACAGAACTTCGTACGTTGCAGCGCGCTGCAGCTTTTCTGGTAATTCAGAAAAGGAAATAGTGCATTTGCTAACCTCGGCCATTGCTTCAGAAGACCGCTTTTTAATGAAATCTTCGAGGGAAGCGAAGCTTACTACTGCAAGCCCGTTTCTTAGCATTCTGGCAATTGAATTATGCTGTATTTCAGCTAGTGCCTTATTCTGAACTGAGTCAGTATCAATTGAAGCATCCAAACACCTAATGCGTTCTACAAAATCTGCCTTGGCGGATGGCATATCAAACCTCAACAGTTTCAAGCATATTTTTGAGCTTTGATATTCTGTTCCTAATAGCTAAGGAATCACCAGTAGCTTGTGTAACCGCCTTGTGAAACTCCGGGTCATTGTAATATAGTTCTCGAGTTGCATTTAGGACCTCATCACTGTGCTCCTCAAGCTCTGAAACTCTTGCTTCATCTATCAAAGAAACTGCAACCATCTGCGCATCAAATAATGGTGCAATAAGCTGATCACGCCAACCATTATTCAGTGGTTTCTGAAATGCCAACTCTCCCCATATTCTCTGGCATCCTTCAATGGAAAAGTTGAAAAGATTCCGTAGCCTACCTACGTCACCAAACTGATTCTCTGCCATGAAATCATCCATGGCGATAGCGATTTTTTTCCCAAAACTCTGCCATCTATCGTGAATCGTAAAGAACCTTAAAATCAGCTCTAAATCATCCATGTTTCGATACTGAGCTGACTTTGACGAAGTTATTTTAAGCTTTCTTTTGATAAACTCATTTTCAGACAGCTCGAAAAGCAGTTCATTTAGAGGACCGGCGAACGCTACATTTCTGATTTCTTGGGCCTTTAGCTTTTCCCCACCCGTATTTAGCCTCAGGAAAACTTCGTATTTAAGCTCAGGATCTGATTGCTTAAGCAAGGTTATTACACGCATAAAAGGTCTAATGGACAGTGCGCGCTTTAGCTGGGAAGGAAGCTCTTCAAAGGTAAAACCATTCAACTCCGGGACCTCTTTAAGATCCTTCAATTTGAACTTTCCAGACAAAAACTCAAAAATACTCGTAATCCTCTGCTTTCCATCAATTACAGTATAGGTACCATATTCATCTTCAGATAGATAAACTGGTGGTACGGGTATGTTTAATAAAAATGATTCAATTAAAGCTGACTGCTTTTCAACATGCCAACGATCCCGCCTCTGATAATGCGGAGAAATATCTATAGACTCAAACTTTACCATTTCCGCTATTGCTGAAAGGGAGAAATCTGACTGTTGCGTAACCAAGCTTTCCTGAGCCTTGGCAAATTTTTCTAATATTTCTTTCATACGATACTCACTTTATTAAAAATGCTGATCTAATTGATATTAAGACATTAAATATCAGCAGGAAACCAATTTCCTCACAACTGAAAACTTTCTAAGTCTATGACCTGCAATTCCCGAATGCGCGCCAAGCCATTTATTGGCGACAAATCTCCCGACAAAACATCCGTGTAGACAATTAACGCCTTTCTGTGATTAGTTCCGTATGATGATTTAGTCGCTCTTTTGATATCTTCAAAATTCCAGTCGAGGCACCAGCCAGCTTCATCTGGCTGTGATAGAGATTCAATATGTTCAATCATATGCGAGTACAAAATCTCTACCTGATCCGTCTTAAAAAGGCGCAACGCGGTCAAGTATTCCTCTAAATGAAGAGTTTTTGCTATTTCAAATCGATGTTTATTCAGAACAATATCAAAGTCTTCAATACGACCAGCACAAATCAAGGCCTCAAGAAGGTTCTGAACAGCCGAAGAGAAATCAGGATTAACTTCAATAGCCTTGTTTAGAAGCGCAGCCGCTTCGGTGTATTTGCCCGTCGAGATATACGCCATGGCTTTCTGATTCATGGCTTCTACATCTTGAGGATTGGCCTCCAGAGCCAAACTCATCAACTCAATTGTACGTTCGAAATCATTCTTCTGAAATGCGGAGGCAGCCTGATCATGCAACTCCATTGTGCTAATGCGAGCGTTCTGTTCCTCATTTTCTCTGTTTAGTCGATGGATTTGTTCCGATATGTTCTTGTGTGACCGTTCGATTTCATCCAACCGTTTTTGAGCCTCACTCGTCACATTTTGAAATGTACTCAGCTCACCACGAAACTCCCCTCGGAGCGAAAATATTCCTCGAACACCTAAAAAACCGAGAACTGTGAACAACGCAAGAGCAATCGTCATAACCGTATTTACGGTTTCAAGATTTGAAGAATAAACTTCCTTAAGTAAACTATTTTCAATCTTGTAGTTGAGTTGATCGCGTCTCACCTCATCGAATGAACGATTTAAACTCTCGATGTCGTCACGAAACTTCTGAGCGTCAAGCGCCGCTACCTCCTGCTGCTGGGTATTATTCACAGCAACATCATCTGCAGCTTGGAGTCCAAGCGGCAATAGCGTCACGAGAACGATCATTACTAACAGATTTCTTTGCAAGAAAACCTCCTTCACTGTTCGGCCCGCTACTCTACATAAATATGTAAGAACGCTCGCATCCGACAGCCATTTTTGAGCTTTTGCTCTGATAACCGGGAAATGCGCTTCACCGTATCCAGGGTAACGTTCTTGATCAGGTGATAACGGCTTTTATCGAGAAAGAGTTTGGCGTATAGGTTAACCACCGCTTCCCCGGCCCTACCTTTGAAACAGGGCGATTTGATGACCGCCGCCACGAGAAACAGGGGTATTAGATACCAAATCTCGGTCGGAACGTTGTTCTGGAGGGCGTGCAGTAGCTGAGTGTGGTCCATCCGTTATCCTTAACAGCGGCGTCAGTCCGTTTCTTATAGCTACACACTAGCCTAATCGTAAGGAAACTTCCTACAGGTGGGACGTAAATTTTGGTAAACCGGATAGAAGAAAACCGCCCGGTTCCGCGAGCGGCTTTATGCACTTATCAGTAGCTCTTTGCTTTAATCGATCACACAGTCAGGTGCTTTTTGATCAGCGCATCCGACAGACCTGCAATCTCATCCTCAGCAACCCTCCTCCCCCGATCCAAAATCGCAAACCGATCCGCATACTTCCTAGCAAACGGCAACTTCTGCTCAACCAGAAGAACGGTAAGCCCATCCTCTTCGATCAATCGACGAATAACCTCCCCAATCTGCGCCACAATATTCGGCTGAATCCCCTCCCCTGGCTCATCCAGAATCAGCAGCCTGGGCTCAATCACCAACGCCCTGCCAATAGCCAGTTGCTGTTGCTGCCCACCAGACAGGTCGCCGCCTCTCCGGTGCCGCATTTCCTTGAGTACCGGGAACAGCTCGTACACCCGCTCGGGGATTTTCTTGCTGCCGTCCTTGCGCACCGCCAGCCCGGTGCGCAGGTTTTCTTCCACGGTCAGCAGCGGGAAGATCTGTCGGCCCTGGGGCACGTAGCCAATGCCCAGCCGGGAGCGGTCTTCCACCTTCTTTTTGGTGAGTTCCACGTCGCCAGCAAATTCGATGCTGCCGCTCTTGGTGGTTTCCTCACCCATGATGCATTTCATCAGGGTGGTCTTGCCCACGCCGTTGCGGCCCATTACGCAGGTGCACTGGCCCTGGGGTACGTCCAGGTCCAGATCCCAGAGGGTGTGGCTTTCGCCGTAAAACTGGTTGAGCTTCTGGATCTTCAGCATTACGCCTCCTCCCCCAGGTAAACCTTGATCACTTCCGGGTCGTTGGAGACCTGGTCCATGGTGCCTTCGGCCAGCACGCTGCCCTGGTGCAGCACGGTCACTTTTCTGGCGATGGAGCGCACGAAGCCCATGTCGTGTTCCACCACTACAACCGACTGTTTGCCGGCCAGGCTGGTGAGCAGTTCGGCGGTGCGTTCCATTTCCTGTTCGGTCATGCCGGCCACCGGTTCGTCCACCAGCAACAGGCGCGGCTTCTGCATCAGCAGCATGCCGATTTCCAGCCACTGCTTCTGGCCGTGGGAGAGGATGCCGGCCAGGCGGACCCGCAGGTCTTTCAGGCCGATCATCTCGAGCACTTCGTCGATGCGGTCCCGGAATTCCGGTTTCATGATGGCGGTGAGCGTGGGGAACACGCGCTTGTCTGCCGCCATGGCCAGTTCCAGGTTTTCGAACACGGTGAGCGCTTCGAACACCGTCGGCTTCTGGAACTTGCGGCCGATGCCCAGGCTTGCGATGTCCGGCTCGTTCATGGTGAGCAGGTTGTGGTGGCTGCCGAACCACACGGAGCCGGTGTCCGGCCGGGTTTTACCGGTGATGATGTCCATCATGGTGGTTTTGCCCGCGCCATTAGGCCCGATGATGCAGCGCAGCTCGCCGTCGTCGATGGTGAGGTTGAGGTTGTTGATGGCCTTGAATCCGTCAAAGCTCACGTTCACGTCTTCCAGGTACAGAATCGGGCCGTGGCGCACGTCCACCGGCGATTGCACCTGGGTAAGAAACTCGAATACGTGCTCGCGGTCGGCCAGTTCCTGAAAAATGCTCATGCGGTGGCCTCCTGCCCGGTGGGTGTGTCGTCATCGGTGTTGGCTTTGCGGCGCTTCTGCAGCAGCCCGGCAATGCCCTTGGGCAGGAACACGGTCACCAGCACAAACAGGCCGCCGAGGGCGAACAGCCAGGCGTCCGGCATGATGCCGGTGAACACGGTTTTGGCGTAGTTCACCAGGATGGCGCCGATCACCGCGCCGTAGAGCGTTGCCCGGCCACCCAGGGCCACCCACACCACGATCTCGATAGAGAACAGCGGCGAGAATTCGCTGGGGTTGATGATGCCTACCTGAGGCACATACAGCGCCCCGGCCACACCCGCCAGCATGGCGGAGACCACGAACACGAACAGCTGCACCCGCTCCACCCGGTAGCCCAGGAAGCGAGTGCGGGCCTCGGCATCGCGGCAGGCCACGCTCACCCGGCCCAGCTTACTGGTCACAATGCCGCGGCAGATCACGTAGCCGATGGCCAGGGCAATGCCGGTGGCGATGAACAGCCCGAGGCGGGTGGCGTCGGTGCGCAGGTTGAAGCCGAGAATGTCCTTGAAGTCGGTGAGGCCGTTATTGCCACCAAAGCCCATCTCGTTGCGGAAGAAGGCCAGCATCAGGGCGAAGGTCAGCGCCTGGGTGATGATGGAGAGGTACACCCCGGTCACCCGTGAGCGGAAGGCCAGGAAGCCGAACACCAGCGCCAGCAGGCCCGGAGCCAGCAGCACCATGAGGAAGGCAAACCAGGCCATGTCGAAGCCGTGCCAGAACCAGGGCAGCTCCTGCCAGTTCAGGAACACCATGAAGTCCGGCAGGATGGGATCGCCATACACGCCGCGATCACCAATCTGGCGCATCAGGTACATGCCCATGGCGTAGCCGCCGAGGGCAAAGAAGGCGCCGTGGCCCAGGCTGAGGATACCGAGGTAACCCCACACCAGATCGACGGCCACCGCAAGCAGGGCGTAACACAGGTATTTGCCCAGCAAGGTCACGGTAAAAGCGCTCACATGCAGGGCGCTGCCCTGGGGTATGAACAGGTGGAGGAAGGTCACCACCACCAGGGCTGCGAACAGCACACCCAGGAAAATTTGCGTGGATCGCTCACGCAGGGGTCTTGTCAGCCACATAACTTAACCTTCTGCTGCGCGGCCCTTTTGAGGGAACAATCCCTTCGGCCGTTTCTGGATAAACAGGATGATGAACACCAGCACAATGATCTTGGCGAGTACGGCACCGGCCCAGGGTTCGAGCAGCTGGTTGATGGTGCCCAGGGAAAGCCCGGCAATGAGCGTGCCCCAGAGGTTACCGACGCCACCGAAAACCACCACCATGAAGGAATCGATGATGTAGTTCTGGCCCAGGTTCGGGCCCACGTTGGTGAGCTGGGAGAGCGCCACCCCGGCCAGGCCGGCAACGCCGGAGCCCAGGGCAAAGGTCATAATGTCCACCCGGGTGGCACGGATGCCCATGGAGCGGGCCATGGCGCGGTTCTGGGTTACGGCGCGCACTTCCAGGCCCAGGCGGGTCTTGCGCATGATCAGCATCAGGCCGGTGAAGACAATCAGGGCGAAGGCCAGCACGTACAGGCGGTTCAACGTGAGCGAGAGGGCGTCGTTAATCACCAGGGAGCCGCTCATCCAGTCCGGCGTTACCACGGTGCGGTTCTGTGGGGAGATCACCGTGCGTACCAGCTGCTGCAGGATCAGGCTGATGCCGAAGGTGGCCAGCAGGGTTTCCAGCGGTCGGCCTTTCAGGTACTGGATCACGCTGCGTTCGATGATGATGCCGGCGGTGGCGGCCACCAGGAAGCCGGCGGGTATCGAGAGAATCAGCGCGAGGCCAGGCTGGCCCGGCAGCAGTTGCTGCATGCCCCAGGTGGTGTAGGCACCCAGCATGATCAGCTCGCCGTGGGCCATGTTGATCACGCCCATTACGCCGAAGGTGATGGCCAGGCCGATGGCAGCCAGGACCAGCACCGAGCCGAGAGAAAGCCCGAAATAGAGGGTCTCGGCGGCGCGGTTTAGTTTCAGTTTCTGTTCGATGCTTTCCAGGGCCTTGGCCGCCCGGTTGGCCAGTGCCTCGTTGTCACCTCGCACGGCCTCGTTCAGGGCAGCGCGGGCGCGAGGGTGCAGGCTGCCGGCCAGCACGTCCACGGCCTCCAGGTTGCCCTCGCCTACCCGGTAAATGGCCAGGGCTTCTTCAATTCGGTTGCGCACGGCGGCGTTGTCTTCCACCTCTAGCCGTGCTTCCAGCGGCGCCACCAGGGAGGCGTCCACCTTGCCCATCATGTCCCGGGCGGAGGCTTCCCGCACGTCCGGGTCTTTGGCGTTCAGGTCCAGCATGGCGAGTATGCCCTCAAGCTGGCCCCGGATGCGGTTGTTGATGGCCACTCTGTCCAGCTCTCGGCGGGAGATTTCGCCCAGGTTTTCGCCAGTAAGCGGGTCGGCGATTTCCCAGTCCCGGCCCCGGTTGTTCAGTACCAGCACCACCTGCCCGGTGTCTTCTATCCGGCTGAGGCGGTTGGCCCCGTATGCTTCGAGCCAGCCCCTGGCCCGTTCGTCGCCGCTGCTGACAATGGCATTCACCGCCTCTTCCACCTTGTTGGCCGGTGCCTCGGCAAGGTTGATCAGAAGGGCTTTGCCAGGGTCGGTGTCCTGCGCTGTCGCCGGGAGCGAGAGCAGGGATAACGCAGCCATCAGCAGCAATGTGAGCGATCGGCAGATGCTCATGAGAATGTCCTGTTGGTTGAAAGCGTGGTGCGGGGTGACTGCCGGGGGCAACTCTGCCACCCCCGGCTGTCCTTGGCGCTCGCCCAATATGGCAAGGCCGTTTGAGCCTTACTCGGCTTCCATCGCCATTTCGCCGGCAGAGGCGCCGCAGGTGCCGGTGGCGGTGTTGAAGGTTCCGCAGAACAGCGGCTTGCGCCAGTCGGCGATCATGTCGCGGGAACCCGGCAGGAAGTCAGACCAGGCATCGCCCGCCACGGTGGCCGGGGTTTCCCACACCACGGAGAACTGGCCGTTGTCCTGGATCTCGCCAATCAGCACCGGCTTGGTGATGTGATGGTTGGGCATCATGGTGGCGTAGCCGCCGGTGAGGTTGGGCACGGTTACGCCGATGATGGCGTCTTTCACCGCGTCCACGTCGGTGGTGCCGGCTTTCTTCACCGCCTCAACGTACATGTTGAAGCCGATGTAGTGGGCTTCCATCGGGTCGTTGGTTACGGCGTCTTCCTTGCCGGTGTACTCGATCCACTGGTCGATGAAGGCGTAGTTGGCGTCGTTGTCCACGCTCATGAAGTAGTTCCAGGCGGCCAGGTGGCCCACCAGCGGCGCGGTGTCGATGCCGGAGAGTTCCTGCTCACCCACGGAGAAGGCCACCACCGGGATGTCGGCGGCAGAAATGCCCTGGTTGCCCAGCTCGCGGTAGAACGGCACGTTGGCATCGCCGTTGATGGTGGACACCACGGCAGTTTTCTTGCCGGCGGAGCCGAAGCGCTTGATGTCGGAGACGATGTTCTGCCAGTCGGAATGACCAAACGGGGTGTAGTTGATCATGATGTCTTCCTTGGCCACCCCTTTGTCCATCAGGTAGGTCTCAAGGATCTTGTTGGTGGTGCGCGGGTACACGTAATCCGTGCCCGCCAGCACCCAGCGCTCCACGCCGATTTCATTCATCAGGTAGTTCACCGCCGGAATCGCCTGCTGGTTGGGCGCCGCGCCGGTGTAGAACACGTTCTCGGAGGATTCCTCACCCTCGTACTGCACCGGGTAGAACAGCAGGCCGTTCAGCTCTTCCACCACCGGCAGTACCGATTTGCGGGAAACCGAGGTCCAGTTGCCGAAGATCACGTCCACTTTTTCCTGGGCCAGCAGCTCCCGGGCTTTTTCCGCGAACAGCGGCCAGTTGGAGGCCGGGTCTACAACCACCGCTTCCATCTGGCGACCGAGCACACCGCCCTTGGCGTTCTGTTGCTCGATCAGCATTTCAACAGTGTCTTTGAGTACGGTTTCACTGATGGCCATGGTGCCGGAGAGGCTGTGCAGGATGCCCACCTTGATGGGGTCTTCCGCTGCCACGGAATTAAAGGAGATGGAAAGTGCGAGTGCAGAGAGGCCCAGTTTCACGTGTTTTTTGAAGCTCATGTCGTGCGTCCTTTTCTTGAGTTGGGTCTTGCCTTTAGTCGTGTGTTGAAGCGTGCAGTTCGTCATGAAACGCACCGGAGCCTCTGCATCTGCTGTTCCACATTCCCTGCAAATTTAGCTAAAACAATCAGTTAACTAGTATACAAGCCGACAGACCCCCACCCTGCACCTGCTTACACCCCGCCAACCCCCTGTTTTACAGACCAGTTTTGGTGCGCCCGCACCGGCATTGGGCAGGCCTCGCCAGCGCGACCTCACGCACAAAAACCATAACCCTCTGTTTTTAAATGTTAATCAAGAAAAATCCGCAAATGGCACAGGCATTGCCATTCCACATGTATACAAGATGAATCGCACATGAGGACAACCAATGCCTTCAACACTCGGATGGACCATCAAGGACTGGCAGAACGCCTACAGAGAGGGCGCATCGCCGGCAGCGCTGCTGGGCGAACTGCTGAGCGGGCTGGATACTGAGGATGCCGCCTGGATCTCCCTGCTCGACGGCGATGGCCTCAGCCGCGCACTGGCAGACCTGGACCAGACTCTGGAAGCCGCGGGTGGCGACAAAGGTGCACTGCCTCTTTATGGCGTTCCATTCGCCGCCAAGGACAACATCGACGCCGAGGGCTTCAAAACCACCGCCGCCTGCCCGGCCTTTGCCTACACCCCGGAACAGGACGCCAAGGTCATCGCGCGCCTGAAAGCCGCCGGCGCGGTGGTGATCGGCAAGACCAATCTGGACCAGTTCGCCACCGGCCTGGTCGGCACCCGCTCCCCTTATGGCGCGGTGCCCAACAGCTTCAAGCCGGAGGTGGTCAGCGGTGGTTCCAGTTCCGGCTCAGCGTCGGTAGTGGCCCGGGGCCTGGTGCCGTTTTCCCTGGGCACCGACACCGCCGGCTCCGGCCGGGTGCCGGCAGGCCTGAACAACCTGGTCGGCCTGAAGCCGACCAAGGGCCTGTTCAGCATTCGCGGCGTGGTGCCGGCCTGTCGCTCGCTGGATTGCGTCTCGATCTTTGCGCTGACAGTCAACGACGCCGGGCGGGTATCGGAGGCCATGGCCGGTTTCGATGCCGGCGATGCCTTCTCACGCAAGGCGCCTTACGCCCTGCCCCTGGATGGCCCTGCCCTGCGCCGTCCCGGCCCGATCAGACGACTCGCCATTCCCGAGCATCCGCAATGGTTTGGCGACCAGAACGCGGAAGCGGCCTGGAACACCGCCATCAGCCTGTGGCGTGGGCTGGATGTGGAGGTCGTTCCCCTGAATTTCAGCCCCATGCTGGAACTGGCGGCGCTGCTTTATGAGGGCCCTTGGGTGGCCGAGCGCCACGCCGCCGTGGAAGCATTCATGGCCAGCCACGCCGGGGAGATGAACCCGGTGGTGAAAGGCATTATCGGCAACGGCGGAAAGTTCAGCGCCACCGATACCTTCAAGGCCCAGTACCGCAAGGAAGAACTGCAACGGGAGATCGACGCGCTACTGGCCGATATCGACGCTCTGCTGGTGCCTACGGCGCCAACGGCGCCCACCATTGAGGCGGTGAACGCCGACCCGGTAACCCTGAACAGCCAGCTGGGCACCTATACCAACTTCGTGAACCTGGCGGACATGAGCGCCCTGGCCGTGCCCGCCGGCTTCCGGGACGACGGCCTGCCGTTCGGCGTCACGCTCATCAGCGGCGCCTGGAAGGATGCGGAGCTGCAGCACCTGGCCTGCCAATGGCTGAACGCCCACCCCACCAAATTGGGCGCCACCGACAAACCCCGCCCCGAAGAAGAGCCCGGCGCGGCCATATCAACGCCCACCGTGCAAGTGGCGGTAGTGGGCGCTCACCTCAGCGGCATGCCCCTGAACACCCAGCTGACCGAGCGCTTCTCGGTGCTGCTGGAGCAGACCACCACCTCCGCCAACTACCGGTTGTACGCCCTGCCCAACACCACGCCGCCGAAACCGGGCCTGAAAAGAGTGGCCGCTGGTGAAGGCGAGCAAATCATCGTGGAAGTCTGGGAAATGCCCGCCTCGGCGTTTGGCTCCTTCGTGGACCTGATTCCTGCACCGCTCGGCATCGGCAACGTGGAGCTGGCCGATGGCCGCTGGGTGAACGGCTTTATCTGCGAAGGCTACGGCTTCGATGGCGCCCGGGATGTCACCGAATTCGGCGGCTGGCGCGCCTACATCAACGCACTCAAATCCGGCACGGCATAAGGAGAACCGCCATCATGTTTAGCAAAGTTCTGATCGCCAACCGAGGCGAAATCGCCGTTCGCACCATCCGCACCCTCAAGGCCATCGGCGTTGGCAGCGTGGCTGTCTACTCCCACCAGGATCGCCACAGCCTGCACGTGACCCTGGCCGATGAATCCGTGGCACTCACCGGTAACGGCGCCAGCGAAACCTACCTGGACAAGGCCCAAATCCTGTCGGCGGCGAAGCACACCGGCGCCGAGGCGATTATTCCGGGGTATGGCTTTCTCTCCGAGAACGCGGACTTCGCCGAGGCCTGCGAGGCCGATGGCATTGCCTTTATCGGCCCCACGGCCGACCAGATGCGCGAATTCGGCCTGAAGCACCGGGCCCGGGAATTGGCGGAAGCCGCCGGTGTGCCCCTGGCCCCGGGCAGCGGCCTGCTGGAAAGCCTGGACGAAGCCCTGCAAACCGCCGAGCGCCTGGGCTACCCGGTGATGCTGAAGAGCACCGCCGGCGGTGGCGGCATCGGCCTGACCCGCTGCAACAGTGACAGTGAATTGCGCGACGCCTTTGAAACCGTGCGCCGCCAGGGCCAGAGCTTCTTTAATGACAGCGGCGTGTTCCTGGAGCGCTTCATCGCCCGGGCCCGCCATGTGGAAGTGCAGATGTTCGGCGATGGCGCCGGCAATGTGGTGGCCCTGGGCGAACGGGACTGCTCGCTGCAGCGCCGGAACCAGAAAGTGGTGGAGGAAACCCCGGCACCGAACCTACCGGTGGCCACTCGCCAGAAGATGCTGGATGCCGCCGTCTCCCTCGGGCAGTCGGTAAATTACCGCTCCGCGGGCACCGTGGAGTACATCTACGACGCCGACCGGGACGAGTTCTACTTCCTGGAAGTGAATACCCGCTTACAGGTTGAGCACCCGGTCACCGAGTCGGTCACCGGCCTGGACCTGATCGAATGGATGCTGAAAATCGCCGCCGGCGAAAGCCCGGACCTGGCGAACTTCGAGCCGGCTCTGAACGGCGCCTCCATGGAGGTGCGCATCTACGCCGAAGATCCCTTGAAGGACTTCCAGCCCTCCCCCGGTGAGCTGACCGACGTGCACTGGCCGGAAGACGGCGTACGGGTCGATACCTGGGTGGAAAACGGCAGCGAGGTGTCCGCCCATTACGACCCCATGATCGCCAAGCTGATTGTGCACGGCCAAGACCGGCACGAGGCCCTGGCCAAACTGAAAGCCGCCCTGGCGGAAACCCGGCTGATGGGCATTGCCACCAACCTGGATTACCTGCGCCAGGTGGTGGCCCAGCAGAGCTTTGCCGATGGCATTGTCTCTACCCGCGCCCTGGAGAGTTTCGATTTCAAACCCTCGGTGGCCGAAGTGGTCAAACCAGGCACCTACACCACCGTGCAGGACTATCCCGGCCGCGTGGGCTACTGGAACATCGGCGTGCCGCCCAGTGGTCCCATGGACGACTACGCCTTCCGGATTGCCAACCGCATTGTCGGCAACCACACCGAAGCCGCCGGCCTGGAAGCCACCCTGATCGGCCCCAGCCTGAAGTTCCACAAGGACTCCGTGGTTGCCCTCACCGGTGCGCTTACAGACGCGACCCTGGACGACAAACCGGTGGAATTCTGGAAACCCATCACTGTGAAGGCCGGCCAGGTTCTGGCGGTGGGCAAGGCTATCAAGGGCTGCCGCACCTATCTGGCGGTGCGCGGTGGCTTTGATGTGCCGGTGTACCTGGGCAGCCGCTCCACCTTCGCCCTCGGCCAGTTCGGCGGCCACGGCGGACGGCCTTTGCGACCCGGCGACATGCTCGGCATCAGCCAGATCGATCTGCCGGCCTGCACCACCACGGCACCGACCCACGACCCGGCCCCGGCGGATCCGGACCTGATCCCCGACTATCCGGACCATTGGGAAATCGGCGTGCTCTATGGCCCCCACGGCGCCCCGGATTTCTTCACCGAAAAGTCCATCGAGAAGTTCTTCGAGCAGGACTGGGAAGTGCACTACAACTCCAACCGCCTGGGCATCCGCCTGAACGGACCCAAGCCCGAATTCACCCGGGCCGACGGCGGCGAGGCGGGGCTGCACCCCTCCAACATCCATGACTGCGAATACGCGATCGGCTCTATCAACTTCACCGGCGACATGCCGGTCATCCTCACCAAGGACGGCCCCAGCCTGGGCGGCTTTGTGTGCCCGGTGACCATCGCCAAGGCGGAGCTGTGGAAGGTCGGCCAGGTGAAACCCGGCGATACGATCCGGTTCGTGGCCATCGATAACGACACCGCCGTGAAACTCTCCGAGCGCCAGGAACTGGCCATCAAGAGCCTGATGGCACCGCCGATGGTAGACCTGGTGAAGCCGGATCTTGAACCGGTGAACGGCCTGTCCGCCACCATCCTGGCCCACCTGGCCGAAACCGATGGGCGCCCGGAAGTGACCTACCGCCAGGCCGGCGACCAGTACATCCTGCTGGAATACGGCCCCAACGTGATGGACCTGGGCTTCCGCCTGCGCATCCACGCCCTGATGGAAGCCATCGCCGACGTGCAACCCAACGGCCTGCTGGAGCTCTCGCCGGGCGTGCGCTCGCTGCAATTGCGCTACGACGCCCGGATTCTCACGCAGGAAGCGCTGATGACCTACCTGCTGGACCTGGAAGCCACCCTGCCGCCCACCGATGAGCTGAAAGTGCGCAGCCGGGTCATTCACCTGCCCATGGCCTTCGAAGACAGCGCCACCCTGGAAGCCGTCGACAAATACCGCCAGTCGGTGCGCGACACCGCCCCCTGGCTGCCCAACAACGTCGACTTCATGCAACGCATCAACGGCCTGCCCAGCCGCGAGGCCGTCCGCGACATCCTGTTCTCGGCAAGATACCTGGTGCTGGGCCTGGGCGACGTCTACCTCGGCGCACCCTGCGCGGTTCCGCTGGACCCGAGGCACCGCATGCTCACCTCCAAGTACAACCCGGCCCGCACCTACACGGCCGAGGGCACCGTGGGCATCGGCGGCGTGTACATGTGCATCTACGGCATGGATTCCCCCGGCGGCTACCAGCTGGTCGGCCGCACCCTGCCCATCTGGAACAAATACCTGAAGAACCCCCAGTTCGCCGAAGGCGCCCCCTGGCTGCTGCGGTTCTTCGACCAGGTGTGCTACTACCCGGTCACCGAAGCCGAACTGAACGAAATGCGCGACCAGTTCCGCGCCGGCCAGCTGACGGTGAAAATTGAGGAAGAAACCTTCGACCTCAAATCCCACCAGGCCTTCCTGGACGCCAACGCCGACTCCATCGCCGAGTTCCGCGAACTACAGCAGGCGGCCTATGCTAAAGAGGTGGCCCTGTGGAAAGACAGCGAAGCCGCGGAACTGGACAAACTCGCCAAGGCACCGCCCAAACCGGAGGTGTCTGATCTCGCGAAATTCGGCGAACTGGTGAGCGCGGAGATTGCCGGCAACATCTGGAAGTGCCTGGTGAAACCGGGCGATACCGTGGCCGAGGGTGATCCATTGGTGATCGTGGAGGCTATGAAAATGGAATTCGAGATAAACGCGACCCAGGCCGGGGAGATCAGTGCCATGCATGTGGAGCCTGGCAAAGCCGTTACTCCGGGGGAGCCTTTGTTGAGCATCAAGGTTTGAGGTTTGGTCTGGCTTTGACTTCGGAGTTTGGCCGCCTCTGGCCGCTGGCTTGGGGGTTTAGCCGATGGTGGCAGGTCTGTCACAGACACGCCGTGAATACGTCCATGTAGGCTTGATCGCAGCATCCATGCTGCTCACAGTCTGTGACAGACCTGCCACCACCGGCTTTCGGACAAGGGAGTCGGGCGTGGATGTCGGGAAGGCTTTGCAAAAGTGTGAGCAGCAGGGATGCTGCGATCAAGCCCCCATGGATGGGTTCACGGCGTCTTTTGCAAAGCCTTCCCGATAGCCGCGCCCAGCGGCCAAACTCCACCCAAGAGGCAACCCGGAATCAAAACAAGGGGCGAACGAAAAGAACATGGCAACAAACACCAAAAGAAAAGAGTCCATGGCAGACAGGGTTTACGAAGCCCTGAAGGACGACATCTTTGAGTTCCGCCTGATCCCCGGTGACAAGTTCAGCGAGGGCGATGTGGGCACGCGCCTGAATGCCAGCCGCACGCCGGTGCGGGAAGCGTTGTACCGGTTGCAGCGGGAAGGCTACGTGGAGGTGCTGTTCCGCAGCGGCTGGCAGGTGAAGCCGTTTGATTTCCGGCAGGTGGAAGAGCTCTACGACCTGCGGATCACCCTCGAGAGGGCCGCGATGCACAAGATCTGCGGCCTGGACGAGGAGCCGCCGGCCATTCGCACGCTGACAGCCATCTGGAACCCGGACCACCCCTCCGAGAGGGCCGTCGGCAGTACCGTGCGGGCGCTGGACGAGAGCTTTCATTGTGACCTGGTGGCTGCGGCCGGCAACCGGGAGATGACGCGCATTCACCGGGAGATCACCGACCGGCTGCGGATCATCCGGCGCCTGGACTTCACCCGGGACGATCGGGTGGACGCCACCTACGTGGAACACGCCGCCATTCTGGAAGCGTTGCGCAGTGGCATGGCCACCGAAGCCGCCGACCGGTTGACCCACCACATTCGCGCCAGCCAGAAAGCGGTTCGCGAGATCACCATGGAGCGAATCCGCGAGGCCGCAGAAGCTCACCGCAACGGGCAACAAATTGCCCCGCAGACCCCTTAAACACTGAACTCACGTTCATTTTGAGAGCCGCCGAAAAGCTTACAGGTTCGTAAGATATATCTCACAAACCCCGACGCCATTGTCCGGTATTGTCCGATCCGGCTCCCGGTAGAATGATCAGTGTCAGGGATGACAAGCCAGCATGGAACGTTGGCTCAAGGACGAGAGCTTCAAGGATTGAGGCTTCACGGATGGAAGCTTCATGGATAGAAGCATCAGGGATGAGAACTCCAGGGATTTGGAGTTACCCGAAGGATCGGGATGCACAGGGATGACCACAGGGAAGACGCGCTCAGGATGAGTCGCACGCCTGAAGGACCAGGCAGGGGTCAGCCACGGAAACGGGGATTACAGGGAATGTGATCCCGTCCGTGCACTTCCTTCGCTCGAACACACCCGTCTCTGTTTTGTCACAATACGCTTCTGCTGCTTTGCGCCCTGGCACACAACCAAAAACGCAAATCTCAGGAGTACATTCCATGAACCGCACCCCCCTTTTCGCAACCCTCGTATTGCTGTTCAGCCTGGTGACCGGCTTTGCCCAAGCCCAGGACGCCGCTGTTAACATCAACACCGCCGATGTTGCCACCCTGGCCAGCCTCAGCGGGATTGGCGAGAGCAAGGCCGAAGCGATTGTTGCCTACCGTGAAGCCAACGGCCCGTTCGCGGCAACAACTGACCTCGCCAACGTGAAAGGCATTGGCGAGGCCACCCTGGCGAAGAACGCTGATCGCCTGACTGTTGAGTAACACCCCCGGGGCAGCGGATTCCACCGCTGCCCTTTTTAGCCCTTCGTTTTCCGCCCATCTTTGCTTTCCCTCCCTAGCCTCCGACTGCCCCTAAAGTCGTCTGGCAACGCCCGCTTCACCACCCTATTATTGCCGGATAACAATCCAGAAAATTCGAGCGTTGGCCCATGGTTGATCCCATCAAGGTTTATCCGTCCAAACCTTCCAAAGTCTATTTCTACGGCACCTGCCTGGTGGACCTGTTCTACCCCGATGCGGGCATTGCCGGTGTGGAGTTGCTGGAGCGGGAAGGCATTGAGGTGCTGTTTCCCCAGAACCAGACCTGCTGCGGGCAACCGGCCTATACCTCCGGCTACCACGACCAGGCCCGGTCGGTGGCCCGCGCCCAGCTGGACCTGTTTCCGGAAGACTGGCCCATTGTGGTGCCCTCCGGCTCCTGTGGCGGCATGATGCGCAAGCACTACCCGGACCTGTTCAAGGACACCTCCGACGAGGTGAAGGCGGCCGAGATCGCCGGGCGGGTGTGGGAACTGACTGACTTCCTGCTCAACGTTTGCCATATCAAACTGGAAGACCTCGGCGAACCCACCACCGTGGCCATGCATACCTCCTGCTCGGCGCGCCGGGAAATGGGCGTGGCCGAAGTGGGCCCGAAGCTGCTGGGCCAGCTGAAGAACGTGAACCTGGTGGAGCAGGCACGGCCGGAGGAGTGCTGCGGCTTTGGCGGGACCTTTGCGGTGCGCCATCCGGAAATCTCCGGCGCCATGGTGAGCGAGAAGGTAGACACGCTGGTGGACGCCGGCGCCCAGCGGTTTGTGACGACCGACTGCGGCTGCCTGATGAACATTGATGGCTACGCCGAGAAGAACCAGAAGCCGGTTCGGGGCGAGCACATTCTCAGTTTCCTCTGGGCACGGACTCGAGGTGAAGGCAATAAGGGAGGGCACCAGTCATGAGCGAGACCGCCGAGCGCACCGGCCACCACGTTGATGTGAAGGAGTTCTACCCTCGCGTTCACGCGGCCATTCATAACCCCAAGATCCGCAAGAATTTCCGCAGCGCCATGGACGGGCTTATGTCCAAGCGCAAGAACGCCTTTGACGGCTGGGATCTGGAAACGCTGCGGGATCTGGGCGCCAACATCCGCCTGAAAGCGCTCGCCAACCTGCCGGATCTGCTCGAGCAACTGGAGCAGAAGCTCACCGAGAATGGCATCAAGGTGCACTGGGCGGTGGACGGCGACGAGGCGTGCCGGATTGTGCGGGACATCTGCAAGGCCCGGGATGCGAAGACGGTGATCAAGGGCAAGTCCATGGTCTCCGAGGAAATGGAGCTGAACCATTACCTGGAAGAACAGGGTATTGAAGCTCTGGAATCGGACCTGGGCGAGTACATTGTGCAACTGGCCGATGAGACGCCCTCGCACATCATCATGCCGGCAATTCACAAGAACACCGGTGAGATCTCGGAGCTGATGCACGAGAAAACCGGCACCGATCTCTCCAACGACGTGGAGTACCTGACCGCCAGCGCCCGCCAGCAGTTGCGGGAGAAGTTCATGAACGCCGATGTGGGCGTGTCCGGGGTGAACTTCGCGGTGGCCGACACCGGCACCCTGTGTCTGGTGGAGAACGAGGGCAACGGCCGCATGACCACCACCGTGCCCAAATGCCACATTGCGGTTACCGGCATCGAGAAGGTGGTGCCCTCCATGGCGGACGTGACCGGTCTGCTGGCCCTGCTCACCCGCTCGGCCACCGGCCAGCACATCACCACCTACTTCAACATGATTTCCGGGCCCCGCAAGGCCGAGGAGCTGGACGGCCCCGAGGAAGTGCACGTGGTGTTGGTGGATAACGGCCGCTCGTCCATTTACCAGGACGACGAGCTGCTGGACACCCTGCGCTGCATCCGCTGCGGCGCCTGCATGAACCACTGCCCGGTGTATACCCGCGTGGGCGGCCACGCCTACGGCACCACCTACCCGGGCCCCATTGGCAAGATCCTGATGCCGCACCTGATTGGCCTGGACGAAGGCCGGCACCTGCCCAGCGCCTCCAGCCTGTGCGGCGCCTGCGGCGAAGTCTGCCCGGTGAAGATTCCCATTCCGGACCTGCTGGTGCGCCTGCGCCAGGAATCGGTGGACGGCGACCAGCTGCACCCGGCCAAGGTGCGTGGCCATGGTGCCAAGCGCAGTTCGACGGAAGCGCTGATCTGGAAAGGCTGGGCGTGGATGCATGCCAGCCCCGGCGTGTATCGCCTGGGCACCGGTGTTGCCAGCAAGTTCCGCGCCCTGCAACCCTCAAAAGTGGGCGCCTGGACCGATTACCGCACGGCGCCGAAGCTGGCCGCCAAAACCCTGCATCAGCGCATGAAGGAGCGTGGACAATGAGTTCCCGGGAGACGATTCTGCAGCGACTGCGCAACCGCACCGGTGGCGAGCTGACCGCGCCCGAGTGTGATTTCTCGGTGCTGGAGCGGCCGGACTGGACCACCGCCGAGCGGATCGAGCGGTTCGAGAAGATGATCGAGTCGGTGCACGGCGAGGTGCACCATTGCAGCGAGGACAGCTGGATGGACCGGTTGGCCGAGTTGCTCGGCACCCGCGGGGCACGGAACCTGCTGATTCCGAAGCAGCATGAGATTGGCCAGGCCCTGCGCAACGCCGGCCGGGACGACCTGCCGGAACTGCTGATTTACGACGAACCCATTGAAAGCTGGCAGGCCCATCTGTTCAACGAGGTGGATGCCTCCATTACTTCCACCCGGGGCGGCATTGCCGAAACCGGCTCGCTGATCCTGTGGCCAACGCCGGATGAGCCCCGGCTGATGAGCCTGGTGCCACCGGTTCACGTGGCCGTGCTGAAGGCCTCGGAGCTCTACACCACCTTCCACGAGGCCATCCATGCCCAGAACTGGGCCGCTGGCATGCCAACCAATGCCCTGCTAATCTCTGGGCCGTCCAAAACCGCCGACATCGAGCAGACTCTGGCTTACGGTGTTCACGGTCCCAAAGAGCTCATTGTGTTGATGATTGAATGATCCAAGGCGCCCTGTTGATCGCCCTGGCAGCCCTGCTATGGGCGACCACGGGCATTGTTGCGAAATTCCTGTTTACCGGTACAGAGCTGCAGGCCATTACCCTGGGCTTTCTGCGGCTGGCGGTGGCCTTGCCGTTTTTCTGGCTGCTGATGCGCCGGGAGCAGGTGCGCCTTGAGCGCGCGCACCCCGGCGCCCGGGTGCCCGGCAGCTCTCTACGCAGCCTGACCCGTAAGGCGCTGATTCCGCTGGCTGCTCTCGGCCTGTTCCAGGCGTTCTACCAGGGCAGCTACCTTCTGGCCGTGGACCTCACCGGCGCCGGCATCGCCACGCTGATTGCGCTCTGCCTGCCGCCGGTACTGGTGGCTATTCTCGCTGCGCCGATTCTGGGCGAGAAGCCGGGGCTGTTAACCGTACTCTCGCTGATCGCCGCCATTGCCGGCACCGCCATGCTGGTACTGAGCGACATGGACACCAGCGGCACCCTGCGGCTCGCCGGCATTCTGATGGCGCTGCTGGCCGCTTGTGTGTACACCGGGTTTACCCTCACCAGCCGCTACAGCTCCGCCGGCACGCCGGTGTTCACCACGGCCTTTATCTGTTTTTTCACCGCAGCCCTGATTCTGCTGCCCGTAGTCGCGCTGAGCGGCGGTTTCGAGGGGATGGCCAGTCTGGAATTCCGGCACTGGCTGATGGTGGGCTACATTGGCGTGGTGCCGACCTGCATTGGCTATGTGTGCTTCTTCACGGGCATGAAGACCACACCGGCCACGCTCTCCAGCATTATCGTGACACTGGAGCCACTGTTTGTGGCGCTGCTGGCGTGGATTTTCCTGGAGGAAATTCTAGGGCCCATCGGCATTGCCGGCGCCCTGATACTGACTGCCGCGGTGATTGTGGCTTCCCGCTACGGCAGCAAACCCGCGGCCGGCCAGGAGGCCGGCGCGGATTAAACGACCTCAGTCGTCCTTGCGGTTTCTTTCGAGCATGTCCGGCTGCAGGATTTCAATCCAGTAGCCGTCCGGGTCTTTGATAAAGGCCAGGCCCTTCATCTTGCCGTCGTCCGGCTTTTTAACGAACTCGACACCGAGCTTTTCAAAGCGGTCGCAGGCGGCGTACACGTCTGGAACAGCAACACCGATGTGGCCGAAGCCCTGTGGTTCGTCATTGCCGTTGTGGTATCCAAAATCGTTGTCATCCTCGGTGCCCCAGTTGTGGGTCAGTTCGAGCACCGCTTCACGGCCGAAGGTGTAGGTGGTGCGGTGGGCGTCGTCCTGCGGCACCAGGCCAGCCTGGCGGTCGTCCAGGTATCCCAGGAAGTACAGGGTGAACTTCATTTCCGGGAAGTCCAGTTTGCGCACCAGGCGCATGCCCATTACCCGGGTGTAGAAGTCCATGGAGCGCTCGGGCTCCTTGATGCGCATCATGGTCTGGTTGAAGACGTAACCTTCGGTTTCGGGAACTGGGTCGTCGTGAAGGCCGGGGGCCTGTTCGAAATGCTTGGGCATTGTGTTTTCCCTTTTTGCCGCGGAGTTCAAACCATATACCTGCGTGCGTTTCAGAGGGATTTCAAGGGCGGGGAAAAGAGCGCGAAAAAAGACCCCGGGGCCAGAGACTAACCGCCGGGGTCCTGAGGGCCGGTTTATTGCCGGCGGTTCTTCAGAGACGCTCTGAAGCTTTGGGGGCCTTCGAGTACAGGCCGATCCGGGTGTGGAGGTTGGTTCCTTGCCGATCTGAACCTGGGGGCTGGCCGGGGCATGAGGGGGCTATTTCTTCCGGGAAGCCGAACTCGCTTTGCTCAGACATTCGTTTCCCTGCAGAAATAACCCCCTCACACCCCTGCCGCCTCACTTTGCTGCCGGCATCCTGGGAAAGACAGATGACGACTTCTTTTTTGTCGGTTAACTCGCCAACTGGTGTTCTTCGCCTTTGTAGTAGGCCTCCACTCTGGAGTTCATCACCCGCCGCCAGAGTGGTGGGAACAACGCCAGGACCACCATGGCGGCGTAGCCGGCGGGTAATTGTGGGGCTATGTCGTGGTCGCGGAGGATCTGGTAACGGCGTTTGGCCCAGGCGTGGTGGTCGCTGTGGCGCTGGAGGTGGAACAGGAAGACGTTGGTGAGGAAGTAGTTGCTGTTCCAGCTGTGTTCGGGGGTGGTGCGTTCGTAGCGGCCGTTGTCGAGTTTTCTGCGGTGCAGGCCGTAGTGTTCGAGGTAGTTGACGATTTCCAGCAGGGTGAAGGCGATGAAGCTCTGGCCCAGGAAGAACGCGGCACCGAGCCAGCCGAAGGCGAGGGTGAAGACCGCCAGTACCAGGGCGCTGATGCTGTACCACCAGATCAGTTCGTTGCGCCAGCTGAGGGCTTTATGGCCCTTGCGTTGCAGGCGTTCGGCTTCCAGCTTCCAGGCGTTCAGGAAATTGCGCACATAGGCCTGGGGCAGGAAGTTGTACAGCGATTGGTTGTAGCGGGACGAAGAGGCGTCTTCCGGAGTTGACACATGCACGTGGTGCCCTCTCAGGTGTTCAACCTTGAAGCCGGCGTAACACACCAGAGCCAGCAGGAAGCCGCCGGCGCGGGTTTCGAGTTTGTCGTCTTTGTGGATGAGTTCGTGGGCGACGTTGATGCCGAGGCCGCCGACGATGCCGATGGAGAAGATCCAGCCGATACCCCCCACCAGGTTGAAGGTGCCGGACGCCAGTTCGAGCATGCTCCATACCAGCAGCACCGCAAAGCCGGCTACCCAGCCCAGGGTAATGGCTTTGTAGAAGCGCTCGCCGACCATCTGCGGCACGTCGCTCTCTTCATCGGGGTTCAGGGAATCCTTTCCCAGCAGCATGTCCAGCACTGGAATGATCCCGAACACCACTACCGGCACGCCCCAGGAGAACAGGTTAACAAGGTCTGTGGCCTGGCCCGCGGCCAGCAGCAGGGGCGGCAGTACCAGGGGCACCATGGCAATCAGGTAGCTGTACTTTTTCAGGGTCAACAGTATGCGCCGGCGGGTGGCCTCGCGGTGGATCGATAGCTGGGTTGTGCTCATTGGGCTCTCCATCGGATTCATACCTTTGAATGCGTGTTGGTGAATCTCCGCTCACCTGTCATTTTTTGCATTATTGTCCTACAATGCATCAGTCGTCAATCATTGGCAGGCAACTTTTTTGACAAATCTCAGGAACGCCGCCGAATCAGGGCGTTGGGGCTTGCACCTTCAGAGGCTGTGATAAACTCATGCGCACGCATTTCAACGATGGCCGGACTGCCAACGAGGCCGGACCGTTTTTACGACCTGTTCAGAGAGCCTTTATGGATTTTCAGGTGCCAAACACCCTGGCGGAGCAGATCGCCAACTACCTGGCCGAGCGGATCATGACTGGCCAGATTCGCCCCGGGGAGCGTATTCAGGAGGCCACCCTGGCCGGGGAGCTCAAGGTTAGCCGCGCGTCGGTAAAGGAGGCCCTGTACACGCTGGAGCGCTGGCATCTGGTGGAGAACACGCCGCGCAAGGGCGCCTCGGCCACCCGGCTGGACTCGGCCCATGCCTCGGAACTGTATGACGTGTATATGCACTTGCTGATGATGCTGGCGGTGCGGCTGTGCGAGCGCTGGCAGGAGAGCGACAAGCCGAAGATGCTGGCGGCGGTGAACAATGCGGTGGAGCGGATGAAGTCGTCAGCGGCGGATATTTCAGCGGTGGTTGAGGCGAGCTTTGAGGTGATGGAGGCCTGCTGCGAGGTGGTGGGCAATCCGTATCTCACGGAGGCGTTGTCGAATTTCAAGCCGGCGGTGAGTCGCGCCTATTATCTGAGCGCCGATCGTTATCGGCGGGGCCTGGCGCAGACCAGTGAGTTTTTTGCCAATCTGCCGCAGGCGGTTCTGGCGCGGGATTCGGTTAAGGCGCAGGCGTTGATTCGGGAGTTTGCGGAGCATCAGAAGGCTTTGATTCAGCAGGCTCTGGGCGCCTGACCGCGCTGTAGCCCTTCATACATTGGAGCATGCAAAGCAGGCGGGACAAGCTTCCAAAACACGCTGTGAATACGTCCCTGTACGCTTGGCTTCGCCATCCATGGCTCCGCACAGTTTTGGAAGCTTGTCCCGCCCGCTTCGCCCCTAACCCTCTGCTGGTGTCCGGGTGTGACATCGCTCACAGATCTTTCTTTCCTCGCCTCGTATCGTAACAGTCTGTAACAAACCAAAGATTCCGCTGCATTGGTTGTGCTGTCCCCCTGCGGCCCGGGTAGTGCCTGTTCGCTCCCGTTGATAACAACAAACCAGACTTTTGGGGCCACCATGACTCAGTCCTCTGCCTGTCGTCGAAACACCCTGCCTTCCACGCTCTCGCTCTGGGTGCTTGCGTTGTCGCTTCCTCTGCCGGCCATGGCGGAGTTCCGGCCGTTGGACGATGGTGCGATGTCCGGGGTAACCGGTCAGGCCGGGGTGACCATTGAGCTGGAAACGAAGCTGAGCATTGACCGTCTGAGCTGGACCGATGAGGGGTCCCTGAATGTGAACGGGCTGAGGTTGTCGGGGCAGAACGATACGGTGCTCGATAACATGAAGCTGACGGTGGATATTGCCGGCGACGGTGAGGTGCTGGAACACGGCTTTTCGGAGATTGCCCGGCGCGCTGATGCCGGGTTGTTGGACCCGACAGATCCGGATGTGGCCGATGCTCTGGCGAAGTACTCCGTGGCAGGCTCTTTTGGCAAGCAGTTCAACAGTGGTGATCTGGTGATGCACTTGGGTGCGATCGACTACGGCGATCCGGCCAGCATTGACGATTATCTGCAGGCGGTGGATTTCGAGCTGGCGGTGGAGAGCATCACCGCCTCGGGCACTGAGGGTTCGGCCACGTTGTTCTCGGATGTGCTGTTGCAGGGTTATGTCGGGCCCACGGATCTGGTCATCCGTAATGGCGGCACTTCTTCACGCACCCTGGCGAACGGTAATCAGGTATCGGGCTCTGAGTTGCAGCTGGATACCCATTTCGAGATTACCAACGGTAGCCTGAACTGGGATGCCGCTGATCTGCTGTTCGTATTCAACTTTGCCGCGGTTGGCATTGAGGGGCTGCAGATTCACAACCGACGGGGCGATGACACGGTTGGCCATTTCGGCATGGCCAGTGCCACGGCCAAGCTGTCGCGGGGCACCAGCGCCGCGTCCGGTAACGATGGCCTGTCGATTCACGAGGTGGAGTTCCGGGCTGACATCGATATGCCGGTGTTCAAGATTGGCGGCACCAGTATCGGCAACGTCCAGTTCACCGACTTTGCCATTACCGACACCACGATGATGGTTTATGGCCACTAGGCCGACACTGGACACCCACCACACCCTACCCTGTAAACTGCCCGTCTCACTCTGACGGGCAGCCCATGACGGACTCAACGGACATTCAGTATTCCAGACGCGCTTCGAGTCGACGGCTCGTGGTGTTCAGTCTGCTGTTTCTTGCCCTGACCTTTGCCGGGCTGTACACGGTGTACGATCAGTTCGCCGGCCGCAGCATCACCTTTGATGACCGGCTGATCGCCCCCGGCACGCTGCTGTCCGTGGCCGCCCTGTTACTGGTGTACTTTGTCTCCGACGGCTTGCGCCTGTACTTCACGCTCCGGGCTTTGGGGCACAGGGTGCCGTTTCCGGCCATGTGCCGGCTGGTGTTTATCAATCTGTTTTTTTCCAATATCACGCCCATGGCCACCGGGGGCGGGTTTGCCCAGATCTGGTACCTGCACCATCACGGCGTGCCGGTGGGCCGGGCCACCGCCGCCACCACCATCCGGACCATTCTGGCGGTGCTGTTCATTTTCTCGCTCACACCGATATTCCTGCTGACCCTCAAGCCGCTGGACGGCAATTCCATTGCCGGCGACATTGGCACGGCACTGGCGGTGCTGATTATTCTGTATCTGGGCTTTT